>JAQVCA010000007.1:9125-215964 GCA_028690035.1 Comamonas sp. | reverse complement strand
GGAATTGAAGTGAACTTCACTTCTATTCACATGAGTATTTGTGGCAAGTAGCCGCCAAATACCCACGCTTATCGGCTGTATCTTGTTAAAGATCAGAAACAGAACTTTTTGGTTCTTAGCAGCGCTGCGATCAGCGAAGCCTTGCATTGTAGCACAAGAATTTTGTGCTTTTCAAGTTATTGAATAAATAAACAACTTGGCGGAAACGGAGGGATTCGAACCCTCGATGAGGCTCTACACCCCATACTCCCTTAGCAGGGGAGCACCTTCGGCCACTCGGTCACGTTTCCGCTGAACCGCTATTGTAAGCACAATTCTGAGCGGTTTTTGCAAAGTTTGAAAAATTATTCGGTTTTATCCAAACCAAAGGCCGTGTGGAGAGCGCGCACAGCGAGCTCCAAGTACTTCTCGTCGATGACCACTGAGGTTTTGATCTCGGAGGTAGAGATCATCTGAATGTTGACGCCCTCTTGCGCCAAGGCACGGAACATGGTCGATGCGATGCCTACGTGGCTGCGCATACCAATGCCTACGATACTGACTTTAGCGATGTTGGGGTTGCCTACGACCTCGGTTGCGCCCAGTTGGGGAGCCACTTTCTCACGCAGCAACTCCATAGCACGCTGGAAGTCGCTTTGATTGACGGTGAAGCTGAAGTCGGTCTTACCGTCCTTGGAGATGTTCTGGATGATGACATCGATATCGATATTGGCATCGGCGATCGGCCCCAGGATGGCTGCAGCAATGCCGGGGGTATCAGGCACGCCCAGCACGGAAATTTTGGCTTCGCCACGGTTGAATGCGATGCCGGAAACGACGGCTTTTTCCATTTTTTCGTCTTCCTCAAAAGTGATCAGGGTGCCAGAGCTGGTCTCTTCAGCCAAGTCGATATCGACCGGCGTAAAGCTAGAGAGCACACGCATCGGGACTTTGTATTTGCCAGCAAACTCGACCGAGCGGATCTGCAGCACTTTGGAGCCCAGACTGGCCATTTCCAGCATTTCTTCAAAGCTGACGCTGTGTAGACGCTTGGCCGCAGGCACCACGCGCGGATCAGTGGTATACACCCCATCCACGTCGGTATAGATCAGGCATTCATCGGCCTGCAGCGCAGCCGCCACGGCCACCGCAGAAGTATCTGAGCCACCACGCCCCAGGGTCGTGATGTTGCCCTGCGGGTCGATGCCTTGGAAGCCGGTAATGACCACCACACGACCAGCAGCCAAATCGGCACGCACGCGATCCGGATCAATCGACTCAATGCGCGCTTTGGTGTAGCTGTTATCGGTACGTACAGGCACCTGCCAGCCGGTGTAGCTCACAGCTTCCAGACCTTCAGCCTGCAAGGCAATGGCCAGCAACGCTGAAGAGGCCTGCTCGCCGGTGGCGGCCAGCATGTCCAGCTCGCGGTAGTAAGCAGTTTCGGGGTGGCCAGGTGCCAAGTCGCTGGCCAAGGCCAGCAAGCGATTGGTTTCACCACTCATGGCGCTGGGCACCACCACCATCTGGTGGCCGGCCCGGGCCCATTTGGCCACGCGCTTGGCGACGTTGCGGATACGCTCGGTGGAGCCCATCGAGGTGCCGCCATATTTATGAACGAACAGTGCCATTGGATTAAGGTGTGACGAAACTGCTGGTCACGGCGCTGTTGAAAGATGCGGTGTTTTGGCGCGCCGCCGGTTTTCGCACTCAGGGTTTAGGGACCAAAACCTCGGGATTGTACCAATATAGGTTTCCCTCTTTTCTACTGACAAACCCACCCCCAGCCTTGAGGTGGATGCGGTGCCCACGCGTCTTGCACACGGCAATCTGGTGCTGCAGCGCCTGCAACTGTGCCGCGCTGGGAGTAGCCTGGTGGCACACCAGCAGCCAGTAGCGCAGCACGTTGGCTTGGCGCGCTGGATCCAGTTGCTGCAAGGCGGCGATGCTGGGCGGCAGACCTGTGGCTGCGGCGTCTTGCTGTGCCAGAGTGTGCAGCAAAGCACTGGCTTGCGCCGCGTGGGCACAGGAGCGGGCAAAGGTGCTGCGAAACTGGGGAAACACCTGCTCCAGCACTGGCAACAACCGCTGACGAATGCGATTGCGGGTAAAGCGTATGTCGGTGTTGGTGGGGTCTTCGATCCAGTCTACGCCCTGCGCCTGCAGCCAGGCCCGCAGGTCTTGTCCCGGCACATGCAGCAATGGGCGAAACCAGTGCAGCCCATCGCGCTGCCAATAGGCAGGCATGGCAGCCAATCCGGCCACACCAGCACCGCGCGACAAAGCCAATAACAGGGTCTCGACCTGATCATCGGCGTGCTGGGCTAGGGCAATGCTGATAGCAGGCTGGGCAAAGCCCGTACGCGCCAGTTGGATCAGGGCGGCATAGCGGTGCTGGCGCGCTGCGTCTTCCGGGCTTTGACCGGGTTGTGCGCGCGCATCCACCTGCGCCACGGCCAAGGGCACCTGCAATTGCCGACATACCTGCTGGCAGTGCTGCAAAAAATCGTCCGCTGCTGCCTGCAGACCGTGGTGGACATGCAGCGCCCGCACCTGCCCAGGCCAACGCCGGGCACAGGCATGCAGCAATGCACTGGAATCGGCCCCTCCGCTGTAGGCAATCGCCACGGGCAGGGGGGGGTCGAAGTCACGCAGGGCGTGTACAAAGGCCGTGCTCATAAACTATTTATTTCATAGCTGCTTTCGCTTACCAATAAACAATTTCAACATGATTTAATTCTGAAATCTTTTATGAATAAGCGATAACAGCTATCTTTTTAATAAAAAAGGCCCCGCAGGGCCTTTTGGAACACGATGAGCAATTCAGCGGTTCTTGGTATCGGTAAAGCGACCATAGCTTTGCAGGCGCTCATAACGACGCTCTTGTAGCGCGTCCAGCGGCAGATCGATCAACTGGCGCAACGCATCGCCCAAGGCGCGTTTAAGCAGACTGGCCATATGCTTGGGGTCGCGGTGGGCGCCGCCCACGGGCTCGTTGACAATTTTGTCCACCAGCCCCAATGCCTTCAAGCGGTGGGCGGTGATGCCCATGGCCTCTGCCGCTTCTGAGGCCTTTTCGCCGGTTTTCCACAAAATGGAGGCACAGCCTTCTGGGCTGATCACCGAGTACACGGCGTACTGCAGCATCAGCACTTGATCAGCCACAGAGATCGCCAGCGCGCCGCCCGAACCACCTTCGCCAATGATGGTGGTGATGATGGGGGTTTTGAGCTGAGCCATCTCGTAGATGTTGCGGCCAATGGCTTCGGATTGGCCGCGCTCTTCGGCATCAATCCCTGGAAACGCACCGGGTGTGTCCACAAAGGTGAACACGGGCAGCTTGAACTTTTCGGCCGTCTTGAGCAGGCGCAGCGCCTTGCGATAACCCTCGGGGCGGGTCATGCCAAAGTTGCGCAGCGTGCGCTCTTTGGTGTCGCGGCCCTTTTGGTGGCCAATGACCATACAAGCTTGGCCATTGAAACGCGCCAAGCCACCGATGATGGATTGGTCGTCGGCAAAGTGGCGATCGCCGTGCATCTCGGTGAAGTTGGTAAAAACCTCGCGCACATAGTCCAGCGTGTAGGGGCGATCGGCATGGCGGGCAATTTTGGTGATCTGCCAGGGCGAAAGATTGCTGTAGATATCTTTGGTCAGTTGATTGCTTTTTT
Organism: Comamonas sp.; assembly: GCA_028690035.1. Taxonomy (GTDB): domain Bacteria; phylum Pseudomonadota; class Gammaproteobacteria; order Burkholderiales; family Burkholderiaceae_C; genus Comamonas. The sequence goes on along the minus strand of JAQVCA010000007.1, from coordinate 212,317 downwards.
TGCTCAACTGTTCGATTTCGTCGGCTATGTCCACAGCGCTTTCGCTCTGGACATAGCGCAGTTCTTCAATTTTGGATTCCAACTCGGCAATGGGTTGCTCGAAGTCCAGAAAGGTTTTTTTAGCCAAGATTTCTCTCCTTGTCCCGGCGCTGCGGCCTCAGGGACGGGTCCGTCACATCAATAGGCCACCGGCTGGGGATCCAGCGAGCGCCAAATATACCAAGTCGCCACTGTGGCCCAGGGCTTCCACGCCTCAGCCACTTCGCGCGCGTCGCTGCGGCTGACCGGGTCGCCCGAGAAGTAGCACTGACTGATACCCTTGAGCAGTGCCACATCGTCCAGTGGCAGCACATTGGGGCGTTGCAAATAGAACATCAAGCACATCTGCGCCGTCCAGCGGCCAATGCCACGAATGGCCATCAGCTCGGTAATGATGGCTTCGTCATCCATCTGCGGCCAAGCGTCGATATGCAGACGCTTTTCGGTGAAATGGATCGCTAAATCCACCAGATAGTCCACCTTGCGCGCCGACAGGCCCGCGGCGCGCAGATCGTCCACTTTGAGGCGCAGCAGGTGTTCAGGCTCCATGGCGGTGGGCAGCGCCTCCAGGCGCTTCCAGATGTTGGCTGCCGATTTGACCGAGACTTGCTGGCCGACGATAGAGCGCGCCAAGGTCACAAAGGGATCGCCGCGCGAGGCCAGGGCTTCGCTGCCGATTTGTGGAATCAAACGGCGCATCACCCGGTCTTTTTTCACCAGATGCTGGCACGCCTGCGTCCAGTAGGGTGGCGCGTAGTCGGGTGCAACGGGCAGTTGCACTTTGGGGGAAGGTGCCATAACGCAAGGCCCAGCGCCCCACTCCATGGCGGAGTGGAGGCTTACTGAGCCGCCTCCCACGTCGTGCCGCTGGCGGAGTCCTTCAACACAATACCCTGTGCCAAGAGCACGTTGCGAATGCGGTCGGCTTCGGCCCAGTCTTTGGCGGCTTTGGCCGCGGCGCGGGCAGCAATCTGCACCTCGATGGCCGCAGCGTCCACTCCAGCAGCACCGGCTTGCAAAAAGGCCTGCGGATCGGCTTGCAACAGCCCCAGGCAGGCACCCAGTGCTTTGAGCAACCCGGCCAGCTGGGCCGACTTGCTGCGGTTGACTTCTGCCGCCAGCTCAAAAAGCACAGCCACTGCCTCAGGCGTGCCAAAGTCTTCGTCCATGGCCGCCTTGAAACGGGCCGCGTAGGGGTTGCTCCAATCGATGGCCTGCTCCTGCGGCTCCACCATGGTCAGCGCGGTGTACAAGCGCTTGAGCGCACCGCGCGCATCGTCCAAATGGACATTGGAATAATTGAGCGGACTGCGGTAATGGCTGCGCACCACAAAGAAGCGCACCACTTCGGGCTCGTACGCCTTGAGCACATCGCGGATGGTGAAAAAATTACCCAACGACTTGGACATCTTTTCGTTGTCCACATTGATAAAACCGTTGTGCATCCACGTGCGCGCAAAAGGCTGGCCCGTGGCGCCTTCGCTTTGCGCGATTTCGTTTTCATGGTGCGGGAAGGCCAGATCGGCACCGCCACCGTGGATGTCGAAACTCTCGCCCAGCAAGGCACAGCCCATGGCAGAGCACTCAATGTGCCAGCCAGGACGGCCAGCACCAAAGGGGCTGTTCCATTTCACCTCGGCAGGCTCTTCGGCCTTGGCCGATTTCCAGAGCACAAAGTCCAGCGGATCGCGCTTGCCGTCTTGCACGGCGACACGTTCGCCCGCATTCAGCTCATCCAGCGATTTACCCGACAATTTGCCGTAGCCTGCAAACTGGCGCACCGCAAACAACATATCGCCACCAGGTGCTTGGTAGGCCAAGCCTTTGTCTTGCAAATGGCCAATCATCGACAACATCTGCGGCACGTAATCGGTCGCGCGTGGCTCGTGGGTGGGGCGCTCAATACCCAGGGCATCGGCATCCTCGTGCAGGGCAGCGATCATGCGATCGGTTAGGCCGCGCACGGTTTCGCCGTTTTGCACAGCACGTTGGATGATTTTGTCGTCAATATCGGTGATGTTGCGCACATAAGTCACCTGATAGCCACTAGCGCGCAGCCAGCGCTGCACCACATCGAAAGCCACCATAGAGCGCGCATGGCCCAGATGGCACAGGTCGTACACCGTCATACCGCATACGTACATGCGCACATGACCGCTTTGCAGAGGCACAAAAGCCTCCAATGCACGCGACAGCGTGTTGTAGATACGCAAACTCATGGGAAGAAAGAGGCAACCAGCAGGAAGAACCGCGAAGACAAGACAGGGATACGCCGTCTGCATCCCTAGGTGCAATGCCTGCACCACCTTGCGCCGCACAAGAGGCAAAGCCGCAAAATGCAGCCGCTACAATTGCCGCGCAGTATAAACCCGCCGCACGTTGCGCCGCCGTCGGCTGGCCTTGTCTGGGTGTGGTGGGCACATTGCCCGTATTGGCCCGTCTTCGCTTTCATCTGCTTGTTATGACTTCCCTTTTCCCGTTTGCCGTTGCACGTCGCTGGCTGCGCCTTGGCGCTGTCGTGGGCGCTTTTTTCACTTGGTGCGGCGCAGCGCAGGCCGATGCCTACAGCGATGTGGCCACCCTGATTCGCACAGGCGACACCACCCAGGCGCTGGCGCAGGCACAGCAGTACCTGAGCAGCAATCCCCGCGACCCACAGATGCGCTTTTTGCAAGGCAGTGCCCAATCCAAAGCGGGCGACACGGCCGCTGCGGTGCAAACCTTCACGCAGTTGACCGAGGAATACCCCGAGCTGCCCGAACCTTACAACAACCTGGCCGTCATTTACGCCAGTCAGGGCCAGCTCGAGCAAGCGCGCCACGCGCTGAACCAAGCCGTGCGCAACAACCCGGCGTATGCCGTAGCGTATGAAAACCTGGGCGATGTGTATCTGCGCCTGGCGCATGAGGCCTATACCCAATCCAGCAAACTGCAAGGCGCCAAACCGGCCTTGCAGCGCAAACTGCACGACCTGCAGCCTCTGCTGCAGCCCAGCCAACCCTGATTTTTGACACATCGGATTGCCCGTATGGCCATGATTTTTTCCCATCGCTTGACACGCCGCTTCCTCACCTCTGCCTTGGGCGCTGGCCTTATGCTGGCCGCAGCGGGTACGGCGGGCACCGCCCTGGCACAGGGCACACCACCCAAAGTCGAACTGCACACCAGCCTGGGCAACATCGTGCTGCAGCTCGATCCCGCCAAAGCGCCCAAGACGGTGGAAAACTTTTTGCAGTACGTACGCGACCAGCACTACGACGGCACCATCTTCCACCGGGTGATTGGCAACTTCATGATCCAAGGCGGTGGCTTCAACAGCGACATGCAAGAAAAAGCCACGCGCGCGCCCATTGCACTGGAAGCGGGCAACGGCCTGCGCAACACGCGCTACAGCGTGGCCATGGCACGCCGCCCTGACCCCAACTCGGCCACGGCGCAGTTTTTCATCAACGTACAAGACAACCCCAACCTGGACGCTCCGCGCCCCGATGGCCACGGCTATGCCGTCTTTGGCCAGGTGGTGCAAGGCCAGGACGTGGTGGACAAAATCCGCGCCGTGCCCACAGGCCGACGCGGCATGCACGGCGACGTTCCCACCACCCCGGTGGTCATCCTGTCGGCGCGCATCCTGCCCTAACGTACCGCAACGCAACGCGCAGCGTTGCCACGCCGCACCTTCTCTTCACCTTTAGAAAGCACACCCCATGAGCAAGCCTCAAGTCGAACTGCACATCACCATCAACGTGGCCGACACCGCCACCCAGGGCGTCATCACCCTGGAGCTGGACGCTGAAAAAGCGCCCAAGACCGTGGAAAACTTCCTGAGCTACGTCAACCAGGGCTTTTACAACGGCACCATCTTCCACCGCGTGATCAAGAACTTCATGATCCAAGGTGGCGGCTTCACCACCGACATGCAGCAAAAAGAGACCCAAGCGCCCATCGAGAACGAAGCCAAGAACGGCCTGAAAAACGACGCTTACACCATCGCCATGGCCCGCACCGGCGATCCGCACAGCGCCACTGCCCAGTTCTTTATCAACACCGTGTCCAACGACTTCCTGAACCACACCTCGCCCAGCGCCCAAGGCTGGGGCTACGCCGTGTTTGGCAAAGTGGTCCAGGGCCAGGACGTGGTGGACAGCATCAAAAAAGTGCGCACCACCCGCAAGGGCTACCACGACGACGTGCCCTACGACCTGGTGGTCATCGACAAAGCGGTTGCTCTGTAAATCTTGACGCCCCTTGCGCCCACCACCTGCGCGACCGTGCCACCAGCGCCGGCGCTGCCAGCCCAAACGCTGGTGGCCCCGGAGCACTGGAGCACGGTCGAATGCATTGCCGACCTGCACCTGCAAGCGCGCGAACCGGCCACGCTGGCCGCTTGGCAGCGCTATCTGCAGGCCAGCCGTGCCAGCGCCATCTTGATCTTGGGCGATTTGCTGGAAGCCTGGGTGGGCGACGATGCCTTGCACGAGGCCGACGGCTTTGAAGCCTCATGCGCTGCCATCTTGCGCGCAGCCAGCGCCCTGCGGCCGATCTACTTCATGGTCGGCAACCGCGATTTTCTGGCGGGCGACGCCTTCCTGCAGGCCAGTGGCATGCAGGGTTTGGCCGACCCCACCCTGCTGATCTGGGGCGCGCAGCGCCTGCTGCTGTCGCACGGCGACGCGCTGTGCCTGGACGATGTGCAGTACCAGCAATTTCGCGCCCTCAGCCGCCAACCGGCCTGGCAACAACAACTGCTGGCCCAGCCCCTGCCCGTGCGCCGCGCGTTGGCACAGCAGCTGCGCAGCGAGAGCGAACAGCGCAAGCAATCGGGCGCCGAATACGCCGACGCCGATCCCCGCCTCACCCAGCAGTGGCTGGAGCGCGCGCAGGCCCAAGTGCTGATCCACGGCCACACCCACCGCCCCGCCGACCACGCCCTGCCCGATGGCCGTGTGCGTGTGGTGCTGAGCGACTGGCACTGCGACAGCGCGCAGCCACGCGCCCAGGTGCTGCAGCTGCACGCCGACGGCACACGTCAGCGCATTGATCTGGAAAATTATTTTTCATAGCTACTACCGCTTTACAGCTGTGCATTTCAGCATGAAATCATTTTGAAAAGCACATCTGACTGGCGGCACATGCTCTGATTTTTTGGCACATGCTCTGATTTTTTATATGGCTTTGCCCCGCCGCTGCCGCAGCAGCGTCGCGCTAGGATGTGCCCTGTATGTCCCTCACTGCCCCTCTTTCTCCCATTCATCCTCACGCCACGCCCGCAGCGGGCTTGCACCAGCCACTGGCCGAGCGCCTGCGCCCGCGCCACCTGGGCGAGGTGATCGGCCAGCAGCACATCCTGGGCCCGGGCATGCCGCTGCGCCTGGCGTTTGAGTCGGGACGGCCCCATTCATGCATCTTTTGGGGGCCGCCGGGGGTAGGAAAAACCACCATCGCACGCCTGATGGCCGATGCGTTCGACGCGCAATTCATCAGCATCAGCGCCGTGCTCGGCGGGGTGAAAGACATCCGCGACGCGGTCGAACAAGCCCAGGCCGCGCGCCACGGGCTGCTGGCGCAGCGCAGCATTGTGTTTGTCGATGAGGTCCACCGCTTCAACAAAAGCCAGCAAGACGCCTTCTTGCCGCACGTAGAAAGCGGGCTGTTCACCTTTGTCGGCGCCACCACCGAGAACCCCTCGTTCGAGGTGAACAGCGCCCTGCTCTCGCGCGCCACGGTGTATGTGCTGCAACCCTTGGGCAGCGAAGAATTACAGCAAATTGTGGCCAAAGCCCAAGCCCAGCAAGCGCTACCAGCTATAGAAAATGAAGCACTGCAAACGCTCATTGCCTATGCCGATGGCGACGCGCGGCGCCTGCTCAACACCCTGGAAACCCTGGCCATCAGCGCCGCGCAGGCGGGCATTGCGCCCATCACTGCCGCCTGGTTGCAGCAGGTGCTGGGCCAGCAGCTGCGCCGTTACGACAAAGGGGGCGAACACTTTTACGACACCATCAGCGCGCTGCACAAAAGCGTGCGCGGCTCCGACCCCGATGCCGCGCTGTACTGGCTGGTGCGTATGCTCGATGGCGGCGTCGATCCCACCTACCTGGTGCGGCGCATCGTGCGCATGGCCTGGGAAGACGTGGGCCTGGCCGACCCACGCGCGCTGCACATTGCCAACGATGCCGCCGCCACCTACGAGCGCCTGGGCAGCCCCGAAGGCGAGCTGGCGCTGGCGCAGGCCGTGCTGTATCTGGCCGTGGCGCCCAAAAGCAACGCCGGTTATGTGGCCTACAAACGCGCACGGGCGCTAGTGCAGCAGGACGGCAGCCGCCCGGTACCGCTGCATTTGCGCAACGCCCCCACCCAGCTGATGCAGCAGCTGGACTACGGCAAGGGCTACCGCTACGCCCACGACGAGGAAGATGGCTTTGCCGCCGGGGAAAACTATTTTCCCGACGGCCTGCAGCCGCCGCCGCTGTACCAGCCTGTGGCGCGCGGCCTGGAAATCAAAATTGGCGAGAAATTGCAAGCCCTACGCCAGCGCAATAACGAGACGCGCGTCAAGCATGGCGCGTAAATAGCCCTGGGGCAGCACTCGTTTTTCGCGATGATCGCCATAGCTTGTTGCGAATGCGCAACATATAGTAAAAAATTTTTAAGATATCTTAATTTCGTCATCATAAATAACAAATTCAATGACTTACACACTACTTTTGTACCCTCTAGCGCCACTGGGGCAGTGGGCTGCCCCCGCTGAAGCGCAAGCGGGGGCATGCAGGCCAGTGCGTGTAGTCGTGGAAAATCCCTGGGTCTGGCAGGCCACATCCTGACGTGCTGCACGAATCGCGCACCCGCAGGTTTCTGGATGCTGCCCTTGTGCGGCTTTTCCCACGCGTGACGGGTGTCGCACTGCCATCTCTTCTTTTTCTTTGTTTCACTACACGCCACCACGCAAAGGAGCGTTCATGCTGTTTGGCAAATTTTTGCCGCGCGAAGGCAATTTTTTTGAAATGTTCAACCAACACGCCGAGCGCATCGTCGAAGCCTCGCGCGCTTTTGCCGAGTTGGTCGAACACTACGAGCAGACCGAGCTGCGCGAAAAGTACAACAACGACGTGGACAACGCTGAACGCGCCGCCGACCGCGTCACCGATGAAGTCAGCCGCACTCTGCACCAGACCTTCATCACCCCATTGGATCGCGAACATATCCACAGCCTGATCAACGGCATGGACGATGTGGCCGACCTGATTCAGGACTGTGCCGACACGTTGTACCTGTACGACGTGCGCCACATGACCGAAGAGATCCACAGCCTGACCGATCTGAACGTGCGCTGCTGCGAACGTCTGCGCGATGCGGTCAAGCTGCTCAACCACGTGGGCGAGGCCAAATCAGCCGAAGCCGCACTCAAGACCTGCTCGGAGATCGACAAGCTCGAATCAGACGCCGACCGGGTGCTGCGTGGCGCCATGAGCAAGCTGTTTCGCGAAGAGCCTGATGTGCGCGAGCTCATCAAGCTCAAGGCTATTTACGAACTGTTGGAATCGGTCTCGGACAAATGCGAGAGCGTGGCCAACATCATCGAGGGCATCGTCCTTGAGAACTCCTAACCTTGGGCGCTCGATTCGCCATCCCTGAGGAAATACCGACCATGGAACCCGTACAAGCTGCCCTGTGGGTGGTGATTTTGCTGGTGGCAATGGCGCTTTTGTTCGACTTCATGAATGGTTTTCATGATGCGGCCAACTCCATTGCCACGGTGGTCTCGACCGGCGTGCTCAAGCCCGCTCAAGCAGTGCTTTTTGCTGCTTTTTTTAACGTTGTTGCCATTTTTGTTTTTCACTTGAGTGTGGCTGCCACGGTGGGCAAGGGCATCATTCAGCCTGGCGTGGTGGATACCCACGTCGTATTCGGCGCTCTGGTGGGCGCCATCACCTGGAACCTGATTACCTGGTACTACGGCATCCCGTCCAGCTCTTCGCACGCACTGATTGGCGGCATCGTGGGCGCTGGGCTGGCCAAGGCTGGGCCCAGTGTGCTCATTGCCAGCGGTATTTTGAAGACAGTGGCCTTCATTGTGATTTCACCCCTGTTGGGCTACGTCTTTGGCTCGCTCATGATGGTGGCCGTGGCCTGGGTGTTTCGGCGCACGCACCCCGGGCGTGTGGACAAATGGTTTCGCAGCTTGCAGCTGCTGTCGGCTGGTGCCTACTCGCTGGGCCACGGGGGCAACGATGCGCAAAAAACCATCGGCATCATCTGGCTGCTGCTGATTGCCACCGGCTATCTGTCCAGCACGGAAAGCACCCCTCCCAACTGGGTCATCATCAGCTGCTACGCCGCCATTGGCCTGGGCACGATGTTTGGCGGCTGGCGCATTGTGAAAACCATGGGCCAGAAGATCACCAAACTCAAACCCGTGGGCGGCTTCTGCGCCGAATCGGGCGGAGCGCTCACGCTGTTCTTTGCCACGTTCTTGGGTGTTCCGGTGTCAACCACACACACCATCACCGGCGCCATCGTGGGCGTGGGTTCCACCCAACGCGCCAGCGCCGTACGCTGGGGCGTGGCGGGCGGGATCATCTGGGCTTGGGTGCTGACCATTCCAGCCAGCGCCACCGTCGCAGCCATCGCGTACTGGATCAGCCTCCAGCTTTATTGATACTTGAGATACAATTGCGGGTTTTCGGCGTGTCGCTGGCCGGGTGGCCATGTCGCGTGTCTCAAACGCCGTGAAATACCAACTGCAGCAATGAATGCTGCAACCACCCGAAGGAACAACCATGGTCGTTATTCGACTCTCTCGCGGCGGCTCCAAAGCCCGTCCGTTCTTCAACATTGTGGTCACCGACAAGCGCGTGCGTCGTGACGGTGCTTTCATCGAGCGCGTGGGCTTCTACAACCCCACAGCCCGTGGCGCTGAAGAAACCCTGCGCTTGGCACTGGATCGCATCACCTACTGGAAGGGCGTGGGCGCACAAGCTTCTGACACGGTGGAACGCCTGATTAAGCAAGCCACTGCCAAGGCCGTCGCCTAAGCACTGCGCACTGCACACCACGGGCTTCGTTGGCATGTCTGACGGAGCCCGTTTTTCATGGGCGCGCCGCTGCGATCAGTCCCTCTGGCCGCTGCCGCCCTTCGCTTTGTCTTGCCCCTCTCCCGTCTGCCTGCCATGACTGCTGCTCTCCCCACCCTAACCCCTGCCACCTTGCCTGCCGACGCCGTCGAAGTGGGCCGCATCGCCGATGCCTGGGGCATCAAAGGCTGGTTCAAGCTGATCGCCCACAGCAGCGACCCACAGGCGCTGATGCATGCGCCCAGCTGGTTTTTGCAGCCTGCAGAAAAAGGGGCCAAAACCTTCACTGGCACAGCCACATTACCCATCCAGCAGGTGCGCTGGCATGGCGATGGCCTGGTGGCCACATCCCCCGTTGTGACCGACCGCAACGCCGCCGAGGCCCTGCGTGGTGCGCGCATCTTTATCGCGCGCGAGCATTTCCCCCAGGCCGATGAGGGCGAGTACTACTGGGTCGATCTGCTTGGCTTGACCGTGCGCAACCGTGAGGGGCTGCATCTGGGCTCGGTCAAAGACCTGCTCAGCACCGGCCCACAGACGGTGCTGGTGGTGGCCTACATGGGCGAAGATGGCAAAGAGCTGGAGCGCATGATCCCATTTGTCGATGCCTACATCGACCACGTGGATCTGCCCGGCAAAACCATCACCGCCGACTGGCAACCCGATTACTGATTTTCTGAACGATTGCACCAGGCACAGCATGCCTGGGCCTGCCCACCATGCGCTTTGACATCCTGACCCTGTTCCCCGAACTGTTCACGCCGTTTCTGGAAAGCGGTGTGACGCGCCGCGCCTACAGCAGCGGCCAGGTACAGATGCACCTGTGGAACCCACGCGACCACGCCGAGGGCAACTACCGCCGCGTCGATGACCGCCCCTTTGGCGGCGGCCCGGGCATGGTGATGATGGCCGAACCGCTGCAGCGCTGCCTGGATGCCATCCGCGTGGCCCGCGCCGAGGCGGGCGAAGCCGAACCTGCCCCCGTGGTGCTGTTCTCGCCGATCGGCACGACGCTCACGCACAGCGTGGTGGCACAGTGGAGCGAAAGCCCGGGCGCCATCTTGCTGTGCGGGCGCTATGAGGGCATGGACCAGCGCTTTATCGATGCCAACGTCACGCACCAGATCAGCCTGGGCGACTTTGTACTCTCCGGTGGCGAGCTGGCCGCGCTGGTGCTGCTGGACGCCATCACGCGCCTGCAGCCGGGCGTGCTCAACGATGCAGGCAGCTTTCAGCAGGACAGTTTTAATCCGGCACTCGATGGCCTGCTCGATTGCCCGCACTACACCCGCCCTGAGGTGTGGCAAGGGCGCAGTGTGCCCTCACCGCTGCTGTCGGGCCACCACGCACAAATTGCCGAGTGGCGCCGCACCCAAAGTTTGGCGCTGACCGCACAGCACCGCCCCGAGCTGCTGGAGCGTGCCCGTGCCCAGGGCCTGCTCACCGTCCGCGACGAACACCTCTTGAAAACCTTGGAAAAATAATCCGACCAGCTATAATGCTGGGTTCTTTGATCCTCTATCCGGCCGTTGCACCATGGTGAGTGCAACCTATGGCGCCAATCCCGGCGCTTGCCAATTGTGGCGCGGACACGATCGAGATGGATAGCCTCATGAATCTGATTCAAACCCTGGAGCAAGAAGAAATTGCTCGTCTGAACAAGACCATCCCCGACTTCAACCCCGGCGACACCGTGATCGTCAGCGTCAATGTCGTTGAAGGCAACCGCAAGCGCGTTCAGGCTTACGAAGGTGTGGTGATTGCCAAACGCAACCGTGGTCTGAACAGCGGCTTTATCGTGCGCAAGATTTCCAATGGCGAAGGCGTGGAACGTACCTTCCAAACCTACTCGCCCCTGATCGCCAAGATCGAAGTCAAGCGCCGTGGTGACGTGCGTCGCGCCAAGCTGTACTACCTGCGCGGCCTGACCGGCAAGAAAGCACGTATCAAGGAAAAACTGCCCCAGCGCAAAGCCGCTGCTGTGGCTGCAGTTGCCGAGGCTGCTGCCGAATAAAGGCAAAAGCCCACGCACGCCTTGCTGCGCGCACAAAAGCCGCTACAGTTTTGCTGTGGCGGCTTTTTTTTGCCCCTCACCTGTGCCTGCGGTATGGCATCCCCCACTGAGCCGCAGCGGCCTTTTTTCGATGCAGAAAGCATGTCCCATGCCTCCTCCCGTTCAGCGCCCGGCTGTACCCACCTCAGGGGCGGTGGGCATTCCGCCTTTTGACCCGCGCCAAGTCCCCATCCATGGGCGCGACCACCATCTGCCCAGCATCCCGACACGGGCGCAGACGGCGCAGGCGCTGCGCACCCGGTTTGCTGCGCCACCGCCATGGCAGCCTGAGCTGCGTGGCGAACCGGCGTTCACACAGCGTCCCCTAGCAGCAGCTGCGGTGCTCATGCCCCTAGTACAGCACGACGATGGGCTGCGCGTACTACTCACCCAGCGCAGCCATCGCCTGTCCAGCCACTCGGGGCAGGTGGCTTTTCCGGGTGGGCGCAGCGACCCGCAAGACAGCGATGCCATTGCCACCGCGCTGCGCGAAGCCTGGGAAGAAGTCGGCCTGCTGCCCGAACGTACCGAAGTGCTGGGCAGCCTGCCGCTGTACACCACCGGTTCGGCCTTTGCCGTCACACCCGTGGTCGCTCTGATTACGCCACAACCTCTGCAGCCCAATCCCGACGAGGTAGCACAGGTGTTTGAAGTGCCGCTGTCCTTTTTGCTCAACCCAGCCAACCACCAGCGCCACCGCATGCACTGGCAAGGCCAAATGCGCGAATGGTTTGCCATGCCCTACCAGGATGGCCAAAAAGAGCACTTTATCTGGGGCGCCACAGCAGGCATGCTGCGAAATCTGTACCGTTTCATGGCCGCTTGAGCCACCGCCACCCACAAGCCAGCCCACCCTGGCCGCTATGATGCCCGCATGAGTTTCTTTGCCATCCTGTTTGCCCTGATGCTGGAGCAGGCGCGCCCCCTGCCCCGTGACAACCCTGCCCACGACGGCTTGAAAGCCTGGGCCGTTTCCGTACGTCGCAGTTTCGACGATGGCCCAGCCGGTGAACCTTGGCTCACCTGGGCCATTGCCCTGCTGGTGCCGGTGGCTTTTGCTAGCGGTGTGTATCTGGCGCTGCTGCATTGGATTGGCTGGCCCCTGGCCTTGCTCTGGAACGTGGCCGTCTTGTACTTGACGGTGGGGTTTCGCCAATTCAGCCACCACTTCACCAGCATCCGCGATGCCCTGGCCGACGACGACGACGCCACCGCCCACCAAGCCTTCGCCTACTGGCGCCAGATGGACATCCGGACACTCACACGCACCGAGCTGCTGCGCCATGTGCTGGCCTATGGCATCGTGCAGGCACACCGGCATGTCTTTGGGGTGTTTTTCTGGTTCACGGCATTGATGCTCGTGGGTTTAGGGCCTGCAGGGGCGGTGCTGTACCGCACGGCAGAATACCTCTCACGCCAATGGTCGCACCACACCATTGCAGGAGCAGCTCCGGTCAGCGTACCGCTGCAACGCGTCACCCGGCAGGCGTGGTCGTGGATCGACTGGCTGCCTGCGCGCTTGACGGCCATTGGTATGGCCATGGTGGGCAGCTTTGAGGATGCCATCGTCGGTTGGCGCCAGCATGCCAGCACGGCACCAGAGGACAACGACGGCATCATCGTTGCCGCCGCAGCTGGGGCACTGCATGTGCGCTTGAGTGGCCCAAGTCTGCAGCCGCGCGCCGATATGGATTTTGGTACTCCAGAAGCACCACAAGACAGCGCTTACACCGAAGGGCAAACGCCGGAGTTTGCACACCTGCACAGCATGGTGGGACTGGTGTGGCGCTTGGTGGCCGTGTGGCTGCTGCTGCTGGCGGTGCTCACGGTAGGGCGCCTGCTGGGGTAATGCGGGCCGGCCTGCGCAGCAAGCGCACGGCACAGAGATCCGGCTCCCTTGAGATGCGTCAAGCAAGCGCACTACCCCTAGGAGTTGGACTGCACGATCAATGGTATCTTGCTGGCTTCATTGCCCCCTCTTCGCTCCCATGCCTACCGCACCTGCCAGCGCACACACAGCCTACCTGTTTGAGGAGCACCTCTTGCTCATGTCCACCACCGACAAGCAAGGGCGCATTACCCACTGCAATGCTGCATTTGAAGAAGTCAGCGGCTACAGCAAAGCCGAGCTGATGGGACAGCCGCACAGCATCGTGCGCCACCCAGACATGCCGCCTGAGGCCTTCAAGGATCTGTGGGCCACCATCGGGCATGGCCGTGCTTGGCAGGGCATGGTGAAAAACCTACGCAAGGACGGACGCCATTACTGGGTGCGCGCCTACGTCACGCCCATGATACAGGGCAGCAAGCCTGTGGGTTATATGTCCGTGCGTACCTGCCCCAGCGTGCAGGAGGTGCAGGAGGCTGAAGTGCTCTATGCCCGTATCGCGGCTGAGCGTGGGCGCCCCTCCCCCAGCGTTAGCCTGCATGGCGGGCGCATCCGCCACCGTGGCTGGCGCAACCAGTGGGGCAAGCTGCAGCGCGCCTCCATCACCCAGCGTCAGGCCGTGCTGCAATTGCCTGCCCTGGTGCTGGCACTGCTGTTTCCCCTCATAGGCTGGACAGCGCCCTGGCAGCTTGCCTTGCTGGCCACCCTGCTGCTGGGCTTGTACACCGCCGGGCTGCTGCATCTGCACACGCGCGTTACCCTGCCGCTGCACACCATCCAAATCCTGGCGGGCCACATTGCCAGCGGCCACCTGTCTGACCCATTGCCCAAGAACGATCTGCCGCCACACCCCATGGGCCTACTGTTGGAGCGGTTGCGGCGCATCCACATCAATTTGCGCGCCGTCATCCACGATGCCAAGCACGAGATCGACGGCTTCAACACCCTGGCCCGCAATCTGACCACCGGTGCCGACCACCTGGCAGCACGCACCGACCGTCAGGCGCAGGATCTGCAGGAAACGGCCAGCGCCATGGAGCAGCTGACGCAGACCGTGGCGCAATCGCAGAAAGAGGCCCAAGAAATCCAGCAGCAAACACAGCACAGTGCCAACTTGGCTGCGGTCAGCGGGCAGGTCATGCAAACGGCAGGTGCCCAAGTGCGGGGGCTGCAGCAGTCCTCGCGCCAGATGGGGCAGATCATCTCCACCATCGAAAGCATTGCGTTTCAGACCAACATCCTGGCCCTGAACGCCGCCGTGGAAGCCGCGCGCGCCGGGGAGCAAGGCCGAGGCTTTGCCGTGGTCGCCAGCGAAGTGCGCTCCTTGGCCCAGCACAGCGCCCAGGCCGCCGGAGAGATTCGACAGCTCATTGCCCGCTCCACCCAGCACATCAGCGACAGCGCCACACACATGCAGCAGGCCGGTGGCTCTATTGAGCAGACCGTGCAAGCAGTACACAGCATCAGCACCCACATCCACACCATGGTGAACACCACCGCCGAGCAAAGCGCCGGACTGGCGCAGATCAATGCCGCCCTCAGCAATCTGGACCAAGTCACCCAGGACAACGCCCGCGTGGCCGACGCCTATGCCCAATCTGCCCGTGAAATGGACCACAGCACCAGCGTCCTGCGCCGCACGCTGGAAGTCTTTTCTTTATGAAATAAATAGCTGCTCGCGCTTGCTACACAAGGCCAAAAGCCACTTTTCTTCTAAACTTTTATGGTTCCAGAACTGCGCTGGCAGCACCTGCCGCCCGATGTAGCCCCCGATGCGGCCCTGCACCCCGGCGTCCACCTGCTGCTCGATGAAGGCGATGACGCCAAGCACCGCCTGCTGCCTTGGCTGCTGGGCCTGCAAAGACCCCCTGCTCCGGCACGGCTGCACTGTGGCGACTGGGTCTGCGCCAGTGCCACTTACCAAGCGCAGGTGTGCAGCGCACCACCACCCAGCCACCAGCCGCAGCAGCGTATCACCGACTGGCTCGCAGACCAGCAGCAACGCTGGCCCCACTGGAGCGCTGACGCCTGGCAACAGCATGTGCAGGGCCTGAGTCTGGCGCCGCATCTGGACAAGACTTGGCTGCAGCTGTCCACCGGCACGCGGCGCAAGTTCTGGCAAGCCGCCGCCCTGGCCAGTGGCGCGTCCATCACCGTGCTCGATGCGCCCGATGCCGGGCTGGATTGGGCTTCGATCCAATATCTGGGGCGGGCCTTGGACGCCTTGGCCGAGCACATCGCCCACACCGCCCTGCCGCGCTGGGTGCTGGTGGCGCACCACGATAGTCTGCCCGGCATGGACTGGGACAGCATCGTGACCTTGCCTGTGTCCTGGTGAAACGCACAGCACGCGGTTTTTGCAGCACGCACAATCCGGGAAAGTAACCAGACGGGCGCTCCATCGGGGCCGATGCGCGCCTGTAGCATGGGGCGTTTTGGACAGAGGAGACAGACCCATGCAACCCGACTGGATGGCAGCCATTCGCAGCCGCACCGACAGCGCCCTGGCCAGCGGCGCGCTCAGCCCCCTGCAGACCAGCGAGACTGAGGTCACACAGCACGGCCTGCGCTTCATCGTGCGCTGGGCCGAGGCCCTGGCGCGCAAGGATGCGGCCAAAGCCGCCGCAGCACCAGTGGCAGACCACACCACCAGCAGCGTCGTGTTGCCCGGCGGGCCGCGCGACCCCAATTTCAACCCGTTTCTGAACCCCGATCCAGCGCTCACCGTCGGCCCCATCGGCACGCAGCACACCATCGTGTTGAACAAGTTTCCGGTCTGCTTGCACCACTTGGTGCTGGCACGGCGCACCTTTGCCGAGCAACTGACCCCCTTGGAACGGTGCGATTTTGAGGTGCTGGCCCAGCTGCTCTGCACCCTGGGCGGCCTGGGCTTTTACAACGGCGGCGCGCCCGCAGGTGCCAGCCAGCGCCACAAGCATGTGCAATGGATTCCGGCAGAGCCCGGCAATGCCTCTCTGGCGCAGTGGGCCGCCGACCTGCCCACAGACGCCGTGGCCCATACGGTGTACCGGCACCCGGCCCTGACCATGGCCCATGCCCTGCTGAAGGTGCCCGTCGGCCCCGGCGTGCCCCCCGATGTCAGCGCAGACGCCATGCTCAGCGCCTACACCCAGGCACGCGACCAGCTGGGCCTGCAGCCCGGTGCCGATGGATTGCTACCCTCCTTCAATCTGCTGGTGGGCCACGGCTGGATGCTGGTGGTGCCGCGCAGCCAAGAGCACTTTGAGGGCATTTCCATCAACGCCCTGTCGTTTGGTGGCACCCTCTACGTGCGCCAGCCCGAGCAGGTCGATCTGATTCGCCAGACAGGCCCCCTGCAGGTGCTGGCCAGTGTCGGGCACGCTTTTTGAACACCCGCCAGCCCTGCAGCAGCAGCACGATGGTGGCGTACACCGCCACCTCTGCCCACAGGTTTTTGCCCAGACGCATCCAGTAAAAATGCAGCAATGCCAGCCAGGCTGCGGCATGAATACCCAGATGCAGGCGCTGCCAGCGGCGTGCGCCCAGCGCCTGCAGCACGCGCTGGGGCGAGGTCAGTGCCAGGGCCAGCAGCACCAGCAATGCCAAGGCCCCCACCAGAATAAAGGGGCGCTGCAGCACATCCTGCAGCGCATCGTCCCACAGCCAACCCATGTCCAGCCAGAGGTAGCACAGGGCATGCAGCGCGGCATAGAAAAACGCAAACAGCCCGATCAAGCGGCGCAACCGCGCCAACGGCGTCAGCCCCAGCGCCTGGCGCAGCGGCGTGATCGCCAGCGCCAGACACAGACCGCGCAGTGCCCAATCGCCGCTGCTGCGGATCAGCGCTTCAGCAGGATTGGGCCCCAACCGATCGGTCAGCAAGGCCACCACCATCCAGGCCAGCGGTGCCAGACACAGCAGCCACACCACCGGTTTGGTGGCGCGGTGCAACAGCAGCGGGGACCAGCGGGCAAGGGGGGCGCTGCCCATGGTCAGCCGTCGATATCGGTATAGCCAAAACCTGCATTGCGCAAGGCTTCGTACAGGCGATGGCGGCCAGACAGCGATTCCGGCGTCATCAGGCGATCGACCACCTGGGTGCTCCAGTCCACCTCGGGCATGCCCTGAGCGCGCATGAAAGCGGCCAACGCTGCGTTGTAATCACCAATTTCTTCTTGCGCTGTGGCAGGCACGTGGTACTGCTCGCGGTGCAGCACGGCGCTTTGCGGCAGGCGCGGCTTGATGGCGGCCGGGCGGGCCGGATCGGGGTGCCCCACCACCAGGCCAAACACGGGAAACACCTGGCGCGGCGTACCCAGCACCTGGGCGACCTGCTCCGGCTGGTTGCGCATGCCACCGATGTAGCAAGTGCCCAGGCCCATGGCCTCGGCCGCCACCACGGCGTTTTGCGCTGCCAAGGTGGCATCGATCACCGCCATGAGGAAGGTGTCCAGGTAGTGCAGGCCCGCAGGATCACGGCCCTGGGCCTGCCCCAGGCGCTCAATGCGCGACAGATCGGCCAGCCACACCAGCACCAGCGGCGCAGCGCTCAGGTGCTTTTGCTGGCCCACCAGCTGTGCCAGCTGGTCGCGGCGCGCTTGCGACTCGACCGCAATCACGCTCCAGGTTTGCAGGTTGGATGAGGTCGGCGCCGATTGCGCCGCCGCCACCAGCGTCTCGATGGTGTGCTCGGGCAAAGCATCGCCCAGAAAGTGGCGCACCGTGCGGTGGTGCAACATGGCATCCAGAGCGGGCAGATGGGGCAGGGAGACAGCGGGGGCTTGGGCGCCGTAGCGCGCTTGCAAAACGGGGGGAGTCATAGGTGGACTTTCATTCCAATAAAAACACGCAGGGAGGGCACAGCGTCAGTAATAGCGCTTGAGATCCATACCGGCGTACAACTGGCCGACTTGTTCGGCGTAACCGTTGAACAGCTCGGTCTTGCGCTTGGGGGCAAACAGACCGCCTTGGCCAATGGTGCGCTCGCTGGCCTGACTCCAGCGCCGGTGCGGCACATTGGGGTTGACGTTGGCATAAAAACCATATTCGTGCGGCGCGGCCTTCACCCAGGCGGTGGTGGGCATCTGCTCCAGCACACGGATGGCGACCACACTCTTGGCGCTCTTGAAGCCGTATTTCCATGGCACCACCAGGCGCACCGGCGCACCATTCTGGTTGGGCAGCACATGGCCATACATGCCAAAGGCCAGCAGCGTGAGGGGGTGCATGGCCTCGTCCAGACGCAGGCCTTCGGTGTAGGGCCAATCCAGCCCACCGTGGCGCAGGCCAGGCATGTGCTGCGCATCGGTCT
Organism: Comamonas sp.; assembly: GCA_028690035.1. Lineage (GTDB taxonomy): Bacteria > Pseudomonadota > Gammaproteobacteria > Burkholderiales > Burkholderiaceae_C > Comamonas. Next base: position 193,973 of record JAQVCA010000007.1, on the reverse strand, counting down.
GCGTGACAAATTCGACAAACTTGGCACTGCCCAAAGGCTGCACCCGCTCCAGCAAGCGCGACAGCGAATAGCCCTCCCAGGGGATGACCATGCTCCAGCCTTCCACACAGCGCAGGCGATAGAGGCGCTCCTCCATCGGGCTGAGCTTGAGCAAATCCTCCAGTGCCCACACCCCGGGTTTTTGCACCAAGCCTTCGACGCGCACCGTCCAGGGGCGGGTGGGCATGGCCCCGGCGTAGCGGGCCGGGTCTTGCTTGTCGTAGCCGAACTCGTAAAAGTTGTTGTAGCTGCTGGCATCTGCGTAGGGGGTGGGCGTGGCCTGCACCTGTGCGCCCGGCACTTTGGAGGGCACACCGGGCAGGGCCGCCAGCTTGTCTGCCGCCGGCGTGGCCGCCGCCAATGCGTCGCGGGCCGCCCAGGTGGCCAGGCTTGCACCTGCGGCACCGGCTGCCATCTGCTGCAGCAGGCGACGGCGCTGGGCAAACACCTGCGGCGGGGTGATCTCGCTGGCTGCCGGCTGGGGAAACCACGAAGTCATCGAACTTTTACGCATGAAAATTCTTTCTTCCTTGGCCAAAAAGCACCAAGGCTGCGAGTCTCGCAGCCTTGGATTGGTTCCAGAAAAAAGAGGAGCGCTCCGAACGCTTACTTGCCCCAGCTGTCTTTCAGGCCGGTGATCTTGTTGAACACGGGGTGGTCGGTGCTGTGATCCTTGCGGTCGGCCACAAAGTAGCCAAAGCGCTCGAACTGGAACTTGTCGTCAGGCTGTGCAGCCTTCATGGACGGTTCCACATACGCAGTCACGACTTTGAGGCTGTCGGGGTTGAGCAGGCTCAGGTAGTCCTTGCCGCCGGCGTCAGGCTGCGCGTCGGTGAACAGGCGGTCATACAGGCGTACTTCGGCTTGCACGCCATCGGCCACGCCGACCCAGGTGATGGCGGCTTTCACCTTCACCGCATCGGCGCCGGGCGTGCCGCTCTTGGTGTCGGGCACCACGGTGGCCAGCACCTTGGTCACGTTGCCGTCGGCATCTTTTTCGCAGCCGGTGCACTCGATCACATAGCCACCTTTGAGGCGCACCTTGTTGCCGGGGAACAGGCGCTTGTAGCCCTTGGGCGGCACTTCGGCAAAGTCCTCGCGCTCAATCCACACTTCACGGCCAATCGTAAAGTGGCGCTCAGGCACGGTTTCACCTTCAGTGTGGTGGGGCAGAGCGGGCAGGCTGCAGGCTTCCAGATGGTCGGCGCTGCCGAACACCTCCGCCCAGTTGGTCAGCTCCAGCTTCACGGGGTCGAGCACCACCATAGCGCGGTGGGCCTTGTTTTCCAGGTCTTCGCGCAGGCAGCCGTCCAGCGTGGCGTAGTCGATCCAGCTGTAGTCTTTGGTCACGCCGATGCGCTCGCAGAAGTTGCGGATCGACGCGGGCGTGTAACCCCGGCGGCGCAGGCCGACGATGGTGGGCATGCGGGGGTCGTCCCAGCCGCTCAAAGTGCCGCTGTCCACCAGATGCTTGAGCTTGCGCTTGGAGGTGACCACATAGGTCAGGTTCAGGCGCGCAAACTCGTACTGGCGCGGTTGCGGTGCAACGATCAAACCGCCAGCGCGCAGGTGATCCAGCAGCCAGTCGTAGAAGGGGCGCTGGTCTTCAAATTCGAGCGTACAGATCGAGTGGGTGATGTGTTCCAGCGCATCCTCAATGGGGTGCGCGAAGGTGTACATCGGGTAGATGCACCACTGGTTGCCGGTGTTGTGGTGCTCGGCATGGCGCACGCGATAGATGGCGGGGTCGCGCAGATTGATATTGGGCGAAGCCATATCGATCTTGGCGCGCAGCACGGCAGCGCCGTCTTGCAGCTTGCCGTCCTTCATGTCGGCAAAGCGCTGCAGGTTCTCGGCCACACTGCGGTCGCGAAAAGGGCTGTTCACGCCAGGGCGGGTGAAGTCGCCGCGGTTGGCCTTCATGTCTTCGGCGGACTGCTCGTCCACATAGGCCAAGCCCTGCTCGATCAGGTACACGGCGGCGCGGTACATGAAGTCGAAATAGTTGCTGGCGTAGTACAGGTGGCTGTTGCCCTGCGCATCCTTCCAGTCAAAGCCCAGCCACTGGACGGCATCCTTGATGCTGTCCACGTATTCCTGGTCTTCTTTTTCCGGGTTGGTGTCGTCAAAGCGCAGGTGGCACACGCCGCCGTAGTCCTTGGCCAGACCAAAGTTCAGGCAGATCGACTTGGCGTGGCCCACGTGCAGGTAGCCGTTGGGCTCGGGCGGAAAGCGGGTGCGGATTTTGGCCTCATCGACCTGGCCTTGCTGGTGGTGCTGGGCATCGCCGGGGCCACCGCCCCAGCGGCGGCCTGCGTGGGTGCCATCGGCCAGATGGGTTTCGATGATGTGGCGCAGAAAATTGGTGGGCTTGACAACCGCCTCGGCGGCAACGTCTGCCTGGGTGTGGGTGGTGGTATTCATATGGCGTTGGATTGTAGGCGGGTGCCTGCAGCCCGGCAGCGGGCAGGCGGGATAATCACCGGCTTTTGCACTCCACGAGACTCCCCATGCAGAAGACGGTTTTTGTTCTCAACGGCCCCAATCTCAACCTGCTGGGCACGCGCGAACCCCAGGTGTACGGCGCGCAGACCCTGGCCGATGTCGAGCAGCTGTGCGCCCAGGCCTGCGCGCGCCACGGCCTGCAGCTGCGCTTTCACCAAAGCAACCACGAAGGGCAGCTGATCGACTGGATCCACGAAGCGGGCCAGCTGCACGCACGCGGCGCGCTGGCAGGCGTCATCCTCAACGCTGGTGCTTACACACACACCAGCATTGCGCTGATGGATGCCATCAAGGGCACCGGCGTGGCGCTGCTGGAGCTGCACATCAGCAACGTCTTTGCGCGTGAGGCCTTCCGCCACCATTCCTACCTCTCGCCCGTGGCGCGTGCCGTGATGTGCGGCTTTGGCGTGCAGGGCTATGTGCTGGCGGTCGAGGCGGTGGCACAGTGGTAAATCCGGCATCCACCACCGACCACCGCATGCCCCTGCCCTGGCCCGGCCCGGCCGAGGATTACGCCGCCGTCGCTGCCGGTCAGGTCACGCCGCCGGAAGTGGCGCAGTGGCACACCCAGGCGCAGTGCGCGCACTTTGCGCATGCGGGCGGGGTGCTGACGGCCCACCACTGGCCAGCGGCACCGGAAACGGCGCAGAAAGCGCCCGTGGTGCTGCTGCATGGCGGCAGCGGCAGCTGGACGCATTGGCTGCGCATGCTGGGGCCGCTGACGCAAGCGGGCCATGCCGTCTGGGCGCTGGATCTGCCCGGTTTTGGCGCCTCCGACCCGCTGCCCGACCAGCAGGACGCCGACGACATGCCGCCCCTGCTGGCCGCTGCCCTGCAGCAGTGGCTGGGCGGGCAGCCGGTGCAGATCATGGGCTTTTCCCTGGGTGGACTGACCGCCGCCCTGCTGGCAGCGGCCTATCCCGGCCTGGTGCGCCAGCTGGTGCTGGTCGGCCCGCCAGGACTGGGCCTGCGCGACCAGCCCAGCTACCGCCTCAAAGGCTGGCGCCACCTGAGCGACCCCCAAGAGCAACTGCACCGCCACTGCCACAACCTGGCCGCGCTGATGCTCAGCGACCCGCGCTGCATCGACCGCAACACCCTGGCCCTGCACACCGCCAACGTACACCGCGACCGCCTGCCCCGGCGCCGCCTGGCCAGCACCGACATCCTGCGCCAGACCTTGCCGCGCCTCACCTGCCCGGTGCATGGGGTGTATGGCGAACAGGACGTGCTCTACCGTGGCCTGTGGCCACAGGTGGCGGCGTGTTTTCAGGGGCGTCTGCAACTGATCGCCGGGGCGGGCCATTGGGTGCAGTACGAGCAGCCCCAGGCCTTGGCGGACGTGGTCTTACCCTGGCTGCACTGAATCAAGCTATCAAAAAAAGAGCTGCTTTCGCTTGATAGTTATAAGTTTCAGATACTTTTCATATAGAAAACTTTGTATATAAAGCGCAAGCAGCTCTCTTTTTTGACAATCCACCGCTCAGGCGGTGGGGCTTTGCAGCACATGGAGCAAGGCCTGCGGGTGCAAACACGGCACCAACAGCGCCCCGCCATTGGCCCGTACCAGCGACTGCACCAGCTGCCCCAAAGCGCCAGCTGTGCCCGGCATGGGCACGATGCTCTCCAGTGCAAACACATGCACGCCCTGCAGCTCGCTGACCAGCAGCCCCAGATGCCGCCCGGCGCACTGCACCACCACCACCTGATTGTTGGCACTGCGCTGCGCTACTTGTCCGGTGAGCAGATGCGCCAGATCGAACACCCAGACATACCCGCTCACCTGGCCCTGGGTGCGTCGCGCCAAGGTGCCGATGCAGTGCGGCAGACGCCCGGCAGACACAGGGGCCACGGCACTGGCCGGTTGCGCCTCCAGGACATGCGCCACGTCCAGGGCAAACAGCGACGAACCCACAAAGAACGTCGCCATCTCGCGCCCACCACCACCCTGTGGTGCCATCGGCTGCACCACGGTATCGCGCCGCTGCACCGCCGCCTGGGCATCGGGCTGCACCGCCCCCAGCGCTTTGAACGACAGCGCCAGTACTCCATCGCCAGCGCCAGGAGTACGCCGAAACTCGCGGTAGCCGTGCGCCGCCGCACACCCCACGATGCAGTAGTGGCCACGGTATATCGTCACGCACGCCCGGCGCTGGCCCGGGGCCACCTGCAGCCAGCCCGGCTCCAGTGCCAGACGCGTGCCCACGGGGTGCTCCTCAGGGTGGGTACTGGCCAGTACGGTGCCATCGCACTGGGCGTACACAGCTTGCACGCCGGGCTGATCCACCAAACCATCGGCCAACATGCCCTGTAACTCGCCCACGGTGTGAAACACCAGACCAATGCCACCGACGATGTGCGTGGCGTCCTGGGGTGAACGTATGGCTGCGTGGTACACGTAGCCGGGCTCATCCGCTGGGCAGCCGTAGGCGCCGCTGCGCCATGGACTCACGTGGTAGGACTGGGTGTCGCTCAGGTGCAGCACCGCATCCAAGGTGTCGGGCTCGATGCCCATGCCCAGCACCGATAGGCCGTGGGCCAACGTGCTGCGGCTGGCAGCCACGATGGTGCCTTGGCGGTCGTACACGACGATGCGTGCGTACACCGTATAGAGCCGGTTGAGGTGCTCCAACAGCGCACAGGCCTGTTCGCGCTCGGCAGTGCAGTCCTGGCCCTGGGCTTCGCGGGCCAGCAGGTCGCACAGCTGGGGCGTCAGTGCCCACCAGCGGCAATCGTTGGCGCGTTCGTACAGGTTGCGATCGAGCACATCCACCAGGAGCTGGGTGAGCTGCTCGCTCTCACGCAGGCTGGCGCTGAGTACGGTGTCGTACAGATCGCGGATGGCGTGGGCAAACGTCCCATGGGTGTGGGCACCGGTTTCGCCAATTTGCTCCAGCACCGCCTTGAGTTGGGGCGTGGTGGTGCCCTGACTGGCCGTCATCACCTGACCATTCCAGACCACGCGGCGGATGGTGTCGGTCGCGGCGACCACGGCATGCAGGGGTGGACAAAAGCGGTGCGCGTGGGCCAGCAGGCCTTGCGCCACTGCAGGCTCCAGCGCATCGATGGCCCGGCGCGCCTTGGTGCCGAAGGCTTGGTCGATGGGAATCATCACCTGCCCCATCCAGCCAGCAGGCCCCGGGTAGCCCTGGTAGGGCCTGGCGGCCACGGTTTGCACCAAATAGGTGCGTCCTGCGTGCACACACGGCACGGCTGCGCCGGTCAGATTCACCGGCACGCGCTCGCCCTTCCCAATCCAGTGTTCATCGCTGCTGGCCAGCACCCGCCGATCGGCATCCAGCAGCACAGCAATGCTGCGCGCGGGTTGTTCGCACCAGGACTCAAACAGGCCGTGCATCTCGCCTTCCAAGTCAAAGCCCAGGGCCAGCACGCCCACGCTCTGGTGCGTGTGCGGATGCAGCATGCGGTGGGTGTAGAGCAGCGCCTGGGCCTTGCCTGGGCGCAGGTCGGTGGCGCGAAATGTCTCCAGGTACGCCTTGCGCTGCAGCGTGGCGGCGATCAAGGGATCGTCGCTGCCCTCGACCGGGGAGTGTTCATCGACCTGGGCCAGCACGGCGCCTTGGTGGTCGATGAGCAAAATTTCGTCATAAACGCTGTACTTTTGGCGGTATTCCCACAGGCGCTGCTGCACGCCCTGACCGTCACTGAGCCCTGCCACATAGGCGCACAACTGAGCATCGGTAGCCAAAAAACCCACGTCTGCGGTGCGCTCGTAGAGGCTGCGCACCACGATGTCGATCACATGGTGGGCACTGGTGCGCAGATCGGTGAGCACTTCGCGCAGCGACTGCGCCACCAGCGACTGCACCAGATCGACCTCCAGGCGCTGCAGCCCCTCGCGCGTGGTCTGCAACATGGGCAGCAGGGCGCGCGCCTCCTGCGGGCAATTCATCTTGGCCGACGACTCGATCAGACGCCACATCAGGTTGAGCTCGCGCAGCGCGCTTTCACAGCGCAGCACCCCGCGCATAAAAACGACCAACGTATCGATGGGGATTTCAGGTTCGCTGCACTGGTTTGCCACCATGGCCTACTCCTTATTGCTCTGGCAGTGCCCGCGCCATACGGGCCACCAGCAAGAAATAAGCAAAAATCGCGCCAGTACCAGCCGGTACCAGTCCCAATGGCCGGTATGCCCGCGCCCTAGCCGTAGTGCGTGGGCTGACTCAGCTCAGCAAACAGCTCGGCGTACAGCCGATGGCGCTGGGCGCTGATGCCCTGCCCCACCTGCGCCAGCACGGCGCAGCCCGGTTCGTGCAGGTGCGTGCAGTTGTAGAACTTGCAGCCCTGCGCGTGCTGTCCCACATCGGGCATGTAGCGCGCCAAGGCGGTCGGAGGAATGTGGTGCAGGCCAAACTCCTGAAAGCCCGGCGAATCGATCAGGGCGGTGCGCCGCTGCGCATCCAGCCAGTACCAGGTGGTGGTGGTGGTGGTGTGCCGCCCCGAGTTGAGCGCCTGCGAGATCTCCCCCGTCGCCGCGCGCGCCTGCGGGATGAGCAGGTTGATCAAGGTGCTCTTGCCCGAGCCCGACGGCCCCAGCACCAGGGTGGCTTTGCCCGCCAGCAGTTCTTGCAACAGGGCCGCCTGCGTGGCACTGGGCTGGGTCAGGTTCAAACCCAGCACTTGGTAGTGCGGCACGCCCTCGGCATCCAGCGCCGCGCGGTAGGGCGCCAGGCGCTCCCAGGCCTGGGCAAAGGGCTGGGCCAAATCGCTTTTGTTCAGCGCCACGATGGGCACAATGCCCGCCTCGTGCGTGGCAATCAGCGCGCGGGTGAGCTGGCTTTCCGAGAACACCGGCTCGGCGGCAATCAGGATCAGCACCTGATCGATGTTGGCCGCAAAAGATTTGGTGCGAATCTCGTCCTGGCGGTAGAGCAAATTGCGCCGTGGCTGCACTTTTTCGATGCTGCCCTCGTCGCCCTGGCCGGGCGCTGCGGGCAACCACAGCACCTGATCGCCCACCACCGCCTGGTTTCTCTTGCCGCGCGGATGGCAGATGCGGCGCTGACCGTCCGGGGTTTCCACCACACAGTGGCGGCCATGGCTGCCCACCACCAAACCGGGGAGCAAAGTGGCAGCAGGCGCAGCCACCGTCTGGGTACGCGACTTGCGGCTCATGCTGCGCCCACTTCGGCAGGGCCCGACGGTGCCAGACGCGCCAAGCGCTCGACCGCAGGAGGGTGCGAGTAATAAAAGCGCGCGTACAGCGGATCGGGCGTCAAGGTGGAAGCGTTGTCCTCATACAGCTTGAGCAAGGCCGAGGCCAGCGCCGCAGGCTGGGCCTGCGCCGCAGCGTAGGCATCGGCCTGAAATTCATCGCGGCGTGAAAAATGCGCCATCAGCGGTGCCAGCCAGAAGGTCAACACCGGCACGGCCAGCATGAACAGCAGCAGCGCCACGGCCTGCATCTGCCCGCCTTGGCCCAAGGCCAATTCCAGCGATGGCGCGACGCCCAGCCCGCTGTAAAACCACGGTTGCTGACCCAACCACCCCAGCACACCCAGGCCCAGCAGACTGGCAGCAAACACCCAAAACATGCGCTGGGTGATGTGGCGGTGCTTGAAGTGGCCCAGCTCGTGCGCGAGCACGGCCTCCACCTCGTCGGCGTTGAGCTGCTTGAGCAAGGTGTCGTAAAACACCACACGCTTGGCATTGCCCAGGCCGGTGAAATACGCATTGGCATGCGCCGAGCGGCGGCTGCCATCCATGACAAACAGCCCCTTGGCGGCAAACCCGCAGCGCTGCATCAAGCCCGTCACGCGCGCCTTGAGCGCCTCATCCTGCAAAGGCTCAAACTTGTTGAACAGCGGGGCGATAAAGGTGGGAAAAACCCACATCAGCAGCAGCTGAAACCCCGTCCACAGCGCCCAGGCCCACAGCCACCACAGCGCGCCCGCTGCCTGCATCAGCCACAGCACGGCGGCCACCAGCGGCAGACCGATGGCTGCGCCCAGCAGCGTGCTTTTGAGCAAGTCGCCCAGCCACAACCCCAGCGTGCTCTGGTTGAAGCCAAAGCGCTGCTCCAGCACAAAGGTGCGGTACAGCGCCAACGGCAGCTCCAACGCCCCCGAGAGCACAGCAAACGCCGCCACCAGCGCCACCTGCTGCGCCAGCCCCGGCGCCATCCAGTCCAGCAGCAGCTGGTGCAGGGCATTCAAGCCGCCCAGCAGCGTCCACCCCAGTAAAAGGAGAGCACCCCAGGCAAGCTGGATAAGCCCAATACGCGCTTTTGCCAAGGTGTAATCGGCCGCTTTCTGGTGGGCATCCAAGGGGATACGCTGGGCAAATGCTGCGGGCACCGCACCCCGGTGCTGGGCTACGTGGCGCACCTGGCGGGTGAGCAACCACACCTGCGCCAGCAGTTGCAAGACCAAGGCCAGCGCAAAGGCCGCCGTGAGGAAAAAGCTGGGAGAAAAAAGACTGGATGAAGACATGCGGCGCGAGTGTAGGCGACAATTTGCGCATGCTTTCTCCCGTCTCCAGCGAAACCCCAGCCCCGGCCAGCACTCCCGATTTACCCAAGTCCGACCTGAATTTGGTCTGGCTGGACTGCGAGATGACGGGCCTCAACCCCAATACCGAACGCATCATTGAAATCGCCGTCATCGTCACCGACGCACAGCTGCAAGTGCGCGTGCCCGGCCCGGTGCTGGTGATCCACCAAAGCGACGCGCTGCTCAACGCCATGGACGCCTGGAACAAAGGCACCCACGGGCGCAGCGGCCTGATCGAGCGCGTCAAGGCCTCCACCCTGACTGAAGCCCAGGCCGAAGAGCAACTGCTGAGTTTTTTGCGGCGCTATATCCCCAAGGGCAAAGTGCCGCTGTGCGGCAACAGCATTGGGCAGGACCGGCGCTTTCTGGCGCTGTACATGCCCAAGCTGGAGGCCTACTTTCACTACCGCAATGTGGACGTGAGCACCTTGAAAGAACTGGCCCGGCGCTGGAAGCCCGAGGTGGTCAAAGGCTTCAAAAAAGCGCAGCGCCACACCGCTATGGCCGATGTGCAGGAGTCCATCGACGAACTGCAGCACTACCGCCAGCATTTTTTAACGCCTTGAAGCATTTTTCGTTTCATGCAATAATGCACGGCTTGCCCCAATAGGTGAAAACACTAGGGCAAGTTTGTCGCATCTCCCATCACACACCGGGCTTCGCGTGCCACGGCCATCTGCCACAGATCGCCAGCAACGCCTTAAAACGCCCACCGCTTTGCGCCCCTGTTTCTGAACAGGCCCCTGCAAGAGCCGGAATTTGTTTGACGGTGGATGTTTTTCCTTCAACCGTCAAAAGCGCAGCCGCCTTTGTCTGATTGCCCACTGTCCTGCAGTGGGGCTGCTGCGTTGCCACGTGAGAACACCATGAACCAAGAAACCATCGAGCAGGGCCTGGTCGCCGCTGCCACCGCACCCGTGTCTGCCACTGTGAGCGCTGTTGCACAAGCCGAAACCGTCGCCACGACCGAAGCCGCTGAAGCCAGCGCACCTGCTGGCCCCAACCCCTTTACCGCCTTGGGCCTGCACGACGACCTGGTGCGCGCCTGTATGGATCTGGGCTACACCCAGCCCACCGAAGTGCAAAACCAAGCCATCCCTCTGGCCATGGGCCAGAAGGACACCGGCTCGGAATTTATCGACCTGATGGTCTCCAGCCAGACCGGCTCGGGCAAAACCGCCGCCTTCCTGCTGCCCGTGCTGCACACGCTGATGGCCGACAAGGCCGCTGAAGAAGCTGCCGAGCACGCTGAGTTTGAGCGCCTACGCGCCGAAGCCGAAGCCAAGGGCGAGCCCCTGCCCAAGCGCGCCAAGCGCAAAAACCCGATGCAGACGCGCAACTTCAAGGCTGCCGTCCCCGGCGCCCTGGTACTGTGCCCCACCCGCGAACTGGCCCAACAGGTAGCGCAGGATGCCATCGAGTTGGTCAAGCACTGCAAGGGCCTGCGCATTGCCAACGTGGTCGGCGGCATGCCCTACCAGATGCAAATTGCCAAGCTGCAAAACGCCAATCTGGTCGTGGCCACCCCAGGCCGCCTGCTGGATTTGCAGCGCAGCATGCAGATCAAGCTGGACAAGGTGCAATTCTTGGTGGTCGATGAAGCCGACCGCATGCTCGACCTGGGCTTTGCCGACGATCTGGCCGAGGTCAACCAAATGACCGCCCAGCGCAAGCAAACCATGATGTTCAGCGCCACCTTTGCGCCACGCATCCAGCAGCTGGCCATGCGTGTGATGCACGAAGGCGGCGCCAACGTGCACAAGATCACCATTGCCACACCGCAAAACAAGCACGACAGCATCCAGCAAAAACTGCATTGGGCCGACAACCCACAGCACAAGCGCAAGCTGCTGGACCACTGGCTGCGCGACACCAGCATCAACCAGGCCATCGTGTTTGCCTCCACCCAAGTGGAGTGCGACGGTCTGGCGCAAGACTTGGTCGAAGCGGGTTTTTCCGCTGCGGCCCTGCACGGCGCTTTGAGCCAAGGCCTGCGCAACCGCCGCCTGCGTGCTCTGCGCGAAGGCCAGATCCAGGTGCTGGTGGCCACCGACGTGGCCGCGCGCGGTATCGACGTGCCCACCATCACCCACGTCTTCAACTACGGCCTGCCCATGAAAGCCGAGGACTACACGCACCGCATTGGCCGCACGGGCCGCGCCGGTCGTGAAGGCATGGCCGTGACGTTTGCCGAGTTCCGCGACCGCCGTCGCGTGTTCGACATCGAAGAATTCACCCGCCAGCCCTTCAAGGCCGAAACCATCGATGGCCTGGAGCCGCAGCAGCGCTTCCCCAGCGGCGGTGAACGCGATGGCCGCCGTGGCGGTGGTGGCGGCTTTGGTGCTGGTGGCCGTGGCGGTGACCGCTTTGGCGGCCCGGCACGTGGTCGCGGTGGTTTTGGCGGTGGTGGCGGTGGCTTTGGTGGCCGTCGCGATGGCGAGGGCTATGGCCGCAAGAGCGGTTTTGGCGACCGTCCTGCCTCTGGCGAGCGCAACGATCGCCAGCGTTTTGACAACGATCGCCCCCGCTTTGGCGGCGAACGCCAAGGCTTTGACAGCCCCCGCCCGGCGCGCGACTTCGGTCAGCGCGATGGCGCACCACGCCGCGAATTTGCCCCCCGTGACGGCGCTCCCAGCGCTGGCCGCGACTTTGGCAACCGCGACGCTGCACCGCGCCAAGAGCGTGGCAGCCACTTTGGCCAACAGCGCCGCGATGGCGAAGGCGCTGGCCGCAAAGGCGGCTTTGCCGAACGTGGTGGCGACAACCGCGGCGGCGAGCGCCGTGGTGGCGGTGGCGGCTTTGGCAAGCCCTACGAGCCCCGCGCCGGTGGCCGCAAGAACTTTGTGCGCGACCTGTAAGCTGCAACTTGTAAACAGACCTGCACGGGTGGTGCCACCCTAGCCCTTCACAGCCAGCCCGGCAACGCCGCGCTGGCTGTTGTTTTTGGCGTTTTGAATGCACGCAGTTTGTGCTGACGCAATAGCGCGCTGCTGCGCCTGGGCATAATCGCGTGCCGTGCTTCGCTCCCTTCGCTTCCCCCCTTCTGTGCGCTACCGCAGCCTGGGCGTGACTTTGGTCATGCTGGCGCTGCTGGCGCAGCTGTGGATGCAGCAGCTGAGCACCCGCCACCTGGCCGCCATGGCCATGCAGGCGTTCTGGCAAACGCAGGTGTGCTTTGTACACACCAGCGATGTTCCCGCCCCGCTGGAGGCCAGCGATACCGAAACGCATCCGGCCAGCGCCATGCAGCACTGCCCCGTGTGCAGCGTGGCCGTCACCGGTTTTCTGGTCAGCACCCTTCCCAGCCTGCGCCCCGACGTCGATCTGCCCACTGCCCATGTGGCGGTGCTGGATCTGTATCTACCGCATGCGCCGCCCCACTGGCGCCCCTGGCCCCACGGCCCCCCATCGTCCACCGCATAGCAGCCCACCTGAGCACCTAGACCGCACCTGTCCGCAGAGCAGGTGCTGGCCATCAGCGTGGCTGCGTTGACCGTTCCCTGCCCCGCCCGACCTGTTGCACCTCTTACCTCTTCATTGCAGGCGGGCGGTGGCGTGCCGTTTGCATTTTTTCCGGCATTTGCCGGTGGACACCGTTTATGTTTTCTCTTCCCCTGCGGGCTACCGACGCCTGCACGCAGCGCCCTGCCCTGCTACCGATCTGCGCTCTGATTGCCCTGTGCTGGCCCCTGGGCGGCCTGGCCCAAACCGCTGCCACACCACCCACCGATGGCCTGGCCACCCTGCCCACCACCACCGTGCGGGCCGAGGCCGTGTCGCCCCCATCCACCCTGGCCACCAGCACCCTGGATGCCCAGGCCCTGGCCAGCCAGCGCGCGCGCAGCAGCGACAGCGCCAGCCTGCTGCGCAGTCTGCCTGGGGTGAGCCTGCACCCTGCGGGCGGCGTCTCCAGCCTGCCCAGCGTGCAGGGGCTGGGCGACGACCGGCTGCGCATCCAGCTCGATGGCATGGACCTGATCTCTTCGTGCGGCAACCACATGAACCCGCCGCTGTCCTACATCGACCCCACGCGCGTGGGCGCGGTGCGCCTGTTTGCCGGCATCACCCCGGTGAGTGTGGGCGGTGACAGCATTGGTGCCACCATCCAGGTCGAATCGCTGCCGCCCGCCTTTGCCGCGCCCGGTACGGGCACGCTGCGTGAAGGCGAAGTAGGCGTCTGGGGCCGCAGCAACGGCCGCGCCAAAGGCGGCCATGCCAGCGCCACCTACGCCACCGAACAGTTCAGTCTGCGCTACGACGGCGCGGTGGCGCAGTCGGACAATTACCGCGCCGCGCGCGACTTCAAGGCCGCAGGCCCGGCAGCGTCCGACAAGCCCCAGCGCTGGCTGCGTGGCGACGAGGTCGGCTCCAGCAGCTACCTCACGCGCAACCACAGCCTCAGCCTGGCCTGGCGCGGCGCGCAAGATATGGTCGATCTGCGCCTGGGCGTGCAAGACATTCCCTACCAAAACTTTGCCAACCAGCGCATGGACATGACCGGCAACGACGGCCAGCAGTTCAACCTGCGCTACCAGAGCCAGCGCAGCTGGGGCAAGCTGCAGGCACGCGTGTACCACGAGCGCACACGCCACAGCATGAATTTTGGTGAGGACAAACAGTTCTGGTACGGCCCGGCAGGCAACGTGCCCGGCATGCCCATGGACACCCGGGGCCACACCAGCGGCGTGGACGTGCGCGCCCAGCTGCCCCTGTCGGCACGCGACACCCTGGAAGTGGGCGCCCTGGCGCAGCGCTACACCCTGAACGACTGGTGGAACCCCTCGGGCGGCGGCATGGCCCCGAATGTGTTCTGGAACATCCGCGATGGCCAGCGCGACCGCCTGGACATGTTTGCCGAATGGCAGGCGCGCTGGAATCCGCAATGGCTCACCCAGGTGGGCGTGCGCGCCAGCCACATCCGCAGCGACAGTGGCCAGGTGCAGGGCTACAACGCCAGTTACGACGCGGAGGCCAACGCTTTCAATGCCGCCAACCGCAAGCGCAGCGATCAGGCCTGGGACTTCAGCGCCCTGGCGCGCTACAGCCCCAATGCCTACGCCGATTACGAATTGGGCTTTGCCCGCAAAACACGTGCGCCCAGCCTGTATGAGCGCTACGCCTGGTCCACCGGCGGCATGGCCATGCGCATGGTCAACTGGGTGGGCGATGGCAACGGCTACGTCGGCAACCTGAACCTGCGCCCCGAAACCGCGCACACCCTGAGCGCCACCGCCCATTGGCACGATGCCAGCGGCGAACAATGGCGCCTGTCGGTCACGCCCTACGTCAGCCAGGTGAACGACTACATCGGCGCCCAGCGCTGCAGCGGCGGCATGGGCTCAATGAGCTCATGCACCGCCGCCAATGCCAGCGCCCAGCAAGGCTTTGTCTATCTGCGCATGGCCAACCAGGATGTGCGCCTGCAGGGGCTGGACATCTCGGGCATGGCGCAGCTGGCCGACAGCCCGCGCTGGGGCCGCTGGGCGCTGGAAGGTGCGCTGAGCTACGTCAGCGGCAAAGACCGCGACACGGGCGAGCACCTGTATGCCCTGATGCCGCTCAACGCGCGCCTGGCCGTCACGCACCGCCAAGGTGGCTGGAGCAACAGCGCCGAGCTGGTGGCCGTGCGCGCCAAGACCAAAGTCTCTGCCGTGCACAACGAGCGCCCCACCGCCGGTTACGCGCTGGTGAACCTGCGCACCAGCTACCAATGGCAGCAGTGGCAGGTGGAGCTGGGCGTGGACAACCTGTTCAACCGCTTCTACCGCCATCCGCAAGGCGGCGCTTACACCGGCCAGGGCAACACCATGTCGGGCATGGGCGTGCCTTGGGGCGTGTCGCTGCCGGGCATGGGCCGCTCGGTCTATGTGGGCATGAACTACAAATTCTGAAGCATGTCCCGCTGACCTATAGCCATTTTCAAGACCAAAACCCTCTTAAATGCCTATCTGGTAAGCGCTACAAGCTCTTTATTTCGTAGCTGTATCGACGGGGTCTGCTGCGGCACTTGCGCCAAGGCCCAGCCCACATGCTCGCGCACCAGAGCGCTGGGGTGCGCGGCGCGTGTGTGCAAAGCGGCGCGCACAGCATCGGCGGTGGCCGCATCGGGCGCCACGCGCAGCGCATTGCCCAGCGCCACGGCGATGTTGCGCAGCCATTTTTCATGACCAATGCGCCGGATCGGGCTGCCCTCGGTGCGGCGCAAAAACATGGCCTCATCCCAGGCAAACAGCTCGGCGAGGCTGCTGCCCGCCAGACCGGGGCGGGCAGCAAAGTCCGGCAAACTGCTGGTCTGGGCAAACTTGTTCCACGGGCAGGCCAGCTGGCAATCGTCGCAGCCGTAGATGCGGTTGGCCATCAAGGGGCGCAGCTCCAGCGGAATGCTGCCGCCGTACTCAATCGTCAGATACGAAATGCAGCGACGCGCATCGACCTGCTGCGGCCCGACGATGGCCTGCGTTGGGCACATGTCTAGGCAAGCCGTGCAACTGCCGCAGTGCGCGGCCACCGGCTCGGTCGTTGGCAGCGCCCGATCGACATAAATTTCACCCAAGAAAAACATCGAGCCTGCGCTGCGGTTGAGCACCAGGCTGTGCTTGCCGCGCCAGCCCTGGCCGCTGTGGCGCGCCAGCTCTGCCTCCAGCACCGGCGCCGAATCGGTGAACACGCGATAACCCAGCGGCCCCAGCTCTTGCACCATGCGCTCGGCCAGTTTTTGCAGGCGCGCGCGCAGCACCTTGTGGTAATCGCGCCCCCGGGCATAGACCGAGACGATGCCCTCGTGCGGGCGCTGCAGGCGCTGCCACTCTTGCTGCACCCAGTCGCTGGCGGTGCCCTGCGGCAGATAGTCCATGCGCGCGGTGATGACGCTCACGGTGCCCGGCACCAGCTCCGCCGGGCGCGCACGCTTGAGGCCGTGGCTTTGCATGTAGTGCATGTCGCCGTGAAAGCCCTGCGCCAGCCAGCGCAGCAATCCCGGCTCACTACCCGACAAGTCCACGCCTGTGACGCCAATTTGCGAGAATCCCAGCGCTTTGGCCCACGCCTGGATGCGCGCCAGCACTGCACGCTCGGCCTGCGCCGCCCCTGTTGTTTCCATATTGCCTTCTGCCATAGTCGGCGGATTGTAAAAATGCCCGCAAACCCCTCTTCCCCCGATGGCGTGCTCACCTGCCCCGATGAGGCCGCCACCGCCGCTTTCGCCCAGCAGCTGGCGGCCCACCTGCTGCGCCACCCCGCCCTGGCCGATGCCTACCTGACGCTGCACGGCGACCTGGGCGCGGGCAAAACCACCCTGGTGCGCCACCTGCTGCGCGCCCTGGGGGTGCAAGGGCGCATCAAAAGCCCCACGTATGCGGTGGTGGAGCCCTACGACACGCCCTCGGGTCTGGCGCTGTGGCACTTTGATTTCTACCGCTTTGACGACCCGCGCGAGTGGGAAGATGCGGGCTTTCGCGACATTTTCGCCAGCCCCGGCCTTAAAATCGGAGAATGGCCAGAAAAGGCCGCAGGGCTTGCCCCGACTGCGGACGTAGCTATTCATATAGAAGCAATTGACGAAACCCGGCGCCGCATTTGCCTGCACCCCGGCAGCGCGCGCGGCCAGCAACTGTTGCAGCCTTGGCTTTCATGAGCGAACACCCTCCCCTCCCCGACCTTGCCGCCACCCCCTCCCCACTGGCGCCTGCCTCTCTGCGGCGGCGGCGCCTGCTGCAAGCAGGCAGCCTGGCGCTGCTGCTGGGCCAGCAACATCTGGCCTACGGTGCCAGCGTGGTGGCCGTGCGCGTGTGGCCTGCCCCCGATTACTCGCGCGTCACGCTCGAATCGGACAAGCCCCTCAAAACCACGCAAACCTTTGTCGCCAACCCGCCGCGCCTGGCGGTGGACATCGAAGGCATGGTGCTGAGCAACACGCTCAAAGAGCTGGTGGCCAAGGTGCAGCCCGACGACCCCAACATCGCCGCCATCCGTATCGGGCAAAACAGCCCCACCGTGGTGCGCATCGTCATCGACCTCAAACAGGCCGCGCACCCCCAAGTGTTCACCCTGCAGCCGGTCGCCCCCTACAAGCACCGGCTGGTGCTCGACCTGTACCCGGCCAAAGCCATCGACCCGCTGGAGGCGCTGATCCAAGAGCGCGTGAACAACGCCTTTGCCGCCGTCGATACCGGCAGCAGCCCCAGCAGCGGTGCCGACAGCGCCACCAGCGCCCAGGCCCCCACGCACGACGACCCACTGGGCGCACTGATTGCCAGCAAGCACTCCGGCACAGACACCACGACCACCGTCGCCAGCGCACCGGCACCGGCACAGGCACCCGCTGCCCCACCACCCAAGCCAGCGGAACCTGTGGCGTCCCCACCACCAGCAGCACCGGCAACACCACCGCCACGGGCCACGGCCAAGGTGCAGCAGACCGAGCGCATCATCATCGTGGCGCTAGACCCTGGCCACGGTGGCGAAGACCCCGGCGCCATCGGCCCACGCGGCACGCGCGAGAAAGACGTGGTGCTCAAAATTGCCCTGCAGCTGCGCCAGCGCATCAATGCCACGCGCATCAACGGCAACCCCATGCGCGCCTATCTGACGCGCGATGCCGACTTCTTCGTGCCCCTGGCCACGCGCGTGAGCAAAGCGCGGCGCGTGCAGGCCGACCTGTTCATCAGCATCCACGCCGACGCCTTCACCCGCCCCTCGGCGCAGGGCGCCAGCGTGTTTGCCCTGAGCCACAAAGGCGCCTCCAGCACGGCGGCGCGCTGGCTGGCCGACAAGGAAAACCAGGCCGACCTGATCGGCGGCCTGAACGTGGGCGACCAATCCGACAAGGGCGTGGCGCACGCACTGCTGGACATGAGCACCACCGCCCAAATCAACGACAGCCTGAAGCTGGGCAGCGCCCTGCTCTCGCAGATCGGCGGCTTTGCCAAGCTGCACAAACCCAAGGTGGAGCAAGCCGGTTTTGCCGTGCTCAAGGCACCCGACATTCCCAGCGTGCTGGTGGAAACCGCCTTTATCAGCAACCCCGACGAAGAACTGCGCCTGCGCAGCAGCGCCTACCAGGCCAAGCTGGCCGATGCCATCATGCAAGGCATCCGCCAGTACTTTGCCAAGAACCCCCCGCTGGCGCGTTCGCGGTCTATCTAAATCAATAGCTGCTACCGCTCGTAAAAAAAGGGTTTCAGATATGTTTTTATCTGAAACCCTTTGTTTTTCAGCGCAAGGCGCTTTGTTTTATGCAGCAGCGCGCTCTTTGCGCCCGGCGTGCCAGCTGCCGTAGATGGCGATGGCGCTGGGCACCAGGATCAGGCCCCAGATGATTTTTTCCAGGTTGGCTTTCACCCAGGGCAGGTTGCCAAAGAAGTAACCGGCGGTGCAAATGCCCAGCACCCAGATCAAGGCGCCGGTGACGTTGTAGAAGGTGAACTTGCTGCGCGACATGGCGGCCACGCCGCCCACAAAGGGCGCGAAGGTGCGGATGAAAGGCATAAAGCGCGCCAAGATGATGGTCACGCCGCCGTAGCGCTCATAGAAGTTGTGTGCCTGATCGAACGCGCGGCGGTTGAACCAGCGCGAGTTCTCCCACTGGAACACCTTGGGCCCAATAAAGCGCCCAATCGCGTAATTGCACTGGTCGCCCAGGATGGCCGCCACCAGCAGCACGCTGCAGGCCAGGGAAAAATCCATCAGCCCCGCGCCGCACATGGCGCCCACAATGAACAGCAGCGAATCGCCCGGCAAAAACGGCATCACCACCACGCCGGTTTCAACAAACACAATGGCAAACAAAATGGCATAGACCCAGGGGCCGTAGTCCTGCACAAAGGCGTACAGATGCTGGTCAATGCGCAGCACAAAGTCGATCAAAAAAGCAACGATTTCCAAGAGAACCTCTTTTGGCAGCCTGCGGCCCCAGGCCGCACAAAGGCGCAACTGTAGCGTCTTGGTGTCAGTGTGCAGAGCGGCACGGGCACAAACGTTTGCAAAGCCCAAGACAACTTTACGCAGCCTACACCACCAAGCATTTCAGACACTGGCACAGTACGGGTGACGCGGGGCCAACGTGGTTGGCGCCCACACCATCGACAGGAGTTTTTCATATGACCACACGCATCCCCACCCTCATCGCCAGTGCCGTGTTGGCACTGGGCTTGGCTGGCTGTGCCAGCAACCCCAGCAACGCCCAAATTGGCGCTGGTGCAGGCGCCGTCGCCGGGGGGTTGCTGGGCGATGCCGTCTTTGGCAGCACCCTGGGCACCGTCGGCGGTGCTGCCGCCGGGGCGGTGATTGGCCACGAAATCGGGCAGCGCACCGAAGACAACCGCCCCCGGCGCAACCACAAAAAGCCCCATCCGCACGGCAAGCACCACCCCCATCGCTAAAGCCGGTGCGCCGCTGCACCTGAGGCCGGGGGCTGGCCCAGGTGCATAAAATGCCCGCAATGACCGACACCCAGGCCCCATCGCACGCTTGTGCCGCCGCCAGCACAGCGCGGCGCGCCATCCAAGACCTCCCCGACGAACTCATCAGCCAGATTGCCGCTGGCGAGGTGGTCGAGCGCCCCGCCTCCGTGGTGCGCGAGCTGGTCGATAACGCCTTGGATGCCGGCGCGCGCCAGATCACCGTGCGCCTGATGGCCGGGGGCGTGCGCCTCATCAGTGTGGAGGACGACGGCGGCGGCATCCCGCCCGAAGAGCTGCCCATTGCCCTGCGCCGCCACGCCACCAGCAAAATCCGCGATCTGCACGAGCTGGAGCATGTGGGCACCATGGGTTTTCGGGGTGAGGCGCTGGCGGCGATTGCCTCGGTCTCGCACACCAGCATCTTGTCGCGCACCGCAGAGGGCGAGCGTGCTTGGCTGCTCGATGCGCGCAGCGGCGAACTCAGCCCCGGCGCACGCGCACCGGGCACGACGCTGGAGGTCAAAGAGCTGTTTTTCTCCACCCCGGCGCGGCGCAAGTTTTTGAAGTCCGATGCCACCGAGCTGGCGCACTGCATCGAAAGCGTGCGCCGCCACGCCCTGGCGCGCCCCGATGTGGGCTTTGCCATCTGGCACAACGGCAAGCTGGTCGAGCAGTGGCGCGCTCTGCCCGAGGGCACCGAGCCGCAGCAAGCGTTGGCGCGGCGCCTGGCCGATGTGCTGGGGCAAGACTTTGTCGATGCCTCCTTGCCCGTGTTGCGCCGCCTCGATGGCATCACCGTCTCTGGCCGCGCGGGCCTGCCCGATGCGGCGCGCAGCCGCGCCGATGTGCAGTACTGCTACGTCAATGGCCGCTATGTGCGCGAAAAAACCCTCAGCCATGCGGCCAAAGCGGCGTATGAGGACGTGCTGCACGGGCAAAAACAACCCACCTACGCGCTCTATATCGAGCTGCCGCCCGAGCAGGTGGACGTCAACGTCCACCCCACCAAAATCGAGGTGCGTTTTCGCGACAGCCGCAGCATCCACCAAGCGGTCAAGCACGCCGTCGAAGACGCCCTGGCCGCACCGCGCGCGCAGCTGCTGCAGGCCAGCGCTGCGGCCCCGGCTCCAGCCCCAACTCAAAACGACGACCCCGCTCCCGCCCAACCCGCCCGAGTGCCAACACCGGCACCCCGGCAACAACCGATCGCCTGGGCAGCGCCGCCCGAGGGTGCTGGCACAGGGGGGCACGCGCTCTCGCCCCAGCATCTGCAGGCGCTGTGGGCGCCGCTGCGTGGCGCCACCCCAGAACCGGCCACGGTGGTCGTCACGCCAGCGGCGGCGCACCACGTGGCCGAGCGCACCTCCCCGCAGGCCGATGGTCTGCCGCCCGCCACGCCCCCAGCCAGCGTACCGGCCCCACAGCCCCCCCAGGCCACGCCCACCGACTGGCCGCTGGGCCGCGCCCTGGCGCAGGTGCAGGGTGTCTATATCCTGGCGGAAAACGCCCAGGGGCTGGTGATCGTCGATATGCACGCCGCGCATGAGCGCATCGTCTATGAACGCCTCAAGGCGCAGCTGGGCCACGACCACCCGATTGCCAGCCAGCCGCTGCTCATCCCCGCCACCTTTGCCGCCACCGCGCAGGAAGTGGCCACCGCCGAGGCCCACAGCGCCACCTTGCACCAGCTGGGGCTGGAAGTCGCGCCGTTCTCGCCCAAGACGCTGGCCGTGCGTGCCGTGCCCGCCGTGCTGGCCCAGGGGGGCGATGCCGTCGAGCTGGCGCGCAGCGTGCTGGCCGAGCTGCAGCAGCACGAGGCCAGCACCCTGGTGGCCCGCGCGCGCCACCAGGTGCTGGCCACCATGGCCTGCCACGGTGCCGTGCGCGCCCAGCGGCGCCTGACCCTGGAAGAAATGAACGCCCTGCTGCGCCAGATGGAGCAGACCGAGCGTGCCGACCAATGCAACCATGGCCGCCCCACCTGGCGCCAGCTGTCCATGGCCGAACTGGATGCGCTGTTCCTGCGCGGGCGCTGAGGTGCGCCCCGCCCCTGACAACACCGCCCATCTGCCCCTCTGGCCTTCCCCGTCTTCACCGCCTTTTCTGTGCCGTCCATGCCCATCCAGCCTGCCCTGACCGACTCCACCGCCTTTTTGGCACGCCTGCGCCAGCACCTGGAGCACCTGTCGCCCACCGAGAAAAAGCTCGCCCTGCTGATTCTGGACACCCCCATCAGCCTGGGCAGCTACAGCGCCAGCGAGCTGGCGCAGATCACCGATGTGTCCAATGCCACCATCACGCGCTTTGTGCGCCGCCTGGGCTATGACAGCTACGAAGCCGCCCGCCGCCAGGCGCGTCTGGAGGCCGATGCCGCCGGACAGTTGCCCCTGCCCCCGGCCGCACAGGCCAGCGCCAACGCCCCCAACAGCCGCACGCTGTGGCAGGCCCAGCAAGACAAGCTGCGCGCCACGCTGGCGCAGATTCCGGCCAGCACCATGGACAGCATGGCCGCTGCGCTGCACCGCGCGCCGCGCATTGTCGGCATCGGGCTGGGCGCCAACCACCTGCTGGCCCAGCAACTGCGCCTGCTGCTGCAGCAGGGCCTGGGCAAAAGCGTCTGCGCGGCCCCCGAAGCCGGGCAATCCCTCGAAGCGGCCACCGCCACCCTGGGCGCGCGCGATGTGCTGGTGCTGTTTGCCCTGGGCGGCCTGTCGGCCCCACTGCTGGCCCTGGCCCAGCAAGCGCGCCAGGCGGGGGCGCAGCTGCTGTGCATCACCGACCGGGCCAGTGCCGCCCCCACCTCCGACTGGCTGCTGCGCTGCGACTGCGCCCCGCATGCCCCCGTGCTGGCCCCACTGCCCGACACCAGCGCCGCGCACACCTTGGTCTATGGGCTGGTGGCGCACACAGTGCAATGGGGTGCCACCCCGTTCCAGCTGGAATAAAACCACTCAAAAAAACATAGCTAGAAGCGCCTTCTACGTCTGCGTAAAAGGCGCTTTTTTCATAAAAACATCCTACTATCCATGGCCACGTGCGCAGGCCATAGACCCCGCTCAAAAGTCATCTATTGCATGAAGTCATACAGTTTGTGCATAATCCGCCCCGCTGAAACCCATTTTCTTGAAAGGCATTTTTCTCCATGACCTCCTCGACCCTTCCCAGCCTGTCTCAGTTTCTCGAAGACGTGAGCCGCCGCAACCCTGGTCAGCCAGAGTTCCTGCAGGCCGTCACTGAAGTGCTGGAAAGCCTGTGGCCTTTCATCGAAAAAAATCCCAAGTACGCCGACTTTGCCCTGCTGGAGCGCCTGGTCGAGCCCGAGCGCATCATCCAGTTCCGCGTGAGCTGGATGGACGACAAAGGCAAAGTGCAAGTCAACCGTGGTTTCCGCATCCAGCACAGCATGGCCATTGGCCCCTACAAAGGCGGCCTGCGCTTCCACCCCTCGGTGAACCAGTCGGTGCTCAAATTCTTGGCGTTTGAACAAACCTTCAAAAACGCCCTGACCACCTTGCCCATGGGTGGCGGCAAAGGCGGCTCGGACTTCGATCCCAAGGGCAAGAGCAACGCCGAGGTCATGCGTTTCTGCCAGGCCTTCGCCTCGGAGCTGTTCCGCCACATTGGCCCCGATACCGATGTGCCCGCAGGCGACATCGGCGTGGGTGGCCGCGAAGTGGGCTTCATCGCGGGCATGTACAAAAAGCTGGCCAACAACGCTTCGAGCGTGTTCACCGGCAAGGGCCTGAGCTTTGGCGGCTCGCTGATCCGCCCCGAAGCCACCGGCTACGGCACCGTGTACTTCGCCCAGGAAATGCTGGCCACCCGTGGCCAATCGTTTGCAGGCAAGACCGTGTCGGTGTCCGGCTCGGGCAACGTGGCGCAGTACGCCGTGGAAAAAGCCATGCAACTGGGCGCCAAAGTGGTGACCGTGTCCGACTCCGGCGGCACCGTGTACGACGCTGCAGGCTTCACCCCGGAAAAACTGGCCATCCTGATGCAGATCAAGAACGAGCAGTACGGCCGCGTCAGCGAATACGCTGCCAAAGTGGGCGCTGAGTTCCAGGCAGGCAAAACCCCTTGGCACATCGCCGTGGACATCGCGCTGCCCTGCGCCACACAAAACGAACTGGACGAGAACGACGCCAAGACCCTCATCCAAAACGGTGTGGTCTGCGTGGCCGAAGGCGCCAACATGCCCAGCACCAACGAAGCGGCCAAGGCCTTTGAACACGCTGGCGTGCTGTACGCACCCGGCAAGGCCTCGAACGCCGGTGGCGTGGCCACCTCGGGTCTGGAAATGAGCCAGAACGCCATGCGCCTGAGCTGGAGCGCCGAAGAAGTCGACGCCCGCCTGCACGGCATCATGAAGAGCATCCACGCTGCCTGCGTCAAGCACGGCCAGCGTGCCGACGGCAGCATCAGCTACATCGACGGCGCCAACATCGCGGGCTTCGTCAAAGTGGCCGACGCCATGCTAGCCCAGGGCGTGGTGTAAGGGTGTAAGCCCCGCCGCTGCGGCCCCCAGCGGGCCGCAGCGCCCTGTTTTTTTCCAACGCTTCTTTCTTTGCGCACTGCCTGGCACACGCCACGCAGTGCTCTTTTTTTGCCCGCAGCTTGCGCAGACTGCGCCCAGCGCAACGCCACCGGAGCCACCGGATAATGCGCGGCTATGACTACCTCTTCCAGCGCCGCAGGCGCACCCTCGGCCACGGCCTTTGCTTCGCTCACTCTGCACCCCGCCACCTTGCACAACCTGCAAGCGCTGGGCTACGAGCACATGACCCCCATCCAAGCCGCCAGCCTGCCCCTGACGCTGCGTGGCCGTGACCTGATCGCCCAAGCCAGCACCGGCAGCGGCAAAACCTGCGCCTTTGGCCTGCCCCTGCTCGAGCGCCTGAACCAGCGCTGGTTTGCCGTGCAAGGCCTGGTGCTGTGCCCCACGCGCGAGCTGGCCGACCAAGTCGCCACTGAAATCCGCCGCCTGGCGCGCGCGCAAGAGAACATCAAGGTCGTCACCGTCTATGGTGGTGTGCCCACGCGCAACCAGATCGCCAGCCTGGAAAACGGCGCACACATCGTCGTCGGCACGCCCGGGCGCATCATGGACTTGATCGAGCGTGGCGCTTTGGACATTGCCCACGTGCAAACCTTGGTGCTGGACGAAGCCGATCGCATGCTGGACATGGGCTTTTACGCCGACATCGCCACCGTGGTCGAACAATGCCCCGCA
Organism: Comamonas sp.; assembly: GCA_028690035.1. Classification (GTDB taxonomy): domain Bacteria; phylum Pseudomonadota; class Gammaproteobacteria; order Burkholderiales; family Burkholderiaceae_C; genus Comamonas. The sequence goes on along the minus strand of JAQVCA010000007.1, from coordinate 169,284 downwards.
GCGCGCCAAACCCTGCTGTTCTCGGCCACCTACCCGGACGACATCGCCCAACTGGCCCAGCGTTTTATGCGCGAGCCCGAGATGGTGAAAGTCACCGCCCAGCACAGCACCGCCAAAATCGAGCAGCGCTGGTACGAAGTGGCCGCCAAACAAAAAGTGGACGTGGTGGTGCAGATGCTGGCGCACTTCCGCCCGGAATCGACCATTGCCTTTTGCAACACCAAGCAGCAATGCCGCGATGTGGTGACCGAGTTGCAGCAGCAGGGCATCAGCGCTCTGGCCCTGTTTGGCGAGCTGGAACAACGCGAGCGCGACGAGGTGCTGGTGCAGTTTGCCAACCGCAGCTGCTCCGTGCTGGTCGCCACCGACGTGGCCGCGCGGGGGCTGGACATTGCCAACCTGGCCTGCGTGATCAATGTGGATGTGACGCCCGACGCCGAAGTCCACATCCACCGCATTGGCCGCACGGGCCGGGGCGATGCCGAGGGCTTGGCGCTGAATTTGGTCGCCATGGACGAGATGCCTTTTGTGACCCGGATTGAGCAGCTGCAAGAGCGCCCTTCAGAGTGGTTTGCGGTGTCTGAACTCACGCCCGCACCCGGTGGGGCTTTGCTGCCGCCGATGATGACCATTCAAATCATCGGGGGCCGCAAGGAGAAGATTCGCGCCGGGGATGTGATGGGGGCGATGTGTGCGGATTTTGGGTATGCCAAGGATCAGATTGGCAAGATCAGTGTGAATGACTTTTCGACCTATGTGGCGGTGGATCGGCGGATTGCGGCGGAGGCATGTGCGAAGTTGAATAACGGGCGGGTGAAGGGGAAGAGTGTTCGGGCGCGGGTGCTGTAAGTAGTTTTTATTTTTTCAGCATGAAATTGGCTGTTAGCGCTTACGGGGTAAGCGGTGGCAGCTATTTTTTTGGGTGCTTTTTTGGGGTGTTGTTTTTTGCTTTTGCTGGGGGGTTGCTTGCAGAGGCCGGGTTTCGCCCCGGCGGGCGAGTTCCTTTTTGTGCGCGACAAAAAGGAACCTTCACGCTTGCGTGGGGCGGAACTCATATTGCGCAGCAATGTGAGTGGAGACCAAAAAACGCGTCTGCCGACAGCTGTCCGGCGGAACTCACTACGCGCCTGCAGCGCTGCGTTCAAACAGCCGCCGGAAATCAGATTTTTATTGTGAGGGGCGCGACGCTTACGCGCGCCGGTGGTGCTGTGCCATCTGCGAAGAATTGATTTTTTTGACCACAGCGACAGTGTCTTTGCTTCTTTCTCTGAGGGTCTATACAGACTTACGCGACAAAAACATGCATCCTGCATGTTGTCTAAATCTAGTTACCCCCCTTCTCCCCGTGCCGAGGCGCACAGAGCACAGGGTGGGCAGATGCGCCGCAGGACGCATCTGCATCGTCATCAAGCTGGCCGCAGCTGTTTGAGCGCAGCGCTGCCAAGCGCGTAGCGAGTTCTGCGGCCCCGCCCTGTGATCGAGCACCGCAGGTTGCCCGCAGCGCAGCGAAGGGACACGGGTAGCAGGGTGCATTTCTTTTGCTTACTTTTCTTGTGCATGCAAGAAAAGTAAGTCGCCGCCGCGCGACGAGCGGCCAGCCCAACTCAAAAATCAAAGCACTCCCCGCACGACCAGCCAGCGTTTCAAGCCATAGAAACCATAAAACCCAAGCTATACCAGCGCAAGCAGCTATCAAAAACGCCTCCGCCGCTAGCGCCAAGCCCTAGCCCTTGCGGGAGAACACCCAAAAGCTGCGCAGCTTGGGTTGCCATCTTTCAGGCAAGCCAACGATCAATCTATTAAGTCAACGCGCTGTACCACCGCATCCTGCAAGACGTTTGATCCTTACAGCATGAGCACCGTCAGCCTGCGCGGCTTCTTTGCCGAAGTTTTGCAAAACGTGCGCTGGCTGGATTGAAAACGCGTCGTTGTTCAGGCGCTATTGCCAATCGTGCCCCAGTTGTGTGTGCAAGAAGGTCAAAAACGCCTCGGCCGCTGGTGCCAGGGCGCGGCCCTTGCGCGTGAACACCCAAAAGCTGCGCTCTACCGAGGGTTCGATCAGCGGGCGCATGACCAGGCCGTTTTGCTCGACCAGGGAGCGCGCGTAGGGCATGCACAGGGTGATGCCCAGGCCCGCGCGCACCAGGGCCAGGGCGGTGGTCATGAAGGTGACTTGCATGAAGGCGTCTTGCTGCAGCTCGCGTGCGGCCTCGCCTGCGTCGCTGACCAGCAGGTCGGTGAACTGGCCTTGCAGGGTGATCAGCGGCTGCGCGCCCAGGTCTTGCCAGCGCAGCTGGGGGTGCTGGGCCAGCGGGTGATCGGGCGGCAGCACGACCATAAAGGGCAGGGTGAAGAGTTCGGCCGCTTCGATGTCGGAGTTGGCCTCGCGCTCGGGGCCGATGCCCATGTCCACCTCGGCAGAAAAGACGCGCGCCATGACGCTTTCCACCGGGCAATCGACCAGGCGCAGCTGCACACCAGGGTGCTGGCGCTGAAAGTCGGCCATCACCGGCGGCAGCAGCGTGCAGGCCAGCAGCTGCGGCACGGCAATGCGCACCTTGCCGCGCTGCAGGGCTTTGAGGTTGCCCGCCTCGCTGACCACGCCATCCAAGTCTTGCAGGATTTTTTCGATCTGCGGGTGCAGCTCCTGCCCCACCACCGACAGGCGCAGGCGGCGCGTGCTGCGGTCAAACAGGCGCAGGCCCAGGCTCGATTCCAGCTCTTTGATCAGGCTGCTCAAGGCCGATTGGGTGATGAACAGGCGCTCGGCCGCCAGGGTGAAACTTCCGGTTTGCGCCACGGCCACAAAGGCGTGCAGCTGCCGCAGGGTGACATTCATCGAAAAAATTTATGAATTGATAAAAAAAAACCGTTTGAATAATAAATGCATCTCTTCTCTAATGTACCCACACCCACAACACATGATGTGCCTCGGACCGCAGGTGGCGGTCTGCACCACAGGAGAACCCCATGAGTGAGAAAAAATTTGCCTCCCACGCCGATCTGGAAGAGAAGAAGGTCAGCTGGGAAAAACTCAGCGACAACGCCTACGCCTACACCGCCGAGGGCGACCCGAACACCGGCGTCATCATTGGCGACGATAGCTGCATGATCATCGACGCCACGGCCACCCCGGTGGCCGCGCAGGGCGTGATTGCCAAGATCCGCGAGATCACCGACAAGCCCATCAAATACGTGGTGCTGACGCACTACCACGCCGTGCGCGTGCTGGGCGCTTCGGGCTACAAGAGCGAAGGTCTGGAGCAGATCATTGCCAGCCGCGACACCTACGACCTGATCGTTGAGCGTGGCCAGCAGGATATGGACTCGGAGATTGGCCGCTTCCCGCGCCTGTTCCAGGCCGTGGAAAGTGTGCCCGGCCTGACCTGGCCGACCATCACCTTTGAAGGCGAGATGGCGCTGTGGCTGGGTAAGCTGGAAGTGCGCATCAAGCAAGTGGGCCGGGGCCACACCAAGGGCGACACCATCGTGTATCTGCCCAGCCAGAACATTTGCTTCTCGGGCGATCTGGTGGAAGCCGATGCCGCCTGCTACACCGGCGACGCTTATCTGGCCGACTGGCCGCAGACGCTGGACAACCTGGCCGCCATGAATTTCGACAAGCTGGTGCCTGGCCGTGGCCCGGCGCTGCTCACCCCCGACGCCGTACAAAAAGGCCTGGCCTACACGCGCGATTTTGTTTCTACCCTGTACACCAGCGCGCAAGAAGCGGTGGCCCAGGGCATGGACTTGAACGCCTGCATGAAGCACACCCGCAAGGCCATGGACCCCAAGTTTGGCCATGTGTTCATCTACGAGCACTGCCTGCCTTTTGACGTGACGCGCGCCCACGATGAGGCCAGCGGCATCCGCGACCCGCGCATCTGGACGGCCCAGCGCGACCAGGAGATGTGGCACGCACTGCAACAGGCTTGAAGCAAAAGACAATTAAAAACGTAGCTGCAACCGCACGCGCAGCAAGCGTTTCAAGCCAAAAACACTAGAAAACAAAAGTTTCGACGATCCAAGGAGATCCCTGTGCTCAAGACCTATACCTACCCCAAGTTCGACTACGTCTGCCCCCCTGAGGTGCGCGAACAGCGCAGCGGCCACTACCCCGTGGTGGTGGTGGGCGCTGGCCCCGTCGGGCTGGCCATGGCCATCGACCTGGCCCAGCAAGGCCAAAACGTGCTGGTGCTGGACAACGACGACACCGTCTCCATCGGTTCGCGCGGCGTGTGCTACGCCAAGCGCACGCTGGAAGTGCTCGACCGCCTGGGCTGCGGCGAGCCTGCGGTGCAAAAAGGCGTGTCCTGGAATGTGGGCCGCACCTTTTTTGGCGATGGCGAGGTGTTCAACTTCAACCTGTGCCCCAAAGAAGGCCACCAGCGCCCCGGCATGGTCAACCTGCAGCAGTACTACCTGGAGGAGTACCTGATCGACCGTGCGCGCCAGTTGCCCAACCTGGAAATCCGCTTCAAGAACAACGTCATTGCCGTGGAGCAAGACGCCAACCAGGCCACCGTGCGCGTGGAAACGCCCGATGGGGCCTACACCCTGACGGCCGATTGGCTGGTGGCCGCCGATGGCGCGCGCTCGCCCATTCGCACCATGCTGGGGCTGGACATCGACGGCAAGATTTTTATGGATCGCTTCCTGATTGCCGATGTGATCATGAAGGCCGACTACCCCGCCGAGCGCTGGTTCTGGTTCGACCCACCCTTCCACCGCAACCAGTCGGTGCTGCTGCACAAGCAGGCCGACAACGTGTGGCGCATCGACTTCCAGCTGGGCTGGGACGCCGACCCCGAGCACGAAAAAAAGCCGGAAAACGTCATCCCGCGCATTCAGGCCATGCTGGAGCAGCAAGGTGCCAAAGACCGCGAGTTTGAGCTGGAGTGGGTCAGCGTCTATACCTTCCAGTGCCGTCGCATGGGCCGGTTCAACCACAACCGCGTGCTTTTTGTGGGCGATGCGGCGCACCAGGTCTCGCCCTTTGGCGCGCGCGGTGCCAACAGCGGCATCCAAGACACCGACAACCTGGCCTGGAAGTTGAAACTGGTGCTCGACGGCAAGGCACCCGCTTCGCTGCTGGACACCTACAGCGCCGAGCGCTGCTACGCCGCCGACGAGAACATCATGAACTCGACGCGCTCGACCGACTTCATCACGCCCAAGAGCAAAACCAGCAAGGCCTTTCGCAACGCGGTGCTGGCGCTGGCGCAGGACTACCCGTTTGCGCGCGCCCTGGTCAACTCGGGCCGCCTGTCGGTGCCCAGCTGGCTGGTCGATTCGCCGCTGAACACGCCCGAAAGCGACAGCTTTGCCGGCACCATGATCCCCGGCGCGCCCATGGACGATGCCCCGGTGGCCGGTGGCAAAAACGGCTGGTTGCTGGGCGCTATGGACACCCAGTTCCAACTGCTGTACTACGTGGCCGATGCCAGCCAGATCGGCGCCGAGCTGGCGCAGCAGCTGGCCGCTGTGGCGCAAGACCGCATAGGCGTGCGCGCCGTGGTGGTGGCACAAAAGGGCACGGCCCCGCAAGGCCTGCCCACGTTGCTCGACGTGCAAGGCACGGTGGCCCAGCGCTACGACCTGCAAGAAGGCACCACCTACTTGGTGCGCCCCGACCAGCATGTGGCCGCGCGCTGGCGCGCCTTTGACGCTGCCAAGGTGCGCGCCGCCGTGGCCCGTGCGACCGGCAATGCCTAACGATTGAGAACTGCTGAGAATTGCCAAGGAGACACCCCATGCCCCTGATTACCGAGCCCAACCTGCAAGAACCTGGCAAGCGCTACTTTCAGACCTTTTCGCCAGGCGACGATTTTTACGAGGCGCTGATCGATGCCCACCAGGGCCTGAGCGACGATGAAAGCCTGGCTGTCAATGCCCGCCTGGTGCTGCTGCTGGCCAACCACATTGGCGACATCGGCGTGCTGCGCGAGGCCCTGGCCATTGCGCGCCAGCCTTTTGAGCAGTAAGGACTGCACCCCAAAAAAACACCCAAGGATTCAAGGAGACCACCATGGCTTTGCTCAACGGCGTACACCACGTCGCCTACCGCTGCAAGAACGCAAAAGAAACGGTGCTGTGGTACCAAAAGTACCTGGACGCCAACTTCATTCTGGCCATTGCCGAAAACCAAGTGCCCTCGACCAAGGAGCCCGATCCGTACATGCACATCTTCATCGATGTGGGTGGCGGCAACATCCTGGCCTTTTTTGAGCTGCCCACCAAGGCACCCATGATTGCCCCGTCGGATGCCAACACCCCGGCGTGGACGCAGCACCTGGCGCTCAAGGTCGATTCGGTGGAGACCATGCTGCGCGTCAAGGCCAAGATGGAAGCGGACGGCCTAGAAGTCATCGGCCCAACCGACCACACCATATTCCAATCCATCTACTTCCGCGACCCCTCGGGACACCGCCTGGAGCTGGCCGCCGACACCGCCACGCCCAAGATGAACCAGATGCTGGACGCCGTAAAGTGGGACATGCTCGACGAATGGGAGCGCACCAAGCAGGCACCCAAACATGCCGCTTGGATGCACGACGGCAGCTACGCGGAATAAAACCGCGCCCTGCATTACACCTCTTTCCCCTTCGATACCTTAGGACGCATTCCCATGAAACTTGCCACCCTCAAGCACGGCGGCCGCGACGGCACCCTGGTCGTCGTCAGCCGCGACCTCTCGCGCTGCCGCGCGGTTCCTGCCATTGCCCGCACGATGCTCGCCGCCCTGGACGACTGGGCCACGGTCGAGCCCCAGCTGCGCCAGGTCTATGAAGCCCTGAACAGTGGGGCCATCGAGGGCGACGCTTTCGACCAAAGCGCCTGCCACAGCCCGCTGCCGCGCACCTGGCAATGGGCCGATGGCTCGGCCTACATCAACCACGTCGAGCTGGTGCGCCGCGCGCGCAACGCCGAAGTGCCCGAGAGCTTCTACACCGACCCGCTGATGTACCAAGGCGGCAGCGACGGTTTCATCCCCCCCACCGACAAGGTGGTGGCCAAGGAAGCCTGGGGCATCGACTTTGAAGCCGAGGTCACCGTGGTCACGGGCGACGTGCCCATGGGCGCCACGCCCGAGCAGGCCGCCCAGGCCATCCGCCTGGTGATGCTGGTCAACGATGTGAGCCTGCGCAACCTCATTCCCGCCGAGCTGGCCAAGGGCTTTGGCTTTTTCCAAAGCAAACCCGCCAGCGCCTTCAGCCCCGTGGCCGTGACGCCCGATGAGCTGGGCGAGGCCTGGAAAGACGCCAAAGTCCACCTGCCCCTGGTGGTGCACCTGAACGAGCAGCTGTTTGGCAAGCCCAACGCGGGCGTGGACATGACGTTTGACTTCGGCCAGCTCATCGCCCACGTGGCCAAGACGCGCACGCTGTGCGCGGGCTCCATCATCGGCTCGGGCACGGTGTCCAACAAACAGGGCAACCTGTGGGGCTCATCGATTGCCAATGGCGGCGTGGGCTACTGCTGCCTGGCCGAGGTACGCACCTACGAAACCATTGAACAAGGCCAACCCAGCACCCCCTTCATGCGCCACGGCGATACCGTGCGCATCGAGATGTTCAACGCACAGGGACAGAACATCTTCGGCACGATTGAAAACACCGTGGACACCCACAGCCTCGATTAAGCTGCGCGGCCTGCTGGCGGCGCATGGCTGCTAGCAAAAAGCGTAGCTGCAATCGCTTGCTACATAAGCGTTTCCGGCGTTTTTCTTTCAAAAACCTAATCTGCCTGTTGCCTGCGCTGTGCCGGTGGCAGGGCAGATTTTTTACCCTGTGCTGGAGGGCCTCCCCCATGGCCGAAGTTTTTAGCTCCCCCGACGGAGCACCCGATCCCCTCACCCCGCAAGACCCGGTAGGGCGCTTTCTGCTGGCCTGGTCGCAGCTGTCGGCCTTGGGCGGTGTGGCGCTGATGCTGGGCATCTGCGCCCTGTCCACCTGGAGCGTGCTGGGCCGCGCCCTGTTCGATAGCCCCGTGCTGGGCGATGTGGAAATGGTGCAAATCGCCTGTTCGCTGGCCATTGCGGCCTTTTTGCCCTATGCGCAGATGAAGAACGCCCATGTCATCGTGGACTTTTTCACGCACAACGCCGGGCCACGCCTGCGTGCTTTTTTGGACACGCTGGCTGCGCTGCTGCTGGCCTGTGCCTCCATCTGGCTGACCTGGCGCAGCACGGTCGGCGCCATAGATGCCTACCGCAATGGCGAAAGCTCCATGATTTTGGATTGGCCGCTGTGGTGGGCACACATCACCATTGCACCCGGGTTTGCGCTGCTGACCCTGACCGCGCTGTACACCGCTTGGACACAAGCCAAAAAACTGGGAGGCGCAGCATGAGCAGCGAATCGATCGGATTTCTGATGGGCGCTCTGGTGCTGGTGCTGCTGGTGCTGCGCGTACACATCGCTATCTCCATGCTGGTGGCCGGGGGCCTGGGCTACGCCCTGGTGGCGGGCATCGACCCCTTGTTCAATTACGCCAAAACCATGGCGTTTGCGCGCTACTCGATGTACGACCTGTCGGTGGTGCCACTGTTTTTGCTGATGGGCAATCTGGCCTCGCGCGGCGGCCTGTCGCGGCGGCTGTTTCAGGCCACCAATGCCTTTCTGGGCCACTACCGTGGGGGTGTGGCCATGAGTGCGGTGGGTGCCTGCGCCGGGTTTGGCGCCATTTGTGGCTCCTCGCTGGCCACGGCGGCCACCATGGGCCAGGTGGCGCTGCCCGAGCTGCGCCGCTACAACTACTCGCCCGCGCTGGCCACCGGCGCGCTGGCGGCAGGTGGCACGCTGGGCATTTTGATTCCGCCCTCGGTGGTGCTGGTGATCTACGCCGTGCTGGCCGAACAGAACGTGGCCGCCATGTTCATGGCCGCGCTGGTTCCCGGTCTGCTGGCCATGGCGGGCTACATGGTGGCCATTGCCATCTACGTGCGCGTCTCGCCCGGCAGCGGCCCGGCAGCACCGCGCATGAACTGGGCGCAGCGCTGGCAAACCATCCGCGAGGTCTGGCCCATCGTGCTGGTGTTCGTCACGGTGATTGGTGGTATCTACGGGGGCATTTTCACGCCCACTGAGGCCGCAGCCATCGGCACCATGGCCACAGGCGCGCTGGCACTGATCACGCGCGAGTTGACCCTCAAAGGCATGCTGCAGGCAGCCTTTGACACCGCTTCGGCCACGGCCATGATCTTTTTGATTTTGCTGGGCGCCGACCTGCTCAACGCCTTTTTTGCCCTGTCGCAGATGCCCACGGCCACCGCCGAATGGGTGCTGGGTGCCGATCTGCCGCCCATGCTGGTGCTGCTGATGATCGTGCTCATCTACCTGGTGCTGGGTTGCGTGATGGACAGCCTGTCCATGATCTTGCTGACCATTCCGATCTTTTTGCCCATCGTCATGGGGCTGGACTTCTGGGGCCTGGGGCCCACGGACAAGGCCATCTGGTTTGGCGTGCTGGCACTGATGGTGGTGGAAATCGGCCTGATCACCCCCCCCGTAGGCATGAATCTTTTCATCATCAACAGCCTGGCCAAAGACGTGCCCATGAAGGAAACCTACAAAGGCACCATTCCCTTCATCCTGTCTGACCTGGTGCGCACGGGCATCTTGATGCTGGTGCCCGGGCTGTCGCTGTGGCTGGTTCACATGCTGAATTAACCCACGCAGAAGTACCACACCCCCCCATGCCCATGCTCACGCTCTACACCTACTTTCGCAGCTCGGCGGCCTTTCGGGTGCGCATCGCGCTAGCGCTCAAGGGCCTGCCGCACGACAGCGCCTTCATCCATCTGGTGCGCGATGGCGGCCAGCACCGCAGCGCGGCCTATCAGGCCATCAACCCGCAGCAGCTGGTGCCCGCCCTGCGTACCGAAGACGGCAGCGTGCTGACGCAGTCGCTGGCCATCATGGAGTACCTGGACGAGGCCTACCCGGACGCGCCCGCGCTGCTGCCCGCCGATGCCCTGGGCCGCGCCCGCGTGCGCGCCCTGGCGCAGGCCGTGGCCTGCGAGGTACACCCGCTCAACAACCTGCGCGTGCTGCACTACCTGACGCAGCACCTGGGCGTGAGCGAAGCGCAAAAAACCGCCTGGTACCACCACTGGGTGCGCGAGGGCCTGGGCGCCATCGAAACCATGCTGACCCAGGAGGGCGCCACCGGGCGCTTTTGCCATGGCGATACACCCACCCTGGCCGACTGCTGCCTGGTGCCGCAGGTGTTCAACGCACGCCGCTTTGCTTGCCCGCTGGAGGACTACCCCACCATCGGGCGCATCGTGCAGGCCTGTGAAGCCCTGCCCGCTTTTGCCCAGGCCGCCCCGGCGCAGCAGCCCGACGCTGCGGCCTGAGGCCTAAGATGCAGCTCGGCGGCCCGGCCTGCCAAAGGCGCTAAGCTCCCCCACCTATGCCTGCCACCGACGCCTCCACTTCTTCGACATCCCCCGCTGCCGAGCGCATCGCGCGCACTGCCCAAGCGGCCAGCACCATTGTGGTGCTGGCCGCCTTGCTCAGTCTGCAGCCGGTCACCACCGATGCCTATCTGCCCGCCCTGCCTGCCTTGACGCAGGCGCTGGGTGGCAGCATGGCCAGTGGCCAACTCACCCTCAGCGCCCTGCTGCTGGCCTTTGGTGGCTCGCAACTGATCTGGGGGCCGCTGTCCGACCGCTTTGGCCGCCGCCCCATCTTGCTGTGCAGCATCGTGCTGTACACCCTGGCCTCGCTGGGCAGCGTGGTGGCTGCCAGCATGGACTTGCTCATTCTGTGGCGCACCCTGCAAGGCGCGGCCATGGGCGCGGTGGTGATGTGCGGGCGCGCCATCGTGCGCGATCTGTACAGCCCGGTGTCTGGGGCGCGTGCCATGTCCAAGGCACTGACTGGCCTGGGCGTGGTCGCCTGCATGTGCGCCCCGGTGGGCGGCCTGCTGACCCAATGGCTGGGCTGGCGCGCACCGCTGGCCGCCGTCACCGCCTACGCACTGATCTGCCTGTGGTTGGTCTGGCGCTACATGCCTGAAACCCTGCAGCAGCCCAACCCGCAGGCGCTGCAGCCGCGCACCCTGGCGCGCACCTGGGCGCTGGTGCTGCGCCACCCCACGTTCTGGGCCTACTCGCTGCTGACCACGGCCTCGTATGGCGGCCTGTTTGTGTACCTGGCCTCGTCCTCGTTCATCTTCATCGATGTGCTGGGCATGAGCCGCACGCACTACGGCTGGGTGCTGTTTTCTTCGGGGTTGTCGTACTTCTTTGGCACCTTTTTGTGCCGTGCGCTGATGGCGCGCTGGGGCTTGCGGCGCACCGTGGCCCTGGGCGGGCTGCTCAGTGTCAGTGGCGGCACCCTGATGGCGGGCGCGGCATGGATGGGCTGGCAGCACCCCGTGGCATTGCTGGCACCGTTTTACCTGTTCACCCTGGGGCATGGCATCCACCAGCCTTGTGGCCAGACCGGCTGTGTGGCCCCCTTCCCGCAAGCAGCAGGCGTGGCCTCGGCCTTCAATGGCTTCATGATGACGCTGCTGGCCTTTGCCATCGGCCTGTGGCTGGGCCAGCTGCGCGTGGATTCGGTCTGGCCCCTGGTGCAGGGCGTGTGGGGCTGCTCGCTCCTGCTGGCGCTGGTGGCCTGGTGGCCTGTGCAAAAATTTGCGCCTTCGTCCTAGCCCCGCCGGCCTGTGTAGTGACCTGTTTGCATCCCTCCCCCACCCCCGCGCCCGCGCCCACCGCCGCTGTGTCTGCGGCGGCATCTTCCCTGCCCTGCATAGCGATTGCTGGCCCCACCGCCAGCGGCAAAACCGCCGCTGCCCTGGCCCTGGCCAACGCCTTGGCTGCGCGCGGTCAGGCCTGCGAAATCATCAGCGTGGACTCGGCCCTGGTCTATCGCGGCATGGACATCGGCACCGCCAAGCCCAGCGCTGCCGAGCTGGCCCAGGTGCCGCACCACCTGATCGACATCCTCGACCCGCTGCAGTCCTACAGCGCCGCCGAGTTTGTGCGCGACGCCAGCGCGCTCATTGCCACTATCCGCGCACGCCACGCCGTGCCGCTGCTGGTGGGCGGCACCATGCTCTACTTCAAAGCGCTGATGCAGGGCCTGGACGACATGCCCGCGGCCGACCCCGCCGTGCGTGCGCACCTCGACGCCCAGGCCGCCGCGCTGGGCTGGCCCGCGCTGCACGCCCAGCTGGCCCAGGTGGACCCCCGCACCGCCGCGCGCCTGGCCCCCAACGACAGCCAGCGCATCCAGCGCGCGCTGGAGGTCTGGCACAGCACCGGGCGGCCTCTATCGAGCTTTCATACTCCTGAAAAAAGAGCTGCTCACGCTTGCCCCATCAGCGAAAACGCCTTTTTTTCTTTAGAACCCCAAGACCGCGCCTGGCTGCACCAGCGCATTGCCCAGCGCTTCGACGCCATGCTCGATGGGGGCTTTCTGGACGAAGTGCGTACCCTGCGCGCCCGGGGCGACCTGCACCCCGACCTGCCCAGCATGCGCTGCGTGGGCTACCGCCAGGCCTGGGAAGCGTTGGATGCCAGCGCCACCAGCGGCCAGCCTATGGGCCAGCCTATGGATATGGCAGGCCTGCGCGAAAAAGGCATCGCCGCCACGCGCCAGCTGGCCAAGCGCCAGATCACCTGGCTGCGCAGCATGCCCCAGCGCCACGCCATCGCCTGCGATGCGCCCGATGCCCAGGCCACGCTGGTGCGGGCGGCGCTGACCATAGCGGCAGGACACCAACGTTGATAAAAAAAGGCTCTAGCGCTTACTAGATAAGCGCCAACAGCTATTTTTATAGAAGCACTTTGCCACCGGTTGACGAACTGGCCGAACCCTGGCTTGCAGCGTGCAATAATATTCATCCCAAATAAATGTTAAAGGAGCACCCATGCTTAGCCCACGCACCATCCAGGTTGTCAAGTCCACAGCCCCCATCCTTCAGGAACACGGCGAGACGCTGACGCGGCACTTCTACCAGCGCATGTTCAAGCACAACCCGGAGGTGGCCCCTTTCTTCAACCACTCCAACCAGAAAGTGGGCACGCAGCAGCGTGCGCTGGCCGGGGCCGTGGCTGCGTATGCCGCCCATATCGACAATCTGGAGGTGCTGGGCAATGCCGTGGAGCTGATTGCGCAAAAGCATGCCGCGCTGCAGATCAAGCCCGAGCATTACCCGATCGTGGGCGAAAACCTGCTGTGCTCCATCAAGGAAGTGCTGGGCGATGGCGCCACCGACGAGGTCATCCAGGCCTGGGGCGAAGCCTATGGCTTTCTGGCCGACATCCTGATCGGGCGCGAAAAGCAGATCTACGACGACAGCGCGCGCCAGCCCGGTGGCTGGGAGGGGTTCCAGACTTTGCGCGTGCTGCGCAAAGAGCCTGAAAGCAGCAACATCACGTCGTTCTACTTGGCCAAGGAGGACGGCAGTGCGCTGCCCCCGTTCAAGCCCGGTCAGTACCTGACGGTGCGCGTGCGTTTGCCCGATGGCTCCACCACCATGCGCAACTACAGCCTGTCGGACAAGCCGGGCCAGCCGCATTTGCGCATCAGCGTGAAGCGCGAGGTGGCGCTGGAGGCAAACCAGCCCGATGGCTATGTTTCCAGCTGGCTGCACGACCACCTGCAAGTCGGGGACGGCATCGAGGTCGCGGCACCTTTTGGCGAATTTTTCCTGGACGTCACCGAGCAGCACCAGCGCCCGCTGGCACTGTTTGGCGCCGGGGTCGGCATCACGCCGATCATGAGCATTTTGCAAGCGGCCCTGGAGGCCATGCCACAGCGTGAGATCGTGGTCATCCAGGCCTGCCTGAACACATCGGTCCAGGCCTTCAAGCCCACGCTGGATGCGCTGGCAGCGCGCCACCCCAACCTGAAGCTGCACTACCGCTACAGCGAGTCGGCAGCGGACGCGCAGGGCGACAACGCCAGCTTCGGCCAGGTCAGCGCCGAGCTCATCGAGCGCCTGGTGCCCGGTCGCGATGCCGATTACTACTTCTGCGGCCCCAAGCCGTTCATGGTCGCGGTGTACCACGACCTGCTGAAGTGGGGCATCCCCAGCGCGCAGGTGCATTTCGAGTTCTTCGGCCCCAAACAAGAGCTGGAACAGCGCGCTTAAACGCTGAGCACCCGGTGCGCGCCCTGCCGCGCACCGCCCGCGCGATCTGCCCTACCCCCCATAGCTCTTGCTGACAAACCCCACCTCCTGCACGCCACGGCGCAGGTTAACCACCAGGGTCATGACAAAAAACAGGTTGCACAGCACGTTGCACAGGCGCGGCAGCACGTCGGGGACGGGGCGCCCCTCTTGCTCGACGCGCACCAGGGCGCGGATGGCTTTCTTGGCGGCCGAGCGCGCCTGGTGCAGCTGGGGCACCGGCGCCGTGCCACGGGGCAGTACAAACAGATGCTGGCGCGGACCCAGCTCGTCCAGGTAATGCTGCAGGCGCGCCAGCGCCCATTGCACGTCCGATTCCTCGACGGCCAAGCGCCCCCGGATGGAGCCGTTGACGTGGAAGGCCAGCGGCTGGGCCTGCTCCAGATCGGCACGCAGGTCGGCCAGTTCGGGCGCGGTGGCAGAGACGGCCATGCCGATCAGGGTGCACCACTCGTCGGTGACGACTTCAAAGTCGCACAGCACCGAGGTTTCGTGGATAAAGGGGTAGCACAGCTCGGCGCGGTTTTTGCTCGATTGCATGGGGAAAAGCTTTCTGGGGCGGGGGCAAGATCAGGTGCCCCCGGGGGGATTTATGGCTCGGGCGCCTGACGCGCGGCCTGCAGGCAGTCGGCCAGGATGGCGGCGGCCTCGTCCAGACGCGGGCCCGGGCGTGTCACGGTGCGCACCTGGGCGGCGTTCAGGCGGCAGATGCGCTGGGGCTGCTGCGCGGCGCGCAGGCGCGCCCAGCCGGGGCGCTGCCACAGCGGCGGCGCCGCCGCTGCACCCTGGTGCGCCAGCACGATAAGGTCGGGGTTGGCCGCCAGCACCCATTCGGGCGACAGCCGGGGAAAAGGTAGGGGGGTGGCACTGGCGCTGGCCGGGACGATGTTCTGCGCCCCGAGCTGATCCAGCAGCTGCCCCAAGAACGACTGCGGGCCTGCGGCGTACATGGCGCCATCGACCTCCAGGTACACGCGCAGCGGCGGCTGTGCCTGCTGCTGGCGGGCCAAGGTCTGCAGACGGGTTTGCAACCGGGCCCACAGCGCGTCGGCCTGGCCCAGTTGTAAGGCCGTATCGATGCGCTGCAGCGCCTGATGCACTTCGGGCAGGGTGTTGGCGTCCACCTCCAGCACCGGCACGCCCAGGGCTTGCAGGCGCTGGCGCACCGGGGGCGTATTGCCGATCAGCACCAGGTCCGGGCGCAGTTGCACCAGCGCTTCGATGTGCGGCTCCCAGGTGCGACCCAGGTGCGGCAGGTGCTGTACCTGGGGCGGGTCGATGGAAAAATCGTCCACCCCGACCAGGCGCGCACAGGCACCCAGCGCGCACACCGCCTCGGTGGCCGAAGGCAGCAAAGAGACGATGCGCTGCGGGGCCACCGGCGCCGTCAAGGCCGAACGGGGCGCCACCTCGGGCGCGGTATCGGCCTGTGCCCCAGCCCCTGCAGCGCCTGCTGCTGCGCCGGCCCACACCAGCCAGCGCGCCAAGCGGCAGGCCAGAAGGCGCATCAGCGCATGGCCCACTTCAGCGTCAGATAACCGGCACGGCCCAGCTGGTTGAAGCCGTAGGCGGTTTCGTAGCGCGTGTTGCCCACGTTGGCAATGCGCGCCTGCAGCGACCATTCGGGGGTGAACTGGTACTGCGCATGCACATCTGCGCTGGTGTAGGCCGCCAGGGTGATGTTGCCAATGTCGGGGCGGCTGCCCACGTGCAGCACGCTGGCGCCCAGCGTCCAGGCGCCCAGCTGCTTGTCCACACGCAGGTTGGCCTGGTGCTTGGCCCGGCGCACCGGTGTCTGGCCGTTGGCCTGTTTGGCATGCAGGTAATCGTAGGCAGCGGCCAGCGCCCAGCCCTGGTGGGCAAAGCCGTACTCAGCGGTCCAGCCCTTCAGGCGCGTGGTGCCTGCCACGTTGGTCATGCCCGTGCTGCTGGCGGCGATGAGCTGCTCAATTTTGTTGTCAAAGCGCACCAGCTTGGCGCTGTGGGCTTCATGGCGCCACTGTAGGCCGACTTCGTTGTTTTTGCCTTGCTCGGGGCGCAGATTGGGGTTGCCGTTGTACTGCGGCCCCCAGGCCGAAACGTAGTACAGATCGTTGAACGAGGGCGCACGCATGCTCTTGCCATGCGCGGCGTAGGCACGCAGGCTGGGCAGCAGCTGCAGGCCGTAGCTCAGCCCATAGGTGGTGAAGTCGCCAAACTGCGAGTTGTCGTCGCGGCGCAGGTTGACCTGCCAGGAATGGCGCCCCTGGCTGCCATTCAGGCCCAGCAACGCGGCGTTGATGCTGCGCTGGCGCACGGCAAATGCGTCCGAGGTGTCGATCTTCTGCTCCAGCCGCTCCAACCCCGCCAGCAGCACCCCCAGTGGGGTGGTCAGGGTGTTGTCCCACTTGTATTCGGTCTGGCGCGTGTTGTAACGGCTATCGCCATAGGCCGACTGCAGGTTGATTTGCTTGTCGGTCGATTCCCCCACCGACAGCGTGCTGCGCCAGTGCGCCAGCACCTGGCCTTGCAGCTGCACCCGGCCCACTTCGGTGCGCATGTCGGCATAGGGATTGCCGGCCCCTTCGTCCAGCAACACCGTGCCTTTCGATTGCAGCCACTGCGCCTGCACGCGCCAGTCGGCGTTCAGGGCGTACCCCACGGCCAGCTGCGCGGCGCTCTGGTCGAAGGCATCGCGGTCGGGATCGTAGTTCCAAACATCGTGGGGGTTGGTCGCCGACAGGCCATGCTCGGTCACGCGGCTCACGCCCAGCTGGTAATCCCAGCCGTTGTGCTCACCGCGCAGCCCGACAGCGCCGGACTTGTGTCCGTAATCGCCCAGCGTGACTTCAGCGTTGCCCACAAAGGGTTTGCCCGCACCTTGGCCGCGCTTGGTAAATACCTGAATCACACCGCCCACGGCCTCACTGCCGTACAGGGCCGAGGCCGGGCCTTTGACCACTTCGATGCGCTCGATCAGCTCCAGCGGCAAATTGGCCAACACCGGCGCGGCCGCCGTGGCCGAGCCATAGCGCACGCCATCGACCAGCAGCAGCACATGGCTGCCCCCAGCACCGCGCAAAAATACGCTTTGCAGGTGCCCGCGGCCGCCGTAGCTGGACAGCTGCACACCGGCCATGCGCTGCAAAATTTCAGCCACCGAGCGTCCGGGGCCGACCGACTCGATCTGCGCGCGCGTCACGACGGTGACATCGGCCAGCGTGTCGTCCAGCGCCGAGGCGCTGCGCGTGGCCGTGACGACCGTGGTCGGGTGCTGATGCTGCTGCGCTTGTGCGCTGGCACCCATCGAAGCAAACAAAGCGGCGGCAGCCAGCGCAGTGGCCGCCATGGGGGCAAACGCAGGCAGGCGCACGCCAGCGGCCTGCGCCCAGGGGGAGAGAAGATGTTGCATACAAGAAAAAAGACGGCTGCGCCCCAGCGTCCCCGCCAAGGCAGCTCACACCCCCGCCTGCCCCAGAGGGCGGACGGGCACCTTTTTGGCCGGTATCCAGACTGGCGCACATCCCCACCGCGGCCTTCCCACAGCGTGCTGCTGCAGTGACCTTGGGTGCGAAGGGGTGGTCTTGCGACCGGTGCGCGCACTGTTGCGGGGGCAGTACATGCTGCGCGGCCTGCCCATGCAGGCAGACCCACGGCCATGTTTCCCGTTTAACTGCAAGGTTGGAACCACCTTGCGAGCACCAAAGCGGGCGATTGTAGAAAGCTGCGGGCCCTGTGCAGGCCAACCGTGGCCAAAGCTCTTAAAAAAATAGCTGCTTGCGCTTTTTTTATAAAGGTTTCAGGTATAAAAAGTATTCAAAACCTTACTGAATCAGCGCCAGCAGCTTCTAATAACGTAGCAGACCCCAGCCCCCCGGCACCGGCAATGGCCACCAGCGCCAGCTGCCCCGGGGTCGCTGGCGCCCAGGGCACACAGGGCACCAACTGCGCCAGCGCCTGCACCAAGGCAATCGCCCCGGAAGCGCCAATCGGGTGGCCGCGTGCCAGGCCGCCGCCTTGCTGGTTCAGGCGCTGCGGCGCCACGCCCAGCGCGGCGGCAAAGCCCAGCGCCTGGGCGGCAAAGGCATCGTGCAGTTCCAAAATCGCCAGCTGTTCTGGCGTGGTGCGCTGGCGTTGCAGCAGCGCCAGCGCTGCCTGCTGCGCCGCTTGCATGGGCTGCTCGGGCGCAGCGCCCAGCGTCACGCCTGCGCGCCAGTAGGCGCGGGGTGCCACGCCCCAGCGCGCGCAGGCCTGCGGGCTGGCCAGCAGCAACAGCGCCGCGCCATCGGCCTTGGGCGAGACGGCGATCTGGCTCAGCCCGCAATCGCGCCCCTGGGCATCGCTGGCCGTACGCAGCTGCGGCATGCGCGCTGCGCGCGTGGCCGTGAGGGCGCGCGGATAGGCGTCGTGCGCCAAGCCCGCCAGCGGCACGATCTCGGGGCGCGGCGGCGCATCGGCGGCGCTGGTGGCACTGTACGCACGCGCCCGCTGGTGGCTGAGCACAGCCCAGGCATCCTGCGCCAGGCGCGTGCAGCCGCTGGCCGCAGCGCCCGTGGCAGCGGCATCGAACAGATCGGGGTCGCGCTGCGGCCATGGGGCAAAGGCTGGGCGCTCAAACGGCACGGGCGCTTGTGTGGCATCCAGCGGGCGGTGCATGCGGATCGGCGCGCGGCTCCAGGCCTCGGCACCACCGGCAATGGCGATATCGGCCTGGCCCAGCGCCAGCCAGGCACAGGCGTGGGTGACGGCGTCCATGCCCGCGCAGCATTGGCTGTCGATGCTGACCGCGGCTACGCGCTCAGGCAAACCGGAGGCCAGCGCCACCATGCGCGCCGGGTTGCCATTGGCGCCCAGGGCATTGCCCAAGAGCAGGGCATCGACCGCCTGCGCGGGCAGCCCCGCTTGCGCCAGCAGCTGTGCCACCAGTGGCTGGGCCAGGTCGTGGATGTTGCAATGCACCAAAGCCCCGCCCACTGGGGCCACCGGCGTGCGCGCCCAGGCCAGAATCGGCCACATCTCAACTGCCCCAGGGCTGCAGCTGCGCGGGCGCCTGCCCTTGCAGCGCCTGTGCCACCGCAGCCTGCAAGGCGGCATGGTCGGTCTTGCCGCTGGGCGTGTGCGGCCAGGCACCCGTCCAGCGCCACCAGCGGCGCGGGGTTTTGTAGGGCTCCAGCGCCGCCTGGCACCACGCGGCCAAGGCACTGGGTGCGGGCAGATCATCGTCAGCCCCCAGCAGCACGGCATGCACGCGCTGGCCGCGCAGACCATCGGCCTGCCCCTGCACGCTGGCCTGGGCGATGGCCGGGTGCTGCAGCAGGCGTGCTTCCACTTCTTCGGGGAACAGGTTTTTGCCCTGCGTGACCAGCATGCGGCTGGCACGCCCGCACAGGTGCAGGCGGCCTTGCACATCCAGCCAACCCATGTCGTGCACGGTGAGCCAGTCGCCCACGCGCTGGGCGGCTGAGCCATCGTGCGCGTGCACATAGTCCATGAACAGCATCGGGCTGCGCATCCAGATGCGCCCCACGCTGCCGGGCGGCTGCGGTGCCTCGGGCATATCGGGGGTATTGCCAATGCGCAGCTCGACCTGCCCAAAAGGCTGGCCGACCACCTGCGGGTGCGCCTGGGGATCGACGTCCATCCAGGCGATGTAGCTGGCCTCGGAAGCGCCATAAAACTCCACCACGCGCGCCTGGGGCAGCAGCTGGCGCAGGCGCGGCGTGTGCTCGCGCATCCAGCGTGCGCCGCTGATCAGCACCAGGCGCGGCTGCGCCAGCGGCGCCCAGCCTTTGCGCGCGGCCAGTTGCAGCAGCAGCACGAGCTGGCTGGGCACAGCCACCAGGGTGCAGCCGGGGTGCTGCTGCAGCTGTGCCCAGGTTTGCTCGGCAGAAAATTTTTCCTGCACCCGCGTGCCCTGCCCCGTCCACAGGCCCAGCAAGGCGGCAAACAAAAACAGCGAATGGCCCATGCGCCCTGGTGCCAGCACCGGCCCCTGCAGCACCTGCGGAAAACTGTCCAGCGTGGCGGCAAAACTCTCCACCCACGAGCGGTGGTGGCGCCGAAAGCCCTTGGGCCGCCCCGAGCTGCCCGAGGTAAAGCCGATATAAAACGGCGCCAGATCGGGCTGCGGCGCCACGTGCGCGGGCAGTGCCTCCAGCGCGGCGCGCACCGATTGCGCCATGGCCGGCGGCCAGGCGCTATCGCCCAGCGCAGCGCAGCGGCCACTGGCCAATACCGCCACAAACTGCACCAGGCTCTCGACCACGCCCGCCTGCAAAGGCAGCAAGACCGTGTGCGGCGCCCGGGCCTGCTCCAGCGCTTGCACTGCCACCTGCACACGTTGGTGCAGCTGGGCAAAGGTGAGCTGCTCGTGCTCGCTGCACAGTGCCAGGGCTTGGGGGCGCTGCTGCGCCCAGTGCGCCACGCACTGGTGCACCAGCGGCCAGCAGGGTGCTACCGATGGGGCCGTCACGCCCGGCCTCCCAGCGGCCAGTCGGGCAATGCCTTGGCCACGCTGTGGACCACCAGGGCGCACAGTCCTGCCTTGAGTAAATCGCCCGGCACAAAGGCCAGATCCAGCCACAGCGCCTGCAGGGGCGTCATCTTGGCCACCAGCACCAACCCGGCAATGCCCATGGCGTGCAGCAGCAGCACCCCACCCAGCAGCGAGGCGATAAAAGCGCTCAGCGCCGCCTGCTTGGGGTTGCTGCGCGGTAGCCACCCCATGATCAGCCCCGTGGCCCCAGCGGCAAAGGCATAGCCCACCAAATACCCCACCGAAGGCAGCATGAACACGCCAATGCCGCCGCGCCCGCCAGAGAGCAGCGGCAGCCCCACCGCCACGGCCAGCAAAAACAGCGCCAGCGCCTGAAAGCCCCGCCAGCCGCCCAGCAGGCAACCGGCCAGCATCACGCCCAGCGATTGCAGCGTGATGGGCACGCCAAAAGGCAGGTCGATTTTGGGGATCAACCCCAGCACCGCCATCAGCGCGGCACACAGGGCAACGACGGACAGCGACTGCGCGCCGCTGCGGCTCAAGGTCTGTGGATGCATGGTTTTACTCCTTCTATCCAAAAATGCAGAAATCGTGCTTTCTGCAACAACGCCCGGTTCAACCCAGGCGCACAAACAGCGCATCGGCCACACGCCGCGCGGTTTGCAGCATCTGCACCGCCAGGGGCGCCAGCAGGCGCCAGCTGCCGCGCCGGCCAGTGCGCAGGCGGTAGGCGTCATCGAGCTTGCCCCACTGCACAAAAAAATGTTCGGTAAAGCGCAGCATCAGGCCCAGCTGCAAAGACAGGCGCTGGGGGTTCACGCCCAGCACGCGCAGCGGCTGCAGCAGCCACTCCAGCACCTCCACCAGATCGCCGCTGCGCGTGCTCACCGTCAGCGCTGCGCCCAAGCTGGAAGCGCAGGCCAGGCGCAGCGCACCCACCACCCCCTGCTGCCAGTGGCCCAGCACGGCATGGAAACCGGCCACCAACAGCGCGGCCACCAGCACGGCGATCAGCAAACGGCGCACCGGCGCCAGCGCCTGGCCCAAGCTGGCCAGCAGCAGGGCACACAGCAGCGCCGCCAGCGCCAGCTGCCACGGCTGCTGCAAGATAAAGAGCACGATGCCCGCGCCAGCCAAGCAAAACAGCTTGAAACCGGCGCGCAAAGCGTGCAACCACGTGCGCTGCTCGCTATACAAACTACCCATGTTGCGCCCCTTCGTGTGCCCAGCCCCCACCGCCTGGGCGCACTTGGCTGTGAACCCAGGCTTCGTACGCGGCGCAGACTTGCGCACCTGGCCCGTCCATGCGCACGCAGCCCTGCTCCAGCCAGAGCACGCGCTCAAAGTCACACACATAGTCCAGCACATGGGTGGAAACGATGATCTGCTGCGTGCTGGCGGCGATCTCGGCGGCCAGACGCAACTGGCCGGGCAAATCCAGACTGGCGTACGGCTCATCGAGCAGCAGCACCTGGGGCTGCGCCACCTGCATGGCCAGCCAGCACACCCATTGGCGCTGGCCCTGGCTCAGACTCCCCATGGCGCGCTGCGCCCAGTGCGCCAGGCCGCGCTGCTGCAAAAATTCGAGCACTCCGGCCAGCGCCTGCTTGCGGCTGCCGCCATGCGCGCTTTGCCAAGACAGCTGCAGCTCTTCTTGCACCGTGGGGAAAATGATCTGGTCGTCCGGGTTCTGGAACATCAGCCCCACGCGGCGGCTGGGCGCGCTGGCATGCACCTGCCCTTGCCACAGCAGCTGTCCCTGCTGGGGCTGCTCCAGGCCCGCCAGCAGGCGCAGCAAACTGGTTTTGCCCGCGCCGTTGTGGCCGATCAAGCCAATGCGCGCCTCGTGCAGGCCCAGATGCAGATCGCTGAACACCTGGGTCTGGCCGCGCCGCAGCGCAATGCCTTGCAACTGCCACCGCGCAGCTGCGTTGTCTGGAAGATTCACCGTCATTGCCTTCATCCCGCCCTTGCACATGCAAGCTGCCGCGATTCTAGGAAGGCCACCCGACCCCAGACGGCCTACAGGGTTGAAAAACCGGCAGGCAAAAAAATGCCCGCAAAAGCGGGCAAATGCGGCGATTTATCCGTGCAAGATCGCCGACGTTGCGCGCACAAAGCACACATTTGGCGCATCGCGCTGCGTACGGCAGCGATTGCACCGCCAACAGCGGCCTAACCGCCGGTCACGGGCGGAAAAAAAGCCACCTCATCGCCCGCTTTGAGCGGGGCATCGCCCTGGCACATGTCCTGATTCAAGGCCATGCGCACCGCCTTGCCCTGGGCCAGCGCCTGCGCCGCCGCTGCGCTGCGGGCCATCAACTCTTCACGCAAAGCGCCCACGGTGGTGGCGCTGGTGTCCAGCGCTTCGCTGCCGGTGCCCAGGGCCTCACGAATCGAAGCAAAGTAGCGCACGGTGATGTGCATGGTTCTCTCCTTGGTCTGCGTGGGCTGGTTACAGCAGCTCGGTAAACGGAATAAAGCGCACGCTGTCGCCCTTTTGAATGGGCGTGAGCGGCGGGTTGTCGATCAGGCCATCGCCCCAGACGGTGGAGGTCAGCACCCCTGAGCCTTGGTTGCCAAACAGCTCCAGACCAGCGGCGCCGTGGCGCGCGCGCAAAAACTCGCGGCGCTTTTCTTTTTTGGGCCAGTCGAACTGCGCCTGCACCGTGATGGCCTGGGGCGCCACCTCCTGCATGCCCTGCAAGCGCAGCACAAACGGGCGCACCAGCAGCAAGAAGGTGATAAAGCTGGACACCGGGTTGCCCGGCAGGCCCATAAAGTGCGCCACACCGGCGCTGGCATCCTGGCCATTGCGCCAGACCTTGCCGTAGGCAAAGGGCTTGCCCGGCTTCATGGAAATCATCCACAGGTTGAGTTCGCCTTGCTGCTCCACCGCGGGCTTGACGTGGTCTTCTTCGCCCACCGACACACCGGCACTGGAAAGCACCAGATCGCAATCCTGCGCCACCCGGTGAATCGCCTGCACGGTCTGTTCACGGTGGTCCGGCAGGATGCCGCCATCGACCACCTCGCAGCCCAGGCGCTGCAGCAACGCCTGCAAAAAATAGCGGTTGCTGTTGTAGATGTGGCCGGGTGGCATGTCCTGCGGTGCCACGGTGCCGGGGATGACCAGCTCATCGCCCGTGGAAAACAGCGCCACGCGCGGCTTGCGCCCCACGGGCAGTTGCGCCAGGCCAATGCTGGCCGCCAGCCCCACGGCAGCAGGCGTCAAGCGCATACCTTGGCGGAGCACAGCGCTGCCCAGCGCAATGTCTTCGCCCGCACGGCGAATGTTCTGGCCCAAACGCGGCACGGCATTGAATTGCACGCGGCCATCTTCCAGCACCTGCGTGTCTTCTTGCATGAGCACCGCATCGGCGCCTGGTGGCACCGGCGCACCGGTGAAGATGCGCGCCACGGTACCGGGCTGCAATGCGGTGCCCACGTGGCCCGCAGGAATGCGCTGGCTCACCGGCAGTGCCACGCCAGCGGCGGTGATGTCGGCAGTGCGCACGGCATAGCCATCCATGGCCGAGTTGTCTTGCGGCGGCACCTGCAGTGCCGAGATGCAGTCTTGCGCCAGCACACGGCCATCGGCGTGGAACAGATCGACGTGCTCCACGCCCAGCAACTGGGCCTGGGCCAGCACGTGGGCCAGGGCATCGTCCAAAGTGGTCATAGCGGCCATCAGGTCTTCACTCCTTGGTAGGCAAAACGGCTGGCCTGGGCCAGCATCCAGTCGGCAATCTGCGCCGGTTGGTTCAAATCTAAAACGGCGATGTGCGCGGGCGGCTGCACGGGTAATGCCGCCACATCATCGGTGGCCAGCGCCACCACATGCGCATCATCGGGAAAACGCAGCGGCTTGGGCGCTTTGGGTGCTTTGGGTGCTTTGCCGCTGGCAGCGTCGGGCGCGCGCCAGATTTCGATTTTGGGCAGGTTGCCGTGCTTAAAGCCTTCAATCAGCACCCAGTCCACATCGCTGCGCAGCTCGGCGAGCATGGCATGCACATCCAGGTCTTGCTGCGCTTCAAACTCGCGCACCAGCGCCAGGCGTTTGTCGCAGACCAGCAGCACTTCGCTGGCACCGGCCTGGCGGTGGCGCCAGCTGTCTTTGCCGGGAATGTCGATGTCCACATCGTGGTGCGCGTGCTTGATGGTCGAGACGCGCTGGCCGCGCGCGCGCAGCGCCGCAATCACTTGCTCCAGCAAGGTGGTCTTGCCCATGCCGGAATAGGCCGCAAAGCCCAGAGCTTTCATCGTGTGCGCTTTCTCACCAAGAACAAACGGCGCTGGGTTGTCCAGCGCCGTCGGGGTACCGATACCAAGTACGCGGTACAAGATACAAAATCGGGCCAACTCCAAAAAGAGGAGCTGTTTGCGCTGGATCAGAGCCAGATTTCAGATATTTTTCACTGAAAAACCACACCCAATCAGCGCAAGCAGCTCTCTTTTCAAGAGCTGCCCAGCCTTTAATCGCAGTGCTGCTGAATATAGGCTTTGACCTTTGCCACATCCGCAGGCATGACTTGCACGCGCTTGGGCAGGTCTTCAATGCCGTCGAACTTGGCCGGGCGCTCGGGCGAGCGGCCCAGGGCTTCTTCGATGGTGGCGGCAAATTTGATGGGCAAAGCGGTCTCCAGCACCAGCATGGGCTCGGCGCCCAGGTGCTCGCGCGCCACTTTGACGCCGTCGGCGGTGTGCGTGTCGATCATCTGGCCCAGGCGCTGGTAACAGTCCTGGATGGTGGCCAGACGGTCGGCGTGCGTGCTCTTGCCGCTGACAAAGCCATATTTGGCGGCAGCATCCTGGAAACAGGCGTCAGCGCTCAGGTCGAACTTGCCCTGCTGGGCCACGCCTTCGGCAAACAACTGTTTGGTGCGCGCACCATCGCGGCCGACCAGGTCAAAGATGAAACGCTCAAAGTTGCTGGCCTTGGAAATGTCCATCGAGGGGCTGGACGTCTCGTAGGTGTTGGCCGAGCCTCGCACTTGGTACACACCGGTGCGGAAGAACTCGTCGAGCACGTCGTTTTCGTTGGTGGCCACCACCAGCCGGGCAATCGGCAGCCCCATCTGGCGCGCCACATGGCCGGCGCAGATGTTGCCGAAGTTGCCCGAAGGCACGGTGAAGCTGACCTTTTCTGCGTTGCGCGTGGTCGCTTGCAGGTAACCGGCAAAGTAGTACACCACTTGGGCCAGCAGACGCGCCCAGTTGATGGAGTTGACGGTGCCAATCTTGTACTTGGCCTTGAAAGCGTGGTCGTTGGAGACCGCCTTGACGATGTCCTGGCAGTCATCGAACACGCCTTCGATGGCGATGTTGTGGATGTTTTCGTCTTGCAACGAGAACATTTGCGCCTGTTGGAAGGGGCTCATGCGCCCATGCGGGCTGGTCATAAAGACGCGCACGCCTTTTTTGCCGCGCATGGCGTACTCAGCCGCGCTGCCGGTGTCGCCCGAAGTAGCGCCCAGAATGTTCAGCGCTTCACCGCGGCGTGCCAGCTCGTACTCGAACAGGTTGCCCAGCAGCTGCATGGCCATGTCTTTGAAGGCCAGCGTGGGGCCGTTGGACAGGGCTTCGATGTACAGGTTGTTTTCCAGCTTGCGCACGGGGACGATGGCCTCGGTGCCAAACACGTCCTTGGTGTAGGTCTTGGCGCACAGGGCGCGCAGGTCGTCGGCAGGAATGTCGTCGATGTACAGCGACAAAATTTCAAACGCCAGCGCGGCATAGCCTTGATTAGCCAAGACATTGCGCAGCTCAGTCAGCTTCGCGTCACTGATCTGGGGGTACTCAACCGGCAGATACAGGCCGCCATCGGGCGCCAGACCTTCAAGCAAGATGTCGCAAAAGCGTTTGCGGTCGGCATGACCACGGGTGGACTGGTACAGCATCAGTTCAACTCTTCCTTGCGGATGCGGGTGATGGGCGCCAGCACGGTGGGCAGGCTTTGGATTTGCGCCAGTGCAGCGTCCATATCGCCTTCGCGCGTGTCGTGCGTGAGGATGATCAGGTCGGTCTGGGTCGAGCCTTCGCCACCCACTTCATCGGCTTCGCGCTGCAGCACGGCATCGATGCTGATGTGGGCGCCAGCGATGATGCCGGTAATTTGTGCCAACACGCCCGCTTCGTCGGCCACGCGAATGCGCAGGTAGTAGCTGGTGACCACATCGGCCATGGGCAAGATCGGCAGCGCATCGGCCGCAGCCACCAGGGTGTGGCTTTGGAAGGCCAAAGGCGGCACGCGGTGCGACGGATCGGCATCCAGCTGGCGCGCAATGTCCACCAAGTCGGCAATCACAGCGCTGGCGGTGGGCTCAGAGCCTGCGCCCTTGCCGTAGTACAGCGTGGTGCCCACGGCGTCGCTGTTGACCACCACGGCGTTCATGGCACCTTCCACATTGGCAATCAGGCGCTTGGCGGGCACCAGCGCGGGGTGTACGCGCAGCTCCACGCCCTTGTCGGTGCGCTTGGTGATGCCCAGCAGCTTGATGCGGTAGCCCAGTTGCTCGGCATACTTGATGTCGGCAGCGGCCAGCTTGGTGATGCCTTCCACGTAAGCCTTGTCGAATTGCACCGGAATGCCAAAGGCAATGGCGCTCAGGATGGTGGCCTTATGGGCGGCGTCCACGCCTTCGATGTCGAAGGTCGGGTCGGCTTCGGCATACCCCAGGCGCTGCGCTTCTTTGAGCACCACGTCAAAGTCCAAACCCTTGTCGCGCATTTCAGAGAGGATGAAGTTGGTCGTGCCGTTGATGATGCCGGCCACCCACTGAATCTGGTTGGCGGTCAGGCCTTCGCGCAGCGCCTTGATGATCGGGATGCCACCGGCCACCGCCGCTTCAAACGCCACGACCACGCCTTTTTCGTGCGCAGCTTGGAAAATTTCCGTGCCGTGCACGGCCAGCAGCGCCTTGTTGGCAGTGACCACATGCTTGCCTGCAGCAATGGCTTCGAGCACCAGTGCCTTGGCAATGCCATAGCCGCCAATCAACTCGACCACCACGTCGATATCGGGGTTGGCAATCACCGCGCGCGCGTCGTTCACCACTTGGGCTTGGTCGCCCACGATGGCACGGGCACGCTCCACGTCCAGATCGGCCACCATGGCAATTTCAATGCCACGCCCTGCACGACGTGCAATCTCTTGCTGGTTGCGTTGCAAAACGGCGAAGGTGCCGCTACCGACGGTGCCAATGCCCAGAAGGCCTACTTGGATGGGTTTCATGATGGTTCCAAACTATAAAAATTTATATAAAAATTGACTCAACCGCTTATCCAGCAAGCGCGAGCAGCTATTCAATTTGCACCTCAGCTTTGGCTTTTTTAGCGGGCTTGTGCAGCAGCTTGTCCGTGCCCCGGCGCTGGCGGTACTGGGCCAGGAACTCGGCCAGGCGGTGGATGGCCTCGCGCAGATCGGCTTCATGCGGCAGGAACACAATGCGAAAGTGATCCGGGTTGGGCCAGTTAAAACCTGTACCCTGCACCAGCATGACCTTGGTTTCTTGCAGCACTTCCAGGAAGAACTCCTGATCGTCCTGGATGGGATAAATCTCGGGGTCCAGGCGCGGGAACATGTACAGCGCGCCCTGCGGTTTGACGCACGAGACCCCGGGAATGGCGTTGATCAGCTCATAAGCCAAATCGCGCTGCTTGCGCAGGCGACCGCCTTCGCAGACCAGATCGTTGATGGACTGGTAGCCGCCCAGCGCCGTCTGCACCGCCCACTGGCCGGGCACGTTGGCGCACAGGCGCATGTTGGAGAGCATGTTCAGCCCTTCGATGTAGTCCTTGGCCGATTTCTTGTCGCCCGACACCACCATCCAGCCCGCACGGTAGCCGCACGAGCGGTAGGCTTTGGACAGCGAGTTGAATGTCAGCGTCAGCACATCGGTGGACAGACTGGCCAGCGGCGTGTGCACCGCGCCGTCGTAGAGCACCTTGTCGTACACCTCGTCGGCAAAAATCACCAGACCGTGCTCGCGCGCGATGTCGACGATACCCAGCAGCAATTCTTTGGAATACAGCGCGCCGGTGGGGTTGTTGGGGTTGATGACGACAATGCCTTTGGTGCGGTGCGTGACTTTGCTGCGGATATCGGCCAAGCTGGGCATCCAGCCATTGGCCTCATCGCACAGGTAATGCACCGGCGTGCCGCCCGAGAGGCTGGTGGCCGCCGTCCACAACGGATAGTCGGGCGCGGGCAGCAGCAGCTCATCGCCGTTGTCCAGCAGCGCGTTGGTGGCCATGCTGATCAACTCGGAAGCGCCATTGCCCAGATAGATATCGTCCAGCGTGACGCCTTTGACGCCCTGCTTCTGCGTTTCGTGCATCACGGCCTTGCGCGCCGCAAAAATACCTTTGCTGTCCGAGTAACCGGCCGAATTGGGCAGATTGCGGATCATGTCCTGCTGCACTTCTTCGGGGGCATCAAAGCCAAACACCGCCAGATTGCCAATGTTGAGCTTGATGATCTTGTGACCATCCTCTTCCATTTGTTTGGCCGCATCCATGATGGGCCCACGGATGTCGTAACAGACATTGGCCAATTTGGCCGATTTGTTGATGGCTTTCATAACCCCATGCACCCCGCAGACAAAAACAGCGCCAGAGCACACCCCGTACTCCGGTGAAACCTACAATTTGACCACAGTTCCAGGCCTGTGCGCCTGCGTGCAACATCGGGCTGACCCATATGCCCACCCTAGGAAGGACTCCCCATGAAATTTCAGGCCGACCGCGCAGACGATGTGCAAATCATTACCGGCTACGGCCCGGGTTGGCTGAGCGTGAACCGCCAGGAACAGCGCAGCAGCCTGCTGGTGGGCTCCAGCGGCCTGTTGCAGCCCTGGGCATGCGCCCGGTTCGAAGATGTGCAGGCCGAACATTTCGAGGCGCTGGCCCAAGTCTGCGCCGATATTGAGCAACGCACCCAGCGCGCCATCGAGGTGCTACTGCTGGGCAGCGGCAATCGCCAGCGCTTTGTCCACCCCAGCTGGCTGCGCCCGCTGATGCAGCAGCGCATCGGCATGGAGACCATGGACACGCCCGCCGCACTGCGCACGTACAACGTTTTGGCGATGGAAGGCCGTAATGTGTTGGCAGCCCTGGTTTTGGAGTAGTATCGGAACCGCCCTTTATCAAAACTTGGTTTTCCGAGTACAATCGCAGGTTGCGGTCGGGGGGCGTCCACAGCTTGCATTTACAAAAACAATCATATGTGCAGCTTAGCCCCTCGGTTTTTAAAAGCTACAACCGAGAGATAGGCGCATGGCAATCGTTGTCAACAAACCCCTTCCTGAATTTGAGGCCAACGCGACCAGCGGAGTGAAGGTCACCAACACTTCGCACAACGGTCAAACCTTGATTCTGTACTTCTATCCCAAGGACAACACCCCGGGCTGCACCACCGAAGCTATGCAGTTTCGCGACAAATTCAAGGATTTTGAAAAAGCCGGGGCGGTGGTGTTTGGCGTTTCGCGCGACAACATGAAATCGCACGATGACTTCAAAGAAAAGCTGGAGCTGCCCTTTGAACTCATCGCCGACACCGAAGAAAAAATGTGCCATATGTTCGGCGTCGTGAAAAACAAAATTATGTATGGCAAAAAGGTCAAGGGCATTGAACGCTCCACCTTCTTGATCAATGCCGATGGCATCTTGGTGCAGGAATGGCGCGGCCTGAAAGTACCGGGCCACGTCGATGAAGTGCTCAAGGCCGTGAAAGCACTCAAGGCCAGCGCCAAGCAGGCTGTGGCGGCCTGAAACCACGCCGCAACATCGAACGCACGCGGCAGCGCCACCTAAGCGCTGCATAATGGGCCATCTGCCCCGCGCTTTGCGTCCAGGGTCCAACGACCAACCAATTGACACAGCCGCCGGGTTCACACTCGGCGGCTGTGTCTTTTTGCATGACAGGTGATCGACCATGCCTCTGCCCCCCGCCCCCACCAGCCGCGCCGCTCGTTTGAACACCGAGGGCCTACCCACCGCCGCCACGCCCGCCAAAAAGACCCGCAGCAAAGCGGCAGCAGCGCCGGCTCCAGACACTGCCCAAGCGCTCGCCGGCCCGGTTTCTGCCATGCCAGCAACGCCTGCGCTCGTTGCTGCTGCACCCAGCACCGCCAGTGCGGCCACCACTGCGGCGGCGCACAACCTGGCGCAGCTGCGCAAACAGCCTGCCCCAGCCGCACCAGCGCCCCCTGCCGCCACGCCAACAGCCAGCCCAGGGCTTGCTACAACCAAATCCACGACCAAATCGGCCCCTGCAAAAACGCCCCGTCGGGCCACTCCGGCTGTGCCTGCAACGGCCCAAGCTGTCGCTGCCCCGCGCTTGCCCCACAAGCGCAGCAAGCGCGGCGAAAACCGCTGCTTGTTTGTACTGGACACCAACGTGCTGCTGCACGACCCCAGCTGCGTGTTCCGCTTTCAGGAGCACGACGTTTTCCTGCCGCTGATGGTGCTGGAAGAGCTGGACAGCCACAAACGCGGCAGCACCGAAGTGGCGCGCAATGGCCGCCAGGTCAGCCGCACGCTGGACACCCTGGTTGAGGCGCAAAAAGACACCGACCTGGCTGCGGGCCTGAAATTGGACGCCAGCGGCAACAAAGGCTCCACGGGCCAGCTGTTCTTCCAGACCGCCCCTCTGCCCTACACCCTCCCCATCAACCTGCCCCAAGGCAAAGCAGACAACCAGATCCTGGGCGTGGTGCAGGCGCTGCGCGCGCAGGAAACCCTCGGGCGCGAAGTCATCCTGGTGTCCAAGGACATCAACATGCGCGTCAAGGCACGTGCCCTGGGCCTGCCTGCCGAGGACTACCGCAACGACAAAGTGCTCGACGACGACGACCTGCTCTACACCGGCGCCCTGGCCCTGCCCGCCGATGTCTGGCGCAAGGCCAAGGACGTGCGCAGCTGGCAAGAAGGTGGCAGCAGCTTCTACAGCCTGCGCGGCGCACTGACGGCGCAGATGCTCATCAACCAGTTCGTCTATTTTGAGGCGCCGGGCGAGCCCAGCCTGTACACCCGCGTGGTGGAGCTGCGCGGCGACACCGTGGTGCTGGAAGTGCTGCGCGACCACACCAGCGCCAAGCACAACGTCTGGGGCGTGACCGCGCGCAACCGCGAGCAGAATTTTGCCCTCAATCTGCTCATGGACCCCGAGGTGGACGTGGTCACCCTCACCGGTCAAGCTGGTACGGGTAAAACGCTGCTGGCCCTGGCCGCGGGCCTGACCCAGGTGCTCGATGCGCGCCGCTACAGCGAAATCATCATGACGCGCGCCACCGTCAGTGTGGGCGAGGACATCGGCTTTCTGCCCGGCACCGAAGAAGAAAAAATGGGCCCCTGGATGGGCGCGCTGGACGACAACCTCGAATTTCTGGCCAAGGGCGAAGGCGGCAACCCGCACGAGTGGGGGCGTTCGGCCACCAACGAGCTGATCCGCAGCCGCATCAAGATCAAGAGCCTGAATTTCATGCGCGGGCGCACCTTCCTGAACAAGTTTGTCATCATCGACGAGGCGCAAAACCTCACGCCCAAGCAGATGAAAACGCTCATCACGCGCGCGGGCCCGGGCACCAAGATCATTTGCATGGGCAACCTGGCGCAGATCGATACGCCGTACCTGACCGAGGGGAGCTCGGGCCTGACCTACGTGGTCGATCGCTTCAAGGGCTGGCAGCACGGTGGCCACATCCAGCTGGCGCGCGGCGAGCGCTCGCGTCTGGCCGACTTTGCCAGCGAGGTGCTGTAAGCCATGGCCATCAGCTGGGTCACTGCCCTCAAGCTGGTGCCCTGGAGCGATGTCATCCAGGCCGCACCGGACGTCATCAAGGCCGCCAAAGGCCTGATGAAAAAATCCACCCCACCTGTATCGGCAGCACCTGGTGGCGCGGCGGCGCTCGATCCTGCTGCGGCACACAGCCCGGCCGACGCGGGCGAGCTGGCGCTGCAGCACATTGCCCAGCTGCAAGCGCGCATTGCCCAGCTGGAGCAAGCGCAGCAAAGCAGTGCCGCGCTGATCGAGCAAATGGCCGAACAGCAGGCGCAAATCGTCCACACCGTGGGCCTGCTGCGCACCGGCGCCACGCGCCTGGCCTGGGCCTGCGCCGTCTTGGGGGCCTGTACGCTGGGGCTGCTGATCTACATTGGCAACTTATAAAAAAGAGAGCTGCTGGCGCTTACTCCGCTTGGTTTTCATGAATAAAAACACTTGAAAACCATGCTGGGCAAGCGATAGCAGCTATTTTTTTATTAGCTTTCTCTGCAAGAACTGCGCGATCAACTGGAATAGCTGTCCGAGCCCATGGCCAGATTCTCGAAGCGCGTCTGGTTTTTCTGGAAGTACAGCTTCACCGTCCCCGTCGGGCCGTTGCGCTGCTTGCCGATGATGACCTCGGCCACGTTGGGCTCTTTGCTGTCTTTGTTGTAGTAATCATCGCGGTAGATGAACATGATGATGTCAGCATCCTGCTCAATGGCGCCGGACTCGCGCAGGTCGCTCATCATCGGGCGCTTGTCGGTGCGCTGCTCGACCGAACGGTTGAGCTGCGACAGCGCGATCACCGGGCATTGCAGCTCTTTGGCCAGCATCTTCAACCCGCGCGAAATTTCGCCCAACTCGGTGGCGCGGTTGTCGGTGCTGCTGCCACCGCCCGAGCCACTCATCAGCTGCAAATAGTCCACCACAATCAGGCCCAGCTTGCCGCACTGGCGGGCCAGGCG
Source organism: Comamonas sp. (assembly GCA_028690035.1). Lineage (GTDB taxonomy): Bacteria > Pseudomonadota > Gammaproteobacteria > Burkholderiales > Burkholderiaceae_C > Comamonas. The sequence goes on along the minus strand of JAQVCA010000007.1, from coordinate 135,926 downwards.
CCGCGCGTTGGCGCGCAGCTCGGCAGGGGTGAGGCCAGGCGTTTCGTCGATGTGCAGCGACACCTGGCGCAGGTTTTCAATGGTTTCGATCAGGCGCGACCATTCGTCGTCGGCCAGCTTGCCGGTGCGCAGGTTGCCCTGGTTGATGCGCCCAATGGAGCCGACGATACGCACCGCCAGCTGGGCCGCGCCCATTTCCATCGAGAAAATGGCCACCGGCAGCTGCTCGCGCAGGGCCACGTGCTCGGCGATGTTCACGGCAAACGAGGTTTTCCCCATGGAGGGGCGCGCCGCCAGCACCACCAGATCGCCCGCCTGCAGGCCGCTGGTCATGCGGTCCAGATCGGCAAAGCCGGTGGGCACGCCGGTCACATCCATGGGATTGTCGGCCATTTCCTGCACCCGATCGAGCAGGCTCACCACCAACGTGTCCATGGACTGAAAGCCCTGCTTCATGCGCGAGCCTTCTTCGCCGATGGCAAAGATTTTCTGCTCGGCCTCGTCCAGGATGCGCTCTACGGTCTTGCCTTGCGGGTTTTGCGCCTGGGTGGCGATTTCGTCGCTCACCGTCAGCAGTTTGCGCAGGATGGCCTTCTCGCGCACGATTTCCGCATAGCGGCGGATGTTGGTGGCGCTGGGCACGTACTGCGCCAGCTGGTTCAGGTACATGATGCCGCCCACCTCCTGCGCCTTGCCCTGGCTTTGCAGGTGCTCGAAGACGGTAATCACATCGGCGGGCTTGCTGTCGTTCACCAGCTTGGCCACAGCAGCAAAAATCAGTTTGTGCTCGTGGCGGTAGAAATCGCCTTCTTTGAGCAAATCACCCACCCGATCCCAGGCGTTGTTGTCCAGCAGCAGACCACCGAGCACGCTGGATTCGGCCTCCATCGAAAACTGCGGCAGGCGCAGCTGCGCCAGCTGGGGGTCTTCTGGCAGGGCACCAGCAAACACGTCGGCCACCCCCAACGGATCGGAGGAGGCAAGGTGGGAGGCATCGGTATCAAACGGATGCTCCAGGGGCGGCATGACAGGTTCCATGGGGGCACTCTCGGGGGGCAGGCGAACGGGGTCAGGGGTGGCTGAGTAGCCAAAGACGGGCATCGTAGCGCAGGGCGCAGCGTGGCAATCGGGGCACCAGAAACACAAAAGCCACCTTGCGGTGGCTTTTGGGGCAAAGCGCACAGGGCGCTTGGCGCTGCGGGCAGCTTAGGCTTGTTCGCCAGCCACTTCCACGTTCACTTCGATCACCACGTCGGTGTGCAAAGCAACGTCCACGGTGGTGGCCGAAACGGTCTTGATGGGGCCGTTGGGCATACGCACTTGGGCTTTGGCCACGGTGAAGCCAGCTTTGGTCAGTGCTTCAGCGATGTCGGCGTTGGTGACGGAGCCAAACAGGCGGCCATCGACACCGGCTTTTTGCGACAGCTTGACGGTGTGACCGCTCAGCTTTTCGCCTTCGGCTTGGGCAGCAGCCAGCTTTTCAGCGGCTTGCTTTTCCAGTTCGGCGCGCTTGGCTTCGAACTCGGCCTTGGCGGCTTCGGTGGCGCGGCGTGCTTTGCCAGTGGGGATCAGAAAGTTGCGTGCGTAGCCGTCTTTCACCTTGACGATGTCGCCCAGGTTACCCAGGTTCAGCACTTTTTCGAGCAGGATGATTTGCATGAGGGCGACTCCTTAGATCTTGTGCTGGTCGGTGTAGGGCAGCAGAGCCAGAACACGGGCGCGCTTGATGGCGGTGTTCAGCTGGCGCTGGTAAATAGCGCGCGTACCAGTCAGGCGAGCGGGGATGATCTTGCCGTTTTCAGCGATGAAATCGCGCAGGGTGTCCACATCTTTGTAGTCGATTTCTTCGACGCCAGCGACGGTGAAGCGGCAGAAGCGCTTGCGCTTGAACAAGAGCGACTGGGTGTTGCGCTTGGGGCGCTTGTCTTTGTTGAATTTTTTAAACGTGGCCATTGCTGGACCTCTTTGAAAATGAATTTTGTTGCATCTCTCGGATGTGGAACACGACGCTTTTGCTGTTGCGCGGCGAGACCAAAAAGCCTTCAAACCGCCAGCAGCTGCCGGGCTCTTGCCGGGCAAGCTTTTCTGCCAAGGGGCCAAAAGCCACGGCTTTGAGACTGGCTTGCACAGTGCGCGGATTGCCTGCTTCGTGTTGCACCGATTCGTGTTGCAACCGCATATCTAGGGCTGGCAGACCCGCTGGCGTGTAGCGCAGCGCGGGCAGCTCAGCAATGCAGGCACTCAGAATCAGCTGGTTTTCCACTCCCGAACCAAAGAATTGGAAACGCTCAGGAAAAAGCGATGAAAGCGCTTAAGCTTGTTCAACCGCTTGGGAAGCCTTGCGGGCTTCTTCGCGCTCGACGGTCTTCATCATGGCCGAAGGAGCCGTGTCGGCTTTCTTCTTCTGCACAGTCAGGTGACGCAACACGGCATCGTTGAACTTGAAGGCGTGCTCCAGCTCTTGCATGATGGTCTGATCGGCTTCAATGTTCAGGCACACGTAGTGGGCTTTGGCCAGCTTGTTAATCAGGTAAGCCAGTTGGCGGCGGCCCCAATCTTCTTCGCGATGCACTTTGCCACCGCCTTGGGTGATCATGCCCTTGTAGCGCTCCAGCATGGCTGGAACTTGTTCGCTCTGATCCGGGTGGATCAACAAAATGATTTCGTAATGACGCATGAAAACTCCCTTGTGGGTAAAGCCCCCTGCTGCGCCAAAAAGTAGCAGTGGGGCAAGGCAAAACCGGCGATTATAGAAGCTATTGCACCAAGTTGCTGGACTAAAGGGCAACCCTTGAAAAACTGGCACCCTGTCCCCAGCTGCGCTGCTACGTTTTTCAGCATGGCACTGCGCACTGCAGTCCATTCCTTCACTTTTTCATTCAAACCACACGCCCATGACTGCCCACCAAGCCGCTCACAATCTCCCCGCCGATGCCAGCCCCGAAGAGCTGGAAGCCGCCATGTCCGGCCACATGGCCGATGAAGTGCAGCGTCTGCAGGCCGAACTGGCCGATCTCAAGGCCAAAAACGCCGATCTGGCCGACCAGTTTCTGCGCGCCAAGGCCGATGCAGAAAACATGCGCCGCCGCGCAGAAGACGAGGTCAGCAAAGCACGCAAGTTTGGTATCGAAAGCTTCGCCGAAAGTCTGCTGCCCGTGTGCGACAGCCTGGATGCCGCTTTGGCGCTCCCAAACGCCACTGCCGAGCAACTGCGTGAAGGCTCCGAGGCCACGCTGCGCCAGCTGCTGCAGGCGCTGGAGCGCAACAAGGTGGTGGTCATCAACCCGGCTGCAGGGGAAAAATTCGACCCCCACCACCACCAGGCCATCAGCGTGGTGCCTGCCCAGCAAGAGGCCAACACCATTGTGGGTGTGCTGCAAAAAGGCTACCTGATTTTTGACCGTGTGCTGCGCCCAGCCTTGGTCACGGTAGCTGCACCGCAATAAGTCCAGCCCACCACAAAACCACCCCACAGATTTATTGCAAGCATGGCTTGAAACCCCAGGGTTGCACCTTAGTTACAAGCCAACTTAACCCATATTCCTTTTTCGGAGCACCCAAAAAATGGCAAAAATTATCGGTATCGACCTGGGCACCACCAACTCCTGCGTGGCCATCATGGAAGGCAACACCACGCGCGTGATCGAAAACAGCGAAGGTGCCCGCACCACGCCCTCGATCATTGCCTACCTGGAAGACGGGGAGATTCTGGTCGGCGCATCGGCCAAACGCCAGGCCGTCACCAACCCCAAGAACACCATCTTCGCGTCCAAGCGCCTGATCGGTCGCAAGTTCGATGAAAAAGAAGTCCAGAAAGACCTGGATCTGGCCCCCTTCCAAATCGTCAAGGCCGACAACGGCGACGCCTGGGTGGAAGTGCGCGGCCAGAAGCTGGCGCCTCCGCAAATTTCGGCTGAAGTGCTGCGCAAGATGAAAAAGACCGCCGAGGACTTCCTGGGCGAAGAAGTGACCGAGGCCGTGATCACCGTGCCCGCCTACTTCAACGACGCACAGCGCCAAGCCACCAAGGACGCTGGCCGCATCGCGGGTCTGGAAGTCAAGCGCATCATCAACGAACCCACCGCTGCGGCCCTGGCCTTTGGCCTGGACAAAGTGGGCAAGGGCGACCGCAAGATTGCCGTGTACGACTTGGGTGGCGGTACGTTTGACGTCTCCATCATCGAAATTGCCGATGTGGATGGCGAAAAGCAATTTGAAGTGCTGGCCACCAACGGCGACACCTTCTTGGGTGGTGAAGATTTCGACCAGCGCATCATCGACTACATCATTGGTGAGTTCAAAAAAGAGCAGGGCGTGGACTTGTCCAAGGACGTGCTGGCGCTGCAGCGCCTGAAGGAAGCCGCTGAAAAAGCCAAGATCGAGCTGTCCAACTCCACCCAGACCGACATCAACCTGCCCTACATCACGGCCGATGCGTCGGGCCCCAAGCACTTGAACCTGAAGCTCACGCGCGCCAAGCTGGAGAGCTTGGTCGATGACCTGATCGAGCGCACCATTGCGCCCTGCCGCACCGCCATCAAGGATGCCGGTCTGAGCGTGTCCGACATCCAAGACGTGATTTTGGTCGGTGGTATGAGCCGCATGCCCAAGGTGCAGGACAAGGTCAAGGAGTTCTTTGGCCGCGACCCGCGCAAGGACGTCAACCCCGACGAGGCCGTGGCCGTGGGCGCTGCGGTGCAAGGCCAAGTGCTGGCCGGTGACCGCTCCGACGTGCTGCTGCTGGACGTGACCCCGCTGTCCCTGGGTATCGAAACCCTGGGTGGTGTCATGACCAAGATGATCACCAAGAACACCACCATCCCCACCAAGTTTGCGCAGACCTTCTCGACGGCCGACGACAACCAGCCTGCCGTGACCATCAAGGTGTACCAAGGCGAGCGCGAAATGGCCTCGGGCAACAAGGCCCTGGGTGAGTTCAATCTGGAAGGCATCCCTGCCGCGCCCCGTGGCGTGCCCCAGATTGAGGTGACCTTCGACATCGACGCCAACGGCATCCTGCACGTCAGCGCCAAGGACAAGGGCACCGGCAAAGAAAACAAGATCACCATCAAGGCCAACTCGGGCTTGTCGGAAGAAGAAATCCAGCAAATGGTCAAGGACGCCGAACTGAACGCCGCCGAAGACAAGAAAAAGCTGGAAATCATCCAAGCACGCAACCAAGGCGAAGCCGCTGTACACAGCGTGCAAAAGAGCCTGGGCGAGCATGGCGACAAGCTGGAAGCGGCTGAGAAAGAAGCCATTGAATCCGCCATCAAAGAGCTGCAAGAAGCGCTGAAGGGCGAGGACAAAGACGCCATCGAAGCCAAGACCACGGCCCTGATGACCGCCAGCCAGAAGCTGGGCGAAAAAGTCTATGCCCAAGCCCAGGCGGAAGCTGCTGCCGCAGGTGCTGGTGCCAGCGCTGGCGCTGCGCAGCAAGGCGCCAGCCAGGCCGCAGGCGCCAACGATGACGACATCGTGGACGCTGAAGTCAAGGAAGTGAAGAAGTAATTTTTCTCCCATGCAGCGGCAGACCTGACCGCTGTCCGCCGCGCGGCCCTTTGCCCTGTTGCACACGGGCCAAGGTCTGGCGCGGCGTTTGTCATTTTTATGGGCTGCACACTTATGGCGAAACGCGACTATTACGAAGTGCTGGGGGTCAGCAAGACGGCCTCCGACGACGAAATCAAAAAGGCCTACCGCAAGCTGGCCATGAAGTACCACCCCGACCGCAATCAGGGTGAAAAGGCCAAGGAGGCCGAAGAGCAGTTCAAGGAGGTCAAAGAGGCCTACGAGATGCTTTCGGACAGCCAAAAGCGCGCGGCCTACGACCAGTACGGCCACGCCGGGGTGGATCCCAACATGCGTGGCGGGCCGGGCGGTGCCGAGGGCTTTGGCGGCTTTGCCGAGGCGTTTGGCGACATCTTTGGCGACATGTTCGGCGGCCAACGCGGCGGCGGTGCTCGCGGCGGGCGCCAGATGTACCGGGGCAACGATCTGTCGTACACGATGGAGATCACCCTGGAGGAAGCCTCCAAGGGCAAAGCCACTGAGATCCGCATCCCCAGCTGGGACACCTGCGACACCTGCCACGGCAGCGGCGCCAAACCCGGCACCCAGCCCAAGACCTGTACCACCTGCGGTGGCCAGGGCTCGGTGCAGATGCGCCAGGGCTTTTTCAGCGTGCAGCAAACCTGCCCGCACTGCCGGGGCACGGGCAAGATCATTCCCGAGCCCTGCACCAGCTGCCACGGCCAAGGCAAGGTCAAGCGCCACAAAACGCTGGAAGTCAAAATCCCTGCGGGCATCGACAGCGGCATGCGCATTCGCTCCACAGGCAATGGCGAGCCCGGCGTCAACGGTGGCCCACCGGGCGACCTGTACATCGAAATCCGCATCAAGCCGCACGACATCTTTGAGCGCGATGGCGACGATCTGCACTGCCAGGTGCCGGTGAGCTTCATCACCGCCGCGCTGGGCGGTGAGATTGAAGTGCCCACCCTGGCGGGCAAGGCTGCCATCGACATCCCCGAAGGCACGCAAGCGGGCAAGCAGTTCCGCCTGCGCGGCAAGGGCATCAAGGGCGTGCGCGCCAGCTACCCGGGCGATTTGTACTGCCACATCGTGGTGGAAACGCCGGTCAAACTCACCGAATACCAGCGCAAGCTGCTGCGTGAGCTGGAAGAGTCGCTGAAAAAAGGCGGCTCCAAGCACTCCCCCAGCGGCGAAGGCTGGACGGACAAGCTCAAGCGCTTCTTCAGCTGATCGGGCATTACCACCCGCTGCCCCCAGCCGCCCGGCCTGCGCCGTGGCGGCTTTTTTATGTCCACAGGACTGCGATACAACATAAAAAAAAGGAGCTGCTACCGCTTATCCACAGTTATTTTCAGCATAAAAACTATCTAAAAATGCTTATAGACAAGCGGTAAGCGCTATGTATTTTGGTGCTTAACGCACTTCGGCCCATTCCAGCCGCTGCAAGCGCGGCGATTGCGCCAGGGCGCTGGGCAGCAGATAGCGCCCGCCCAGCAGCGGCATCTGCACCTGAATGAAGGCCACCTGCCAATCCAACCCACTGCGCTGCCAGGCCTGCCAGACCAGGGTGGTGCAGTAGATGCCATCGTCGGTGCTGGCAGCGTGGTCCGTGCCCTGCAGCGCAAACGGGCGCCCCACCTGGGCCAGCGCCCAGGCCACCGCCTGCTGGCGCGCCTGCGCGGAAGGGGCATCGACCCGATCGACGGCAAACGCGCGTGCGCGCTGCGGGGCCAGAAAAAACTCCAGGCTATCGAGCACCACGGCGTCGGGCTGGCCTGGGCGCTCGGCGGGTGTGGCATGCACCACCTGCCACGCCCCGGGTTGCCCCACCAGCAGGCCCACATGGCTGTACACCCCCTGATCGAGCGCGCGCACCATGTGGCTGACGGCCTCGGTGCCCTGGCGAAAAATCACATCGCCGGCCTGGGTGCCTGCGGGCAAGGACGGCGGGGGCGAACTGAAGCTGGCAACATCGCCCACCAGCCACGGCGCCAGCACCACCGCAGCAAGGGCCGTGCGCCGGTGCAAAGGCATCAGAGCTTGATCTTCCAGCCGTCTTTTTGCTTGACCAGATCCATGTATTCGGTGTCGGTCTTGCCGTTCTTGAATGTCACCTGCACCTGCACGCGCATGCGGTTGTCGCCTTGCTCGGTTTGCTCCAGCAGCTTGATGCTGCCCAGCCCCCCATTGGCATCGATCTTTTCCTTGGACACCGCCAGCGCCACCTGCAGCTTGCCCTTGACCAGCATCATCTCGTTGGCCGAGACCTGCTCCAGCGCCAGCCACGTCATGGCCTGGTCCACGTCGCCCTGGGCCACGGCGGCATAAAAACCCTCCACCGTGGCCTGGGGGCCGCCGCCCAGGCAGGCGCTCAATCCCAGGGGAGCGGCCAGGGCCAAGCCCCAGGTCAGACAGGTTCTGCGCGTCCAAGCGCGTGCGGGGGCGGTTGCGATGGTGGCCATGGCGGTCGTTCCTCTTGGTGCATGAAAAGGGCAAGCATACGAAAACCCGCCGCTGGTTTTAGCAAGCGCCGCTGCCAGCGCCTGCACATGCATGCATGATTGGCGATGGCTGATTTACCAGAAAACGCCGACTGACATCCAATTTAACGATGTCAGCATAGTTTTTATGCAATTTTTAGGCCCATACTTCGTCATTCAAGAGGACTTGCCATGAAGAATTCTGAACGCAGCTTTGCCCGCCGCATCGATCTGACCTCGCTGCAACTGTTTGTGGCGGTGTGCGAGCTGGGCAGCATTGGCCGCGCGGCTGAGCGCGAGTACATCGCAGCCTCGGCCGTGAGCAAGCGTCTGTCCGACCTGGAAGCCGCCGTGGACACCCCCCTGCTCTACCGCCACAGCCGGGGCGTGACCTTGACCCCGGCGGGCGAGAGCCTGCTGCACCACGCGCGCAACGTGCTGTATGGGCTGGAGCGCATGCAAGGCGAGCTGTCCGAGTACTCCGACGGCGTGCGCGGCCATGTGCGCATGCACGCCAACATTTCCGCCATCGTGCAGTTTCTGCCCGAAGACCTGGGCAGCTTTGCCAAGGAGCACAGCCAGATCAAGATCGACCTGCAGGAACATCTGTCGGCCGATGTGCTGCAGGCCGTACACGAGGGCACCGCCGACATCGGCATCTGCCACATGGGCCAGACCAACCCCAACGGCCTGCAAACGCGCCCCTACCGCGCCGACCGGCTGGTGCTGGTCGCCCCCGAAGCGCACCCGCTCACCGAGCGCGTGGCCGTCGCCTTTGAAGAGGTGCTCGACTGGGACGTGGTCGGCCTGCACGGTGGCAGCTCCATCAGCCTGGCCATGCGCGGTGCCGCCGCGCGCAGCGGCAGCGCCCTGCGCCAGCGCATTCAGGTCACCAGCCTGGACGCCATGTGCCGCATGATCGACAACGGCCTGGGCGTGGGCCTGATCCCGCACCGCGCCTTTGAGCTGATGCACGGCGTGGGCCGCCTGCGCAGCGTGGCGCTGACCGACCCCTGGGCACAGCGCACGCTCAGCCTGGTGGCGCGCGACTTTGAGGCGCTGCCGGTGACATCGCGTTTGCTGGTGGAACACCTCGGCAAAGGCTGGGTACCGCCTGCGCACAGCGCTGCCTAAAATCAAAAACACGCAATCCTGCGCCACATTTCCCCCCACCATCACCACATCGTTTGAGAGCACCATGGGACGCACCCTGTACGACAAAATTTTTGATGAACACGTCATCCACACCGAGGAAGACGGCACCTCCATCCTCTACATCGACCGCCACTTGGTACATGAAGTGACCAGCCCCCAGGCTTTTGAGGGTCTGCGTCTGGCCAAGCGCAAGCTGTGGCGCACCAGCTCGGTGGTGGCCACCGCCGACCACAACACCCCCACCGATGGCTGGGAGCGCGGCTACGACGGCATTGCCGACCCGATCAGCAAAGAGCAAATCACCACCCTGAACAGCAACATTGCCGAATTTGGCGCGGCTGCCTTCTTCCCCTTCATGGACAAGGGCCAGGGCATCGTGCACGTCATGGGCCCCGAGCAAGGCGCCACCCTGCCCGGCATGACCGTGGTCTGCGGCGACAGCCACACCAGCACGCACGGCGCGTTTGGTGCGCTGGCGCACGGCATTGGCACCAGCGAGGTCGAACACGTCATGGCCACGCAAACGCTGCTGGCCAAAAAAGCCAAGAACATGCTGGTCAAAGTCGAGGGCAGCGTCGCCCCCGGCATCACCGCCAAAGACATCGTGCTGGCCATCATCGGCAAGATCGGCACGGCAGGCGGCACGGGCTATACCATTGAGTTTGCCGGCCAAGCCATCCGCGACCTGTCCATCGAAGGGCGCATGACCGTGTGCAACATGGCCATTGAAGCGGGCGCACGCGCTGGCTTGGTGGCGGTGGACGACAAAACCATCGCCTACGTGCAAGGCCGCCCCCTGGCGCCCACCGGTGCTGAATGGGAACAGGCCGTGGCCTACTGGCAGACGCTGCACTCGGACGAGGACGCGCAGTGGGATGCCATCGTCACCCTGCAAGGCGCAGACATCGTGCCGCAAGTCACCTGGGGCACCAGCCCCGAGATGGTCATCGGTGCCGATGCCCGCGTGCCCGATCCCGAGCAGGAAAAAGATGCCAACAAGCGCGCCGCCATGGAACGCGCCCTGACCTATATGGCGCTGGAGCCGGGCAAGCCCATCACCGACATCTGCGTGGACAAAATCTTCATTGGCAGCTGCACCAACAGCCGCATCGAAGACCTGCGCGCCGCGGCCGCCGTGGTGCAAAAGCTGGGCCAGAAAGTGGCGCGCAACGTCAAAGTGGCCATGGTGGTGCCCGGTTCGGGCCTGGTCAAAGCCCAGGCCGAGCGCGAAGGCCTGCACGAGATTTTCACAGCCGCTGGCTTTGAGTGGCGCGAACCCGGCTGCAGCATGTGCCTGGCCATGAACGCCGACCGCCTGGAGCCCGGCGAGCGCTGCGCCTCCACCAGCAACCGCAACTTTGAAGGTCGCCAAGGCGCCGGTGGCCGCACCCACCTGGTCAGCCCGGCCATGGCGGCGGCGGCTGCCATCCACGGCCACTTTGTGGATATCCGCCGCTTCGCCTGAAGGCCCGGCGCGCCGCACTTTCGCCCCCATGCAACGAGACACGGAGCAACCCTCATGAAGCCTTCCTTCACAGTGCTTTTGCTTGGCCTGGCCTTCACCCTGGCGGCCTGCAACACCGTCCAGGGCATTGGCCAGGATGTGCAAAAAGCTGGCAACGCCATCGAGCGCGCGGCCCGCTGAGCGCCGTACCCTGACCCCGACGCAACCCCTAATCACCTGAACACGTCATGCAAAAATTCACCATCCACCAGGGCCTGGTCGCACCCATGGACCGCGAAAACGTCGATACCGACGCCATCATCCCCAAGCAATTTCTCAAATCGATCAAGAAAACTGGCTTTGGCCCCAACCTGTTCGATGAGTGGCGCTACCTGGATCAGCCCGGCCAGCCGGGCGTACCAGAAAGCCAGCGCAAGCCCAACCCGGACTTTGTGCTCAACCAGCCGCGCTACCAGGGCGCTTCCATCTTGCTGGCGCGCAAAAACTTTGGCTGCGGGTCGAGCCGCGAGCACGCCCCCTGGGCGCTGGAGCAGTACGGCTTTCGCTGCGTAATTGCCCCCAGCTTTGCCGACATCTTCTTCAACAACTGCTTCAAGAACGGCATGCTGCCCATCGTGCTACCTGAAAGCACCGTCGATCTGCTGTTCAACGACGTGTTCGCCTTCCCGGGCTACCAGCTCACCATCGATCTGGAGCGCCAGGTCATCGTGCGCCCCCAGGGCGAGGAAATCCCCTTCGACGTCAACCCCTTCCGCCGCGAATGCCTGCTGGGCGGTCTGGACGACATCGGCCTGACCCTGCGCCATGCCGACAAAATCCGCGCCTTTGAAGCCCAGCGCCTGGCCAACAAGCCCTGGCTGGCCCACACCCTGGCCCAGGCCTGACCCCTCCTTATAAAAAAGCATAGCTGCTTGCGATTATGCAAAAAGGTTTTCAGTTTTCTTTGATTCTGAAAACCTTATCCAATCAGCGCAAGCAGCTATCAAATTTATAAATTCTGCGTCCTAGCTCTTTCTATCTCTTTCCATTTCCCAAGGACTTCTCCATGACCATGAACATCGCCATCCTGCCCGGTGACGGCATCGGCCCTGAAATCGTTGCCGAGGCCGTCAAGGTGCTCAACGCCCTGCAACTGGACCTGCACATGCAAACCGCTCCGGTCGGCGGTGCCGGCTACGAAGCCGCGGGCCACCCTCTGCCCCCCGCCACGCTGAAGCTGGCGCAAGAAGCCGATGCCATCCTGTTCGGCGCCGTGGGCGACTGGAAATACGACACCCTGGAGCGCGCGCTGCGCCCCGAGCAAGCCATCCTGGGCCTGCGCAAAGCCCTGGGCCTGTTCGCCAACTTCCGCCCTGCGATTTGCTACGAGCAGCTGGTCAATGCCTCCAGCCTCAAGCCCGAACTGGTCTCGGGCCTGGACATCCTCATCATCCGCGAGCTGACCGGCGACATCTACTTTGGCCAGCCGCGTGGCCGTCGCACCGCCGAAGACGGCCACTTCCCCGGCGCCGAAGAAGCCTTTGACACCATGCGCTACAGCCGCCCCGAGATCGAGCGCATCGCCCACGTTGCCTTCCAAGCCGCACAAAAACGCAGCAAGCGCGTCACCAGCGTCGATAAAGCCAACGTACTGGAAACCTTCCAACTGTGGAAGGATGTGATGACCGAAATCGGCAAGCAATACCCCGACGTGGAACTGGACCACATGTACGTGGACAACGCCGCCATGCAACTGGTGCGTGCGCCCAAGCGCTTTGACGTGGTGGTCACCGGCAATATGTTTGGCGACATCCTGTCGGACGAAGCCTCCATGCTCACCGGCTCGATCGGCATGCTGCCCAGCGCCAGCCTGAACGACAAAAAACAAGGCCTGTACGAACCCAGCCACGGCAGCGCCCCCGACATCGCCGGCCAAGGCATTGCCAACCCGCTGGCCACCATCTTGTCGGCCGCCATGATGCTGCGCTTTAGCCTGGGCCACGAAGCCGCTGCCCAGCGCATCGAAGCGGCCGTGCAAAAAGTGCTGGCCCAGGGCCTGCGCACCGCCGACATCTACAGCGAAGGCACCACCAAAGTAAGCACCGCCCAAATGGGCGATGCCGTGGTGGCGGCGCTGTAATTACACCCCGCCATGCCCCACAAGCGCCGCTCTGCGTCACTGGAGCGGCGCTTTTTTACAGCGCCCACCATCTCCTGCTATGGTCGCGCAGTGGTAACGGGCTTGTCTTCACGCTCCACACCCAGGGCTTGCGCCCCAGTTCCATCCACAACATCCACACCCTAAACACCGCAGGAGAAAAAATGAACGCTCTGAAAGATATGAAAGTGGGCACCAAGCTCATTGCCGGGTTTTTGGCCGTCGCCGTGATTGGCGCCATCATCGGCGTGCTGGGCATTGTCAAAACCAGCGAACTCAGCGATTCGGCCTCTTTGATGTACGAGCGTGAAATGGTGGGTGCGCAGCACGTTTCGGCGGCCAATATGGACATGATCGAGGCCACGCGCTCGGTGCGCAGTGCCATGCTGGTGGCCACCGAGCAAGAGCGCACGCGCCACCTGAACGATATGCAACAGCGCCTGGACCGCTCCAAAGCAGGGCTGGCGGCAGCAGGGGCCTACTTCCACACACCAGAAGGCAAGACCCAACTGGCAGACACCGTCCAGGCCCTAGCGGCTTACGAGGTGATTGCTAAAGAGATGGCCACCAAACTGCCCAACGACCCTTTGCCTGAGATGGGCAGTGCCACGCAGCATTTGTTCAGCGCAGGGGCTCCGGCAGCCAACAAACTCAGCGCCCAGATGTCGCAACTGGTGGAGCGCAGAAGCGCCAGCGCCAAGAATTTGAGCGAAGAGACCAGTGCCATTTACGCCAACATTCGCACCCTGCTGATCGTGCTGACCCTGGGTGGCGTGCTGGCGGGCGTGGCCCTGGGGGTGCTGATTACGCGCAGCCTGACCCGCCAGCTGGGCGGTGAGCCCGGCGATGTGGCCAACGCGGCCAATGCGATTGCCTCGGGCGATCTGAGCACGCACATCGACACCCAACAGGCCCAACCCGGTAGCGTGGTGCATGCCATGCACGAGATGCAGGCGGCGCTGCGCCGCATTGTCAGCACCGTGCGCGAGAGCAGCGACAGCATTGCCACCGGTGCGCAGCAAATCGCCACGGGCAACAGCGACCTGTCGCATCGCACCGAAACCCAAGCAAGCAATCTGGAAGAAACCGCCGCTTCCATGGAAGAAATCTCCAGCACCGTGCAAACCAGCGCCGACACCGCGCGCCAGGCCACGCAGCTGGCCACCAGCGCCAGCCAAGCGGCCACGCAAGGTGGCGAGGTCATGCAGCAGGTGGTGCAGACCATGGAGCAGATCAACGCCGCCTCGCGCAAGATTTCCGACATCATCGGCGTGATTGATGGCATTGCGTTTCAGACCAATATCTTGGCGCTGAACGCTGCCGTGGAGGCAGCACGTGCCGGCGAGCAAGGCCGGGGCTTTGCCGTGGTGGCCGCCGAGGTGCGCAGCCTGGCCGGACGCAGTGCCGAGGCAGCCAAAGAAATCAAAACCCTGATTGGCAACAGCGTAGAAACCGTGGACGCGGGCAGCCGTTTGGTGGATACCGCCGGCAGCACCATGCAGCACATCGTGCAAGAAGTGCAGCGCGTGACCGATTTGATCCGCGAGATCAGCGCCTCCACCAGCGAGCAAACCGTGGGCATTGGCCAGGTGGGCGAGGCCGTGGCCCAACTCGACCAGATGACGCAGCAAAACGCGGCGCTGGTGGAAGAGTCTGCCGCCGCTGCCTCCAGCCTGAACCAGCAAGCCCAGCAATTGGTGGAGGCCGTGGCCGTGTTCCAACTGGGTCGCCATGAAAATGCCATGCGCCGCCCCAGCGCCGCAGCACAGCCAGCAGTCCGGCCCATCTCCAGCCCCGCATCCAGCCCAAGCACCGCACCGCACTTGGGCCAACGCACTAGCACCGCTGCCAAGCCTGCCACCACACCCGCCAAGCCGCCTGCATCCGCCCCCCGGTCTTCGCCCGCCCCGGCAGCACGCATTGCGGCACCCGCCGGTCACCAGGCCGATGACGACTGGGAAACCTTCTAAGCCATCAAAAAGCTGAACAAGCCGCACTTGCGAATCGAAACGACTAAATCAACCCCGCTTTTTCGTCAATTCGACGATGCATACCGCCATCCCTACAGCCTGTAGCCCTGGGGCTTTCCTCTAGAATCGTTCGGCTGTCCGTACCACGGACAGCCGAACCGGGTAGGTCGGCAGTCCGGTAACGCACTGTTTTTTTACTTTGAATCCTTCAAACCTTGAAAAGGCGTTTTCTTATGAGCAAGCAATTGGTAGGCCTGGTGGGCTGGCGCGGCATGGTCGGTTCCGTATTGATGGACCGCATGCAGGCTGAAGGGGACTTTGGGTTGATTGAGTCCGTGTTCTTCTCCACCTCCAACGCTGGCGGCAAAGCCCCGGCGGTGGCCACCGTCCACACCCAGCTCAAAGACGCCAACGACATTGCCGAGCTGGCCAAGTGCGACATCATCATCACCTGCCAGGGTGGCGACTACACCAAGGAAGTGTTCCCCAAAATCCGCGCTGCCGGCTGGAATGGCCACTGGATTGACGCAGCCTCGTCGCTGCGCATGGAGGACGACGCCGTCATCGTGCTCGACCCGGTGAACGAAGACCTGATCCAGAAGAAGTTGGCCGCTGGCGGCAAGAACTGGATTGGCGGCAACTGCACCAACTCCATTTTGCTGATGGGCCTGGGCGGCCTGTTCAAGGCGGGGCTCGTGGAGTGGGTGTCTTCCATGACCTACCAGGCGGCATCGGGCGGCGGCGCCAATCACATGCGCGAACTGCTCAAGGGCATGGGCGTGGTACACGCCGCCGTGGCCGATGAGCTGGCCACCCCTGCTTCCGCCATCCTGGACATCGACCGCAAAGTGGCCCAGACCATCCGCGAAGACGTGCCCACCGAGTTCTTTGGCGCACCTTTGGCTGGCGGCCTGATTCCCTGGATCGACGTGCAGCTGCCCAACGGCCAGTCCAAGGAAGAGTGGAAGGGCCAGGCCGAGGTCAACAAGATCCTCGGCACCGAAGCCACCATCCCCGTTGACGGTCTGTGCGTGCGCATCGGCGCCATGCGCTGCCACTCCCTGGCTTTGACTTTGAAGCTCAAGAAGGATCTGCCCCTGGAAGAGATCGAAGCCATCATCAAGGGCGGCAACCCCTGGGTGAAGTTTGTCGAGAACGACCGCGCCCTCACCGTCAAGGAGCTGACACCTGCCGCCATCACCGGCGGCCTGCAGGTCGGCGTGGGCCGCGTGCGTAAGCTCAACATGGGCCCCGAGTACCTGTCCGCCTTCGTAATCGGCGACCAGCTGCTGTGGGGTGCTGCAGAGCCGCTGCGCCGCATGCTGCGCATCCTGCTCAAGGCCTGATCGGCACAACAGTACAGCGCCCGTGTGGGTGCAGCACTGTCCAGCAACAAGGAGACCTGAGGTCTCCTTTTTTACGTCTGACAACAAAAATTGTGTTTTGGCGACAACAAACCTTGCTTTTCGTCGGACTGGCTGCAAACACGGGGGCGTATTCTTTTCTAAGCGGGTTGGGCCTCGTCATAATCGCGCGTGGATTGCGCCATGGCCCTCTGCCTGACTGCTGGCGCTCACGGCCCACCTCGCGGCCCTCGCCCCTCAAAAATACTGGCCGCTGTTTGGTGGTGGCCCACAACCGGGATGTGAACGTAGATATGCACCGTTGGAAATTTTCTGCCCTCGCTTCTGCAGCCTATTTGTGCGCTGCGCTCACTTCGACCGATGCTGCAGCGCTGGCTCTGGGCTCCATCAGCGTGCAATCCTATCTGGGGCAACCGCTGCGCGCCGAGGTCGATGTGCCTCAGCTCAGCTCGGCGGAGGCGTCTTCTCTAGAGACCATGGTGGCTACCCCGGACATCTTCCAAGCCCATGGCATGGAATACGGTAACACCGCACGTACTTTGCAAGTCAAATTGCAGCGCCGCCCCGATGGCTCGGCCAAGCTTCAGCTCAGCACCAGCGCCCCGGTCAATGAGCCGTTTGTGGACATCATCCTGCAGGCCAATTGGAATGCTGGCAATCTGGTGCGCAGCTACACCCTGCTGCTCGATCCCGCGCCCAGTGCAGTACGTAAAGACGCTAAGGTCGGGGGCACCCCCGTGCAAGTCAGTCCACCAGCGCAAACCGCAAGTAGCTACCAGTCGCAGCCACGGGCGCGTACTACGACACCAGCAACTTCTGCAACCGCCGCAGCGTCCCTTTCCACTCCTGCTGGCGAGAGCGTGACCGTGCGCCCAGGCGATACCGCTGGCCGCATTGCGGGTGCCAACCGACTGGCCGGCGTGTCGCTGGATCAAATGCTGGTAGCCATGCTGCAGAGTAATCCGCATGCCTTTATCGATGGCAATGTCAATCGCATCCGCGCCGGTACGGTCATCAAACTACCTAGCCAAGAACAGGCACAAAGCACCAGCGCCCCAGAAGCGCGCAAAATCATCGCAGCCCAAAGCCGTAACTTCAATGCCTTCCGCCAGAAGCTGGCCAGCCGCACTGCCGATGCCCAGCTGGAAGCAGCAGATCGCACAGCCACTGGCAAAGTCCAGGCACAAGTGGCCGACGACAGCCCCGCTGCCGCTCCAGCCGACAAGCTAACGCTGTCCAAGGGTGCCATCAGCGCCCAAGCCGAAGACAAGCTGGCCAAGCAAAAACAAGCCAGCGCCCAGGATGAGCGCATGCAAGAGCTGCAGCGCAACCTCGCGGAATTGGATGCGTTGAATAAAAAAGCGCCAGACAGTACACCAAGTGCTACAGGCACTGTTGATGCCAACACAACCCAGGCAGTGGCTGTGCCTGCAACGGCGGCCGAACCAGCCGCAAACGCTACGCCCTCTGGCGTGGCTGTCACCACCAACTTGCCTGCAGACCCGAACAGTACAACGCTCGTCCCACCCCAAGCCGACATGCAGGCAGCACCCACGGCAGAAAGCGAAGCGCCCAAACCCACGCCGCAGCCCAAGAAAAAACCTGCACCACCACCACCACCACCACCACCACCACCGCCAGAACCTTCTTTCTTGGAAAGCTTGCTCTCCAATCCGTTGGTGCCCGCCGGTGGTGCCGCAGCGGCGCTACTGGCCGGTTTGCTGGTGTGGCGCAGTCGCAAGCAAAAGGCAGCGGCGGCTGGCACTGCATCCACGCTGGACAGCGCACAGCTGCCCCCCGACTCGCTGTTTGACAGCAGCGGAGGCCAGCAGGTGGATACCAGCAACGATGGCTCCGCCAGTACCATGACCTATACACCCAGCCAACTCGATGCCAACGGTGATGTGGATCCGATTGCCGAGGCCGATGTGTACCTGGCCTATAACAAGGACGAGGAAGCGCAGAAAATCCTACGTGATGCCCTGCACAATGCACCCAGTAACTTGCCAGTGCATCTGAAGCTGGCCCAAATCCACGCCAAAAACCAAGAGCTGCCCCAGCTGGAGTCGGTAGCGCGCGCCATTCATCGTCTCACTAACGGCCAAGGCGACGATTGGAAACAGGTGCGCACCCTGGGACGCAACACCGATCCGAACAATCCGTTCTACGCTGAAGAAAGTGTTGGCGCAGCGTCGGAGCCCGCCCCCAGTTCCGGCTTTGCTCAGGCACTGGCAGCGTCCAGCGCCGCAGCACCTGCAATGGATTTGGACTTTGATCTGGACTTGGATGCTGGGGCGCCCGCCAAGGCAGTGAAGCAACCAGAATTACCTGAAGAAGATCCTCTCATTGCGGCACTGGATAGTCAGCTAGACATACTGGCACCCCAGACGCACAGCGAGATGCCCTCGCAGATCATCGACACGCAATTTGCGCAGGATCTGCTTGACCCTAGCCCCACCACAGACACCTCCGCACCGTTGGATTTGGGCAATTTCGGTGATCTGAATCTGGACCTGCCCGCTAGCACGCCTGCGCCTGTTCAACCCAGTGCGCCAGCGCAAAGCATGGCGCCTGAAGCCCCTAGCTCATTGGAAGGACTAGATTTCTCGCTGGATACCGACTTTAGTCTGCCTGCTGCCGCGCCAGCAGCGCCTGCGCCTGCGCCTGCTGCTCCTGCCGCCGCACCAGAGGACGACTTTGGTCTGAGTCAGCTCGACTTGAGCAATGACTTCTCTCTCCCCAGCGCAGAAGCTTCCCCAGGGGCAAACATCGATATCGATATCGATATCGATGCCATGGCCGATACCGGTGCAGATTCGGCGCCTACCATGGCCAACGATGCCCTGGGCACCAAGCTGGATCTGGCACAGGAATTTGCCGCTATTGGCGACTCTGAGGGCGCACGCAGCCTGATCGAAGAAGTGCTGACCGAAGCCAGTGGCACACTCAAAGTGCGTGCCGAAAAAATGTTGAGCGAACTCGACTAATGCCTATGTCCCAACGGTGCTTACACCGATATCGCGGCATCCCCCAGGAGCGGCCATGCGCATAGCCCTGGGGGTCAGCTACAACGGCAGTGGCTACCAAGGCTGGCAAAGCCAGCCCAGTGGCAACACCGTACAAGACCAACTCGAAGCGGCCCTGGGCCGCTTTGCTGCTGAAAAAATCCACACCATTTGCGCTGGACGCACCGATGCCGGTGTGCATGGCCTGATGCAGGTGGTGCATTTTGACACCGCACTGCAACGCTCGCCCAACTCCTGGGTGCGCGGCACCAACACCTTTTTGCCGCCCGATATCGCGGTGCACTGGGCGCGCGAAGTCCCCGATGGCCACAACGGCTTCCACTGCCGTGCCAGTGCCACCGCGCGCCGCTATGCCTATGTGCTGCTGCAATCGCCCGTGCGCCCCAGCGTTGAGGCCGGGCGTGTGGGCTGGGTGTTCATGCCGTTGCAGCTACAAGCCATGCGCCAGGCCGCACAAACACTGCTGGGCGAGCATGATTTTTCTTCATTTCGTGCGTCGGGCTGCCAGGCCAAAACGCCGATCAAAACCCTGCACCGCATCGACATCCAGTTCACCCCGGCGGGCCCTGCGCCCATGCGCGAGCGCCAAGAAATGGTCTGTGGCTACTGGCGCTTTGAGTTTGAAGGCAGCGCCTTCTTGCACCACATGATCCGCAACATCATGGGCTGCCTGATCTACATTGGCCAAGGCAGCCAGCCCGTCGGCTGGATGCAGCAAGTGCTGGACGCCCGCTCGCGCGATGCCGCCGCCCCCACCTTCAGCCCCGATGGCCTGTATTTTCTCGGCCCGGTGTACGACACCCACTGGGGGCTGCCCAGCAGCACCCCGGCTTTTGCCTGGTTGCCATGAACATGACCCCTCACACGCCTCCCCCCCCAACCCACACCAGCACACCAGCACGCACCCGCATCAAAATCTGCGGCCTGACGCGCGAGCAAGATGTCGATGCTGCCGTCGCCGCCGGTGCCGATGCCGTCGGCTTTGTGCTGTATGCCCCCAGCCCGCGCGCCGTCACCGCCCTGCGCGCCGCGCAGCTGGCCAAACGCCTGCCGCCTTTTGTCACACCGGTGCTGCTGTTTGTGAACCCCACCCCTATGGAAGTGATAGCTGCCAGCGCTTTGGTGGCGGGCGCTAGCGTGCAATTTCATGGTGATGAAACACCAGAGCAATGCTGGCAGGCCAGCGACTATGGGCGCCTGCCCTTTGTGCGTGCAGCGCGCATTCCCCTGGGAGCGGCGGGACGCAACTTTGACCTCGTAGAATACGCACATCAATACTCTCAGGCTCAGGCCATCTTGCTGGACGCCCATGTGGACGGCTACGGTGGCGCAGGCCAGGCATTCAATTGGTCACTGCTTCCTCCAAACGTCGATGCTCACCTCGTTTTGTCTGGTGGACTCACACCTGCAAACGTGACCGATGGCGTGCGCCTGCTGCGCCCACGCTGCCGCTCGCTGGCCGTTGATGTCAGCTCGGGCGTGGAAGCCTCCGCGCCCCATGGCAGCACCCTTAAAGGCATCAAAGATGCCACCAAAATCCAGCAATTCGTCGCCGCCGTGCGTGCGGCCGACATGAACCTTGAGCACCCCATCTGATGTTTGACTACCACTACCCCGACGCTGCTGGCCACTTTGGCCCCTACGGTGGCAGTTTTGCCAGCGAAACCCTGACCTTTGCCCTCCAAGAGCTGCGCGACGCCTGGGCCCGTTACCAGAACGATCCCGAATTTCAGGCCGAATACCAGCGCGAGCTGGCGCATTTTGTGGGCCGCCCCTCCCCCGTGTACCACGCCCAGCGCCTGAGCGCAGAAATCGGCGGTGCACAAATCTTCTTGAAGCGCGAAGACCTCAACCACACCGGTGCGCACAAGATCAACAACGTCATCGGCCAGGCCATGCTGGCACGGCGCATGGGCAAGCCGCGCATCATTGCCGAGACCGGCGCTGGCCAGCACGGCGTGGCCACGGCCACCATCTGCGCGCGCTACGGGCTGGAATGCATCGTGTACATGGGTGCCGAGGATGTGAAGCGCCAAAGCCCCAACGTCTTTCGCATGAAGCTGCTGGGCGCCACCGTGGTGCCTGTCGAATCGGGCAGCAAAACCCTGAAAGATGCGCTCAACGAAGCCATGCGCGACTGGGTGGCGAATGTGGACAACACCTTCTACATCATCGGCACCGTGGCGGGCCCTGCCCCCTACCCAGCCATGGTGCGCGACTTCCAGCGCGTCATTGGCGAAGAGTGCCTGACACAAATGCCCGAGCTGCTGCGCAGCCTGCAGCTGGCGGGTGAACAGCCCGATGCCGTGGTCGCCTGCGTGGGCGGTGGCAGCAACGCCATGGGCATCTTCCACCCCTACATCCCCCTGGAAAACACCCGCCTGATCGGCGTAGAAGCGGCTGGCGAAGGGCTGGATACCGACAAGCACGCCGCCTCACTGCAAAAAGGCACGCGCGGGGTGCTGCACGGCAACCGCACGCTGATCCTGCAAGACCAAGACGGCCAGATCACCGAAACGCACAGCATCAGCGCCGGCCTGGATTACCCCGGTGTCGGCCCCGAGCACGCCTGGCTGCAAGAGCTGGGCCGCGCCCAGTACGTGGGCTGCACCGACAGCCAAGCGCTGGCCGCCTTCCACCGCCTGTGCCGCACCGAAGGCATCATCCCCGCGCTGGAATCGAGCCACGCCGTGGCCTATGCCATCCAACTGGCCCAAACGATGCGCCCCGATCAATCCATCCTGGTCAACCTCTCGGGCCGGGGCGACAAAGACATTGGCACCGTGGCCGATCTGTCGGGCGAAGATTTTTACGACCGTCCCTCCATGCGAGGCCTGAAGGTCAAAGGAAGCGACAAACTATGAGCAGCCGCCGTATCACCGCCACATTCGACAAACTGCGCGCCGAAGGCCGCCAAGCGCTGATTCCGTTTGTCACCGCCGGCTACCCCTTTGCCGCCATCACCCCTGGCTTGATGCACGGCATGGTCGAGGCAGGCGTGGACATCATCGAGTTGGGCGTGCCCTTCTCCGACCCCATGGCCGATGGCCCCATCATCCAAAAAGCGGGCGAACGCGCCATTGCCAACGGCGTGAATCTGGCCAAAGTGCTGGGCTACGTGCGCGAGTTCCGCCAGAAAAACCAGCACACCCCCGTAGTGTTGATGGGCTACGCCAACCCCGTCGAGCACTACGACCTGCAGCATGGCGAGGGCGCCTTTGTGCGCGATGCCGCGGCCGCTGGTCTGGATGGCATGCTGGTGGTCGATTACCCACCCGAAGAATGCCAGGACTTTGCCGCCGCCCTCAAAGCCCATGGCATGGACATGATCTTCCTGCTGGCGCCCACCAGCAGTGAAGCGCGCATGGAGCAAATTGCCCAAGTGGCCAGTGGCTATGTGTATTACGTGTCGCTCAAGGGCGTCACCGGCTCGGCTGCGCTGGACACCGACGATGTGGCACGCATGCTCGAGCGCATCAAGCAGCATGTGCACATCCCCGTGGGTGTGGGCTTTGGCATTCGCGATGCGCAAACCGCACACACCGTGGCCCAGGTGGCCGATGCCGTCATCATCGGCAGCCGCATCATCCAGCTGCTGGAAGACCAGCCCCACGAAAAAGTCATCCCCCTGGCGGTCGATTTCCTGCGCGGCATCCGCAAGGCAATGGACGCATAATGCCAGCCCTCGGCCACCGCCCCCCGCGCGTGGCCTCCGCTAGATGAAGGAGGAGCCATGTCCTGGCTGGAAAAACTCTTACCCACCAAAATTCAATCGACCGAACCCAAGGAACGCCACCAGCAGATTCCTGAAGGTTTGTGGGTCAAATGCCCCAGTTGCGAGACCGTACTCTACAAGAGCGATCTGCAAAAAAACCAGAACGTCTGCCCCACCTGCAGCCACCACCACCGCATCAGCGCACGCGATCGCCTGAACCACTTCATGGACGGCGAAGGCCGCTATGAAATCGGCCAAGAAGTCATCCCCGTCGATGCGCTCAAATTCAAAGACAGCCGCAAATACCCCGAGCGCCTCAAAGAAGCGCTAGAGAACACCGGCGAGACCGATGCCCTGGTCGTCATGGGCGGCACCGTCAAAGGCATCGAACTGGTGGCCGCGTGCTTTGAATTTGACTTCATGGGCGGCAGCATGGGCTCTGTGGTGGGCGAGCGCTTTACGCGCGGCGTGCACACCGCCATCGAGCAAAAAGTCCCCTTCGTGTGCTTTACCGCCACCGGCGGCGCGCGTATGCAAGAAGGCTTGCTTTCGCTGATGCAAATGGCCAAAACCAATGCCGCGCTCACCCGTCTGGCGCAAAAAGGCCTGCCCTACATCAGCGTGCTGACCGACCCCACCATGGGCGGCGTATCGGCCGGTTTTGCCTTTGTGGGCGACATCGTCATGGCCGAGCCCAACGCCCTAATTGGCTTCGCGGGCCCACGTGTGATTGAAACCACCGTACGCGTCAAGCTGCCCGAGGGCTTCCAGCGCGCTGAATTCCTGCAAGAAAAAGGCGCCGTAGACATGATCGTGGACCGCCGCGAGCTGCGCGAGCGCATCGCCAGCAGTCTGGCCATGCTGCAGCGCCTACCCACCGACGCTATCATCTGATTATTTTTATAGCTTCCAGCGCCCGCCAGGCCTAGCTTTGCGGGCGTTTTTTTATACATTCCACACTGCTGCCCGCCTATGTCCGACCGCCTGGCCGTTGTGCCCCAATACCTGCTGCCCAAGCAGGCCCTGACCCGCCTGATGGGCACACTTGCTGGCCTGGAAGGCGGCAGCATCACCACCGCCGTGATTCGCTGGTTCATCCAGCGCTACAACGTCAACATGAGCGAAGCGCTGGAGGCCGACCCCGCCGCATACGCCACCTTCAACCAATTTTTCACCCGCCCCCTGCGCCCCGGCGTGCGCCCCCTGGCCGATGCCGACTGGGTCTGCCCCGTCGATGGGGCCGTCAGCCAGCTGGGCGCCATCACCGGCGCTGCAGGCGACCAGATTTTTCAGGCCAAGGGCCACCACTACAGCACCCAGGCACTGGTCGGCGGCGATGCCACCTTGGCCGCCCAATTTGCCCACGGGCACTTTGCCACCATCTACCTCAGCCCGCGCGACTACCACCGCATCCACATGCCCTGCGCCGGGCGCCTGCTGCGCATGGTCCATGTGCCCGGCGACCTGTTCTCGGTCAACCCCACCACCGCGCGCGGCGTGCCCGGCCTGTTTGCGCGCAACGAGCGCGTGGTCTGCGTGTTCGAGGGCGAATTCGGCCCCTTCGTGCTGGTGCTGGTGGGCGCCACCATCGTCGGCAGCATGGCCACCGTCTGGCACGGCGTGGTCAACCCGCCACGCCCGGGCCAGCTGCGCCAGTGGAGCTACACCGACCAGCACATCCACCTGCAGCGCGGCGAAGAAATGGGGCGTTTTCTGCTCGGCTCCACCGTGGTGCTGCTCATGCCCCAGGGCGGCCTACAGTTCAATCCCGCCTGGAAAGAAGCCACGCCTGTGCGCTTGGGCGAGGCGATGGCGCAGCAGGGCTAGAGCGAAATTACCAGTTCCCCATCAGCACGCTGAACTGCACATGGGTCAGCATCATCTGCAGCACTTGCAGGGCGATGATGGTGATCAGGGGCGACAGGTCGATGCCCCGGACCAGCGGCATGACGCTGCGCAGCGGGCGCAGCAGCGGGTCGGACAGGCGCGCCAGCAGGTGGGCGACGGGGGCGTGCGGCTGCACCCACGAGAGGATGGCGTACACGATCAGGATGCCGATGCAGCCCGTCAGCGCCATGCGCAGCAGGCCAAACAGCGCCAGCAGCGGCAGCCACACCAGGCTGGCCAGAGCGCCACTGAGCAGCGCCAGCAGCAGGTAATGCACCAGCTCGACCAGCACCGCCCCCAAAAGGCACGAAAGATCGAACTTGCCACCGGGGCGAATCAGGCGGCGCAGCGGCAACACCAGCCAGTCGGACAGGGCGAACACCAGCTGCCCGATGGGGTTGCTGAAAGGCACACGCTGGGCCTGCATGTACAGGCGCAGCAGGCAGGCGCCGGCGATCAGGCCGCTGGCCACTTCCAGAAGGAATTGCAGGATTTGCATTGCCATGGTGGGTATTCCTAAAACAGTAGCTTGTACCGCTGAACTATCAACGGTTTTGATGTTGTTTGTACTTAAAAATGAGAACCATAAAGCGGCACAAGCTATTTTAAAAGTAGCAAGCGCGCGCCTGAACGCTCAGGATTAGGCCACGGCGGCCAACACTTGGCGCAAAAAACCTAGAATCCCGGGCTTTCGCGGATTTTTACCGCTTTCTGGCGGGCGCTCTGCCTCCCATCCCCCCATCCCCTGTTCCCCATGTCTGAACTACCCACCTCCCAGGCCACCGACGCGGTTGCGCCGCACGACGAGAACAAACTCATTGCCGAACGGCGCGACAAGCTCAAGGCGCTGCGCGAGCAGGCCCAGGCCCAGGGCGTGGCCGCTTTCCCCAACGACTTTAAGCCCAGCCACCGCGCGTTGCCCTTGGTGGAAGCGCATGCCGCCAAAGACGGCGAAGCGCTGGAGGCCGAAGGCCTGCAGGTGTCGGTGGGCGGGCGCATGATGCTCAAGCGCGTCATGGGCAAGGCCAGCTTTGCCACCGTGCAAGACGCCACGGGCCGCATTCAGGCCTACATCACGCGCGATGCGGTGGGCGAAGAGGTGTACGCCGATTTCAAGAAGTGGGACCTGGGCGACATCATCGCCGTCGAAGGTCTGCTCATGAAGACCAAGACCGGCGAGCTGTCGATCAAGGCCACCAAGATTCGCCTGCTCACCAAGAGCCTGCGCCCCATGCCCGACAAGTTCCACGGCATGGCCGACCCCGAGCAAAAGATTCGCCAGCGCTACGTCGATCTGATGATGAACGAAGACGCCCGTGCACGCTTTGTGGCCCGCTCCAAGGCCGTGGCAGGCATCCGCGAGTTCATGGTGGAACACGGCTTTTTGGAAGTGGAAACCCCCATGCTGCACCCCATCCCCGGTGGTGCCAACGCCAAGCCCTTCGTCACGCACCACAACGCGCTGGACCAAGAGATGTACCTGCGCATTGCGCCCGAGCTGTACTTGAAGCGCCTGATCGTGGGTGGCTTTGAGCGCGTGTTCGAGATCAACCGCAACTTCCGCAACGAAGGCATCTCGGTGCGCCACAACCCCGAGTTCACCATGATGGAGTTCTACGCAGCGTACTGGAACTACCAGGACCTGATGGACTACACCGAGCAGCTGGTGCGCGACGCCGCCCTGAAGGCCGTGGGCACGCTGGAGTGCACCTACGCGGGCAAGCCAGTGGATTTGGCAGCGCCTTTTGAGCGCCTGACGATCACCGAGGCCATCGTCAAATACACCGACGCCGGCGAGAACGTCACCAACCGCGAGTGGCTGACCAACGCGCTGCGCAAGCTGGGCATGAACGAGGACAAGGACAAGCTGTCCACCCGTTCTTTGGCCAGCCTGCAAGTGCTGTACTTTGAAGAAGTGGTGGAAGAAAAGCTGTGGAACCCCACGTTCATCATGGAGCACCCCACCGAAATCTCGCCGCTGGCCCGCGCCAACGACCAGCGCCCTGAAGTGACCGAGCGTTTTGAGCTGTACATCACCGGGCGCGAGTTTGGCAATGGCTTCTCGGAGCTGAACGACGCCGAAGACCAGGCCGCGCGCTTTCACGCCCAGGTCGAGGCCAAAGACAGCGGCGACGACGAAGCCATGTTCTTTGACCACGACTTTGTGCGCGCGCTGGAATACGGCATGCCTCCCACCGGGGGCTGCGGTATCGGTATCGACCGCCTGCTGATGCTGCTGACCGACAGCGCCAGCATCCGCGACGTGATCCTGTTCCCGGCGCTGCGCCGCGAGCATCTCTGATCATGCCCACACCAACCCCGATGCAACGTCTGCGTGCCTGGCATACCCATTTGCCCGATTGGCTGCAGGAGTGGCTGGATGTGATGATTCCGCTGCTGCATATCGTGCTCATCGTGCTGGGCACGTGGCTGCTGCACCGGCTGTTTCGGCGCCTGATCCGCCGCGCCAGCGCGCACTACCAGTTTCCTCCCGAGTTGTTCATTCCGATCAACGTGGTGGTGCGCTGGGTCATCCTGAGCGGCGCGGCGCTGCTGGTGCTGGAGCGACTGGGCGTCTCGGCCACGGTGCTGTGGTCGGCCTTTACCGGCTTTGCCACGGTGGGTGCGGTGGCGTTCTTTGCCGCCTGGAGCGTGCTGTCCAATCTGTTTTGCGCCTTCCTGATCTTTACGGGTCGTCCGTTTGTGGTGGGCGACACGATCGAGCTGCTGGACAACGCCGAAAAACCCGGCGCCCTGGGCAAGGTGGTGGATATCAACCTGCTCTACACCTCGCTGCAGGATATGACCGAAGCCAATGCGGGCGCGCTGGTGCAAATCCCCAATGCGCTCATCTTCCAGCGCGTGGTGCGCCGCTGGCGTGGTGAGCAGGCCGTGCCAGCACACAAAAAAGGGGCGGGCGCGGGAGCCGCAGCCCCTGTGCCCACCCCCATGCCCGCCAACGCCCTGCCAGTTACAGCGGATGCACGACCAAACGGAACTCTGGATCGTCCGGGAAAGGCCGAATCTCAAAACCCAGGCGGCGCATGAGCTTGAGCATATTGGGGTTGTTGGACAGCACCAGCCCCTCGATCTGCTCCAGCCCCTTGTCGCGCGCCACCTCCATGATGCTGAGCATCAGGCGCGAACCCAGGCCTTGCCCCGCCATATCGTCGGCCACCACCAGGGCGAACTCGCAGGTGCTGCGGTCGGGGTTGGTCACGTAGCGCGACACACCCAGCAGGCGCTCTTTGACGTGGATTTCGCCCTCCTCATCGACCACGCGCTCTTGCTGCACGGCAACCAGCGCCATCTCCCGGTCGTAGTCGATCAGGGTAAAGCGTGCCAGCATGGCCGGAGGCAACTCGGCCAGCTGCGAGACAAAGCGGAAATAGCGGCTTTGCGGCGACAGGCTTTTGACCATGTTTTGCAGCATCTGCGCATCGTCGGGGCGAATAGGGCGCACCAGGTACTCGCCGCCATCGCGCATCGGCCACAGCTGCTCGTAGCGCGCCGGGTAGGGCAAGATGGCCAAGTGCCCATACTTGCCCTGACCCAGCTGGTTATGACCCTGTTCGGCCACCACCATGCGCGCATCGACGGCCACCGCGCCGGTTTCATCGACGATCAGCGGGTTGATGTCCATCTCGCGCAGCTGCGGCAGCGCGCACACCATCTCAGAGACGCGCAGCAGCACCTGCTCCAGCGCTTCCATGTTCACCGGCGAGGCACCGCGCCATTCGCCCAGGGTGTCGAACACGCGCGAGCGCTCCATCAGCCGCCGTGCCAAAAACTGGTTGAGCGGGGGCAGCTCCATGGCACGGTCTTGGATCAACTCGATCATCGTGCCACCGGCGCCAAAGGTGATCACCGGGCCAAACGGATCGTCACTGACCAAGCCAATGCAAATCTCGCGCCCCCGGCGTGAGCGCGCCATGTTCTGCACCGTGATGCCGTTGATGCGCGCCTCGGGCTTGATGCGCTTGACGCGCTGCATCATGTCGTTAAAGGCGTTGCGCACGGCCTCGCCGTTGTGCAGGTTCAGCGCCACACCGCCTACGTCGGACTTGTGCGCGATATCGGGCGAATCGATCTTCAGCGCCACCGGAAAGCCCTGCTGCGTGGCAATCATCATTGCCTCGTGCGCGTTGCGCGCCAGCAGCGTGCGCGTCACCGGAATGTGGAACGCGGCCAGCAGGGTTTTGCTCTCCATCTCGGTGAGCACATTGCGCCGCTCGGCCAGCACGGTTTCGATGACCAGGCGCGCTCCGGCAATGTCGGGCTTGGCCAGGGCCGACAGCGGCGGCGGCGTTTGCTGCAGCAGCTGCTGGTTTTGCGTGAAGCTGGCAATGTTGCCAAATGCACCCACAGCTGCCTCGGGGGTACGGAAGGTGGGAATCACCGCCTTGCGCAGCGCAGCGCGCCCCGCTTCGACCGAACTATCGCCCATCCAGCAGGTGAGCAATGGCTTGGCCGCACGGCGCTTGATCTCGGCCACCGCTTCGGCCACGGCGGCGCCATCCACCCCAGGGCGCGGCGAGAACATCACCAGCAGGCCGCCGATGCAGGGGTCGGCCAGCGCCGCCTCTACGGCCAGGCGGTAATGCTCAGGCTGGGCCGCTTCGGTGATGTCGATCAGATCGGTCAGCGAGGCACGCGCAGGCAGCTGCGGCGCCAAGGTGGCCACAGCCTCGGGCGACAGGCTCCCCAGCTCCAGATCGATCTCGCTGGCCCAGTCGGCGGCCAGCACCCCCGGGCCACCACCGTTGGCGATGATGGCCAGGCGCTTGTTGGCCGGGCGGTAGCGCGAGGCCAGACACTTGGCCGCCGAGAACAGCCCCACAAACGAGCGCACGCGCACCGCGCCCGCGCGGCGCAGCACGGCATCGAACACATCGTCGCTGCCCACAATGGCGGCGCTGTGCGTGAGCGCAGCCGCCGAGCTGGCCGGCCTACGCCCCGCTTTGAGCACCACCACCGGCTTGGCAATGGCAGCCGAACGCAGCGCGCTCATGAATTTGCGCGCGTTCTGGATGCCTTCCATATAGACCACGATGCTTTGCGTGCGCCCATCGTTGGCCAGAAAATCCAGCGCCTCGGGCAGGCCCATGCTGGTGTGCGGCCCCAGCGAGATCACCGACGAGAACCCCACCCCATTGCCTGCGGCCCAGTCCAGGATCGAGGCCGTCAACGCCCCCGACTGGCTGACCAGCGCCAGCGAGCCATCCTTGGCCAACGGCCCCGTCAGCCCCGCATTGAGCTGCAGGCTGGGGCGCTGAATGCCCAGCGAGTTGGGGCCCAGCAGATAGACCCCCGCATGCACCGCCGCCAGATGCAGCTGGCGCGCGTGCGCCGCTTCCACACCGTGCGACAAAATCATCGCCGTCGGGCAGCCCATACGGCCCACCAGCTCCAAGGCAGCGAGCTGCTCGTCCTGAGGCAGGGCGATGATGGCCAGGTCGGCCTTCACCTGGTCCAGATCGGACAGGGTGCCGGTAAATTGCGGGTCGAGGAAAGTGAGTGTGCCGCTGAAGCGCTGGGCACACAGCACATCGTGCAGTGCCTGGGCGTAGGCCGTTTGGGCCTGTGAGGCCTCTTTGGCCTGGGCCAGCACGATGATGGAGCGCGGGGCAAACAGGGGGGTGAGATAGTGCTTGTCCATAAAAAAACCTTTTCGATGCTCTCGTCGAAACCATGTCGCACAAGAAAAAATGCTGCATTGCAACAGTGCTGCCCCCGAATGTAGCTGCAGCCTTCGCCGCTGCCTACACCCCCAGGCAAATTCCGATGTCGCGCGCCATGACCAGCAAAGCGTGGTCCAGCGCCACCTTGCGCTGGGTGTTGGCCACCTGGGCAATCGGCACACTGCCAATGCGTCCCTGCTGCAGCGTCACCATCTGGCCAAACTGTCCGGCCAGCACCAGCTGCGCCGCCTTGTGGCCGTAGCGCGAGGCCAGCACCCGATCGTAGGGCGTGGGATCGCCACCGCGCTGCACATGGCCCAGCACGGTGGTACGGACCTCGCTGCGCAGCAGGGGCTGCAACTGCGCGCGCAGCGCATGGCCTGCGCCACCCAGGCGCACCGGATCGGGGCTGCCCTCCACATGCGCCTGCACCGTCTGCGCGCCGCCCTGGGGCTTGGCGCCCTCGCCCATGCAGATGATGGTGTAGCGCTGGCGCTGCTCGCGCGTGCGGCACACGGCGGCCACGGCCTGCAGGTCGTAATCGATTTCTGGCAGCAGGACAATGTCGGCTGCCCCGGCCAGCCCTGCCTCCAGCGCCAGCCAGCCCGCATGGCGACCCATGGTTTCGACGATCATCACGCGGTGGTGGCTGTTGCCGGTGTTCTCGATGCGGTAGAGCGCATCGGCCACCGTGGCCACGGCGGTGTCAAAGCCAAAACTGCGCTCGCAGTGGGCGATGTCGTTGTCGATGGTCTTGGGCACGCCCACACACTGGATGCCGGTGGCCTGGGCCACACCGTGCGCCAGACTCATAGTGCCATCGCCGCCAATGGCCACCACCACATCCAGGCCCAAGGCCTGCACGTTGGCCTGTACCTGGGCCAAGGTGGCCGCATCCTTGAGCGGGTTGGCGCTGTTGCTGGTGCCCAAAATGGTGCCGCCCCGGTGCAGGATGCCCGACACCCCATCCCAATCCAGCGCGCACGCGCGCGGCTGCGTGCCCATCAGCCCCTCAAAGCCATCGGCAATGCCCAGCACTTCGCACTGGCCATGGTGGATGAGGGATTTGGTCACGGCGCGGATCACCGCATTCAGGCCGGGGCAGTCACCGCCGCCCGTCAAGATACCCACTTTCAAAGCGCTGGACATGGCTTCATCCTTTAAATTTAATAGCTGCTCACGCTTACCCAGCAAGCGCTAGATGCCATTTTTATTCATATTTATTGGGGCAACAGTGCCCGGGCACGCTGGTAAAAAGCGTCTTGCTGCAACGCCTGCCAGTCGGGCGCGGGCTGCGCGGGCTGCAGGCGCACGATGCGCTGCGCGCTGGCCGCTTGCGGCTGCCACTGGCCGCTATCGCGCGCTGCCTGCAGGCCGGCAATCAGCCCGTCCACCGGCTGACCATCGCCCACGCTTTGGTTGCACAGCAGCACCATGTCGCAACCGGCGTGCAGCGCGGCCAAGGCCGCCTCGGTGTAGCTGACCTGCGCGCCATCGATAAAACGCGCGCCCTCCATGCTCAAGTCGTCGCTGAAGATCACGCCCTCAAAGCCCAGCTGCGCGCGCAAAATGCCTTGCAGCCAGCGCGGGCTGAAACCCGCCGGACGGCTATCGACCTGCGGGTAAATGATGTGCGCGGGCATCACCGAGGCCAGCACCGACGCCAGCCACGGATAGGGCGCGGCATCTTCGGCCAGGATGGCTTGCAGGCTGCGCGTATCCACGGGCACATCGACGTGCGAGTCGGCCTGCACAAAGCCGTGACCGGGAAAATGTTTGCCGCAATGCGCCATGCCCGCCTGCAGCAGGCCGTGCATCAGGCTTTGCGCCAAGCTGGTGACAACCTTGGGGTCGCGGTCAAAGCTGCGGTCGCCAATGACGCTGCTCTCGCCCCAATCCAAATCCAGCACCGGGGTAAAGCTCAAATCCACGCCGCAGGCGCGCAGCTCAGCGGCCAGCACGTAGCCGCAGGCCAGCGCTGCCTGCATGGCGCGCTGCGGGCTGTCTTGCGTCCACAGCTGACCCAGGGTGCGCATGGGGGGCAGGTGGGTAAAGCCATCGCTGCGAAAGCGCTGCACGCGCCCGCCCTCGTGGTCCACGCAGATCAGCAAGTCGGGGCGCAGGGCATGGATGTCGGCACACAGGGCCGTCAGCTGCGCGCGGTCTTGCCAGTTGCGGCCAAACAAGATCATGCCGCCCACCAGCGGATGGGCCAAGCGCTGGCGATCCACCTCGGTCAGGGAGGTACCGGCAATATCGATCACCAGGGGTGCGTGGTTCAAAGAAGTCATACGGTGCATTGGGCTCTGGGGCCAAAATTCGCCCATGGCGGGCAAGGGTCGCCATGGTAAGGCAGGGGCATCCAGGCCTGCGCCGCCCAGCCGGGCGCAGCCGCCAAAACATCTACGTAAAGTTTGTGTAAATAAGATTTACTCTCATTTAGAATGTTTAAGATAGCGGGCTTGCACGACTTTTGGGCTTTTGCGCCCCTGATTTTTTGGCATGACGGCTCCTGCTTCCCCCCCTGCAACGCGCGCGCGCTGGCTCTCTACCTTGCACCAATGGCACTGGGTCAGTGCCGCCGTCAGCCTGATGGCGATGCTGCTGTTCACCCTGACCGGCTTCACCCTCAACCACGCCGCTGACATCGAGGGCCGCCCCCAAGTCACCCAGCGCCACGCGCAGGTGCCGCCTGCGCTGCTGGCCGATCTGCCCGCCGAGGGCAGCACCGCCCCGCTGCCCCCAGCGCTGCGCTACTGGCTGGAAGACACCTGGCAGCTGTCGCTGGGCGCACGCGAGGCCGAGTTCTCTGCCGACGAGGTGTACCTGTCGCTGCCGCGCCCCGGTGGCGATGCCTGGCTGCGCATTGGCCTGCCCGATGGCCACGCCGAGTACGAGCACACCGACCGCGGCTGGATCTCCTACTTCAACGACCTGCACAAAGGCCGCCACACCGGCACCGCCTGGCGCTGGTTCATCGACGTGTTTGCCGCCGCCTGCCTGGTGTTTTGCGTCACCGGCCTGGGCATCTTGTACCTGCACGCCAAAAACCGCCCCATGGCCTGGCCCATCGTGGGCCTGGGCCTGCTGCTGCCCGCGCTGCTGGCGCTGCTGTTCATCCATTGACCCCCAAAACATTGACCCCAAACACCGACCCA
Source organism: Comamonas sp. (assembly GCA_028690035.1). Taxonomy (GTDB): domain Bacteria; phylum Pseudomonadota; class Gammaproteobacteria; order Burkholderiales; family Burkholderiaceae_C; genus Comamonas. The sequence continues at coordinate 102,353 of JAQVCA010000007.1, read as the reverse complement.
GAAAGCAAGCCCCTATGTCCTCTCTGCACCTGCGCTACAGCGCCGCCGCCCTGACGGCGGCCTCCACCTTGGCCCTCAGCGCCCCCGCTTTGGCCGCTGGCCTGAGCGTGGGCGTGGAAATTCCGCGCCTGCAAGTGGCGGAGTACCACCGCCCTTACGTGGCCATCTGGATTGAGCGCGCCGACCACAGCGTGGCCAGCACCTTGTCCGTGTGGTACGACCTCAAGCTCAAAAACGCGGAAGGCACCAAGTGGCTCAAAGACATGCGCCAATGGTGGCGCCGCACCGGGCGCGAGCTGCAGCTGCCCATCGACGGCGTCTCCAGCCCCACGCGCCCCGTGGGTCAGCACCAGCTGGAGTTCACCGAAGGCCAATCGCCCTTGAACGCCTTGCCCCCCGGCGACTACAAGCTGGTCGTGGAAGCGGCGCGCGAAGTCGGTGGCCGCGAGCTGGTGAGCATCCCCTTTAGCTGGCCTGCCACCCAGGCCACCAACCTCCAAGCCCAAGGCAAGACCGAGCTGGGCGCTATCACCTTGCAGCTCAAACCCTGAGCACGCCACCACCGTTACCCCGTTTTTTCAGGAGTCTTCTCATGCGCTTTTTGCCCCGCACCCTGCCCCGCCTGACCGCAGCTTTGGCTCTGGCTTGCGCCGCCACTTTGCCCGCACAGGCGCACAACGCCTGGCTGCTGCCTTCGGCCACCGTGCTCTCTAAGGCCGACTGGATCACCGTGGATGCCGCCGTCTCCAACGACCTGTTCTTCTTCAACCATGTGCCGCTGAACCTGCAAAACCTGCAGATCACCGCCCCCGATGGCAGCGCCCTGCAGCCGCACAACCCGCACCAGGGCAAGCTGCGCAATGTGTTTGACCTGCAACTGCAGCAGCCGGGCACCTACCGCATTGCCACCATCAACAGCGGCCTGTTTGCCAGCTACAAAGACGCCGAGGGCAAGCCCAAGCGCTGGCGCGGCAGCCCCGAGAAATTCGCCACCGACGTACCCGCCGATGCCAAAGACCTGCAAGTGACCCAGTCCGTGGGCCGCATCGAAACCTTTGTCACCCTGGGCAAGCCCAGCGCCCTTCAAGCCAGCGGCCAAGGCATGGAGCTGCTGGCCGCCGACGGCCAACACCTCAACGACCTGGTCGCCGGGGAAACCAGCCAGCTGCGCCTGCTGGTCGATGGCCAGCCAGCGGCCAACGTAGAAGTGAGCATCGTCGCGGGCGCCTCGCGCTACCGCGACAGCCTCAATGAAATCAACGTCACCACCGATGCCCAGGGCAACTTCAGCATCACCTGGCCCGCCGCTGGCGCCTATTGGCTGCAAGCCAGCCACAAGGACAACAAGACCAGCCTGCCCCAGGCCAAGGAACGGCGCCTGACCTACGTGGCCACGCTGGAAGTGCTGCCCTAAGCCCGTGCCCCAGTAGTATCAAAAAGAGAGCTGCTAGCGTGCGTATTTATTATTCTTTAGACCAATTAAAGCCTAAAAGCGTTACAGATAGAGCGATAGCAGCTCCTTTTTCTGCAGCAAAGCACCGGAATTTTGCCCAGCGCATGTCTTACGCCCCAGCCAGCGCGCAGCACCTGCGCGCCGCCGACCCCGCCACACTGCAGCAGCTTGCTGGCACCAGCATGGGCACCCACTGGCAGGTGCGCGTGGACAACCCGGAGTTTGTGCCGCTCGAACACATCCGCAGCGCCATCGAAGCTGAGTTGGAACAAGTCGTGCGCCACATGAGCCATTGGGAGCGCGACTCCGCCCTCTCGCGCTTTAACCACGCCAGCGCCGACAGCTGGCATGCCCTGCCCGAGGATCTGGCCCACGTGCTGCACGCGGGCCTGCACTGGGCACGGCTGGGCCACGGCGCGTTCGATCCCACCCTGGGCCGCTTGGTGGCGGCCTGGGGTTTTGGCCCGCATGCCCCCGCGCAAGCCGCCGACTGGCGCCCCGCCAGCCCCCATGCCATACAGCAAGCGCTACAGAGCAGCGGCTGGCAGCGCCTGCAGCATTGCCCACAGCGCGGCTGGCGCCAAAGCGGCGGCCTGCACTTGGATTTGAGCGGCATCGCCAAAGGCTACGCCGTCGATGCCGTGCTGCAGCGCCTGCATGCGCTGGGCCTGCCCCACTGCCTGGTCGAAATTGGCGGCGAGCTGCGCGCCAGCGGCCAGCGCCCCGGTGGCCAGCCTTGGCGCGTGGCCATCGCCCCCATCCCTGGTGCGGCACCCGAGCCAGCGCCCAGCGCCCTGGCCCTGCGCGAGATGGCGATTGCCACTTCGGGCGACCTGTACCACCGCCACCACTGGCAGGGACGCAGCCACTCGCACACGCTGGATGCCCGCAGCGGCCAACCGATTGCGCACGATCTGGCCAGCGTCAGCGTGCTGCACCCCGAATGCATGCATGCCGATGCGCTGGCCACGCTGCTGACCGTTCTCGGCCCTGAGGATGGCCTGGCCTTTGCCGAGCAGCACGGCATCGCCGCGCGCCTGGCCAGCACCCAGGCCACGCATTGCAGCAGCGCTTGGCTGCGCTACACGACGGCTGTTGCCCATGGCTGAACTGCTCACCCACGACCCGCTGCGCTGGGCCTGGGCCTGCGCCTTGCTGCTGGGCTACGCGCTGTGGTGCGCGGCCATCTACCGCCAACAACGCCGCGCGCGCCAGCAAGCCGCTGCGCAGGCCGCGCAGCTGGCCAGCAGCGGGGGCCGCCCCATCCTGGTGGCCTACGCCAGCCAAACCGGCCAAGCCCAAGCGCTGGCCGAGCACTGCGCCCAGCAACTGCACGCCGCAGGCTGGGCCGTGGCGCTGCAACCGCTCAACCGCACCACGCCTGCGCAGCTGCAGGCGGCCACGCACGCCGTCTTCATCGCCAGCACCTATGGCGAGGGCGACGCGCCCGACAACGCCGCGCTGTTTCAGCGCCAATGCATGGGCCAGAGCCTGCCGCTGGCGCCACTGCGCTACAGCCTGCTGGCGCTGGGCGACAGCCAGTACGCCCAGTTCTGCGGTTTTGGCCGTGCGCTCGATGCCTGGCTGCAGGCCCAGCAGGCGCAGCCCGTGCACGCGCGCATCGATGTCGATCAGGCGCAGGACAGCGCCACTGCCCTGGCCGACTGGCAAGCCCAACTGGCCACTGCCCTGCAACTGCAGCCGGGCAGCAATGCCCTGCCCACCACCCCCAGCACCTGGACATTGGTGGAGCGCCAGCACCTCAACCCCGGCAGCCAGGGCGGCGCCGTGTACCACCTGGAATTTCAGGCCCAGAGTGCCCAAGCACAGGCGCAGCGCTGGCAGTCGGGTGATCTGGTCGATCTGGCCCCACCGCAGGAGCCGCAGCTGCCGCGCAGCTATTCCATCGCCTCGATTCCCGAAGATGGTCGCCTGCATCTGCTGGTGCGCCACACCCAGCGCAGCGATGGCACGCCTGGGCGCGCCTCGCACTGGCTGACGCACGCGCTGGCACTGGGTGACAACATCCCGCTGCTGCTGCGCGCGCACCGTGGTTTTCGGCTGGAAGACAACGCCCAGCGCCCCTTGATTTTGCTGGGCAACGGCACGGGTCTGGCGGGCCTGCGCGCCCACCTGCGCGCACGCCAAATGCTGGGCGTGCATGCCAACTGGCTCATCGCCGGGGAGCGCCAAGCCGCGCACGACCAGCTGTATGGCGCTGAGTTGCAGGCGTGGCTGGCCAGCGGCCATCTGCAGCGCCTGGACTGGGCTTTTTCGCGCGACGGCGCACAGCGCACCTATGTGCAAGACCTGCTGCACCAGCACGCGCCGCTGCTGCGCCAATGGGTGCAGCAGCAAGAAGCGGCCATTTACGTGTGCGGCAGCCTGCACGGCATGGCACAGGGCGTGGATACGGCGCTGCGCAGCATCTTGGGCAGCGCCGAGGTGGACGCGCTGCGGCAACAAGGCCGCTACCGGCGCGATGTGTATTGAGGCAGTTTGCCGCTGGCGCGCCGCCGCGCATCAGGGCGCGCGCCGCTCCACCACGCAAAAGCTGGCGGCGTAGTCGCTCTCGTCGGTGACGCTGATCCAGGCGTGCAGCTGGCGCTCATCCATCCATTGCTGCATGGCCCCGTGCAGCACGATGGTCGGCTGGCCGCTGGGCAGGTTGGTGATTTCGCAGTGGTGCCAGGTCATGGGCATGACCATGCCCAGCCCCACGGCCTTGCTAAAGGCCTCTTTGGCAGAAAAGCGCGTGGCCAGATAGCGCACGCCGCGCTCGGGCCAGCGTTCACTGCGCGCCTGCCAGAGGGCCAGCTCGGCCTCGGTGAGCACTTTTTGCGCAAAGCGCGCACCATGGCGCTCCAGGCTGGCGCGAATGCGGCGCACATCGCAGATGTCGGTGCCGATGCCGTAGATCATGGCGCAGGTGCTTTATGGATGCAGGAGCTTGCGCTCTTGCATGCCCTGGTCGATGCAGCGCTGGTAGGCGCGCACCGTGTCGGTGTAGCCCAGCTCCAGCGCATCGGCGATGAAGGCGTGGCCAATCGACACTTCCAGCAGCCCCGGCACCGCCGCAACAAAGGTGGAAAGGTTGTCGCGGTTGAGGTCGTGCCCGGCGTTGATGCCCAGGCCCAGCGCCAGCGCGGCCTGTGCCGTCTGGGTGTAGCGCTGCAGCTGGGCTGCCTGCTCGGAGGTATCCCAGGCGGCGGCGTAGGGCTCGGTGTACAGCTCGATGCGGTGCGCGCCCAGGTCTTTGACGGCCTGCATCTGCTCAGGCACCGGATCCATGAACAGGCTCACGCGCACGCCCAGGCTGCGGCATTCGGCCACCAGCGGTGCCAGGCGCGCGGCGTCCTGCGGAAAATTCCAGCCGTGGTCGCTGGTGAACTGGTCTTCGCTGTCGGGCACAAAGGTGGCCTGGTGCGGGCGCACCGCGCGGATAAAGTCCATCAGGTTCTGCGTGGGGTTGCCCTCGATGTTGAACTCAGCCTCGGGCCAGGCTTTGAGCAACTCGGCCAGCGCATAGACATCCTGGCGACGGATGTGGCGCCCATCGGGGCGCGGGTGGATGGTGATGCCCTGCGCGCCGGCCTCCAGGCACAGCTGGGCGGCACGGGCCACCGACGGAATACCCAAATGGCGCGTGTTGCGCACCAGGGCCACTTTGTTCACATTCACCGACAGCGCGGTGCGCACCACAGGCGCGGGAGAGGTGGAAGAAGAGGTCATCAGGTTGCACGTGAAGCCCCGGCATGCATGCCGGGGAGACAGAGCGCGGAACGCTGCTCGTTCCTAGCTTTGGGCCTTGCCTGTTCACGTTGTGTGTTGTTGGCCCGGTTGAAGAAATAGCCATAACCATCAGCACGCTGGATGACACGGCAATGTTTATGGCGGATGCCTTGCACCACGACAGACTTGCCGTCTTGGTAGCTTTGGATATTGAACGAACCGCTAGCCCGGATGGCCACCCGTCCGGTGTAGGTTCCCGCTTTCACGCCTGCTGGCACCTCAACGCGCACCAGGTCGCCAGTGCCAAAGCCGTGGACGCGCTTGCTGCGCAGCAGGTAGCCACGCGGAAAGCCGAATTTATTGAGCCTTGTGCGCTGGTAGCTGCCCCGGCCTGTGGCCTTGAGGGTCAGCGTCGGGCGTTGCCAGTTTTCGATGGCTTGGAGGGTGCCAACGCAAGCAGCGTCGAGGGCGTGCGTTTTCGGAATACCCCGCGTGCAGCGGTTGAATTTGGTTTGACCGCCCGAAGCCAGCTCTACAGGCAAGCTGGTGGCTTGCAGCGCGCTGGCCAGCGCCCAGCGTGTGGCGTTGACGGCTGCGGCATCGGTCAGCGGTGTCTTCGCATCGGCCAGGATTTTGGCCAGACGTTTTTGGTCTTTGGCCAGAAAGTCTTCGATGCTGCGCGCAGCTTTTTTCTGGTTGCAGCAGGCGCAAGCTAAGGTCAAGTTGGACACCCGGTTGCTGCCGCCTTGCGCTTTCGGACGGATGTGTTCAATTTGCAGCGGCACCTCTTTGGCATCGCAGTAGGCGCATTGACGCTGCCATTTCTCCAGCAGGTACTCACGCAGCTCGTAGCCGAACAAGGTGCCTTGCTGGTATTCGATGCCCGAAATTTCCGGGTTTTGCAGCACTTGCATGTCAAAGCGCACCAGCTCGCTACTGAGCGCGGTGACTGGCGCCCAGCGCTGGATGCGCAGCACCCAGGCCATACAAGTGGCTATGCGGTGTTGTAGCGAGGGTGCAAACCAACCGGACTTTTTGTTGCCGCGATTGAGAAAACGCGGGGCGCGGTGGCGCAGCTGGCTTCTGCGGCGGCGGCGCATATGGCGGCGCGCGGTTAATGCCTCGGAGATCTGCTTGCCACGATGGATTAACTCCATCAGGTTCAGCACCACGGCAGCGGTTTGCACTTCACCGGTTTGCCTGTCGATGACTTGGGTATCGCGTACCAAGGCTAAACCCGTGGTTTTGCTACCAGGGTCGAGTTTGAGGCGCAGCGGCTGAAAAGCGCAGGTGTCCACTGTGCGATCTACCAGTCGGATCACCATAGGCACCAAGCGATGCACCCGCGCCCGGCCACGCGCCAGCAGCAGCCGCGCGCGCTTTTCGGTGCAGGGCATCAGCGCCTGGCCTTGGGTGTCCAACACAAAAACTGCCACCTTCACTCCGTGAGTTCGAACTGCAAACTGTGCAGCACAGGCTGTCTTTCCAGCCGTCAGCCCTTACGGGCCTAGTGACGGGCCTCTTGCGAGGCCGCTCCCCTCGGGAATGTCCACAACCGGCTCCAGCTTTGGCAAGCTGCGGCGTCCACCTTCGGGCTTTTACCTTGGCCCAGCATGATCAACGCCTTGCAGAGCAGCAAACTGAGGAAGCATTTGCTGGTGCGTCTGAACGACCTGTTGTCAACGTAGCGGATTGGTTACCGCTTTCCCTGGTCAACCTAGCTGGAAGCCTTGCGGCTCCAAGCCCCACCTTTCAGGGCGGGGTAGTTGACAGCGTGTGTAAATCCATCATCAACTGGCGGGTGTGCAGCATAGGACTTCCGCAGTGAAATTGCAGCAAGGTGCGCAATTGCGGCTTCAGCGCGCCCGCCACCGGCGCGCAGGCGCGCAGCAGCGGGGCAAAACCGCGTTCGCCCTGCTGCAGGGCTTGCGCCAGCAGCTGCCAATCTTGCCCCGGCAAATGGGCACGCTCGTGGGCCAAGGCCGGGCGCAGGCCCGCTTCGGGCACCAGCACGTAGGCGGCATGCGCCTGCAGGGGCTGCAGGTTCACGGTTTGCTCATCCAAGCTGGGCAGCAGGCCCAGCTCGCGCAACAAGGTCAGCTCAAAGGCGCGCAGGGCCGGTTCGATCACCTCGTCGGGCTGGGTGGCCAGCAGTTTGATGACGGCGGCATACACATCGAACAAATAGGCGTAGGGATCGTCGCGCGCCAGCAGGCGCATGAGCAGCTCGTTGAGGTACAGCCCAGTGAGCAGCTGGCGCCCCATGGGCATGATGTGGCCACCGGCCCACTCCGCGCCCTTGAGGGTGTGGATATCGGCCTGCGCGTCACCGGCCAGGGTGTAACTCAGGCGCAACGGCTGCAGCGCCAGCAGCACAGGCCGAAAGTTGGAAGTGTGCTTTTTTGCGCCCTTGGCCACCAGCGCCACGCGCCCTCGGTGGCGCGTGAAGGTTTCCAGAATCAGGCTGGACTCGCTCCAGTCGTAGCGGTGCAGGATGAAGGCGGGCTCATCGCTGACCCGCTGGGCACTGGCCATGGCAGGGCGGCGGTTTATTCGTAGCCAAAGGACTTGACGCGTGCCTCGTCGTCGGCCCAGCCCGAGCGCACCTTGACCCACACCTCCAAGAACACCTTGGCACCCAGCAGCTTTTCCAGCTCTTGGCGCGCCTCGGTGCTGATGCGCTTGAGGCGCTCACCGCCCGCGCCAATCACCATGGCTTTGTGGCTGTCGCGTTCCACCACAATCGTCGCGGCCACGCGCATAAAGCGGCCATGCTGGGCGCTGGGTTCTTCGTCGAACTTGTCGATGACCACGGTGGAGGTGTAGGGCAGCTCATCGCCCGTGAAGCGGAACAGCTTTTCGCGCACGGTTTCAGCGGCCAGGAATTTTTCGCTGCGGTCGGTCAGCTCGTCGCTGCCATAGAACCACGGCTGCTGGGGCAGATACGGTGCGCAGATTTTGAGCAGGCGCTGGATGTCGTCGCGCCGCTTGGCCGTCATGGGCACAAACTCGGCAAACGGGTGGCGCTCTTGCATGTCGCGCAGCCAGGGCGCAATCTCGGCGCGGCGGTGGACCTGGTCGAGCTTGTTGGCAATGAGCAGCGCCGGAATGCCGGGCTTGAACAGCGACAGCACCTTGGCATCGGCCAGGGTGAAACTGCCCGCCTCGACGACAAACAAAATCAAGTCCACATCGCCAATGGCGCCCATCACCGCCTTGTTGAGCGATTTGTTCAGCGCCGTGCTGTGCTTGGTTTGAAAGCCAGGGGTATCGACAAAGACAAACTGCGTGTCTTCCAGCGTGCGAATGCCCGTGATGCGGTGGCGCGTGGTTTGCGCCTTGCGGCTGGTAATCGAGATTTTTTGCCCCACCAGCGCGTTCATCAGCGTGGACTTGCCCACGTTGGGTTTGCCCACAATCGCAATCAGGCCGCAGCGCTGCTCTTCGGGCGCGTAGATGCGCGCTGGAACGATGTCAACAGCGGCAGCGGCAGCGGCGTCGCCCTCCGCAGCATCGGCGCCGCCCTGCTGCGTCTGGCGTGCGGCGCCGCCGGATTTGGCCGCCGCCAGCATGGCGTCCAGCTCGGCCATGCTCTGGCCTGCGGGCGTCACGTCGGGGAATGCTTCAGAAACAGGAGCTGTATCCGCTGGTGTAGCCGACTTTTTCACAGATTTTTTCTCTGAATTCTTGATGTTGCGGGCGCTACCAGCTACGTTTTTTTTGTTTTCTTGGTTCATGATGGGTGTTTGTCCTGCAGAAGTTTCAACATCGCCGCCGCAGCGGCTTGCTCGCCAGCACGGCGGCTGTGGCCTTGGCCTTTGGCGCCCAGGCGCAGCGCCGGCACAACGCAGGCCACGGTAAAGGTTTGTTTGTGCGCGGCGCCACTGACGCGCTCCACGCTGTATTCGGGCAGCTGCATGCGCCGCCCCTGCAGCCATTCCTGCAAGGCGGTTTTGGGGTCTTTGGCTGCGGCCTGCATTTGCGGGCTGATGTCCACCTGGGCAAACAAGCGCAGCACCACCTGGCGCGCGGCCTCAAAGCCTGCGTCCAAGTAGATGGCGCCCAGCAGGGCTTCGAGCGCATCGGCCAGGATGGAGGGGCGCTGCGCACCGCCCGAGCGCGCTTCGCCGTCGCCCAGACGCAACAGCGCAGGCAGCCCCAGCTGCAGGGCAATCTGGTGCAGCGTGCCTTCTTTGACCAAGTTGGAGCGCACGCGCGAGAGTTCGCCCTCGGGGCGATCGCCCAGTTTTTCGTAGAGCAGACCGGAAATGGCCAGCCCCAAAACAGAATCGCCCAGAAACTCCAGGCGCTCGTTGTGATCGAGGGAAAAGCTGCGGTGCGTCAGCGCTTGCTGCAGCAACTGCGGCTGGGAAAACGTATGTTGCAGCCGCTGCTGCAAAACGGACAAAGACACCTGGAGACTTACCTGAGATGGGTGGGGGTGGGTGGAAGGTTTATTTTTTCGAGCTGCCCGAGAAGCGGTACACCAGGTACGCCGGGCCAACCAGATGGATTTCGCGCTCGTAGTCGAAGCTGGCGGCAAAGCCGTCACCGTCTTTGGCCACTTCCAGATCGGCGCCCGAGATGGTGCGGATGTCGTCGATCTGCGCCGCGCGATCAAAGGCCGCACGCAAACCAGCCACCGAACTGGCCTCACCCGCAGCTTTGTTCACCGCTTTTTGCACCGCTTGGTACTCCAGAAACATGGGCACACTTTGACTGCCCACGGCCATCACTGCAACAGCCACCACCGCCAGCAGCACCACCGAAATCATGGACAGACCGCGCTGGCGGCTGCGCAAAGAGGTCAGGGAAGGGACAGAGGTCATAGACACCACACTTTCGCTTGCGTGCAAAAAATCAGTTGAAACTGCCGATGCGCTTGAGGTTACCGAAATTCATCCAGACAAAAAAGGCTTTGCCCACAATGTTCTCGTCGGGCACAAAGCCCCAGTAGCGCGAATCGAGCGAGTTGTCGCGGTTGTCGCCCAGTACAAAGTAGTGGCCCGGCGGCACGGTGCAGCGCACGCCTTCGATGCTGTACACGCATTGGTCGCGCCCGGCAAAGTCGGTCGCGCCTTGGATAAAGGCGGGTGCGCCCTGGGTGTTGAGCAAGCGGTGCGGCTGGCTGCCCAGCTGCTCTTCAAACTGCTGGAAGTAGCGCATGGAGCCGGTGTCGAAAAAATCGCTCTGCGCGGTGGTGGCGATCTCCTGGCCATTGATACGCAGACGCTTGCCGATGTATTCCACCCGATCGCCAGGCAGGCCCACCACGCGCTTGATGTAGTCCATGCTGGGCTGGGGCGGGTAGCGAAACACCATCACATCGCCGCGCTGCACCGGGTTGCCGTCGGTGATTTTTTTGTTGATGACCGGCAGGCGCACGCCGTAGGTGAATTTGTTCACCAGAATCAGGTCGCCCACCAGCAGCGTCGGAATCATTGAACCCGAGGGAATCTTGAACGGCTCGAACAAAAACGAGCGCAGCACAAACACCACGAACAGCACCGGAAACAGCCCCGCCGTCCAGTCCAGCCACCAGGGCTGGCGCAGGATGCGCTGCTGGCCCTCCTGCACATTCACCTCGTGGCCGCTGATGCCCTGGCGCTGCAACTGCGCGGCGCGCTCGGCGGCCTCTTGCTGCAGCTTTTCGGCAGCGCGACGGCGCCGGGGCCAGAAGAACAGCTTTTCGGCCACCCAGTACAGGCCCGTAACCAAGGTCGCTAGGAACATGAGCAAGGCAAAGTTGCCCTCGACCATTCCCAGGTACCAGCTGGCGATGTAGCCGAAGAACGCGGCCAACAGCACGGCGGTGATTGCAGGCATGGTAGCCATCATGGGCTCAGTCCTCCACCTGCAAGATGGCCAGGAAGGCTTCCTGGGGCACCTCGACCGAGCCGATTTGCTTCATGCGTTTTTTACCGGCCTTTTGCTTTTCCAGCAGCTTGCGTTTGCGCGAGACGTCACCGCCGTAGCACTTGGCCAGCACGTTCTTGCGCAGCGCCTTGACGGTTTCGCGCGCAATGATGTTGGCGCCAATGGCCGCCTGGATGGCCACATCGAACATCTGGCGGCTGATGATCTCGCGCATCTTGGCCACCACGGCGCGGCCCCGGTAGGCCGACTGGCTGCGGTGCACGATGATGGACAGCGCATCGACCTTCTCGCCGTTGAGCAAAATGTCCACCTTCACCACATCGGCCGCGCGGTACTCCTTGAACTCGTAGTCCATGGAAGCGTAGCCACGCGACACCGATTTGAGCTTGTCGAAAAAGTCCAGCACGATCTCGCCCAGCGGCAGCTCATAGGTGAGCATCACTTGGCGGCCGTGGTACTGCATATTCATCTGAATGCCGCGCTTTTGGTTGCACAGCGTCATCACCGGGCCGACGTAGTCCTGGGGCATCATCAGGCTGACGGTGACGATGGGCTCTTGCACCTCTTCGATGCGCCCGGGCTCAGGCATCTTGGCGGGGTTTTCCACGTCGATGACCTCGCCATCGCCCTTGACCACGCGGTACACCACACTGGGCGCGGTGGTGATGAGGTCTTGGTCGAACTCGCGCTCCAGGCGCTCTTGCACGATTTCCATGTGCAGCAGGCCCAAAAAGCCACAACGGAAACCAAAGCCCAGCGCCTGCGACACCTCGGGCTCAAACTGCAGCGCCGCATCATTGAGCTGCAGCTTTTCCAGCGCATCGCGCAGTTGGTCGTATTCGCTGGCTTCGGTCGGGTACAGACCGGCAAACACCTGCGGCTTAACCTCCTTGAAGCCGGGCAGCGCCTTGTCGGCAGGGCCCAGGTTATTGGGCAGCTTTTTCTCCAGCGTGATGGTGTCACCCACCTTGGCAGCCTTGAGCTCTTTGATGCCGCAGATGATGTAGCCCACTTCACCGGCCTTGAGCGCTTCGCGCGGCACGTTGGCGGGGGTAAAGACGCCCATTTGGTTGATTTCATAGGCCGCATCGGTGGCCATCATCTTGATGCGCTCGCCCTTTTTGAGCTGGCCATCGACCATGCGCACCAGCATCACCACGCCGACGTAGCTGTCGAACCAGCTGTCGATGATCATGGCGCGCGGCGGGCCATCCGGATCGCCTTTGGGCGCAGGCACCTTGGCCACGATGGCTTCCAGAATGTCGTCGATGCCCATACCGGTCTTGGCCGAACAGGGAATGGCGTCGGAGGCATCGATGCCGATCACATCCTCAATTTCGGCCTTGGCGTTCTCTGGATCGGCCTGGGGCAGGTCCATCTTGTTGAGCACGGCCATCACCTCCACGCCCAGATCCAGCGCGGTGTAGCAGTTGGCCACGGTCTGCGCTTCCACGCCCTGGCTGGCATCGACCACCAGCAGCGCGCCTTCGCAGGCCGACAGCGAACGGCTCACCTCGTAGGAAAAGTCCACGTGGCCGGGGGTGTCGATCAGATTGAGGTTGTACGTCTGGCCATCCTTGGCGGTGTACTGCAGCGCGGCGGTTTGCGCCTTGATGGTGATGCCACGCTCTTTCTCGATGTCCATCGAGTCCAGCACGCGCGCTTCCATTTCACGGGCGGACAACCCCTCACAGCGCTTGATCAATTGGTCGGCCAGCGACGACTTACCGTGGTCGATGTGCGCGATGATGGAAAAATTTCGGATGTGCTTCATCAACAGTCACAAAAGTAGCACCTGGATAAAAAAGGGTGCGCCCGCTGCGCACCCTGTTGATCAGGCAAACGGCGCATTCTACCCAAGCTGGCTGTTTTACCGGCCCTGCGGGCGAATCAGCACGTACTGCGCCCACTCGCCACGGCGCACCAGCACGTTCACAGGCTTGCGCGCGTCGATGGAGTTCAGCGCCTGCTCAAAACCGGGTACGTTGGCCACTTCGCTGTTGGCCAGGGCCAGAATCACATCGCCCTCGCGCAACCCAGCGCGCGCGGCGGGGCCTTCGGCCACGGTCACGCGCACCCCGGCGTCAAGGCCCAGGCTTTTCTTTTGCGCGGCCGTCAGCTCAGCCACGCCCAGACCCAGGCTGGGAGCCTGAACCTTGGGGCTGGCACTGCTGTCACCACCGGCCTGCGCCACCTGGGCATCGTCGCTGGGCACTTCGGCAATGGTGATGGGCAGGCGCAGCTCTTTACCGCGGCGGAACACCGTCACGCTGCTGCGGCTGCCAGGCTTGGTGCCACCCACCAGACGCGGCAGATCAGAGACCTTGTCGATGGCCTTGCCATCGAACTGCACGATCACATCGCCCGGCTGCAACCCCGCCTTGGCGGCCGGTGAATCGGACTCCACCGCCGACACCAGCGCGCCGGTGGCCTTGCCCAGACCGATGGACTCGGCCACATCCTTGTCCACCGGGCCGATCTGCACGCCAATGCGCCCGCGCGTCACCTTGCCGGTGGCGCGCAGCTGGTCGCTCACGCGGATGGCCTCGTCCATCGGGATGGCAAAGCTGATGCCCATGAAGCCGCCCGAGCGCGAATAAATCTGGCTGTTGATGCCCACCACCTCGCCACGCATATTGATGAGCGGTCCGCCCGAGTTGCCCGGGTTGATGGCCACGTCGGTTTGGATAAAGGGCAGGTAGTCGCCCGTGTCGCGCTGCTTGGCGCTGACGATGCCCGCTGTCACGGTGCTCTCCAGCCCAAAGGGCGAGCCAATCGCCATGACCCACTCACCCACCCTTAGGCGCGAGACATCGCCAATCTTCACAGCAGGCAGGCCCTTGGCCTCGATCTTGACCACGGCCACATCGGTGCGCTTGTCCGCGCCGACGACCTTGGCCTTGAACTCGCGCTGATCGGGCAGCGTGACGATGACCTCGCTGGCCCCATCGATCACGTGCGCGTTGGTCATGATGTAGCCATCGCTGCTCAAGATGAAGCCCGAGCCCACGCCGCTGGGGCGTTCTTCACCTTCGCCCTCGTCGGGCATCTGCTGCCCCGGCGAGCGCGGCATATTGGGCACGGGCAGACCAAAGCGGCGGAAAAACTCGAGCATGTCCTCGTCCATACCCGGAAAGCCCGTGGCCCCACCGGAGCGGCGGATTTTCTCGGTGGTGCGGATGTTCACCACCGACGGGCCGACGCGATCGACCAAAGGACTGAAATCAGGCAACCCCTGCACCAATACCGGATTGGCGGCAGGTTGGGGCTGCGCCTGGGCTTGGGCACTGGCTGCAGGCAGCAGCATCCCAGGCTGCCACCCCGCAACGCCAGCGGCTCCTCCAGCCAAGGCCAGCGCCATAACGGCGGCATGCAAGGGTTTGAAACGCCAAGTGCGCATGGTGTGCATCCTTTCTGTTTTCATATGCAACAAGATCGTGTTCAGAAAAAAAGTGGGCCTTTTGGTTCCCATGGTGAACGTTTTCTCACCCCTGCCACGCAGGCAGGCCACACAAGGCCGCACGGGCGTTGGCGCTGGTGGCCTGGGCCAACGCGGCCAGCTCCATGCCGCGCAATTGCGCCAGTTGCTGCGCGATGCGCGGCAGCTGCGCGCTGCAGTTGCGGCCTTGTGGCTGTCCGTCTTGGCGCTGCGCGGCGGTGCGATAGAGCCATTGCGGCGGCATGTCGGGCGCATCGGTTTCCAGCACCAGGCTGTCCAGCGGCAAGCGCTGCGCCAGGTCGCGCAATTTCAGTGCGCGCTCGTAGGTGATGGCGCCACCAAAACCCAGCTTGAAGCCCAAGCCGATAAACGCCTGTGCCTGCTGCCAGCTGCCATTGAACGCGTGGGCAATGCCGCCCACCACCGGGGTAGCACGCAAGGTTTTCAGGAGTGCATCGCTGCTTTGGCGTACATGCACGATGACGGGCAACTGCAGCGCCCGTGCCAGCGCTACCTGCTGCGTGTAAAACCACTGCTGGCGCGCACGGGCCGCTTCGGTTTTGAGTGCGGGGACAAAAAAATCCAGACCTATTTCGCCCACCGCCACCAGCTGCGGATCGTCGCGCCACTGCACAAGCAACGCGCGCAAGGCGTCGATATCGCCTTCTTGTGCCTGCGGCGTGTACAGCGGGTGGATGCCCAGCGCGTAGCTGTCGCCCGTGGCGTGCGCCAGATCGCGCACCGCCTGCCAGTGGCTGCGTTCCACCGCCACCAGCACGCAATGGCCCACGCCCGCCGCGCGCGCGGCCTGGCGCACCTGCAGGCGGTCGGCGTCGAACTCCGGCGCATCCAGGTGGCAGTGGGTATCGACCCAGGGGGCAGAGCAATCGGGCATAGAACTCCTGATTTCAGAGCTGCCGGCGCTTATTCACCGTTCATTTCCAGTAAAAAATACTCTGAAATGGCCTTGTACAAAGCGCAAGCAGCTCTCTTTAAAGTAGCAATTTCGCACAGCGCCTGCCGTCTTAACTGGCCAACTTGCCATGTACCAAACGCAGCTGGCGGTCGCAGCGCGCGGCCAGACTCTCGTCGTGCGTGACCAGCACAAACGCGGTGCCGTGCGCGCGCGCCAGTTCCAGCATCAGGGCAAACACACCATCGGCGGTGCTGCGGTCGAGGTTGCCGGTGGGCTCATCGGCCAGCACGCACGCCGGTTGCGTGACCAGGGCGCGCGCAATGGCCACGCGCTGGCGCTCGCCGCCTGAGAGCTGCGCCGGTTTGTGCGCGGTGCGTTCGGCCAACCCAACGGCAGCCAGCATGGCAGCCGCCTGTTGCAGCGCCTGCTCGCGCGGCAGGCGGCGGATGAGCAGTGGCATGGCCACGTTTTCCAGCGCCGTAAATTCGGGCAGCAGGTGGTGAAACTGGTAGATAAAGCCCAGGTGCTGGTTGCGCCACTGGCCTTGCTCGCGCGCGCTCAGGCGCTGCAAATCTTGGCCCAGCAGCTGCACGCGCCCAGTGCTGGGCGCATCCAAGCCGCCGAGCAGGTGCAGCAGCGTGCTTTTGCCCGAGCCACTGGCGCCCACAATCGCCAGCGTTTCCCCGGCGTGCACGGCAATGCCGACATCGTGCAGCACCTGCACGTTGAGCTGGCCATCTTCAAAGCGCTTGCCCAGGCCGTGGGCTTGCAGAACGACTTGACCGATTTCACTCATAGCGCAGTGCCTCCGCAGGGTTGACGCGGCTGGCACGCCAGCTGGGGTAGAGGGTGGCCGCAAAGGCCAGCAGCAAAGAGATGATGGCAATGGGCACGATGTCGCTGGCCAGCGGCTCGCTGGGCATGCGGCTGATGAGGTAAATGTCCTTGGGCAAAAAGCTGGCGCCCAGGGCGTTTTCAATGGCCGGAACGATCACGTCGATATTGCACGCCACCAGCAGCCCCAGCGCCAGTCCGCCCAGCGTGCCCAGCACGCCCACCATGGCACCCTGCACCACAAACACCGCCATGATCGAAGCGGGCGAGGCCCCCAGCGTGCGCAGGATGGCGATGTCCGAGCGCTTGTCCTGCACCGTCATCACCAGCGTAGAAACCAGATTGAACGCGGCCACGGCCACGATCAGCGTCAAGATGATGAACATCATGCGTTTTTCCACCTGCACGGCGGCAAACCAGGTTTTGTTTTGCTGCGTCCAGTCGCGCAGGTACAAAAACTCTTGCAGCTGTGCGGCCAGCTCGTGGGTCACGCGCGGGGCTTGGTGCAAATCTTGTAGCTTGAGACGCACGCCCGTCGGGCCTTCCAGCCGGAAAACCTTCTGCGCATCTTGGTGGTGCAGCATGGCCATGTTGGCGTCGTACTCGTAGTGGCCCGAGTCAAACAAGCCCGCCACCTGCATTTGCTTCATGCGCGGCACCACGCCTGCTGGCGTCACTTGCCCGCTGGGGGCAATCAGGGTGACGGTGTCGCCCTCGGCCACGCCCAGGTTGCGCGCCAGCTCCACGCCCAGCACCACGGCAAAGCTGCCCGGCTGCAGGCGCTGCAGCACCTCGGTGTTGGTGGCGGCCAGGTCGGTGACTTCGCCTTCATGCGCCGGGTCGATGCCGCGCACCAGCACGCCCTTCATGTCATCGCCGCGCGCCAGCAGCGCCTGCGCAGCGACAAAGGGCGCGGCGCCGATCACCTCGGGGTGGCGTTTGGCCTGTGCCATGGTGGCACCCACATCGCGCATGGCCTGGCCGTTGGGGGCAAAAATCTCGATGTGCGAGACCACGCTGAGCATGCGGTCGCGCACCTCTTTTTGAAAGCCGTTCATGACGCTGAGCACAATGATCAGCGCCGCCACCCCCAGCGCAATGCCCAGCATGGAGGCGCCCGAGATGAACGAGATAAAGCCATTGCGCCGTGTGGCCCGCCCCGCGCGCGTGTAGCGCCAGCCCAGGGCAATTTCAAAAGGTATTTGCATAGCGCGCGCATTGTGGCACCAGCGCACACTGCCCCAATGCTGAGCTGGCAAAGCCTGCGTGGGCAGCGTGGCGCGACTTTGGCGACAATCGCGCCCCATGCCTGCCGACCTTCTGCCTTTGCCCTTTGCGCTGCCCGCACCGGATGCGCGCGCGCCACACCACCTCATCCTGCCCTACGCCGCCGTAGAAGGCGCCCCGGCCGTGGCCACGCCCCAGCTCGATGCCCTGCTGGCGCTGCTGCACGAGCAAGAGCGCGATGGAGACGAGTACGACCACCCCATCCCCCCGCACGAACGTGCGGTGGCACGGGCGCTGCAGCTCGACCCCCAGGCGCCCGCCTGGGCAGCGGTGGGCGCGGCTGCCGATGTGCCGCATGCCTGGCTGACGCCCTGCCACCTGCATGCCGGGGCCGACCAGGTACGGCTGGACGACCCGGCGCAGCTGCAGCTGACGCTGGAGCAAGCGCAGCAGTTGTGTGCCATCTTGGCGCCTTGGTGGGCCGAGGACGGCCTGCAGCTGGAGGTGCTCGCGCCGCTGCTGTGGCGCGTCAGCGGTGCGCCGCTGGCCGGGCTGCGCACCGCGTCGCTCGATCGCGTGCTGCTGCGCGATGCCAGCCTGTGGCTGCCGCAAACCCAGCCGTTTCAGCGCCTGCACAGCGAAGCGCAGATGCTGCTCTACAACCACGCCTTCAACGACGCGCGCGAAGCGCAAGGGCTGGCGCCCATCAACGGCTTTTGGCTGCATGGCGCCGGGCAGTTGGCCAGCGCGCACCAGCTGCCTGCCAGCACCGCGCAGATCACCGTGGTGGACACGCTGCGCCAGGCCGCGCTGCGCCAGCACTGGAGCGCCTGGCAGCAGGCCTGGCAAGCGGCGGAGGATGGCCCCATCAGCGCGCTGCTGGCCCAGGCGCGCGCCGGGGCGGCGGTGCAGCTCACGCTGTGCGGCGAGGGCCAGGCCATTCACTTTTTGAGAGCACGATCCGCTCTCCTACAAAGGTTTAAGGCACTTTTTGCCCCTAAACGCTTATCTGACCTGCGCGAACAGCTATGAAAATTATTGAACGGGAGATTTCCCCCACCCAGGTCGATGCCCTGCTGCAAAGCGGCGTCAGTCCCTTGCTGGCACGCCTGTTTGCCGCGCGCGGCGTGCAATCGCCCCAAGAGCTGGACACCGGCTTGCAGCACCTGCTGCCGCCGTCCGACCTCAAAGGCATCGACGCCGCCGCCCAGCTGCTGGCCGATGCGCTGGCTGCACAAAAACGCATCTGCATCGTGGCCGATTACGACTGCGACGGCGCCACCGCCTGCGCCGTGGCCGTGCGCGGCCTGTGCATGCTGGGCGCGCAGCATGTCGGCTACGAGGTGCCCGACCGCGTGCAGGACGGCTATGGCCTCTCGCCCGCCATTGCCCAGCGCGTGGCCGAGCGCGGTTACGACGTGCTGGTCACCGTGGACAACGGCATCGGCAGCGTCGAGGGCGTACAAGCGGCGCAGCAGCTGGGCCTGCAGGTGCTGATCACCGACCACCACCTGCCCGGCAGCGCACTGCCCACGCCCGAGGCCATGGTCAACCCCAACCAGCCCGGTTGCCGCTTTGCCAGCAAAAGCATGGCCGGGGTGGGCGTGATGTTCTATGTGCTGTTGGCGCTGCGCGCGCTCTTGCGCCAGCGCGGCGCCTTCGATGCGCGGCCCCAGCCCCGGCTCGATGCCCTGCTGCCGCTGGTGGCCCTGGGCACGGTGGCCGATGTGGTCAAGCTGGACACGAACAACCGCCGTCTGGTCGATCAGGGGCTGGCGCGCATCCGCAAAGGCCACATGCCCGCAGGTATGCGGGCGCTGTACCAGGCCAGTGGCAAAACCTGGCAACAGGCCACCACGCAAGACTTTGGCTTTGCCCTGGGCCCGCGCATCAACGCCGCCGGGCGTCTGGCCGACATGACGATTGGCATTGCCTGCCTGCTGTCCGACGATTTTGCACACGCCCTGCAGCTGGCCGAAACGCTGGATCGCATCAACCGCCAACGCCAAGATTTAGAAGGCGATATGCGCCTGCAGGCCTTTGCGCTGGCCGATGAACTGCTGGCGCGCGACGGCACGCCGCCCGCCGCGATCACGGTGTTTGACGAGGGCTTTCACGAGGGCGTGGTCGGCATCGTCGCCTCGCGCATCAAAGACCGGCTGCACCGCCCCACCTTTGTCTTTGCCGCCAGCCAGGCCGAGGGCAAGGCGCACGAGCTCAAAGGCTCGGGGCGCTCCATTGCCGGTTTTCACCTGCGCGATGCGCTGGACTTGGTGGCCAAGCGCTATCCCGATGTGCTGCTGCGTTTTGGTGGTCACGCCATGGCGGCTGGCTGCACCATCCGGGCCGAACAATTGCCGCGCTTTGAAGCGGCCTTTGCCCAAGTCGCGCAAGAGTGGCTCACTGCCGCCACGCTCACGCGCTGCCTGCACACCGACGGGCCTTTGGAGCCGCAGTTTCGCGATGCCCGTGCGGTGGAGCAGCTGAATTTGCAGGTCTGGGGTCAGGGCTTTGAGCCGCCCACCTTCAGCGAGGACATGGAAATCGTCTCGCAGCGCCTGGTGGGCGAAAAGCACCTCAAGCTGCAACTGCGCCACCGGGGCGATGTGGTCGATGGCATCTGGTTTGGCCGCACCGAGCCGCTGCCCAACTGGGCACTGCTCGCCTTTCGCCTGGACATCAACGAGTGGCGCGGCGAGCGCAAGGTGCAGTTTCTGGTCGAAGGTGCCGAAGGCTGATCAGAAGGTTTCCCAATCGTCCTCGGCCCCTGCCGCAGGCGGTGCCACCAACTTGGGCGCGGCGGCAGCAGCTGGTGCAGAAGCCGTGCTCTTGGCGGATGGGGGCGCCTTGGGCGCAGGCTTGCTACTGGCCAGCGGCTTGGCCGACGCACTGGCCGCTGCCGCTTTGGTCGCAGCGGGCCGGGGCGCAGCCACGCTGGCACGTGAAGCAGCCTCCGAAGCGCCGGGGCGCAGTGTGGCCGCCCCCGGGCGCGCCACACCATCGTTGCCCACGTTGAACACCGACACCACCTGCGCCAGGCGCTGCGCCTGTTCGCTCATGGAGGCCGCTGCCGCACTGGCCTCTTCCACCAGCGCCGCGTTTTGCTGCGTCATCTGGTCCAGATTGGCCACCGCCTGGTTCACCTGACCAATGCCGTCGCGCTGCTCGCCACTAGAGGCCGTGATCTCGCCAATCAGGTCGCTGACGCGGCGCACGCTAGAGACAATTTCCTGCATGCACTGGCCCGCTTGCTCCACCTGCTGGCTGCCCTCATCCACGTTTTGCACACTGGTGGTGATCAGGCCTTTGATCTCTTTGGCCGCCTCGGCGCTGCGCTGCGCCAGGCTGCGCACCTCAGAGGCCACCACCGCAAAGCCTCGGCCCTGCTCACCGGCACGGGCCGCTTCCACCGCCGCATTCAGCGCCAGGATGTTGGTCTGGAAGGCAATGCCATCGATCACGCCAATGATGTCGCCAATCTTGCGGCTCGATTGCGTGATGTTTTGCATGCTGTGCACCACCTGCTCAGCCACTGCGCCACCGCGCTCGGCCGCCTGGGCGGCGGTGCTGGCCAGCTGGTTGGCCTGGCGTGCGGTGTCGGCGCTTTGCGTGACGGTGGCAGTCAGCTCTTCCATGCTGGCGGCCGTCTCTTCTAGGTTGGCTGCCGTCTGTTCGGTGCGGGCCGACAGGTCGTGGTTGCCGCTGGCAATTTGGTGTGCGGCTGAGGAGACCGATTCCACGCCCGAGCGCACCTCGCCCACCACCTGGCGCAGCTTAGCGGCCATACCATCCAGGCTGTGCAGCAGGCGCCCCAGCTCATCGCGACGGTCGGTGTGCACATGTACGGTCAAGTCGCCAGCGGCAATCGCATCGGTGACGGCCACCGCACGCTCTAGCGGCTGGGTGATGGTTCGCACCAGCCAGGCCGACAAAAACAAGGCCAGCAGCACCACCAACGCCACAATTGCCGTTCCCACCAGCAGAGCCTGCTGGGTGAGTGCCTGCGAGGCTTTGTGCACTTCGTCGCGGCGCATTTCTTGGCGCTGTACGAATTTGTCCAACTCTTGCACGTACGCATCGATCTGCGGACGCAGAGTCTGGTTCACCATGGCAGCAGCGTGCTCCAAATCGCCGCTTTTACGCAGTGCGCTGGCCTGCCGGATAGTGCCCAGGGCTGTCTGACGCAAGGCAGCGATGCTCTTGAGCAGGTCGCGCCCCTCGGGAGTGGCCACCATGGACTCGACCTTTTGCTGCAGCTCGGAGATGGCCTGGGTGTTGTCCTTGGACTGTTGTTCCAGACGATCGGCCAAAGACGTGTCCACAGTACCCATCTGCACGACGGCACGTTGGGCGTCCAGCGCCACCATGCCACGCCAGCGCACGGCCAGCGCCACCCGGGTTTGGGTCATCTCGAAGTGCTCTGTGGTGCGCGCATTGAGGTTTTGCAGATAGGCCAGCAGCCCTCCCAAGACGGTGACCAAAGCCACCACCAACCCCAAGACCAGCACCCAGAGCTTGCGCCCTACGGATAAATTATTGAAATTCATTGTTCTCTCCCTGTAAAAATAAAACCTTCAACTTTATTTATCTATTTCCATAAAATATATATTTTTTTATAAGAATATGATGCAGACCCGGGTACGAACCGGATTTTTTATCCAGATGTTTAGAAAGTTTCCCAATCGTCATTCGTCCCGGCGCCCGCCGCAGGCGGCGCAGACAGTTTGGGCGCCGTGCTGGGTTTGCTCGAAGAAGACGCGCCTTTTTGGGCCGCCGGTGCTGGCTTGCTCTTGGCCAAAGGCTTGGCCGGAGCTGCAGATTTTGGGGTAGAGAGGGGTGGACGTGTTGCCGCACTACTGGAATGCGGTCTGGCCATCTGCGCCGCCGGGCGTGCCACGCCATCGCTGCCCACGTTGAACACCGACACCACCTGCGCCAGGCGCTGCGCCTGTTCGCTCATGGAGGCCGCTGCCGCGCTGGCCTCTTCCACCAGTGCCGCGTTTTGCTGCGTCATCTGGTCCAGATTGGCCACCGCCTGGTTCACCTGACCAATGCCGTCGCGCTGCTCGCCACTAGAGGCCGTGATCTCGCCAATCAAGTCGCTCACACGGCGCACGCTGCTGACAATGTCTTGCATGTTCTGCCCGGCCTGCTCCACCTGCAGGCTGCCTTCTTCGACGTTTTGCACGCTGGTGGTGATCAGGCCTTTGATCTCTTTGGCCGCCTCGGCGCTGCGCCCGGCCAGGTTGCGCACCTCAGAGGCCACCACGGCAAAACCTCGGCCCTGCTCACCGGCGCGGGCCGCTTCCACCGCGGCATTGAGCGCCAGGATGTTGGTCTGGAAGGCAATGCCGTCGATCACGCCAATGATGTCGCTGATCTTGCGGCTCGATTGCGTGATGTTGTGCATGCTGTGCACCACCTGCTCGACCACAGCGCCACCGCGCTCGGCCGCTTGCGCTGCCGTGCTGGCCAGCTGGTTGGCCTGGCGTGCGGTGTCGGCGCTTTGCGTGACGGTGGCCGTCAGCTCTTCCATGCTGGCGGCGGTCTCTTCCAGGTTGGCCGCCGTCTGCTCGGTGCGCGAGGACAGGTCGTGGTTGCCGCTGGCAATTTCCCCAGCAGCGCTGTTGACCGCGTCCACCCCGCTGCGCACTTCGCGCACCACATCGCGCAACTTGGCGGTCATGGTGTTCAGGCTGCGCAGCAGGCGCCCCAGCTCGTCACGGCGGTCGTCCTGCACCTGGGCGGTCAAATCCCCGGCGGCAATCGTGTCGGCCAGATCCACGGCCCGCGCCAAGGGCTGGGTGATGGAGCGCACCACCCAACCGGCCAGCACCACCCCGATCAGCACCAGCGTCAGCGATACCGCACCCACCACCCAATAGGCGCGCTGGCGTTCGGATACCGCCTGAGCGCGCGCCTGCTCGCGCAAGCTTTCTTGGAATTTCACCAGCTCCTGCTGCGACTGGATGTAGGCATCGGTCACCGGACGCAGCTGCTGGCGCGCCACGACCTCTGCCTCGTGTGCATCTCCATGGGCACGGGCGGCAGCAATAGCGGCTACGGCCTCCAGTGCCTTGCGTCGATGGTTCCCCACCTGCTCCAGCAACGCCCGTTCTTCAGGCAAGTCGGCCAATGCCACCACCTGCTTTTGCAGCACGCTGATCTGGGCAATGCTGTCCTTGGACAGCCGATCCATTTGTTCGATCAAGCCCGCTTCGGTGGAGGTGGCACCAATCACGATCCGCTCCACCGTCAACTCGGTCAACGCCTTCCAGCGCGCCGACAGGGCCAGGCGTTGCTCCACCGCTGCCACGCGCGTGCTGGTTGCCGTGTCCATGCGCTCGGAAAACACCAGCAGCAAGACCGCCAGCGCCAGCATGGCCCCCATCCCGCCCAGCACCACGCCCCACAGTTTGGTGGCGACTGAAATATTCTGTAAACGCATCTGTTTGTCTCCTATTTTCTGGTTCTGGTGCGTTCTGCGCGCGTCGCGCGGCGTGCAACCAAGGGGGCCGAATTTACTCCTTTGCTTTCCTCTCGCTGACAGAATGGGCCGTGCGCGGGCATTTTTTGCACGATGCTGGCATGCTCAGGGCATGTTGCCCCATTGCCTACGCGCCGACCTGCACTGCCACTCCACCTGCTCCGATGGCACCTTGTCGCCTGCGGCCCTGGCGCAGCAGGCGCACGCTGCCGGGATCGACTTGTGGGCATTGACTGACCACGACACCCTGGCCGGCCAAGATGAAGCCTGCCAGGCCGCCCAGGCACTGGGACTGGTCTGGGTCAGCGGGGTGGAGGTATCGGCCAGCTGGGCGGGGCACACCATCCACATCGTTGGGCTGGGGGTGGACACCCAGCACCCAGGGCTGCAGCAGTTGCTGCAGGCCCACCGCACCAGCCGACCACAGCGTGCGCAGGCCATGGCCCAGCAGTTGCAGGCTTTGGGCATTGCCGGCGCTTATGCCGGTGCACTGCGCCATGCCGGGCATCCCGATCGGCTCTCGCGCACGCACCTGGCGCGCTACCTGGTGGAGTGCGGACGCTGCCAGAGCGTGGCCGAGGTGTTTCGCCACTACCTGAGCGCCGGCAAACCCGGCTACATGCCCCCCGCCTGGGCCGGGGTGGCAGCGGTGGTGGCACAGATTCGCGCCGCCGGGGGCGTGGCCGTACTGGCGCACCCAGCGCGCTACAAACTCAGCGCGCTGCAAGAGGCCGCTTTGTTCGATGCTTTTGCCCAAGTCGGAGGGCAGGCGCTGGAGGTCTGCACCAGCACACACAGCCCGGCGCAGGTGCAGCAGTACGCCGCCGTGGCGCGCCAGCGCGGCTGGGCCGCTTCGGTGGGCAGCGATTTTCACAGCCCGCACGAATCGCGCCACGCCCTGGGCCAGACGCCTTCGTTGCCACGCGGTGTACTGCCGGTGTGGGCCTTGCTGCAGGCACGGCGCCCCACCTGAAACGGGCGCTGTGCCTGCAACCCACGGCCAAGTCCACGACAATGTGTGCCATGGCCCAATACTTTGAAATTCACCCCGACAACCCCCAGCCCCGCCTGCTCAAACAGGCGGTGGTGCTGCTGCAAAAAGGCGGCGTGCTGGCCATTCCCACCGACTCCAGCTACGCCTTGGTGTGCCAGCTCGATGACCGCGATGCCGTGCAGCGCCTGCGCCGCATCCGGGGCGTGAGCGACAAGCACCACCTGACGCTGCTGTGCCGCGACCTGTCTGAACTGGCCAGCTACGCCACGGTCGATAACCGCCAGTTTCGCCTCATGAAACTGGGCACCCCCGGCCCCTACACCTTCATTCTGGATGCCACGCGCGAAGTGCCCCGGCGCGTGAGCCACCCCTCGCGCAAGACCATTGGCCTGCGCGTGCCCGGACACCAGTGCACGCAGCTGTTGCTGGAGCTGCTGGGCGCGCCGCTGCTGGCCACCACCTTGATCCTGCCCGACGAGACCGAGCCACTGAACGATCCCGACGACATCCGCCAGCACCTGCAGCACCAGGTCGATGGCATCGTCGATGCCGGTGCCTGCCCGCTGCAGCCCACCACGGTGCTGGATCTGACCACCATGGTGAACAACGGCGCACCGCTGGTGGTGCGCGAGGGCCAGGGCGCTCTGGCGGCACTGGGCATGTAAACCCACCATACTTTCAAAAAACAGAGCTGCTAGCGCTTATCCCGTAAGCATTTCAGGCATTTTTTATCATTATTTTCTACCCCTGTGGACACTTCCCAACTCATCCAGACGGTGCTGATCTACGCCCTGCCGGTGCTGTTTTCCATCACCATCCACGAGGCCGCGCACGGCTACGTGGCACGTTACTTTGGCGACCACACAGCCAGCATGCTGGGGCGCATCACACTCAACCCGCTCAAGCACATCGACCCGGTGGGCACCATCCTGATGCCGCTGCTGCTGTACTTTGCCACCTCGGGCGCCTTTTTGTTCGGTTACGCCAAGCCGGTGCCGGTCAACTTTGGCAACCTGCGCCACCCCAAGCGCGACATGGTCTGGGTGGCCCTGGCCGGGCCGCTGTCCAACCTGCTGCAGGCACTGCTGTGGCTGGCACTGTTCATCGTGCTGCTGGGGCTGGGCATCGACGAGCGCTTTTTTGTCGAAATGGCGCGCGCCGGGGTGCTGGTGAACCTGGTCATGTGGGCCTTCAACCTGTTTCCGCTGCCGCCGCTCGATGGCGGGCGCATTCTGGTCGGGCTGCTGCCCTACCGCATGGCCTACCCGATCTCACGCGTGGAGCCTTATGGCTTTTTCATCGTCATGGCGCTGGTCATTTCAGGCATAGTCGGCAGCTATTGGTTGCGGCCTTTGATGAAAATCTCGCACGAATTTCTGTCCCTGCTGCTGCGCCCGCTGATGCTGCTGTTCAGCTGAACACCCCTGACATCCAACCCTACTTCACGTACCACAACCACCATGGCAACGACCCGATTTCTGACCGGCATCACCCCCTCTGGCACGCCCCACCTGGGCAACTACGCCGGCATGATGCGCCCGGCCCTGGCCGCCACGCACACCCCCGGGGTGGAAAACTTCTACTTTCTGGCCGACTACCACGCCCTGATCAAATGCCAAGACCCGGCGCGCGTACACCGCTCCACGCTGGAGATTGCCGCCACCTGGCTGGCCTGCGGCCTGGACCCCGAGCGCGTGGTGTTCTACCGCCAGTCGGATGTGCCCGAGATCCCCGAGCTGACCTGGTTTTTGACCTGCGTCACTGGCAAGGGCCTGCTCAACCGCGCCCACGCCTACAAAGCCGCGCAAGACAAAAACCACGAAGCCGGGCGCGACGGCGATGACGGCATCAGCGCGGGTCTGTTCATGTACCCGGTGCTGATGGCCGCCGACATCCTGATCTTCAACGCGCACAAGGTGCCCGTGGGCCGCGACCAGATCCAGCACATCGAGATGGCGCGCGACATTGCCTCCAGCTTCAACCACCTGTATGGCGAGCACTTCACCCTGCCCGAAGCGGTGGTGGAAGACAGCGTGGCCACGCTGGCGGGCCTGGATGGGCGCAAGATGAGCAAGAGCTACGACAACACCATTCCGCTGTTTGCCCCCAAAGCCCAGCTGCAAAAGCTGATCAACACCATCGTCACCGACTCGCGCGCGCCCGGCGAGCCCAAAGAGGTGGAAGGCTCCGCGCTGTTCCAGCTCTACCAAGCCTTTGCCACGCCCGAAGAAACCACCGCCATGCGCCAAGCCTATGCCGACGGCATTGCCTGGGGCGAGGCCAAGCAAAAGCTTTTTGAGTGCATCGACCGCGAAGTGGCCCCGATGCGCGCGCGCTACGAAGACCTGATGGCCCACCCCGAAAAAGTCGAAGCCGTACTGCAAGCCGGTGCCCAGCGCGCCCGCGCCCTGGCCACGCCGCTGCTGGCTCGCCTGCGCAGCGCCGTGGGCCTGCGCAGCTTGGTCGATGAGGCCAGCGCCAGCAAAGCCAGCAGCAAGGCGGCCAAGGTGGCACTGCCCAGCTTCAAGCAGTACCGCGAGCGCGATGGCCAGTTCTACTTCAAGCTGCTCGATGCCCAAGGCCAGCTGCTGCTGCAAAGCGTGGGCCTGGCTTCGCCGCAGTTGGCCGGTCAAAGCATTGCCCAACTGCGCAGCCAGGGCGCCGCCGCCCTGCCCGCACTGCAAGCGCAGCTGCAGCCCGTGGACGGTGTACAGCCATCCGACATTGCAAGCGCCCTGCAGCAGCTGATCGACGCTGCCCAAGCCTGAGTTACCGCTCCCGAGCCCCCTGCACCGGAGAACACCGCATGCGCATTGCCATCCTGGAGGACGACCTGCTGCAGCTGGACATGCTGAGCCAGGTGGTCAGCGCCATGGGCCACACCTACCAGAGCTACACCAGCGGCGCGGCCCTGCAAAAGGATTTGCGCCGCGACAGCTTTGACCTGCTGGTGCTGGACTGGGAGCTGCCCGACACCACGGGCCCCGCGATCGCCCGCTGGATCCGCCAGGAGCTGCGCCAAGAGCTGCCCATCCTGATCGTCACCCTGCGCAGCGAAGAGGCCGACATCGTCGAAGGCCTGAGCAGCGGCGCCGACGACTTCATGGTCAAGCCGCTGCGCGTGGCCGAGCTCAAAGCCCGCGTTCACGCGCTGCTGCGCCGCGCCTACCCAGTCAGTACCGAGGAGACGCAGCAATTTGGCCCTTACACCTTCCACCGCAGCGAACTGAGCGTGCAGTTCCACGACCAACGCGTCACCCTGACGCACCGTGAATTTGCCCTGGCGCTGCTGCTGTTCCAAAACGCCGGGCGCCTGCTCTCGCGCGATTACCTGCGCGAAAACATCTGGGGCTACAACGCACAGGTGCTCTCGCGCACGCTGGACACGCACATCTCGCGCCTGCGCCAGCAGCTGCAGCTGCGCCCCGGGTCCACCTACTCGATCCTGGCCGTGTACGGGCTGGGCTATCGACTGGAAATCCCATCCACTTCCTCGTGATGCCCCTCCTGGCCTGGCGCGCGCCAGTACACCACGGCTTGCCCATGATTTCTTGTTTGCACCCCCTGCCCGCTTTTTCTCCCCCTTTTTGCTGGACCACGCTGGTGCGCCACCTTACTCCAGCGCTGCTGTGCAGCGCCCTCAGCGTGGGCGTACTGGCGCAGCAGCCCAGCACCAATGTCAGCACCTTGCCGGTGCTGCAGCACCGCGTGCGCAACGGTGACACGCTGGAGCAGCTGGCCCAGCGCTATTTGGGCGATGCCCGCCTGTGGCAGCAACTGCAGGCGCACAACCGAGGTATCGACCCGCTGCGCCTGCCACCCGGGCAGGTGCTGGACATCCCCTTGAGCCTGCTGCGCAGCGCCAGTGCCCATGTCGATTACCTGCAAGGGCGCGCCACCCTCACGCGCCGTGGCAGTGCCACGCAGGGCGTGGAGCGCGGCCAGCAGTTGCAAGAGGGCGACCGCCTGCAGCTGGAGCCCGAGGCTTTTGTCAGCGTGCGCTTGGCCGATGGTTCCACGGTGCGCGTGCAGGCCAGCTCCGATGTGACCCTGCGCCAACTGCGCCGCCGTGGCCGCGCGGGCAGCCTGCAATCGGTGATCGAGCTGCAGCAAGGCGGCGTGGAGGTGGACGTCCCCGGCCAGCGCGATACCACGCGCGCGCTGGAGGTGCTGACCCCCGTGGCCGCCACCAGCGTGCGCGGCACGCGCTTTGACGTGCAGGCCAGCACCCAAGGCAGCGCCACCGCCGTCGAGCGTGGCCAGGTCGCACTGCAGGCCCGTGCACCCGACCTGTCCCAAACACCCCACCCCAGCCCCGCCCGCACGGCGCTGGATGCCGGTTACGGCATGGCCATCCAGGCCAATGGTCAAGTGGGCCGCCCCACCGCGCTGCTGGCCGCCCCGTCCAGCGCCGACCTGCCCCAGCACAGCGACGATGCGCAATGGCTGGACCTGCCCCTGCCTGCCATCGCCGGCGCCCAGGCCTACCGCGTGCACATCCTGGCCGACCAGGATGGCGCTCAGGTGCTGCGCAATGCCCAATTCGACCGCCCGCACGCCCGCTTTGTGGCCGTGCCCGACGGCCAGTACTGGCTGCAGGTGCGCGGCGTTGATGCCCAAGGCATCGGGGGCCACAAGGCACAAGTGCCTCTGCGCGTCAAAGCCCACCCCGTCGCCCCCCTGCCACAATCCCCCGCCCCAAATGCGGTGGGCAGCGCTGGCGCCACCATCTTGCGCTGCACCCCGGTGCAAGAGGCCCAAGCCTATGTGCTGGAAATCGCCCCGCTGGGCGAGACCCAGAGCGCAGCGCAGGCCGATTTCACCCACCCTGCCCTGCGTGCCCAAGACCGCAGCGACTGCCAGCTGGATGTGGCCTCGCTGCCCCCGGGCCGCTATGCCTGGCGCACCGCCAGCGTGCGCTGGGTGCAAGGCGCGCGCGATCAAGGGCCCTACCTACCTGCACAGACCCTGACCCTGGCCACCCCGCCCAGCACACCTTTGGCCACCGATCTGCACACGAGCACCCAGCAAGGCATCAGCACCCTGCACTGGCCCGACGCGCCCGGGCAGCGCTACCACCTGCAGGTACTGGCCCAGCCCAGCGATGCGCAGCCCACGCGCGATCTCTGGCTGGAGGCACCGCAGTGGACCGCTCAAGACCTGCCGACGGGGCGCTGGCTGGTGCGCATTCAGGTGCAAGACGCCAACGGGCTGCTCAGCGCCTTTTCGCCGCTGCGCGCCATTCAAGTCCTGCCCCTGGTGCGCGATGGCAGTGGCCAGGCCTTGGGCACCGATGCGGGCTTGGGGCTAGAACATCAATAAAAAGAGCTGCTTGCGCTTTATCCGTAAGGTTTTTAGTAACTTTTATATCTAAAAACTTTTATTGACAAGCGAAAAAAAGCTATTTTTTTAATAGCATGCCCTCCCCTTCCCTGCATACCCTCCCGCCCACCCAGCCAGCGCGCCTGTGGCGACAGTGGCTGTGGCTGGCCCTGATCCTGGGCAGCTTGGTGCTGTGGTGGAGCTTGCCGGGCCAGCTGCAGCGTGGCAACGCCTGGCTGCAGGACTGGGCCACGCGCTGGCACGCCCGCGCGGCTGCGCCCGAGGTGGTGCTGGTGCTGGTCGATGAGCGCAGCATCGCCGCCATTGGCCGCTGGCCCTGGCGCCGTGCCCTACATGCCCAGCTGGTACGCCACATCGACGCTGGACAGCCACAGTCCATCGCGCTGGACTTGCTTTTTACCGAAGAAGAGCTGGATTACCCCCAGGACGATCTGCTGCTGGCCCAAGCCGTGGCCGACAGTGGCCGCGTCGTGTTGCCACTGGCCCCCTCCCCCGAAGGCAGCAATGCCCCACTGCCCATTGCCCCGCTGGCCCAGGCCGCCGCAGCCTTGGGGCACAGCCACCTGCTGACCGAGGCGGACGGCAACGTGCGCCGCTTTGCCCCCTGGCTGGCATCGCCCCCAGCCTCCCTGCAGCATCTGGCGCTGGTGCTGCCCTGTATCGAACGCCCGCAGCTGCCCGCATGCCAGCGCCCCGCTGTCCTGCCCGCACCCTTGGCCATTGGCTTTGCCCAGCGCCTGCCCAGCTTCACGCACTACAGCTACATCGACGTGCTGCAGGGCCACATTCCCTCCAGCGCTTTTCGCAACAAGCATGTGCTGGTCGGGGCCAGCGCCACGGGCATTGCCCAGGCCCATGCCACCCCGGGCGCCCCCGGGCAGCCGCGCATGAGCGATGTGGAGCTGCTGGGCCACATCCTGCACGGCCACCTGCACCGCACCCACCTGCAGCCCGTGCCCACCTGGGTGAACCAAGTGCTCAATCTGAGTGTGGTGCTGATCGGGCTGCTGGCCCTGCTGTGGTGGGGGCCATCGGCAGCGCTGCTGGCCTGCCTGGGTCTGGGCCTGCTCACCATCGCCGGTGCGCTGGCGGCCCCGGCATTGGGCTGGCTGGTGCAACCGGCAGCGGCGCTGTTGGGGCTGGTCTGTGCCTATCCGCTGTGGAGCTGGCGCCGCCAAACCGCTGCCCTGCATTTCTTGCAGCAGGAGATGGACGCCCTGCAAGCCCGGGGCATGCCACTGCCCCCCCAAGACGATGGCGTCACGGGCGGCGATTTTTTCCAGCAGCGCATCACGGTGGTCGAGCAGGCACGGCGCCAACTGCACCAGCTGCAGGCTCAGCGCGAGCAGGCCATGCGCTTCATCTCGCACGACATCCGCGCGCCGATCAGCGCCATCCTGACCCGCATGGACATGGAGCGCCACTTCGGCCCGCCCCCCGATGCACCGCCCCTGCTGGAGCACATCGAACAGCAGGCACAACGGGCGCTGCGGCTGGCCGACGATTTTGTGCACCTGGCACGCAGCCTGGAGCAGCCTTCGCAGCAGCGCGCGCCGGTTGAGCTGGGGCTGCTCATCGATCAGGCGCTGGACGATGTCTGGGCACAGGCCAGCGCACGCCAGGTACAGCTGCACTGGCAGCCCCCCGAGGACGAAGCCCTCACCCTGGGCGATGCCAGCCAACTGCGCCGCGCCTTGGTGAATCTGCTGAGCAACGCCATCCAATACGGCCCGGCGCAGTCCAGCGTGACCGTGCAGTTGCAGCGGGCGGGCAACGATTGGCTGCTGCGGGTGCGCGATCGGGGCGCAGGCATCGACCCGCACGAGCTGCCCCGGCTCTTCACCCCCTTTGCCCGCCAGCAGCGCCACGAAGGGGGGCCGGTGTCGGGCACCGGGCTGGGCCTGGCCTATGTGGCCACTGTGACGCACCAGCATGGCGGTCAGGTACAGGCGCACAACCACCCCGAAGGCGGCGCCGAATTTGTGCTACAGCTGCCAGCGCTTGGCAGCCGCTGAAAACGCCTGCGCCTGCACCCGCACGCGCGCTGGAACGCCAGAAACGAAAAAGCCCCAGAGCAAAAACTCTGAGGCTTTACGTTTGGTGCGGCTGGCAGGAATCGAACCCACGACCCCTTGGTTCGTAGCCAAGTACTCTATCCAGCTGAGCTACAGCCGCGAAGCTCGCAATTATATAGACAATTTTCCACACACCGACAGAAAATTCGTTTCTTTTTGAATAAAAACCTAATTTCCCTATACCCAGCAAGCGTTTAAAGCTATCTCTAAGATAGCAAAAATCGCTGGCGTGTTGGTGTTTTGTGTTGTGTGTTGTGCGCCGCGGTACATGGCATTGGGGCATCGTGGTTCGCAGTAAGAAAAACAAGGCAGTGGCGCCATGGCGCCGCTGGGGTGGGTTTGGTTCGGGGGTGGTGTTGGGGTTGGCGGTTGGGCTGGGGCTGGTACTCACGCCAGGCGCTACGCTGACCGAACGCTTGTCGGGCATACCGGTCGAGATCGACATTCCGGCGCCGGTTGTCGGTGCTTGGGTGCGCCATGTGCAGCGCCATGGCCCCGATTGGCTGCAGCAGCTCACCGACTGGGGGCTGGAGCAAGGCGCCAAGCTGCCGACCTCGGTGCCCGCCAGCCTGCCACTGCCCAGCCCAGTGCCCGCGCAGCCCGCGCGCGCCAGCGACCACTTTGCCGCCTGCCGCGACCAATTTCCCGCACAGCAGCCATTGAGTCTGGAGCACCTGGATCGCCAGTGGTCGGCGCATGCGCTGTGTGCCGATGCATTTGCCGTGCTGTACTCCGGGCGCACCAAAACGCCGCTGCTGGTCGTCGAGCGCCTGAACCGCACGCGCCTGCAGCAGGCCCAGGGCCAGGAGCGCACCGACCAGTTTTACCCCGATCCCCGCCTGCCCGGGCCACAGCGCGCCGAGCTGGCCGATTACCGGGGCAGCGGTTTTGACCGGGGCCACCTGGCCGCCGCCGCCAACCAGCCCACGCCTGCGGCGATGCACGACTCGTTTGCGCTGAGCAACATGGTGCCGCAAGACCCGACGCACAACCGCCAGCCCTGGGCCAAGCTCGAAGGCGACATCCGCAAGTACGCGCTGCGCGCCTCGGGCGATGTATTTGTCTATACCGGTGCGTTGTACGAAGGCCCGCCGCTGACGATTGGCACCAACGGCGTGCATGTGCCCAGCCACTTGTTCAAACTGGTGTACGACGCCACCACCCACCGCGCCTGGGCCCATGTGCTGCCCAACAGTGCCGATGCCCAGCTGGGCCGCCCGCTGGACTACCCCAGTTTTGTGCAGCGCACCCGCTGGCCCGTGCTGGCCGGGCTACCGGTGCGCTGAAGGCATGCCACCGGGGGGACAGCAAAAAGGCAGCCGCAGCTGCCTTTTTTGAAGGGGTGAGCAAGCGCGGCCCGCTTATTCGGATGCCAGCGCCATCTCTTCGTCGCTGCGCAGACGCACATGCAGCCAAAAGCCCTTGGGCTGATCGGCCTTGACCAGCTTGGAGATGACTTTGACGCGATGCGCCTGCGGCATGGCAATGTTGTAGTGCTTGGGCATGGCCAGAAGGGCACCATGCGTGGGCATCTTCCAGTATTGGTCAAAGCTGGCGTGGTAGGCCACTTGCTCGCACAGGCCACAGCGCTGGATCTCGGCGCGCTGGTCGGTGGTCAACTCGGTGCCTGTGGCCGCGCCCAGCTCGGGCACCTGTATGAGTGTTTGGGTGTTGGCGGGAATGTGCAGCCACAGCTCGCGCACGGGCGCGGCACGGCCTGCCTGACCGGATGTGCCGACTTGCTGGTCGTCTTCCGGTCGCCCCATGTAGCGCCGGGGTGCGCCCTCGGCAGGGCTGCCCTGGGCAGGAGAAGGGGCATCAGCGGGGGGGGACGGGTTCAAAGTGCTCACTACGGTGTCTTTCCAACAATGGCCGCCAGCTGCAGCCAGCGCTGCAATATGGCCCAAGGGCGCTATTGTGGCAAATCTTGCCCACAACATGCGCCAAAACGTGTTTAAGCACCCGGCACGGCGCTGGCTACACTGCCGCCCTTGAAAGGAAAACCCCATGCCACTCCAACGCCCCCCCACCTGTCTGCTCGCGGTCTGCGCCTGGATCGGCACAGTGCTGACCGGCACCAGCGCACACGCCGACACCGTGGCCGTGGCCGTGGCCGTGGCCGCCAACTTCTCCGCGCCGATGCAGGAGATCGCCGCAGCCTTTGCCCAGGACAGCGGCCACCGCGCCGAGCTGTCGTTTGGCGCCACGGGCAAGTTCTACGCCCAGATCGTGCATGGCGCGCCGTTTGGCGTGCTGCTGGCCGCCGACGAGCAGACTCCGCAAAAAATCGCTAGCGAAGGCCTGGGCCTGGAGAGCAGCCGCTTTACCTATGCCATCGGCCAGCTGGTGCTGTGGAGCCAGCAGCCCGGCTACGTCGATGCCCAGGGCGATGTGCTGAAAAACGGCCCATGGACGCACATTGCCATCGCCAACCCCAAGCTGGCCCCCTATGGCGCTGCCGCTATGCAGACGCTGGAACAGCTCGGGCTCACCGCCAGCGTGCTGCCGCGCGTGGTGCAGGGCGAGAACATTGGCCAGACCTACCAGTTTGTCGCCTCGGGCAACGCGCAGCTGGGTTTTGTGGCGCTGTCGCAGGTGATGCAGCAGGGGCACATCGCCCGCGGCTCGGCCTGGGTGGTGCCCGCTGCGCTGCACGCGCCCCTGCGCCAAGATGCGATTTTGCTCAAAAGCGCACAGCACAACCCGGCGGCCCAGGCGCTGCTGGACTACCTGCGCGGCGCCAAGGCGCGCGCCATCATGCAAGCGTATGGCTATACTTTTTAGAGCTTGTCGCGCTTACTCCTATTCATTTTGAAGATGTATTGCATCTGAAACCGTTTACCAATAAGCGCCAGCAGCTATTTTTTTATGGATATGTACCCCCCGTGGAACTGCCCTTCTTCAGCCAGCAAGACTGGCAGGCGATTGCCCTGACCCTCAAGCTGGCCAGCGTGACCACTGCGCTGCTGCTGGTGCTGTGTACGCCGCTGGCCTGGTGGCTGGCGCACACGCGCTCGCGCTGGCGCGCCCCGGTGGGGGCGGTGGTGGCGCTGCCGCTGGTGCTGCCGCCCACGGTGATTGGTTTTTACCTGCTGGTCTTCATGGGGCCCCATGGCCCGCTGGGCGCGCTGATGGACCAGCTGGGCCTGGCGCGCCTGCCCTTCACCTTTGGCGGGCTGGTGATTGGCTCGCTGGTGTATTCGCTGCCCTTTGCCGTGCAACCGCTGCAGCGCGCTTTTGAGGCACTGGGCCAGCGCCCGCTGGAGGTGGCCGCCACCTTGGGC
The DNA here is from genome assembly GCA_028690035.1 of Comamonas sp. Lineage (GTDB taxonomy): Bacteria > Pseudomonadota > Gammaproteobacteria > Burkholderiales > Burkholderiaceae_C > Comamonas. Next base: position 66,692 of record JAQVCA010000007.1, on the reverse strand, counting down.
GCGGGGCGCTGGGATACGTTCTGCAACGTGGTGCTGCCGCTGGCGCGCCCAGGCTTTATCAGCGCGGGCGTGCTCAGTTTTGCGCACACGGTGGGCGAGTTTGGCGTGGTGCTGATGCTGGGCGGCAACATCCCGGGCGTCACGCGCGTGGTCTCGGTGCAGATTTACGACCATGTCGAGGCGCTGGAATACACGCAAGCGCACCATCTGGCTGCGGGCATGGTGGTGTTTTCCTTTGTGGTGCTGGTGCTGTTGCACTGGCTGCAACCCAAGCAGGCGCGCCTATGAGCCCCGCCAACATCGACACCAATAGCGACACCCACCACGACACCGTGCAGGTGCGCCTGCAACTGCAGCGCCCCGGCTTTGCGCTGGAGGTGCAGATGCAGCTGCCCGGGCATGGCGTGACCGCGCTGTTTGGCCCCTCGGGCTGCGGCAAAACAACCTGCCTGCGCGCCATCGCCGGACTGGAGCGCGCACGCGGCCTGGTGCAGGTCAACGGCCAGTGCTGGCAGGACGATGCCCAGCGCCTGTGGCTGCCCACGCACCAGCGCGCGCTGGGCTATGTGTTTCAAGAAGCCAGCCTGTTTGCGCACCTGAACGTGCGCGCGAATATGGAGTTTGGCCTGCGGCGCACACCGCTGGCGCGCCGGCGCGTCTCGCTGGAGCAGGCCGTTGCGCTGCTGGGCCTGGAGCACCTGCTGGCGCGCATGCCGCACACGCTGTCGGGCGGCGAGCGCCAGCGTGTGGCGATTGCGCGCGCGCTGGCCACCAGCCCGCAGCTGCTGTTGATGGACGAGCCGCTGTCGGCACTGGACGCGGCGCGCAAGGCCGAGGTGCTGCCCTACCTGGAGCGCCTGCAGCGCCAGCTGGACATTCCCATGCTCTACGTCAGCCACGCGCACGACGAGGTGGCGCGCCTGGCCGACCATGTGGTGCTGCTGCACGCCGGGCGCGTGGCCGCGCAGGGCAGCGCCAGCCAGATCCTGAACCAGCACGCCCAGAACGCAGCCCAGCCCAGCACCGTGCTGGAGGCGCAAATCGCACACCACGACGACGCCGATGGCCTGAGCAGCGCGCGCTTTTCCGGCGGCACACTGTGGCTGCCCGATGCCCTGCACCTGCCGCTGGGCAGCGCCGTGCGCCTGCGCATCCAGGCGCGCGATGTCAGCCTGAGCCTGCAGCCGCTGCAGCACACCAGCCTGCTCAACACCCTGGCGGCGCAGGTCGTCGGCGTGCAAATGGCCAGCCCCAGCCAGGCGCTGGTGCGCCTGCAGCTGGCCGGGGGGGCGCCCTTGCTGGCCAGCGTCAGCACGCGCTCGGCACGCCAACTGCAGCTGCAGCCAGGTCTGGCGGTGTATGCCCACCTCAAAAGCATGGCACTGCTGGGCTGCTAGCAGCGCCGATGGGGGCGGCCCCCTATCATCGGGCGCCATGTCGTGCCCTCTTGCCTTTTCAGAATCGTCAGCCCTGCCTGCGACCCAGCGCATGCAGCCCATCTTGCACCACCAGCACCAGCCCAGCAGCGCGCTGGACTGCACCCTGGCCAGCGAGGTGCCGGTGGCCCTGGTGTTCAATGGCATCTCGCACGCGGTGATGATGGCCAGCCCAGGTGAAGCTGCCGAGCTGGCGCTGGGCTTTGCCCTGACGGAAGGGATTCTGGACAGCGCCGACGACTGCTACGACATCGAAGTGCAAACCATCAGCGCCGCCCAGGCAGGCCTGCCACCGGGCATCGATGGCGTGCAAGTGCAGATGCAAATGGCCGCGCGCTGCTTTGTGCGTCTCAAAGACCGCCGCCGCAGCCTGAGTGGGCGCACCGGCTGCGGGGTGTGCGGGGTGGACAGCTTTGCGGCCCTGGACTTGGACTGCCCTGCGCTGCCTGCCCAGGACTGGCTGGCACAGATCGATGTGCATGCCGTGCTGCGCGCCGCCGAGGCACTGCGTACACAACAGCCCTTGCACCAGATCACCCGTGCCACCCATGCCGCTGCCTGGGTGAACGTGCAGGGCCAGATCCAGCAGGTGATGGAGGATGTGGGCCGCCACAACGCCCTGGACAAGCTGGTGGGCCTGCTGGCGCAGCGCCAGCAGTTGCAGCAACCGGGCTTTGTGCTGCTGTCCAGCCGAGGCAGCCACGAGCTGGTGCGCAAATGCGCGCGCGTGGGCGTGGCCGCGCTGGCCACCGTCTCGGCCCCCACCGCCATGGGGGTGCGCATGGCCGAACTGACCGGACTGCGCCTGTGGGGCATGTGCCGCAGCCCACAGGCCGTGCTCTATGCCAGCGGCAGCGGCCAGCCCCCGGTGCCGGGCAATGCCAGTGCGCTCCCAGGCCCCGGGGCAACTTCGTAGAATCGCCGGTTTTTCTCAGCGCCCGGCAGGCGCTGCCTGCCCGCTTTTTAGCCCTTGGCCCTTGGATATACACCATGACCGCTCCCGCCCCGACCAAAAAAGTCTTTATCAAAACCTTCGGCTGCCAGATGAACGAGTACGACTCGGACAAGATGGCCGACGTGCTGGGCGCTGCCCAAGGCTATGAACCCACCGACAACCCCGAAGAAGCCGACCTGATCCTGTTCAACACCTGCTCGGTGCGGGAAAAAGCGCAGGAAAAAGTTTTTTCAGACTTGGGCCGCATCAAGCACCTGAAAGAAAAAGGCGTGCTCATTGGCGTGGGCGGCTGCGTCGCCAGCCAGGAGGGCGAAGAAATCATCAAACGCGCGCCGTATGTGGACGTGGTGTTTGGCCCGCAAACGCTGCACCGCCTGCCCGAGCTGCTCAACGCCCGCCAGGCCAAGGCCAAGCCGCAGGTGGACATTTCCTTCCCTGAAATTGAAAAGTTCGACCACCTGCCGCCCGCGCGCGTGGAAGGCGCCTCGGCCTTTGTGTCGATCATGGAAGGCTGCTCCAAATACTGCAGCTACTGCGTGGTGCCCTACACCCGTGGCGAAGAGTTCAGCCGCCCCTTTGAAGAGGTGTTGGTGGAAATTGCGGGCCTGGCCGACCAAGGCGTCAAGGAAGTGACGCTACTGGGCCAAAACGTCAATGCCTACCAAGGCAAGATGGGCGATAGCGCCGAGATCTGCGACTTTGCCCTGCTGCTCGAATATGTGGCCGAGATCCCGGGCATCGAGCGCATTCGCTACACCACCAGCCACCCCAACGAGTTCACGCCGCGCCTGATCGAGGCCTACGCCAAGATTCCCAAACTGGTCTCGCACCTGCACCTGCCGGTGCAGCACGGCTCGGACAAGATCTTGATGGCCATGAAGCGCGGCTACACCGCTATGGAATACAAGAGCACGGTGCGCAAGCTGCGCGCCATTCGCCCCGATATGGCCATGAGCTCGGACTTCATCGTGGGCTTTCCCGGCGAGACCGAAGAAGATTTTCAGAAGATGATGAAGCTGATCCACGACGTGCGCTTTGACAACAGCTTCAGCTTCATCTTCAGCCCACGCCCTGGCACGCCAGCGGCCAACTTGCACGACGACACGCCGCACGAGGTGAAGCTGCGCCGCCTGCAAGAGCTGCAGGCCGTGATCAACCAGAACATCAAAGACATCAGCTTGGAGCGCGTGGGCACCCGCCAGCGCGTGCTGGTGGAGGGCTTTTCCAAGCGCGACAACGGCGAGCTGATGGGCCGCACCGAGTGCAACCGCGTGGTCAACTTCCCTGGCGATGCGCGCCTGATTGGCCATATCATCGATGTGGACATCACCGAGGCCATGACCTACACCCTGCGCGGTCAGGTGCCGATCCACGTCTGAACGCACGTCTGGGCAGTCTGTTGGCCAGGCGGTTTTTTCTTTTGCCCCGCCCTGACCCTCCATGCGCGCTGCCCTGATTCTTGCTTCGTTACTCTTGGGCCTGCTGGCTGGGCTGCCCCTAGCGGCCCAGGCCAGCACCGCCGTCAGCCTGCAGCTCAAATGGCGCCATGCCTTTCAGTTTGCGGGCTACTACGCTGCCGTGCAGCAGGGCTATTACCGCGAGGCTGGACTGGAAGTGGACATCCGCCTCGGCTCGCCCGACGTCAACCCGGTGACCGAAGTCACCAGCGGGCGTGCCACCTTCGGCGTGGGCACCAGCAGCCTGGTACTGAGCCGCGCGGCCAACCAGCCTGTGCGCGTACTGGGCGTGGTACTGCAGCATTCGCCCCAAATCCTGGTGGCCCGTGCCGACCTGCCGATACAAAGCATCCACGACCTGGTGGGCCAGCCCATCATGCTGGAGCCGCAATCCGAAGAACTGTTGGCCTATCTGCAGCAAGAAAACATCCCACGCAACAAGCTGCAGCTGCAGGCACACAGCGGCAGCATCAACGAGCTGCTTTCGGGCAAGGTGATGGCCATGTCGGCCTATTCCAGCTATGAGCCCTTTTTGCTCACCCAGAGCGGCGTCCCGTTCTACCAGTACACACCCAGGCAGGCGGGCATTGATTTTTACGGCGACAACCTGTTCACCAGCGACCAGGTGGTACACAGCCAACCGGACATGGTGCAGGCCTTCCGCCAGGCCAGCTTTCGCGGCTGGGAGTACGCACTGGCCCACCCCGACGCCACGATCGACCTGATCCTGAAAGAGTACGCCCCAGATCTGCCGCGTGCCTTTTTGGAATTTGAGGCTGCGCACATCACCCGCCTGGTGCAGCCCGACCTAATCGAAGTAGGCTACATGACCCCTGGGCGCTGGCAACACATTGCCGACACCTACGCCAGCCTGGGCGTGATCGACCCCGACTTTGACGTCCAGCAGCTCTTGCTGCCCGACCTGCACGATCAGCAGCTACAACGGGTGCGCCAGGCGCTGAACGACACGCTGGCTGGCTCAGTACTGATCTCGCTGCTCAGCCTGGTGGTGATTGCCTACATCTACCGCACCAACCGGCAATTGCGCCGCGCCCAGACCCAGTTGCAGCGCAGCGAGCACCGCTACCGCATCCTGACCGAGGAGATGCGCGATGTCATCTGGGCCATCGACGTGCAAACGCTGCGCTACAGCTACATCAGCCCCTCGGTGCAGCGTCTGCGTGGCTACACCGCCCATGAAGTCATGCAGGCAGGCGACCTGCGGCACAGCATGCCCCCTGTCAGCGTGCAGGCGGTGCAAAGCATCCTGCAAAACGCTCAAGCCCAGTGGGATGCTGGCAGCCTCAACAGCGACCACTATTTCACCCTGGAGCTGGAGCAGCACCACAAGCAAGGGCACCTGATCTGGACCGAAATCGTGGGCCACTTGGTGCTCAACCCCGATAACCAGCGCCTGGAGCTGCAAGGCATCACACGCGATATTTCGGCGCACAAACGCCAGCAGGCGCACATCGAGTACATGGCGCAGCACGATGTGCTGACCGGCCTGGCCAACCGTGCGCTGTTTGCCGAGCATTTCCAGCAGGCACGCGCGCTGGCGCGGCGCAACCAATATCTGATGGCGTTGATTTACATCGATCTGGACAAATTCAAGCCCGTCAACGACACCTATGGCCACGATATTGGCGACCAGCTGCTGTGCGCCGTCGGCCAGCGCATCAGTGCCTGCATCCGCAGCTCAGACATCGTGGCGCGCATTGGTGGGGACGAGTTCGTGGTGCTGCTCAACCAGGTGCGCGATGCGGCCTGCGCCGTGTTGGTGGCCGAAAAAATCCACGCCGCCCTGCGCACGCCCTTTGAGATTGCCGAGTACAGCCTGGAAATCTCCAGCAGTCAGGGCGTGGCACTCTACCCAGAGCATGGCAACACCGAAGCCGAGCTGGCCAAATGCGCCGATTTGGCCATGTACCAAGCCAAAAACGCCGGACGCAACCAAGTGTGCCTATACACCCCAAATTTATCAAGCAAATGAGAATTGCTTCTATTTAGATTTGCTATATTCCGCAACGTTCAAAAACACGGGCCATTTGGCCGTTCCTCGTTTTCGGAGTTTCGGAGTACCCATGCTTACCCTCACACGCCCGGTGGCACGCACCCGCCTGCCCTCCCCCACTCTGCTGGCGCTGGCCGCTGCAGCAACCTGTGCCTTGGCCAACGCCCAAACAGCGCCCACCCCCGCCCCCAGCACCACGCTATCGGAGGTGGTGGTATCGGCCGCAGGCTTTGAGCAAGAACTCAAGCAGGCACCAGCCTCGATCTCGGTGGTGACGCGTGAAGAGCTGGAAAGCAAAAATTTCCGCGACCTGGCCGAAGCCCTGCAAGGCGTGGAAGGCATCGACGTACTGGGTGGCACGGGCAAGACCGGCGGCCTGGACATCAGCATCCGTGGCATGCCCAGCGACTACACGCTGATCCTCATCGATGGACGGCGCCAGAACGTCGCTGGCGATGTCACCCCCAACGGCTTTGGCGCGGCACTCAACAGCTTCATGCCGCCGGTCTCGGCCATTGAGCGCATTGAAATCATCCGTGGCCCCATGTCCACGCTGTACGGCTCGGACGCCATGGGCGGCGTGGTCAACATCATCACGCGCAAAGTGGCCAAAACCTGGGGCGGCGAAGTGGGCGTGAGCCACAGCCTGCCTGCCGACAGCGCGTGGGGCGATGAAAGCAAAGCCAACTTCTACCTGAATGGCCCCATCCAGCACGACCTGCTGGGGCTGGCCGTGCGCGGCACCACCTACCAGCGCGACACATCGGACTGGGTGCTGGCGCCGGGGGCTGCCCAGCCCGCCAATGCGCGCAACCCGGCACCGGCGCAAAGCCGCCAGCACAGCATCGGCGCGCGCCTGACGCTCACCCCCAACAAGCAGCACGAGCTGTGGCTGGATCTGGATCAAGGCCACACCTGGTACAACAACGACGATGGCCGCCTGGGCGGGCGCGATGCCGACAACGTGCCCAGCAAATACCCCGGCTACCGCGATGCCTTGCGCTTCAACCGCGAACAGGTGGCGGTGGGCCACACCAGCCGCCTGGGCTTTGGCCTGCTGGAAAGCAGCCTGATGCAGACCACCACCGAAACCGAGGGACGCACCATCCCCGGGGCCTCCGTGCCCGTGGGCGATCCGCGCAGTGGCACCGATCGCGAGCTCAAAACCACCAACACCGTGCTGGACACCAAGCTGGTGGCGCCCTTGGGCCAGTCCCACCTGCTGACCACCGGCGCACAGTGGTGGCATGCCAAGCTCACCGATGGCCTGCTCACCGAGCGGCACGAGCAAACCATGTGGTCGCTGTTTGCCGAAGACGAATGGCGTCTGGCCGAACGCCTGACCGCCACCCTGGGCGGGCGCTACGACCACCACGATGCCTTTGGCAGCCACTTCAGCCCGCGCGCCTATCTGGTGTGGGATGCCAGCACGCACTGGACGCTCAAGGGCGGCGTCAGCAAAGGCTTTCGCGCACCGCGCCTGAACCAGCTGATCGATGGCGTCAGCGGCATCTCGGGCCAGGGCACAACCATCAACATCGGCAACCCCACGCTCAAACCCGAGGTCAGCACCAGCACCGAGCTGGCAGCGCTCTTTGACAACCAGCAGGGCCTGAGCGGCTCCGCCACCCTGTTCCACAACCAGGTCAAAGACAAAATCAGCACCGGCGGCAGCTGTGCCGAGCGCTTCATCTCCAGCTGCGCGGCCAACCCTAAGGCGGACTACAACATCAACGTCGATGAAGCCACCACCTGGGGCATGGAGCTGAGCACGCGCGTGCAGCTCAACCCGCAATGGGGCGTCAAGGCGGGCTACACCTGGACGAACAGCGAAATCATCCAACAAGGCATGAAAAACGGCCAGCTGGCCAACACCGCCAAGCACATGGCCAGCCTGCAGCTGGACTGGAAACCAGCGCAGGACTGGAGCCTGTGGCTGCGCGGCGAATACCGGGGTAAAAGCCCGCGCTTCAGCGGTGCTTATGACCGCCTGAGCGCGGCCAACCAGGCCATTTACGATGCCGTGGGCGATGTCAAGGGCTACAGCCTGTTCCATCTGGGCGGCTCGTACCAGGTATCGAAAAACGTGCGCCTGAACGCCAACATCTTCAACCTGTTGGACAAAGACTTCCGCCAATTCCGCCTGGTGAACGTGAACGGCACGCCCTCCTGGGTCAACCCCTATTACCAAAGCGGCGCCTCGGTGGCGGGCACCACCCTGCCCGGGCGCACGCTGTGGCTGTCGGCCAACGTCAGCTTCTAAGCCTGCTGCTGTGCAGCCACCACCACTGTGCGCCGCCCCGTGGCAGCGCATGGTGATCGGGCACAATCTTCATTTAGCAGAGCTGCCAGCGCTTGTTGGTATTGGGTTTCAGGCACTTTTATCTTGAAAATCCAATACCAGCAAGCGCAACGTGCTATCTAAATAAAGGATTTGCCCATGCCCCACACTACCGCACCCACCCCTGCAGACACGGCCACCATCCACTACCGCGTGCACCTGCACGACCTGCATGCCCACCTGTACCGCGTTGTGCTGACCATCGCCCAGCCTGCCGCACACCAGGAAGTGCGCCTGCCGGTGTGGATTCCCGGCAGCTACCTGGTGCGCGAATTTGCCAAAAACCTGCACCAGCTGCAGGCGCAGCAAAACGGCCAGCCCTGCCAGGTCGAGCAGCGGAACAAAAACAGCTGGCGCCTGCACTGTGTGGCCGGACAGCCGCTGCAATTGGAATACCTGGTCAGCGCCTACGACCCGTCGGTGCGCATGGCCTGGCTGGACCAGCGCCGGGGCTTTTTCAATGGCACCAGCCTGCTGCTGCGCGTGCTGGGGCAAGAGGCGCAGGCGCACACGCTGGACATCGTGGCCCCCGAACAGCCTGCACAGCAAGACTGGCAACTGGCCACGGGTCTGGCGCCGTGCGCCGTGGATGCGCGCGGCTTTGGCTGCTACCAGGCGGCGCACTACGACGAGCTGGTCGATGCCCCGGTCGAAATGGGCCATTTCTGGAGCGCCAGCTTTGACGCCTGCGGCGTGCCGCACCGCTTGGTCGTGACAGGTGCGCCGGCCTCGTTCGATGGCGCGCGCCTGCTGGCCGACACGCAAAAAATCTGCGCAGCCCAAATCCGCCTGTGGCACCCCGATGGCACGCCGCCGCCCCAGCGCAGCTACGTCTTTTTGCTGCATGCCACGCACAACGGCTATGGCGGGCTGGAGCACCACAACAGCACCGCGCTGATCTGCGCACGCAGCGACTTGCCGCGCCAAGGCGCCAGCACCCAGCCCGAGGGCTACACCACGCTGCTGGGCCTGATCAGCCACGAGTACTTCCACACTTGGAACGTCAAACGCCTGCGCCCTGCACAGTTCGAGCCCTACGACTACGACCAAGAAAACTACACCGAGCTGCTGTGGTTCTTTGAGGGCCTGACCAGCTACTACGACGACCTGATCCTGCAGCGCACCGGGCTGATCGACAGCGCCACCTACCTCAAGCTGCTGGGCAAAACCCTCAACCAAGTGCGGCAAACGCCTGGGCGCCACGTGCAAAGCGTCGCGCAGGCCAGCTTCGATGCCTGGGTCAAGTACTACCGCCAAGACGAAAACACCGCCAATGCCACCGTCAGCTACTACACCAAGGGCGCGCTGGTGGGCCTGTGCCTGGATTTGGCGCTGCGCCAAGCCGGCAGCAGCTTGGATGCACTGATGCGCGCGCTGTGGCAACGCTGCGCGGGCGGCGCGCTGCGCGAGACCGACATCCTGGCCGCGCTGCACGAGCTGACCGGGCGCAGCTGGGCCACAGACCTGCAAGCCTGGGTCCACGGCACGCACGACCTGCCCGTGGCCGAGCTGCTTGCCCCCTTTGGCGTACGGCTGGAGCCCACCGACGCCACGCCCGCACAGCGCCTGGGCCTGCGCGTGCAAGAAGGCAGAAGCATCCAAGTCCAGCAGGTGTTGCGTGGCAGCGTGGCCGAGCAAGCAGGCTTCATGGCCGGGGACGAGTGGTATGGCATCGAGGTGGATGGCTGCGGCTGGCGCATTGCCAGTCTGGACGATCTGGCACTGCACACAGGCCAGCGCCCCCAGACCACGGCGCTGGTGGCGCGCGATCGCCAGCTGCTGCGCCTAGCGCTGACGCTGCCGGCCCCCGACAGCGTGCAGCTAGTGCAACTACGTACCAGCGATCACCCGCAGCTGGCGAGCTGGTTGGTGCAGGCCCCGGCTTCGGTATAGTTGTCCACTGGCTTTCCATTTACTGACAAACAAAGGAGATTCCCTTGGCCTACGAAAACATTACCGTGCGCGTCGAAGCTGAAAAAGTCGGCGTCATCACCCTCAACCGCCCCAAGCAGCTCAATGCGCTGAACGATCAGCTCATGGACGAGCTGGGCGCAGCCCTCAAAGCCTTCGATGCCGATGACAACATCGGCTGCATGATCATCACCGGCAGCGAAAAAGCCTTTGCCGCAGGTGCCGATATTGGCGCCATGGCCAAATTCACCTTTGCCGATGCCTACAAAGGCGACTTCATCACGCGCAACTGGGAGACCATCCGCTCCATCCGCAAGCCGGTGATTGCTGCGGTGAGCGGTTTTGCTCTGGGCGGTGGCTGCGAACTGGCGATGATGTGCGACTTCATCATCGCTGCCGACAACGCCAAGTTTGGCCAGCCCGAAATCAAGCTGGGCGTGATCCCCGGCGCCGGTGGCACGCAGCGCCTGCCCCTGGCCATTGGCAAAGCCAAGGCCATGGACATGTGCCTGACCGCGCGCATGATGGATGCTCAGGAGGCCGAGCGCGCTGGCCTGGTCAGCCGCGTCGTGCCGCTGGACAAGCTGATGGACGAAGCCCTGGGCGCAGCCCTGGTGATCAGCGGCTTCTCGCAGATCACCGTCATGGCCGCCAAAGAGTCGGTCAACCGCGCTTTTGAAGGCACGCTGTCGGATGGTCTGATGTTCGAACGCCGCCTGTTCCACAGCCTGTTTGCCACGCAGGACCAAAAAGAAGGCATGGACGCCTTCGTAAACAAGCGCCCTGCCCAGTTCACGCACCAGTAAAATTGCAAGTGGCCGCAAATTTTGATTTATAATGCGCGGCTCACGGTCGTATAGCTCAGTTGGTTAGAGCGCAGCATTCATAATGCTGATGTCGAAGGTTCAAGTCCCTCTACGACCACCACCCTCTTTTTAAGTTTTACGCTTTTGCCGGTCGTATAGCTCAGTTGGTTAGAGCGCAGCATTCATAATGCTGATGTCGAAGGTTCAAGTCCCTCTACGACCACCATACCCAGCCAGTGCCCCAGCGCACTGGCTTTTTTTTGCCCAAACCGCTGTTGCCATTCAAAAAAGAGAGCTGCCTGCGCTTTCTCAACAAGGTTTCAAGTATTAAAACACCTTGAAATCTTTGATAGACAAGCGCAAGCAGCTATTTTTTTAAGAGCTTTTACCGTTCAACGCCCGGTCTGACGTCGGACGGCATCCTCATGCAGCGATTCGCTGAGCTGGTCCACCACGATGGCCCAGCTGGCATCGGCGCCCAATTGTTCACAGAGCAACTGGCGCTGGGCCTCGCTCCAGAACGGCGCGTCGGTGATGGCGACATCGGCGGGCAGCTGGTGGCGCTGGATGAAGTCGGCAATCGCTGCCTCGCTGGCATCCAGGCCCAGTTGCAGAAACAAGTTGGTCATGCGGGGAATGGCGGGTGTCATGGCTGTCCTCCTGAAAAACCGTGGTGGGAGCGCCCATTGTGACCCGCCTGCGCCGTGCCCGCTGCACAGGCCGGTTCAAGCGGCCTCTTGCTGCAGCGCCCACATGCTGGCGTAGCGCCCACCCTGGGCCAACAGCTGGCTGTGGCTGCCGCGCTCGATGATGCGGCCTGCGTCCATGACCAGAATTTCATGCGCCTCCACCACGGTGGACAGGCGGTGTGCAACCACCAGCGTGGTCTTGCCCTGCGCAACGGTGCGCAGCTCGTTCTGGATGGCGCGCTCGTTGGCCGAGTCCAAGGCACTGGTGGCCTCGTCAAAGATCAGGATGGGCGGGTTTTTCAGCAGCGTGCGTGCAATGGCCACGCGCTGCTTTTCGCCGCCGGACAGTTTCAGGCCGCGCTCGCCCACCTGGGTGGCGTAGCCCTGGGGCTGGGCGACGATGAAATCGTGAATGCGTGCTGCGCGTGCGGCCTGCTCAATTTCTTGCTGCGTAGCGCCCGGGCGACCATAGGCAATGTTGTAGGCAATCGTGTCGTTGAACAGCACGGTGTCCTGCGGCACGATGCCAATGGCGCGGCGCAGGCTCGCTTGCGTCACTTGCGCGATGTCTTGCTCATCGATGGTGATGCGGCCCTGCTGGATGTCGTAGAAGCGGTAGAGCAGGCGGCTCAAGGTGCTTTTGCCCGCGCCCGAGGCGCCGACCACGGCAACGGTTTTGCCCGCCGGAATCTCTAGGCTGATGCCTTGGAGGATGGGGCGCTTGGGGTCGTAGGCAAAGTACACGTTGTCAAAACGCACGCTCGGCGGCGCATCGGGCCGCAGCGCCAAGGGCTGGGCGTTGGGCGCATCGGCCACTTCCTGCGGCTGGTCCATCAGGGTGAACATGCGGTCCAGATCGGTGAGGTTTTGCTTGATTTCACGGTAGATCACGCCCAGAAAGTTCAGCGGGATGTAGATCTGGATCATGAAGGCGTTGACCATCACCAGGTCGCCCAGGGTCAGACGGCCATCGACCACGCCCTGCGTGGCGCGCCAGAGCATGGCCACCAGGCCGATGGCGATGATGAGTTGCTGGCCGCCATTGAGCAGCGCCAGCGTGCTGCGGCTTTTGAGCTGGGCGGCGCGCAGCTGCTGCAGGCTGACGTCGTAGCGCTGCGCTTCAAAGGCTTCGTTGTTGAAGTATTTGACGGTTTCGTAGTTGATCAGCGAATCCACCGCTTTGGTGCTGGCCGCTGAATCGAACTGGTTGGCCTGGCGGCGAAACTGGATGCGCCATTCGGTCAGCAGCACGGTAAAGAGGATGTAGCCCCCCAGCGCGCATAAGGTGATGATGGCAAACCAGATGTCGAGCTTGCCGCCCAGCACGGTGAGCACCAGCAGCACCTCAATGAAGGTGGCCACGATGTTGAACAGGGCAAAGGAGACCAGCGATTCAATGCCGCGCACGCCGCGTTCAATATCGCGCGTCATGCCGCCGGTTTGGCGCTCCAAGTGAAAGCGCAGACTGAGTGCGTGCAGGTGCTCAAAAGTCGAGAGCGCAATGCTGCGCGCCGCGCCATGCGTGGCTTTGGCAAAGACCAGTTCGCGCAGCTCATTGAACAGCGAGTTGCCAAAGCGCAGCGCCCCATAGGCCAGCAGCAGCCCCACGGGCACCACCAGCAGCGCGCGCGCATCGCCTGCGGGCACGTCCAAGGTGTCGATCAGCTGTTTGAGCAAGAGCGGCACCCCCACGTTGGCCGACTTGGCCGCCACCATCAGCGCAATGGCAGCCAACACGCGCCATTTGTAGGCCCACAAATAGGGCACCAAGCGGCCCAAGGTGCGCCATTGGGAGTGGGCCGGAACGCCCGAAGAAACAGGGGATGGGGGTAAATCGCTGCCGCGACGCATAAGACACAATCCAGGGTTTGCAATAACGCCCAGGATTGTCCCCCATGCCCCACACCGCTGCCGCCGCTACTGGCACCACCGCCGCCCTACCTACCGACAAGGAGCTGGTGCTCAAAGTCATCCCCATGCCGGGCGACACCAATGTGAATGGCGATATTTTTGGCGGCTGGGTCATGTCGCAGGTGGATTTGGCCGGCTGCGTGCTGCCCATGCGCCTGGCCCAGGGGCGCATTGCCACGGTGGCTGTGAAGGAATTTGTCTTCAACCAGCCGGTGCGCGTGGGCGATGTGCTCTCATTTTTTGCCAAAATCGCGCGCGTGGGCCGTACCTCGATCACGGTCGAAGTGGAAGTCTTTGCCGAGCGCCTGACCCAGCAAGGCGCATACGTGAAAGTCACCCAGGCGGTGCTGACCTATGTGGCCATCGATGAAGCGGGCCAACCCCGGCCTGTACACGCCTCGCTCTAAAGGCCTAACGCCCCAGCCTGCCAGAGTGCGCTAGGCCGACCGGCACGGCTGACCGCCCGCCGGATCAGGGCTTACCCCCTAGCTTAAAATTGCGCGCTTTCTGCGGCGCCGCCTTGTCTGGCGGCGCCCACTTTGCTTCTCCTCTGGCCATCTGGCCCAAGGCCCATCGCCCCATGAATGCACCGATTGCACAGGCCACCCTCTTGGCCGCTGCTGCTGAACCTGCCCGCCTGCGGGAAATTCCGTACAACTACACCTCGTTTTCCGACAAGGAAATTGTCATTCGCCTGCTGGGCCACCGTGCCTGGGACGTGCTTGAGCGCCTGCGCGCAGAGCGGCGCACCGGGCGCTCAGCGCGCATGCTGTACGAGGTGCTGGGCGACATCTGGGTGGTGCAGCGCAATCCCTACCTGCAAGACGACCTGCTGCTGAGCAGCGAGCGCCGCCGCCAGCTGGTGCAGGCCATGGAGCACCGCTTGGCCGATGTGCAAAAACGCCGTCGCCCGCAAGAAGACGCCGAGCGCGATGCCCTGGTAGGGGAGCTGATCACCGCCGCACAGCGCGCGGTGCGCGAGTTCGAGCGCATGTTCGACCAGGCCAACCAGCTGCGCGAGCAGGTGCGCAAGACGCTGGGGCGGCTGACGCACAAGGACAACATCAAGTTCGATGGCATGTCGCGTGTGAGCCACGTCACCGACGCCACCGACTGGCGCGTGGAATACCCGTTTGTCGTGCTCACGCCCGATTCCGAAGCCGAAATGGCCGCGCTGGTCAAAGGCTGCATTGAGCTGGAGCTGACCATCATCCCGCGTGGGGGCGGCACCGGCTACACCGGCGGCGCCATTCCGCTGACCTGGCGCAGCGTGGTCATCAACACCGAAAAGCTCGATGCCATCACCCCGGTGGAGATGGTGCAGCTGCCCGGTCTGGACCAGCACGTGCCCACGGTGTGGACCGAAGCCGGTGTGGTCACGCAGCGCGTGGCCGATGCGGCAGAAGATGCGGGCTTTGTGTTTGCCGTCGATCCCACCTCGATCGAAGCCTCGTGCATTGGCGGCAACATCGCCATGAACGCCGGTGGCAAGAAAGCCGTGCTGTGGGGCACCGCCCTGGACAACCTGGCCAGCTGGCGCATGGTCACCCCCGATGGCCACTGGCTGGAGGTGACGCGCATCGGCCACAACCTGGGCAAGATCCACGACGCCGAAATGGCCAGCTTTGAGCTGCAGTACTTCGAGGCCGATGGCAAGACGCCGATCCGCACCGAGCGCCTGGACATCCCTGGCCACAAATTCCGCAAGGAAGGCCTGGGCAAGGACGTGACCGACAAATTCCTCTCGGGCCTGCCCGGCGTGCAAAAAGAAGGCACCGACGGCCTGATCACCAGCGCGCGCTGGATCGTGCACCGCATGCCTGAGCACACGCGCACCGTGTGCCTGGAGTTCTTTGGCAGTGCCAAGCTGGCCGTGCCCAGCATCGTGGAAATCAAGAACTACATGTTCGAGGAGCAAAAACGCAGTGGCGTTTTGCTGGCCGGTCTGGAGCATCTGGACGACCGCTACCTCAAGGCCGTGGGCTACACCACCAAGAGCAAAAAAGGTGGTGGCCATTTGCCCAAGATGGTGCTGATTGGCGACATCGTGGGCGACGATGCCGACGAAGTGGCGCGCGTCACCAGCGAGGTGGTGCGTCTGGCCAACACGCGCAGCGGCGAGGGCTTCATCGCCATCAGCGCCGAGGCACGCAAGAAATTCTGGCTCGATCGCAAACGCACCGCCGCTATTTCCAAGCACACCAACGCCTTCAAGATCAACGAAGACGTGGTGATTCCGCTGGAGCGCATGTGGGAGTACACCGACGGCATCGAGCGCATCAACATCGAGCTGTCGCTGCGCAACAAGCTGGCGCTGTGCGATGCGCTGCAGGCCTTCTTGGCGCAGGGCAACCTGCCCCTGAACCACAGCAGCGACGCCAAAGACATCTCCAGCGCCGAACTGCTGGAAGACCGCGTCCACCAAGCCCAAGCGCTGATCGAACAGGTGCGTGCCCAGTGGGCCGACTGGCTGGCGAATGTGGAAACCCTGTTCCCCGACCTGCAAGAGCACCGCCTGCGCGCCAGCTGGAAGACCCAGCTCAAGGCACCGCTGGCGCACATCTTTGGTGGTCAGGCCTTCCAGCCGGTGCTCACCGAGCTGAACGCCATCCACCAGCGCGTGCTCAAGGGCCGCGTCTGGGTGGCGCTGCACATGCACGCCGGTGACGGCAACGTGCACACCAACATCCCGGTCAACAGCGACGACTACGACATGCTGCAAACCGCGCACGAAGCCGTGGCGCGCATCATGCAGCTGGCGCGCAGCCTGGACGGTGTGATCTCCGGCGAGCACGGCATTGGCATCACCAAGCTGGAGTTCCTCTCGGACGAAGAGCTGGCACCGTTTGCCGACTACAAAAAGCGCATCGACCCGCACGGGCGCTTTAACCGAGGCAAGCTCATCCGCGAAAAAGGCGGCCTGGTGCCCGCCGAGTCGCCGCGCGAAGCGCTGATGTTTGCCGACCTGACCAACGCCTACACGCCCTCGTTTGGCCTGATGGGCTACGAGTCGATCATCATGCAGCAGTCCGATATTGGCGCCATTGCCGAATCGGTCAAAGACTGCCTGCGCTGCGGCAAGTGCAAACCCGTGTGCAACACGCACATTCCGGGGGCCAACTTGCTGTATTCGCCGCGCAACAAGATTTTGGCCACCTCGCTGCTGGTCGAAGCCTTTTTGTACGAAGAGCAAACGCGCCGGGGCATCTCCAGCCACCACTGGCAAGAGTTTGAGGACGTGGCCGAGCATTGCACCGTGTGCCACAAATGCTTCACGCCCTGCCCGGTGAAGATCGACTTTGGCGATGTGTCCATGAACATGCGCAACCTGCTGCGCAAGATGGACAAAAAGAGCTTCAACCCCGGCGCCACGCTGGCCATGTCCATGCTCAACAGCACCGAGCCCAAAACCATCAAGCTGCTGCGCAGCGGCGTGGTGGGCGTGGGCTACAAGGCGCAGCGCCTGGCCGCCGACGTGCTCTCCACCGTGACCAAGCCGCAAATGCAGCGCCCCCCGGCCACCGTGGGCCGCGCCAGCATCAAAGAGCAGGTGATCCACTTTGTGAACAAGAAGCTGCCCGGCGGCCTGCCCAGCAAGACGGCGCGCGCGCTCTTGGACATTGAGAACAAGGACTACATCCCCATCATCCGCAACCCGCAGACCACCACGGCAGAAACCGAGGCGGTGTTCTACTTCCCCGGTTGCGGCTCCGAGCGCCTGTTCAGCCAGGTAGGGCTGGCCACACAGGCCATGCTGTGGCACGCAGGCGTGCAGACGGTGATGCCCCCGGGCTATATGTGCTGCGGCTACCCCCAGCGCGGCAATGGTCAGTTTGACCTGGCCGACAAAATGATCACCGACAACCGCGTGCAATTCCACCGCCTGTCCACCACGCTCAATTACCTGGACATCAAGACCGTGGTGGTGTCGTGCGGCACCTGCTACGACCAGCTGGCCGGGTACCAGTTCGACAAGATCTTCCCCGGCTGCCGCATCGTCGATATCCACGAATACCTGCTGGAAAAAGGCATCACCTTGCCCGCAGGCCAGGGCGGCTTCCTGTACCACGAGCCCTGCCACAGCCCCATGAAACAGGGCGACTCCATGCAAACCGTGCGTGCGCTGGTGGGTGATAAGGTCATCAAGAGCGAGCGCTGCTGCGGCGAGTCGGGCACGCTGGGCGTTTCGCGCCCCGATATCTCGACGCAGATTCGCTTCCGCAAAGAGCAGGAAATCAAGAAGGGCGAAGCCCAGCTGCGCGCCAGTGGCGCTGTGGGGCCGCAGGACAACATCAAAATCCTGACCAGCTGCCCCAGCTGCCTGCAAGGCGTCTCGCGCTACGCCAACGACCTGCAAAACGGCCTGCTGGAAGCGGACTACATCGTCATCGAGATGTGCCGCCAGCTGCTGGGCGACAACTGGCTGTCCGAGTTCGTGCAGCGCGCCAACGCCGGCGGCATCGAGCGGGTGCTGCTGTGAGTGGCGCCACTTGCGTGCTCTGCACCGAACCGGGGGGCCAGCTGGTCTGGCAGGGCGCGCAGCTGCGCCTGATCCGCGCGCAGGAGGCGGGCTTTCCCGCCTTCTACCGCATCGTCTGGAACGCGCATGTCGCCGAGTTCTCTGACCTCACGCGCGCCGAGCGCGAGCACTGCATGCAGGCGGTGACGCTGGTCGAGCAGGTGCTGCGCGCGCAGCTGGCGCCCACCAAAATCAACCTGGCCACGCTGGGCAACATGGTGGCGCACCTGCACTGGCACGTGATTGCCCGCTTCGACTGGGACAGCCACTTTCCCGCGCCCGTTTGGGCCAGCGCCCAGCGCCCGCGCAATCTGGTGCAAGAAGCAGCGCTGGCGCAGCAGCTGCCCCAGGTCGATGCGCTGCTGGCACAGACCCTGGCCACACAGTTATAAATAAAGGAGCTGCAACCGCTTATCCTGCTTGGTTTTTAGAACAAAAACACCTGATACTTACACCAGATAAGCGCCTGCAGCTATATTTTTTAAGGAACCCATATGGCTTCTGCCCCCATCCCCGACACCATTGACGTGCGCACCGCCTCGCGCGTGCTGGCGCTGGGTTACGCCGATGGCACCGTGTTGGAGCTGCCGTTTGAGCTGCTGCGCGTGTACTCGCCCTCAGCCGAAGTCATGGGCCACGGCCCCGGCCAGGAAACTTTGCAGACCGGCAAGCGTCTGGTAGAAATCACCGCGCTGGAGCCGGTGGGCCACTACGCCATCCAGCCAACGTTCAGCGATGGCCACAGCACCGGCATCTTCACCTGGGATTACCTGCACCAGCTGGGCACGCAACAAGACGCGCTGTGGCAGCAGTACCTGGACAAGCTGGCCGCAGCCGGTCAATCGCGCGATGCCGATGCGGCCCTGCCCAGCGCCGGCGCGGGCGGCTGTGGCAGCCCCGGCTGCACCAGCGGTGGCTGTCACTGAGCGCCCGCCCCTACCCTTCTTTACGAACGAGACCCCGACACCATGAGCAGCACCCACTTTGGTTTTGAAACCGTCGATGAAAACGAAAAAGCCCAGCGCGTGCGCGGGGTGTTCGATTCGGTCGCCAGCAAGTACGACATCATGAACGACCTGATGTCCGCTGGCCTTCACCGCGCCTGGAAGGCGTACACCGTCATGGTGGCCAACCTCAAAGAAGGCGATCAGGTGCTGGACATTGCGGGCGGCACGGGCGACCTGTCCATGGCCTTTGCCAAAAAAGTGGGCAGCACCGGGCGCGTGGTACACACCGACATCAACGAAGCCATGCTGCGCGTGGGCCGCGATCGCCTGACCGACAAAGGCCTCATCCTGCCCACGCTGGTGTGCGATGCTGAAAAACTGCCCTTCCCCGACAAGCACTTCAACCTGGTCAGCGTGGCTTTTGGCCTGCGCAACATGACGCACAAAGATCTGGCGCTGAAAGAAATGTGCCGTGTGCTCAAACCCGGTGGCAAGCTGCTGGTGCTGGAGTTTTCCAAAGTGGCCAAACCCCTGGAAAAAGCCTACGACTGGTACTCCTTCAACGTCCTGCCGCGCCTGGGCTCGATGGTGGCGGGCGATGCCGACAGCTACCGCTATCTGGCCGAGTCGATTCGCATGCACCCCGGCCAGCAAGAGCTCAAGGCGCTGATGCAGCAAGCCGGTTTTGGCCACGTCGATTACCACAACATGACCGCCGGGGTGGTGGCGCTGCACGTCGGCATCAAGTGCTAAGACGCGACAAAAAAGCAACAACTTGTTGCCAATTCCAGAACTTCGTCAACGCAATGCGCGTTGATTGCGTTCAAATTGAGACGATTTTTCAACTATACGGAGTGCAACAATGAAGAAATTATGGGTGGTGACTTTGACCACAGCGCTGCTGCTGGCGCAGCCGCTGGCCGAAGCCAAGCGCCTGGGTGGCGGCGGCTCGATGGGCCGTCAGTCCAGCAACGTAACCCAGCGCCAGGCCACCCCGCCTGCGGCCCCCACACGGCAGCAAAATGCACAGCAGCAGCCCGCCCAGCAGCCGGGGCAAGCGGCCAATACCGCTGCTGCACCGGCCAAAAAGCCTTGGGGCGCCATGCTCGGTGGCTTGGCAGCCGGTTTGGGCCTGGCCTGGCTGGCCAACAGCCTGGGCTTGGGTGAGGCTTTTGGCAATATCTTGCTGATTGCTTTGGTGGTGCTGGCAGGCGTCGTCCTGTTTCGCATGCTGCGCCGCCCGCGCGCGCAAACGGCGGCAGCGGCAGGCACACCGTTTGCATTCCAGACCCAGCCCCCTGCGGACGTGGATGCTTCGGCGCCTGCGCAGTACAAGCCCGAGAAGGTCGGCAACGACGCCTCGGCCCGCCCTTGGGAGCAGTTTGGCCAAAGCGCCCCTGGTGCTACGGGCAGCATGATCGGCTCGGCCGTCGCTGGCGCAGCCCCCACCTGGAGCGTGCCCGCCGACTTCGACAGCCGCAGCTTTCTGGATGCCGCGCAGCGCAATTTCATGATGCTGCAGGCCGCCTGGGATCAGGCCGACATTGCCACCCTGCGCTCGATGATGACCGACGAGATGCTGAGCGAAGTGCAGCAGCAACTGGCCGAGCGCGAAGCCGAGGCCAATGGCGCACCCAACATCACCCACATCGAAGGGCTGCGCGCCCAGCTGCTGGGCATTGAGGAACAAGCCGACGGCTACCTGGCCAGCGTGGAGTTCTCCGGCATGAGCCGCGAAGAGCTGGGCGCAGGCCTGAGCCCCTTCCGCGAGGTGTGGAACATGTCCAAATCCAAGCACGGCAACGGCGGTTGGCTGGTGGCCGGATTGCAGGCCTTGGCGTAAACCGGCACGCGCTGGGCGCGTATCCAAGATAATCGGGGGACTATGGCAACACAGTCCCCCTTTTCTTTGCTCGGCAGCTTGGCCGAGCGTGCGGCCCAGGCCGTGCAACCGCCCGCTTGGCTGGTGCATGAAACCCAACAGCGCCTGGTGCTCTTTCTCAACCACGTTCTGATGCAAGAGCCGCAGGCCATGGAGCGCATGGTGCGCCAGTCGGGCCGCGTCGCGCGTGTGCAGTGGCGCCAGTTCTCGCTGGCCCTGCTGGTCACGCCTGCCGGGTTGTTCAACCTGGCCGAAACCGGCAGCGCGCCCGATCTGCGCCTGGAAGTCCTGGACACCAACCCCATCGCCCTGGCCCAGGCAGCGCTGCGTGGTGAGCAGCCCGGCATCCGCATTGAAGGCGATGTGCAGCTGGCGGCCGATCTGCAATGGCTGGCCGACAACGTCTCCTGGGATGTGGAAGAAGACCTGGCGCGTGTGATCGGCGACGTGCCGGCGCACACCCTGGCCAACTTGGCGCGCACCGCCGCCCAGGCCGTGCGCCAATTTGTGGGCCGCCGCGCAGGCAGCGCCCAGCAACTGGCTTAAAAAAGCGCACACGATCGTTATGGGCCGTTTCTTTCGCGCGTGGGCCATCCTCTGGGTGGTGCTGCGCTATGGGCTGGATGAGCTGGTGCTCTCCAGCTTTCGCCACCCGGGGCTGCGTGTCCTGTGCCGTGTCCTGACCCTGGGCCGCCGCCTGGACGCACCGCGCGGACAGCGCCTGCGCCAGGCGCTGGAGCAGCTGGGGCCGATTTTTGTCAAATTTGGTCAGGTGCTGTCCACGCGCAGCGACCTGCTGCCGCCCGATGTGGCACAAGAGCTGGCCAAGCTGCAAGACCGCGTGCCGCCCTTCGATTCGCAGATTGCGATCGAGACGATTGAAAAATCGTTTCGCAAACCGCTCGGCGAAATTTTTCTCACCTTCGAGCGCGAGCCCGTGGCCAGCGCCTCGATTGCGCAGGTGCACTTTGCCACCATCCGCGACCGCGAAGGCCACGAGCGCGAGGTGGCCGTCAAGGTGGTGCGCCCAGGCATGAAGCGCGTCATCGACAAAGACCTGGCGCTCATGCACATGATGGCCCGTTGGGTGGAAAAGCTCTCGGCCGACGGCAAGCGCCTCAAGCCGCGCGAAGTGGTGGCCGAGTTCGACACCTACCTCAACGACGAGCTGGACTTGGTGCGCGAAGCCTCTAATGCCGCACAGCTGCGCCGCAACATGCAAGGGCTGGACCTGCTGCTGGTGCCCGAGATTTTCTGGGACTTCTGCCACACCGACGTGATGGTGATGGAGCGCATGCACGGCGTGCCCATCAGCCAGGTGGACAAGCTGCGCGAAGCCGGGGTCGATATCCCCCAGCTGGCGCGCGATGGGGTGACGATTTTCTTCACCCAGGTGTTTCGCGATGGTTTTTTCCACGCCGACATGCACCCGGGCAACATCATGGTCAGCCTGGCCCCCGAGACCTTTGGCCGCTACATCTCGCTGGATTTTGGCATCGTGGGCGCGCTCACCGAGTTCGACAAAGAGTATCTGGCGCAAAACTTCACGGCCTTTTTCCGCCGCGACTACAAGCGCGTGGCTGAGCTGCACATTGAAAGCGGCTGGGTGCCTGCCACCACCCGCGTCGAGGCACTGGAAGCCGCGATTCGCAGCGTCTGCGAGCCCTACTTTGATCGCCCGCTGGCCGAGATTTCTCTGGGCATGGTGCTGATGCGCCTGTTCCAGACCTCGCGCCGCTTTCAGGTGGAAATTCAGCCGCAACTGGTGCTGCTGCAAAAAACGCTGCTCAACATCGAAGGGCTGGGCCGCCAGCTTGACCCCAATCTGGATTTGTGGAGCACGGCCAAGCCCTTCCTGGAAAAGTGGATGCTCGAACAAATGGGCCCACAGCGCCTGTGGAACGAGCTGAAATTTCAGGCACCGCGCTACGCCAAAATCCTGCCCGAGCTGCCGCGCCTGCTGCACGATTACCTGCAGCACAAAGACACGACCGGGCAAGCGGCACTCACGCAGGCACTGCTGCACGAGCAGCGGCGCACCAACCGCCTGCTGCAGGGGCTGATGTACGGCGGTCTGGGCTTTGTGCTGGGGCTGATCGCCATGCAGGTGGTGTTGCGTATCCACCTTTTTTAGGGCCCAAGCAGTATTAAAACAGGAGCTGTTAGCGCTTGTATTTAAAGGTTTTCAAGTTCAAATCATCTTGAAATCCTTATAAATAATGCGCTAACAGCTCCTTTTTTTACAGCATTACCCAGCGTATGTGGCAATAAGCAGACACCCCCGGTTTTTGGGCAGGAAACCCGGTCGAAGTGTTGATAATCGCCCGTCCCGCCGGGGTGCTGTGGCGCCCTTTCCTTTGATTTATTTTGGAGTTGCTCTCCATGCTGATCGCGTTCATTGCCGCCTACTTGTTGGTATCGATAGGGATTGGTCTGTACGCCGCGCGGCGTGTGCACAGCACGGCCGATTACGCCGTGGCTGGGCGCAGCCTGCCGCTGTACATCGTGGTGGCCACCACGTTTGCAACCTGGTTTGGCTCTGAGTTGGTGCTGGGCGTGTCGGCCCAGTTTGTGCAGGAAGGCCTGGGCGGGGTGGTGGAAGACCCCTTTGGCGCCGGCATGTGCCTGGTGCTGGTCGGCCTGTTCTTTGCCTACAAGCTCTACAAAAAGAACCTCATCACCATTGGCGATTACTACCGCCTGCGCTATGGCCGCACGATTGAGGTGCTGTGCTCCATCATCATCATCTTCAGCTACCTGGGCTGGGTGGCTGCCCAGGTGGCGGCGCTGGGCGTGGTGTTCAACCTGCTCACGCAAGGCGCCATTTCGATTACCGCCGGGATGATCTTGGGCACCGTGATCGTGCTGATCTACACGCTGTACGGCGGCATGTGGTCGGTGGCGATTACCGATTTGGTGCAAATGGCCGTCATCTGCAGCGGGCTGCTGGCCATTGCCTGGTTTACGGCTGGGCTGGCCGGAGGCGCCGACCGCGTGATCGATTACGCCGTCAGCGAGGGCAAACTGCAATTCCTGCCCACAGATGCCGATGGCAAAACCTGGCTGTTCTTTATTGCCGCGGGCATCACGATGATGCTGGGCTCCATCCCGCAGCAGGACGTGTTCCAGCGCGTGATGTCCTCGAAAAATGCCCAGGTGGCACAGCTGGGGCCGGTGATCGGTGGCTCGCTGTACATCCTGTTTGCGTTTGTGCCGATGTTCGTCGTCACCGCTGCGGTGCTGGTCATGCCCGAGACCGTCGCCGCCCTGATGGAGGACGATCCGCAAAAAATCCTGCCCACGCTGGTCATGGAGCACATGCCACTGCCGCTGCAGATTGCCTTCTTTGGTGCGCTGCTGTCGGCGATCATGTCCACGGCCTCGGCCACCATGCTGGCGCCCTCGACGGCATTTGTGGAAAACATTCTGCGCAACATCCGCCCCGGCCTGAGCGATGCCCAAACGCTCAAAGCCATGCGCTTGGCGGTGCTGGTGTTTACCTTGTGCGTGCTGGTGTACGCCATCACCATGCAGGACAGCTCGATTTACGAAATGGTGTCTGGTGCCTACCAGGTGCCGCTGGTGGGCGCCTTTGTGCCGCTGGTCTGTGGTCTGTACTGGAAGCGCGCCACCACCCAGGGGGCGATTGCCGCCGTGGTGCTGGGCCTGGGCGTGTGGCTGCTGTTCATGGCCATGCCCGGCTGGGGCGAAGCCTTCCCGCAGCAGCTGGCCGGGCTGCTGGCAGCGTTTGGCGGCATGGTGGCGGGCTCGCTGCTGCCGCAGTGGATCGATAACCGCCAAGATGCCGTGGTGCACTACGAAACCGATCCAGCCTTGGCACCGACCACACCGGTCGCGCAAGCGGCCTAAATCGCCCCCACCACGCCGCAGCAGCCATGGCCTGCGCCCCGGCAGGTGGGGTGTGACTGCCTATAATCGCCGGTTTTGTGAAATTTGCCGCCCCCTTGGCTTGTCCGGTGGGCGGCGTACTTGGGTCAACTAGGATGAACGCTGTACGCAAGTGGTTGCTCACCGGCCTGCTGGTTATCGTGCCAGGGGTGATTACGGTGTGGGTGCTGCACTGGATCGTCAGCACACTGGATCAAACCCTGCTCATTTTGCCCGAGGCCTGGCAACCGCAGCGCCTGCTGGGCATGCACATCCCGGGCTTTGGCGTGCTGCTGACGCTGGCCATTTTGCTGACCATCGGCGCGGTGGCGAGTAACTTTGTGGGCCGCAAGCTGGTGACCTGGGGCGATGTGGTGATCAGCCGCATCCCGGTGGTGCGCTCGATTTATTCCAGTGTCAAGCAAGTCTCGGACACGGTGTTTTCCGACAGCGGCAACGCCTTTCGCACCGCCGTGCTGGTGCAATGGCCGCGCGAGGGTGTGTGGACGGTGGCCTTTGTCACCGGCGCGCCCGCGCTGGAAATCGCACGCTATCTGCGCGACGACTACGTCAGTGTCTTTGTGCCCACCACCCCCAATCCCACGGGGGGCTATTTCGTGCTCGTGCGCAAGTCCGATTGCGTGGAGCTGGAGATGAGCGTGGACGCCGCGCTCAAATACATTGTCTCGATGGGGGTGGTGGCGCCGGTGGCCCCTGCCCTGGATCAGCAGGATCGTTAACCTTTTTGCAACGCGTCGCACGACGCAGGAAGACTTCGCCATGGCCATGCGCTCTGAATATTGCGGTCTTGTGACCGAAGCCCTGATGGGCCAAACCGTAACCCTGTGCGGCTGGGTGAACCGCCGCCGCGACCACGGTGGTGTGATCTTTATCGACCTGCGCGACCGCGAAGGCTACGTGCAGGTGGTGTGCGACCCCGACCGCCCTGAGATGTTCAAGGTGGCCGAGGACATCCGCAACGAGTTCTGTGTGCAGGTCAAGGGCATCGTGCGCGCCCGTCCTGCGGGCACCACCAACGACAAGCTCAAAAGCGGCCAGATCGAAGTGCTGTGCCATGAGCTGAACGTGCTCAACGCCGCCGTGACCCCGCCTTTCCAGGTGGACGACGAGAACCTGTCGGAAAACGTGCGCCTCACAAACCGTGTGATGGACCTGCGCCGTCCCGTGATGCAGCGCAACCTGATGCTGCGCTACAAGACCTCGATCCAGGTGCGCAACTTCCTGGACAAGCTGGGCTTCATCGACATCGAAACCCCCATGCTGGGCAAATCCACGCCCGAAGGCGCGCGCGACTACCTGGTGCCCTCGCGCGTGCACGACGGCCAGTTCTTCGCGCTGCCCCAGTCGCCCCAGCTGTACAAGCAGATGCTGATGGTCTCGGGCTTTGACCGCTACTACCAGATCACCAAGTGCTTCCGCGACGAAGACCTGCGCGCCGACCGCCAGCCTGAATTCACGCAGATCGACTGCGAAACCTCGTTCCTGAACGAAGAAGAAATCCGCGCCATCTTCCAAGAGATGATCACCGAGGTGTTCAAGCAGCAGCTGGGCGTGGACTTGGGCGAGTTCCCGATCATGACCTACCAAGACGCGGCTTTCCGCTTTGGTTCGGACAAGCCCGACCTGCGCGTCAAGCTCGAATTCACCGAGTTGACCGACTGCATGGGCGATGTGGACTTCAAGGTGTTCTCCGTGCCCGCGACGACCAAGGGTGGCCGTGTCGTGGCCCTGCGCGTGCCCGGCGGCGCTGCCTTGTCGCGTGGCGAGATCGACCAGTACACCGACTTCGTGAAGATCTACGGCGCCAAGGGCCTGGCCTGGATCAAGGTCAACGAAGTGGCCAAGGGCCGCGACGGTCTGCAGTCGCCCATCGTGAAGAACCTGCACGACGCTGCCATTGCTGAAATCTTGAAGCGCACCGGCGCGCAAGACGGCGACCTGCTGTTCTTTGGTGCGGACAAGGAAAAGATCGTCAACGACTCCATCGGCGCGCTGCGCCTGAAAGTCGGCCACAGCGAGTTCGGCAAGAAAAACGGCCTGTTCGAAGACCGCTGGGCGCCGCTGTGGGTGGTGGACTTCCCCATGTTTGAGCACGACGAGGAAGAAGACCGCTGGGTGGCCGTGCACCACCCCTTCACTTCGCCCAAGGATGGCCACGAAGAACTCATGGCCACCGACCCCGGCAAGTGCATTGCCAAAGCCTACGACATGGTTCTGAACGGTTGGGAACTGGGCGGCGGCTCGGTGCGTATCCACCGTGCTGACGTGCAGGCCAAGGTGTTTGCGGCGCTGAACATCACCCCCGAGCAACAGCGTGCCAAGTTTGGCTACCTGCTGGACGCGCTGCAGTACGGCGCGCCGCCCCACGGTGGTCTGGCGTTTGGTCTGGACCGTCTGATCACGCTGATGACCGGCTCCGAGTCCATCCGCGACGTGATCGCCTTCCCCAAGACCCAGCGCGCTCAGGACTTGCTGACGCAAGCGCCTTCGCCCGTGGACGAAAAGCAATTGCGCGAGCTGCACATCCGCCTGCGCAACCCCATCGCTGCACAGTAAGCACGCACCGCACCCAGCCTGTGGTCAGGCTGGGTGCTCCAAAAAAAGAAGCTGCTCGCGCTGTATTGGCGGGAAATTTAGAGTGTTTAACCTCTGAAACCCTTACCAGTAAAGCGCGAGCAGCTTCTTTTTTTATAGTTACCAGGCCTGGTGCTGGGCCGTATCAAGCGGCTTGGGCGGACACCGCCACCGCAGGCTGGATGCGCTGGCGGAATTGCTCGGGGCTGTCCCAGTACTGCAGGCTCCCACCGCTGAGGCTGCCAATGCGGTCGGCCAG
Source organism: Comamonas sp. (assembly GCA_028690035.1). Taxonomy (GTDB): domain Bacteria; phylum Pseudomonadota; class Gammaproteobacteria; order Burkholderiales; family Burkholderiaceae_C; genus Comamonas. The sequence goes on along the minus strand of JAQVCA010000007.1, from coordinate 39,082 downwards.
GGCCAGCGCTTCGGCCTGGTTGTGCGTGACCAAAATGGCGCTTTGCCCGGCCTCGCGCAAGATGCTGCGCACCTCGGCGGCCAGGTGCTCGCGCGTGTTGCTGTCCAGATTGGAGAACGGCTCATCAAGCAGCAACAGCTGCGGCGTTGGTGCCAGAGCGCGCGCCAAGGCCACGCGCTGTTGCTGGCCGCCGGACAACTCGTGCGGGTAGCTGTCGCTGACATGGCCCAGACCGACCAGCTCCAGCAGCTCGGCCACGCGCTTGTGGCGTTCGCTGGCGCTGGCACGGCGCAGCCCAAAGCCGACGTTGCTGGCCACCGTCATGTGCGGAAACAGCGCGTAGTCCTGAAACATCATGCCCACGCGGCGCAGCTCGGGCGCCACCTGCTGCTGGGGCGAGGACAGCAGCCGCCCCTCCAGCAAGATGTGCCCATGGCGCACCGGCTCAAACCCGGCAATGGCGCGCAGCACGGTGGATTTGCCGCAGCCCGAGGCGCCCAGCAGGCAGCCGATGTGGCCACGCTCCAGCTGCAGGCTCAGATCGGGCACCACGGTGCGCAGGCCGCGCGGGGTGTCGTAGGCCAGATGGAGGTGGTCAAGTTCAAGCAAGGTGGACATGGCAGACAGCGTTCAGGGCCTTCAGCGGCGTTCAAGGTGGACGTGGGTGCGCGCTAGCAAGACCACGGGCAGCAGCCCCGCCGCCACAATAGCCAGCGCCGCCACGGCGCCTTCTTCGTACGTGCCGCGCGCGGCTTCGGCATAGAGCCAGGTGGCCAGGGTGTCAAAGTTGAGCGGGCGCAGCAGCAAGGTGGCGGGCAGCTCTTTCATGGTGTCCACAAACACCAGCAAAGCACTGGCCGCCAGCGCAGGCTTGAGCAGCGGCAAGTGCACGCGCCACAGCGTGCCGCCCGAGGTTTCGCCCAGCAGGCGCGAGGCCTGTTCCAGCGACGGCGGAATGCGCGTCAACCCGGCTTCGATGCCTCCGGCCGGAATGGCCACAAAGCGGATCACATAGGCCAGCATCAGCGCCGCCATGCTGCCCATAAGCAGCAATCCCGAATAGCCCAGCAGCTGCCCAAGCACGCGATCGGCAAACAGCAGCGGCGTGAGCAAGCCAATGGCCAGCACGGTGCCCGGCACGGCATAACCGATGCTGGCAATACGCACGCACATGCGCGGCAGCTGCCAGCGCGCGCTTTCGCGCAGCGTGCGCCCGGCCCAGGCCAGCATCAGGCCGCAGCCCACCGCCAGCACGGTGGCACTGCTGGCCACGAGCAAGGTGTTGCCCAGCGCCTGCAGCAAGGCCGACGAGACGCCACCCACCTGGCTCAGGCGCTTGATGGTTTCGCTGGCCAGATAGGCCGTGGGCAGCACAAAACCGATGGCCACAGGAATGGCGCCCAACCCCAGCGCCACCAAAGCCGCCAGCCCGCGCAGGCGACGCGGCTGCATCGGACGCATGCGCTGCGTGTTGGCAAAGCGCTGGCGGCGGCGACCGTGGCGCTCCAGCACCATCAGGCCGACCACCAGCAGCAGCATGGTCAGCGCAATCTGCGCCGCCGCCCCCAAGTCCGAGCGCGTGGCCCAGGTGGTATAGACCGAGACGGTGAGCGTCTGCACGCCCAAAAACTCGGAGGCGCCGATGTCGTTCATCGCTTCGAGCAGCGCCAGGCTCATGCCCACGGCAATGGCGGGCCGCGCCAGGGGCAGGGCAATTTCGCGAAAGACCTGCAGCCGCGTGGCCCCCAGGGTGCGCGCCGCTTCCAGCAGGCTGGAGGCCTGGGTCATGAACATGACGCGCGTGGTCAGATACACATAGGGGTAGAGCACAAAGCCCAGCACAAAAATGGCCCCCGGCAGGGTGCGGATGCTGGGCAGGTGAAACTGGCGCGGACTGTCAAACCCCAGCAAGGTGCGCAGCAGCGTCTGCACCGGGCCGATCGGGTGCAGCAAGTCCAGGTAAGCAAAGGCAATGATGTAGGTGGGCACGGCCAGCGGCAGCAGCAGCGCCCACGTGAGCAGGCTGCGCCCGGGAAAGTCGTAGGCCGTCACCAGCCAAGCGCTGCCCGTACCCAAGGCCGCGCACAGCGCCCCGACACCGGCCAGCAGCAGCACGGTGTTCCACAGGGCTTGCGGGAGTACATACCGCGTCAGGTGCTCCCAATGGGTCAGATCGGCCAGCAGGGCGTGGCCACCGAGCACCACCACCGGCAGCGCCACCAGGGCGGCCACCAGCATGGCCCCCACCAAGGCCACGCGGCCGCGTCCGCCGTTTTTCATGTCGTCAGCGCGGCGCTTTAATGGTCAAAGCCGACTTTGTCCACCAGCTGACTGGCCTGCTTGCGGTGCTTGGCGATCTCGGCCACCGACAGGGTGTCGATCTTCAGTGGCCCCATGGCCGCCATGACCGCATCCTGCGGCACATTGGCGCGCACGGGATACTCGTAGTTGGCACCGGCGTACAGCGCCTGGGCAGGCTCAGACACCAAGTACTCCAGCAGCTTGACGGCGTTGCCTTTGTTGGGTGCATGTTTGGCCACGGCAGCGCCAGTGACGTTCACGTGCGTGCCGCCCGTGCCCGCAAAGGTCGGGCGAATCGCCTTGATACCATCGCCCCACTTGCGCCCATCGCTGCCAGGCGCGGCGTTCTTCATGTGGCCCACGTAGTAGGCGTTGGCGATACCGATGTCGCAGATGCCACCCAGAATGTCGCGCGCCACATCGCGGTCGCCGCCAGCGGCCTTGCGTGCCAGGTTGGCCTTGACGCCACGTAGCCATTGCTCGGCAGCGGCCTCGCCATCGTGGGCGATCTTGGCGGCAATCAGGCCGGTGTTGTAGGGGTGCTGGCCCGAGCGGATGCACACCTTGCCCTTCCACTTGGGATCGGCCAGCTGCTCGTAAGTGAACTGGGTCAGGGGCAGGTCTTTTTCGACGTAGAGCACGCGGTCACGCAGCGACAGGGCAAACCAGTGGCCTTGGGCATCGCGCAGGTTCGCCGGAATGACGGCTTCCAGCGTGGCCGATTGCACAGGCTGCGTGACACCGCCATCGACCAAGTCCAGCAGATTGCCAATGTCCACGGTCATGAGCACATCGGCAGGCGAACGGGCGCCCTCGGCCTTGACGCGCTCCAGCATCCCATCCTTGATGAACACGGTGTTGACCTGAATGGCGCCGTTGTGCGCTTTGGTGAACGCATCGAGCAACGGCTGAATCAGCGCCGGTTCGCGCGTGGTGTAGAGATTGACCGCGTCGGCGGCCCAAGCCGCGCCCGCCGTGGTGGCAGCAAGAGCGACAGTCAGATGCGCCAAGGCGCGGAAAGCGAAGGTTTTCATGGAAAGATAGAAAGAGCTTTACAGACAGTCAACGAAAGAGGATCCGGCCACCCGGCACCAGCCAAGGCCGCAGCAGCGATCAGACTGCAGATTATGAATCAAGATTGATTCTCGTTTGTAAATCCGACACACATGCACACCACGGCGGCCTATGGCTCCTACTCTACCTGCCCGGGCGCACCAAGACAGGCTGGGGCAGCACGGAGATATCCCTAGAATGCCCGCAGGAGGTGCCATGACCCACGAACCCGAACGATCCACGTCACAGATTCTGCGCGTTGCCACGTACAACATCCACAAAGGCGTGCAGGGGTTGGGCCCGGTGCGGCGGCTGGAAATCCACAACCTGGGCCTGGCGGTGGAGCAAATGGATGCCGACATCGTCTGCCTACAGGAAGTGCGCAAGATGAACCGGCGCGAGGCGCAGTATTTTCGCCACTGGCCCGATGTGCCCCAGGCCGAATACTTGGCCCCTGAAGGCTATCGCGCCGTGTACCAGACCAATGCTTACACGCGCCACGGCGAGCATGGCAATGCGCTGCTGACGCGCTGGCCGGTGATCACGCACCAGCATGAGGACATGTCCGACCACCGCTTCGAGCAGCGCGGCCTGCTGCACGTGGAAGTCATGTTTCAGGGCCGCCCGGTGCATGCCATCGTGGTGCATCTGGGGCTGATTCCAGGCAGCCGCGTGCGCCAGATCGAGCAGTTGCAGCGCTTCATCGAGCGCGAGGTGCCCCCTGGCGCGGCGCTGGTGGTGGCGGGCGATTTCAACGACTGGGGGCGCCAAATCCAGCGCATGCTGGCCCGTTTTGGCCTGTACGAGTTTGAAGGCGCCGACAGCGCCACCCCCACCTACCCGGCGCGGTTGCCGCTGGCGCAGCTGGACCATGTGTACGTGCGTGGCCTGACCCCGCTGGGGCTGCATGTGCCGCAGGGGCGCATTTGGTGGCGCATGTCCGACCACCTGCCGCTGATCGCAGAGTTTCGCCTCTAGGCCTGCCAAAAACACTATGCAAAAGATAGCTTTTGGCGATGCCCCAGTCAGCGCAAAAGCCCCATTTCCCTAAAAATTCCCCACCAATAAACGCTGCTACCATGCCCTCCATGTTTAAAGATCTGGTCACCACCCCCCAGCCCGATGTGGATGCCACCACGGCAGAGCAAGGGCAGCCCGTCTCACAGAAAATCCGCGCCCGCTTGCAGGCGGCCGGGCAACGCTTCCACGCCAACGACAACATCGCCGACTTCATTCAGCCCGGCGAGCTGGAGCAACTGCTCGATGAGGTCGAACACAAAATGCAGGGCGTGCTTGACAGCATGGTGATCGACACCGTCCACGACCACAACACCCAGAACACCGCCCGGCGCGTGGCCAAGATGTACCTGCAAGAGGTCTTCAAGGGCCGCTATGTGGCGCAGCCCAAACTGACCGAATTTCCCAACGCCGAGCGCCTCAATGAACTGCTCATCGTCGGCCCCATCACCGTGCGCAGCGCCTGCAGCCACCACCTGTGCCCGGTCATCGGCAAGGTGTGGATCGGCGTGCTGCCCAACCAGAATTCCAACGTGATTGGCCTGTCCAAATACGCGCGCTTGGTGGACTGGATCATGGGCCGCCCGCAAATTCAAGAAGAAGCCATCGTGCAGCTGGCCGACGCCATCATGGAAAAAACCCGCCCCGACGGGCTGGCCGTGGTCATGGAGTGCTCGCACTTTTGCATGTCCTGGCGCGGCGTGCGCGAGATGGACAGCAAGATGCTCAACTCCATCATGCGCGGTGCCTTCCTCAAAGACCCCAACCTGCGCCGCGAGTTTTTGTCGCTCATCCCCGGGCGCCAGGCCAGCTAACACCGGCGGGGCACGCTGATGGCTGCATGGTCTTGGCGCTTGGGTTTGTGCTTGGGCTGGGCCTTGCTGGGCGCGCTGCTGCCCGCACAGGCCGCCCCGGCGCCCTGGTACTGGTGGCACAGCCGCCTGGACAACGACCAGCGCGTGTGCGCCCAGTTCATGCCACGCCAAGGCTGGGAGCGCGGCGCCGGGCCCTTCGACAACCCCCATTGCCAGCCCAGCCCCCTGCCCCACGCGCCCCGGCGTTGAGGCGCTGGGGCCACCTTCCTCTGGCTTTCCTGTTCCACCATGCCCAGCTTTGAAACCCTGATCGCTTTTTTCGGCCTGTCTGTCCTGCTCGGTCTAAGCCCCGGGCCCGACAATATTTTTGTTCTCATGCAATCGGCCCAGCGCGGCTGGCGCGTGGGGCTGGCGGTGGTGGTGGGCCTGTGCATCGGCATTCTGGGGCATACGACGGCGGTGGCGCTGGGGCTGGCGGCGCTGGTGGCGGCATCGCCCATGGCTTTTTTGGCGCTCAAACTGGCCGGGGCCGCGTACTTGCTCTATCTGGCCTGGGGCGCCTGGCGCGCGCCGGTCAGTGCCAGCGCCGACGCCCTGCCCCAAGGACAAGCGCAGCCTTTGTCCGCCCGCCAGGCGCTGCAGATGGTCGGGCGCGGGGTGGTGATGAACGCCACCAACCCCAAGGTGCTGATCTTCTTTTTGGCGCTACTGCCGCAGTTTGCCGATCCGGCGCGCGGCAGCGTGGCCGCGCAGATTGTGGTGCTGGGCGGCGTGTTCATGCTCGCCACGCTGCTGGTGTTTGGTGCGATTGCCCTGTTCAGCGGCTGGTTTGGCGGTTTGCTGCAGCGCTCGGCGCGTGCGCAGCGCTGGCTCAACCGCAGCGCGGCGCTGGTGTTTATGGCGCTGGCGCTGCGCCTGGCCACGGCGCAGCGCTAGCAAAAACAAAGCTGCTCGCGCTTACCCTACAAAGGTTTCAGATTTATTTACTTCTGAAACTCTTATTTAACAAGCGCTAGCAGCTCATATTTTTGCAAACCACCCGAGGCGCTTATTGCCAATAGAGCGCACTCAGATCGTTGACGGGCAGCGGCATCTCGGGCCACAGGCCGCGCAGTTGGGCGTTGGCGATGGTGACCCACTGCGGCTGGTAGAGGAAGACGTTCACACAGTCTTGGGCCAGCATGCGCTGGGCCTGGGCCAGCAGCTGCAGGCGCACTTCGGGGTCGGTGGTGCTTTGCAGCTGGGCGTACAGCGCCTGGAAAGCTGGCGCTTGGTAGCCCCAGTAGTAATCGGGTTTGGCGTAGTTGCCCAAGTCCAGCGGCTCGACGTGGCTGATGAGCGACAAGTCGTACTGCTTTTGCCCGTAGGTGCCGCTGAGCCACTGCGCCCACTCCACGTTCACCAGTTTGACCTGGATGCCCACCTGCGCCAGCTGCGCGGCGACGATCTCGCCGCCCTGGCGGGCATAAGGCGTGGGCGGCAGCGTCATGGTCAGCTGCAGCGGTGTCTGGATGCCCGCTTCGGCCAGCAGGGCGGTGGCGCGCGCGGGGTCGTAGGCGTTCATGGCGGTGGTGTCGATGTAGCCGGGCGCCCCAGGCACGTAGTGGCTGCCAATGGGCACGCCAAAGCCGTCGGCAGCGCCGGTAATGAGCGCCTGGCGGTCGATGGCCGCCGCAATGGCGCGGCGCACGCGCACATCGTGCAAGGGCGCTTTGGCGTTGTTCATGGCCACGATGGTCTTGGCGCGCGAGCCAGCAACCACCACCTGAAAGCGTGCATGGCCCTGGAACTGCGCCACGCTGCGTGCGCTGACGCGCGGAAAGACATCCACATCGCCCGCCAGCAGGGCGGCCACCTGCGCCGCCGCATCGGGAATGAAGCGGAAGGTGGCGCGCTGGATGCGGATGCGCCCCGCCTCGCGGTAGCCGGGCCAGGCCAGCAAGGTGATGCTGCTGCCCTTGCGCCACTGCTGCACGCGGTAGGGGCCGGTGCCCACGGGGTGCTGGGCGTTGGTGGCGGCGCTGCTGGGCTCGACCATGATGGCCGTGGCCTGCCCCAGGAGAAAGGGCAGATCGGGCTGGGGCTGGGGGCTGTGGAGATCGACAGTAAAGCGGTCAATGACCTGCACGCGCAGCTGCGCCCAGGTGGCTTTGTCTTTGTTGGTGCTGTCGGCACCGGTGGCACGCTCCAGGCTGAAGCGCACGGTGTCGGCATCGAAGGCGACGCCGTTGTGAAACTGCACGTCCTGGCGCAGGTGGAAGCGGTAGGTTTTCAGGTCGGTGCTGGCCTGCCAGCGCTGGGCCAGCAGCGGCTGGGCCGTGCCCTCGGGGGTGATTTTGGTCAGCGTCTCAAACAGGTTGTAGAGCACCACTTCGCCAATGGCCGAGGCGGCGCTGGCCGTGGGATCGAGCACCGGAGGCTCCAGGGCCATGGCCAGCGTCAGCTGGTTTTTGCGTGCTTGCGTGTGGCCCAGGCGGGGCCACAGGGCAGGCAAGAGGCTGGCAGCGCTGCTGGCCAGCAGGTGGCGGCGGTTGAGCATGGGGGCAATCTCCTTCAATGGTCGTGCTGCGCCAGTCGTGCGGCACGTCTTTGGCGCGCAGCGCCCGGGGCAATCGTGGGCACAGCGCGCAGCAGTGCCTGGGTGTAGGGGTCTTTGGCACCGTGCAGCAGTTGCGACGGCGTGCCAGTTTCCACCACCTGGCCTTGGTGCAGTACCACCACCTCATCGCACATATGGTGGATCACCGACAAATCGTGCCCGATGATGACGTAGGCCATGCCAAATTCTTGCTGCAGCTGCAGCAGCAAGTTCAGCACCTGGGCCTGCACCGAGACATCCAGCGCGCTGACCGGCTCGTCGGCCACGATCAGGCGTGGGCGCGTGATGATGGCTCGCGCAATGGCGATGCGCTGGCGCTGGCCGCCAGAAAAGGCGTGCGGGTAGCGCTGCGCATCCTGGGCGCGCAGGCCCACTTGTTCCAGGGCTTGGGCCACGCGTTCGTGGACTTCAGATTCGGGCAATGGGCCCAGCGCGGTCAGCGGTTCGGCCACGCTCCAGCCGATGGTGCGCCGGGGGTTGAGGGCGGCATAGGGGTCTTGAAAGACCATTTGAAAATCGCGCCGCGCTTGGCGCAGCTGCGCCGCAGGCAGGGCGTGCAGGTCTTGCCCATCGAGCAAGACGTGGCCGCTGGTGGGGGTGTCCAGCGCCATGATGAGGCGCGCCAGCGTGGATTTGCCGCTGCCCGACCCGCCCACGATGCCCAGGCTGCGCCCGGCGTGCAGCGTCACATCCACATCGCGCAGGGCGGCAACGTAAGCGGGCAGGCGCAGCGGGTTGCGCCGGGGCAGGTGGTAGTTTTTGCACAGCTGCTGCACGTGCAGCAGCGGTGGGGCCAGGTGCTGGGTGTCCATGGGTGGCTCCTTGCGCGGGACGGTGGTGCGGCTATTGCCAATGTTCGGTGTTGCCCGCGCGCATGGCGACTGGGCGCATGCACCATGCATGGTGTGCGCCCAAGCTGCTGTGCGGGGCCTGGTGGGCAAAAAAGCTGGGAATGGCCACACGCGGAGGCGTTTCCTCATGGCACGCGTCTTGGGTAAAGCTGCAGCGCCCAGCAAACGGGCACCCGGCACCCAGCTCGGCCAGCGCGGGGACGCTGCCAGGAATGGTGTACAGCGGGTAAGGTCGGCCACTGGGCTGGCGCGGTGCGCCCAGGCGCGGACGGGCGGCCAGCAGCCCCCGGGTATAGGGGTGGGCCATGTGGCGAAAGAGGGCTTCGGTGGGGCCGCTTTCAACCACTTGGCCGCCGTACATGACCAGCATATCGTCCACGTTCTGCGAGATCAGCCCCAGGTCGTGCGAGATCAGCAGCAGCGCCATATGGCGCTCGGCCATCAGGTCGTGCAGCAAATCCAGGATGTGCTGCTGCACGGTGACATCCAGCGCGGTGGTGGGCTCATCGGCAATCAGCACATCGGGCGCGCAGGCCAGGGCCATGGCGATGGTGATGCGCTGGCGCTGCCCGCCAGAAAACTGGTGCGGAAAATCGTGCAGGCGCGCACCGGCCTGGGCAATGCCCACGCGCTCGAGCAAGGCCTGGGCCTGGCGCAAGGCGCTGCGTCGGTCCATGCCCTGGTGCAGGCGCAGGGGCTCGGCCACCTGCTGGCCAATCGGATGCAGCGGGTTGAGTGCGCTCATCGGGTCTTGAAAGACCATGGCGATGCGGTTGCCGCGCAGGCGCTGCCAGGCCGCCTCGTTTTGCCCCAGGATTTCGTGCGTATCCAGACGGATGCTGCCGCTGACCTGGGCACCCGGGGGCTGCAGCCCCATCAGCGCCAGGGCCGTCAATGTCTTGCCGCAGCCCGACTCGCCCACCAAGCCCAGACTGCTGCCGCGCTCCAGCTTGAAGCTGATACCGCGCAGGGCATGCAGGGCGCGCCCATCAGGCTGGGGCAACATCAGGTGCAGACGGGCAACGTCCAGAATGGGCATGGCAGCAGAGCGCTTTCGTAGGCGGATGGGCCACCCACCTAATGGCGGGCAGGCGGTTGGCGGGGATCGATCCAGTCGCGCAGGCCATCGCCCAGCAGGTTCAGCCCCAGGACGGACAGCGCGATGGCCACGCCGGGAAACACGGCCAGCAGGGGCGCCTGGTAGAGCAGGGTTTGCGCCTCGCTGAGCATACGCCCCCACGAAGGCTGCGGTGCCTGGGTGCCCAGCCCCAGGTAGGACAGCGCCGCTTCGGCCAGGATGGCCAAGGCAAACTGGCTGCTGGCCTGCACGATGAGCACGGCGGCCATATTGGGCAGCACATGCTCCCAGGTGATGCGCCAGCGGTCTTTGCCGCAGGCACGGGCCGCCAGCACGTAATCGCGCGACCAGATGCCCAGGGCCGTGGCGCGTGCCAGGCGCGCAAAAATCGGGATGTTGAACAGCGCAATCGCCACCACGGCATTGCCCATGCCCGGACCCCAGACGGCGGCCAGCACGATGGCCGTGAGCAGCGCCGGAAACGCCAGCGACACATCGGCCACGCGCTGCACCAGCACATCCACCCAGCCAGGCCGTGCCGCCGCCAGCAGACCCAGGCTGGCCCCCACCAGCAACCCCAGCCCGACCGCCGCCAGGCCCACCGCCAGGGAGCTGCGCGCGCCCACCAGCAGCTGGCTGGCCACATCGCGGCCATAGGCATCGGTGCCCAGCCAGTGGCTGGCGCTGGGGCCTTGCAGGCGGGCAGCCATATCGATGGCCGTGGCCGGGTACGGGGTCCACACCCAGGACAGCAGCGCCACCAGCACCAGCGCGCTGCACAGCCCGGCCCCCACGCGCAAACTCAGGGGCAGAGCCCCCCAGCGCTGTCCCCAAGACACGGCCCGATGGGTGCAAGCGCGACTCATACCCGCTGCCGCCCTTGGATACGGGGGTCGATCCAGGCGTGCAGCACATCCACCACACACCCCACGACCACCACCAGCGCTGCCAGCAACAGCACACCGTTGCGCACCAGCACCAGATCGCGGTTGGCAATGGCCTGAAACAGCAACCGCCCCAGGCCAGGCAGGTAAAACACGTTTTCCACCACGATGGCCCCCGCCAGCAAATTGGCAAACTGCAACCCCAGCAGGGTGAGCACCGGCACCAGGGCATTGCGCAGGGCATGGCCCCACAGCAGCGCATGCTGCCCCAGCCCTTTGGCACGGGCGGTGCGTATGAAGTCTTCGCCCAGCACATCCAGCACGGCCACGCGCGTCATGCGCGCCAAGATGGCAGTCTGCACCGCTGCCAGCGACAGCGCCGGCAGCACCAGGGCTTGGAGCGCGGGCCACAGTCCGCCGCCCTCCTGCACGCTCCAGCCCGGAAAACCACCCGCCGCAAACCATTGCCCATGCACGGAAAACAGCAGGATCAGCACCATCGCCAGCCAAAAGCTGGGCACCGCCATACCCATTTGGGCCAAGCCCATCATGAGCGCATCGGCAGGGCGCCCCTGGTGGGCCGCAGCATACAGCCCCAGGGGAGTGGCCAACAGGGCGCTCAGCCCCAGGGCCAGCAGCGTGAGCGGCAGCGTCACCGACAGGCTCTGACGCAGCAGGTCCCACACCGGCTCGCCGTAGGCGTAACTCTCGCCCAGATCGGCGCGCAGCAGGGCTGCCAGCCAGTCGGTATAGCGTTGCCAGGCCGGGGCCTCCAGGCCCAGTTGCGCGGCCAGCGCGGCCACGGCCTCGGGATCGGCATCCGTGCCCATCAGCACCTGGGCGGCATGACCGGGCAGCACATCGAGCACACCAAACACCAGGGCCGAAACGACCAGCAGCGTCGCGACCAGGATCCACAGGCGGTGGGCAAGATAGGCCAACATGCGTTTTGAATAAATCTTGAATAAAAAGTGGTTAAAACCCTTGCTACATAAGCGCAAGCAGCTATGGTTATATCACTGCTTGGGCTCTGCAGCAGGGGCCGTGGCTGGCATGGCAGACACAGGGCGCGGCGGCTTGGGGCGCGGGGCGGTGGTGGTATGGATCTGGGCCATGGCCTTGTCCATCTCGCCAGCCAGCAGCAAGGGCCACGCCTTGAGGCTGTGGGCAATGCTGTCTTCTATGGCGCGCTGCTGGTCGGCGGGGGCTTTTTTCAGCACCCAGCTGGCAACTTCACTTTTATGCCCAGGATGGCCAATGCCAATGCGCAGCCGCCAGTAATCGCTGCTGCCCAATTGGGCGTGGATATCGCGCAGGCCATTGTGGCCGCCGTGGCTGCCGCCTTTTTTGAGTTTGACTTGGCCGGGTGCAAAGTCCAGCTCATCGTGCACGACCAGAATTTCATCGGGCTGGATTTTGAAAAACCGGGCCAACGCCGCCACCGATTTGCCCGACAGATTCATAAAGGTTTGTGGCTGCAACAGCCACAGCGTGTGCCCCTGCACATTGGCACGTGCCGCCAGCCCCCAGTAACTGCGCTCGGGTTGCAGGTACACCTTGAGTTCGCGCGCCAAGGCATCCACCCACCAAAAACCGGCGTTGTGGCGGGTGTCGAGGTATTCGGGGCCGGGATTGCCCAGGCCAACAATCAGCTTGATCATGGGGTGACGCTTTTTTCATACGGTGCAGCCGGGCCACACCGGCCAAAACAAAAGGCCCACGCAAGGTGGGCCATGGTGCAGCGGGGCAAAACCATGGCACCCGAGCCAAGCGCTCAGGCACCATGGCCCGACAATTACTTCTTGCCCTTCTTGGCAGGGGCTGCGGGTGCGGCAGCGCTGGTGTCCACAGCCACTTCAGGCAGCTTGATGCTGACCAGGGCAGGGTTCTTGTTGGAGCCACGTACCACGATCTTCACGCCAGCAGGCACCTTGACCAGGTGACTCAGGCTCAGGTTGCTCTTGACGGTCAGGCCCGACAGATCGACCTTGATGGATTCAGGACGCTTGGCGGGGGTGCTCAGCACGGCCAGCTCTTGCAGCAATGGGGTGATGGTGCAGCCTTCCTTGACAGCAGGCGACTGGTCAGCACCTTCATAAACCACGGCAACCTTGGATTCGACCTTGGTGGACTCGTCCACGCGCTGGAAATCCACGTGCAGGATCAGGGGCTTGAAAGGGTGGTATTGCACATCGCGCAGCACCACTTTGGTGGTTTTGCCGTCCAGTTCCATGTCCAGAATGCTGGAGTGGAACTCTTCTTTTTTCAGGGCGTGGAACAGCTGGTTGTGGTCCAGCTCGATGACTTGGGTGTCTTGACCTGCACCGTACACGATGCCGGGGGTTTTGCCTGTGAAGCGCAGGCGGCGGCTCGCACCCGTACCTTGTTGTGCGCGTGTGGTAGCAACGAATTGCATAGTGAACTCCTGGTGGGATAGGCCGCGACCAGCCTGATCCGGGTTGATAAAAAGACGGCCATCGGCCGTCTTTGGGGGTAAAAATTTGGTCTACGGGAATCAGTCTTGATCTTGGAACAGACTGCTGACCGACTCGCCGTTCTGAATGCGCTGCATGGTTTCAGCAAACAGCGGAGCGATCGACAGCTGACGAATCTTGGCGCAGGCTTGGGCTGCAGGCGACAGCGGAATGGTGTTGGTCACCACGACCTCATCCAGCGCGTTGCCACCAGCGATGCGCTCAATGGCAGGGCCAGAGAAGATGGGGTGGGTGCAATAGGCGTACACCTGCTTGGCACCACGGGCTTTGAGCACTTCAGCGGCTTTGACCAAGGTACCGGCGGTGTCGATCATGTCGTCCATGATCACGCAGTTGCGCCCATCAATGTCGCCGATCACGTGCATCACTTCAGACACATTCGCCTTGGGGCGACGCTTGTCGATGATGGCCAGATCGCAGCCCAGCTGTTTGGCCAGTGCGCGTGCGCGCACCACACCACCTACGTCAGGGCTGACCACGATCAGGTCGTCGTACTTCTGCTGAGTCAAATCGCCCAGCAGCACCGGCGAGGCGTAAATATTGTCCACCGGGATGTCAAAGAAGCCCTGAATTTGGTCGGCGTGCAAATCCATGGTCAGCACGCGCGACACACCGGCAGCCTGCAGCATGTTGGCCACCAGTTTGGCGGTGATGGGCACCCGGGTCGAACGCACGCGGCGATCTTGGCGTGCATAGCCAAAGTAGGGAATGACGGCGCAGATGCTTTCTGCAGAGGCGCGCTTGAGCGCATCCACCATCACCAGCAGCTCCATCAGGTTGTCGTTGGTGGGCGCACAAGTCGATTGCACAACAAACACGTCGCGGGTACGCACGTTTTGCTGGATTTCAACGGTCACTTCCCCATCAGAGAAGCGGCCCACGCTGGCCTTACCCAGGCTGGTGCCCAAATAACGGCAGATTTCTTCAGCCATGCCAGGATTGGCATTGCCGGTGAAGACGACAGAATCAGAAAAAGTGGAGTGCATGCGCGTATCCCGTGGTGGCTGATCGGGTGGGCTTGAACGCTGAAAGAATGTGGCAGGGGAGGAAGGACTCGAACCCTCGCATGCCGGAATCAAAATCCGGTGCCTTAACCAACTTGGCGACTCCCCTACACGGATCAACAAGCGAAAAAACTTGTCAACCGGTAGCTTTTAATCTTGCACCCATTCAAATAATGGATGCTTTTGCAGGTTTTCACAGGTGTGAACCAACCAAGAGCTTGGCGCTTGATGGATATCCACACTGCGTTGCATTTTGGCAAACACTGCACTCCCTGAGCCCGTCATTCTAGCCTGAAAATTTTGCCCTTCAAGGAAACTGAGAGATTGCTCAATTTCCGGACACAAAGCACAGGCGACAGGCTGTAGGTCATTGTGACCAAAACCGTAGTGATCCGCTGCAAAGCCAGAAATTGTAGCGCGTTTTGTATCGCGCTTTAGCTTTGGACTGGAAAAAATCTGCGCCGTTTCCAACCCTGCCGCAGGTTTGATGACCACAAAGCGCGCGCTGGGCAGGGCGCCAGCGCCTTCCAGGGGGGTGATGGCATCGCCCACACCTTCGACCCAGGCATTGCGTCCGTGGATGAAAAACGGCACATCGGCACCCAGACTCAGGCCGATACGTGCCAGCTGAGCGCGCGTTAGGCCCAGCCGCCACAGGCGGTTGAGCGCCAGCAAAGTGCTGGCCGCATCGGATGAGCCACCGCCCATGCCCGCCTGCGCCGGGATGCTTTTGTGCAAGTGGATGTGTACGCCTTGCTGGCAACCGGTGGCCGCCTGCAGCGCCTGGGCCGCACGCACGCACAGGTCGTGGGTGGGCAGTGGCGCGCAGATGCCCGGGTGCGTCTGGGCATCGCTGCGCGTGATGGTGGCGCTGTGTGCCAGGCGCTCGAAGGAGAGTGTGTCGCACCAGTCCAGCAGCATGAACACCGATTGCAGCAGGTGGTAGCCATCGGCACGCCGCCCGGTGATGTGCAGGAACAGGTTGAGTTTGGCCGGAGCGGGGACGTCGTACAGGGTGTGCATGGCGGGTATTTATATATTTTTAGTAGCTGGTATCGCTTGATACATAACGTTTTTAAGCATATTTGATGCTGAAAACAAGGTAAAACAAGCGCAAGCAGCTATCTATTTTGTGAAAATGGCGCCAAGGTGCGGGGGCGATACAAGGTACCGCAACCGCAGAGCTTCAGGGTTGCAAAATGATTTTCAGCTGCGCCTGGGGCGCGGGCGTCCAGCGCTGGGCCGTGATGCGCCCCTGGGCGTATTGGCTGAGGTTGACCTGCCAGCCCGTGGCCTGCAGGGCTTGGCCCTGTAGCCAGGCAAACAGCGCCGGGATGGGGATGTCGGCGCCCAGACTGAGGCGCACCAGCTCGGCCAGCGAGTCCGATTGGCGCAGTTGCTCGCCTTGCTGCAGTTGCGCCCAGCCCTGGCCCCAGCTGAGCGCGGCCACCTGAGTGCCCAGGGGGCTGAAGACGTCCAGACGGCCTTGCGCTGCGCTGCCCTGCAAATCAAAACGGGCGCTGAGGGCTTGGGCGCTGGCGTCTGGCCCGTCGGCAGCGATCTGCAGTGCCAAGCGACCGCTCCACTGCTGCGTGACTGCGGCAGCAGGGCGCTCGGGCACAGAAGAAGGCGACGGCGTGCTGCAGGCGGACAGCAGCGCGGTCAGCGCCACAGCGCTTGCCAGGCGCAGCGCATGCGCCCTAGCGCAGCAGATCATGGCTGCACCTGCAAACGCTGCAGCGTGGCGCGCAGCACAGCGTTATCGGGGTCACGCTGCTGCGCCTGGCGCCATAGGGTCAGGGCGCGATCGCGCTGCCCCATAGCCCAGTGCACTTCGCCCAGGTGGGTGGCGATTTCAACGTCGTCACGCAGGGCGTAGGCTTGCTCTAGCAGGGCCAAAGCGGCGGGCAAGTTGCCTTGGCGAAATTCCACCCAGCCCAGGCTGTCGGTGATGAATGGGTCGTTGGGGGCCAGCTGCAGCGCGTGCTGGATCAGGGCGCGCGCCTCGTCCAGGCGCTCGCCGCGATCGGCCAGCGCGTAGCCCAGCGCGTTGAAGGCGTGGTGGTAGTCGGGGTGGCGCACCATGACGCTGCGCAGCAGGGCTTCCATGGCATCCAGCTCGCCCACGCGTTCGGCCAGCAGCGCTGTTTCGTAGGTGATGTCAGGGTCAGCAGGGTGGGCCTGCTGCAGTTGGGTTTGCAAGGCGTAGGCCTGGGGATAGGCACCGGCATCGCGCAGCAGTTGCACTTCGGCCTGTTGCTTGCGCAAATCTTCGGTCACGCTGGCCGAGGGCGTGGCGCGAATCAGCGCCCGCCCCTGCTCCAGCTGGCCTTGGCGTGCCAGCACGGCAGCGCGCAGGCTTTGCAGGCCCAGCAAGTTGTTCTGCCCGTCCACACGCTGCAGCCACTGCGTGGCGCGTTCCAGCTGGTTGGCTTGCAGGGCACTGCGTGCGCCCAGCAGACTGGCCTGCTGCAGAGCATGGCGGCGCTGGGCGGCTTCGGGTATGCGCTCAAGCAGTGGTAGGTAGCTTTGCAAGGCCTGTTCTGCCTGCTCCCACTGACCCAATTGGGCATGTACGGCGGCTAGGGCAAACCAGGCATCGGCCTGCTGCGGGGCGTGGACAAGGACGGCCTGCAGCTCGGTGCGCGCCGCTGCCAGCTGCTGGCGATCCATGAGCACGCGCGCATACGCCAGACGGATGGTGGGGGCGGCTTCGCGCTCCAGGTAGCGCTGCAGTATGGATTCGGCCTCAGGCACCTGATTTTCCAGCAGTTCCAACGCCAGCAAGGCGCTGGCGCCGTTGTCAGGCGCCAAAGCATGCGCCTGTTGCACGGCCTGCAGCGCCAGGGTTTTTTGTCCAGCCGCCAAGCGCAGGTGGCCCACCAGCGTCAGGGCGTTGGGCTGTAGGGTGGAATGGTGCAAATCGGCTTGCAAGGCCTGCTCGACCACGGCGGCAGCCAGCGCCTTGTCGCTGACATGACGGTACAGCTGGGCGATGGCCAAGTACACCGCGGGTTTGCTGGTCACGGGGGTGTGGGCCAACTCGCGCGCTAGGGGAGTTTCGGACTCGGACACGCGGTTGAGCATAAGCAGAATCTGCAGCAGATAGCGGTTGGCGTCGCGCGCGTCCGGAAAGGCCTGCTGCCAAGCTTGCGCCGCTTCCAAGGCGCGCGGGCCCGATCGGGCACGCAGGGCGACGTCGGTGGCACGGCGGTACAGCGCCTGCGATTGCGTTTGCCGCGCGGCATCGAGCAGCAAGGCAATGGCAGTGGACGCATCGCCGTGCGTGGCGGACATCTCACCGACCAGAAGCTCGTAAAACAATGGCCCATCCAACCCGGCAAGCGCTTGTTCCGGGGGCGCTGCGGTGGTCTGGGGGGTAGGCGCCTCAGGCGCAGGAGCAGGCTGGGCGTAGGCCGTCAAGGTGGCCAAAGCAGCCAACGCAGGGCCAAGGCGGGTGTGGAGCATGGGAGCAGAGGAGAGCAAAAAGTGCGGTAGGCGTGGCACGGGCAGGGAGCAAAAAAACAAGGCCATAGAGCCATGATAATCCAAGCTTTTGCCCCGCAAACGCTCCATTTTTCACGTGCGCCATGCCTGAACTCCCCGAAGTCGAAGTCACCCGTCGCAGTTTTGCCGATGCCATTGCCGGTGCATGCATCACCCAGGTGCAGCTGGGCAAGCCGCTGCGCTGGCCGCTGGGATGTGCACCCCAGGAGCTGTTGGGACGCAGCGTGCGACAGGTACGCCGCCGCGGAAAATACCTGTTGCTGGACTTGGATCAGGGCATGCTCATGCTGCATTTGGGCATGTCGGGCAGCCTTCGCTTTGCGTCCAGCCTGCCACCGTCCGGTGCACACGACCATTTTGAGATGCACACCAGCCAGGGCATTTTGCGTCTGCACGATCCGCGCCGTTTTGGTGCAGTACTGGCGGTCAGCGGCGTGCATGATCCCCGCGCGCGCAAGTTGCTGGACGGTCTGGGCATGGAACCCCTGGATGCGCAAAGCTTTCACTGGGAAGCATTTGCCAGCGGTCTGCAGCGCAGCCGCGCGCCAATCAAAGCGGTGCTGCTGGCTGGTAGGCTGGTGGTGGGGGTGGGCAATATCTACGCATGCGAGGTGCTGTTTACCAGCCGCATCCACCCCAGTACCCCGGCCTGCGCCATCAGCACTGTGAAGGCACGGCGTCTGCATGCGGCCATTGTGGCCACCCTGGCGCAGGCAGTGCAACGCGGCGGCACCACGCTGCGTGATTTTTCCGATGCGGCAGGCCAGAGTGGGCACTTTCAAACCGAAACCCAGGTGTATGGGCGCCAAGGCGAGCCGTGCCGGGTGTGTGGCACCCCCATTCAGGTGCTGCGCCAAGGGCAGCGCAGTACTTATTTTTGCCCGTATTGCCAGCCCCCAGACTCTCCCTAAAGACCAAGAAAGGACAGGAAAGCCCCGCGTCCGTCGACGCTGGCGCCAAGCGTGCGGGGTATATTCCCCGCTAGGCAATGCATGCGGGAGACATACAGGTGGGCCCATCATTTAACGAACAGTTTGACCAGTTGGGTCTATGGCGCAAGAACTTCGCCAGTCAGCTTGGGGACTTTCGGGTCTGGCTGGGCGAGCAAGAGCTTTTAGACACAGCCGTGCAGGATCACCTGCAGCGCCTAGAAGCACAGTTGCGTGACGACAAGGTGTGCGTGGCGTTTGTCGCCGAGTTCTCGCGCGGCAAATCGGAGCTGATCAACGCCGTGTTCTTTGCCCACTATGGGCGGCGCATCATGCCAGCCTCACCGGGGCGCACCACCATGTGTCCCACCGAGCTGGGTTACGACCCGGCCCTGCCTGCGTGCATGCGCCTGCTGCCGATCGAGACGCGTGCCCAGTCGTACAGTTTGGCGCAGTGGCGCACGCGCCCATCCACATGGGTGCAACTGCCACTTGATGTACACGACCCCGAACAGCTAGCGGCACAAATTGCCAAAGTGGCCGAAACCAGCAAAGTCTCCGTAGAAGAGGCGCGCACTTTGGGCTTCTGGAGCGACACCATGCCCGAGGACAACCCCATGCAGGACGCCCAAGGCCTGATTGAGGTACCGCGCTGGCGCCATGCGCTGGTGAACATGGCGCACCCGCTGCTCAAGCAGGGGCTGGTAATTTTGGACACGCCAGGCCTGAACGCCGTAGGCGCCGAGCCAGAACTGACCGTCAACCAGATCGCCCAAGCACACGCGGTGGTGTTTCTACTGGGCGCAGATACCGGCGTGACCAAATCCGACTTGGCCATCTGGCGCGAGCATTTGCTGCCCAGCCACCGTGAGGGTGAGTCGCACCTGGTGGTGCTGAACAAGATCGACACCCTATGGGGCAGCATGGACAGCCCCGAAGAGGTACGTGCGCAGTTGGAGCGCCTGCGCTTGCAAAGTGCCGAGATGCTGCAAATCTCGCCCGAGCGTATCCTGCCGCTGTCGGGCCACAAAGGGCTGGTGGCCAAGATCGAAAATCGCACCGAGCTGCTGCGTGAAAGTGGTCTGCCAGCATTTGAGAATGCCCTGGCACATGGCATCCTGGGACACCGACAGAGCATTCTGCATATGGCCGTGGCCGGTGGAGTGCAACAGATGCAAGCACAGGTGCGCCGCTCCATCCAGATCCGCCGTCGCGATCTGGACGAACAGATGCTGGAGCTGCGCAGCCTGCGCGGGAAAAACTCTACCGTGATTGCCAGTATGCGCCAGCGCATTGAGCAAGAGCAGCGCAGTTTTGAAGCCAGCAGTACGCGCATCTTGGCGCTGCGCACGGTACACCTGCGCCTGATGAATCAGGCGTTTCAGCATCTGGGCGCCACCTCGCAGCGCCGCGAGCTCGAGCAGCTGACACGGGCGCTGGAAAACTCTGGGCTGAAGCTGGGTGTGCGCAAGGTGTACGCATCAACCTTTGAGCGCCTGCGCGAACTGGGCGACAAAGTGCGCGCTGCGGCCACTGAAGTGCAAACCATGTTGGGGGCCAGCTTTAAGGAGTTGAATGCCGAGTTTGGCTTTTCGCTGCTGCCGCCTGAGCCGCTGCAGCTGCACGACTTTGAGATGGCACTGAGCCAACTGGAGCAAAGCTACCTGCAGTACCTAGGCTTCGGCCATGTACTGAAGCTGGCCAATCCCCTGTTTGGCGAGCGCTTGATCAAGGCGCTGGGTATGCGCTTGCGCTCCATCTTTGAAAATGCGGCCAATGATCTGGATCTTTGGAGCAAGGCGGCCACCGCCCAGCTAGATGCCCAGCTCAAGGAGCGCAAGCGCAGTTTTGCCCGGCGCATTGAAGCGGTGGATCGCATACAGCAAGCGGCCAGCGGTTTGATGGAGCACATCGCCGCTGTGGAGGCTGCAGAAGCCCAGCTGCTGCGCCTGGAGCAACAATTGGATGCACGCTGCCACCAACTCCTGCATCTCCCGATGGAATCTGTCTGAAGCGCACTTTGCGCGTCCCGCCCCACGCGCACATTCACCGACGGCAACCGCACTAACCAGTCCTGACTGCACAGCTAGGGCTGACGGGTTTATCGATATGACGTACGCACTTCCACCGCTCGCCACTTGTATCGTGCGCTGGCAGGCCCAGCACGGTCGCAACCATCTACCCTGGCAAAACACGCGCGATCCTTACCGCGTGTGGCTGTCGGAAATCATGCTGCAACAAACCCAGGTCACCACCGTCCTGGGCTACTACGAGCGTTTTTTAGCCACCCTGCCCGATGTGGCCAGCCTGGCTGCTGCCCCTGCCGATCAGGTGATGGCACTCTGGAGCGGTCTGGGCTACTACAGCCGCGCTCGCAACCTGCACCGCTGCGCACAGGTGGTGATGGCAGAGCATGGCGGGCAATTTCCACGCTGCGCCCAGGCACTGGCACAGCTGCCAGGTATTGGCCGTTCCACTGCGGCAGCCATTGCCGCCTTTTGCTTTGAGGAACGCGCAGCCATTCTGGATGCCAACGTCAAGCGCGTGCTGACGCGCGTGCTGGCCTTTGAAGGCGATCTGGCCCAAGCGCGCCAGGAAAAAATTTTATGGGCGCTGGCCGAGCAGCTATTGCCCACGGCAGCCAGCGACATGCCACGCTACACCCAGGCGCTGATGGATCTGGGGGCCACGGTATGCGTACCGCGCTCCCCCTCCTGTCTGCTGTGCCCGCTGCAAACCCACTGCCAGGCCAGCAAACAAGGGCGGGCGCAGGAGTTCCCCATCAAAACACGCAAGACCGTGCGGCGCAGCCAGTCGTGGTGGCTGCTCTTCTTACGTACACCACACAACCAGTACTGGCTGCAGCGGCGTTCTGCACAAAGTGGTGCCAACGCGATTTGGGCTGGTTTGTACAGCCCTTTGGTGTACGCCAGTGCCGACGAGCTGGACTCTGTCTTGGTCAACATGGATGGCTTCGCACGCACCGATCTACCCGTGCTGCAGCACGGCCTCACACACCGGGAGCTGCACTTGCACCCCGTCGTGCTGCACGTAACACAGGCCAAGCAGCACCCACTGCCCCACAACACCGACGGTGCCTGGTGGTCCCTGTCAGATGCGCTGGCACAGGGCCTACCCGCACCCATCCGCAAGCTACTGGCTGATGTGGCGCAGGCCGGGGGCCATGCTGATTAATGTGAGGCAGCCCGCCCCACCACTGGCAGTCAAGGCGCCACATTGCGTGACACGTAATCACGCGCGCCAAAAATGCCGCTGCCCACGCGCACCATAGTGCTGCCTGCGGCAATCGCGCTATCCAGATCGGCCGTCATGCCCAGGCTCACCGTATCCAACTGCTCTAGGCCTGACTGCTGGCGCAAAGCCTCAAACAGCGCCACCACCCGGCGATGTACCGCCAACATGGCCGCTGCGTCGGGTAGAGGGTCAGGAATGCTCATCACGCCGCGCAGCTGCAGGCGAGGCAACTGCGCAACCTGATGCGCCAGCGCAGCCGCTTCTGCGGGAGAGCAACCTGCCTTGGTCGCGCCACCGTCCGCATTCACTTGGATACAGACCTGCAAAGGCGGCAAATGCGCTGGCCGCTGCTGCGACAACCGCTCAGCGATCTTGAGACGGTCAACGGTGTGTACCCAGTCGAAGTACTCTGCCACCAGACGCGTTTTATTGCTTTGAATAGAACCGATGCAATGCCAAGTGAGCGCGGGAAGATCGGGCATGGCTTGCAAGGCCACGATTTTCTCTACGCCCTCCTGAATGTAGTTTTCGCCAAAGTCATGCTGTCCGGCAAGGGCTGCAGCACGCACCGCCTCTGCCGGAAAGGTTTTAGAAACCGCCAGCAACCGCACAGAAGCGGGTACACGGCCTGCAAACTGGGCAGCGGCGGCAATTTGCGCCTGAACTGTGCGAAGCTGATTGGCAATCATGGTCATAATCGTGCGAGCGTACCAAAATCAGAAGCAGGAGAAACGACTTGGACATCACGACTTTGCTGGCCTTCGGCGTCAAAAATAAGGCCTCGGACTTGCACCTGTCTGCAGGACTGCCTCCCATGATTCGTGTCCACGGCGATGTACGCCGCATCAACGTCGAACCGCTGGATCACAAGACGGTGCATAGCATGGTGTACGACATCATGAATGACTCGCAGCGTAAGGCTTACGAAGACGATCTGGAGGTGGACTTCTCGTTCGAGATTGCTGGGTTAGCGCGTTTTCGTGTCAACGCTTTCAACCAATACAGGGGCGCTGCGGCGGTGTTCCGAACCATTCCCAGCAAGATCTTGACGCTGGAAGACCTGAATGCTCCCAAAATCTTTGCTGACCTGGCACTCAAGCCACGCGGCTTGGTATTGGTAACAGGCCCCACCGGATCGGGTAAATCGACCACCTTGGCAGCTATGGTTGACTACCTCAACAGCACCGAGCAAGGACACATCCTGACCGTGGAAGACCCCATCGAATTCGTGCACCAGTCCAAAAAATGCCTCATCAACCAGCGCGAGGTCGGCCCCATGACCAAGTCTTTCTCGGCGGCGCTGCGCTCTGCGCTGCGCGAAGACCCCGACTGTATCTTGGTCGGTGAAATGCGTGACCTAGAAACTATTCGCTTAGCTATGACGGCAGCCGAAACCGGCCACTTGGTATTTGGCACCTTGCACACATCTAGCGCGGCCAAGACCATCGACCGGGTGATTGACGTCTTCCCCGCCGAAGAAAAAGAAATGGTGCGCGCCATGCTATCCGAGTCACTGCAAGCAGTGATTTCCCAGACCCTGTGCAAAACCAAGGATGGCAACGGGCGTGTTGCAGCGCATGAAATCATGATTGGCACCAGCGCCATCCGTAACCTGATCCGCGAGGCTAAAGTGGCACAGATGTACTCAGCCATCCAGACCGGTTCTAGTGTAGGCATGCAGACGCTGGATCAAAACCTGACCGACTTGGTGCGCCGCAACGTAATCAGCGCTGCCGAAGCACGTACCAAGGCAAAGACGCCAGAAAACTTCCCCGGCTAACCCTGCCACCCCACCTGGAGCGCAAACGCCATGGAACGCGATCAAGCCAGTAATTTCATCAACGACCTGCTGCGGCTTATGGTCAGTCGCAAGGGCAGTGACCTGTTCATCACCGCCGAATTTCCACCAGCCATCAAGGTCGATGGCAGTATTGCCAAAGTATCGCAGCAGCCCCTGACACCCAACCACACCATGGCACTGGCACGCTCTATCATGAGCGACCGCCAGATGGCCGAGTTCGAGCGCACCAAGGAGTGTAACTTTGCTATTGCTCCCGCAGGTGTGGGGCGCTTTCGCGTAAGCGCCTTCATCCAACAAGGGCGCGTCGGCCTGGTACTGCGCACTATCCCTGCAGAGATTCCCACTATCGACAAGCTGGGCCTGCCGCCCATACTGAAAGATGTGGCGATGACCAAACGCGGGCTGTGCATTTTTGTGGGAGCGACCGGGTCTGGCAAATCCACTTCGCTGGCTGCCCTAGTCGATTGGCGCAATGAGCACTCCTACGGTCACATCATTACGGTGGAAGATCCCATCGAATTTGTACACCCACATAAAAACTGCATTGTTACCCAGCGCGAAGTCGGACTAGATACCGAAAGCTGGGAAGCTGCACTAAAAAACACCTTGCGCCAAGCCCCTGATGTGATTCTGATGGGCGAAATCCGCGACCGCGAAACTATGGAGCACGCCGTCGCCTTTGCTGAGACCGGTCACCTGTGCTTGGCCACAATGCACGCCAATAGTGCCAACCAAGCGCTGGATCGCATCATCAACTTCTTCCCTGAAGAGCGACGCGAACAATTGTTGCTAGACCTGTCGCTCAACCTACGCGGCATGATCTCGCAGCGCCTATTGCCACGCCAGGGCGTCAAAGGACGCGTGGCGGCCTTGGAGGTGATGCTCAACACCCCACTGATTTCTGATCTCATTGCCAAAGGTAATGTGGTCGAAATTAAAGAGATTATGAAAAAAAGCCGCGAGTTGGGCATGCAGACTTTCGACCAAGCCTTGTTCAACCTATTCGAAGAAAACGCTGTCACCTACGAAGATGCACTGCGCAACGCCGATTCGGTCAATGATTTACGCCTGCACATCAAACTACACAGCCAGCGTGCCAAGTCCGATCCCATGGCAGGCACTGAAGAATTCCGGGTGCTTTAAAAGCTTCAAGCCACAACTCCTTGTATGTCCCTGCGGGCTAATGTGTCGGCAACGATGCAGACTTGCGCAGTGTCACCCTGGGTAGCCAAGGGGCTTTTGCTGGTATGCGTCCCGGTGCGATCTTTATCGACCACACCACTGCCTCTGCCCAGGTCGCGCGCGAGTTGTATACGGCTGCTCAGACGTTGGGATTGGAGTTTCTAGGGACATCCTGAACAACTCGGCTGCGCAAGTGCTACATGGCTGATGTTTTTCAGATGACGCAATCGCACCGTTTTGCCTGCGTCCTTGCGCCATTCTTGGTGCCTTTTCGGGCCATTTGCACCGATTTTGCGGCCCCTTGCCTGTTTGCAGGCGCACTCATGCCTTGGCAGCCAGCAACTGCTGGCGCACCATCCACAGGTTTGACAGCGCAAACAGCGTCTTGAGCTGCAGCGTGTTCTTCTTGAGCCCACGATAGCGCACCTTGGTGTAGCCAAACTGGCGCTTGATTACCCGAAACGGATGCTCCACCTTGGCTCGGATGCTGGCCTTGAGCTTCTCCATCTGGTCTATCAGCGCGTCAATGGCGTTGTTTTGCTTGTCCAGCGCTTTGCGCTTGCCCGGGCGCATCGCCACATGCCAGGTGACGTCCTGGCGGGCATCGGGGCGCTTGTGCACGCCTTGGTAGCCCGCATCACCAAAGGCGTCTGTCTCCTGACCATGCAGCAAACTGTTGCCCTCGACGACGTCAGAGACGTTGCCCGAGGTGCCGCGCACCGTATGCACCAGGCCCGAGTCTGCGTCCACGCCAATGTGGGCCTTCATGCCAAAGTGCCACTCGTTGCCCTTTTGGCTCGAATGCATCTCTGGATCGCGCTTTCTGTCCTTGCTCTTGGTGGAACTGGGCGCTGCAATCAAGGTGGCATCCACCGCAGTGCCTGCCTTGAGCAGCAAGCCCTGCGCTGCCAACAGGTCGTTGACCGTGGCCAGAATCTGCTCGGCCAGCCTGTGTTTCTCCAGCCGGTGGCGAAAGCGCAAGATGGTGCTCTCATCGGGCATTCGGCCATGTGCATCAAGCCCGGCAAACTCTCGGTAGATCGGGGTGTCAAAGAAGGCTTCTTCCATCGCCAGATCCGACAGGGTGAACCACTGCTGCATGCAGTGGATGCGCAGCATGGTCTGCAGTGCAAAGGGTGGGCGGCCGTTCTTACCTTCGGGGTAATACGGCGCAATCAGTTCAACCAACGCAGCCCAGGGAACCACGCGTTCCATCTGGGCCAGCAACTGCTGCTTGCGGGTTTTTTTGGTGCTCAGGTTCAGATCAAGGCTGCTTTGCTTCATGCGGTGAGACGATGCCACGGCCTGCTGACACCTACCAAACAGAGGGGGAGGTTTTGCAGGATTTCCCTAAAGGCTGTACAGATTCTGTCCTTGTGGAAGCAGAACAGATTGCACAAGAAGCTTTAAGCGAAAGAGGCGTTATTGCATAAATCAATTTCAGGTTGAGCTACCCGAAACCCCAGCCGTGGCTATGCCACAGCTGCCGTCAATCGACGGCCAAGTTCTATAAAACGATTCAATATGTCTGCTCGGACGTGCAGCTTATTGACTTGCCGCTCAAAGGTGCGAGACATCAGTCGTTCACCCAATCGTTTGATGCAGTTCATCTTGGCTTCTACCAAGCTGCGCAGGTGATATCCAATCCAGCGCTTCCAGATACTGTCAGGTTCCGGATGCCTTTGGCTCTAGGGCGTGTCATCAATCAAATCCGATGGTGTGATGAGGTTGCCAGAGCTCAGGCTAGCTGCCAGTTGCACTGGTTTTCAGCCAGCGTCTGCTGACGTTGGCGCTCCAGCGGCGAACTCTTGGCCTCCGGGCGGGCTTCACCCCGTGCCGGACGACCCCGCTTCTTGGCAGGCTCGGTCGCTGCCGGGCTTGCTTCGGCTTCGGCTCGAGCCGGACGTTCGCGGGCGGGAATGGCAGTGCCGTCGCGGCTCAGGTGGCCGATCAGCGCATCGCCGAGGTGCGTCTTGATCAAGGATTCATGCACCCGTTCGGGCAGACGATGCTCGGCAAATTCAGCAAACGCGCGCGAGAACGTCGATTCGGAAGGCACCTTCTTGTGGCCAACCAGGCGCGTTCCTTGGGCGGTCGTCCGATGCCACACCACGAGGATGTCATAAATTCCTCGATCCGCACCCATTCGAGCGTATGGATCACACGCTCCAGTTTGGGCGTCAATGCACCAACTTCGTGCAGCAGTTCAGGCATCAATTCATGCTGGATGACATTCCAGCGTTGCAGGATCAGGTCGCGTTGGGTAGCATTCATGGGCGGGCGTTATGGTGTTCGGCTTTGTAACCACATCATGCCAGAAATGGCCGCCCGCCCCTCCTTCAATTCCCCACTTCCGGGCAAAAAAACCCCAGCAACTACCGGATTTTGCAAGAGGCTCATCTTGCTTGTTTCAGTTCAAAGAATTCTAGGCTGATTGGGGCCTATCAACCTCGAGACCTCCCATGAAAAACGAAATCCTCTTCCTGATTGACAACGTCGCTGGCTGGAAAACTGTTCAGGCTGAAACAACCGACATGCCAGTGTATGTCCTGAATTCACAGGGTGATGCACTGGCGGAGATGGCCAGCATCTTGTCGCGCATGAAAGACATCGATGGCATTCACCTGATGGGGCATGGGGCGAATGGTCTGGTGAATTTTGGTTCGGTTAACCTCGATAGCAGCAACATTAACGACTATCGACAGCACCTCGATACGATTGGCAAAGCCCTGACCCCGGAAGGCGATTTTCTGCTTTACGGGTGCAACATCGGTGCCAGCGAGGATGGGATCATGTTCCTGAACCAACTCGCTGAAGCCACACAGGCAGATGTTGCAGCCAGTACGGACCTATATGGCGGAAGTGGTAACTATGATTTGGAAGTTTCTATTGGAAAGACAGATATAAAACCTATCCCGTCCTTGCTAGCCTCCCCACTAGCCTACAGTTATCAGAACGTTCGAGCACACCTTACCGATTTGGCATCAATCAATTTTAGTGAACTTGAACTCATTGACTTAGAATTTTTAAAACCGCTAAAGCTAACAAAACTTAGCGGAAATAATCTACTAGATAAAGACCTCTCAATTTATGACTTCATGTCTAATATCGAGCGGATAGCACAAATCGAAGACAGATTTTTTTATGCGACTAATGATACAAATGCTCTTTTTGATTACATAAGAAATAACGACAAGGGCTACTACGACAACATGATAGCCCAAGTTTCTCGTCTACAGAGCGAATATGAGTCGGTTTTGACAAGAAATGCGCCTTCATTTCTGAAGATAGCCGGAAATAGTTTTTTCGACATGTCAACGATCATATTGGAAGTGTTTGAAGTGGTTGGTTATGGTTTGTATGAAAAATTTAAATTAGATGCGCATGGTGCAGCAAATATTTTAGCGCATAAGGGCGAGGTGTTACGCAAGACTGACCTTTGGGACACTCCAAAACTCGTCAATAATGGATCGGCTAGTTTTATTGCAATGAGCGCCGAATCTATCCAACTCCTGAACAACGCTCTTCAGAATCTTCCGAATTTAATTGAAAATATTACCAAATTATTTGGCGAAGATCTCGATTTTTCTGAGAATTCGCAATTAATCACGGATTCCATAACGATAACCACAAAAATTACTGATGATCTAAACCAGTTTATCGAAATAATTAACGACTCCACTGAACTTAAAGCATCTCCTCTTGCTATGGCCTTAATCAAGACGGTCGGATTGATTAGTAATTTTAACAACCTAATTAACGAGCAACTTGCTATTGATAACGCTATTGATAACGCAGGAAGCTCCGGACTTTCTGCTTTATCAAAGGCTTTCTTATTGGATGCGCAGTTAATAAACAAAACCGAATGGGGTGATTGGGTTAAGGATCTCTTGTCCCTTACGATTGATATACTCGATGAGTTTACAGTGGCTGGTAAGTCACCCTACCTGGGATATGCCGCACTCATGGGTGAGATATCCGCATCTCTTGTTGATGCCTTTGCAATTACAGGCAAAAATTATTGGAAACATAGAGCTGATGTCTTTGAAAAAAACAGCAGCCAATTACCATCAGTAATACACAAATATCAGGAAGCATTGAAAACTTGGCTAAGCAAGGCGGATGCTATTGCAAGTGGCACTTTGGATGATAGTGGAAAAGGATCATGGGGTATTAATCTGGCGTCAACCATACCATCTGGGACAAAGCCGTTAGCAGACGTTTTTTCAAAACGCTACGACCATTTACTAGAAATTGACGCAATAGAAAAAGGAGGGGTGATCACACCAGGAAATTCTTACTTAGGTAAATTTACTTTGCTGTTAGATAAAGGAGATTGGTTTCAGGTCGACCTTCTCTCTGGAGATGACTACAGTTTTAAGCTATCCGGCGGCCAGCTTTCAAGTCCTGAATTAACTCTTTATTCATGGACAGGGCAACTTGTGGCGCGCACTAACGCAAGCATCTCTGCAAGTGGACTTTCTGCGATTGAAGGCACGGCACTGGAGTCCGGGCGCTACTATCTTGTTGCAACCGGAACAGGAAATAGTGAATATACGGTGGTCTTTGATAAGGTTTTTTTGCCCGCAAGCCAGAGCGAACTGAAAGATGCCCCAGCGTCTATTCATACTCCCTACGGTATTGCTGCAGGAGAGAGCTTCCACGGCAATATAAACGGCGCCGACAACGACTCTCTCACCAACAATGGCGACTGGATTGCCGTCAACCTGACCGCAGGCACCGACTACCGCTTCGAGCTAACACGCGGCACGATTAGCAGAGCGGACATCAAGCTCCTCGATGCATTGGGCAATCTGGTGGCAAACCCGAATGGATCATTGGGATCACCCAACACCTCCTCTGTCATACAGGGCACTGCAGCCGCAACCGGTACCTATTTTATCGGCGTGAATAGCGGCGGCTATGTGGGAAACTACACCGTCAAATACAACACGGTTACTTTGCCCAATACGCTCACCGAGTTAAAAGATGCCCCAGCGTCTATTCATACTCCCTACGGTATTGCTGCAGGAGAGAGCTTCCACGGCAATATAAACAACGCCGACAACGACTCTCTCACCAACAATGGCGACTGGATTGCCGTCAACCTGACCGCAGGCACCGACTACCGCTTCGAGCTAACACGCGGCACGATTAGCAGAGCGGACATCAAGCTCCTCGATGCA
>JAQVCA010000007.1:0-9025 GCA_028690035.1 Comamonas sp. | reverse complement strand
TTGGGCAATCTGGTGGCAAACCCGAATGGATCATTGGGATCACCCAACACCTCCTCTGTCATACAGGGCACTGCAGCCGCAACCGGTACCTATTTTATCGGCGTGAATAGCGGCGGCTATGAGGGAAACTACACCCTGAAGCATGTAGGTTTCGATAAAAACAATGCGCCGACGGGTACGATCACAATCAGCGGTAGTGCGGCGCCAGGCCAAACACTTACAGCCACGCACACTCTCGCTGATACTGACGGTATGGGAGCTATTACTCACCAGTGGCAAGTAAGTGATGGTGGTACCTTCTGGAGCAATATCAGCGGCGCCCAAAACACCACCTACACCTTGACCCAAAGTGAAGTTGGCAAGCTTTTGCGGGTAGTGGCAAGCTATACCGACCTCAAGGGTACTTTTGAAGAAGTAACCAGCTCTGCCACTGCAGCGGTGAAAAGTACCACCGACACCACGGCACCCACCGTCACCAACTTCAACCCTGCCGACGAAGCCACGGGGATCACCGTCGCCAGCAACATCGTCATCACCTTCAGCGAAGCCATTTCGCGCGGCACTGGCAGCATTGTGTTGAAGACCGCTGCCGGCATTACGGTAGCCGCCTACGATGCTGCCACCAGCAGCAATCTGACGATCAGTGGTTCGACCCTAACTATCAACCCTACTACGGATCTGGCCAATGGCACCGGTTACAAGGTCGAGTTAGCCCCTGGGAGTATCAAAGACCTCGCCGGTAATAGCTATGCTGGCACCACCAGCTACAACTTCACCACCGCAAGCGGAACACAGCCTCCAACATATGTGAATGGCAGGCTGGTGGCTTTGCAGACGGCTTCTGCGTCGATCGTGGGTGCGGGGCCAGGGAATGATGTCTATTTACTCTCCAACAGCCTGATCGCCCCAAATCAGACCATCACCATTTCAGATGCCATCGGCAACAACAGCATTCAGTTGGCAGATGGCTTGTCTATTTCATCGAGTAAGGTTGTCAATTCCGCACTACAGCTTAGCCTCAGCAACGGCAGCTCGGTCACCATCCTCGGGGCAGATCGCTTTACTTATGAAACAGGTGGAAATCTTACGGCTGGCATTGATAGAGCAGATGTCAGCTATGCTGATTTTGTTCAGAACACACTGAAATCGAGTCTCCCGCTCTCAGGCATCAACCAAGGAGGTGCTGTCAACATTGGCACACCATCAGGCCCTTCTCAGATAATGAGCATCCTGAAAATCGAACTGATGGATTTAAAAAGCGCTGCCGCAGGCGGAGACCCATTGGAAGACAATCCTTTTCTCGGTTTCAAATTTTATATTGATGGTGAAGCGGTACAAATCGCTTCTGATGCCTTTCTTTTCTCCAATACCTACAGTGATTTATTACGGACAATTCAGCAAGACATCAGCCATAACCCAAAACTTGCCGGCGTTACAGCAAAAATCAACGGAAGCTTTAGCAAACTTGACATGAATGCCGGAAAGGTTCTCACAGGCTCCATAATTGAGCTACAAAGCACCCAAACGTTGGAGATGGGAAATTTCATCATGAATGATGCCATTTCTTCAGAGTTCGATTTCTGGGCAGGCTATTCCACAGACGTAATGATTGTGGGATCCCAATCAGCTAACCCACCAATAGCCAAAACAGATGATTTTGTTGTTTTACAGAATTCATCAGCCGAAATTGTGGGTGCAGGCATTGGTGACGACACCTATTTAATCTCGGACAGCATGATGCCCGCTGACAAAAAAATCACCATCAGCGATGCACTTGGTAACAACAGCATCCAGCTGGCCAGTGGCTTGTCGATCGCTTCGAGCAAGATCGCCAACGACGCCCTTCAACTGACACTCACCAACGGCAGCATGATTACCGTCCTTGGTGCCAGCAAGTTCACCTATGAGCCGGGCGGCAACCTCAGTGCAGGAATCAACGGTCCGGACATGAGTTACCAGAGCTTCGTCACAACCACACTAGATGCCATCCTGCCAGTGGGCGTACCTGTTTCCACAGGCGGCGCCATCGTGATCTAAGCTTTCGAAGCACTCGGTTGCTCCAGTGGCTCAAATCCACTGGAGCAACCGAACTACAAGAAAAGGTATAACAGCTCGCTAGAAAATTGTGGGGCGATCAATAGCGCTTAAGTTTCCTTTAATCCCCCAGCTGCATCCTTGGAACCAAGTTGTTATCCGAGGTCATCATTGTGGCTGCCATCCAGAAAATCATCCAGACACGCCAGCAGGCGCTCTCCATCCGCCACACGGTTGTCGGTGCACCGCAGCGGGCGGCGGCGGAAAGCTTCATCGCCGATATTTTCCGTAGCCATTACGACGCCGAGGTCAAAAGCTTCGCGCCCAACCTGATGCTGCTTGAACGCGCCGAGCAGATCGTCGCAACAGCCGGCTGGCGCTGCGCCGGTGAAGACCGGCTGTTTCTCGAAAACTATCTCGACGTGCCGATTGAAAGCGCCGTTGCCCGCCTGGCCGGCCAGCCGGTCCGCCGCGAAGCCATTGTCGAAGTCGGCAACCTGGCGGCAACCCGTGCCGGTGGCAGCGTCGATGTGATCCTCAGCCTGGCCGCCCATCTCGATCGGCTCGGCCACCGGGTACGGCAAAAATCTCCTTCACCTCGGGCAGTACCGGCGCGCCCAAAGGCGTCTGCCTCAGTGCGGCCGGCCTGATCGATACGGCGCTGGCTCTCCGCGAACGGCTGGCTGACCTGCCGCTGACGCGCCATCTGGCAGTCTTGCCGCTGGCCTTGCTGCTGGAACAAAGGGATCAAAGGGGTCAGGGTCCCATGGCACTACCTTGAGCCTGCTTTTCCCCGAGCACGGAGGATAGTTGCCCGTGCGACGTCTCTTGTCACGGTGAGCAGTTGATGGTTTTTCGGTCTTCGTTTGATTGCGTGGGGTTCAACGCGATCAGGGCGAATTGAGAGACGAAGTTCGCTGATTCCGCCAAGCAGATGTGCGGTCATCCGCTTTGCACAAGCGCCAGAGACGAAGCGGAGTTGTTGTGGGAAAGCCAGATAAAGCTGAACGCTTCCCTTGAAGCTCAGTGCACGAGCGCATAACCCGGCGCCCAGGGCAGCACGAACCATCAAGGCGCAAACCAGATTGTAGGCCAGCAGATAGACGGCGATTTCCTTCTCAATCATCGACGGGGTTTGGGTACGTAGGATGTCCATGCCCATTTCGGCCTTGATCGAGCGCAAAGAAGCCTGGGATGTCTTGGTAGACGGGCGCTTCCTCTCCCTCAGGAACCGGCAGGCGGTCATCGTCTTCACGCCACAGGTGGACGGTCTGGGCAATCTTCTGGATGTCCTCTTCGGACAGGTCGCGGTTGACCCGCGACTTCATAAAGCCCATCTTGCGGGCATCAATGAACAGCACCTCCCCCGTTCGGTCCCGACCGTTCTTGCTCTTGTCCTTGGCAAGGAACCAGATGCAGCAAGGAATCTGCGTGTTCAGGAAGAGCTGACCGGGCAGAGCCACGATGCACTCGACCACATCGTCTTCGACCATCTTTTGGCGGATGGTGTCCTCCCCGCCTGATGTGGTGGTCAGCGTACCGTTGGGCATCACGATGCCGCACTGACCCTTGTTGCTGAGGTGGTGCACCGCGTGCTGCAGCCAGGCAAAGTGGGCTGGTCTAGCAGGAGGGATACCGTATACCCAGCGAGGGTCGCTCATGAGCGAGTCGCGGGGTCACTCACTTTGGGCCCCGAACGGGGGATTCATGAAGATGTAGTCGGCCTTGAGGTTCGGATGCTTGTCGGCAGAGAACGTGTCCCCGTGCGACTCACCGAGGTTGAAGTCCAGCCCACGGATGGCCAGGTTCATTGCCGCCAACTTTCAGGTGTTGGGATTGCGCTCCTGGCCGTAAATGGAGATGTCGCGGGCGGTGCTGCCGTGGGACAGGGCATAGCGCTTGCCAGAGACAAACATGCCGCCGGCGCCGCAGGCGCCGTCGTACAGCTTGCCTTTGCGCGGGGCCAGCACCTCGACGATGACGCTCACGATGGGCTTGGTGGTGAAAAACTCCCCGGCATTCTTGCCTTCAGCGCCGGCGAAGTTGCCCAGGAAGTACTCGTACACGTCGCCCAGGACGTCGCCACCATCTTTGGCGTCAAAGTTGATGGACGCCACCAGGTCAATCAGCGACCCCAGGGTGTTCTGCTCGAGAACAGTACGGACATAGACCTTTGGCAGCAGGCCGTCCAGCTTGGAGTTGTCTGCCTCTATCAAACCCATGGCCTCGTCCAGCAACACAGCAATGTTGGGCTGCTTGGCGTTGCCCTGGATGAACGGCCAGCGAGCGCGCTCGGGTACCCATAGGACGTTTTCCATGACGTAGTAGTTGCGGTCTTCCAGGAAGGAGACGCGGGCCTCAGGGTCCTTAAGAATGTCCTGAACAACTCGGTTTCGCGCGTGCTACGAGACTGAGTTTTTCATCTGGCGCAATGGAGGCCGTTTTTCCAGCGGTTGCGCCTTGTTTGGTGCCCCTTGTGGGGGCCACTTGCGCAGCCGCTGCGGCTGCACGGCTGTTTGCGGGCGCACTCATCCCTGCACCCCCAGCAATTGGTGGCGCACCATCCACAGATTGGACAGCGCAAACAGCGTCTTGAGCTGCAGCGTGTTCTTCTTCAAACCTCGGTAGCGCACCTTCGTGTATCCAAACTGCCGCTTGATCACCCGAAAGGGATGCTCCACCTTGGCCCGGATGCTGGCCTTGATCTTCTCCACCTGGTCTATGAGTGCGTCTATGGGGTTGTTTTCCTTGTCCGGCTCTTTGCGTTTGCCCGGGCGCATCGCCACATGCCAGGTGACATCCTTCTTGGCATCTGGGCGCTTTTGCGCGCCTTGGTAACCAGCATCAGCAAAGACGTCTGTCTCCTGACCATGGAGCAAACTGTTGCCTTCCACCACATCAGACACGTTGCCCGAGGTGCCGATGACGGTGTGCACCAGGCCTGAGTCCGCGTCCACGCCAATGTGGGCCTTCATGCCAAAGTGCCACTCGTTGCCCTTTTGGCTCGAATGCATCTCTGGATCGCGCTTTTTGTCCTTGTTCTTGGTGGAGCTAGGCGCTGCAATCAAGGTGGCGTCCACGGCTGTGCCTGCTTTGAGCAGTAGGCCCTGTGCTGCCAGCAGTTCATTGACGGTGGCCAGAATCTGATCGGCCAGTTTGTGCCTTTCCAGCCGGTGGCGAAAGCGCAGGATGGTGCTCTCATCGCGCATTCGTGCATGGGCATCGAGCTGGGCAAACTCGCGGTAGATCGGGGTGTCAAAGAAAGCTTCCTCCATGCCCAGATCCGACAAGTTGAACCACTGCTGCATGCAATGGATGCGCAGCATGGTCTGCAGTGCAAAGGGTGGGCGGCCGTTCTTGCCTTCGGGGTAATACGGGGCAATGAGCTCGACCAGTGCTGCCTAGGGAACCACCAATTCCATCTCATCGAGCAATTGCTGCTTGCGGGGTTTTTGGTGCTCAGGTTCAGATCAAGGCTGCTTTGCTTCATGCGGTGAGACGATGCCACGGCCTGCTGACACCTACCAAACAGCGGGGGAGGTTTTGCAGGATTTCCCTAGATGCTCCCGTTTCAGGCGGGCAAGTGGGCGCACAAAACGGCCAGCTTACTGTGATGTGTGGGGGCGATGCAGAGGTCTTTGCCAACGTCGCACCCGTGGCCGCCTGCTTCAGCCGCGCCTTCACACACATGGGGCCCTGTGGTAGCGGGCAATTGACCAAGATGGTCAACCAGATATGCATTGCGGGCCTCGTGCAAGGCCTCGCGGAAGCCATTGCCTTTGGCCAAAAAGCCGGTCTGGACATGGAGCGCGCACTGCAGGCTCTCAGTCAGGGCGCCGCGCAAAGCTGGCAACTGGATCACCGTGGCAACACCATGGCACAGGGTGAATTCAACTTTGGCTTTGCAGTGGACTGGATGCGCAAAGACTTGGGGCTGGTACTGCAGGAAGCGCAGCGCAACGGCGCACGCTTACCCGTCACAGCCCTAGTGGATCAGTTTTACGCTGATGTGCAGGCAGCCGGTGGCGGTCGTTGGGACACCACTAGCCTAATTACCCGCCTACGCCAAAGCGTATGACCAACCCCACAAAGAAACCAACGCATTAAGCACTGTTTTTTTGATAGCTGCAAACGCTTATCCTATAAAGAAAAATGGCATTTTTCTTTATATTTTTAGTTTAGTTAAGAACCAAAAGGTGCCATGCCATCGGCAGCTGGCGTGGCTTACTCTTGTTGTTCCCGCGCTTGGTAGCGCGCCAGCTCATCTTCGGAAATTTCTTCAAACACGCGCACCACCTTGCGTACATCGTTCACACCACGTGCAATTTCTGCTGCGCGCTTGGATTCACGCGGCGTCACCAATCCCATCAGATACACCACCTGCTGTTCTGTCACCACTTTGATGGTGTTGGCCTGTAAGTCTTGGGCATCAATTAAGCTGGCCTTGACCTTGCTGGTAATGAACGCATCTTTAGACCGCTGCCCCAGAGCCGACACCATGCTCACCACCTCCAGCTCATTAACTACGGTACGGGTGTTTTCCAGCGCCCGGGCCAGCTCTTCGGCTTTGGCCTTATCGCTACTGCTGCGCACCTCACCCGTGAGCAACACCACGCGGTTGTAGCTGGTAGCACTCAAGCGCCCCGCCTCGGGCAAATGCTCATGCACCGCTGCAGCAAATTTTTGCTCAATGCGCCCATCCTCCAATTGCATCCCCGAAGTGCGTCGATCCACCGCCACCAACACCGCACCGGCAGCGCTTCCGCCTACCACCAGAGGAACACAAGCAGATAGGCTAGCCGTGCCCACCATGACCAACACACACCATGCCATACAACGGGATAGTTGCAACTTCATGATTCCTCCTGTTCGCCCAAAAGCTGGGTATCGATGCCATCACACAAACAATGCAGCACTAGGGCATGGGCTTCGCGCACGCGTGCGGCCCGCTCATGGGGCACACACACCAACACATCCATCTCACGCATGCGGGTGGCCAGATTGCCGCCGGTATGTCCGGTCAGAGCCACCGCCATCATGTCGCGCTCATGGGCTGCATCCAAGGCCTCAAGCAGAACCGCCTCGTTGCCTGATACAGTCAGCACCAGCAAGACATCACCTGCCTGCCCCAAGGCGCGCACTTGGCGTGCCAGATAATGCACCGAAGGCTGGGTGCCTTGTCCCAGATAACCGCCATCGGACGTCAGCGCCAAGGCGGCCAGCTCGGGACGGTCGCGCTCAAAGCCCCCGACGCACAAAGCGGTAAACATCTGGGCTTGCGTGGCCGAGACACCTGCTCCGCATGCCAATATTTTGCCGCCACCCGTGATACAGGCCAGCATCGCCTGCACAGCGGCGCTGATTGGCGCCTCCAGACCCTGGGCAGACTGGTACTTCAAATCTGCACTGTCAATAAAGTGCTGCTGAATTCTTTGCTCTAGCATGGGCTACCGATAATACCGGCCCGCTCGGGCACCATACCCAAGCCAAGCCGTAACAAGGGGCAAACTTTAGCCCAGTTCTCTGCACACAACCCCAGGTCGGTCACCCTGCACTGCCATCAAATGCACCAGGCAACCACTGCACTTGGGTGTCTTGCACGAGTACCACATCAAAACGACAAGCCGGCGTAGAGCGCTGGCGCAACAACCAAAACTGCGCCGCCAACACAATACGACGACGCTTGCCGTAGCCAATACTGGCTGCAGCACCACCAAAATCGGCATTCTTGCGGGCACGTACTTCCACGAACACCACCGTGCCATCTGCCGCACGACAAATCAAATCGATCTCACCGCCCCCACGCCCTGGAGTTCGATAATTGCGTTCTAACAGCCGTAGCCCCTGACCTTGCAAGTAGGCCAGGGCCACATCCTCGGCAACCTGCCCGCGCTGGCGTGTAGTGGCCTCCGACAGCCCATTGTTCTCAAGGAATTGCATTGAACACCTCTTTCGTCTTAGCACAGCAGGCGGCACATGCCGCAGCCGCCCACCAGACCTATCCCACAGGTGCACTGTACGTGCTGGCCACCCCCATAGGCAACCTTGCCGATATCAGCCTGCGGGCGCTGTACGTACTGCAGCTGGTCGATACCATTGCCTGTGAAGACACGCGTCACACCCAGACCATGCTGCGCAGTTATGGGCTGGATCGCCCTGCGGCGCAACTGCTGGCAGTCCACCAACACAACGAAGCCGAGGCGGCGCAGACCATCGTCGCACGCCTGCGGCAAGGCCAGCGCATTGCCTACGTCAGCGATGCCGGCACACCCGGCGTCAGCGATCCTGGTGCACGCCTGTGTGCAGCGCTACAGGCGCAGGAATTGCGCTGCATACCACTGCCTGGCCCAAGCAGCATCACCAGTGCCATCAGCGTCGCTGGTTGCCTACCAATCCACGAACAGCAGCATGGATTTGTATTTCAGGGCTTTCTACCCACCAAAAGCACAGAGCGCCATGCCGCGATTCAGGCCTTGCAGCACGACATGCACTGCATCGTGCTGCTGGAGGCACCGCACCGCATTATCGACTTGGCCCAGGCACTGGCAGTTTTGGGCGAACGTCCGCTGACGCTGGCCAGGGAAATCAGCAAGCAATTTGAGCAAATCACCACCCTACCCGCTCAGGATGCCGCCGCCTGGCTGCAGGCCGATGCCCAGCGCTGCAAAGGCGAATTCGTACTCGTGCTGCATCCCTACACCTCGCAACAGAACAGCGACACGGCAAGAAGCACCCATATTCTTCGCTTGCTGCTGGCAGAGTTGCCAACCAAAACTGCTGTCAAGCTGTGTGCCGAAATTACCGGTGCCAGCCGCAACACGCTATACGAACAGGCTTTGCAACTTAAAGACGCGTGTAAAAACAATAGCTTATAGCGCTGATTTCTCAAGCCTTTCAACCCTTTTTGGTGCTGAAAGGCTTATTACATAAGCGATTGGCGCTATAAAAACAAAACCCCCTGCCTCATGGAGGACAGGGGGTGTTGCACTTG
>JAQVCA010000006.1 GCA_028690035.1 Comamonas sp. | reverse complement strand
GCGAGCCGGTCACCGTGCCCAAGGGCAGCACGCGCGCCGATGTGGCGCGTGCGCTTAAGGATGCCGGGGTGCTGAGCAGCCGCCAGAAGATGTTTGGCCTGAGTGAGAAGGCCCAGGAGGTGATGTTTAGCCGCAGTGCCATGAAGTCCACCGAGGCAAACATTGCGCGTGGGCGCGAATCGCTGGCAAAAGCGCTCAATGAAAAGACGACGGTGCACAGAGCCATGTTCCGTAATGGACTGGGCTGGGTGGATTTTGTGTGGGGAAGCGAGGGGCGAGTTAAGCCTTCTGGCAAGACTCAGGGTGCAATGGGTATTGCCCACATCCTGGAAGCTCGTCAGCGCAAGGATGGTTTGAGTGAGAAAGAGGCCATCCAATCCTTGTCCAAGGTGGTGGAGTCGATTGCTTTGGGGCAGGAGGTGGCACGCCTGAGCTACGACAACTCGGTTGCAGTGCGGGTAGAGAATGCAGGCTACCGCGTGTCGCTTACGCAAAACCCAGGCAGCAATGCCTGGGTTGTGACTGCATTTGAGGTGAGTCAGGCGCATGGGCGGTCGGGTTTTGATACACGCCCATCTACGCAGCCGATCTCTACACTTTCCCGAGAAGGACTGGGTGCTGACTCAATGGCTACCGGTGACACCTCTTCATCACTGAAGGGGGCTACGCATCGGGACTCTACAAAGAGAGGCAGCCCAACGGGAGCGGATAGCACAAACAGTGTAGCGCCTATCTATGCAGGCAGCAATGCTGACGATAAGGGGAAATGGTCTGGGGACGGTACGACGCTGAATACTGCCAGCGCTGATGCCAACCCCGACATCCTCTACAGCAAGAGCGCCAAGCCCGTAACCAACCCAACCGCCGTCAAGATGCGCCGCGACATGGTGCAGCGCACGGTGGACGCACTGGCCAAGGGCTGGGCCAAGGCACCCAACGTCACCGTTGTGGACAGCATGCAGGATGAGCGCGTGCCCGAGGCAGTGCGCAAGGCCGATGAGGCGCAGCGCTCCCAAGGCGCCATGGGTGAGCCAGAGGGCTTTTGGTACCGGGGGCAGGTGTACCTGGTGGCCAGCGCATTGCCCACGTCGGCGGATGCTGCCCGGGTGCTGTACCACGAGGTGCTGGGGCACCACGGGCTGCGTGGCCACTTTGGCAAGGATCTGGACCGCGTGCTGGATCAGGTGATCAAGCTGCGCCGCAAGGACGTGCAGGCCAAGGCCCAAGAGTACGGCCTGGACATGGGCAACCCGGAGCATGCTGGCTATGCGGCAGAGGAGGTGCTGGCCGAGCTGGCGCAGTCGCGCCCAGACCTGGGGTTTGTGCAGCGGGCCATTGCGGCCATTCGCAACTTCTTGCGCACCCACGTACCCGGCTTCAAAGTGCTGGAGCTGACGGATGCAGACATTGTGCAGGGCTATTTGCTGCCTGCGCGTGGCTGGGTGGAGCGTGGTGCTGATGCTGGCTCAACAGTGGATGACCCCATGCTCAGCCGTTCAGGCGGCACCGATAGCGAAGCGCAGCGCCAGTTCAAAGAGACGGAACGCGCCTATGGAGGCAAGGCTGCCTACGAGCGTGCCAAGGCCGCAGGCAAAACCAAGCTGACCTATGGCCAGTGGGTGCAAGTGCGCACGCCCAATTTCAAGGCGTGGTTTGGGGATTGGGAGGTGCAGTCCAGCAATAGTGTTGTCAATCAGCAAATTGAGCAGTGGGCCAGCGGTGAATTGCCTGCCAATGTCATTCTCAACATTGGCCACCCTTCATCCGTGCTTACGCAGCATGGCGTGCCCAATATGCCCATTACCTTGCGGCAGGCAATTTTGCGTAAGGCGGTAAAAGACAAGCATGGCGTTGCAGCGGCGCAGCTGAAAGACATTGCACAAGCAGTACAAGCGCCAACTGCCATTTTTGATGATCCGGACAACCCAGGCACTCGGATTGCGGTCACAGAGATCGGCATACCGATGGCAACATCATTGCTGCGATACGGCTCAACACAGAACGTGATGGGCTGGAGATCAATGACATCCGTAGCATCCACCCTAAGCGCGACAGCAGTGTTCTGCGCTGGGTGGAAGATGGCCTGTTGTTGGGGCTGGACAAAGAAAAGGGCCGCGACTGGCTTGAGAACTTAGCCGCGACCAATCCGCAGCAGCCTCAAGCCGACTTCGCAGCCCTTGACTCCATCTTATATGACGCGGTTACAGTACGCAATGCTTCCAAGGTTGTGGATGCTGAGACGGGTGAGCCGCTGGTGGTGTATCACGGGACGGGTCGGGATTTCGCTGAGTTCAAAAAAGAGCACCAACGCCCAGGCCAGTACGGTGGTGAAGGCTTTTTCTTCACCGGAAATCCAGATGCCGCAGCGTTGTTTGGCGACGCTGTCATGCCAGTATTCCTGCAAGCCAAAACAGGGCTTATAGAAAAGCGCCGGGCAAGAGCACGCGGTGATGTGGTGCATATCGATCACATTCGACCTAAGGATGATGGGCGCGATATCTGGGTGGTCATGGAGCCAACACAGATCAAATCCGCCACCGGCAACAATGGCAACTTCGACCCCGCCAACCCGGACATTCGCTTTTCTCGTTCCAAGTCCCAAAGCGGCCTTGATTCCGAGTACATGCGTGCAGTGGAAGCTGGCGATATGAAAACCGCGCAGCGGCTTGTGAATGAGGCTGCTGAAGATGCTGGATATGTTGGTGGCGCCGATTACCGCATGCAACACGAAGCGCCAAGCCGTGAAAAC
Source organism: Comamonas sp. (assembly GCA_028690035.1). Taxonomy (GTDB): domain Bacteria; phylum Pseudomonadota; class Gammaproteobacteria; order Burkholderiales; family Burkholderiaceae_C; genus Comamonas. The sequence continues at coordinate 214,976 of JAQVCA010000006.1, read as the reverse complement.
GATGGTGTGAGCTTGGATAAGGTGCAGGAAAACGGCATCGTTCCTGATGATTACTGGACGCATCCAGAATGGTATGCAAGCACCCCAGAGGAGTTGGATGCGCACCGTTCTATTTCCTCTGCCTTGCGCGGCATTGCCAGCCGAAAAGCCTCTGGCAAGAACGCAGGTTTGCAAACTATTACCGTCTATCGCGCTATTCCAAAGAATGTAAAGGATGGTCGGATTCGTAATGGCGACTGGGTATCGCCTTCGCGCGCCTATGCGGAGCTGGAGGGGGAAAGCATCCCAGAAGGCCATCGCATCATCAGCCAAGTGGTGAGCGCAAAGAACCTGTTTTGGGATGGCAACAGCGTAGCGGAATGGGGGTATGACGATGGGCAGAACTATGCTTACCGTAACACCAAGAACAACCGCAAACTGCTTGACGCTGTGACCTATGACGATGACAACAACATCATCCCATTGAGCAAGCGCTTTAATGCACGCAATGATGACATTCGCTTCTCTCGTTCTGCAGCACCAAGCCTGTCTGAAGTGGCAGAAACTGGCCGCGACACGGCCTGGGCAGGCCCAGCAGCATCGAAGTGGGACGACTTCATCTACAAGATGCAGGACAAGCACATTGACACCAAGCGGGCTTTGGAGGCGGTGCGGGAAACCGGCAAGGCGGTGGCGTTGTTGCATAAATCGATTTCAGTTTGAACTTCCCCCAACCCCAGACGTGGCTATGCCACGGCTGCCGTCTGAGGACGGCCCAGTTCTGTAAATCGATTCAATATGGCTGCTCGGATGTGCAGCTCATTGACTTGCCGCTCAAAGGTGCGAGACATCAGCCGTTCACCCAATCGTTTGATGCAGTTCATCTTTGTTTCTATGCGCAAAGGCTTGCTCTTTGCGTATTCGAGCATTCTTTCGAGGAGGAATGATGGGTATGGCTCCTCGCTCCATGAGCGCCTCATAGATTGGCTGCATGTCGTAAGCGCCGTCGCCCGTCAGGCTGTTCAGCACCTCATCTTTCGGCAATTGATGTAGCAAGTCAGCAATTACTGCTGCATCGCTGACGTTGTTGGATGTCACACAGATTGCCCTGATAGATGCAACCCTTCTTGGGTGCGCGTGTACGGCACTTGCACATTCAAGTCGAGCTGTCGCCTGCATAGCGTGCTGAAGTTAGGCACTGGCCAAGCAAGCCCGCACAAGTGCAGCACCGACTCGACAAGGCCCGTGGTCTGGCGCAGCGCCAATCCAAACAGGTTCTTGAGTGTCAGACAAAATTGGATGGCGCTATCCGAGAACTTCGGACTACGTCCGCGTTTGCCGCTGGCCGCGGCAAACCAGCACATGCGCTTGTCCAGCCACACCGTCAAAGAGCCCCGAGCTTTAAGGGCTGCGTTGTACTGTTTGCAGTTGCTGGTTCGATAGCGGGGCTTGCTGGGCTGAGTCATGCAGCGAGCCTACCGCCCAAAGAGCAACGATTTATGCAACAACGCCGTTCCAGGCTGTTAATGCTTCGGCATATGGAGCCAGTCCAGGACGTGCCGGAAACAATCGGTTTTGTCGATGCCCTCGCGTTTTCTGTTGTGCCGCCAGAAGAAGAATCGTTCCATTGGCTACTGCAGGAAATGGGGCAGTTCCTAGCGATTGGGACGGTAGAACATCGAAAAGGCTTGTTCGGGTTCCGCTACTCGGCCCGTTTCGGCGATGGTGCCGCCGTGATTGCCTGGGGAGGGGAGAGCCAGAACGACCGCGTTTATTTCAGCGTCTAGGGCAAAGGCTGTTCGATGATTTCGCGGTGGGCTTATTTGGCGGATTGGCTGCAGCGCCATAAGGCCAGTATCAAGCGCGTAGATCTTGCCCACGATGACCATGCAGGGCGCTTGGTGTCCATTGCCTGGGCTGTTCAGCAGTACCAGGAAGGGGGCTTTAATGCTGGCGGCCGGAACCCGGTGCATTCATGCGTGGGGGATTGGCTGCAAGGGGGCGCATCTACCAAAGGGCGAACGCTTTAGATCGGGATCGGGCTAGCGGTAAGTTTGGTCGCTTCTATGAGAAGGGAAAACAGCTCGGTGATCCGAACAGCCCTTGGGTGCGCGTTGAAGTTGAATGGCGGTCGCAAGATCGCTATATCCCTTATGACATTCTTGTCAGGCCGGGGCACTACCTGGCAGGCGCTTATCCCTGCCTTGCGTTTTTGAATGAAGAGCAAAGCACCATCAAGACAGTGACCAAGGCTGCGCAAATCGCCTTTGATGCGGCAGTCGAGAACGGCAAACGTGCTTGCGGCAAGCCGATCAATCTGATGATGGAAGTCATGCAAGGGGACTATGTGGCAGTGGTGGATAAGCTCTTGCGTCCTGGCATTCCAGCGCGTATTGACCCCTACAGCTACCACGTGAAGAAGACACCGGCCATGCTCGATTGGGAGCTGAGAGGGGGGCTATATGACCCTCTACAAACGCAAAGATTCGGCCTACTGGTGGATAAAGCTACCGGCTATCAAGGATGAGCTGAAGCCGTTTTATTGCAGCACCGGAACCGCCAACAAGCGGCAGGCCCAAAAACTCCATGACAAGCTGAAAACAGAACGATGGGAACAGGAGCAACTCGGCGTGAAGCCTCAGCGCACCTGGGACGAAGCCGCGGCCCGGTTCCTTGTCGAGACAACACACAAGAGAACCCAGGCTTGGGATAAGTCCATGCTCAAGTGGTTTCAGCCACTACTAGGGGGAAAAGGTCTGGAGGAAATCAACCGGGCTTTTCTCGATGAGATCAGGCTGGAACGCTCAAAAGGTGTTGCACCGGTAACGGTGAACCGATACATGGCCTTGGTGCGGGCCATTCTGCGCAAAGCCTGTTTTGATTGGGAATGGATTGATCGCGTTCCAAAGGTCGGAATGCTGCGCGACAAGGGCGGGCGTATTCGGTCTTTGACGCAAGAGGAGTTTGCGCGGCTGCTGGATGAGCTGCCGGAACACTTGCGGGATATGGCGGTTTTTTCAGTGGCTACCGGCTTGCGGCAAGGCAATGTGACCCGGTTGCAATGGCACCAGATCAGCATGGAGCGCCGTCATTTGTGGGTGTCTGCGGATGAGCACAAGAATGGCAAGCCGCATTCTGTACCGCTCAATGAACCGGCCATGCAGGTGCTGGAAAAGCGCAAAGGTGACCATCCAACCCATGTTTTTACCTATGAGGGCAACCCCATTGTTCAAGTCAATACCAAGGCTTGGCGGGCTGCGCTCAAGCGTGCAGGAATTGACGATTTCCGCTGGCATGACCTGCGGCACACCTTTGCCACATGGCACCGACAGGCGGGAACACCCACCCATGAATTGCAACGTCTGGGGGGCTGGAAGACCCTAGAAATGGTTGAGCGTTATGCGCACGTGGCCCCGGAGGGCTTGCAGTTTGCCGCGTCCAGGCTTGATAATCTTCTGGCGGTTACGAATTGGCTACAGCCCTGAGAAAGCAAAAAGCCCTTGATTCGTTATAAATCAAGGGCTTATATATGGTGCCGGAGACATGAATCGAACACGCGACCTTCTCATTACGAATGAGCTGCTCTACCGACTGAGCTACACCGGCCAAGCGCAGATTATAGCGCCAATTATCAGGAGCTCAAACGGCTGCCAGCGCTTGCTCTAGGTCTTCGAGCAGGTCGTCGATGTGCTCAATGCCGATCGACAGGCGCACCATGCCTTCGGTCACGCCCGCTTTGGCCAGTTCTTCGGAGTTGAGCTGGCGGTGTGTGGTCGAAGCGGGGTGGGTGGCCAGCGATTTGGCATCGCCAATGTTTACCAGACGCAGGAACAGTTGCAGCGCATCCAGGAAGCGGGCGCCAGCGGCGCGGGCATCTTCACCGGCAGCGGTTTTCAGGCTGAAGGACAGAATGCCCGAGGCCTTGCCGCCCATTTGGCGCTGCACCAGAGCGTGGTCGGGATGGTCGCTCAGACCAGCGTAGCGCACCCACTCCACCTTGGGGTGTTGCTTGAGCGTTTCGGCGATTTTCTGGGCGTTTTCACAGATGCGGTCCATGCGCAGGGGCAGGGTTTCGATGCCTTGCAGCGTGGTCCAGGCATTAAAGGGCGACAGCGCGGCGCCCATGTTGCGCAGGGGTACCACGCGGGCGCGGGCGATGTAGGCTGCAGCACCCAGCGCTTCGGTGTAAACCACGCCGTGGTAGCTGATATCGGGTTCGTTCAGGCGCTTGAAGCGCTCTTTGTGCTCGGCCCAGGGGAATTTGCCGCTGTCGACGATGACGCCGCCAATGCTGTTGCCGTGACCGTTCATGTATTTGGTCAGCGAGTGCACGACGATGTCGGCGCCGTGCTCAAAGGGGCGGAACAGGTAGGGGCTGGGGACGGTGTTGTCCACGATCAGCGGCACGCCATGCTGGTGGGCCACATCGGCCAGAGCGCGAATGTCGGTCACATTGCCCAGAGGGTTGCCAATGGATTCGCAGAACACGGCTTTGGTGCGTGCATCGATCAGTTTGGCAAAGCTGGCAGGGTCGCGTGGATCGGCAAAGCGCACTTCAATGCCTTGCTGGGGGAAGGTGTGGGCAAACAGGTTGTAGGTGCCGCCATACAGGGTGCTGGCCGAGACGATGTTGTCGCCCGCTTCGGCAATGGTTTGGATGGCGGCGGTGATGGCTGCCATGCCCGATGCCACCGCCAGCGCCGCAATGCCGCCTTCCAAGGCGGCAACACGCTGCTCCAGCACATCGGTGGTGGGGTTCATGATGCGCGTGTAGATGTTGCCAGCCACCTTCAGGTCAAACAGATCGGCGCCATGCTGGGCGCTATCGAATGTGTAGGAAGCAGTCTGGTACAGAGGCACGGCGGCAGAGCGCGTGGGGGCTTCAGATTTGTAGCCGGCGTGTACGGCCAGGGTTTCGATACGCATAGTTGTGGTCTCCAAAAAATAATGGCAGGCGCGGCCAGAAATGCAAACGCCGGACAGTCCGCATTGTGCAGTCTGTCCGGCGTGGTTTCGGGTAAAAGCTTAGGACTGGCGCTTATAAGCCCAGCGTCAATTGCGCCTCTTCGCTCATGCGATCGCGGCTCCAGGGCGGGTCAAACACCAGGTTCACCGTGATGTCCTGCACGCGGGGCAGGGCCAGCACCTTGTCGCACACCTCGTTGGCAATGGCCTCACCCATGCCGCAGCCGGGGGCGGTGAGCGTCATGTCGATGGTCACGCGCACGTCGCCGCTGGCGTCGATGGGCTCAACGTCGCAGTGGTAGATCAGGCCCAGGTCCACGATGTTGACGGGGATTTCTGGGTCGTAACAGGTGCGTAGGGTGTCCCAGATCAGTGGCTCCACATCGTCGGTCTGGATGTCTTTGGGGACGACCATGGCTTCCGGTGGCTCCTTGCCAATGGCGTCGGCATCTGCCCCCTTGAGGCGCACCATCTGTCCATCCACCACCAGGGTGAACGAGCTGCCCAAAGCCTGGGTGATCTGGGCCAGCTGGCCTTCATGCAGTTCAAACGGCTGACCGCTGGGAATGGTTTCCACGGTGACGGTGCGGCGCACCAGCACGTCTTCGCGTTGGCGGCGGTGCATCATGCGGCGCCTCCTGCGGTACCCGTGCCATCCTCGGTGCTGGCCGCTTCCTGGTTGCCCGCAATCGCGTGCATCAGCGCATGCCAACCCAGCAGCGCGCATTTGATGCGACTGGGGTACTGGCGCACACCTGCCAGACTCACCAGCTTGCCCAGGGGGGCTTCCTCGGGGTCTTCTTCGCCCGTCAGCACGGCGCGAAAGTGCTTTTGCAGCTCTTGCGCCAGTGCTACATCCTGGCCTTTGACGGCTTCGGTCATCATGGACGTTGAGGCCATGCAGATGGCGCAGCCCTGGCCGCTGAAGCGAATATCGCGCACGGTGCTGCCGTCGATGTCCAGTTCCACCGCCACGCGGTCGCCGCACGAAGGGTTGGTGCCCTGGGCCTGGTGGGAGGGGTGTTCCAGATGACCAAAATTGCGCGGCGCACGTTTGTGCTCCAGCACCACTTCTTGGTAGAGATCGTTTTCAGCAGAGCTCATCGCAAAACTTTCAAGGCATGGGCAACGCCGTCGATCAGGCGGCGTACCTCGTCGGGGGTGTTGTACAGGGCAAACGATGCCCGGGTGGTGGGGCCATGGCCCAGGTGGTTGTGCAGTGGTTCGGCACAGTGGTGGCCTGTGCGCACCGCAATGCCACGCTCGTCCAATAGGGTGCCGATGTCGTGCGGGTGCACATCCTGCACCACAAAAGAAACCAATGCTGCCTGTGTGGCCTGGGGGGCAAAGACGGTAAGGCCTTCCAGCGCCTGCAAGCCTGCCACGGCCTGGGCGCGCAGCTGGTGGATGTGCGCATCGATGGCGCAGCGGCCCACTTGCTCGATAAAGCGCGCCGCTGCGGCCAAGCCCACCGCGCCCGTGACGTTGGGCGTGCCGCCTTCCAGACGAGCGGGCAGGGCGGCGTAACCGGCGCGTTCGTACTCGACCCATTCCACCATATCGCCACCCAGGCGCAGGGGATACAAAAGTTCTAGCGCTTGGCGCTTACCCAGCAAGGCTCCAGTGCCCATAGGGCCATACATTTTGTGGCCGGAAAAGGCCATGAAGTCGGCGTTCAAATCGCTCAGAGCGGGCATGGTGTGGCCCACGGCCTGGGCCGCATCCAGCACGGTGAGTGCTCCGGCCTGCTTGGCCAGGGTGAGCATGGCCTCGTAGGGCGGGCGCTCACCCGTGGCGTTGGCACCCGCAGTGAGTGCAAGCACGCGCGTTTGGGGGGTGATGAGCGCTTGCAGGTCGGCCAGATGCAGGCTGCCCTGGGCATCGGGCTTGAGAACGCGCAGCTTGGCGCCAGTCATGCGTGCCGCCTGCTGCCAAGGCACCAGATTGGCGTGGTGCTCTAAACCGCTGACGATGATCTCGTCGTCAGCACGCAACCATGCCTTGGCTGGGCCAGCGGCCCACAGCCCTTGGGCCACGGTATTGAGCGCCTCGGTGGTGCCGCTGGTAAAGACCAGTTCATGCTCTTTGCCCGCGCCGACAAACGCCTTGAGCGTGCTGCGCGCCGCTTCAAACGCATCGGTGGCGCGCTGGCTCAAGGTATGCACGCCACGGTGGATGTTGGCGCGGTGGTGCTGCTCAAAGTCCAGCATGGCTTGCTGCACGGGCAGCGGCGTTTGCGTGGTGGCGGCGTTGTCCAGATAGGCCAGGGGTTGGCCCTTGACCTGCTGCGCCAGCACCGGGAACAGGCTGCGCAGCAGGGCGGGCTCGCTCAAGACAGTGGTGGTGGCTGTGTTCATGCGTTCTCCTGGGGGCTCAGGGCGCTGTGGGCGATGGCATCGCTCAGCCACGACCCTTGCAGCCAGTCTTCCAGCAAAGCACTGATGGCACCGCCGCCGTTGGTGGCAGCATCCTGGGCACCTTCAGCCAGTGTCGCGGGCAGAGCGCGCTCCAACAGGGCGCGGGCCATGCCTTCGATGATCAGGCCACGTGCCGTGGCTGCATCCAGGCCGCGCTGCTGGGCGTAGAACAGGGCATCGGCAGGCAGCGCACCCCAGGTGGCGCCGTGTGTGGCTTGCACCTGGTCGTGCAGGATTTCCAGGTGTGGGCGCAGCGTCATACGCGGCTGGCCGTCCAGCGCAATGCCCCACAGGCGCTGGTGCACGTTGGCTTCGCGCGCGCCCGGTGCGATGTAGGCAAAGCTGTTGCCCACGGTGCGGCTCTTGCCGCTGCCCAGGGCCAGCACCTGCACATGGCTGTCGGTATCGGGCGCGTTGTGGCGCACGGACACTTGCTGATCCACCTGACGCTGGCTGCCGTTGAGCAGCAGGCCCGCATGACGCACGCAGGCGCCCGGGCCTTGCAACAGCACATCGCTGCGCTGCAGTTGGTAGGCGCAGCCGCTGGTACACAGCGCTTGGTGGTACTGGGCGTTTTCGGCCACTTCCACACGCTGCACGTGGGCCAGGCGGTCATCGGCTTGCACATCAGCAATACGCAGGTGTTGCAGTTGCGCGCCAGCACCTAGGCGGATGTGCAGCTGCAGGTTGTGTGTGATGGGGGTCTGTGCCAAACCCGCGCTGCGCTGTGCCGTGTGCAGCAGCAGGCAGCGTGCGCCGGGGGCCAAGTCCAGCACCAGCAGCGGGGCATCCACCGCTTGCTGTGCCAGATGCTGCACCTGCAGGCGCACGGGGCTGCCATCGGCGCTGGCCGCCACCTGGATGCGCAGCCCCTGGCGACACAGGGCGTGGTGTGCCCAGGCAAAGGGGGCGGCATCGCCTTCGGGGGCAGGCAGATCGGCCAGCAAAATCTGGCGTTGTGCGGCGTCCAACGCATTCAGGTGCTGCACCTGCACACAGTCGGCGCCGTTTTGCACGTGAACTTGCCAGTCGCTGGGGCTGGTGTGATCGGCGGCGTGGGCAGGTTGCTGCGCACCCAGCCACTGCTCCAGCGCGGGCGGGGGCAGGTGGTGGAAGGCTTCGTTCTTGCGGGCGATCCAGCCGTGCGCTTGCAGCTGGGCTTGGGCGTAGGCGGCGCTGGTGGTGTCGGTCATGTCTGGCATGTCTGGCATGTCGACAGTCTGGGGAGAATTACTCATGGGCGGCACCTCAAGCCTGTGTGGCGGCGCGCGCAAAGCCGGTTTCGGCAATGCTGCGTGCCAGTGCCAGATCGCCCGTTTCAACGATGCGGCCTTGGTCCAGGCGCAGCACCTGGTCGGGCTGCAGCGATTCAATCATCTGCAGGTAGTGCGAGACCACGATAAAGGCCGTGCCCTGGGCGCGCATGCGCTGCACCAGCTCCACCACGGCGCGCACGCCATCGACGTCCAGACCCGAGTCGATTTCATCGAGCAGGGCAATTTTGGGCTGGAGCAGCGTCAGCTGCAGCAGCTCGTTGCGCTTGCGCTCACCGCCCGAAAAGCCTTCGTTGACCGGGCGACCCAGCATGGCAGCGGGCATACCCAGATCCTTGGCGCCCTGCTTGGCGCTGGACAAGAAGTCAAAGGCATCCAGGGGCGCTTCACCGCGCGACTCGCGCACGGCGTTCAAGCCAGTGCGGATGAACAGGTTGTTTTTCACGCCGGGAATATCGGGCGGCGACTGGAAGGACAGGAAAAAGCCTGCGCGGGCGCGCTCATGCGCTTCCAACTGCACCAAATCCACCGGGTCTTGCGTGCCCAGCAGCGCCTGACCATGCACCACCTTGTACAGAGGGTGGCCCGCCAGCGCCATGCCCAGCGTGCTCTTGCCGCTGCCGTTGGCGCCCATCAGCACGACCAAGCTGCCCGGTTGCACATCCAGCGACACCGATTGCAGCACGGAGCGCTCGCCAATATCCACGCGCAGATCACGCACTTGTAGAACAGGGGTGGTTGTGGTCATAAAAAGTCCTAATCTTTGAATTTAATTTTTGGTAGCTGTCACCGCCCGCCCCATAAGGGTTTGAGCGGGATTTGATGCTAAATTTTGTGCAGCTTAGCCGACCGAGCCTTCCAGCGAGACGGCCAGCAAGGCTTTGGCTTCCAGGGCAAATTCCATGGGCAGCTCTTCAAGCACCGCCTGGCAAAAACCGCCCACGATCAGCGAGGTGGCCTCTTCGGGGTCGATGCCGCGCTGCTGGCAATAAAACAAGCGGTCTTCCGAGATGCGTGTGGTGGTGGCTTCGTGCTCCACCTGGGCATCGCTGCGCGCCGAGTCGATGTAGGGAAAGGTGTGCGCGCCGCAGTGCGAGCCAATCAGCAGCGAATCGCACTGCGTGTGGTTTTGCGCGCCTTCGGCACCTGCGTTGATACGCACCAGACCACGGTAGCTGTTTTGCGCGTGGCCCGCGCTGATGCCCTTGGAGACGATGCGGCTGGTGGTGTTCTTGCCGATGTGGATCATCTTGGTGCCGGTGTCGGCCTGCTGACGGTGGTTGGAGACGGCAATCGAGTAGAACTCGCCGCTCGATTCATCGCCGCGCAGCACGCACGAGGGGTACTTCCAGGTGATCGACGAGCCGGTTTCAATCTGCGTCCAGGCAATGCGCGAGCGCTTGCCAGCGGCCAGACCGCGCTTGGTCACAAAGTTGTAGATGCCGCCCTTGCCGTTTTCATCGCCGGGGTACCAGTTTTGCACGGTGGAGTACTTGATGAAGGCATCGTCGTGCGCCACCAGTTCGACGACGGCGGCGTGCAGCTGGTTTTCGTCGCGCTGGGGGGCGGTGCAGCCTTCCAGGTAGCTGACTTCACTGCCTGCTTCGGCAATGATCAGCGTGCGCTCGAACTGCCCGGTGCCCTGGGCGTTGATGCGGAAGTACGAGGACAGCTCCATCGGGCACTTGACGCCCTTGGGGATATAGACAAACGAGCCGTCGGAGAACACCGCCGAATTGAGCGCCGCGTAATAGTTGTCCTGCACCGGCACGACCGAGCCCAGGTACTTTTCAATCAGCTCGGGGTGCTCTTGCACAGCGTGCGAGAACGAGCAAAAGATCACGCCCACATCGGCCAGCTGCTGGCGGAAGGTGGTGCCCACCGACACCGAGTCGAACACCGCATCCACCGCCACGCCGGCCAGACGCGCGCGCTCGTGCAGGGGTACGCCCAATTTTTCGTAGGTTTCCAAGAGTTTGGGATCGACCTCATCCATACTCTTGGGCGCATCTTTCATCGATTTGGGCGCCGAGTAGTAGCTCAGTGCCTGAAAGTCGATGGGCGCAATCTGCAGCCGAGCCCAGTCGGGCATGGGCATGCTTTGCCAGCGCTTCAAAGCCGCCAGGCGCCAGTTGAGCAAGAACTCAGGCTCTTTCTTGATGCGCGAGATGGAGCGAATGGTGTCCTCATCCAGGCCCGGGGGCAGGCTGACGGATTCGATATCGGTGACAAAACCATGCTGATAAGGACGGGCCAGCGCTTGGGTCAGGGCTTCGTCCTGAGGCTTGTCCGGGCTGATGGAGGGGGTCGTGTCTGGAGAGGCTGCCATGGAGTTGTAATGGGTTAATCGAACGCTCTTATCTTATGGATATTGGTATCGCCCCGGGCAAAAGGGCAAGGTGTCCGCACTTTGTTTATGGAGATTGAAGGCTGCGTGGGCGGATTTTTACCCAGCATGGCGCTATTTCTGGCACTGGTTCTGGTGTTTTTTCCGAAATTGCGTTGCCTTTGGTTCTATGCTCGGGGTATAGGTTTTTCTTACAAAGGAGTGGTTTTATGTTCAAGCACATTCTGGTTCCCGTGGATGGATCGGCCACCTCAATGCAGGCCGTCAGCAAAGCGGCAGGTATGGCCAAAGCATTTGGCAGTGAAGTAACGGCGGTGTACGTACTCGATCCCTATCCCTTTACCGGGGTGGGCGCCGATTTTGCCTACGGCCAAGCGCAGTACCTGAGCGCCGCCACCAACGAAGCGAACAAGGCCCTGGAAGACGTGAAGAAGCTGCTTGATGAAGCCGGCGTCACCTCCACCACGCTGGTGGGCGAGGGCCACGCCATCCACGAAGGCATTGTGCGCGTGGGTGAAAACGTAGGTGCAGACCTGATTGTCATGGGCTCGCACGGGCGCCGTGGTCTGGAAAAGCTGGTATTGGGCAGCGTGGCCCAGCGCGTGCTGCAGGCCGCCCATGTGCCCGTGCTGGTAGTACGTGCTTAAAAATAGGAGCTGCCAGCGCTGACTGAGTAAGGTTTTCACATTGCTATTCACCTGAAATTCAATACCAGTGAGCGCAACGTGCTATAAAAAAATGGGCCATTCAGGCCCATTTTTTTTGCAGTTACCCGCGCTGGGGCTGGTGCCTAGTCGGCATGCGCGTGCTCCTCGTGCAGCTGAGGCGCTGAGCGCCGAAAGCCCTTGGTCAGCCAAGCCAGATACACCAAGCCCACCGCCGCCCAAGCGACCCCCGCTTTCAGCGAGGTGTCCTCCACTTCCAACCACAGCGCACCAATAGCCGCAAAACCCATCAGCGGCAGGACAAAAAATTGCAGAATGTCACGTGGTTTTTTCAGGCGCCCATCCCGAAAACCGTAGCTGGTGACCACCGACAAATTCACAAAGCTGAATGCTGTTAGTGCGCCAAAACTGATCAAAGCCACGACAAATTCTAGGCTCAAAAATCCTGCCGATATACACACTACACCAGCCAGCCAGATATTGCGTGCAGGTGTGTGGTTTTTGGCATCGATATGGCCAAAAAACCGCTTGGGCAAAACGCCATCGCGCCCCATTACATACATCAGGCGCGAAACGCCTGCATGTGCGGCAATACCCGAAGCCATGACCGTAACAATGGCAAAACTCAAGACCACCGATTGAAACAGGGCGCCGCCCACCAACAGCAAAATCTCGGGCTGCGTTTCATCCACCAATTCAAAATATTGAGCTGGATTCCCCGGGAAATACAGTTGCAGAAAATAAGTGCTGCAAATAAAAATCAAGCCGGAGATCAAGGCTGTAAGAAAAATCGCGCGCGGCAGGGTTTTTTCAGTGTTTTTGGTCTCCTCGGCCAGCGAGCTGAGCGAGTCAAAACCCGTGAATGAAAAGCACAGAATCGTGGCGCCAGTCACCAAGGCGCCCAACTCAGTCTGAGCACTCCAGAAGGGCGAGAAGCTCCACAACGCATCAGCGCCTTGGCTGGCGATCTCGCCCAGCGCATTTTGGCCTGCGGCCAGCTTGTCGTAAATGAGGAAGGTGAAGATGCCAATAATCAATATCTGCAAGAAAACAATCAAGCTATTGAAATTGGCCACAAAGCGAATGCCGCGTAGATTAATGCCAACCATGAATAAGGTCAGTCCAATAATCCATACCCAATGATTGACATTTGGAAATAAATCGGCCAGATAAATCTTAGCCAGTAAGATATTCACCATAGGCGAAAGCAAATAATCCAACAGTGATGACCACCCCACCATAAACCCTGCATTGGCGTGCATAGATTTCTGCACATAGGTATAAGCCGATCCAGAAGAAGGATATTTACGAATCATGTGCCCATAGCTGAGCGAGGTCAGCAGCACTGCCACCAAAGCAATCAAATAAGAAGATGGCACATGCTGCAAACTATCGCGCGATACCATGCCGAAGGTGTCCAGCAAAGTCATGGGTTGGATATAGGCCAAACCAATAATAATGACCTGCCAAAGCACCAAGGTTTTTTGCAAGCGTACGGCAGAAGTGTGGTGCGAAGGTGGATGAGAAGCGTGCGTGGGGGTCAATTTGTCATCTCTACAGTGAAAGCCACATAACAAAAGCCCCCGTAGGGGCAGATAAGAAAATCAAGAAATCAGAAAAACCTGAGAAACTCAACTCAACTCAACTCAACTCAACTCAACTCAACTCAACTCAACTCAACTCAGGGCCAGCCGGCCACGAGTGGTGTGCGTTTTATTGGCGCACTTCATTGACCAAAGACTGGAAATCATCCACATCCTCAAAACTGCGATAAACGCTGGCAAAGCGGATATAGGCCACTTTATCCAGCTGATGCAGTTCCTGCATCACCATTTCGCCGATACGGCTGGTGGACAACTCACGCAGCCCCGAAGACAGCAATTGCTCTTCAAGCTGATCGATCGCACTATCGACGGCCTCGGCAGGCACGGGGCGCTTACGCAGCGCCAAGGCCAATGAGGCCTTGAGCTTGTTGCGGTTGTATTCGGTGCGGCGCCCGTCTTTTTTCACCACCATGGGGAAGTTCACGTCAGCACGCTCGTAAGTGGTGAAGCGTTTGGCGCAGGCGCTACATTGGCGGCGCCTGCGCGTGAAGCTGCCATCTTCAGCCACACGGGTCTCGACCACTTGGGTTTCGCTGTGGCTGCAAAAAGGGCACTTCATTGGGGTTGCAAGCGCCGTGGCTTAGTTGCTGTACACGGGGAAGCGTGCCGTCAGCTTGGCCACTTCAGCGCGCACGCGTGCCAAGTTGGCCTCATCGTTGGGGGCTTCCAGCACATCGGCCACCAAATTGGCGGTGACGCGCGCTTCTTCTTCCTTAAAACCACGGGTGGTCATGGCAGGGGTACCCACGCGGATACCGCTGGTGACCATGGGTTTCTCGGGGTCGTTGGGGATAGAGTTTTTGTTGATGGTGATATGCGCGGCACCCAGAGCAGCTTCAGCGGCCTTGCCGGTGATGCCCTTAGAGCGCAAATCCACCAGCATGACATGGCTTTCGGTGCGGCCAGAGACGATGCGCAGACCACGAGCGGCCAGGGTTTCGGCAACGACCTTGGCGTTTTTGACCACCTGCTCTTGATAGGCTTTGAACTCGGGGGTCAGAGCTTCTTTGAAGGCGACGGCCTTGCCGGCGATCACGTGCATCAGCGGGCCACCTTGCAGGCCGGGGAAGATGGCGCTGTTGATGGCTTTTTCGTGCTCGGCTTTCATTAGAATCACGCCGCCACGGGGGCCACGCAGGCTCTTGTGCGTGGTGGTGGTGACCACATCGGCATGGGGCACGGGGTTGGGGTACACGCCTGCGGCGATCAAGCCGGCGTAGTGGGCCATGTCCACCCATAGGATGGCACCGACTTCCTTGGCGATCTTGGCAAAGCGGGCAAAATCGATTTCCAGAGCGTAGGCCGAGGCACCAGCGATGATGATGCGTGGCTTGTGTTCACGAGCCAAAGCTTCCATCTTGTCGTAGTCGATGGCTTCTTGCGCGTTCAAGCCGTAGGACACCACGTTGAACCATTTGCCCGACATGTTCAGCGGCATGCCGTGCGTCAGGTGGCCGCCTTCGGCCAGGCTCATGCCCATGATGGTGTCGCCAGGCTTGGCAAAGGCCATCAGCACGGCCTGGTTGGCCTGCGAGCCACTGTTGGGCTGCACGTTGGCTGCTTCTGCGCCAAACAGCTGCTTGACACGGTCAATGGCCAACTGTTCCACCACGTCCACGTGCTCGCAGCCACCGTAGTAGCGTTTGCCGGGGTAACCTTCTGCGTACTTATTGGTCAGTTGCGAACCTTGGGCTTCCATGACGGCGGGGGAGCAGTAGTTTTCGGAGGCGATCAGTTCAATGTGCTCTTGCTGGCGCTGGTTCTCGGCCTGGATGGCGGCAAAGACTTCGGGGTCAACAACTTGAACGGTATTGGAGCGATGGAACATGGTGAGGTGGCAGTCCTGTGAACTTGACGAGTCCCTTGTCTTTCGACCAAGGGCTGCCCAGGCGAACGGCTAAAGCGCACCAGCCACAGTGGCCAGGGCGGTACGCTTCCCGGTGGTTCAGGTTTCCACATCAGCAAAGGCCAGGGTATGCAGGGCCTTTGCCTATCGCCAGTTGCGTACTCGGCGATTTTAGCCCACCCCCACGGCATATGGGCTTTTGCGCGCAATTACAGGCCAACGCTGGGCGCTGATGGCATGTCAACGCATGTCAAACAGCTCTTGGTGGAAGTCTTTCTCTGCCAGTCCCCGGGCCACAAAGCCTGCGCGCAGCGCCTGGCCAAAGCCACCAGGCCCACAGAACCAGACATCGGCCTGCGCCCAGTCGGGCACCGCCGCGCAGATGCGCGGCACGTCCAGCCGACCGTCGCGCGCGCTGATGAGCACATGCAGGCGCACGCCAGCGGCCTGCGCGTCGTGCTGCAGGCGTTGTACAAAGACCTCGTCGGGCTCGGCGGTGCTGTAAAACAGATCCACTTCGCGCCCGTCGGGTTGCACCGCCAGCGCTTGCATGCGGGCAATGAAGGGGGTGATGCCAATGCCACCGCCCACCCAGATCTGCCGCTGTTTGCCGCTGGCAAACTCAAAGCAGCCGTAGGGGCCTTCCACCACCACCGCGTCGCCCGCGTGCAGCAGCCCGGGCAGGCGCGCGGTGTAGTCGCCAATGCCTTTGATCATGAAGGTCAGGCGCCCATCGTTGGCCCAGCCCGAAGAGATGGTGAAGGGGTGTGCGCCTTCATGCTCGGAAAAAGTGACAAAGGCGAACTGGCCTGCCTGGTGCCCTGGCCAGCGCGCCTGAAAGCGCACGACCACCTTGAGCACGCGGTTGTCGGCAAAGTGTTCCAGCGCTTCGATCTCGCCGGCCAGCTTGCGCCGCTGCCCAATACGCCCCAGCAGCGAGGCCACGGCCGCGATGCTGCCCAGCGCCATCAGCAGGGCCAGCACGAAACCGATCGGTTGCGACCAGTAATGCAGCGGTGTCAGCACCACGGAGTGAAAGACCAGCGCCAGATAGGCCAGCGCCAGCAAGCGGTGGGTTTTGTGAAACAGGTGGTACGGGAAGCGCTTGACCAAAGCCAGGACGATCAGTGCCGTGGCAGCGTAAAACGCCCATTCACCCACCGACTCGGCCAGGCCGCGCTGCGCACGCAGGAAAATTTCCAGCGCATCGGTGGGTGGCACCCTGGGCGCGCGCGGGGGTTTGACCAGCCAGCCCCAGCCCACCGCCCATTTGGTGCCTTGTGCCCACAGCCAGTGCACCAGCGCCAGCACCAGGCCAGCGATGCCCAGCCACTTGTGCAGGCGGTAGGATTTGTCCATGCCGTCCAACAGAGGCTCCAGCCGCACCGGGCGCAGCGCCAAGACCATGGCCACACTCATGACCCCGATGGCCAGCACGCCGGTGTAGTTGATGGCCACTGTGCGCAAGGCAAAGTATTCGTAGCCGTTGGGCAGCAAAGGATCGGCCAGCCACCACAGCAGGGTGAGCAACAGCAGCAGACCCCCATACGACCATTGAATGGGCTTCATCGGTGACTCCGGTGGTTCATGTAGGGGGCAAGCATACGTCGGGAAGCGGGGCCTCAGAAACAGAAAAGCCCGCAGATCGCGGGCTCGAGGGGCGCTGGTGCCAGCACCCAGGCTGGGCGGCGGCTACAGATTTTCTGTACCGGCGGCGCTGGGGGCCATGTTTGGGGTGGGTGCCGTACGGGGTGTGCCGGCCAGTGCGATGGTGGCGGCCGGGGTGGCAGCCGCTTCCAGCGCCGGTGTGACGGGGGCGGGCATGGGCACAGGCGCAGGGCTGCGCTGTATGGGCTTGGCCTGTGGCACGACTTTGCCGGTTGCCTGCAGAATGCGGCGGTGTTCCGCCAGCACCTTGGCAGCGTAGCCCCCGTCCGACTCCAAGTTGGCGGCGCCCACATAGTGCTTTAGTCCTCCTTCGATGGAACCGGCACGGCGGATGTATTCCTTGAGAATGGCGGCGCCCACGCGCATGTTGCTCACCGGGTCAAAAGCTGCCAGGTTGCCGCCAAAGTGTTCGTACTTGTCAGTATGTACGCGCGTCATGACCTGCATCAGCCCTTGCGCGCCGACGCTGCTTTGTGCAAAGGGGTTGAAGCTAGACTCAATGGCAGCTACGGCGAGGATCAGGGTGGGGTCGATCTTGTGCTGTGTGCCTTGCTCATACGCCTCGGTGACCAGGGCCGCCATGGGCTCAGGGGCTACTTTGTACTTTTTGCTGAGCCAGTAAGCGATAGCCGCTTGCTCGCGCGGTAGGTCCTTAGGATTGGCTGCGGTAGCACGCTCTATAGCGCCAGGTTCGGCGTCCAAGGTAGCCAAGGCGTTGTCGGCCTTCAGCGCTTCCTGGCGTTCAAGCAGCCAAGCGCGCAGTTGCGCTTCACCGTTGTGGCGCCAGTCGGGGCGGGCAGTCAACACGATGATGGCGAGTGCCACAGCAATGCCCAGCAGAGCCAAGCTGTTGTGGATGATTTCAAGAAAACCTTCCGTAACGTCGGAAAACACGGTGCGCACGGCAGTGGCGAGGTTTCTTGACGGTGTCATAGCAATTCCTTTTTCTCTCGGTACACCGCGCAACGCCGGGGGCTGGTCAAGCCGCCAACGAACACAAAACAGCGATGAGCGTGAACCTGGGATGGGGGGATGCTGCTTCTTCGCAGGCTGCGCCGGGTTCGGGCGCAAAGCCTGGAAACAAGGCCATGGAGCAGCGTCAATCTTCAAAACATAAAGAAAAACCCTGATGAATCAGGGCTGGTCGCGATTCTAGTGGGCTTCAAAATGCCTGGTCAATTGTAAAAATTCTTTTTTTGAGATAGAAAAGTAATATCAAATGTTGCGCAGCACGCGCTGTGGTCTATGCCTGAGGGGCTGGTAATGCGCCTGCATAACGGCGCACCTGGGCCAGCAATTCCTGGGGTGAGTAGGGTTTGGTCAGGTAGGCTTGGGCGCCCATGTCCAGTGCCTGTTGGCTCACGGGGCCGGCCTCATGCGCAGTGAGCATCACTACCGACAGCGCCTGCCATTGCGGTAGGGCACGCAGTCGGCGCAGCAATTCCAGCCCACCCATACCAGGCATCTCGATGTCCACCAGCAGCAGCACGGGCTCCAGCCCGGCCTGCAGTTGCTCCAGCGCATCCAGGCCATCGGCTGCCGTGGCCACGCGCCAGCCGTTGCTGGCCAGCAGATGTTGGGCCAGACGGCGCACGCTGATGGAATCGTCCACCAACATCACCAGGGGCGCGCTGGCGTTGGCCTCGTCTGCCGTGGTGTGGGCAGTGCCGCTGGTCTGATCCGCTGCCATCGCGCCACTGGGCGGCAGGCGCAGGCGTGCCTCGTGCGCGGCCAGCACCGGTGCTGCGGCATACACCGGCACCACCTGCCCCGAGGGCAGGGGCGCTGTACCCAGTAGGCCGACAATCGGTGTGCGCAAGCCCGCTGGGGGCTGCAGCACTGCTTCGTGTGGGGGTAGCAGCTCATCCACCCACAGGCCCCAGCGCTGCGTGTGGCTGCGCACCACCACAATCAGTGCGTGTTGGTCGATGGGGGTTTCCAGGCTGTGACTCGATTGCTGCCACAGCGCCCCGGCCCAGAACAGCGGCAAGGGGCCGCGTGCATCGCCGGGCAGCATGCCTTGGCTCAAGGCATAACGGGCAGCGGCCAGCGGCACGCGGCGCACCCCTTCGATGCTGCTGCTGGGTAGGGCCACCAGCCAGCTGCCCGCCCGCATGGCTTGCAAGGTTTCGATGCGTGCCGGTGCGGGCAAGGTGATGCGCATGCAGCAGCCTTGGCCGCTGCGGCTGTCGATATGCAATTGCCCGCCCAGCTGCAGCACCTGGGCCAGCACGGCATCCATACCGATGCCCCGTCCGGCAACCTGATCCACGCTGCTGGCAGTGGACAACCCTGGCTGCAGGATCAGCGCGGCGGCCTGGGCATCGCTGGGCGGCTGGGGGTCGCTCCATAGCCCCAATGCAGCGGCACGCGCGCCGATGGCCTTGCAATTGAGGCCTGCGCCATCGTCTTGCAGCGCTAGCAGATAGTGCCCGTCCTGCGCCTGCAGGCGCAGGTGGATCTGTCCAGCCGGGGGCTTGCCTGCCGCCGTGCGCTGCTCGGGGGGTTCGATGCCGTGGGCCAGGCAGTTGCGCAGCAGGTGCTCCAGCGCCGGAGCGAGGGTCTGTAGCGTGGTCGGCTCCAGGCGGATGTCGCCGCCATCGATGTTCAGCTGCGCGTGCTTGCCGCAATCGCGCGCGGCCAGCTGCACGCATTCCTGCAGGCGTGCCTCCAGATGCTGGAGCGGCTGCTGGCGCGCGTAGAGCAGGCTGTGCTGCAGCGCGCTCAGGCCACGGGCCTGCTCTTGCAGGCCCAAGGCGGTGGCTAGCTGATCGTGCTGCAGCTGCTGCTGCACGGTGCCCAGGTCGTCGGTGGCGTCGCGCAGACTGCCCAATACATCGCCCAGCTCTGCATGCCATTCGTACGACAGATCCATGTCGCCATGCGCTATCAGCGCATCGCCCCAGGCGCTGCAGTCGGCAATCAGGCTGCGCAGCCGCTGCAGGCTGGTGTGTGCCTCCGCCAAAGCGGACTGGCTGTGCTGGTGGTTGCGCAAAATCTCGCTGTGCGTGCCCCACAGGGTGTGGGTGTGGTGCTGCAGACGCTCCAGGGGCTGGGGAGGCTGGGCCTTGCGCTGCGGGTAGCGCAGATCCATTTCTTGCTGCAGGGCCAAAAAGCCCAGATACAGCGCCTGGATCGGCTGCGTCAAACCGATGGGGGTGCAGCCCGGGGCCAGCGCCAGGCTTTCCAGCGCGTGAACCTGTTGGGCCCAAGCCTGTGCCCCCGCTAGGCGCGCGCTGCCTTTGAGGGTGTGCAAGGCACGCAGCAAAGCGGGGGGGCTAGGGTCTTCAGGGGCATCGTGCCAGGTGGTCAGCGCAGTTTCCAGCAGCGGCCACTGCGTGAGCATTTCTTCTTCCAGTACAGCAAAGTGCTGCGGGTGCAGTTCTTGCTGGGCCTGCTGCGCAGCTTGTGCGGTCGCTGCTGCGGCAGAAAATTCAGTATCTTTTTGGCCATTTGCGCTTTCTGGGTCTGCGGTTGCAGCTTCTGATTCGGTAGCGATTTTATCTGCTGTAGGTGGCGGGGGCAGGGTGCGCAGCCAGTGTTCCAGTTCTTGCACTACCTGGGGCTGGGCACGGCGCATGAACCCCTGGCCCAGTTGCTGCAGCAGGCGCTGAATGTCGGCGCAGCCATGCAGGCAATGGGTGGGCAGCTGCGCACATTCGTGCGGCGGGCCAGCGGGACAACGCTCTAGTACGCGCTGAATCAGGTGCGCCAGCGTGGCCACCTCAGCCCAGCCAGCGTCCCAGGCGCTGCGCGTCAATTGCGCCGCCAGGGTGCGCGCGCTAGGCTCGTCGGGCATGCCCTCGGCGCTGGGCTTTGCCTCGCCCCAGCGCTGCAGAGCCTGTTGCAACGCCTGCGCGCCGTTTTGGGCCTGTTGCAGCGCGCTGGGCTCGGCATGCACCTGGGGCAAAGCGGCCATGCCCTGGGTCAAAGTAGCCAGGGGTTGCAGCTCGAGCGCATCGGGGTGAAAGGCAATAGCGCTGGCCTGCAGCACAGACGCCTGGGCCGAAGCTCCAGTGGCGGTATCTGGGGCAGATGCTGCCTCTGCCTCAGACAGCAGTCCACAGCTGCGGCAGATGGCGGCAAACAATGGGGGGTGAGCGCTGGCTGTGGCTTCGGTGCGGCTGGCTTGGTCGCAGAAGAAAAGCAGCTCGTGCAGTAGCGACGCGCTGGGGGTCGTTACGCCCTTGCTTTGTTGACCGTAGAGCATGAGCAAGCGTGCTGCCATGCGTTTGGCATATAGGTCTGGGGGCAGCAGGCCATGTGCCTGTGCATCCAGCCATCCTGCCAGCAGCTGCCAGGCGCTGCGCAGGGCTGGTGTGGGGGCGGTGTGCCCCAAGCCCACACACATTTGGCGCAGCTGCGTTGCCCAGGTGGGATCGCCGCTTTTGACCCAGGCCAGCACCGTCTGATCCAGGGCGGCGCGCACGCTGTCCGACGGCGTCAGGCTGGGGCAGTCGGCGCTCAGGTCGGCAGGCAACACCGCGTGTTCGGCCTGGCCACGGGAGTGCCATAGATCGGCAGGGTGGGCGCTGTCCTTGCCGCCCAGGCGCACCAGGGCGCGGTAGGCGTCGAACAGCATCTGGCTATCGTTGGGCTGGCCTTGCTCCAGCGCCTGCAAATGGCGCAGTGTGTCCTGCTGAGCCAGTCGCAGCAGCGCCAGTAGGCGCGCGCCTTCAGTGTCGGGTGCAGGATCCATCACGGTGTTGGCGTGTTGTTGCAACACCTGTGCCATGGTGGCTATGAGCTGGGCCGGGCCGGGCAGCTGTACGCTGCGCAGAGCCTGGCCCGTTTGCGCCAGCACCTGTTGCGCCTGGCCCAGATGGGCGTGCGGATGGGGGGGCAGCAGGCGCTCCACCTCGTGCAGCATGGCCAGCACCGAAGGCAATACCAGCTGGCGGGGGTCAAAGGCAGGCGGGGTTAGGTCGGACATGGCGGACATCGGGCAGGGCAAGGCAGACGAGCGAAAAACCACCAAGTCTGCATGAAAAACCGGGCTTGGCAGGACTGGTGCAGGCACGCGCTCTTGTATAACCCGCGCCTATGGCAAAAAAAGACAAAACCCATATCAGCGAAACCCCAGCCACCCAGCTGCTCAAGGCCCACCAAGTGCCCTTTGTGGAGCTGACCTACGACTACGTGGAGCACGGCGGCAGTGCCGAATCTTCGCGCCAGCTGGGGCTGGATGAGCACACCGTGGTCAAGACCTTGATCATGCAAGACCAAGATGCCAAGCCCCTGGTGGTGCTGATGCATGGGGATTGCACCGTCTCCACCAAAAATCTGGCGCGCCAGATTGGCGCCAAAACGGTGCAACCGTGCAAGCCCGAAGTGGCCAACCGCCACAGCGGCTACTTGGTGGGCGGCACCTCGCCCTTTGCCACGCGCAAAGCGATGCCGGTGTACATCGAGTCCACCATTCTTGACCTGCCCCTAATTACCATCAACGGTGGGCGCCGTGGCTATCTGCTGCAGCTCGATCCCCAGGTGTGCGTGCAGCTGCTGCAAGCCCAGCCGGTGCAGTGCGCGCTGGCACAATGAGCGCCTTTGTTTTGCGCCCGCCATGAGCGGGCAAGGATGCTGCGTTGAACCTGATTGCCCCCCTGCTGGCCGCTGTGCTGGCGTATCTCATTGGATCCCTGTCCTTTGCCGTGCTCGTGAGCAGGGTGATGGGGTTGAACGACCCGCGCACTTACGGCAGCGGCAACCCGGGGGCAACGAATGTTTTGCGCTCGGGCTCCAAGGCCGCTGCGGCGCTGACGCTGCTGCTCGATGCCGCCAAAGGTTTTGCACCGGTGCTGGTGGTCAAAATCTGGGGGGCAGACTGGGGGCTGGGCGAATGGGCCTTGGCCCTGACGGCGCTGGCGGCATTTGTCGGCCATTTGTTCCCGGTGTTCTTTGGGTTCAAAGGTGGCAAGGGTGTGGCCACGGCCCTGGGGGTGCTGTTGGGCATCAGTGGCTGGTTGGGGCTGGCGGTGCTGCTGACTTGGCTGGCGGTGGCATTCATCTCGCGCTATTCGTCGCTGGCCGCCTTGCTTGCCAGCCTGAGCGCACCGTTGCTCTATCTGCTGCTGGGCGGCACGCTGTGGCCCATGGAACCGCCCCTGCTGCTGGCCATCGTGGCCATGGCTGCGCTACTCATCTGGCGCCACGCAGCCAACATAGGCCGCTTGCTGCGCGGCGAAGAAAGCAAGATCGGTGCCGGTAAGTCAGGTAAGGCGGGCAAAGCAGCACCCAAATCGGGGCTGAGCATCCACAAAACCAAAGCCCAGGCGGCCGCCAGCATCCCCACGGCGCCGCGCAACGCTGCACAAATGATGGCCGACTTGGGCGCTGCGAAAAAGCCTGCCTCAGGCGCCACCCCAAGCGGCAAATCCAGTCGAAAAAATAAGCGTAAAAAGTGAGGTTTGCGCTTACTGGGTAAGCGTGAGCAGCTATTAAAAATAACTAGCAAGTCCATGTAAACCCTCCTGCGCCTGAGGCCCAACGGGCGGCGCAGGGCAGCAGTTAATGCTGTCCTGGGGTGTGCGTGACCTGGCGCAGCTGTGGGGTGCTGCTGGTCATGAGCGCTCCCAGGCGTATCAGGCTGCGCGCATCGGCCTTGGCGCGCACCTCGCTGGCGGGCATGCTGTGCGTGATATGCAGCCCTTCTTGGTTGCTCAACAGGATGATTTCGGGCTGCGCGAGTGGGTGCTGACGCGCATTCAGCAGCTTGGCCACCTGGGGCTTGCCCGGTATGCCGCTGCGGCGCAACACCACGGCGATGGTGCCGTCGCTCAGGGCCACGAAGACCCCTGGTGGGTAATAGCCCACGCAGTGTTTGAGGGCCTCGCCCGCTTTTTGGTACAGCTTGGACTGGGGCCCGGTCACCATCTGGATCGATTCGGCGACGCTGCGCCCCACGCGCGTGCGTCGGGGGCTGATCATGGCAGCATAGCGATCCACCGTGGCCAGCAGGCGCGCCAAGCGCTCGGCCGGGGGTTGATCGAGCAAGGGCAGCGTAGGCTCCACATGGATATGGTGCAGCGTGACCACATCCAGCCACAGTTTGTCGGTGACCTGCATGCGCTCCAGCAGGCGCCGTCCTTCAACGGCGTGTACGCGAATGGCTTCTTGCTGCGCAGCACTGGGGCGTTCACGCTGCAGGGCCAGCTGGTTTTGCAGCTGCGTCATGCCGATGTTCATGGTCAGCGCGGCATGCACCAAGGCATCGCGCTCCACGGGGGGGAGGCGGTAGCTGTGTGCCAGCAGATGGCTCAGCGTGGCGCACACCAGCGCGTGCGCGGCGCTGTAGCCCACGGAGGTGCCCGCAGCCAGCTGGTACATCAGGTACAGCCCGGCATCGCTGTCGTGCGCCATCAGTTCTTGCAGCCAAGCGTCCAGCTGCAGCACTTTTTGGGGCACGTCACTGACCTGACCTGGATGGGTCAACACCAACGCCAAGGCCTCCTCCAGATCCGACCAGAGACCTTGCAGATCTTCGTAGGTGTCGTAATCCATGGTGCTGTGCGCGCTGGAGCTAGGCAACGGGGTGCTCAAGACAGCCCAAGCTTAGACTCAATCACGGAAGTTGTTGAACGACAGGGGATGGTCGGCCAGCTCGGTACGGATCAATGCCATGGCCGCCTGCAGATCGTCGCGCTTGGCGCCGGTGATGCGCACGGCATCACCTTGGATGGCTGCTTGCACCTTCATCTTGCTGTCTTTGATGAGTTTTTGAATCTTTTTGGCCAGCTCAGATTCAATGCCATTCTTGATTTTCACCACTTGCTTGACTTTGTCACCGCCGATTTTTTGTGCAGGCTGCACATCCATGAAGCGCACATCGACGTTGCGCTTGGTGAGCTTGTTGCGCAGGATGTCTTCGACCTGCTGCAGCTGGAATTCTGCATCGCCGAACAGGGTGATTTCCTTGTCCTTGAGCTCCACCGCCGCCGAGGTGCCTTTGAAGTCAAAGCGTGTGCCGATCTCCTTGGCCGAGTTGTCCACGGCGTTTTTTACTTCTACAAAATCGGCTTCAAGCACGGTATCAAACGAAGGCATAGCAATCACTCTCCCAAGACAAACAAGCACCACAACCAAGACCAAAGCCTGTAGTGCGGTGCGACAATCCTGCGGATGTTAGTCGAGAAAAACATCCCTTTACAGGACTTGAACACCTTTGGCATTGCTGCACGTGCCGATTTGCTGGTGCGCGTGCGCAGTGCTCAGCAGGTGTGCGATTTTGCCACCAGCCCCTGTTACAGCGGCCCGCACGCGCAGGCGCGTCCGGTGCTGGTGCTGGGCGGGGGCAGCAACTTGGTGCTCAGTGGTGATGTGGTGCATGCCGTGGTGCTGAAGATGGAAATCCCCGGTATGGCATTGGTGCATGAAACTGCCCAGCACCGTATCGTGCAGGCTGGCGCCGGTGTGCGTTGGCACGATCTGGTGGTGTGGACGTTGCAGCAGGGCTGGGGTGGGCTGGAAAACATGGCGCTGATCCCTGGCACGGTGGGCGCTGCTCCGGTACAGAACATCGGTGCTTATGGCGTGGAGTTGCAAGACCGCTTCCACAGCCTAGATGCAGTGGATTTGCACACCGGACGGGCCTTCACGCTGCAGGCCGACCAATGCGCCTTTGGCTACCGCGATTCGGTGTTCAAGCACCGTGCGGCGCATGCTGGCGATTTGGGGCTGGCCGGGCGTGCCGTCATCACGCAGGTGCGCCTGGCATTGCCCAAGCAGTGGCAGCCCGAGCTGGGTTACCTGGAGCTGCAGCGCCGCGTTGAAGCCAGCGGTCTGGCTGCGCCCAGCGCGCAGCAGATTTTTGACTGGGTGTGTGCCATTCGACGCGCCAAGCTGCCCGATCCTGCATTGGTGGGCAATGCGGGCAGCTTTTTCAAGAACCCCACGGTCACCGAGGAGCAATGCCGCGACATCATCGCGCGCGAGCCAAAAATCGTGCATTACCCCATGCCCGATGGCAGTATCAAACTGGCTGCCGGCTGGCTGATCGATGCCTGCGGCTGGAAGGGCAAGACCCTGGGCCGCGCCGGGGTCTATGAGCAGCAGGCGCTGGTGCTGGTCAACCGTGGCACGCGCGCCAACAGCGTGACCGGAGGTGAGGTCATGACGCTGGCCCGTGCCATTCAGACCAGCGTGTACGAACGCTTTGGCATTCGCCTAGAGCCTGAACCGGTGGTGGTGTAGGCGTATTGGCTAAGGGGCAGTTTCAGGCGCGGTCACTGGCTGCACCAGATCGGCTACCACGCCAGCGCGTGCTGCAGCCACCTCCTGCCCCAAGTCGTACACCGCCAAAGCATAGTAACTCGACCAGTTGTAGCGCGTGATGGCATAAAAGTTCTGTGTACCCACGATATAGCTGGGTGGATTGCTACCGTTTTTAAGTTCCACCAAGGCCAGCAAGCCCGGGTGCTGCACCCCCCCCTGGGGGATAACGCCGTGCCCCACCATCTCAGCGGCGGTGAAGCTGGGGCGGATGTCCGGTGCCAGCAGCGTGGACAAATCCAAGCCCGGCTGGCTGCCAGTAAACAGCGCCGGGTACCACACAGGCTGACCGCTTTGCCAGCCGTGGCCTTGAAAGTAGTGCGCCACCGAGCCAATGGCGTCGGCCACGCTGTCAAACAGGTTGATCTGGCCATCGCCATCAAAATCCACCGCCCACTTTTCCAGGCTGCTGGGCATGAACTGCCCCAGGCCCATCGCCCCGGCGTAGCTGCCCAGGGGATGGGTCGGATCGTTGCCGCTGCGCCAGGCGCTGCTCAGGAACTGCTCCAGCTCGCCCTGAAAGTAGGCCTGGCGCTGGGCCGCGCGTGGGTGGGCACTGGGAAAGTCAAAGGCCAGCGTGCTCAGGCTATCGAGTACACGCAAATTGCCCATGTGGCGGCCATACAGCGTTTCCACCCCCAGGATGCCCACGATGATGCTGGCAGGTACACCATAGGTGGCTTGCGCACGCGCCAGGGTGGCCGCGTGCTGGTTCCAGAAGCGCACCCCGGCCCGAATGCGGGTCGGCTCCACCATGCGCTTGCGGTAGCTGCCCCAATCGGGTGCGGTGCTGGCACCTGGGCGTGCCGGGGTCATCAAGCGCGGCACTTGGGGCAAAAAGTGCGCCTGTGCCAGCTGCTGTTGTAGCCAAGCAGGGTCGATACCTTGGCGTTGGGCCACGTCTTGGGCCCAGGCCTGCGCATCGGGGCGTTGGCCATAGGGCTGGGTCAGGCGGGGTGGGGGCGATTTTTTGCCGGATGCACCAGACTGCGCTGCGGCAGGCAGGCTCCAGCCCAGGCAGCAGCCCAAGGCCACCACCAGGAAAGAGGCCGAAAGACGCAAGGTGTGGGGCGCGTGGGCGACTCGGGGCAAGCGTGGAACGCGGGGAAGGTAAATAGAAAAGGGCATGCAAAATCAATCAGGGCGTGGCCAGCGCAGGGCCCTGAAGCTGCGGCGCAGAGCGTGCAGGCTGGGGCGTTGGGGGCTGTCTGGCGCATACCGCCATTGTTCCATGGCCAGCAGCCACGCTTGGGCAGCCTGGCTATCGCTGCCGGGCAGGGCGCGCAGGCGCTGTGCCAGCTGGCGTGGCCCTGCATGCGCGTCGTGCTGCACATCAATGATGCCCAGGGCCACCATGCGCTGGCGCGCCTGCTGCAGCAGGCGCAGCCACGGATCGTGCTGGCGCCGCTGGTGCAGGCGCCATAAGGCGGTGCCCAGCAGCCCCATCAGCAGTGCCCCGCCCAACCCTACGCCCCAATGGCTCAGCTTGAGGCGCTCCAGCCCCAGGCTGCCAAAAAGCTCGCCTTGCGCGTCGCTGTTGTAGTTGAGCACCCAGCTGTTCCAGCGGTGGTTCAGTGCCTCCCAATTGGCTTGCAGGCGCAGCAAGGTGCTGTTGCCCACCATGCGCCCCATGGTGCCACCCAGCAGGCTGGGGGGCGGTTGCAGGCGCTGCAGAAAATCGGTACGTGCCGGTGCGACCGAGGCGGTGGGGTCGATGCGCACCCAGCCCTGATTGGGCAGCCACACCTCCGTCCAGGCATGGGCATCGCTTTGGCGCACCGTCCAGAGGCCATCGACAGGGTTGCGCTCGCCACCCTGGTAGCCGGTGACGATGCGCGCCGGGATATCGGCTGCGCGCATCAGCACGGCAAAGGCTGAAGCAATGTGCTCACAAAAACCCTGCTTGCGGTCAAACCAGAAAGTATCTGCCGTGTTGGCAGGGTAGGGGCCGGGCTGCAGCGTGTAGGTGTACCCCCCGGTGCGCAGCTGTTGCAGCACGGCTTGGACGATGGCGCCATCGTCTGCGCCGTGCGTGGCCCGCAGCTCCTGCGCCCAGGCGCGGGTGCGCGGATCCACGCCAGGGGGCAGGCTGCGCAGGGCATGCAGGGTGTGCCTGGGCAGCGCTTGCCCGTAGCGGTAATGCAGCTGTGCCTGGGCCTGGTAGCGCAGCACCTCGGTGATGGGTTGGGCGCTGAACCATTGCAGCTGCGCGGTGGGTAGCAGGCGCCGCTGTGCGGTGCTGGGGGTGGCGGTGGTGGCATCCAGCGTCAGCAGCCAGCGCTGGCGGTGTGGCTCCAGCGTCACCTCGTACGCGATCGGGGCCGAGGGGGTGCCTTCTGGCACAGCAGCAGTCTCCGCCTGCACCGTGCCATTCGGGGGCCAGTGCGGGCTGCTGGCACGCCAGTGGCGGCCATCAAACTCCGACAGCACCGGGCCACGAAAGTAGAGCAGGTGGCGCGGCGGGGCCTGTTCATCCTCGAAGCGCACGCGCAGGGCGACACTGCCATCTTGGGCCAGACTGGCCACTTGGCCCACTTGCATGTCTTCTGACAGGCCCGTGGTGCCTTGCAGCTGGTTGCTGGGCAAGCCCCACAGCGGAGGCAGGCGCGGAAAAAACACAAACAGCACCAGCATCAGCGGCATGGCCCACAGCAGCAATTGCCCCGACTGCGCCAGCAGCTGACGCACCGTGGGGCGTCCGGCGGGGCGATGAGCATTGACCAGTGCTGCCAGCAGACCCCATAGGGCCAGTAATGCGGCAAGGGCCGTGAGCAGGCTTTGCGAGTGCAAAAACACAGTGACCAGGCTGAAAAAGCCCAGAAAGAAAATCACCATGGCATCGCGGCGTGCGCGCATTTCCAGGGTTTTCATGGTGAGCAGCAAGGCCAGCAGGGCCACCCCCGCATCGGGGCCCACAATGGTGCGAAATTGCAGCCAGATGCTTCCCACCACCAGCGCCAACACCCCCAGCAGCAGCCAGCGTCCGGGCAGCGCTTGCTGCTGCCATGCCAGGCGTGCGCGCCACAGCAACATGCCCACACCCAAAGCTCCCGCCCACAGCGGCAAATGCGCCAGCTGGGGCAGCAGCACCAGCGCCACCGCAGCCAGGATCAGCAGGGTATCGCGTGCTTCGCGCGGCAGTTGAGACAGTTTAAAAGCATTCATTTTTATAGCTGCTGGCGCTTTACCAGCAAGGTTGAAGTGGCATTTTTATTAAAATTATTCATATTTTTTATGCGATGCAGACTGCCCATCCAGCGCCAAGGCACGCAGGCAGTTGTGCAGATGGGCTGCGCCACTGGCGGGCTGCAGCGTGTGCCCACTGGGCAGGCGCAGGCCCCAGCGGTGGCCCTGCTCATGGGCGTGCAGCACCCAGGCCGTCAGGCGTGCGATTTGCGCTTCGGTTTCGGTCAGGCCCGTGGCGCGCGCCTCCAGCCACAGCTGCTGGGGCGGGGCCGCCTGACCACTGCGCACCACCAGATGCCCGCTGCCCGTGGCCAGCGCCGGGGCCGATTTTTTCCAGGCAATGTCGCGCAGCCGGTCGCCGCGCTGGTAGGGGCGCACGCTGTCCTGGGCCTGCTGGCCACTGTGGGCCTGGGGCGGGGCACTGTGCGCGTGGCTGTCTTGCGTGTCGGGCTGCTGCAGGGGGGGGCAAGGCGACTCTGGCGCCGGATAGACCAGCAGACGTGCGCTGGGCTGCCAGTAGCTCCACAGCCTAAACACCCCCAGCGGGTAATGCGACTGCAGCTGCAACCGGGGCAGCGGCTGCCAGCCGCGCCGCTGTGCGGTGTGGGTCAGGGTGACGGTGTGGCTGCCGCCCGGGGCAAGGTCGGTGTGGCTCCAGGCAGCGGCAGCGGCGGGCCGAGTCTGGCCCAGCACCTGCGCCAATGGATGCAGCGCCAGGCCCAGCGCAAAGCGGGTGCGCTGCCCAGGAGCGTCCAGCACAATGGGCAAGGAGGCCACCTGCTGGGCAAAAACCGGCTCCAGCGCGCCCACACGCACGCGAATGCCACGCAGGTTGCGGTAGCCCTGCCAGACACTGGCCAAGGCGGCAGCCAGCAACCAGAAAGTGAGCAAATAGCCCAGGTTGAGCTGAAAGTTGATGGAGGCCAACAGCAGTAGGGCCAGCGTCAGGCCCAGCAACCAGCCTGCCCGCGTGGGCAACACGTAGGTTGAGCTTTGGGTGAATGCGTGCTCGCTGCGCGCCGGATGGCGCCGCACGATCCAGGCCAGCCAGCGCCGCTGCAGCCAGCGTTGCAGCGGCCATGTTCGGGTCGTTATTTGGGGCGTGGTTCGGTGCTTTGTGGGCTGCGCGACGCCAGCTGGCGCTGCCGGCTGCGGGTGGCGGCTCATGGCAGGGGCGTGGCCGCCAGCAGGGCCCGGCATTGTTCACGGCTGCCCCGGCCCGCTTGGGCCACGGGGTGCAGGCGGTGGGCCATGGTTTGCACAAACACGGCCTGCACGTCGTCTGGGGCCACGTAGTCGCGCCCTTCGATAAAGGCGTGGGCCTTGGCCGCACGCAACAGCGCAATGCCGGCGCGGGGCGACAGCCCTTGCACAAACCATTGGCCATTGCGCGATGCCGTGAGCAAGTCCTGCACATAGTGCAGCAGCGGCATGGCGGCGTGCACCTGCAGCACCGCCTGCTGCAGCTGCGCCAGGCCCGCAGCATCCAGCTGGGGCTGCAACTGGTTGGCCAGGTTGCGGTGCCCGTTGTGCTGCAGCAGCTGCAGCTCTGCCTCCCGGCCGGGATAGCCCAGGCTGATGCGCATCAGAAAGCGATCGAGCTGGCTTTCGGGCAAGGGGTAGGTGCCCAGTTGCTCCTGCGGGTTTTGTGTGGCAATAACAAAAAACGGCTCGGGCAAGGGGCGTGTCTGCCCCTCCACGCTGACCTGCTTTTCTTCCATGGCTTCGAGCAAAGCACTTTGCGTTTTGGGGCTGGCGCGGTTGATCTCGTCGGCCAGCAAAATTTGCGCAAACACCGGGCCGGGATGAAAGACAAAGCCCTGGCTGGCCTGTTCGTAGATGCTCACGCCCGTCAGGTCGCTGGGCATCAGATCGGCGGTGAATTGCACCCGCGAAAACTGCAACCCAAAACTGTGTGCCAACGCGTGCGCCAGCGTGGTTTTGCCGACGCCGGGCACATCCTCCAGCAGCAAATGTCCCCCCGCCAACAAACACGTCACGCAGTCGCGTACCTGCTGGTTTTTGCCGACAACGACCGTGTTAAGCTGCTGTAGAAGTGATGGAATGGTGTGTGCATGCATGCGCGAACCTATCTAAAAACAAGGACAAAGTTGGAGGCATTGAATATGAGCAAGACCGGTTATTACACCCACAATCTCTGTCGCAAACACGAAATGGGCCCAGGGCATCCGGAGTGCCCGGAGCGTATTTCAGCGATAGAGGATCGTTTACTCATTAGTGGCGTGTTTGATGCGTTGGAGCGTTTGGAAGCACCCCAAGCCAGTTACAGCGATATTGAACTGGCGCACGATCGCATGTACATCGCCGCCATGCGCGGCTTGACCGATCGCTTGATTGAAGAGCACCAAGCTGGCGGCCCCGAGTATGCCCAGATTGACACCGATACTTCGATCAATGCCTACACTTTCGATGCAGCGCGACTTTCGGCAGGCGCCGCCTTGGCGGCCACCGATGCTGTGATCGCGGGACAGCTGGAAAACGCGTTCTGCGCCATTCGACCACCTGGCCACCACGCCATGCGTGAAAAAGCCATGGGGTTTTGCTTTTTCAATAACGTGGCCATCGCCGCTTTGCATGCCTTGCAGCGCCGAGGCCTCAAGCGTGTGGCGGTGATCGACTTTGATGTGCACCACGGCAATGGCACCGAAGACATCCTGGCCGGTGACGAGCGCGTGCTGATGGTGAGCTTCTTCCAGCACCCGTTTTACCCCTTTAGTGGCGACAAAGAGCCTGCGCCCAACATGCTCAACATTCCCGTGCCCGCCTACACCAAGGGCATGGAAGTGCGTGAACTGGTCGAGATGATGTGGATTCCACGCCTGGAAGCGTTCAAACCCGAGATGCTGTTCATCAGCGCCGGTTTCGATGCCCACCGCGAAGACGATATGGGGCAGATGGGCCTGACCGAAAACGATTACACCTGGATCACCGAGCGCCTCAAAGATGTGGCGCGGCGTTTTTGCAATGGACGCATGGTGTCCTGCCTAGAGGGTGGCTACATGATGAGTCCGCTGGCGCGCAGCGTGGAAGCGCATCTGCGCGTGCTGGCCGATGTCTAACCCTGGAGTGCTACCACCATGACGGTTTCTACTGAACCTACCGAGTGGGTACTGCTGCAGCGCGATGCGCGCGGCGTGGCCACCTTGACTTTGAACGACCCCCAGCGCTTCAATGCGCTGGGCCAAGAGATGCTGGCGGCCCTGCAGCGCGCGCTGGACAGCTTGGCGCAAGATGCACAGTTGCGCGCCGTGGTGCTGGCTGGCAGCGGCAAGGCTTTTTGCGCTGGGCACAACCTCAAAGAAATGGCAGCGCGCCCTGAGCTGGCTTGGTACCAGCAGCTGTTTGCCCAATGCTCGCGCGTGATGCTGTCCATTCAGAATCTGCCCGTGCCCGTGATTGCCCGGGTGCATGGCATGGCCACGGCAGCAGGGTGCCAGCTGGTGGCGCAAAGCGATCTGGCTGTGGCCAGTACCGAGGCCAGCTTTGCCACCAGTGGCATCCACTATGGCCTGTTTTGCTCTACGCCCAGCGTGCCCTTGGTGCGCAACATGCCCATGAAGCGGGCCATGGAAATGCTGCTGACCGGTGATTTCATCGACGCCCAGACCGCACTCGAGCAGGGCCTGCTCAACCGGGTGGTGCCTCCTGAAGCGTTGGATGCGGAGGTCGAAAAGCTGCTCACTTCCATCTTGCACAAGCCCAGCACCGCCGTGCGCATGGGCAAAGCCATGCTCTACCGCCAGCGCGAGATGGGCATGGAGGCCGCCTACCAGTTGGCGGGGCAGACCATGGCCACCAACATGATGGATGCCGACGCCCAGGAGGGCGCGCAGGCCTTTGCCCAGAAACGTACCCCGGCCTGGCGCCAGGGCTAAGTTTCCATTGGGGTTATGGGTGTGTCGCTGCGTCCGCGCTGCGCGTAGCGACCCCCGCCTCGGCAAAACTGGCCATGTCGCACAAGATGCGGCAGGCCGAATCCAACAGCGGCCAGGCCAGTGCCGCGCCCGAACCTTCCCCCAGACGCAGCTGCCAATCAAGCAACGCCTGCGCCCCCAAGTTGTGCAGCAGCAGCGCATGCCCAGGCTCGCCCGAGCTGTGGGCAAAAACGCAGCGCTGCAGCACCTGCGGCTGTAGGCGCGCTGCCACCAGCACCGCAGCGGTGGTGATGAAGCCATCCACCAGCACCACGCGGCGTTCGTGCGCGGCCTGCAGCACGATGCCCACCATGGCGGCCAGCTCAAAACCGCCCATCGCGGCCAGCACCTGCAGCGGCTCTTGGGCCTGCGGGTGGCGTTGCAGCACCTGTTGCAGCACCGCCAGCTTGCGCTGCACGCCCGCCGCATCCAAACCCGTACCCATACCCGTGACCTGCTCCAGTGGCAAGCCACACAGCCGTGCGGTCAGCAAGGCGGCATTGGAGGTATTGCCAATCCCCATCTCCCCCAGCAGCACCGCATTGCCGGGCAGCTGCTGCACCACCTGAGCACCATGCGCGATGGCTTGCAGGCACTGTGCCGGGGTCATGGCAGGCCCTTGGCTGCAGTCCTGCGTGCCATACGCCACTTTGCACGCCCACAGGCGCGGCGCGGGCAGCCCGGGTGCATCGCGGTGAGCCACGGCAGGCGCGCTGATATCGCGCGCTACACCGCAGTCCAGCACGTGCAGTGCGACATGGTGCTGGCGTGCCAGCACGCTGACGGCAGCACCGCCGGCAAGAAAGTTTTGCACCATCTGCCACGTGACTTCGGTGGGGTAGGCCGAAACGCCGCGCGCGGCCAGGCCGTGATCGCCCGCACACACCAGCATCTGGGGTTGTTGCAGCACAGGAGTTGGGGTGCCCAGAATGCAGGCCAGGCGCAGCGCCAGCGCTTCCAAGCGCCCCAGGGAGCCAACGGGTTTGGTTTTTTGGTCCAGTAATCGCTGCACCTGCTGCTGCAATACAGCGTCGTGGAGGTCAGAGATGGGGCGCAGGCACGTCGGCAGATCGGTATCGGCCCACGAAGACAAAGAAGTGGTTTGCATATTTTTGTAGCTGCTAGCGCAGAGCCAGCAAGCCCTGAAGGCCAAAAAGACCCGCAATCTAAGCGATTTTTGCGGTCGGGCGCTGCTTGCGCACGGTCGAGGCCGGTGTTTTGGCGGGGGTTTTGGGCTTGAAGTCGCAGTGCGCCGCCACGCTGCATTCCCAGCAACGCGGCGTGCGCGCCTGGCAAACGTAGCGGCCCAGCAAAATCAGCCAGTGGTGGGCGTGCAGCAGGTATTGCGCCGGAATGCGCTTGAGCAGCCCTTGCTCCACCGCCAAGGGTGTGCTGCCGGGGGCCAGCCCCGTGCGGTTGCCCACGCGAAAGATGTGCGTATCCACCGCCATCGTCGGCTGGCCAAACGCCACATTGAGCACCACGTTGGCGGTTTTGCGGCCCACGCCGGGCAGGCTTTCCAGCGCCTCGCGCGTGTTGGGCACTTGGCCGTCGTAGCGCTCTAGCAAAATTTGGCAGGTTTGCAGCAGGTGTTTGGCTTTGCTGCGGTACAGGCCAATGGTTTGGATATAGCGCTCCAGCCCCTCCTGGCCCAGATCGAGCATGGCTTGGGGCGTGTTGGCCACGGCAAACAGGCCGCGCGTGGCTTTGTTGACGCCCACATCGGTGGCCTGGGCCGAGAGCAGCACGGCGGTGAGCAGCTCAAAGTGGCTGCTGTATTCCAGCTCGGTGCGTGGGTGGGGGTTGGCTTCTTGCAGGATGGCAAAAAAAGCGCAGATGTCGGACTTCTTCATGGTGCGGGCGATTGTCCTGCAGCCAGGGCAGTGCAACACGTTCTAAGATGGCGCGTGGGCCGCCGTGGCGGCTTTTTCGTTTTGTGGTGGTTTTTTTGACCCATTTTTGATCGACAGCAACAAGAGGTTTTCATGCAACTCGCTCGGCGCCTGGACAACGTAGAAACATCGGCCATTCGTGAACTGTTCAAACTGCTGGGCAAACCCGGCATCGTCAGCTTTGCCGGGGGCTTTCCCGAC
This sequence comes from Comamonas sp., assembly GCA_028690035.1. Lineage (GTDB taxonomy): Bacteria > Pseudomonadota > Gammaproteobacteria > Burkholderiales > Burkholderiaceae_C > Comamonas. Next base: position 179,730 of record JAQVCA010000006.1, on the reverse strand, counting down.
AGCGCCTTGTTTGACGTGCCCGGCCTGCAAGCGGCCAGCCAGCACGCCTTGGCCCAGGAGCCCGGTGCGGCGCTGCAATACGGCGCCACCGAAGGCTACGAGCCGCTGCGCCAGCAAATTGCCCAGTTCATGCAGGCCAAGGGCGTGCCCAGCTTGGCGGCACAAGAATTGATCGTGACCACCGGCAGCCAGCAGGCGCTGGACTTGCTGGGCAAATGCTTGATCGACGAGGGCGACAAGGTCATCGTGGAAGGCCCGACGTTCTTGGCCACCATCCAGTGCTTTCGCCTGTACGGCGCCGAAGTCATCAGCGCGCCCATCGATGGCGAGGGCGTGCAAGTGGATGCGCTGGAGCAGCTCATCGTGCAGCACAAGCCCAAGCTGATCTACACCATCCCCACCTTTGGCAACCCCAGCGGCGCCACGCTGAGTCTGGAACGCCGCAAACGCCTGCTGGAGCTGGCCGTGCGCTACCAGGTGCTGGTGGTGGAAGACGATCCCTATGGCGACCTGTACTTTGACGCATCGCCCCCGCCCAGCCTGCTGGCCCTGTCCGAGCAGGTACCCGGCAGCCGCGCGTTTTTGGCGCACTGCGGCAGCTTGAGCAAGGTGCTCTCGCCCGGCCTGCGCATTGGCTGGCTGGTGGCGCCTGCCGAGCTGCTGGGCAAGGCGGTGATGTGCAAGCAGTTCTCCGACGCGCACACCAGCACCTTTGCCCAAGCCACGGCGGCGCACTACCTGGCCGCTGGCCATATGCCCGCTGCGCTGGCCAAGGTGCGCCAGGTGTACGCCCAGCGCGCCCAGGTGATGATGCAGGCGCTGCGCGCAGAGCTGGGCGACGCGGTGGAGTTCACCGCCCCGCAAGGCGGCCTGTTCCTGTGGCTGCGTTTGACGGGCCAGGGCGGCAAGCTCACCGATGCCACCGAACTGGCCAAGCGCGCCATCGACCAGGGTGTGGCCTTTGTGCCCGGCGCGCCGTTCTTTAGCCAAAACCCCGACATGGCCAGCCTGCGCCTGTCGTTTGCCACGGCCGATGAAGAAAAAATCCGTGAAGGTGTGCGCCGCTTGGCCAAGGCGCTGGCATGAGCAGCGACCGCCTGGAAACTTTGCAAGCGCGTGTGGAAGCGCTGGAGGTCAAGGCCAGCTACAGCGAAGACTTGCTGGAAACGCTGAACCTGACCATCTACCGCCAGCAGCAAAGCATCGATGCGCTGCTGCAAGAGCTGCGCCAACTGCGCCAGCAACTGCCCGAGGCAGGCCAGCAAGGCCCGCGCAATCTGCGCGATGAGCTGCCGCCTCATTATTGATAGCTGCAGGCGCTTGTAATCTCTAAAAATTTCAAAGAAATTGGTTTGAAAGTGCCGTCTTAAAAGCGCTATAAGCTATCAAAAATATGAATCCGAAAGGGCATGCTGCCATTCCACTGCCCACACTGAAAAGTTCTCTATGAAGTCTGAAAAAACCGGAACCGTATGGGATTTGCCGCGCTCCATGTGGCGCTTGGTGATGGCAGTCTGGTTGGCATTGCTGGTGCTGGTAGGTGCGTATTGGGCGCAGCTGTACTCCGCACACCAAAGCGCGCTGGCCGACACCCAGCAGCAGGTGCGCCTGCGCGCTGGGCAAACAGCACAAGCTCTGGCGTACCAGACGGAGAGCAATCTGCGCAAGCTCAACTTCATCGTGCAGCATGTGGGCGAGCACTGGCAGGGCCAGGACGATGCCCAGATGCGCCACGTGCTGCGTATCGCCATGGATAGCGTGGCCCGGGGAGCGATCCTGGAGGTGCTGATCGCCGATGCGCACGGGCAGGTGGTGTTTTCCAGCCTGCAGCCGCCCGGCCGTTTGCTGGCGCCGGTGTCGGTGGTGGATCGGGATTTTTTCCAGGCGCATCTGGGCTTCAATGAGCCGCACCTGCACATCGGCATCCCGGGGCGGCAGCACATCTTTGGTCAATGGACAGGGGAGCTGTCGCGTCCCATCCTGGATGCAGATGGCAATCTGGCCTATGTGATTGCGGCTTCGATTTCGGCGGCGCATTTGGCAGAGGCGTTCCAGCGGGTGTTCCCCGACCCGCAGGACGTGGTCATGCTGCTCGACAGCGAGGGACGCTACCTGACGCGCACCCACGGTCTGGATCAGACCATGGGGCAGCGGGTACCTACCGATCGGGACTTTCTGCGCTTTCCGCAGCTGCAATCGGGCGTGTATGAAGCCCGCGCTGCAGTGGACGGTGTGATGCGCTACTACGCCTGGCAGCGCATTCCCAACTTTCCGTTGGTGCTCAGCCTGGGGCTGGGCCGTGACAAGGTGATGGCGCCGCTGGAGCAGAGCCTGCGCATGAGCCACATCCACAGCCTGATCTCCACGCTGCTGCTGTTGCTGGCTGCGGGCAGCATCACGCGCCTGGTGCTGCTGCGGGCCGTGCAGCAGCGCAACCTGGAAAAAACCCAGCTGCGCCTGCAGCAGACCTTGCAGGCATTGCGCGACGGGCTGTGGCACTGGGAGGTGGACAGTGGCCAGATGCACTGGGATGCGCTGTGCCACGACATGATGGGCTGGCCCCAGGGTGGGTTGCCGACCGACTACGCGCAGTGGTGCCAGCTGCTGCACCCTGACGAGCGTGTGGCGGTGCAGGCCGCGTTGGAATGCAGCGACAGCAGCCCCCAGCGGCTGGAGTGCCGCGTGCGGGGACACGATGGGCGCTGGCATTGGGTGGAGCTGCGGGGGCAAATGATGCGCCCTGGCCCGGACCGCGGTCTGCAATTTATGGGCACGTGCAGCGATATTTCAGAGCGTGTGGCTGCACATCAGCTGCGTCAGGCTTTGTTGGAAGGCAGTACTGCCGCTATTTTTTTAGTGACAAAAGAGCGGCACATTCTGTATGCCAATGCACAGGCCCACCATCTTTTTGCCCATCCAGGGCAGACGCTGCAGGGCATACCCACCAGTAGCCTGCATGTGAACAGCGCCCATGGGGTCGATTTGGCACCGTATTACATGCAGTTGCATACGCAAGGACGCACTCGGCTGAAATACCCACTGCGCGACGTTGTGGGAACGGTGCGCTGGTTCGACATGCAAGCGGTATTGAGCCAACCTGATGACCCAGACGATATAGCGGTGTGGACGCTGACCGATATCACCGAGGGGCACCATGCCGCACAAGAACTGGCAGCGCAGCATTTGCGCTTGGTGACGCTGCTGGAGCAATTTCAGGCGGGTGTGCTGCTGGAAGATGCCCACGACCAAGTGGTCATGGCCAATACGGGGCTGTGCCATCTGTTGGCGCTGCAAGCAACCCCGGCACATCTCCAAGGGCTGGCCCATGTCCAGCTGCTGGAGCAAATTGCGCCGCAGCGCGCGCGCTGGCTTTCCTTACCCCAGCATGAGCCGCGCCATAGTCTGGAGGTCTGTGATGAGGTGTTGGGTCGCCATTTGTGGCTGCAATGGTTACCCATCGTGCATCAGGGCGAATCACTGGGGCAAATTTGGCTGTTGCATGACATCACCGAGCGCAAGCTCAAAGAGCAGGAGTTGGCCACCCTGGCTAGCACCGATGTGCTGACAGGCTTGCCCAATCGGCGCAGTTTTTTGTCGATGCTGGAGCAATACTTGGCCACCTCGCCGACCACGCGTGCTGGTGGTGCCATCTTGGCTCTGGATGTGGACCATTTCAAACGGGTGAACGATACCTGGGGCCATCCCGTGGGCGATTTGGTGCTCAAGCATGTGGCGCAGGTGGTGCGGCAAAACCTGCGCGAGAGCGATTACCCCGGGCGTTTGGGGGGTGAGGAGTTTGCTGTACTTGTCCGTCACACCACCATCCAAGAGGCGGTGCGCTTGGCAGAGCGAATCCGCCAGACTCTGGCCGACCATCCTGCCCCGGTGGGAGCGGCGGTGCCAGGGGGGCATGTGGCCGTGACCATCAGCATTGGCGTGGCTGTTTTGTCGGGGCAGGAAAGCCATACGGCGCTGGCCCAGGCGGATAAGGCGCTGTACCAAGCCAAAGCTATGGGGCGCAATCGCGTGTGTTTGGCTGGTGAGCAGGCATTGGGCGCACACCCATCCCCTATCCAGGGCGAGATGCCAGGCTAGGACGCATCCACCTGCAACATATGCACCAATTCTTTCTCCAGCTCCAACTGACGTGCGGTGTGTTGCAACTGGGGGCCTTCGAGCAAGAAGCTGTCTTCCACGCGCTCGCCCAGGGTCATCACCTTGGCCAGCTGCACGCTCAGGCCGTAGCGTGCCAGCACGCGCGCCACGCTGTAGAGCAGGCCCGCGCGGTCGGTGGCACTGATGTGCAGCAGCCAGCGCTGGGCTTTCTCGTCGGGCTGCAGGCTGACATGGGGCGCCATTGGAAAGCAGCGTGCGCGCCGCGAGGGTTGGCGGCGTGCAGGCTCAGGCAGCGGGCTATCGGCGGCCAGCGCACCGGGCAGACCGGCCTCAATCAGGGTGCTGAGCTCGCGCTCTTCGATGCCCAGATGGGTGGCTTGCACCTGAAAGGTGTCCAAGGCATGACCATGTGGGCTGGTGTAGATGCGCGCATGCAGGATGGACAGTCCCATGCGGTCAAAGTAGCCACAGATGCGCGCAAACAGATCATTGCCATCGGGTGCATAGACCAGCACTTGTACCCCTTCGCCCGCAAGCGAGGGGCGCGCTCGCACAATCGGCACGGGGCTGCCCACGTGCAGATACAGTTGTCGTGCATGCCAGGCAATATCAGCAGGTTCGTGGCGCAGGAAATAACCTGCCTCCAGCGTATTCCAAAGCAGACGGGCACTGTCGGCGGGCAGTCCCGCTTGGCTGAGCAAGATCTGTGCTTGGCGCTGGCGGGCTTGGGTCAGTGCCTCGCCGTGCAGACTGTGGCCGCCCAGCATGCGCAAAGCGGCGTGGTACAGGTCTTGTAGCAGCTTGCCTTTCCAGGCGCTCCAGACTTTAGGGCTGGTACCGCGAATGTCGGCAACGGTGAGCAGGTACAGGCCGGTCAGGCGCTGGGGCGTGCCCACAGCGTCGGCAAAGGCGCGCACGACAGCGGGGTCGTTGGTGTCTTGCTTTTGCGCCACGGTACTCATACGCAGGTGCTCTCGCACCAAAAATTCAGCCAGTTCGGCATCGGCGCGCGCCAAGCCATGCTGGTGCGCAAAGCGGCGCACTTCAATGGCACCAATGGTGCTGTGGTCACCGCCGCGCCCTTTGCCGATATCGTGAAACAAGGCCGCCAGATACAGCAGCCAGGGCTGTTCCCACTGGCTGGCCAGCTCAGAGCACAGCGGGTACTCGTGGGCAAACTCGGGCATGAAAAAGCGGCGCATGTTGCGCAGCACCATCAGCGAGTGCTGATCGACGGTGTACACATGAAACAGGTCGTGCTGCATCTTGCCGACGATGCGCCGAAACGACCACAGGTAGCGCCCTAGCACCGAGGTGGCGTTCATAAGGCGCAGGGCATGCGTGATACCGCTGGGCTGCTGCAAGATGCGCACAAAGGTGGCGCGGTTGACCGGATCGCGGCGCCACTGGGCGTTCATGCTATCGCGCGCGTTGTACAGCGCACGCAGAGTGCGTGCCGATGCATCGCGCAAGCCTGGGTGCGTTTGCAGTGTCAAGAAGGTGTGCAGGATGGCCTGCGGCTGACGCTGGAAGAGGGTGTCATCGCGCACCTCAAGCAAGCCATTTTTATCGGCAAACCAGTCGTTGATGACCAAGGGTGCAGCTAGGCTGGGGTGCAGGCGCTCCTGAATATTGAGCAGTACGATCTGCTGCAACTGCATGACTGCCTTGGCCGCCCAGTAGTAACGACGCATGAGCACCTCGCTGGCGCGCACCGGCTGTGCCTGTCCTGGCAGCTCATGGCTTTGCACGCCCAAGCTGTGCGCTACAGCGGTTTGCAGGTCAAACAGCAGGCGGTCTTCGTGGCGCCCCGCCATGGCGTGCAGGCGCGCTCGGATCTGGAATAGGGTGGTTTCGTTGCGCTCCAGCTGCTGCGCTTCCAGGGGGGTGATGATGTGTTGCTGCGCCAGCTCTTGCCAGTTGCGCCCCAGGCCCGAAGCCATGGCCACCCAGACAATGGTTTGCAGATCGCGCAGGCCCCCCGGTGCCTCCTTGCAGTTGGGCTCCAGCGCGTAGGGGGTGTTTTCAAATTTGGTGTGCCGCTGGCGCAGTTCGAGGTGCTTGGCCAAAAAGAACTCCTGCGGCTGCAAGGTACTGGGCAGCGCGCGCATCAGCGCCTGAAAGCACGCGGCGCTGCCATCAATCAGACGTGCATCAAGCATCGATGTCTGTGCGGTAATGTCCTGGCTGGCCAGGGTCAGACATTCGGCAACGGTGCATACGCTGGAGCCGATTTCTAGTCCAGCATCCCAACAGGCGCCAACAAAGCGCTCCAGTGCAGGGCGCAGCTCGGTACAGACTGCGCTGCTTTCCCCGGGCACCAGCAGCAGCACATCCACGTCTGAATAGGGAAAGAGTTGGCTGCGCCCATAGCCCCCCACCGCCACAATGGCCACGTCAGAGGGCAGTGCTGTGGCCTGGCGCAGCGCCACCAGCTGCGCATCCACCAAGAGCGCCAGACGATGCAGCAGCTGGCGGATGGGCGGGCCACCCGGATGGTGCAGATGGGAGAGCAACTGCGCTTTTTTTTGCTCGTAGTGTGTGCGCAACTGGGCAAGATGGGTGTGCACGGTATCGCCTGTGCCCGTAGTGGCATTAAGTGCGAATGTCGCGAATGAAGGAGGGTGGAGTGGGGGAACCCTCCGACCAGGTCAAGACGTCGTATCCTGTGGGGGTAACCGCCAACATCAGCTCCCACTGCGCGGAAAGACTGCGATCTTTGGTCACGATGGTCCAGCCGTCCTTGCCCAGTTCCTTGACTTCGCGCTTGCCCAGATTGAGCATCGGCTCGATGGTAAACACCATCCCTTCCTTGAGTTTGACACCCGTGCCCGGCCTGCCGTAATGCAGCACTTGTGGGTCTTCATGGAATTTTTGCCCAATGCCATGGCCGCAGTATTCACGCACGACCGACAGATGGTGTCCTTCGGCAAAGGTCTGGATGGCATGGCCAATATCGCCCAAGGTGGCGCCAGGCTTGACCTGCTCGATGCCTTTCCACATGGCTTCAAAGGTAAGCTGGCACAGGCGCTTGCCCGCAATGGTGCCCTCGCCAATGATGAACATGCGGCTGTTGTCGCCAAACCAGCCGTCGTGGGTGATGACGGTGACGTCTACGTTCAGAATGTCGCCTTTTTTCAGGGGCTTGTCGTTGGGGATGCCATGGCAGACCACGTGGTTAACTGAGGTGCAAACATGACCAGGATAGGGCGGGTAACCTGGGGGCTGGTAACCCACCGTGGCCGATTTGGTGCCCTGGCGTGCCATGCATTCAGCGCTGAGACGGTCGATTTCCAAAGTGGTGATGCCAGGCTGGATGAAGGGGGTGAGGTAGTCCAGTACTTCAGAAGCCAAGCGTCCTGCCTCACGCATGCGCTCGATGTCCTGCGCAGTTTTGATGGTGATGTTCATGGCGCGCGATTATCCCACCGCACTACTGCCACGCTTGGGCGATGGTTTTACCGACGAAATATGATCCCAAGTTTGTCTTTTCTCAAAAGGTTTCTGCATGCCTAAAGTGGATCGTGCGTATGTTCAATGGCATGATTTACCGCATTGCAAAAATTTACTACCTTTGTCAAGAAATGTCATGCGTGATGTGCTGCTAGAAAAAAAAATGCTGGACGAGGAGCTTTCCTCTAATGCAATGGCACGCCTGCTGCGCGAACAACATTCCCTGCTGGCGAGCGCCGACATCGGTGTGGTTTTCATCCGGCAGCGCAGGGTGGTGCGCTGCAATGAGCGCTTCGCCCAGATGCTGGGCTACGCCAGTGCGCAGGCAGTGCAAGGACTTTCCAGTCAAATGCTGCATCCCGACCGGGATGCCTTTCGAGCACTGGGGCGCGATGCCTATCCCACCTTGTCGCTCGGCGAAACATTCCGCTGCGAGCGCCAACTGTGCAAGCGCGATGGGCAGCTGTTCTGGGTCAGTCTGACGGGGCGACTCGTCCACCCCGAAGATACGACCGAAGGCTCCATCTGGACACTGGACGATATCCACGCGCAGGTGCAGATGCGCTCGCAGCTGAACAGCATCCAGCTGGAGACACAGCTGCTGCTGGACAATGCCATGGTAGGCATCGCTTTTCTGCAAGGGTCGCATTTGCAGCGCTGCAACCGCCACTTTGAGCTGATGTTGGGCTATGCCCCGGGGGAGCTGCAAGACAGTCATGCGCGTCGTTGGTTCTGTACCGATGAGGCGTGGCAAGGCGAAGCAGCGCGCAGCATACCGACCCTGAGCGCTGGTCACGTGTTTTCTGGTGAATCCACCCTGTGCCGCAAGGATGGCAACAAGATCATCTGCGAAGTGCGTGGCAAGGTGCTGGGCAAGGGGACATCGGTCTGGATCTTGATGGATATTACCGAGCGCAAACGCGCCCAAGAGGCGCTGCGTAAAGCCCACCAAGAGCTAGAAAGCCTCGTGCAGGATCGTACCTCGGCGTTGCGCACGGCGACCAAAGACCTAGATCGCGAAATTCAAGGGCGCAAGTACGATCAGGAGCGCATTTACTGGTTGGCCCATTACGATGCACTCACGGGGTTGCCCAACCGCACCCTGCTGGCTCAGCGCAGTCAGCAAGCCATTCGTGCAGCTCAGGAAAGCGGCGCTCCCCTGGCGGTGCTGTTTCTGGATTTGGATCATTTCAAGCACATCAACGATTCATTGGGCCATCGCGTAGGGGATAGTTTGCTGGTTCTGATTGCCCAGCGTCTGTTGGCTACGGTGCGTGAGTACGATACGGTGGCCCGTCTCGGAGGGGATGAGTTCGTGCTGCTGCTGCCGGGCGCCAACGCCCAGGGAGCAGAACGCGTTGCAGCCAAAGTGGCCCAAGCGTTTGCGCGCGCCTTTCAGGTCGGTCAGCACGATCTGACGCTGGCCTGCTCGGTGGGTGTGGCACTGCATCCCCACGACGGAGCCAATTTTGACGCATTGGTGCAATCGGCTGACACTGCCATGTATGGGGCTAAGCGTGAAGGGCGCAACACCTATCGCTTTTTTACCTCGCAGATGCAAGCCCAGTCGATGCGTGTCTTGGAGCTGGAGAACGCCTTGCGACGCGCATTGGAGCGCCAGCAATTGAGCTTGCATTACCAGCCCCAGGTGGATACCAGCACAGGCCGGGTGCTGGGGGTAGAGGCGTTGCTGCGCTGGCAGCATCCGCAACTGGGTGCCATCTCGCCAGCAGAGTTCATCCCTGTGGCCGAAAACAGTGGCTTGATCTGGCCCATCGGCGAGTGGGTGCTGCAGACGGCTGCACACCAGCTCAAGCAGTGGCGCAACAAGGGGCTGTTGCAGCTGACAATGGCAGTGAACCTGTCAGCACGCCAATTCCATCAGCCGCAGTTGGCGGATATGGTGCGCCGTGTACTGCAGCACACAGACGTGCCAGCCCAGAACTTTGAGCTGGAATTGACCGAAAGCATGGCCATGAGCGATACCCATTCGGCCTTGACAGCCTTGCAGCAATTGCGCGATCTTGGGGTAAAAATTTCGATCGACGATTTTGGGACAGGCTATTCATCGTTGGCACAGCTCAAGCGCTTTCCTAGCTACAAGCTCAAGATTGATCAATCTTTTGTGCGTGACATCGACAAGGGGGATGCTGATAAGGCGATGGTCAATGCCATGGTGCGCATGGCCCAAGCGATGGGTCTACGCATTACCGCCGAGGGTGTGGAAACCGAACAACAACTGCATTTTCTGCGCTCTTTGGGCTGTGATGAAGTTCAGGGCTACTACTTTAGCCGCCCCAAGCCAGCCTCGGAAATTGAAGGTTTCCTGCTTCAAAAAAGCCAGCTCTACCGGTGCTAAGAATGCTCTAAGGATCGCATCACATATGAGGAATGGGGCACTATGTCAAGCGCAGGGTGAAACGCTACATGTAGTACCATCAGGCAAAAAAAACACTGTGTATAGTGTTTTTTCTTATTTCTGGAGTTGCCTGCATGTTGAAGTTTATTGTCAAGCGCGACGGCTATACGGAGCCGTTTACCCCGTCCAAATTAAACCAATGGGGAGAGTGGGCCGCGCAGTCGTTGGGGGAGACGGTGGACTGGCCGTCGGCAGTACTGGAAACAGTTTCTGCCATGTCCGAGACGGCAACATCGCGCGAGCTACAGCAGCAGCTCATCCGAACCTGTCTGAATTTTGACACGTGGTCGTACAACCGCATGGCAGGGCGCCTGTACGCCACCCTGATTCGCAAGGACTTGTATCGCAACCGTCGTCCCACCGTGTTGGATTTACACCGCAAACTGCAACAACTGGGCTTCATGGAAACACTGGATTACTCTGAGTCCGAGTACGCGGTAATTCAAGAGTGGATCGACCATGAGCGCGACTTTGAGTATGCGCACTATCAGCTACACACCCACCTGACCAAGTACGCAATTGCCGACCGCGTCAATGGTGTGTACTACGAGTCACCTCAGTTCATTTACATGCGCATGGCTATGGCCTTGTCTGTGGATCAACCACGCGAGCGACGCATGCGCGACGTGCAGCGCTTTTACGAACACTTGTCCAAAAACCGCATCAACGCCCCCACACCCAACCACGTGAATTTAGGAACGCCCTTGCGTGGTTACGCGAGCTGCTGCCTGTACACGGTAGGCGACAATGCACGCTCGATTGCTGTAGGCAACCATATCGCCAACACCATGACCTACATGAGTGCGGGCATTGGAGCGCACATGGCGACACGCTCCATCAACGATCCTGTACGGGGTGGCGTGATTCGCCACCAAGGTAAGCTGCCTTACTACCGTGCGTTGGTCGCTGAAGTGAAATCCAACCTGCAAAACGGTCGTGGCGGCGCTTGTACCACCTACTTTCCCATCTTCGATCCAGAAGTGGATACTCTGCTGCGCTTGAAAAACCCGATGTCCACGGAAGACAAAAAGATCCGGGGCATGGATTATTCGTGGGGTGGGAACCGTTTTTTTGCCCGTAAGGTGGCACGCAACGAGGACATCTTCCTTTTTAATTGTTTTACTGCCCCTGATCTGCATGCTGCGCTGTACAGCGGTGATGAGGCACGGTTTGAGGAAATTTACGCACGCTACGAACAGGACGAGAACTTCCAAAAGACTTGGGTCAGTGCGCGCGAGCTGCTCATTACAGCCAGCAATGAATGGAATGAGACGGGCCGTGTGTACGAGCACAACATCTCAGAAATGAACCGCCACACGCCGTTCAAAGACACCATCTACAGCTCTAATTTATGTGCAGAGATTGCTTTGCCTACAGCACCTTACAACCATGTGATGGAGCTATACGCTGAGCACGACATCTCATTTGTTGAAGTGCAATTGGCCAACGGCAGCCGACGCAAGCTGTCCGGCGATACCCAAGTGCAAGTGCAGCGTGGCTCGCAAAGCAAGTCCATGTGGCCCGATGACCTGCAGGCTGGCGATGCGTTGGATGGTGTGCCCATCGAGGCCATCGTGCAGCGCTCTGCGCCTGAAGTGGCCACTTGCAATCTGGCCGGCATTGTGGTGTCAAACGTAGAGTCTGAAGAACAGTACGCCGAGGTGGCTTATTACGCGCTGTTGATGATCGACAAGTGCATACATTTGGCGCACTACGAGCTACCCCAAGTGGGGGTGACGTCGCGCAAGCGATTGAACGCGGGGGTGGGTATTCTGGGACTGGCACACCTGATGGCAAAAAACGGTAAGTGCTACACCGACCAGCAAGGCAAACAGTTCATCCACGAAGTGGCTGAGCGGCACTACTACCATCTGCTCAATGCCAGCCTGAAACTGGGCAAGGAGCTAGGCAATGCGCCTTGGATGCACAAGACTCGCTGGCCTGAAGGTTGGTTGCCGCTGGATACTTGCAACCCGCATGTCGACAAGATTGCACCGTTCAACCTACGCTATGACTGGGAGTCACTGCGCCGCGCCATCGTGGCCAACGGCGGTATCCGCAATTCAGTGCTGGTAGCACACATGCCGACAGAGACATCCGCCAACGCCTCGGGCACCACCAACGGTCTGTACCCTGTGCGAGAGCTGACTCTGATCAAAACCGATAATCAACGCGTGAATTATTGGGCCGCGCCCGATAGCGATACCTTGGCAGAGTACTACCAATCTGCTTGGGATATTCCAACGTCCGATATGACCGAAATGTACGCCATCGTACAAAAGTGGACTGACCAAGGTATTTCTGCCGACTTTTATCGCCGCGTGATTGGTGATGCCTCTATTTCTTCCTCTGAGCTCATCGAGGATTACCTCTACCGCGTCAAGCTGGGGCTCAAGTCCAAGTACTACATGAACCAGAAGACATCCAACGGCATGCGCCAAGTGACCGACATGCCAGAAACCGCTGCACTGGTAAGCAGTGCGACCGCCGCGCAGGACGTTCAGGACACCGACTGTGAAGCCTGTACTTTGTAATTTTGGCAATGGACTAGATCGAGAGAACACACACCATGACCGACACTGCCAGCACCACCGACACGGTTTTCAATTACGAAAAGAACGACTACCAAAAGCCACAACTGCTTTTGGGACAGCGCCCTGGCTTATTTGACACTGTCAATCGACACTATCCCGAGATCTGGAAGCTGTACAAAGCACAAAAATCCTTGGATTGGGATGAAAACGAGTTCGACTACTCCTCCTGTAATGCCGACTTCAAATCGTGTACGCGTGCCACCTACGACATGATGATCAAGACGTTGGCTTGGCAGTGGGAGGCCGACTCTGTCGCCTCACGTGCCATTGCCCCTGTGTTGGCGCCGTTCATCACCTCTAGCGAGTTATGGGCCGCTTGGCAGCGCATTTCTGATAACGAAGTGGTGCATGCTGCGACTTATTCGGAAATCGTGCGCAATTCCTTCGACGACCCCAGCGTTATCCTGGGCGAGATTCTGCGCGTGCAGGAAGCCCACGATCGTCTGGGCGAGGTCGCACGCGCTTTTGCCACAGGCTACGAAGTGGCGCACCAATATGCGCTGGGGATGCGCCCTAACGACCAAGATACCTACAACGCGGCGTTCATGACCATCGTTGCTCTGCTGTGCATGGAGCGTATTCAGTTCATGGCCAGCTTTGCCGTCACTTTTGCCATTTGCGACACGGGACTGTTTCAGCCCATTGGCAAGGCCATACAGAAGATTGCCCAGGATGAGCTGGAAGTCCACGTGGAGTTGGATCGTGCTGTATTGCGCCATGAGTTGGCTACCGAGCGTGGTCAGATTGCCTTCGCACAGTGTCGCAACCGCATTGAAAAAATGATCGAAGAAGTGGTGGATAGCGAGCTGCGCTGGATTAGCTACCTCTTCTCTGAAGGCCGTGAGCTGGTGGGCATGAACGCCGATCGCCTGTCTGCCTGGACGCTGTACTGTGCCAAGGACGTGTACCAGCTCTTTGGACTAAGTACCAGCAAATACACCCTGCCCACGAACAACCCCCTGAAGTTCATGGAAAAGTGGCTCAATATCTCCAAAACCCAAGCCTCACCCCAAGAGCAGGATATAGCAGCCTACAAAGTCGGCGTCATGCGCCGCACCGATGAGAACCAAGTGTTCGACATCGATTTTTAAATCATTTTCTTGTTTTAGTTATTGCTAGGAGTTTTTTTATGGAAATCATTATTTACGGCAAAGAAGGGTGTATCAATTGCGATAAAACCCGCATGCTTTGCCAGATTCAGTCGCTGTCTTTTCAGTACCTACTGGTAGGTACCGACATTACCGCAGAAGCTCTGCAAGAGCAGGTAGGACAGCCTGTACGTAGTCTGCCACAAATCTTTGTCCGCACCGAAGACAACACCACCTATGTCGGTGGCTATGACGACCTGCGCACCCAGCTGCGTCAACTCACACTTACAACTGCTTGACAAGCACTTGGCTCTTGCGGTTCCAGTTGTACTTATCTTTGCGTGCCTGAGGGAGCCAATCCGGGCTGACTGGCTCAAACCCCCGCTTGATGAACCAGTGCATGGTGCGGGTGGTCAGCACAAACAATGTCTTTGCGCCCCCGGCCCGGGCACGTTGCTCAATGCGCTTAAGTAACTTCTCGCCATCCCCTGTACCTTGACTTTTAGACGATACGGTCACTGCAGCCATTTCGGCGGTTTGTGCCTCGGGATACATATGTAAAGCAGCGCAGCCAAAAATTACACCGTCATGTTCTATGACGGTGTAATTAGCAATATCTTGTTCAATCTCTGTGCGATCACGCTTCACTAGCGTGCCATCCTTTTCAAAGGGCTCGATCAGCTGAATGATGCTAGCCACGTCATCGATGCTGGCCTCACGCAGTTCCTCGAGTTTTTCGTCGATTACCATGGTGCCGATGCCATCGTGCACATAAATCTCTAGCAGCAGCGCACCATCGACGGCAAAAGGCAGGATATGGCTGCGCTCAACGCCATGCTCACAGGCCCGCACGCAATGCTGTAAATAAAAACCTGTATCGGTAGGTTTTTCAGGCATAGGCAGCTGCGCTAGCATGCGCCGCGCTGCGGCCAACGGAATTTCGGTGTCGATTGGGTTGTCTTCGCTCAACGGCTGTAGGGGATCCGCAGCCACGCCAGGTACTTCGGTCAAGAAAATCAGCTTGTGGGCCTTGAGCTCGGTAGCCACACGCGTGGCCACTTCTTCCATACTGAGGTTGAAAGCCTCTCCGGTGGGTGAGAAGCCAAAGGGAGAAAGCAGCACCATGGCCTCAGAATCTAGCGCACTGCGAATACCTTCTACATCGACTTTGCGCACCAGCCCCGTATGCTGAAAGTCGATGCCATCTACGATGCCCACAGGCCGGGCTGTCAGAAAATTGCCCGAAATAACGCGTACCCGTGCCCCTGCCATCGGGGTGTTGGGTAAGCCCTGGCTGAATGCGGCTTCAATCTCGTAACGCAGCTGGCCTGCAGCCTCTTGGGCACAGTCCAGGGCCAGGCTGTCGGTAATACGTACGCCGCTGGCGTATTGGGGCGTATGGCCTTTAAGGCGCAGCTGTTCATTGACCTGCGGACGAAAACCATGCACCAGCACGATATGCACCCCCATAGCTTGAATCATGGCCAGGTCCTGCACAATCGATTGCAGCTTGCCCGCAGCGATGGCCTCACCCGTGATGCCCACAACAAACGTCTGGTGGCGAAATTTGTGCATGTACGGAGCCACCGAGCGAAACCACGGGACGAAGGTGAAATTAAAAACAGTGGACATGGTGGGAGGCATGGGCAGCAAACGGCTGAAAAAAGACCATGGACAAAGGCCCACCCTCTAGAGAGTCAAGGGGTGGGCCTTGCAGCTCACACAGTTTAATGCGGGTTTTTACACATTGTAATATTCTATATAAAAAACGCTATTTTTCCTTATAAATTAAGCGAATTTAGCTATGTTTTCTGACTATTTAGATGCTGAACTTTGTAGCTTGTCACTGCGCAAGGTGAGTACATCAATGGCAGCAGGCACGCCCAAACGCAAAGTAAACCCAGACCACAGACCCGCACCACTGCTGATGAACAAGGTCATGCCCCCGATGTCGTAACGCCCACGCACAAATCCTTGGTTGGCCCGCGCCACCACCCACTGATCAAAGCCCCGGATATGCCCGCCATGGGTATGTCCTGCAATCTGCAGATGCACGCTGCCAGAAGCTGCATATTGGCGTGCCATCTTGGGTTGATGCCCCAAAAGGATATGGAACTGCGTTCCCTGCTCATGCGCTTGTTGCGCCACGCTGACAATGTCTGGCGGCACGCCTCCCGCATCGGCGTTGTGACGCTGATGGTAGGCTGGGTCGCCTACGCCAGACAAGGTAACGCGCTGGCCGCGGATATCAATGGTGTGGGCTCGGTTGGCCAGATAGGCCAAGCCCAGTTTGGCAAACACGTTCGCCCAAGCGTCGTAGCCACTGTAATACTCGTGGTTACCGGGTGCGGCCCACACACCATAAGGTGCATTCAGATCGGCTAACCCACTCAACTCGGCTGCTTGGACAGCTGCGTCGCCATCCACCAAGTCACCGGGCAGCACTATCAGATCGGGCTTGGCCGCGTTGGTGCGTGCCACCACTTCACGCACATAAAACATGTTATTGACAGGGCTGGCGTGCAGGTCGGCGAGCACCGCAATACGTAGGCCATCGAGCTCAGAAGGGAGGGTTGCTAGGCGTAACTCATGTTCGCGCACCTCGGGAACACGCAATCCTTGCACCGCCGCATGGCCGCAGATGAGCAACATGGCGCTCAAGGCTATTAGGGTGTATTTGGGCTGCCACAGCACCTGCGCAACTTGCGGACTACCCATGCCCCAACCTAGCAAAGCGAACACATCGCGCACCACAGCCAGTAGCCATGCCCCGACGATGCTGGCAAACAACCAGCCAGAAGGCACCTGCAGGTATGCCACCACGGCATAACTAAGATCAGTATTGCGAGCCAGCCAGATCAAGCCTGCGGGCAAAGCGCCCAATAAGGCAGTCACCAGCACCGTCCATAGGTAATAACGCCATCCGGTACCAATCAGGGGATGCCATAGCCACAGGGCAACCACCAGGGCGAGCGGGGCAAGTAAGGTCAACATGGATTCTCAATAACTTGTTGGTCTGGGCCTGCCGTACGGGCATAACTTTCAAGCATAACAAGCAGAGATGAATGCTGTGCGTAAGCGCGGGTAACGTTCTCTTGCAAGGGTTTACGAGCAACCGCTGCCTGGCGCTTACTGGGCGGCCCAGCCGCCGTCCATATTCCAGGCAACACCGCGCACGTTGTTGCCCGCTGGCGAGCAGAAGAACACTGCCAACGCGCCTAATTCTTCAGGTGTAGTGAATTCAAGGGAAGGCTCCTTTTCACCCAGCAGCAGTTTGGTTGCCTCTGCATTGGAAACACCATACTGCACGGCTTTGGCGTCCACCTGCTTTTGCACCAAGGGCGTCAGCACCCAGCCTGGGCAGATGGCATTGCACGTTACGCCTGTGGTGGCGTTTTCCAGCGCCGTCACTTTGGTCAAACCGACGATGCCATGCTTGGCGGCCACATATGCGCTTTTCTGCGCCGAGGCCACCAGCCCATGCACCGATGCAACGTTAATGATGCGTCCCCAGCCAGCTGCCAGCATGGCAGGCAAGGCCAAGCGGGTGGTGTGAAAAGCGCTGGACAGATTGATGGCGAGGATGGCATCCCATTTCTCGGTCGGAAAATCCTGCACAGGGGCGACATGCTGAATGCCGGCGTTGTTCACCAAGATGTCCACACGCCCAAAACGCTGGGCTGCGAAATCCATCATGGCAGCAATATCGTTGGGCTGGCTCATATCGGCGCCGTGGTAGTCCACCTGCACGCCATGGGTGGCGCCTGCGGCATGTACGGCATCCACAGCACCCTGGTACTCGCCAAAGCCATTTAGCACTACATGGGCCCCTTGGGCCGCCAAAGCCTGGGCAATACCCAGACCAATACCACTGGTGGAGCCGGTCACCAGTGCCGTTTTACCTTTGAGCATGATTGTCTCTTTCTGTGAAATAGATAGCGTGGGAATGAATTACGATGAGCGAACTATTATGAAATGCTTATTGCCATGATCGACCGCATGAATGAACCTAGGCTGAACTACGTAATGTGCCCAGCACCAGCGCAGCAGCACCCTGAGGGCGGCATGCATCGGCTGGCATACTGGCAGTGGAATCAGACGGGTGATGCGGGTCATCCGCATGTGGTGGTGTGTGTGCATGGCCTGACACGGCAAGGACGCGACTTCGATGTGCTGGCACAAACCCTCAGCCGCCATGCACGGGTCATTTGTCCTGATGTTGCTGGGCGCGGCTATAGCGACTGGCTGCACGACCCCAGTGCCTATGCGGTTCCTCAATATGTTTCGGATCTACTGGTGCTGCTGCACCAGTTGCATGCACAAGCACCCATAAAGCGCTTGGACTGGGTCGGCACCAGCATGGGTGGACTGATAGGCATGGGTATTGCTGGGGCGGCGCAGCTGCCACTGCCCAAGGCCATCGACCGCCTGCTGCTCAACGATGTCGGCCCGCGCTTGGAGTGGGTTGCCCTGCAGCGCATTGGTAGCTATCTGGGGCAACCTGCGCGCTATGCCACCGAGGAAGAGGGCGCGGCTGCGCTGCGTGCTCTGGCCCCCGGATTTGGGCCGCATACCGAAGCGCAGTGGCTGGCCCTGTCGCGCCCCATGCTGCGTCCTTTGCCCGAGGGCGGCTTTGGCCTGCATTACGACCCACGCATCGCCCTGCCCATGCACGCGCTAACGCAGGAGCAAGCTGCACAAAATGCGCAATTGCTGTGGACGCTGTACGACGCCATCAGCGCACGCACCCTGCTGCTGCGCGGTGCTGAGTCTGATTTACTGAGCGCCAGCACCGCCCAGGAGATGGGGCAGCGTGGCCCTTGTGCCAGCTGCATCGAGCTTGAAGGCATTGGTCATGCCCCCACGTTGGTGGCAGAGGGCCAGGTAGCCATCGTGCAGAATTTTCTTTTTGGGTGATTAATTGGGTACAACCGCCTTTATCGCCGCAGTGCCAGGAGCCAAGCCATGCGCAGCGTAACGTCTTTACCACCGACCACGGGGGACAGTGCCAGCATTGCACAGCTGCACAGCAAGGTGGCCCAAGTAGTGCCGGACTTGATTGCTGCAACGGCGCACACCATTCCAGACCAAGTCAACGCTCTGGTGCGCGCGCGCAGCTTTGCCGAACCCTTACTGGCCGGTGAAGTGCTGGGCACGGGCGAAAACGTCTTGGCCCACGCCGATGCGGTGGCGGCTATCTTGCAGGGCATTGGCGGCTCAGAGACCATGCAGGCGGCGGTGTATCTGGTGTATGCCAGCATGCACCTGAACCGTCCGCTGGAGGTGCTAACCAAGGCTTTTGGCCCGCACTTTGCCTCTCTGGCGGTTGAAACCATCAAGCTCATGCATGTGCAGCAGCAGTCGCGCAATGCCGAACGCCTGGTGGCCCAGGCCCACAATCCTGCTTTGCAGACCGAGACCGTGCGCAAGATGCTGCTGGGGTTTTCGCGCGATGTGCGCGTGGTGCTGCTGCGTCTGGCATCGCGCTTGCAAACCCTGCGCTGGTACGCCGCCAGCAAACTGCCCATCTCGCCCGCATTGGCCTCTGAAGCGCTGCATGTGTTTGCCCCCCTGGCCAACCGGCTGGGTATCTGGCAGCTGAAGTGGGAGATTGAAGATCTGGCGTTTCGCTTTCTTGAGCCCGACACCTACCGCGAAATCGCGCTGTTGCTCGACGAAAAGCGCGCCGAACGCGAAATCTACATGGAGCAGCTGCGCCAAAGGCTCGAAGCGCAGCTGCGCGGCGCCAGTATCAGTGCCACGGTGCAGGGGCGCCCCAAGCACATCTACAGCATCATCAAAAAAATGCGTGGTAAGCAGCTGAGCTTTGACCAGCTGTTTGACTTGCGCGCCCTGCGCGTGGTGGTGCCTACGGTCAAGGACTGCTACTCGACCTTGTCCTGGGTGCATCAGCACTTCACCCCGATCGAATCCGAGTTCGACGACTACATTGCCCGCCCCAAACCCAACGGCTACCAGTCGCTGCACACCGTGG
This sequence comes from Comamonas sp., assembly GCA_028690035.1. GTDB lineage: Bacteria > Pseudomonadota > Gammaproteobacteria > Burkholderiales > Burkholderiaceae_C > Comamonas. The sequence goes on along the minus strand of JAQVCA010000006.1, from coordinate 160,065 downwards.
TGCGCGACACCCAGGGCAGAGCCATCGAAATTCAGATCCGTTCCCAAGCCATGCACAGCCACGCTGAAAATGGCGTCGCAGCACACTGGGCTTATAAAGAGGCGGGCACCAAAGGCTATGCAGGCGTGAGTGTCACGGGCCAGTACGACGCCAAGATCGCCGTGCTGCGTCAACTGCTGGCCTGGGGCAAAGACCTGTCAGAAAACCCCGCGCACAAAGGCCTGTTTGACGACCGTATCTACGTGCTCACGCCCGATGCTGCGGTGGTTGAACTGCCTGAAGGTGCCACGCCCGTGGACTTTGCCTACGCCGTACACACCGACTTGGGCCACCGCTGCCGGGGCGCGCGTGTGGATGGTGCCATGGTGCCACTCAACGCGGCGCTGCAAAGTGGCCAAACGGTAGAGATCGTCACCGTCAAAGAAGGGCGCCCCTCGCGCGACTGGTTGAACCCAGAGCTGGGCTACCTGCACAGCAACCGCGCCAAGGCCAAGGTGCGCGCTTGGTTCAATGCCCAGGCCAGCCAGGAAACCGTGGCCCGGGGCCGCGAGGCCGTCGAAAAGCTGCTGCAGCGTGAGGGCAAGACCGCCCTCAAGCTGGACGACCTTGCCTTGCAACTGGGCTTTAAAAGTGCCGACGCGCTGTTCGAGGTCGTGGGCAAGGACGAATACTCCCTGCGCAACATTGAAGCGGTGCTGCGCCCCTCTGAACCCGATCCCCTGCACCAAGACCCGCAATCGCTGGTACGCAAACCCCGCGCTGGCGGCAACAAGGGCGGGGTGCTGGTGGTCGGCGTGGGCTCGCTCATGACCCAGCTGGCCAAGTGCTGCCGCCCCGCACCGCCCGATGTCATATCGGGCTTTGTCACGCGCGGCAAGGGCGTGAGCGTGCACCGCCAAGATTGCAGCAACTTTCGCGAAATGGCAGCGCGCAACCAGGAGCGCGTCATTGAGGTGGCGTGGGGTGAAGCCAAAGGTCATACCGCGCAAACGGCGCTGTACCCGGTGGATGTGGCCGTTCAGGCCTCCGATCGCCAAGGTTTGCTGCGCGACATCTCGGAGGTGTTCGCGCGCGAAAAAACCAACGTCATCGGCGTGCAGACCCAATCCATCAAAGGCGTGGCGTGGATGACCTTCACCGTGGAAGTGTCCGATGCAGGGCGTCTGAACAAGGTGCTGGGCCAGGTGGCCAGCGTGCCTGGAGTGCGCTCTGCGCGGCGCCGCTGAGCATGCCACCCTGAAAGATACAAAAACGGCGTGCTATAATGCGCGCTTCGTTCAAACGACAGGCGCGTAGCTCAGTTGGTTAGAGCACCACCTTGACATGGTGGGGGTCGTTGGTTCGAATCCAATCGCGCCTACCAGATACCGCAAGCCCACCAACACTTGCCCATGCCAATGCCCGCTGCCCAGCGGGCATTTTCATTTCTGCGCAGCAAACAGCGTTGCATATACGAAATTTGCATTAGCAAAAAAAAATATATTGGTTTGAGTTTTAAAGGGCTGTTTGCACAATTGCAGCATTCATCACCTTTTAGGAATGCTCGCCATGATCTCCACCACTGTGAAATCTGTTGTTCTTGCCGCCGCACTGGCCATCGGCGGCAGTGCCCTGGCACAAGACAAGCTGCTCAATGTCTCCTACGACGTGGCGCGTGAGTTCTACAAAGACTACAACGCCGCCTTTGCCAACCACTACAAAAAAACCACCGGCAAAGACGTCAAGATCGACCAATCGCACGCTGGCTCCAGCGCCCAGGCGCGTGCCGTCAACGACGGACTGGAGGCCGATGTCGTCACCTTCAACACCACCACCGACGTGCAGTTCCTGGCCGACAACGGCGTCGTGGCCAAAGACTGGGCCAAGCAGTTCCCGCACGATGCCGCCCCCACCACCTCCACCATGCTGTTTCTGGTGCGCAAGGGCAATCCCAAAAACATCAAGGACTGGAACGACCTGACCCGCCCCGATGTGAAAGTGGTCGTCGTCAACCCCAAGACCGGGGGCAATGGTCGCTACGCCTATCTGGCCGCTTGGGGCAGTGTGCGTGAAAAGGGTGGCAGCGATGCCGATGCCGCCGCTTACATCACCCAGCTCTACAAAAACGTGCCCGTGCTGGCCAAGGGTGGGCGCGACGCCACCGCCACCTTCTTGCAGCGCAATGTGGGCGATGTGCTGATTACGTTTGAATCGGAAGTGGTCTCGGTGGAGCGCGAATTTGGCAAAGGCAAGGTCGATGCGGTGTACCCCTCGGTCAGCATCACCACCGAAAATCCGGTAGCCGTCGTGCAGCGCACCACCGCCAAAAAAGGCTCGGGTGAACTGGCCAAGGCCTATCTGGATTACCTCTATTCCGAAGAGGCACAAGACATTGCCGCCAAGCACGCCATTCGTCCGCGCTCTGAAGCGGCACTGGCCAAATACCAAGACCAATTCAAACCCATCCAGCAGTTCACCGTGGCCAAGTACTTTGGCACGCTGAACCAAGCGCAAAAAGAGCATTTCAACGATGGCGGCAAGTTCGACCAGCTGTACCAAGGTTCGGCCAAATAAGCAGCCCATCTCCCCCTTCGCACCGACCAACAACAAAAAGCGACCGTCTGCATGAGTGCCATCGCGTTGGGGCCATCGGCCCCCAGCTCCCGCCCCCAGGGGCCACGCCGGGTCTTGCCCGGCTTTGGCATCACCCTGGGCTATACCCTGTTCTATCTCAGCGTGGTGGTCTTGATTCCGCTGCTGGCCTTGGTACTGAAAACCTTCAGCCTCTCCTGGGATGCATTCTGGCAAGCCGTCTCCGCGCCGCGCGTGCTGGCGGCCTACCGTCTTTCCCTGGGGGCCTCGCTGCTGGCTGCGCTGGTCAATCTGGTGTTTGGCCTGCTGATCGCCTGGGTCTTGGTGCGCTATGAGTTCTTTGGCAAAAAACTGGTCGATGCGCTGGTCGATTTGCCCTTTGCGCTGCCCACAGCCGTGGCCGGCATCTCGCTGACCGCGCTGCTGGCGGGCAACGGCTGGGTGGGGCAGTACCTGGAGCCCTTGGGCATCCAGCTGGCGTTTCAGCCCGGCGGCATTGTGATTGCGCTGATCTTCATTGGCCTGCCGTTTGTGGTGCGCACCGTGCAGCCGGTGCTGCAAGACTGCGAAAAAGAGCTGGAAGAGGCCGCCAGCAGCCTGGGCGCCAACCGCTGGCAAATTTTCACGTTGGTGATTCTGCCCAGCATCACACCGGCGCTGCTCACCGGCTTTGCCATGGCCTTTGCGCGCGCGCTGGGCGAATACGGCTCGGTGATTTTCATTGCCGGCAACATGCCCATGGTGTCTGAAATCGTGCCGCTGATCATCATCGGCAAGCTGGAGCAGTACGACGTGCCCGGTGCCACTGCCGTGGCGGTGGTGATGCTGCTGGCCTCGTTTGTCATGCTGCTGATCATCAACCTGTTGCAAGCCTGGCAACGCCGCCGCGCGGGGATGCAAGCATGAGCCACCCATCGACTTCTTCTGCCGCGCTGCCCAGCCGCGTAAGCACCACCGAGGCACCCTGGGTGCGCCGCCTGCTGATTGGCATCAGCCTGGCCTTTTTGCTGCTGTTTTTGCTGCTGCCGCTGGCCGCTGTGTTCTCTGAAGCGCTGCGCCAAGGCTGGCATGCCTACCTCGATGGCCTGCGCGAGCCCGACGCCTGGTCGGCCATCAAACTGACGCTGCTGACCGCCGTGATCGCCGTGCCGCTGAACCTGGTGTTTGGCGTGGCCGCCGCCTGGTGCATTGCCAAGTTTGAGTTCCGGGGCAAAGCGCTGCTGGTCACGCTGATCGACCTGCCGTTTTCGATTTCGCCCGTCGTGGCCGGTCTGATGTACGTGCTGGTGTTTGGCACCAACGGCTGGCTGGGCCACTGGCTGGCCGAGCACGACATCAAAATCATCTTTGCCGTACCGGGCATTGTGCTGGCAACGGTGTTTGTGACCTTTCCCTTCATTGCGCGTGAGCTGATTCCGCTCATGCAGGCCCAGGGCAACGACGAAGAGCAGGCCGCCACCGTGCTGGGCGCCAACGGCTGGCAGACCTTTTGGTACGTCACGCTGCCCAACATCAAATGGGGCCTGCTGTACGGCGTGATCTTGTGCAATGCGCGCGCCATGGGCGAGTTTGGCGCGGTGTCGGTGGTGTCGGGCCACATCCGGGGGCAGACCAACACCATCCCGCTGCATGTGGAGATTCTCTACAACGAATACCAATCCGTGGCCGCGTTCTCTGCCGCCTCGCTGCTGGCGCTGCTGGCCCTGGTCACGCTGGCCATCAAAACCGTGGCCGAGCACCGCAGCGCCGCGCAGCAACGCGCCGCCGCCCAGCTGCCGCCCGAGCGCCCCGTGCAGTCCTGAGCCACTGGCAGCTGTGTAAAAAACATAGCTGCCAGCGCACGATACACCTAGATTTAGGCAATAAATGGCCTTGAAACCCTTGATTTACCAGCGCAAGAAGCTATCAAAATGAGTATTGAAATCCGCAACATCGACAAGCGCTTTGGTGATTTCCATGCCCTGCGCAACGTGAACCTGGACATCGCCTCGGGCGAGCTGGTCGCTTTGCTGGGGCCCTCGGGCTGTGGCAAAACCACGCTGCTGCGCATCATCGCCGGGCTGGAAGGGGCCGACAGCGGCAGCATCCACTTCAGCGGCCAAGACCAAACCAGCGTACATGTGCGCGAGCGCGGCGTGGGCTTTGTCTTTCAGCACTATGCGCTGTTCAAGCACATGAGCGTGTTTGAAAACGTGGCTTTTGGCTTGCGCATGAAGCCCAAAAAAGAGCGCCCCAGCGAGGCACAAATCCGCACCAAGGTGATGGAGCTTTTGGGCCTGGTGCAGCTGGACTGGGTGGCCGAGCGCTTTCCGGCCCAGCTGTCGGGCGGCCAGCGCCAGCGCATCGCCTTGGCGCGCGCCCTGGCCGTGGAGCCGCAGGTGCTGCTGCTGGACGAGCCCTTTGGCGCGCTGGACGCCAAAGTGCGCAAAGAACTGCGCCGCTGGCTGCGCCGCCTGCACGACGAGCTGCATGTGACCAGCATCTTCGTCACGCACGACCAAGAAGAAGCGCTGGAAGTGGCCGACCGCGTGGTCGTCATCAACAAGGGCCAGATCGAGCAGGTGGGCACGCCCCAAGAAGTGTGGGACAACCCAGCCAGCCCGTTTGTGTACAGTTTTTTGGGCGACGTGAACCTGTTCCATGGCCGCGCCAGCGCCGACGAGGTCGTGCTGGACGATGGTTTTGCCCTGCCAGCCGCCACCGAAACTGGCACCAGCAGCGCCGCCAGCAGCAACGGCAACGGTGCCAGCGTGGGGACAGCCGGCGCGGCCCAGGCCTATGTGCGCCCGCACGAGCTGGAAGTCACGCGCCCCGTGCCGGGCCGCAGCTACCCCAACGGGCTGCAGGTGCGGCTGGATCGCGCCATCGTTGTCGGCCCGATTGCACGCCTGGAACTTATCGCCACCCAGCGCGCCCAAGACCCCACCCCGCGCGGCGCACCATCGCAGGTGATTGAAGCGCACATTCCCGTGCAGCAGTACCAAGAGCTGGCCCTGCAAAACGGCGAAGCGCTGATTGTCACGCCCCGGCGTGTTCGTGTGTTTGTCGATCAGGGCGCGGGCATTTAGAAAGATCGCATCGTGATGAGTTTTTTGTGTGCCCTGTGTACCCATACGCGCCGCACCCTGGCCCTGCTGGCCGTGGTGTGCGTGGCCATGCTGGCCTTTGGCATGTATTTGCAGCATGTGGTGGGTCTGGAGCCGTGTCCCATGTGTATCGTGCAGCGCTACGCTCTGTTTGGTGTAGCTATTGCCGCAGGTCTGGCAAGCCTTAGGCCGCAAAAACTCTGGTGGAAAAGCTGGAGCGCTGTGGGCATAGCCTTTGCCGTTTTTGGTGCTTTTACCGCTGCACGCCAAACCTGGCTGCAGTGGAATCCACCCGAATTTGCCACCTGCGGGCGCGATTTTTACGGCATCGTCGAAAGCTACTCCTTCAGCCGGGCGCTGCCCATGATCTTCAAGGGCTCGGGCGACTGCTCGGCGGTGGACTGGACATTTTTGGGCGGCACCATTGCCAACTGGTCGTTCCTGTGCTTCAGCGCGCTGGCCGTGGTGCTGACGGTCTTGCTGCTGCGTCGCAGCCGATGACTTTGGCCAGCCAGCGCCGCCCCACCGTTCTCCCATGCCCCGCTACGTTCTGTTCCACAAGCCGTATGGCGTGCTCTCGCAATTCACCCCCGAGGACGGCGCGCGCAGCCTGGCCGAGTTCGACCTGCCGCCGGGCGTTTACCCCGCCGGTCGGCTGGACAAAGACTCCGAAGGCCTGCTGCTGCTCACCGACGACGGCCCCCTGATCGAGCAGCTCTTGAACCCCCGCAACGCCAAGCCCAAAACCTACTGGGCCTTGGTCGAGCGCGTGCCCGACGAGACCGCGCTGCAGCGCCTGCGCAACGGCCTGCGCATTGAGAACTACCTCACCCGCCCGTGCCAAGCGCAGCTGCTGCAACCCCAGCCCGACGTGCCGCCACGCGATCCGCCGGTGCGGGTGCGCAAAACGGTGCAGGATGTGTGGCTGGAAATCACCGTGGTCGAGGGCAAAAACCGCCAAGTGCGCAAGATGACCGCAGCCATCGGCCACCCCACGCTGCGCCTGATACGCCGCAGCATCGCCAACCTGACGCTGGACGATCTGCCCCCCGGCCAATGGCGCGAAGTGGCGCGTGCCGACATCGCCTGGGAGCAGGGCCGACCTACCACGCGCTGATTGCGTCCGCGTTGCAAGCTGCTAGGGAAAACGACTACAATACCCGGTTTCTATATTCGCAGCCTTTAGGCCCTCTGACTGCTTGGTGTCCGCGCACCGAGCCTCTCGCTTTTTTGTCCATCCGGCTGCCATGCCGTCGGTGTGCGAGGTTCTCAGCAAAGGCGCCGCACCCACATTTAGCAAAGAGATAGCACATGGCAAAAGAAGAACTGATTGAAATGCAAGGGCAGGTTACCGAGGTGTTGCCCGACTCGCGCTTTCGCGTCACTCTGGAAAACGGGCACCAGCTCATCGCCTACACCGGCGGCAAGATGCGCAAGCACCACATCCGCATTCTGGCGGGCGACAACGTGTCGCTGGAGATGTCGCCCTACGACCTGAGCAAAGGTCGCATCACCTTCCGCCACCTGCCCAACCGTGGCCCTGGCCCAAACAACAACACCAACCACCACCGTCGTTAAGCAGCCCTGCTGGGGCATGCGCCCTAACCCCCTGAACACCCCAAGTCTTGCTTGGGGTTTTTTATGCCTGCACCATGTCTGAATCCTCTGTTGCCCCTTGCGCTGCTGCACCGCAGTCCCCAGCCTTGGGCCGTGTCACCCTGATCGGTGCTGGCCCGGGCGACCCAGAGCTGCTCACCGTGCGCGCCGCCAAAATCCTGGCCCAGGCCGATGTGGTGCTGTACGACAACCTGGTGGGCCCCGGCGTGCTCGAACTGCTGCCCCCTCAGGCCGAACGCATTTATGTGGGCAAGCGCGCCTCGCGCCATGCGCTGCCGCAAGAAGAAATCACCGCGCTGATGGTGCGCCTGGCCCAGCAGGGGCGGCATGTACTGCGCCTGAAAGGCGGCGACAGCCTGATTTTTGGCCGGGGCGGCGAAGAGGCGCTGGGCCTGGTGCAGGCGGGCATTGCCTTTGAAGTGGTGCCCGGCATCACCAGCGCCCAGGGCGCCAGCGCCTATGCCGGTATTCCGCTGACGCACCGCGAGCTGGCCACCTCGGTCGTCTTTGTCACCGGCCACCTGCGCGACAGCGCCGAGCAGCCGCTGGCCGCCGAACTGAACTGGCCCATGCTGGCGCGTCCCCAGCAAACGGTGGTGGTGTACATGGGCGTGAGCAATTTGCCCACCATCAGCGCGCAGCTGCAGCAGCACGGCATGGATGCCCATACGCCTGCGGCCATCATCGAAAAAATCTCGCGCCCCGAGCAGCGCTGCATCGTCGGCACCATCGCCAGCCTGCCCGAGCTGGCACAGGCGCACCAAGTCCGCCCGCCTGCTCTCATCGTCATTGGCGCCGTGGTCGGCCTGCATGCCCAACTGCTGCCACACTTGCGTACCCCAGCGGATCACCCGCTCTGACCCGTTTTGCTTCTGCCCCGCAGAGAAAGCCCCGCCATGCAACAACAAGACATTCTGATCAACTGGTCGCCCCAAGAAACGCGCGTGGCCATCGTCGAGGGCGGCGCCGTGCAAGAGCTGCACATGGAGCGCTCGCTGGAGCGCGGCCTGGTGGGCAACGTCTATCTGGGCAAAGTCGTGCGCGTGCTGCCGGGCATGCAATCGGCCTTTATCGACATCGGCCTGGAGCGTGCCGCGTTTTTGCATGTGGCCGATGTCTGGCACCGCCAAGAGGGCGGCGAAGCGCCCATGTTTGCGCGCAACAAGCACGAAGCGCCCGAGCCCATTGAGCGCCAAATCTTTGAAGGCCAACCCATCATGGTGCAGGTCATCAAAGACCCCATCGGCAGCAAAGGCGCGCGCCTGTCCACGCAAATCAGCATTGCCGGGCGCATGCTGGTGTTTCTGCCGCAAGACGACCACATTGGCGTATCCCAAAAAATCCCCCCACAAGAGCGCGACGCACTGCGCCAGCGCCTGCAAACCCTGGTGCAAGACACCAGCAACGGGCAAGAACCCAGTGGCGGTTTCATCCTGCGCACCAATGGCGAAGACGCCAGCGACGAAGAGCTGTGCGAAGACATCGCCTACCTGCGCAAAACCTGGTCGCGCATCAAAACCGCCGCGCTGCGCCTGCCGCCCATGTCGGTGCTGCACCAAGACCTCAACCTGTTGCAGCGCGTGCTGCGCGATCTGGTGGGCGAGCACACGGGCAGCATCCGCATCGACTCGCGCGAGCAGTTCGAGCGGATGCAGGCCTTTGGCCAAGAATTCATGCCCAGCGCCGCCGCCAAGCTGCAGCTCTATAAAGGCGAGCGCCCGATCTTTGACCTGTACGCCATCGACCAAGAAATCGCCAAAGCGCTGGGCAAACGGGTGGATTTGAAGTCCGGCGGCTACCTCATCGTCGATCAGACCGAAGCGCTGACCACCATCGACGTCAACACCGGCGGCTTTGTCGGCGCGCGCAATTTTGATGACACCATCTTCAAAACCAACCTCGAAGCGGCCCAAACCATCGCCCGCCAACTGCGCCTGCGCAACCTGGGCGGCATCATCATCGTGGACTTCATCGACATGACCCAGCCCGAGCACCGCGACCAGGTGCTGGGCGAATTCAAAAAACAACTGGCGCGCGACCGCGTCAAGACCATGGCCGGGGGCTTCTCGCAACTGGGCCTGGTGGAGATGACGCGCAAACGCACGCGCGAATCGCTGGCGCACATGCTGTGCGAACCCTGCCCCGTGTGCCAAGGCAAAGGCAGTGTCAAAACCGTGCGCACCGTCTGCTATGAAATCCTGCGCGAAATCCTGCGCGAAGCGCGCCAATTCAACCCCAAGGAGTTTCGCGTCGTCGCGCACGCCGACGTCATCGACCTGCTGCTTGAAGAAGAAAGCCAGCACCTGGCGGGCCTGAGCGACTTCATCGGCAAACCGATCTCCTTGCAGGCCGAGCCCACCTGGGGGCAAGAGCAGTACGACATTGTGTTACTTTGATCTGCGCGCGAATATGCTCTAAATACCAGAGCTTGTCACGCTCACTGCACAAGGGTTTCAGAGCCAAACTACTCTGAAACCCTTTGTTTTTGCGCGGATGCAGCTCTTTTTTATATATCACACCACCAGCGCGTGCCATCAACCACGCCAACGCAGCACGCTGTTGCGCCGCCCGCCGCACACCATGACCCACTCCCAGCCCTTGCCCCCCAGCCTTGCCGCAGCGCAGCAAGCAGCTGCCGCCCCCCACGCCGTCGCACGCCTGCGCGCTGAGCGCCTGGCGCGCAGCAGCAAACCCTTTCTGGCCCGTGGTGGCCCCAAAGGCGCGCGCTGCCCCGGCTGCCGCCTCGTGCCCAGCCATTGCCTGTGCAGCCTGCGCCCCATCGTGCCCACGCACGCCGGGGTGTGTTTGTTGATGGCCGACATCGAACCGCTCAAACCCAGCAACACCGGCTGGCTGATTGCCGACGTCGTGCCCGACACCTTCGCCTTCCCTTGGGCGCGCACCCAAGTCGCCCCCGGCCTGCTGGCCCTGCTGGCCGACCCGCAGTGGCAGCCGCTGGTGGTCTTTCCCGGTGAATTTGTCCCGCCCGAGCGCGTCATCACCACCGTACCCGCCCCAGCACCGGGCCCGCCAAAGACCGCCCCACGCCCCTTGCTCATCCTGCTGGATGCCACCTGGCAAGAAGCGCGCAAGATGTTCCGCAAAAGCCCGTACCTGAACCACCTGCCCGTGCTCAGCCTCGCGCCCGAGCAGCTATCGCGCTACACCCTGCGCCGCTCGGGCCGGGGCGACCACTTCTGCACCGCCGAAGTCGCTGCCCTGTGCCTGCAGCTCACCGGCGACCACCGCGCCGCGCAAACGCTGGACGCCTATCTGGACGTGTTCACCCACCACTACCTGCAAGCCAAACACCAGCTGCCACCGCAGTGGGACGGGGAGGCACATCGGCGCCTGCGCTGTGCTCTGAATAAAAGAGCTGCTGTCGTTCAGCAAACATAAGTTTCATGGTGTTTTTATGATGAAACCCTTGGTTTTCGTGCGGGGGCCGCTACTTTATTTAAACCTCGTTCATGATGGATGCAATCTACCGCCCATTTTGTCGCGATTTTTGACGTGATTTAGAAAATAACGACACAATCGCGCCATGCACCACGACACAATCACGACACAGCTGGACGTTTTACGCCAAGCCATTGCCGCCCATCCGCAAGGCATCGACGCCCATGCCTTGCTGCGCCAGACCGATCTGGGGCTACAGCAGCGCACCTTGCAGCGCCGCTTGGCGCTGTTGGTCGAGCAGGGCCACATTGGCGTACAAGGCAAGGCGCGCGCCATGCGTTATGTACCCATGACCAGCAGCACAGCGGTAGCAGTACAGGCCAGCGCGCCGCCACCGGCGACACCCTATGCAGCGCAGCCCTACATTCCCATCAGCCCAGAGGCGCAGGCCATCCAAACCTATGTGCGCCAGCCGCGCCACCTGCGCACGCCTGTGGCCTACCGGACAGAATTTTTAGCGGCTTACCACCCCAACAGCACCCACTACCTGCCCGCCAAGCTGCGCGCGCAGTTGCACGACATGGGCCGCTCACCCGCCCAGCAAACGCCCGCAGGCACCTTTGCCAAAGACATCCTGAGCCGCTTGCTGATTGACCTGTCCTGGGCATCCTCGCAACTCGAGGGCAACACCTACAGCCGCCTGGACACCGCCCGGCTGATCGAATTGGGCCAAACCGCAGAGGGCAAGGACGCACTGGAAACGCAGATGATCCTGAACCACAAACAGGCCATTGAATTTCTGGTGCATGCGCCCGAGGCCGCGACCGTCTGCCCAGACACCCTCTTTGCCCTGCATGCACTGCTTTCAGACGGCCTACTGCCCGAGCCCGCCATGTGTGGCCGCATCCGCAGCCGGGCCGTAGAGATTGGCGGCAGCGTGTACCTGCCCGCGGCCTTGCCCCAGCTCCTGGAAGAATTGTTCACCGCCGTCGTGAACATCGCTGCCGAAATTGAAGACCCCTTTGAGCAAGCCTTCTTCCTGATGGTGCACTTGCCCTATCTGCAGCCGTTTGAGGACGTGAACAAACGCGTCTCGCGCCTGGCCGCCAACATCCCCTTTATCCGCCACAACCTGTGCCCGCTGTCCTTTATCGACGTACCCCAGCAGGCGTACGTGGATGCCATCATCGGCGTGTACGAACTCAACCAAGTTGACCTGCTGCGCGACGTCTTTGCCTGGGCCTACGCGCGCTCGTGCCAGCAGTACGTTGCCGTGCAACAAACCCTGGTGCCGCCAGACATCCTGCGGCTGCGCTACCGCAAAGCTCTGGGCGAAGTGGTCGCCGCCATCGTGCGTGGCCGCAAAAGCGCCAGTGAGGCCCATGTGCAGGCCCTGCTACCGCCAGAAGTGCAGCCCGAAGACCGGGTGCGGTTCATCCAACTGGTCATGACAGAACTTGCCGGATTGCATGCAGGCAACGCCGTACGCTTTGGCCTCAGGCCGCTGGAGCTGCTGGATTGGCAGCATTGACATCCTCCCCGTCCTTTAGGGCGGGGAGGATGTCAACCCAACTCCAGCGCCTCGGGCGCCAAGCTCAGGCAGCGCTGCGTGTGCGGGCGCTTGCCTGTGGTGGCCAGCAGGTAGGGCAGGGCGGCGGGCCCCAGCTGGGTGCGCAGGGCGCGCTCCAGTTTGGCGTTGTTTTCTTCAAAAAACGTCTTTTCCATGCCGTCTTGCAGGCGCAGCTGCGCGTTTTCAAACACCGGTGCGTCGATGGTCACCACGCGCTGGTACAGCTGCAAAAAGCGCTGCGCGTTGGCCGTGCGCCAGCTTTGCGGGCCGTGGCCTTGCAGCGTGTTGTCGGCCCACCAGGCCAGCCAGGCCAGCAGCGCCGGGGGCAGCTTGACCGGGGTGTCGCCGCACAGCACCTGGCGCTGCGCCAGGTCGATGCGCAGGCGCGCCGGTTGCAGGCTTTTTTCGATGGCCGCCACCGTCGCGCCAAAGCTGGCCTGGCCCTGCAGCAGCGCCTGGGGCTGGCCGTGGCGCAAATGCACCACCGGAATGCGCGCCAGCGTGATGCGCGCATCGGCCGTATCGATGTGCGTGCCATCGCGCGTGGCCAGGCGCCGGGGCATGGCCGGGGGAAAGAAAAACTCCGGGTGCCCCTCAAACGGGCTGTTCACCAGCACATGCGACAGCTCATCCTGCGGGCGCGCGAACAGCGAAAACGCATAGCCCAGGTAAAACCCCATCGTCTTGCGCCCCCCGGCAATCGACACATGCAGCTGCGCCTGCGCGTCGCTGGTCAGCTGCGCCATCAGCGCCGTAATGCAATCGGCGGCGCAGGCGTTTTCTTCGGGGGTGCGGATATCGGCCAGCGGTTGGCCCTGCGCGTTGTGGATGACGTGGATCTGCCCCTCATGGAACACAGGCCGACCCAACGCCGGGTAATTGGCCAGCAACGCGTGGAACTGCCCACCATCGGGGTGCAACAAGGCCGTGCGCGCCAGCTTGGCGCCGTCGCTGGTGGTGAGCAAATGGATCTCGGTCGGCATGAACGGCGCCTGCTCCTGGCCCTGGGGCTGCGTGGCAAACCCGCCCAGCGCGTACACCGTCTCAGTCAGGATTTGCGGATACAAACCCGTCACCGCCAACAAAATACGCCGCGCAAACGCCATTTCTATCCCCTTTCGGGCACGTGCTGTGCCTCTGCCTCTGCCACTTCACCCCACACCCCCGCGCCCACCGGCTGCACATGAAAGCGCTGCAGCGTCGCGCCCAGGTGGCTGAGCTGCTGCGCCGACAGCTCCTGCCCGCGCACGGGCTGGGGCAGGTGCAGCACCAGATGCCAATACTCGGCGCCCCGGGCGCACACCTGCGCGGCCAGCTGCATGGGCAAGGTGCCCACCACCCGATCGCCCGGCTGCACATCGTCCGGCGCCAAATGCTCCACATGGCGATCGAACGCCGGGCCATGTCCCTGCATCCACTCCAACGCGCCGGGATGGCGGCTAACAAACCAGACCGTCATGACCAACACCGCCTCCTTTTGCACCAACAAAGCGCCGATTGTCACCGCCCACCGCCCCCCGGTGGTGCCTTGGCAAGCTTGCCGAGGCGGTGGGGGTGGGATGGGGGCAGTGCTATCAACCTGGTAGCTTGTTGCGCTGATTGCACCAGCATTTTTATGATTTTTATTTTGAAAACTACGCCCAGCAAGCGCCAAGTGCTTGCAATACTGTAGCAGTCTTAATCCCTTTGAAATCAGGGCTGGCTTGAAACGCCTTAACAAGGCCGGGAAAGTGACCGCCACTGCGTCTTAATCCCTTTGAAATCAGGGCTGGCTTGAAACCAAGCAGGAGCAAGAACTTGCAAGCATGCCGCTGTCTTAATCCCTTTGAAATCAGGGCTGGCTTGAAACGCATCTGACGTACAGCAAGCACAAGAATGCTTGGTCTTAATCCCTTTGAAATCAGGGCTGGCTTGAAACCCTGGATGGCCCGGCAATCGAATACGCAGATGGGTCTTAATCCCTTTGAAATCAGGGCTGGCTTGAAACTGCAGTGGATATGCCTATCTTGGGTGCTGAAAGCGTCTTAATCCCTTTGAAATCAGGGCTGGCTTGAAACGTGTTTGTTCAGTGTTTGTTGGTTTCAAGCTAGGTCTTAATCCCTTTGAAATCAGGGCTGGCTTGAAACGTATATGCATCACCGTTCACACGGCACTCAACGGTCTTAATCCCTTTGAAATCAGGGCTGTCCCGGGACGGAGGATTAATCCTCCAGGCGGTGCTTCATAGTCTTAATCCCTTTGAAATCAGGGCTGTCCCGGGACTTCAGTTTACTAAGGGGATCGAAATCAAGATCTCGTCTTAATCCCTTTGAAATCAGGGCTGTCCCGGGACTGTAAAGCTTTACTGGGAATGCTCGGAGAGATGCGTCTTAATCCCTTTGAAATCAGGGCTGTCCCGGGACGACATGGCAGCCGCCGGATGGGTCGCCATCCGTCTTAATCCCTTTGAAATCAGGGCTGTCCCGGGACTGAAACTGGAGTGAAGACCAGCGTGTTCAAACGGTCTTAATCCCTTTGAAATCAGGGCTGTCCCGGGACCCTAAGGAAGAACTTCAAGTTGCTGTTGAGTTTAGGTCTTAATCCCTTTGAAATCAGGGCTGTCCCGGGACCCCAATTCTCAGACCTCCGAAGTGCGCAGTGTCTTAATCCCTTTGAAATCAGGGCTGTCCCGGGACCCTAATTAGTCAGATCAACCTGTGGTAATGTATCTGTCTTAATCCCTTTGAAATCAGGGCTGTCCCGGGACTAAGGAGAAAAATCATGGCTATTATCAACAACGTCTTAATCCCTTTGAAATCAGGGCTGTCCCGGGACCATGCTCGACGCCCACCTCTCTAACGACCAGACGTCTTAATCCCTTTGAAATCAGGGCTGTCCCGGGACCCCCTGAGCCTAAAAAACCGTTGGCTGACAAGCACTTGCAAGGGGGGTTATGGACTTTTTCGGATCGGCGAAAGATGTCTCTTGGGCGGTGCATGTCGGGGCTGGCTTGTGGCCGGTTTTCAGGGCTACGCGCCATTGTAGCCACGGCACGCGGGATTGCAAGCAAAATTGGCCTCTGGCCCTTGCTGGGTAAGCGCCAGCAGCTATCAAAAGTGCGCTTGGGCAGGGCGCGTTCAGCGGGCAAACTCGGGCGGCACGTGGCCGCGTTTCAGGTCGGGCCAGATCTTGTTGTCTCCCTGCACAAAACGGTACAGCTGTTCGGGCGTGAGCAGCAACGTGACCTGGTTGGCCCGGCAGCGCAGCCAAAAGTCTTCCGAGCGGCGCTGGGCACGCATGGCGCGCAGCGCCTCTGGCCCCAGAAACAGGGCCTTGCGGGTTTTGCCAAAGCGCGAGCCCAGCGAGGAGAGCTGGTTTTCCAGCTCCCCCGGCGTCTTGTTTGGCGGCAGCCCGGCCTTGATTTCAATGAGCGAGGTGACGTGGCGGTGGTGGACGAGCAAATCCGCCTCGCGCTGGCTGCCACTGGCGTCTTCCTCGGCGCCAATGAGGTTGCTCTCCATGGCGGTGGCGGGAATGTCTTGTTGCACCAGCCAGTGCTGCACCAGCTGCTCCAGCCAGTCGCCGCTGATCCAGTCGCGTAGATGTTTGTGGGCTTTGCTTTTGCCTGGGTCGTTGCCCGGCAGGGTGATGCACTGGGCGTCGGCGTGCAGCAGGGGCGGGGTTGTCGAGGCATGCAGGCTGCCCAGGGCCGCGACCCAGGCGCGGATATCGTCCAGGTGCGCCTGGGCATGGCTGCCGTCGGCCAGAAATTGCGACCACGCCAAGGTGATGCTGGCTTGCTGGTGCTGCTCGCGCTCATGCGCCCAGATGCGCTCCAAGCCTGCAAACAGTGCCTGCAGCGCGGGCTGCTGCGCTTGCTGTGCATCCCAGATGCGCTGGGCCAATTCCAGGGCGTGCGGGTATTGGCGCACGCGGTTGGGCGTGCTGACGCGGGCGTTTTCGTTGTGCAGCCGGGCAATGTCCAGGGGCCGGGCGTCGTGCAGGTGGGGCACGGCGCTGGGCTGCGCCTGGTAGCGCGGCTGCTGCGAGGCGCGCACGCTTTGCATGGGCGTGTTCTTGTTGCCCAGGGGCTGGTAGTCCAGGCGCTGCCAGTCGTGGCAGGCGGCCAGGGCCAGGGCCATGGCCTTGGTGCCGCCAGTGAGGTTGGCAGCACAGACCCCGCCCTGGCGCGTCACCTCTTGCAGGCGCGGCACCAGGTGCGCGGCCAGCCATGCCTGGTTGGCGATGATGTCGTCACCGCCCAGGCTCTGCCCCGTGCTGGCTGACGACAGGATTTCGACCCGGCTGCCGCTCAGCCGCTCTTGCAGCCGGCCCTGCAGCTGCAGAGCCTGCCTGGCAAAGTCCGCACCATCGCTGGCGATGAGCACAATGTGCTCGGGCCGCAGGCTCAGGCAGGCCTCCAGCGCCGGCAGGGTGAACTCGGAAATCGCGTAAACGTAAATGGATGTGGTCATGTTGCGCTCCGGTGGCGTGCTGGCCGACTCAATGGAAATTGAAGGGCAGGCAGTCTGCCAGGTGCTGCAGCAGCTGTGCATGCGTGGTGCCCAGGCCCGCCAGGGCAAAGGCCGCCAGGGCGGCATGCGGCGCGTGGGGCAGGAGCTGTTGCAGGTGCTGGCGTTGCGCGGCGCTGGGCTGTGCGTCCGCGGGCAACTCCAGGTTCAGGGCATACGCCAGGGTGCGCAGCACTTCGGCCATCCACTGCAGCGTGGGGCCATGGCTCTCATCCATGCAGGATTGGATGGCGTTTTGCATGTGCGCTTGCGCCTGGGCGTGCTGCCCGCCATCGTGCAGCAGCCAGGCGCGGTAGGCGTTGATGAGGGGCCAGGGGTGGTCTTTGCCGCTGTGCCATTGGGGCTGCAGTTGCACATAGGCCTGGCGTGCGCTGTCCAAAGTTTGGGGCAGGTGCACCAGGGCGCGCAGCCACAGGTAATGTGCAAAGCGCTGCACTTGTGTGCTGTGGGCCAGGGAGCGGCTGAGGTTTTCGGGGGATTTATCGCCCAAGTGCTGTTGCAGCTGCTGCACCAGGGCCTGGGTTTGCGACTGTGGTGCGCCTTGCTGCTGGCACAAATCCATCTGCGCCACCAGGCGGTAGCTGCGCGTTTGCGTCTGTTCGCGTTGGGCTTGGGCGGGGTCGCTCAGCCGTGCAAAGCAAGCCAGGGCCGCATCGAACTGTTGCAGCGCCTTCTCGCCCTGGCCGGTAAAGGCGCTGATTTGCCCCAGCGCCGATTGCAGTTTGCCGTGCAGCAGCAGGCCGGGCACAGCCACCGGTTGCCGCAGCCATTCTTCAAGGGTGGGCTGTAACGCCTTAAATTCAAACTGGTTGGTGCAGGCTGTGGCAATGCGCAGCACGGTTTCTGCGCTCAGGGCGGGTTCCTCATCGCGCAGCTTGATGGCCATGTCCAAGCATTGCTCCAGCAGGTGAAGGTCGGTCTTACCCTGGTGGTTGTGCAGCACCAGCTCATTGGCCAGCAGCAGCAGGTGCAGCGCGGGCGGCAGGGTTTGCTGCGCAGGGCTGTGGCGTTTGAGCCAGGCCAGGGCGCAGCCCAGTTCGCTCAACCGGTATTGCTTGTGCGCCAGGCGTTGCTGCACCTCGCTGAGGTAACGCTGCCACAGCAGGCTGTCTTGTGCGGCCTGGGCGCCGATGCGCGCCAGCGAGCGCTGCAAGAAGCTGCCCTCGCGCTCGCCGCTGGCGGCGCTGCACAGGGCGTACCAGTCTTGCGGGGCCAGGGCGCTGTGCTCGCTCAGGCTCAAAAACAGGTGGTGCAGGCTCTCTTGGGCTGCGTCCACCAGGCAGTGGCCGCGCAGCTGGGATTTTTTCAGGCGGTCTTTGCTGATGCCCGCCGGGCTGCCCCAGGTGAAGGCCACGGCATCCACGTAGCCATTCATGGGATGGCTTTTGTCCATGAATGCCAGCTTCAAGCCCATGTGGCGAAAGCGCTCGGGATCTAGGGTGCGAAATTCACTCTCTAGCGTGGTGCTCAGCACCTGCAGGCTGTCGGCGCTGGTGTAGCCGTCTCTTTTCTCAATATAGATTTGCACCTGGCACGAGGGTGCGTTTTCTGGCACGGGCAGTTGCAGCAAAGTCCAGCGAATCAAATGCAGCACCTGACCTAGCCAGTAGCTGTGCCGCGCTGTGCTGTCTTGCACGCTAAAGCCCAGAATGCCCACCCGCGCATCAAGCAGGGTTTGCAGCACGTTGTCCACCTGCGCGGGGCTGGCCTGGGTGGCGTGAAAGTTGCCCAGCTCGGGCAGCTTGGTGGACGCGGGCACGGCCAGGGCCACGATGCGCCCCACGTCTTTGTCTGTCGGGTTCAGGGCGCTGGCCTGCTCGTCGAACACGCTGCCGGTTTCGTCGATGTAAATGCGCCAGTGTGTCGCTGGGGCCTGCCGGTGCAGGCTGTTGGGGTGCTGGCCATCGTGCATTTGCACGGCCACATTCGATTTGTATTGTTGCGCTTGGGCGGCGCTTTGGCGTTGGGCCTGCTCGTGCTGGCGCTTTATCAACTTGTCCAGGGTGATGCGCAGGTGCGTGGCCATGCGTTCGTGGGGTACGACCCGCGATTTTTTATCCAGCCATGCCTGTGCGGCCTGAGCCCCCTGGCTGCGAAACAGCGCATCCAGTTCCAAGCCTAGTTCATAGGCCTTTTCGCCGTTGCGGCGCACGGCCTGCAGTTGCCCGTGTAGCGATGCGGGGCGGCCCGGTTGCAGGGCCTGCTCGGCCAAGTCATCCAGCTGGCGCAAGCGTTCTGGCGAAGGCCCCCAGGCGGCCAGTTTGAACGTTTCGCTTTGCAGCTGGGCATCGGTGAGGGGCTTGGGCGCCCTGGGTGCTGCGGGCGGCGCGGCGACCGCAGCAGGCGCAGGCGCAGGAGCGGGCGCAGCAACAGGAACGGGAGCAGGCGGGTCCACGCGGACCACAGCGGGCGCAGGAGCGGCTGCCGGGGCCGGGGGGGCCTGTGGGGGCTGGGGCACCTGCTCTGCGGGGTCCAGCCGGGCCCAGCGCTGGCCGCTGTACAGCCACCGCTGGGCCTGGGGGAGCTGGCTGGCTGCCAGCAGCCACCACGTCACGGGGGTGGCGTCGCTGCCCAGAATGACTTGGGGGGTGTTTTTCGTCAGCAGGGCCTGCAACGCCTGGGTGATGCTGGCAATGGATGGCATCGCACCGGGTGCCAGGGCAGCGTCCAGGGTGGTCAAAAAGCTGGTGGGCAGCTGCACCGGGCAGGCAGGTAGGCGTAAGGCAAGCATGAATTAAAAATTAACCTATTGATTTATTTGACAAATATTGGAAAACAGCCGCGTGCCCGTGCGGGCTGTTCCAGTATAGCCGTGCCGTACGCCTTCCATTGCCGTCCATTGCCGTGTGGGCCGTGCGTGGGGCGGCGGCAGGTTAAGGCGCCGGTTCTGGCAGGCTGCGCCCGGCCAGAACGATGGCGCGGTCGTCCAAGGTGGTGCGTTGCCACATGGCTGCATCGTGGTAGGCCACGGCCAGGTCTTGGGGCGAGAGTTTGCGCTGTGCGGTGCGCTCCAGCCACTGCCCCAGGCGGGCGGCGACGCGGCTGGCATCGTGGGCCACCAGTTTTTCTGCGCCGCCGTCGCTCATCAGCGCCCAGCCCAAGGTGCGGTGGCTGGCCAGATGGCCGCACTGCACATCGTCCAGGCTGGCGGCATCGACAAAGCAGGTTTGGTTGGCAAACTCGCCTTTGGCCTGCTCAATGCTGCCCAGCACACGCAAGCTGCTGGTGGGCGCATCGGGGGGCGCATCGGGGGGCGCGGCGGGTTCTTGCACCACGATGGCGCCATCGCCCACCTGCCACCAGAAGCAATGCTTTTGCCCCAGCACGGCAAGGTGCAAGGTGGCGCGCACATCGCGCACACTGCGCCGGTGCTGCTCGGCCAGGTCGTGCAGCAGGCCCTGGGCATGGCGCAGCAGGCGCAGGCGCCAGCGGGCCTGCAGGGCGTCCAAGGCCTCGGGGCTGTGCTCCTGGTCCAGCCAGGCGCTGACCTCATCTTCCAGGCTGGCGATAAAACGCAGCATGCCCTGTGTGAGGGCCTGTGCGCCCAGCTCGCTCACTGCGGCCGAGCCTGCACCATCGGCCAGCACCAGCACGGGGCGGGGCTGCTGGCTCCAGCGCACCGCATCCTGGCAGGGCAGGTGCTTTTGCCAATGCGCCAGGCCAGTGATGGCGGCGCCGGTGAGCTGCCAGCTTTGCAGGGCCACGCTGGGCACCGGCACCGGCACCGGTGTAAGCAGCGCGGCAGCGCTGGGGCGCGCCTTGCCGGGCAGGCGCAACAGGGGGCGTTTGCCATGGCGTGGCGGGGTGGCAGGGGTGCGTTTGTGTTTCATGCTCAGATGCTCCCCCAGCTGTTCATGCTGGGCAGGGCCACAGATGCGTCTGACGAAGTGCTGGCCGACACCCGCGCCATGGAGGCCGACAGCCACTGGAAGAACTCGACAAACTTCAGCCCCTGCAAAGCCACGGCGGGTTTGTTGGAGAACTGGCCCAGGATGCGCAGGTCGGCACCGGCAACCCCAATGGGCAGGCTCACCAGCTTGCGCTGTTCGGCCAGCTGGCGCGCGCGCTGGGCCGCGTCTTGCCAGCTGTCGGTGGGCGCGCCGTCGCTGATGATGACCAGCCAGGGCTGGTAGTAGGGCACGCCGCTGTCGCGGTAGGTTTTTTTGCGCACCTCCAGATCGTGCAGCGCCATGCCCACGGCTGCGCCCAGCGGGGTCTGGCCACTGGCCTGCATGGGAGCAATGCCACCGATCTGCTCAATGCCGATGAACTCCTGCAGGCACTGCGCCTGGCCCCCAGCGGTATAGACCGCCAGGTCCACCGACCAGCGCGCCAGGTCGTGCGCTTTGACCTCCTCGATGAACAGCTGCGCTCCGGCATTCAGTGCCTGGATGGGTGCGCCGTCCATGGAGCCGGAGGTGTCCAGCACCAGGGCCACCGGGCAGCGTGGTGAGGGGTTGTCAATGAGGTCTTGCTGGGTTTCTTGCGGCATGCTGAGGGTCTCCTGAAAAGAGTTATCGGGAAAGAAGCTGGCAAAGTTTTTTGAGAACATGGGTAAGCGTCTCCTGTGCGTGTTGTGTTGTTGTGTGCTTGGGTGGGGCGACAGCAGCTTGGCTCAGGCCACGCTGGGTTGGGAGTGCCCTCGGTAGTCGCGCGATTTGGGCTGCAGCGGGCGCAGTGCAGCGTCGTGCCAGCCCTTTTCCAGCTCCTTGCGGTACAGGGTCAGCAGCTCCAGCCAGTGCGCCAGGGTGGTGCGGTGTTGTGGTTGGTGCGCGCCTTCTTTGAAGGTGGCAATGAGCTGCTCCTTGAGTTTGAAGGGCAGGTGGCTCCAGATGTTGAACCACGGCCCCTTGGGGATGCCACCGCCACCTAGGCCGTAGGGAAAGTAGCCCCGGCGGATGTTCTCCACCGGGCCGTGCCCGCCGACCACGTCGTAGGGGTGGCGCCCCAGCATCAGGGTCTTGAACAGCACGATGGCGATGGCAAACGCCTCGGTGCGCTCCGTGCGCTGCACCTGCCCCAGGCTCTTGTCCAGCAGCTCGGGGGGCAGCATGTCGGGCACCGACACCGGGCAGGCAAACAGCTTGCCCTGGGCCGTTACCTGCCAGCTGTCGCAGTCGATGCAAGTGATGCGGTAGCTGCTGGTGTCGCACAGGAAGTTGGCCGGGTTGTAATCCCCCACCAGCACACCGGCTTGCTGCAGCTGCTGCAAGGTGCTGAACAAACTCAGCAGGTAGTTGACGACGGCCAGGCGATCCAGCGCGGGCCAGTGCTCGCGGTAGGCCATGGCGTGCGCCATCTTGTTCAGCGCTTGCCCCTGCACGCGACGCATGGCGTAACCGCGCCATTGGCCCTGCTCATCGCGCACGCCAAAGAGTGGCCAGGCCAGGTGCGGGTTCTCTTTCAGAGATGCCAGCTTGGGGTCGGTGCTCATGGCCTCGATCTTCTGGCGCAGGGCATCGCCACGGCTGGCCAGCACTTCGGGGTGGTACAGCTTGACCACGGCCCTGGGGAAGGCGGGCACCTCATGCACGCGGGCCTCGCCCCCTTGTGCCAGGGGCTGGGGGTTGAGCTGCACGCGCTCGCCTGCGGGACTGAGAACGGTCAAGGTCATGGGGCTGTCTCCTGTGTGGTGTGGATGTGGTGTTTTTTTCGATGTGTTGCCAGTGTGCTGCGACCTTGGAAGAAGGGGCCGCTGTCAAGCTTGCGGGTCGGGGTCAGAACAGATCGCTGAAGAAGTCGCACACGCCGTCGAACACTTCCGAGACGACGTAGCCCACCCCCACAGCCGCCAGCAGCGGCGCGCCCACCGTGGCCACCACGGCTGCGCCGCCCGTCACCCCCAGGGCGGTGACCGCAGCCGCAGCACCTGCACCCGCAGCGGTGGCCGCCGCACCGGCTGCCGCGCCGCTGACCCCGCCCTTGGCGGCAGCCTTGGTCACGCGCCCGATGACCTCCACGCCATCGGCTTGGCCGTTGCTCCAGTCCACCACGCCGCGCACCGCTTCCACTCCCGCGCCAATCACTGCCCCAGCTGCGCCACCGCTGCGCGCCGCCTGGGCCATGGCACTGCCCAGGGTGCCACTGCCCGTGGCCCCGGCCCGCTGGGCCAAGCTGGTGGAGGTTTTACTGGACACACCCGAGCTGCTCATGCGCTTGCTGATGCCCGCTTTTTCTGCCGCTTTGTTGAACATCTGCGCGGTCTCGTCCGAGCCAATCAGCTTGGCGCTGCGGTACTTGCCATCGGCGCACTGCTTGACCAGCTTGTTGATGCCCGAGCTGCTGGTCACGTCCTTGACCTGGATGCGCTCAATCACCTTGCCGCCGCGCGTGGTCACCAAATCCACGGTGCCCGCCGTGGTGCTCTTGGTCAGCTGGGTGCTGGCACCGTTCATGCTGAGCAGGTTGCGCACATTGCGTGCGTCCTGAATCAGCACTTCATGGATGTGTCCTTTGAGGTGCGGATTGTTGCCAGCGCGCTGCATGGCGCGGGCAATGACGCTGCCCTCGTAGGCAGTTTTGGCGCCCACCCCTGTGCGCTGTGCCCGACCAATGACGATGTTGTTGTGTGTTGCAGCCATAAAGCCTCCCGATGTGTTGCTGTGCGATGGGAGGAAGTATCTGGGCTGCCGGAAAAAATGGCCTGCGTCGTAAGCTTGCGATGGGCTTGGGGCCATTGGGCGGCGTATCCGCTGCATCCGTTTGAAATCAGGGCTGTCCCGGGACTTTGCTTCTTTTCACTTATAGGAATTGATATGCAAAGTCTTAATCCCTTTGAAATCAGGGCTGTCCCGGGACGCCTCGATGTTTTACATCGGGGTCTATTACTTTCAGTCTTAATCCCTTTGAAATCAGGGCTGTCCCGGGACAGAAGAAACCTCATACAGTTATCACTTCAGCAGGGGTCTTAATCCCTTTGAAATCAGGGCTGTCCCGGGACGAACTGGTTCAGCTTGGTCAAAACGGTATGACGTCTTAATCCCTTTGAAATCAGGGCTGTCCCGGGACTCCTGAGCCTAAAAAACCGTTGTCTGACAAGCACTTGCAAAGGGGGTTATGGACTTTTTTGCTTTCACAAAAGATGTCTTTTTTGCCGTGCCTGCCCGCTGTGGCTTGTGGCCGGTTTTTCGGGGCTGGGGGCGATTGTAGCGGCTGCCGCCAGGTTTTCAAGCCAAATCGGCCTCTAGCCCTTGCTGGGCAAGCGCGATCAGCTATTAAATCAAGAGCCAAAAACCGCTTTGGCGGACACTTTGTGGCCTGGGCACGCTTGTGCCCAATGGGCGCCAGGCCACGCGCAGGCAGGCCTAGCGCACGCGGCCCAGGGTGCAGGCGCTGGTCAGCAGGAAGCGGAGTTTGAGGGGGGCGTGCGCGGGGGTGTTCGGGAACGAGGGCGGCAAGCGGCTGTGCAAGCTTGCCGGTGGTGCGCTTGTCTTGGCGCGTCATTTACCGAAGTTGAGGCCCAGTGGGTTCCAATATCTGGATTTGATGGCTGCGCAAAGGCAAGCCGTAGCCGCCACCTTTAAGGGTTTTGTCTATATCTTCATCGGCCAAGCGATTGCCGTCTTCGGTCCAAATACTGGTCGGGGCTATCCAGCGCACCAAACTTTCAGGGAGCTTTTCTGCGAGGTTGTGCAGAATTTTGTTTTTTCGTGAATCAAACCAGTTTTGAGGCATACCGTCCTTGAGCGCTTTGAGCGTGTCGCTTTTGAAGGTTTCGGTCTTAAAGTTGAATTCTTCCAGTCGTTTGAAGTTAATCGCCCGGTCGTTGCTGGATTCCAAGCCGCAAAGAGGCAACAGCTCTTGCAGCAGTACTTGTGCCAACGCTGTGTCAGGTTTGTCCTTATGGGGTCGCGTCCAATCGCTTTCACTTTCTTGGGTGGCCCGTGCCATGAAGGCGTAGAACGCCAGTTCCAGCAGACCCAGCCGAGTGTCTATCTTGATCGTGCCGCCCTCTCCTTGCACGCGCACGGTTTGGGTGGGCAAATCAACGATCAGGCGAATGGCGGCAGGGTTCTCGCCCAAGTTGATGAGTTCCACCAAGTCGGCAAATTTCACCGTCGTACTGTTTTGCAGCAGCACCTGTGGCAGGTTGCGCCGATGGCGAATAAACGGGATGCGCGCCAGCGTGACCTCGGCAGTGCTGGCATCTAGCGTTTGTCCCTTGTGGTTCGCCACGTAGCGGTGGGCCTGGGCCTGTGTGGGAAACCAGAAGCCGCGCAGGGTCTCGTAGTCTTTGCTCACCAGCACATGGCTCAAGGTGTCTTGCACACGCCCAAACAGGCTCATGGCGTAGCCAATGTAAAAGGTCATGGTCTTGCGCCCGCCGGCCAGCGAGGCGTGCAAGCTGGTATCGGGGCTGGCGGTGCGGTTGCGCACCTCGGTCATGATGAAGTTGGCCAGGGCCTCGTGGTCGGCCAGGGAGCGGGCATCTTCCACTTCGGTGCCATCGGCCCCCGGGGTGACCAATACGTGGTCGGCATCAAAAGTGGGCATAGGGCGGTTGAGTTCATGGCACAGACGTTGCAAATGACCGTCTTCCAGCAATCCTTTGACCGCTTCTTTTTTGCCAACGCTGGTGGTGATGAGGTAGATGTCATCGGGCCATTGCAGATTTTTGTCGTGGATGGCGTACAGGGTTTCGGTGACGACTTGGGGCGAGGCGCCTGTGGTGGCCAGCAGGGTGTGTTTTTTCATGGTGCGATGGGTGGCGGTGTTGGTTTACTGAAACAGGCTTTTGCGCAAGGCGCGCAGTTTTTTGTCTAGCTTTTGCTGGTCTTGCAGCAGGGGTTTGGCGTCGCGGTTGTCACTGCGCACGCCAAGATGAGCCGCTCGGGCTTGGCGTAGTCCAGCAGCGCCAAGCCAAAAAACGATACGGTGCGGCTAAAGCCCGGCTCGAAGCTGTAATGGGCCTTGCGGTAGCCCGTTTGGGGGTCGGCCTTGCTTTTGCCTATCAGGCTGATGAGTGTGGTCATGGTGCGGGTCGGGTTTTGAGGGGTTGAACGTGAAATGGCTGCAGCGTAGCGCCCAGCGCCTGCAGATCGTGCGCGCTGAGTTCCTGGCCGCGTTGTTGTGCTGGCATCTCCAGCACCAAGTGCAGGTAGGTCGCACCGCGCGCGCACACCTGCGCGGCCAGGTTCACGGGCAGCGTGCCAATCACGGTGTCGCCGCGCTGCACTTGGGCCGTGTCCAGGTGTGGCACATGGCAGTCAAACGCGGGGCCGCATTGCTGCATCCATTGCAATGCGCCGGGGTGGCGGCTGACGAACCAGGTGGTCATGCGGTGTGGGCCTGGCGGGCGCGGGTGGTGTGGGGCGGGTGGCTCATGCCGTAGGGGCTGGACAAGCGGTGGTTGCGATGGGTGGGATTGTGGGTTACCAGGGCGTGTGCGGGGCTCTCGGCAAGCTTGCTGGATAATCTTGTCGCAACATACAGACAAACCATTCTTCAGGAGGCGCGCATGACCATTGCCACCATGAACAGCCGCACGTTTGCCCGCGATGCGGCGGCCGTCAAGCGGGCGGCGCAGCAGGGGCCGGTGATCATTACAGAGCGGGGCAAACCGGCGCTGGCGGTGCTGTGCATCGAGGAGTATTACCGGTTGACAGGGCAAACCGGTGGCCCCAGCCTGCTGCAAGCCATGCAGGCCCTAGAGGCCCCCGCTGGGGTGGAGTTGGAATTGCCGGGGCGGGCCGAGGCAGCCGGTTTTGCCGCGCGCGTACCTGATTTCGGCGTGCAGGCGGGGCGCTGATGTATTTGCTCGATACCAACGTGCTGTCCGAGCTGCGCACGGGCAAACCCCAGCCCGATGCGCAGGTGCTGGCTTGGGCGGCGACTGTGCCGCTGGCGGCGCAGTATGTGAGTGTGGTGACGTGGATGGAGATGGACATTGGCATCTTGCGCTTGCAGCGGCGCGATGCAGCGCAAGCCCAGGCGCTGCAGGTTTGGTTTGCCCAAGTGCGCGCCTTGTTTGCCGGGCGCACGCTGGCGGTGGATGAGACCGTGGTGCAGCGCTGTGCGCAGCTGCATGTACCCAACCCCGCCCCGCCGCACGATGCGCTGATTGCAGCCACGGCCCTAGCGCATGGGCTGACGCTGGTGACGCGCAATGTGCGCGATTTTGTCGGCATGGGGGTGCAGTTGCTCAACCCGTGGCAGTTGCCACCATCTGGCCAGCCGTGAGCCGGTAGCCCCCCAGCCCCATGGTGGCGTTTTTGCCGATGTGCAGCCATTGGCCCAGCCAGAGCCAGGGCCACAGCTGGGCCAGCGTGTCGGCAGGGCCGTGCAGTTGCCAGGTGCCCAGCACGCCGCCCAGGGCCATGGTTTGCTGCTGGCGGCTGCTGTAGCGCGTCCAGTCAAACCAGTGCAACTGGCGCTGGTCGTGGAGGGACTCGGCCAGGGCAATGGTGGCGGGCACCTGGGCGCCCCAGTGCGCTTGCTGGGCGTGGAACTCCAGCGCCAGCGCCGTGCGCCGCGCCACGGCGCTGATCAGGGTGCGCGGTGTCAGCCGGGCCGGGGGCAGGGCGTGGCCTTGGTGCTGCAGGCGCAAAGGGGTGTGCAGGTGCAGCTGCAGTGCCTGGCAAGCGGTGGGGGCCGCTGGCACGGTCAGGCTGGCGGCATGGGGCTGGATGTGGGGTTGCTGGGCGTGCCAGATGGGCTGGAGCTGGTCGCTGGCGTCTTGCCAATCGACCTGCTCCAGCTCCAGGCGGCTGCGCTGGGTGCCCAGGCCGCGCGCCAGGGCGCGTTGCCAGGCCACGATGATGAGGGGCAGCTGCGCCACGGCATGGCCGATGAGCACCAGGTGAAAGTTCAGCATGTGGCCCGGCTGCAGGCTGCGCTCGGTGGCCTGCACCGCCGGTGTGGCCTGTGCCAAGGGCGCGGGCGGCTCGACCACGTAGGCGTTGGGAATGGCGCTAAAGCGCTGCAGCTGGTGCTGCGCGGGCGCGGGGGCTTCAAAAATGCCGGGGTAGGGGCAGGTGCTGCGCAGCGGGCAGTCGGTGCAGCTGGGCTGGCGCGTCATGCAGGCCAGATGGCGCAGCGCAGCGCCAAACTGCCCGCGCAGCAGCGATCCGGCGTAGGACGGCAGCTGCACGGCATCCACCGCACGCGCGCTAAAGCGGTAGCGCGCTATGGGCAGGGGGTGGCCGTCGTGCTGGTGCTGGTGCTGGTGCCGTGTAGGCGCTTGCATGCTCATGCACTGCCCTTGAGCTGGGCCAGTTGCAGATTTTTGCGCTGCCCTTTGGCGTCCCAGCGCTCGATCACTGGGGCCAGGGCGGTAGGCAGCATGTCGGCCAGGGCGGCGCGGTCGGCGGCGCTCCAGTCGGCGCTGTCCAGGGCGGTTTTGACCAGGCGCAGCGCATCCTGGTACAGGCCGGGCTTGTTGGCATCGGCGAGCTGCTTTTTGAAGTTGCCGTGGGGCGGTAGCTTGGCAGCCCAGTCGGCACAGGCCTGGCGCAGTTTTTCTATTTCTTGCCCCTGGGGGGAGAGTGCGCTCAAGGCCTGGGCGCGCTGCTCCAGGGCTTGGCGCTCGGCCTCTTGCGCGGCGGCTTTGGCTTGGACCTGCGCGCGCAGGCGCACTTTCTCGGCTTCTGCCTGTGCGCGCTGCTGTGCCAGTTGGGCGCGCATCGCAGCCATGCTGGGGCGGCCCTGGGCTTGCTGCTGGCACCAGGCTTGCAGCTCGGGGCAGTCGCCCTGGGGGTCGATTTCGACCACGGCCCAGCCAAAGGGGATGAGGTGCTTTTGGTCACTTTCGGTTTGCGCGGCCAGCCAGACGGTTTTGGTGGCGCTCTGGAAAGAGAATTTGTTCTTCCCGTCAGGCCCTTTGCCTTCCATGATCTTGATGCTGGCCACGCCTTCTCCGGTCAGGGTTTTGCTGTCGGCGCTGCCGTAGCGGCCAATGCGTACCAGAAAGGCATCGCCTGCCGCAAGTTTTTTGCCGAGGGTGCCTTGAGCCAGCAACAACATGTTGATGCTGTTTTTCCAGGTGGGATGCACCAGCCCGCGCCCGTCTAGCACGGCCAGTTCACGGCGCAGGCGCTGCAGGTGGTACTGGTTGGATTGCCGCGCCAGCTTGCGCAGATCAACGGCCCCGAGGGCGTTGAGCTGCTGCGCCTGGGGCGTGGCGGGCTTGCCTTTGTTGTCGGTGGCGTCCACGTGCTGCAGCAGCGCGGGCAGGGTGACATCGGCCACAAACAGGCGGTACTGGCCGTGCAGCACGCAGTCTTTGCGCGCGGCAATGCCTTTGGGCTGCAGGGGCTGGCCATCGCGTCCCAAGACTTCGCGCTTTTTGCGGTTCACGGCAAACAGCACCTCACGCTCGGGTTCGCGCGTGGGCATGAGGTCGGCCACCTTGAGCAGGCGCAGCGGGCTGGTCTGGAAGTCGCCCAGCTGGCCGCGCTGGTCTGGCCCCCACAGCAGGCGCTTTTCCATGGCGGCGCTGGATTTGGCTTCGCCATTGCGCTTGAACTCCACGTCGTGCGGTACGCGCTCGCCATTGAGATCATCGAGCCATGCCGTGCGCAGCGCGCCCTTGAAGCTGGTGCCGGGGATAAAGGGCTGCTGTAGCGCGCCGGTGTACACGTGGCGTTCAATCTCTAGCTTGTTGAATACCTGGTTGCCACTGGCTTCCACGTTCGCCGCCTTGCCAATGCGCTGCTCGTACAAGCGCGCCACACCGCTGCACACCGGCATGACCACGTGGGCATGGGGCTTGAAGGCGGCAGCGTGGTCGCGGAAAAAGCGCTGAATGCCAGCCAGCGAGCCACGCCGGGCCACATCGCTCAGTTGCTTGCGCTGTAGCTCGTTCAAGGTAGCTCGGCTGGGGTCAAAGCCGTAGAGCAGGCCATCGTCGATGACGTAGTTGGTCGGTTCAAAGTCTTCGCCGCAGCCAATGTGCAGGGGCGAGAGCGGCGTCAGGTGCAGCCGGTGGGTGGTTAAAAACTGGCTCATACGCGCTCCACGTCTGCGCTAGGCGCTATGGTTTTGGGAATATGGATCGGTACCACGGGGGCGTAGCCTTGCTGCACTGTCTCGGGCAGGGTCAGTGAGATGGGCGCCGCCGTACCCCCAAGGCCTTGGCCGATGAAGGTGCGCTGCACGTCCAGCTGCTCGGGCCAGAACACGCTGGCAGTTTTGGCCAGCAGCACCGGGCGCTTGAAGGGCGTGCCGCTTTGCACGGCCACATCGCCATGGCGGCCAAAGCGCGTCACGCTGTGCCAGTGGCTGCGCACCGGGCAAAAGCCTTGGCCTTGCGGCGCGCAAGGGGCCAGCGTGAGCCAGGCGTTGGGTGCGCCCTGGCTGGGTGGCTCCCAGGTGACGGGTGTGGGCTCGCCCACCAACGCAAATTTGCCCAGGCCAATGCTGGCATCGCGCCCATAGCCGTGTTGGCCGATGTACGTGAAAGCGGCCTGCAGTTGCGCCACCGACAGGCGCGCGCTATCGAGGGCCACGTACACATCGAACTGGCTGCCGGGCGCTAGCCACGTCTGGCCCATGGTGTACGGGGCAAACATGCCGGTGCCGGTGGTGCCGGTCTGGCGGTTGATGGTGTTGTGTGGCTGGGCGCGTTCCTGGGTGGCGCCCAGGGCGCTGTCGGCCTGTGCCAATTGCTGCCATTTTGGTAGCTGCTCGCGCAAGCTGGATAAGGGCAACCAGCGTTTTTTCTTTAAAACCTTGCGGTCGCTGCCCGCCTCGGCCTGCCAGGCGCTGCTGGGCAGGCTGGGCAAGGGCAGGTGGCCCTGCGGCAGCGCATCGGACACCACCGCAAAGGGCTGGCCCTGGGTGTAGCCTGCCAGCAGGGCGGTCAGGGCGTCGTTGCCCAGCTGGTGGCGCAGCGTCCAGCACAGCTGGCCAAACAGCGTGTCGCCCGCCAGGGGCGTGCCCAAAGCGGACAGGGGTTGCAGGGTGAGGCGGTAGGTTTGCATTCAACCTCCTTGGTGTAGTTGGCTGCACAGTTGCGCCACGCAAGCCTGGCGCGTGGCTTCGTCCACACGGCCCAGGGTTTTGGTGACGATGGTGCTGCGCAGGGTGATGACTTTGTCGGTGCGTATCCAGCTGGCAACAGGCAGGGCACCGCCTTGCGGTAAGGGGCCAGCAGGCAGGGGGATGGCATGCTGTGCTTGCGTCTTGGAGGTCAATGCCATGGCGATAAAGTCGCCGCGTGCGTCGGCGGCGGTGAGCAGCAAAACAGGGCGCTTTTTAGAGGCACTCAAATCGCTGAAAGGAAAAGGCACCAGGGCCACGCTGCCGGGTTCAAGCGTCATTCCACACCTCGTCTTCGGGGTTGTCCCATACGTCGTGCAACGCGGTGGTTTGCGCAGCCTGCAGGTCGTGCCATTCCTGTTGTGCAGATGCCTGGACGCGCTGGGCCAGAAACGCCGCAAAGTCCAGCACTTCTTGCTGCAAGGCGGCAGGCAGCTGCTGTACGGTGTCAAAAATTCTTTGGCTTAAGACAGCGTGGTTCATGGCTTACCTCGCAAACGGTTGCACCGCGTCAAAGCGGGCCTGGGCATCTTGGCCGTCGATGGTCAGGCCAACGAATTTGACCTTGCCGTAGCCGCGCGAGCCGCTGCCGCCCAGGCTGTCGAGTTCTAGCAGTTTGAGGCCCTGCAGCACGGTGGTGAGCAGCGCGTCGCCATCGCCAGCCAGGCGCTTGACGGAGAGGCGAAAGTCAAAGCGCGCACCGGCGGGAACGCGCTCGGTTTGGCGTGGGTGCTCGGCCACGCCTGAGATGCGGTTGATGCGGTTTTCGCTTTTCACCTCGGTGAGCATTTGGTTGTTGTCGCGGATTTCTTTTTCCCAGGCAGCCTGCAGGTTGCAGTCCCAAAACGACAGGCGGCTGGGGCCCAGCTCTTGCATCTCTTTGCCCAGCTTGGCATCGCCGCTGATGCCAAACAGCTGCAGGATGTGCTTGACCTCAGCCTGCACTGCGCCGCTGGCGTTTTGCAGGTCTTGGTAGCCCAGCGGGGCTTCTTTGACGGCGCCGCTGCGCCATTCGAGCAGGCTGCGCATCTTGCCCTTGAGGCTGGAGCCGGGGATGTAGGGCGCCTGGGTGTGCGGGTGGCGAATCACGGTGTTGTCCACGCCGCCAATGCGCATTTCGCTGTCGCCCGCGCCAATGCGCAGACCGCTGACCAGCTCCAGCGTGGCCTCGATGGTGGTGATGCCGGTGAGTTGTTGTGGTACTTGTTGGGTCATGGCTTATTTCTCCTGGGCTTTGTAGAAGCCCATGAAGGCTTCCATGAACAATTTGGCGTGGCGCAGGCTGTCTGCGTCGCTGATCTGGCGGATCACATGGGAGAACATCTGCTCAAAGGTGTCGTCGATGTGTTTGCGTCCGTTTGCGTATGCCGCTTTGGCCACCAGCATCTGGATGAAAGGAGCGACCTCTTGGTACTTGGCTTGGCGCTCGGCAGGCGTGCGCTCAAACTGCACGCGCTCGTACCACATCACAAGCTCGTCGTAGAAGCGTCGCAGTTGCGATGATTTGTTTTTTTGCTGTTGAGGCTGACCGTCGCGGTTTTGAACCAGAATTCCTTTATCGTTTTTGCAACCTTCGATGAATACCTCCTGCGCGTAGTCAAAGGCCACGACTGAAAAAAGGTCGGTTCGCAGCGGCTGCTTGAAGCCAATTGCGCTCAGTGCGAGTGCCATAGAAATATCTCCTTATCGCTGGCGGTAGAAGTGGTTGAAAAGCGGAATGCGAAATTGGGTGCCCAATAGCTCCAGGCCCTGTTTGCCCAGAACCTCGGCCAGGTGGGTTTGCGCCTGCGCGCGGGCCAGGGGGTCGCGGTCTTTGAGCTTGTCCACCACGTAGCGGCGCGTGCGGTAGGCAAAGCGGCTGCGCCACATGGCGTGCTCGGGGTTCTCGGTGTCGGCCTTGAGGTCGATCAGGTGCAGCAGGCTATAGACGTAGCTGGTGGACAGGCCGTAAGCGGCGCGCACATCATCAAGTTGCTGCTGGGTGTACTCAATCACCTTCCACTCTGGCCAGCGCACCCGCTCGCCATAGACCACCAGGGCGTTTTTGCGCTGGGCCGGGTCGGGGTGGCTGCCTGCCTTGGCGGCATCGAGCGCATCTTCGGCCTGCGCCGCCAGGGTGTGCATGGGCAAGCCGGGTTTGGTCATGCACATACCTGCCGAGAAGGTGATGCCCGGGTTGCCCGCCACGTAGTCGGCAAAGGCGCGGGCCATGCGTGCGGCCAGTTTTTGCGTGCTGTGCCAGGGGCCAATGAGGAAAAAATCGTCCCCGCCAGCGAACACGGTGTAGGTATTGGGAAATTCTTGCGCGCACAGCGCGGGCAGGTACACGGCAAAAAACGCGTTCATCTGGCGCGAGAGCGCGGCCATCTTGGCAAACGTGGGCGACGGCAGGCCTTGCTGGAAGATGGTGCCCAGGTTGTCCACGTCGCCCTTGAGGGTCATCAGTGCCACTTGGCCCTGCCAGTTGGCGGCGCTGCTGGTGTCGTCGGTTTTGGGCAGGCGGTCTTCGCAGGCGATGTGGTTAAGGGTTTTGCCCGCGCCATGCGCCACCGCGTCGGCATCCACTTCTTCCTCGATGCCTTTGTATTTGGCCTGGGTTTGCAAGTCCAGGCTGCCAAAGCGCGGCACATAGGCGTTGATGTAGCGGCGCGCGTAGCCGTGCCACAGCGGTGCGTCCAGGGTGTCGGGCAGGCTGAAATCCCAGCAGCGCGCCAGGCTGGCGTTGCTGGCGAGGTTGCCAAACTTGCCGCTGCGGTCTTCATCGGCGGTAAAGGCGACGGTGTAGCCAAAGATGGGCACCTCCAATCGCTTGACGCTGCCGCCTGGGGCCAC
Source organism: Comamonas sp. (assembly GCA_028690035.1). Classification (GTDB taxonomy): domain Bacteria; phylum Pseudomonadota; class Gammaproteobacteria; order Burkholderiales; family Burkholderiaceae_C; genus Comamonas. The sequence goes on along the minus strand of JAQVCA010000006.1, from coordinate 126,502 downwards.
GGCTTCGCCCTGGCGCAGCACCAGCAGGCGATCTTGGCGCGCCAGGCCTTTGCCAATGGCAATCTGGTCGCGCGAGAGGGCGGCGCTGGCCTGCCCGTCTTGCACACGATCGGCTGGCAGGCGGTCGTTGTAGCGGCACACGCCATGGGGGTACTGCACTTCAAAGACGCTGGGCGCGCTGGCGGCTGTCAGGTCAAAGCGGTGCAGTTTGGCTTTTTCCAAATCGGCAAACAGCTCGCCCATCAGCGCCTGGAAGCGGTGTGCGGGCTTTTTGTCCAGAAAATCGTTGCTGCTGGCGGCCTTGCCTGCCAGGCCCAGGCCCGCCAGGCCAAAGCTGTGCTGCAAAAACCAGTCGTTCAGCTCGGTACGCACCGCCGCCAGTTGGGCGCGGGCCTCGGCGGTGTTGGGCGCGACGATGAGGAATTTACCCGCTGCGTTGGTAATTTGGCTGGTGGGCGGCAGTTGCAGCGCCTCCAGCACTTTGAGCGCGGCCAGTTCGGTGAACAGCGACACCTGGAACGAGCGCCCGCGCAAGAGCCGCGCGGCATCGCGCCGGGTTTGGCTGCCGTCGGCAAAGATGAAATCTTGGATGCCGAAAAAGTCGCCCTGAATGAGCAGAAACTTTTGCTCGTCCCAGTCGCTGCGCTCTTTCAGGCGCTGGGCGGCAGCGGCATCGGTTTGGCCTTGGGCTTCATGCCAGCGCCACAGGGCCACGGCCAAGGCGGCGGTGGTTTTGCTGTGGTCGTACAGCGATACCTCGGGCTTGCTGCCAAAGGCCGTGGCCGAGGGAATGGCGTGGGTAAAAGTGAGCCAGGCGGTGTCGAAATGGTCTAGCCACAGCGGCCATTGGCTGCGGTGCGCGGCGGGAATGGCTTGCAGGGCCTGCAAAAACTGCTGCCACAGGGCGGCGTATTCCTGCTGCGCGATGGCATCCTGACCAGGTTCGCATTTGTCGCGCGGCTGCGGGAAGATGGCTTGCGGCGACAAGGCCTTGAGCGGGTAGCGCCATTGCAGACTCTTGAGGCTGTGACTTTTGTCGGCACCGTCGATTTGCACTTGCTCCAACAATGAGAGCAGCCGTGCTTGGTAGTGGTTACGCCCGGTGGGATTGTCTGCATTGCCCTCTTGGGCGGCGTTGTACTGCTCAAACGCCTCGCGCTCGAAGCCGCTGGCCAGGCGGTCGGCGCTGGCGATGATCCACTGCAAAAACGTGTCGGGCCGGTGGTGCGCAGCAGCGGCGTTGACCAGCGAATCGGCCTCGCTGCCCGCCTGCAATTGATGGCGGTTGACGAAAGGCGCCATGTCGCCGTGGATCAGGCTGGGGGCGTGGCGCTCAATGTGGTCAAACGCCAGCGCGGTGTAGGCCGCGTGGATGTGGCTGTGGTAGCCGTTTTTGCCCCCCGGGGTGGTGCTGTGCCAGGGGCAGTACTGGGTTTTGTGCGCATCCAGTGCGTCGCGGGGCACGTCCAGCCGGGCACGCTCGGCAAATTTACCCAGGTCATGCAAGTAGGCGGCCAAGGCCACCCGGCAAGAGGCATGGAGCCAATGGGATTCTGAAAGGGTGGTCATGGGCGGCTTTCTCCTGCTGCGGTGCCAGAAATGGATAACGCGCAGTATCTATGCAAAAAATGTGGTTTTTTGCATTCAACCGGCGACAACAAGCTTGCCAAACCAGCGGATTGCTTTTTCCATAGCTTGCACCGCTCAAAAACAAAGGGTTTCAAAGCCTTTTAACCATGAAACCCTTGTCAGATAAGCGCGAGCAGCTTTTAAATTTATAGCTTCTGCAGTCGCTCCAGCGCTGCGTGCAAGGTCGCGTCCTGCTTGGCAAAGCAAAAGCGCACGACTTTTTGGTCGAAGCCATCGCCATAGAAGGCCGATAGCGGAATGGCGGCTACGCCGATTTCTTGCACCAGCCAGCGGCAGAAGTCGGCTTCGTTCAGGTCGGTGACCGCAGAAATGTCCACGCACTGAAAGTAGGTGCCGCGCGTGGGCAGGGGCTGCAGGCGCGTGGCTTGCAGGCCTTGCAGGAACAGGTCGCGCTTGCGCTGGTAGAAGGCGGACAGTTCCAGGTAGGGCGCGGGGTTGGTCATGTATTGCGCCAGGCCCACTTGCATGGGGGTGTTGACGCTAAAGACGTTGAATTGGTGGACTTTGCGAAACTCGGCCATGAGCGCGGCGGGGGCGGCGACGGTGCCCACTTTCCAGCCGGTGACGTGGTAGGTCTTGCCAAAGCTGGAGACGATGAAGGCGCGCGTGGCCAGGCCGGGGAAGCGCGCTGCGCTTTGGTGTTGCTGGCCGTCAAAGACCATGTGCTCGTACACCTCGTCGCTGAGCAGCAGCACATTGGTGGGGGCGAGCAGGTCTTCTAGCTGGCGCATTTGCGCGTCGCTCCAGACGGTGGCACTGGGGTTGTGCGGGCTGTTGGTGATGAGCAGGCGCGTGCGCGGCGTGAGGGCAGCGGCGATTTTGTCGAAGTCGGGCGCAAAGCTGCCGGGGGTGAGCGGCACGCGCACGGCCACGCCCCCGGCCAGCGCGATGTTGGGCACGTAGCTGTCGTAGCAGGGGTCGAGCACGATGACTTCATCGCCCGGCTGCACGCAGGCCAAGATGGCGGTGAGGATGCCTTGCGTGGCCCCGGCGGTGACGGTGATTTCGCTATCGGCGTGGTAGCGGCGGCCATAGAGGGCGTGCATTTTGTCGCTGACGGCTTGGCGCAGCGCGGCGATGCCGGTCATAGGGGCGTATTGGTTGTGGCCCGCGTGCATGGCGTCGGTGACGGCGTGCAGCAGTTGCGGGTCGCAATCAAAGTCGGGGAAGCCTTGGCCGAGGTTGACGGCCTGGTGCTGCTGCGCCAGGGCAGACATGACGGTAAAGATGGTGGTGCCGACCTGGGGCAGTCGGCTGGGAAAGCTGGGGGTGAACATGGTGCGTAGCCAAAGAAATTTACAGGCCGTAGTCGTGCGCGTCGCCTTGCATGGCGCGCAGGATGAGGTCGCGGCTCAAGCGGTCGCTCAGGGTTTCGGCAAATTTATAGACAAAGTTGCGCAGGTAGGCGCCGCGCTTGAAGGCCACGCGCGCCACGCTTTGGCCAAACAGGTGGCCCAGGGGGCGCGCAACCAGGTCGCCGAGCTGGTCTTCGCGCATGGCCATTTCCGCGACGATGCCCACGCCCAGGCCCAGGCGCACGTAGGTTTTGATGACGTCGGAGTCGATGGCCTCCAGCACGATGCGCGGATGCAGCTGGCGGGCGCTAAAGGCGGCGTCAATTTTGTTGCGGCCGGTGAACGAGGGGTGGTAGGTGATGAGGGGTTCGATGGCCAGGTCATCAAGACCGATGCGCTCTTTTTTTGCCAGTGGGTGGTTGGGGGGGACGACCAACACATGCTCCCATTCGTAGCAGGGCAGGGTGACCAGGTCGGGGTAGTCGGCCAGGGATTCGGTGGCCATGCCGATTTCTGCTTGCTCTTCGAGCACCATGCGCGCCACTTCGTGCGGGGTGGCCTGGTGCAGGCTGATATGGACTTTGGGGTAGCTGCTGCGCAGTTTGGCCACGGCGTGGGGCAGCACGTAGCGCGCCTGGGTGTGGGTGGTGGCGATGCTGAGGGTGCCGCTGTCCTGGGCGCTGAACTGCTCGCCTATGCGCTTGAGGTTGCTCACCTCGCGCATGATGATGGCGATGCTTTGCAGCACATGCTCACCCGGCTCGGTGACGCGCTTGAGGCGTTTGCCGTGGCGCGCGAAGATGTCCACGCCCAGCTCTTCTTCCAGCTCGATGATGGCTTTGGAGACACCGGGCTGCGAGGTGTGCAGGGCCTTGGCCGCCTCGGTCAGGTTGAGGTTGCGGCGTACGGCCTCTTGCACAAAGCGAAATTGGTGAAGATTCATAAGAAGATGGTTAAAAACAACTTTTTGTCATTATGACCTATTCTTCTAAAAAATCTATTGCTTATATGTTTACTGTCGCACCACCAGCCAGCCAAAAGCCCCCAGCGATAACGCTGAATAAATCAACCCTGGCGCCGCCGCACTCCATAGGGGCGACCAGTTTTGCAAATTGCCCGCGTAGCTGAAGACGTTGTTGAGCAAGAAGAAGCTGATGCCGGCCATGATGCCGCCGAACACGTAACTGGCAATGCCGCCCGAGCGGAAATGCAGGTAGGCAAAGGGCAGGGCGAGCACCACCATCACCAGGCAGCTCAGGGGGTAGAAGACTTTGCGCCAGAACTCGATTTCGTACTTCTGCGCCGATTGGTCGTTGGCTTTGAGGTGCTGGGTAAAGCGCCACAGCTCCAGCATGGGCATGTGCGCGGGCTTGTGTACGGCCGCCAGCATCATGTCGCCGGTGATGCTGCTGGGGTAGCGCAGCGTGGGCAGGTGTTCTTGCTGCACGCCCGTGGCTTCGCGCGCACTGTTTGCGCTGGCTCCATCGCCCGCATAGCTGAAGCGGCTGCGGCGCACTTCTGCCAGCTCCCAGTGGTCGCTGTCGGGCTGCACTTGGGCGCGCGCGGCGTGGATTTGCTGCAGCATGCGCCCGGTGCTATCGAACTCGAAAATGCGCACCCATTGCAATCGGCCATCGGCATCGACGCTGCTGGCATTGACGGCGATGGTGCGGCCATCGACGCGCTCTTTGAGCCAGGCGCCGGTGCTGCCCGCCGATTTGCTGCGCCCCAGGTACTTGGACTGGGCCTGCAAGGCCAGGCGATCGGCAGCAGGCGCCAGGTAATCACCAATCACGCCGGTGAGCACGACAAACGCCAAACCCAGCACCACCATGGTGCGCAACGCCAGCCATGGCCCCATGCCACTGACGCGCATGATGGTGAATTCTGAATTTTGGGCAAAGCGCGCCATGACAAAGATGGTGCCGATCAGCACGGTGATAGGCAGCAGCTCGTACAGGTGGTTGGGCACTTCCAGGGCCACGGCCAGCAGGGCGTAGGACAGGGTGTAGCCCGGAATGCGTCCGACGCTGCGCATTTCATCGAGCAGGTCGAAAAAGAAGAACAGTGCCAGAAAGCCCAGTGACACAAAGGCCACGGCGCTGAGTACTTCTTTGTAGATCAGGTGGCGAAAAATCTTCATGCCGCAGCCCTCCGAGTGCGCAACTGCAGCAGCAAACGCAGCCGATACCAGGGGAGTTGGTATTGGTGGTGGCGTAGCAACAGCCCCCCACACCCCAGCAGCAAAGCACTGCCGTGCAATGCCAGCAAAAAGCCCGGCATGCCTACACGCCCAGCAGCCACCCAGCTTTGCCCGGTGTTGAGCAGGTTGTAATACACGATGAACACCAGCAAGGCCAGCAGCAGGCTGCTGCTTTTACCTACGCGGGGATTGACGCGGGTGAGCGCCAGGGCCAGAAAAATCAGGCTCAGCCCTTGCAGTGGCAGGCTCAGGCGCCAAGCCAGTTCGGCGCGGTGTGTGGGTTCGGTGGCGTCCCACAGCTGCCAGCTGGGGATGGCGCGGGTGCTGAATTGCGCGATGGCGTCCTCATCAGCGCGCAGCTGGATGCGGTAGGACTCAAACTGCGTCAGCTTGGTGTTGCCGGTCTGAAAGTCCGACTCCACACGCTGGCCGTGGTGCAGCACCACAAAACGCTGGCCGCCGTGCTGCTCCACCTGGGCCGATTGCGCGGAGGTAACAAACTGGCGGTTGTCGCGGCTTTCTACGACAAACACATTGCGTGCGGCCTCTTGACTGACGCTGTCTTTGTCGATGAAAAACACCCGGCTGCCATCCGAAGACTCTTGAAACTCGCCAGGTGCGATGCGATCCAGGTCGCTGCGTTGTTCAAACTGTGCGCGCAGCTGCAGCACTTGCTGGTTGCTCCAGGGCCAGGCCACCAGGGCCAGCCCAGCCACTGCCGCCACAATGGGCCAGGCAAAACGCAAAAAGGGCCGCAGCAAGCTGCCCAAGCCTTGGCCGCTGCTCATCCAGATGGCCATCTCGCTGTCGCGGTACATGCGCGAGAGGGTGCCGACCATGGCAATGAACAGGCACAGGGTCAAGATCATGGGCAGGTAGCCAATCACGGTAAAGCCCATGACCAGCAGCACATCCGAAGGACTGATCACCCCTTTGGCAGCCTGGCCCAGCATGCGGATGAGCATCATGGTCATGACCACCGTGACCAGCACCAGCAATGTGGCACCAAAGCTGCGCGCCAGCTCTTTGCGTATAGATGAATCGAATAACATTGGCTTTAAAGGAAAACGCGGATTATGAACTTTGAACTGAAGACTTTGGATCTTGCCGGTGCGGCCAGCGCCCATTGCGATGTGCTGTTGCTGCCGGTGGCACAGACGGGCATTGAAGCGCTCAAGGCCGGGACGGGGACGCTGCCAGGCTTGCTGGCCAGTGCCTTGGAGCATGGAGATTTTTCTGCGGAGGCGGGCAAGCAGCTGCATCTGTACCAGTCCAGCGGCGTGGAGGCGCGGCGCGTGCTGCTGCTGGGCGTGGGGCAGGGCAGTGTGCGCGAACTGCGCGATGCCATTCAGGGCGCGGCGCCCTATCTGAAGGCCGAGGGCGTGCGCCATGCCGTGCTGTGCCTGTCGGCGCTGCCAGCGGTGCAAGAGGCGCATATCGCGCACGCAGTGCAAAGTCTGCACGATGCCTGCTACCAATACCAGCTCACCAAATCCAAGGCCAAACCCCTGACGCTGGGCAAGCTCACGCTGGCCGTGCCCGACAAAGCCGCGGTGGCCACGGCCTTTGCCCAGGGGCAGGCGATTGCTCTGGGTCAGCAGCTGGCCAAAGAGTGGGGCAATCGCCCAGCCAACCACGCCACGCCCACCGATCTGGCCAAGGCCGCGCAGACCTTGGCACAAGCCCCCCAGATGAGCTGCAAGATCCACGGCCCCAAGGATGTGGCCAAGCTGGGCATGCATGCCTTCATGGCAGTGGCCCAGGGCTCTAAAGAGCCGCTGCAGTTCATTGAGCTGCACTACCAGGGCGCGGGCAAGGCGCAGGCGCCCGTGGTCTTGGTAGGCAAGGGCATCACCTTCGATACGGGGGGCATCAGCCTCAAGCCCGCTGCCGCCATGGATGAGATGAAGTTCGACATGTGCGGTGCTGCCAGCGTGCTGGGGGTGTTCCAAGCACTGGCCGAGCTGCAGCCCCAGATCAACGTGGTGGGTCTGATTCCTGCCTGCGAGAACATGCCCGATGGCGGTGCGGTCAAGCCCGGCGATGTCATCACCAGCATGGATGGCCAGACCATCGAAATTTTGAACACCGACGCCGAAGGCCGTCTGGTGCTGTGCGATGCGCTGAGCTACGCCAAGCGCTTTGCGCCCAGCACGCTGATCGACATCGCCACCCTGACAGGCGCCTGCGTCATTGCCCTGGGCGGCGTGCGCAGCGGTCTGTACGCCAGCTGCGACACGCTGGCCCAGGAACTGCAGCAGGCTGGGGAAGCTGCACAAGACCTGTGCTGGCGCATGCCCCTGGACGAAGACTACGCCGAAGGCCTCAAGTCCAACTTTGCCGATATGGGCAATGTGGCCGGGCGCGCCGCTGGCTCGATCACCGCAGCCAAATTCTTGCAGCGCTTTGTGGGCGATGCGCGCTGGGCGCACCTGGACATCGCCGGTACGGCTTGGAAAGAGGGCAAGGCCAAAGGGGCTACGGGCAGGCCGGTGGGGCTGCTGGTGCAGTATCTGCTCGGCCAGCAAGCCGTGGCCCCCGAAGCCAAGCCGGGCCCCAAAAAAGCCGGAAGCAAAAAAACGGCTGCCAAGAAATAAAGCTGGCCCATTCTTCATGCAGGTGGATTTTCACCTTGTGTCGGGCGATGTGCTCGGCTATGTGTGTCGTCTGGCGCGCAAGGCTGCGCGCCAGACACCGCACCTGTGCATTGTCGGCAATGAGCAGGCGCTGCGCTCTGTGTCGCGCATGCTGTGGCAGCTGGCTCCGACCGATTTTCTGGCCCATGCCACCGACTGGGATGCGCTACAGGTGCAGGCCCTGTCAGGCATCCGCCTGAGCCAGGATCCGCGCGCAGTCCCTGTCCAAGACATCCTGATCCACATGGGCAGTCATGGCAGCATCGACCCGTCAGGCTATCGCCGCATGTTCGAAATTGTGGACACTGGCCAGCCTGACCGAGTGCAGCAAGCACGTGAACTTTGGCGCCAGTACCAGGCGCAGGGCTATCACCTGCAGTATCACGATTCCATATCTCCACCCATCCCATGAGCTCCTATCCCCAGCGACAACCTCCGCGTTTTGTGCCAACCCTGACCCAGGTGGTCGCGGATGAGCCCGTCACGCCCAGCGCTGAGCTGCCAGCAGCCAGCGTGGAACTGCGGGCGGGCGCAGGCGCCATCCCTGTTCACACCGCGCAGTTGCAGCAACTGGAAGAAAAGCTGATGGCGCAGGTGCAGAGCATCATCGAAACCAGAATCGCTGCCCTGGTGCACAAGCAGCTGCCTGTGCTGATGGGCGCCGTGGCGACAGAAATGCTGCAAGACCTGCGCCCCATCGTGCAGCAAGCATTGCAAGACATCGATAAATAAAAAACCCGCTGCATATAGCGGGTCTGAATGACTGTGCTTCAGATCATCTGATCTGTCTTAGCTGCCTACCAAGGTGCGCTTGGCTTGGGTCAATAAGGTGGTGACTTCCAGGGAAACGTCTGAGAACGCAGAGCCTGCACTGATCAGCGTTTCTGCCTCGCGGTATTGGCCAGCATTGATAGTGCGCGCCACGCCGCCTGCGGTCTGGTGGAATTGGGCATGCTTGTCGAGCAGCTGCGTAAAGATAGGTTGCGCGCCCCAGCGGCGACCACCAGCGCCATGCAGCCATTGCCCCAAAGGACAACGGTCGTCGCGGCAGATGGTGTTGGCATCCAAGGTTTCTTGGTGGGCAATCGCCTGACGCAATTTGACCTTCCAGGCACGGTGTGCATCAATGGCCTGATCAAAATTGAAGTGGTTGGTGCTGCCTGGCGTTACCACCACAGCAGCGTCCACATTGAGACTCTCTGTGCTGTGCTGGCCTACAGCCAGCGTGGTTTGCCGTGCCATCGATTGGGGCATCTGAAAGCGCGCCACGGCCTGGGCCAACGTATGCGCCTGATCGCGCATGGCGGCGGCGGCGGCCACGGTTTCCTCGACCAAGGCGGCGTTTTGCTGCGTCATACGGTCTAGATCGTGCAGAGACTGGCCAATTTGCGCGATGCCTTGGTTTTGCTCGCGTGCCCCGGAGGCGACCTCATTGAGCAAGTGATTGACCTGCTGGGACGAGGACACAATCTCACCGATGCTCTGCCCCGCCTGGCGCACGACCACGGTACCGCCCTCGATTTTGTACACGCTGTCGTTGATCAACTGCTTGATCTGCTTGGCCGCATCGGCACTGCGCCCGGCCAAGTTGCGCACCTCAGCAGCGACCACTGCAAAGCCCCTGCCCTGCTCGCCAGCGCGTGCCGCCTCGACAGCGGCATTCAAGGCCAGCAAATTGGTCTGAAAGGCAATGCTGTCGATGGTGCCAATGATGTCGGCAATCTTGTTGGACGCTTGGTGAATGCCATCCATCGTGCCTATCACCTGCTCCATCACCTGGCCACCTTGCTGGGCAGAGCTGGCATTGTGGTGGGCCTGCTGCGCCGCTTGCTGGGTGTAGTCGGTGTTGTGTGCAACGGTCGAGGCGATCTCCTCCATGGCCGAGGCCGACTCCTGCAGATTGGCCGCTGCGTGCTCCGTGCGCCGCGACAAATCGAGTGAGCCACTGGCAATTTCCTGGGCCGAATGCAGGATTTCATCGCTAGAGCCGCGCACCTGCCACACCATGGAACGCAGCGACTCCTGCATTTCATGCAGCTCAATCATCAGCTGTGCTGCTTCATCCTTGCCCCACGGTGACGGGCTGGTGGTCAGGTCGCCCTTCGTCATGGCGCGCAGGTGGCGCCTGGTCTCACGCAGACCGCCGTCCATGACGCGGTAGAAGCTGAAGAACAAATAGCCACCCAATGCCATAGTAAGCAGCACACAGGTCACTACCCAGCCGGCCTGGCGCACAAAAGCGGCCTCGACATCGTCCACATAGATGCCCGAGCCGATCACCCAGCCCCAGGGAGCAAAACCCTGCACGTAGGAGACTTTGTCCACCGCCGTCTGCTGACCGGGGCGCGTCCACTGGTAATGCACAAAGCCCTTGCCCTGGCTGCGCACCAGCTCCACCATCGTTTGGAACAGTGGCAGGCCATTGGGGTCTTGGTAATTGCTCAGCTCCTGCCCATTGAGCTGAGGCGCAAACGGATGCATCACCATGCGCGGGTGCATATCGTTGATCCAAAAATACTCTTGCTCGTCGTAACGCAGCTGCCCGATCGCTTGCAGCGCCTGCGCTTGCGCTTGCTCACGCGTCAGGGTGCCACTGGTTTCTTGTGCGTGTGCCCAAGTCAGCAGCCCGTGGGCGATTTCGACATGCTGGCGCGTAGCCGCCTGGCGCTCAAGCAGCGTGGTGTCGTATTCGGCTTTCAGCAACCACGCCACCAGTGCCAGCATGGGCAGCATGAAGGCGATGGAAATGCAATGCGCCTTGGTGGTGAAACGCATCTGGCGAAACGTGCGCACGCCCGGCGCCCAAATGCCGTGGTGCTGAAAAAAACCACCGTCATCGGTCGGTGGTGTGGATGAAAGAGAAGGGGAAGCTGATGCAGGCATGCGGTGACGTGACTGTGTGAGAACGCTGTAGCGTGGCGGTGCGCTTATATTAAAAATATAGCGCTTAGCGCTTTTTAAAAAAGGATTTCAGCCACTTTTATGGCTGAAATCCAGTTAATACAAGCGGTAGATGCTCTTAAATTTATAAAAGTCTGATGAGGATGCAGGTTCAATCGCGCAGCTGGGCCAACGGGTGGCTGTGCGCTGGCCAGGGGCTGACAAAAAAGGCGCGCCAGGCGGCTTCGCTGACCTCTTCGATGCGCGCCGGATTCCAGCGTGGGGTTTGGTCTTTGTCGATGGCCAGAGCACGAATGCCCTCCATCGTCTCGCTGGCGCCAGGACGCAGAAAAAAGCAATGGCGCACCAAATCGCGCTCCATGCGCAGATCGTCAGCCATGCCCATGGTGCGCGCGCGCCGGATTTGCTCCAGCACCACATGCAGCAGCAGCGGGGAGCGTTTGCGCAACGCCTGCGCGGTGCTGTGCGCCCAGTCGCTGTCGATGTCCCTATCGGTGTTGGCCTCCAAGGTATCGATGATGGCCTGCACACTGCCCAAAGCAAACACGCGGTCGATCGCGCTGGTGTCGCGCACGGCATCGGGCCCCTGGGCTTGGGTGGCCGCCTTGATGAAGGCTTGCACGGCAGCGCCATCGGCAAACGACTGTGTGCCCAGCGCCTCCCACAGTGCGACCTGTGCGGCAGCAGGCAGGTAAGCATCGGCCAGGCCAAAGGCAATGGCCTCGGTGGCGCCCAGACTTTCGCCGGTCAGGCCCAGCCATTCGCCCACATGGCCGGGGCAGCGTGCCAGAAAGTAGCCGCCGCCCACGTCGGGGAACAGGCCAATCAGAGTCTCGGGCATGGCCAGCTTGGAACGCTCGGTCACGATGCGCAGGCTGGCGCCTTGGCTGATCCCCATGCCACCGCCCATGACCACGCCATCCATGAAGGCAATGTAGGGCTTGGGGTAGCTGAAGATGAGGTGGTTGAGCGTGTATTCCTCGGTGAAGAAATCCTCGACCTGCGGGTTGCCGCTGTGTACCGCCTGGTACAGAAAGCGGATGTCGCCACCGGCACAGAAATGCCCAAAGGGGCCTTCCTTGTTGCTGCCGCGCACCACGACGGCCAGTACCTGCGGATCGTCACGCCAGGCCAGTAGCTGCGCCAGCAGGCCTCGCACCATCTCTAGCGATAGCGCGTTGAGTGCCTTGGGGCGGTTGAGGGTAATGCAGCCAACTTGGCCGCGCACTTCGCACAGCAGCTCGGGGATCTGTGTCATTTTGTTTGTCTCCAACGACGCAAAAGCTCGCACCATACCGCAAGCCCACTAGACAAAAGATGGAAAAATTGTCGCTACAGCGGCAGATTGTGACAAAAAAATGATGCATTCATGCTCTAGAGGAAAAAATAGATTCAAAAATGATATTTTTGATACACTATGCATCAGTATTTACCCCAGTACATCCTGTAAAAGGTTTGTTGATGTTAAAGCACATTACCTGTTCTCAATTGCGTCTTGGCATGTATGTCCATGCGCTGGATGGTTCGTGGCTGAACCACGGATTCTGGAAGAACAGTTTTTTGCTCAAGAGCAGTGCTGATCTGCAGCGCCTGCAGTCCAGCGGTATTACCAGCCTGTGGATCGATGTGGCACGTGGCCTGGATGTCTTGGACGTTGCGCCTAGCGCACCAGAGCACACGCCCCCGGCCCCAGTGGCCTCCATCGACGAGATACCCTCCGAGCAGACGTGGCACCAGGACATCGAACACGCACGCCAGCAGTGCAAACTGGCGCAAGCGGCGGTGACACAAATGTTCCACGAGGCACGCATGGGCCGCGCCATTCAGCCTGAGCAGGCTGAATTACTGGCCGAGCAGATCCAGCAATCGGTTGAGCGGCACCCTGCGGCTTTTCTCAGTGTGGCGCGACTCAAGAGCGCCGATACCTATACCTATATGCATTCGGTGGCCGTCAGCGCCTTGATGGTGGCCTTGGCCAACCAGCTGGGCTTGCCATCACAGCAAGTCAAGCGTGCGGCCCTGGCTGGCTTGTTGCACGACATGGGCAAGGCCTTTACCAACCCGGACATCCTGAACAAGCCCGGCGCCCTGACCGATGAAGAGTTTGCGCATATGAAGCAGCACCCGCAGCAGGGGTATGAGCTGCTCTTAGAAAGCATCAACGACATCGAGGTGCTGGATGCCTGTCTGCACCACCACGAGCGCTTGGATGGCAAGGGCTACCCGCACGGATTGAACGCCCCGCACCTGCACCTCATGGCGCGCATGACCGCCATTTGCGATGTGTACGATGCCATCACCTCCAACCGCCCGTACAAGAGTGGCTGGTCGCCAGCCATTGCCCTGCAGCGCATGGCACAGTGGTGCGGCCCACACCTGGATGGGCGGCTGTTTTCGGCATTTGTGAAGACGCTGGGGGTTTATCCGGTGGGTAGCCTGCTGCGTCTGCACTCGGGCCGCTTGGCCTTGGTGTTTGCGCTTTCAGAAAACAAGCTGCTCACTCCTCAGGTGGTGTGCTTTTACGACACGCAGCGCCAGCAGCGCATTGACCCGCCCCTGCTGCTGGATCTGAGCACCGATGCACAAGAGCAGATCGTGGCGCGCGAAGACCCGGACAACTGGCACTTCAGCGACCTGGACGATTTATGGCAGGCTGCCATCACCGCCAACCAGCCTGCGCTTGACACGCTGACTGCCTAAAGCACAGGAGCTTGAGCGCATGACATTTGCTCTGGTAAACGCCTTGGCGGAAGAATGTAGCACCCGGGAAGTGGCCAAAGTGCTGGGCTTGGCCGTGCGTTCGGTGCAGTTGATGGTCGATCGTGGCGAGCTGCAGGCTTGGAAAACCCCCGGTGGGCACCGGCGCATTGCGCGCGCATCGGTGCAACAGTGGCTAACACAACGCAGCGACCTGGCCAGTACAGCGCCGTCTACCATCCCCACGCAGACTCCTCGCGAACGCCCCAAAGTACTGCTGATCGAAGACTCTGTGCATTTTCAACACTTGGTGCGCATGCTGCTGGAGCATGACTTCCCCCAAGTGGATGTGCATGTGGCGGAAGACGGTATCGTGGGCCTGGCCATGGCGGGATTGCTCCAGCCCCAGCTGCTGCTGGTGGATATCCTGCTGCCCGGCATTGATGGTGCCACCTTGATCAGCCGCCTGCGCAACCACCCACAGTTTCAGAACACGCGCCTGATCGTGGTCACATCCCTGGATGAAGCACAGCGGGCGCCCTACGCATTTGCCCTCTGTGACCTACCCGTCGTACACAAACCACGCTTGGTACAAGAGCTGCCCGCGCATATCCAGCAAGCCCTCGCCTTGGCATGACCTCTCTCCCATCCGTGCTGCTGTTGGAGGATGACCCCTTCATGCAGCATTTTGTCCAACTGGCGCTAGAGGATTTGCCTGTGCAGCTGCACTGCAGCAGCAATCTCGCCCAAGCACGCCACCTGCTACGCACCCAGTCCGTGGCCCTGTTGCTGAGCGATATGCAGCTGCCCGACGGCTCCGCCGCCACCTTGTGCGTAGAGCTGAACGCTAGCCCAACGGCCTGGGCAGGGCCCGTGCCACGGGTGGTGATGTTCAGTGGAGGCATTGATCCCACGATGGAGCCAACGCTGCGCCGCAGTGGCGTCTGGCAAGTGCTGCACAAACCCGTCACTATGGAGCAATTGCAAGATTGTGTCGTGCAGGCGCTGGCGCAGCAGCCAAGCACCCCTACTACGCCCCTGAGCACCGATACGGCACAGCGCCAGCATATCTACCATTTTTTTGGTGACCGACATACCCTGTTTGCCGCCTACCAGCACACCTGCCTGCAACAATTTGCGCACGACCTGGTCGAAGGCCAGCGTGCAGCCCAAGCTGGCGACTGGATCGCGCTGCGGCATTTGGCGCACAACCTGAAATCGGTACTGACCCTGCTGGGCCATCCCCTGCCCGCCCAACTTGCTCGCGAGTTGGAAGCACAGGCCAGTACAGGCAACCCAGCCATCGCGCTGGCCACCTGGGAACAGCTCCAAATACATTTGCTGCAACTGCTGCAACTGGAATCTCCAGAAGTTTGACCAAAAAGTGCTCTATGCCACACACCTTTGCGTTAGGCACGTACGTTCTCGCGCCTGCGCTGGGACCATGGCAGATACCTGGGTGGCAGATCTGGCCCTGCACATCGATCAGCAGAAGCAGGGCATTCTGCGGCAACTTGGACGACATGCCACCAAAAGACTGGACACCACCCCGTCCAGAGACCGCACGATCCTTGCCTTTGCAGACCGCCCACGCAGCATTCTTGCAATTCCAAAAGAGCCCGCATGTTTTTCTCTACCCTTATCCACTATAAGGACAGGAAAACGGTTATGCTGCACTGCAACATTAACCCATTTCAGGGTCGTCCACCAGACGAGTGTCTGCGTGCAACACGGCCTTGCTTGCCATGAGTCTGATACAACCTCTGCCCCCGGGGCCGCTGGATATCGTTGGTGACATCCACGGCGAGCTGCAACCCTTGCTGCATCTGCTGCGCCATCTGGGCTACGACTCTCGTGGCAAGCACCCGCAGGGTCGCACCTTGGTGTTTGTCGGCGATTTCGTTGACCGTGGGCCCGATAGCCCTGGCGTTGTGGGGCTGGTGCGCCAGCTGGTGCAAACCGGCAAAGCCGTAGCCATCTTGGGCAACCACGAAATCAACCTGCTGCGCCAAGATCCCAAAGATGGGTCGGGGTGGTTTTTTGACGCCCGGCTGCAAAGCGACCTGCGCAAATACCCCGGTTTTGCCCGCCCGCACGATGCCGCTGAGCGTGCCAGCATTGTGCGTTTTCTCAGCGACCTGCCTCTGGCGCTTGAGCGCGAGGATCTGCGCGTAATCCACGCCGCCTGGAACACTGCGGCGATTGCCCAGGCAAGACGCAAACCCCTGGGCAGTGCCCGTGCAGCCTATGACGCCTGGGAAGAAGAAGCCAACCAAGCCGCGCTGGCCAGCCATATCGCACAGCGCATGCAGGAAGAACAAACGCTCTGGCCGCACAGCCTGGAAGACGGTACGCAGCGCCCGCCCTTCTTGCAGGCGCACTGCGACAACGAGCTCAACAAATCCACCTACAACCCCCTCAAGGTACTCACCTGCGGGTTGGAAGACCCAGCCACTGCGCCATTCTTTGCAGGTAACAAATGGCGTTTTGTGCAGCGTCAAGCCTGGTGGGAGCACTACACCGAAGCGCCCGCCGTTGTCATGGGCCACTATTGGCGCAGTACCCAGGCACACCACGCCACGCAGGAAGGCTTGTTTGCTGATGTGGCGCCCTTTGCCTGGCACGGCCAGCGGCGCAATGTGTTCTGTATCGATTACTCGGTGGGCGCGCGGGCCCAAGCACGCAAGCACGACCGCCCCACCGAGCAACTGCAATTGGCAGCGCTGCGCTGGCCCGAGCGCACGCTGATGTTCGACAGCGGCGAGCAGCAAGCCACCCAAGGTTTCATGAGCGCGCCCGGCCCGGTCAGAGGTACGCTGCACCAGCAGACCGCCGCTGGTTGCAGCGCCGTGGGCGACACCTTGGCAGGGTATGCACTGGATCTGTGTCCGCGCAGCCTGTGTACTTGATATGCGCTCGACCCGTCGGCCCCCATCGGCCCTGCACGCTCAGGGCTGTAGCACGCCCACTTCGCGCAGCAGCTGCGCCGTCTCAAACAGCGGCAAGCCCATGATGCTGCTGTAGCTGCCCGCAATGTGGGCAATATGCGCCGCTGCCAAGCCCTGCACCCCATACGCGCCGGCTTTGCCCATCGGTTCACCCGAAGCGACATACGCCGCAATCTGTGCCGATGTCATGGCCGCAAAACGCACCTGCGACACCGACAGCGCCGACCACTGGCGCGTGCCACTGGCCAGGGCCACTGCCGTAAAGACTTGGTGCTCTTGCCCTGCCAGTTGGGTGAGCATGCGCGCCGCATCGTCGGCATCTACGGGCTTGCCCAGAATCTGAGCGCCCAAAGCCACCGTGGTATCGGCACACAAAATCGGCGCAGGCCGTGCCGCGCGGCGCGCGTGGCGCAAAACGGCAGCATCGAGCTTGAGGCGCGTGACGCGCTGCACATAGTCCACCGGCGCTTCGCCCGGCAGCACCGCCTCCAGGCTTTCGGCATCCTCGTCGGCATCGGCCAGCAACAGCTCATGGGCGATGCCCAACTGCTGCAGCAACTGGCTGCGCCGAGGGCTTTGGGAAGCGAGGTAAATCCAGGACGACATCGGTAGCTTATGAAAATAAATAGCTGCACGCGCTTGTTATGCAAGGGATTTATAGGCTTTTAGCCTTGAAACCCATATGCAATCAGCGCTTACAGCTCACTTTTTATAAAAATTTATTCGCGATGGTACGGGTGGCCCGCGTTCACCGACCAGGCCCGGTACAGCTGCTCAATGAGCAGCACACGCACCATGGCGTGCGGCAAAGTCAGGTCGGACAGACGGATGCGCTCGTGCGCCGCTTGTTTGAACTCTGGCTCCAACCCATCGGGGCCACCGATCACCAGGGCCATATCGTCGCCCTCCAGCTGCCAGTGCTTGAGGCGCTGCGCCAGATCCTGCGTGCGCAGCGCAGTGCCGCGCTCATCGAGCACCACGATGCGGCATCCTTTGGGGATGGCCGCTTCAATGCGCTTGCGCTCGGCCGCGTAGAGCGTGGCCAGCGTCTTGGAGCTGCGCGGCTCGGTCTTGACCGCTTTGAGCTCCACCTTGAGTTCAGGTGGAAAGCGCTTGGCATAGTCGTCGTAGGCCGTCTGCGCCCAGTCGGGCACATGCTGCCCAACGGCGACGATGAACAGCCTCATGCCTTCTTGGTCGCAGCCGCGCGCACGGCACCCGGCTTCTTCGCCGCGCCACGGGCCGTAGTGGGTTTAATGACCACGGTGGGCACATGGGCGTCGGCCTGGGGGGCGGCTGTTTTACGCGCAGGCGTTTTGCGCGCCGTGGCGGTGCTGCTGCCCGTGGCCGCAGTTTTCTTGGCGGCAGTCTTGCGCGCCGTGGTGCCAGCTGCGGCGCTGGCCTTTTCGGCAGGCGCTTTTTTGGCTGCAGCACCCGCAGCGCGCTTCACGCCCGGTTTTTTGGCGGCGACGGTGGCTGGAGCAGCAGTTTCTGCGCTGGCATCTTCCGAAGCCGTGCGTTTGGACACTTTGGTGCTGCCCAGTTTGACGCGTACGGCTTTCTCACCCCAGATTTCTTCTAAGCGGTAGTACTGGCGGATGGCCGGCTGCATGATATGCACCACGCACTGGTTGCAGTCCACGATGATCCACTCACCGTTGTCCTCGCCTTCGTGGCGCGGCACGGAAAAACCGGCCTGCTTGACGGCATCGCGCACGCTGCTGGCAATGGCCTTGGTCTGGCGACTGGACGTGCCCGTGGCCAGGATCACGCGCTCAAACAGCGGGGTCAGGTGCTCGGTGTCAAACACCTGGATATCGTGCGCCTTCACATCTTCCAGACCATCGATGATGGCGCGTTGCAGTTTGGTCAGGTCTTTTTTGGCGGCGGTGTCTTGGGTGGTGGTGCTCATCAGGCAAAGGGGTGGCAAGCACCCCGAAAAAAGTCAGGTCAGGTAAAAATGCCTTGGCACCGGCAAGTACCAAGGCGAAAAATTATAGGTTTAGGCGCTAATCCAGTCGCGGCGCACGAGGTATTGCGTCAGCAGTTGGCCCTCAGGGCTGTCCGGCGGGTCTTGGCGCTGGTAGCTCCAATTGGCGTGCAGCGGCATGGACAGCAGAATCGACTCGGTGCGCCCGCCCGATTGCAGTCCAAAGTGCGTGCCACGGTCCCAGACGAGATTGAACTCGACATAGCGCCCACGGCGATAGCGCTGGAAATCGACTTCGCGCTCGCCATAAGGCAGCGCACGGCGTTTTTCCACGATCGGCAGGTAGGCATCTAAAAAAGCATCGCCCACGCTTTGCAGCATGGCAAAGCCTTGCTCTTGGCCCAGCTCGGCAAAGTCGTCAAAGAAAATGCCGCCAATGCCGCGCTGCTCTTGGCGGTGCTTGAGGTAGAAATACTCGTCGCACCAGGTTTTGAAACGTGGATACAAATCTGCGCCAAAAGGCGCCAAGGCGTTGCGGCAGGTGCTATGAAAATGAATAGCATCTTCATCAAAGCCATACACCGGCGTCAGATCCATGCCGCCACCAAACCAGGACACTGCCTCCTGTCCGGGCGCTTGCGCACGGATCATGCGCACATTCATGTGCACCGTAGGCACATAGGGGTTGACCGGGTGGAACACCAGCGACACACCCATGGCCTCAAACGGCGCACCGGCCAGCTCGGGGCGATGCTGGGTGGCCGAAGGCGGCAACTGCGCCCCACGCACATGGGAAAAGCCACAACCGGCGCGCTCAAACACGCGACCGCGTTCCAGAATTTTGGTCACGCCATCGCCCTGCAGGCGTTCTTGCGGGCCTTTGTGCCAGGCATCGCGCACAAAGCGCTGGCCCTGTGCGCCTTCCACCTGCTCCAGCGCAGCGGTGATGCGCTCTTGCAGGCCCAACAAATACGCGCGCACGTTGTCGCTGTTTGCCACCGTCATGTCAGCCCTTGACGGCGCGATGGCCAATGTCGCGGCGGTATTGCATGCCGTCAAACTGGATGCCGCGCGTCACGTCGTACACACGCTGCTGGGCCTGGCGCACGCTATCGGCCAGAGCCGTCACGCACAGCACACGTCCGCCGCTGGTGCGGGGCTTGCCCTCGGCATCGAGCTGGCTGCCAGCGTGGAACACCATGGCATCGTCCGCTTCAGCGGGCAACCCGGTGATCAGATCGCCCTTGCGCGGCGCTTCGGGATAACCCGCTGCAGCCATGACCACGCCCAGCGCCGTGCGGCGATCCCATTCCAGTTCGACTTGATCGAGGCGACCATCGGTGGCTGCCAGCAGCACATCCACCAAATCGGTTTTCATGCGCATCAGGATGGGCTGGGTTTCGGGGTCGCCCATCCGGGTGTTGAATTCCAGCGTCTTGGGGTGACCCTGGGCATCGATCATCAGCCCGGCGTATAGGAACCCGGTGAAAGGCACACCATCTTTTTCCATGCCCCGCACCGTGGGCAGAATGATCTCGCGCATGGCGCGGGCATGCACATCGGCCGTGACCACGGGGGCTGGTGAATACGCGCCCATGCCGCCGGTATTGGGGCCTTCGTCGCCATCTTTCAGACGCTTGTGATCCTGGCTGGTCGCCAGGGCGCAGACGTTCTTGCCGTCCACCAGCACGATGAAGCTGGCCTCTTCGCCAACCAAGAACTCTTCAATCACCACGCGCGCGCCGCCTGCGTTGTGCTGCACGCCGAACTTGTTGTCCACCAGCATGAAGTCCACGGCATCATGGGCCTCTTGCAGCGTCATGGCGACCACCACGCCTTTGCCTGCGGCCAAGCCATCGGCCTTGATGACAATCGGCGCTCCCAGTTTGTCGATGTAGGCGTGTGCGGCCACCGGATCGGTGAAGGTGTCGTACGCTGCCGTGGGAATGCCATGGCGCTGCATGAACGCTTTGGAGAAAGCCTTAGAGCTTTCCAGCTGCGCTGCCGCCTTGGTTGGGCCAAAAATTTTCAGACCATGGGCGCGGAATTCATCGACCACGCCAGCAGCCAAGGGGGCTTCGGGGCCGACCACGGTCAGCCCGACTTTCTCGGCCTGCGCCCATTCACGCAATGCCACCACGTCGGAGATCGCCAAGTTTTCCAGCTTGCCACCGGCCAGCGCAGTTCCGCCATTGCCCGGGGCCACAAACACCTTGGTGGCTTTGGGAGATTGCGCCAGCTTCCATGCCAGCGCGTGCTCGCGGCCACCGCCGCCTATAACAAGTATTTTCATAATTCTGCGTTGTGATAAACGTTTTGTACGTCGTCTAGGTCTTCCAGAATGTCCAGCAGCTTTTGCATGCGCTCGGCATCATCGCCTTCTAAGGCAATGGTGTTTTCCGCGCGCATGGTTACCTCGGCCATCTCGGGCGTCAGGCCTGCGGCTTCCAGGGCTTTTTTTACGGCTTCAAAGTCGGCTGGGGCAGTGAGCACCTCTACCACGCCATCGGCATCGGTCAGTACGTCTTCAGCGCCAGCCTCCAAGGCGGTTTCCATCACTTGGTCTTCGCTGGTGCCAGGGGCAAAAATCAGCTGACCCACATGCTTAAACTGGAATGCCACCGAACCCTCGGTGCCCATATTGCCGCCGTATTTGTTAAACGCATGGCGCACTTCCGCCACAGTGCGCACGCGGTTGTCGGTCATCGTGTCCAAAATGATGGCCGCGCCGCCGATGCCATAGCCTTCATAGCGGATCTCTTCGTAGGTCACACCCTCTAGGTTGCCCGTGGCCTTGTCGATATTGCGCTTGATATTGTCGGCCGGCATATTGGCTGCCTTGGCTTTTTCTACGGCCAAGCGCAGGCGTGGGTTGGCATCCAAATCGGCACCGCCTTGGCGCGCAGCAACCATGATTTCACGAATAATGCGCGTCCAGATACGGCCACGCTTTTCATCCTGGCGACCTTTGCGGTGCTGGATGTTGGCCCATTTACTGTGTCCTGCCACAAGAATTCCTTTTTGTCTTGGTTTAATCTCGGGAACCTTGGATTCTACGTTTGCCAGACCACCCTGCGAGAGGAAAACCCCATATGGCCTTACAGCTGCCTATTGCCTACAACCCGCAAGGCGCCCACGCTTTACTAAGCCATCTGGCCAATCGTCACGGCTTGATTACAGGCGCCACCGGCACTGGAAAGACCGTGACCTTGCAGAAGATGGCCGAAAGCCTCTCGCTGGTAGGGGTGCCGGTCTTTATGTCCGACATCAAGGGCGACCTAAGTGGCATCAGCCAAAGCGGCGGCATCGGCGCCAAGATGGTCGCCATCCTGACCGAGCGCGGTGTGCCGCTACCTGAATCCGTGGCTTGCCCCACGCAGGTGTGGGACGTATTTGGCAAACAGGGCCACCCAGTGCGCGCCACGATCTCCGACATGGGGCCATTACTCATCGGGCGCATGCTGGGACTCAACGACACGCAGATGGGCGTGCTGCACATCGTCTTCAAAGTGGCGGACGACAACGGCTTGCTGCTCCTAGATTTGAAAGACCTGCGTGCCATGCTGCAGTACGTGGGTGACAACGCACGCCAGTTCACCACCGACTACGGCAACATTTCGGCTGCCAGTGTGGGCGCCATCCAGCGGGGTTTGCTACAGCTCGAAACCGAAGGGGGGGCAGCATTTTTTGGCGAGCCCATGCTCAACGTCGACGATCTCATGCAGACCGACGCTCAGGGGCGGGGCGTGGTCAATATCTTGGCAGCCGACCAACTGATGCAGGCACCCCGCCTGTACTCCACTTTTTTGCTGTGGCTGCTGTCTGAGCTGTACGAGCGTCTGCCCGAAGTGGGCGACCTGGACAAACCCAAGCTGGCTTTCTTTTTTGACGAGGCCCATCTGCTGTTCAACGACGCGCCCAAAGTGCTGATCGAACGCATTGAGCTGGTGGTGCGCCTGATCCGCTCCAAAGGCGTGGGCGTGTACTTCGTGACCCAGGTGCCCACCGACATTCCCGACAGCGTGCTCGCCCAGCTGGGCAACCGGGTCCAGCATGCCCTGCGCGCCTTTACGCCGCGTGACCAAAAAGCGGTGAAGGCCACGGCGCAGACCATGCGTCCCAACCCCCATCTGGACATCGAGGCCGCTATTACAGAGCTAGCTGTAGGCGAAGCACTGGTGAGCTTTTTAGATGAAAAAGGCCGTCCAAACGTTACCCAGCGTGCGTTTGTAGCTCCTCCTGGCAGTCAGATTGGCCCGATTACCGCGGCACAACGCCAAGAACTGCTCCAGAAATCGCTGGTTGCCGGGGTGTACGAAGCCATGGTGGATCGTAAATCGGCCTTTGAAATTTTGCGCGACCGCGCCAACTCCGCCACGCTGCCCAACGGCCAGGCGACAGAAGGCAACGCCGCATCGGGCCTAGCGCAGACGTTGAACGATTTCTTGTTTGGCAGCACTGGCCCACGCGGCGGCAAGCGCGACGGCTTGGTGCAAAGCGTCGTCAAATCCCAAGCGCGCTCTATGCTGAACCGCGCCGCAGGACAGCTGCTGCGCGGCGCGCTGGGGACGTTGCTGGGCGGCAAGAAATGAGCCCCCGTATGCACGATGGTCTGCAGGGAGCGGCCACAGGTGCCGCTCTACAAGCCATGGCGTTTGCCCTGCGCGTGCATGCGGCACAAACACGCGACGATCGGCGTACGCCCTATGCCAGCCACCTGTCCGAAGTGGCGGGCGTAGCTGCCTGCATGGCATGGGCGCAGGCCGATGTCGATGCCGACACCCTGCTGGCTACTGCCTGGCTGCACGACTGCATTGAGTCGCAGCACATTGCGCCGCAGGTGCTGCAAGCGCAGTTTGGCCCCCAGGTTTCGGCTGCGGTGCTGCTGCTGTCGGACACCGAGGTGGGCAGCCCCGAGCAGCGCCGCGATGCCAAACGCGCCCGGCTGGCCGGTGCGCCTGCGTGGATACAGAGCATCAAGTGCGCCGACCTGATCAGTAATTGCCGATTTATTGCGCTGCACGATCCGGCGCAAGCCAGTGCCTATTTGGCCGAAGCACGCGAAATCTTGAGCAGGTTGACCCGGGCCCACCCCCAACTGCACGCACTGGCCGTGCAGCACGCTCAGGGTGACTGATTTACCACAGCCCACCGCCTTTTGCCTTTTGTTTTTTCGGACGTGTAGGGCTTTTAGAATCGGTTGCTTATGCCCGCTGTGTGCGGCTTGCCCACCATCTCAGTTTTCTAGCGAAAGAGTGTCATGAATTTGCCTTTGAACAGCCTGGTTGACCATAGCGATGCCACCGAGCATGCGCGCTATAACATGGTGGAGCAGCAGATCCGCCCTTGGAACGTGCAGCATCCAGCGCTGTTGGAGGCCCTGCACACCCTGCGCCGTGAGGATTTTGTGCCCCCTGCACACTACCAAAAAGCTTTCATGGATACGGAGATCCCACTGCGTGATGATCCACTGGCCATGGAGCGTGGCCAGTGCATGCTGTCGCCCAAGATCGATGCCCGCCTGGCCAACGATCTGCAGTTGCAGCCGCACGAGCGCGTACTGGAAATTGGCACAGGCTCGGGCTACATGGCCGGTCTGCTGTCGCGTGTATGCCAAGAAGTGGTCACGCTGGAAATCGACGCTGAGCTGGCCGAAGCCGCACGCGAAAATCTGGCCAGCGCAGGTTGCCACAACGTCACGGTATGCGTGGCCGACGGCAGCAAGGATGCACTGGCCGACGGCCCGTTCGATGCCATCGTGCTCAGCGGCTCAGTACCAGAGGTGCCTAAAGCGCTGCTCAGCCATCTGAAAGACGGCGGACGCTTGATTGCCATCGTGGGAGACCTGCCCATGATGCGTGTCACCCTGGTGCAAAAGAGCGGTACGCAGTACACCACCACCACACCCTGGGACACCGTAGCGCCGCGCCTGCAAGGCTTTGTGGGCGCATCGAAATTTGTGTTCTAAGCCCTGGCGCCGCACACTCAAGCCGTCAACAGTCTCATGTTTTACCAAGTCAGCCCCAGCCAATTGGATGCATGGCAGAAGCAATGCACCAGCAGCAGCAGCGCAGAGGCTTTGCCTGTGCTGCTGGATGTGCGTGAGCATTGGGAGCATGTATTGGCCAACGTCGTTCATGACGCACGCTTTGCACATGTGCATATCCCCATGTCTGAAGTGCCCGAGCGGCTATCGGAGCTTGATCCACAGCGGCCCATTGCTTGCCTGTGCCACCATGGCGCACGCAGCATGAGCGTAGCGGCTTATCTGGCCCAGCAGGGCTTTACCCAGGTGGCCAACGTGGTGGGCGGAATCGACGCCTGGGCCACAGAGTACGCTCCTGGGATGGCGCGCTACTAAGCCTGTCCCCATCCGGGCGAGCGCTCCATTTTTTAGCCTGCACGCCGCCCTAGGCGCTGGCTGCGCTGCGACAAAGCACGCCGCTGCAGCGAAGGCCCACGACGAGCCATGGCTGCTGCGTCCCTACTACTCCCACCAATTTCCCCAGAACCTTGGACGTGCTGCGCCTGTGCTTGGAGCAACTGCAGCCGCTCTTGTGCCAGCGCCAGCGCTTGGGCAGCTTGCTGATGCAATATACGCTCTTGCTGACCGACTGCTTCTTGCTCTGCCAACTGGGCCTGCAACAGCTGTTGGCGCGCCTGGGCTGCATTCAGAGCCTCTTGCTGTTGCTTGCGGGTTTTTTCCAGCTCCTGACGACTGCGATCCAACTCATTGAGCCAACGCTTCTCGTTGCCTGTAAATTGTTCCATCAGTCGCTGACGCTCTTGCGCAGCCGCCTGCAATTGTGCGCTGTGCTCCTGGCGTTCGGTTTCACGCTGCGCCTGCAACGCATCGGCATCGGCATGCAGCTGGGCGATCACGGCATCGCGCTGCTGCACCTGCAGCTCTAGTGCCTCTAGCCGCTGCGCCAGATCGGCCTGCTGGGCCTGCGCCAGGCGCCAGGCTTCTTCCATCGCGAGCTTTTGCTGCTGCAACGCTTCTTCTTGGCGCAGCACGCGCGCTTGCTCCTGCACCAGCGCCTCTCGCTGCTGCGCCACTTCTGCCTGGGCGGTGGCCAATGCTGCCTCTGCCGTCGCTTGCGCCTGCTGCTGCGCCACTTGCCACAGTGCGCGCATGGCATCCAGCACCTCGCCTGGCACGCCCTGCGCACCCTCGTCCGCCTGCTGGGCCTGGGCCAGACGCGCGCCCAGGCGGGTGAACCAGCTTTCCAGCATCGGCCCCACGGTATTGGGGGAGCCGCGCCCCAGTTGCAGGCGCACGCGCTCAATGGTGGGGCGCTGGCCTTGCGCCAGCACCGCATCGGCAGCGGCCCAGACATCTTGCTCTTGCACGCCGCGCGTGGTTTTAGGTGGTGTGTAGGACATAGTGGATAATTTACTTCCGATAAGTGATGCTTATCGAAAATTATACATGCATTTTATTAAACAACATTTGTATTACATAATATTTAATACAAAATATGAAAAAACACCACTTGCAACATCTCTCCGATGGGCCAGATACGCGCCATATGCACCCGCTGTCCACCACAGGGACAACACAGCCATCCAATGCAGAGTCCTGGAGCAGCCTGAGCGCCAGCACCTTGCAAGCACTGCACGAACTGCTGCGCCAAGGCGAGGCGGAAAACACCCTGCGCAGTTACGCCAGCGCCATGCGCTACTGGGCGGGGTGGATGCAGCTGCGCCTGGGGCACACCATCGCCCTGCCCTTGTCCGTGGAAGTGGTGTTGCAATTCATTGCCGACCACGCGCCACGCCAAACGGCCACAGGTGTGCGTGGCGAGCTGCCTGTGGAGGTCGATCTCGCTTTGGTGCAATCGGGCTGTAAAGCCAAGCTGGGCGCGCCGGCCCACGCCACCCTGGTGCATCGCCTGGCCGTGCTCTCCAAGGCGCACCAAAGTCGCAACCTGCCCAACCCTTGCCAAGACCCGCGCGTGCGTGAGGTGCTGGCCCGTGCGCGCAAGGTCTACGCGCGCCAGGGCGGACGCGCACAAAAGAAAGACGCGCTCACCAAGGACGTGCTGCAGCGGCTGCTGAATACCTGCGACGACAGCCTGGTGGGCCTGCGCGATCGCGCGCTGCTGCTGTTTGCCTGGAGCAGTGGCGGGCGGCGGCGCTCGGAAGTGGCGCAGGCCGACATGCGTTTTCTGCGCCAACTGGCACCCGGGCGCTTTGTGTACACACTGCTGCACAGCAAAACCAACCAGTCGGGGCGCGACAACCCGGACCAGCACAAACCGGTGTTGGGCGCTGCCGGGGCGGCGCTGCAAGCCTGGCTGGCCGCCAGCGGCATTCAAGAGGGGGCGATTTTTCGGCGCATCCGCAAAGGCGGGCACCTGGACGGCACCGGCGCCGCGCTGTCGCCGGCCGCCGTGCGGCTGATCGTGCTGGAGCGCTGCCGTCAGGCCGGGGTGGAGGGGGATTTTTCAGCACACTCGCTGCGCTCGGGCTTTGTCACCGAAGCGGGTCGGCGCAACATTTCGCTGGCACAAACCATGGCGCTGACGGGCCATCAGAGCGTACCTACCGTGCTGGGCTACTTCCGCGCCGAGGCTGCATTGCATAACCCAGCGGCACATTTGATGGAAGAAGATGCGGTAGACACATCAAAAAAATGAGCTGCTTGCGCTTGTTGCATAAAGAATTCAAAGCTCTATAACCTTGAAAACCAATGCAGACCAGCGCGAGCAGCTATTTTTTTAGAAGCAGTCACAGAGCAGCAGCGACCGACTATTCGCGCCAGTGCTCTGCCACCCAGGTAGCGGGGCGAATGTAGCGAAAACGCCGGTTACGCCGTCCGGCCAAAGCATCGGGCGGGTTGCATTCGCCATGAAAGATGACGATGCGCGCATCCGGCGGCACCAGGGGCGGCGTCCAGTAATTGGTCGGCCAGCGCGGAATGCAGTGGTATTTGAAGCTGGGGCACCAGGCGGCGGGCCAGTACTGCAGCCTGCCCTGGCGGTGCAGCACATCCGACAGATAGGCCTGCTCGTTGCGAAAACGCTGGCGAATTTCTTCAAAATGACCGCGAAAGTAGTCCAGCACATCGGGATGCGCGCCCAGCTCGAAGCGGTACACCGACGAGTTGCCGGTAATGCGCCAGGGGCGCTTGTGGTCGTGGATGATGAGAAATTCGCCCGGGTGGGTGAAGAAAACATCCAGCGGCCCGGTGATGACCACATCCACATCCAGAAACAACGCCGTGCCGCGCAGGCCGTGCAAATCGGCGCTGAAGGTGGTCAGCTTGGTCCAGCCACGCTCGGGAATGCCCGGTGGCAGTGCCAGCGAGGGAATGGGCAGGCACTGCACCTCGGGGCGGATGCCCTTGGCGTCGTCGGTCAGGCAGACAAAGCTGAAGTCGCCCTGCAGATGGCGACGCACCATGGCGTACAGGCGGTTGACGTACTCCGGCCCGTATTTGGTGCCCCACTTCATGCACAGGATGTGGCGTTGCGCGCCTGCGCTGACCACGCTTGGGGCCTCGGGCAGCGCAGCCACCACGGGCGCAGCAGGTAGCGCCATTTAGTCGTGGCCTTTTTTCAGTGATTTGGGGCCGCTTTTCTTGGCGCGCTTGACGGTGCCCGCCGAGGTCAGGCGCTGGTTGCCCAAGATGCGCACCTGCTTGACGGTGGGCTTGGAGCCGGGACGACCAAACGTGAGCAACTTGACATCGCGCGGCCCCGCCTTGCGCTCGTCGTCCGGAGATTTGCTCTTGTCGGCCACCGGGCGCCACAGCACCAGAAGTTTGCCGATGTGCTGGATGGGCGCAGCGCCCAGCTCATCGCACAGTTGCTGGTACATGCTTTCGCGCTGGGCACGATCGTCACCAAATACACGCACCTTGATCAGGCCGTGTGCGTTCAGGGCGGCATCGATTTCTTTTTGTACGCCAGCGGTCAGACCATCGGAGCCAATCAGAACGACGGGGCTGAGGTGGTGGGCATTGGCGCGGTGTTCCCGGCGCTGAGCGGGGGTCAATTCAATTTGAGGCATCTGCGTATTATCGAGTCTGTAAGAATTTCCTGATGAAGATTCAAACCAAAAGCAAAAAAGTCAACAAGAACTGGCTCAACCAGCACCTCAACGACCCCTACGTGCAGGCGGCGCAAAAAGATGGCTACCGCGCACGCGCGGCCTACAAACTCAAAGAGATCGATGAAACGTTCAAGCTGCTCCGCCCTGGGCAGGTGGTGGTCGATCTGGGTTGCGCGCCTGGCGCTTGGAGCCAGTATGTGCGCCGCACCATGGCCCCCCAAGGGGCTGCAGCGGGCCAACTGCAGGGCGCCATCATCGGCCTGGATATGCTACCCATGGAGCCGATTGAGGATGTGCACTTCATCCAGGGCGATTTCCGCGAAGACGAGGTCTTGGCCCAGCTGCAAACCGTGCTGGCTGGACGCAAAGTGGATGTGGTGGTTTCGGACATGGCCCCCAACCTGAGCGGGCACAGCAGCACCGACGCTGCGCGCGTGGCGCACCTGATTGAATTGGCCGTGGATTTTGCCTGTCAGCACCTGCGCCCTGAAGGTGCTTTGGTGGCCAAAGTGTTTCATGGCCCAGGGTACGACGAACTGGTACAGCTGTTTCGCGCGCACTTTCAGCAGGTCAAGCCGCTCAAACCACGCTCCTCGCGTGATAAATCTTCAGAAACTTTTCTGATTGGCTTGCACCTCAAAGCCAGACCATAAGCGCTTCTTGGCTCTGCAGTTGCGATGGTGGTCATATGGGCAGGTGTTTGGCGTCCACTGGCTTGAAAGCCCTAAAATGCCCCCTAACTGTCATACGCACGTAGCTTTCGCTTTTTTACCCTTTCCCCCTTCTGGAGCCCCGCTTGAACAATCAGTGGTTTTCAAAAATTGCCGTTTGGCTGGTCGTCGCCATGGTGCTGTTCACCGTTTTCAAGCAGTTTGATACGCGCAGCAGCTCTGCAGGGTCTAGCTATATTGGTTACTCAGACTTCCTCGACGAGGTCCACAACAACCGCATCAAAAGTGCCACCATCCAAGAAAGCCCTGGTGGCACCGAAATCATTGCTTTCACCACCGACGATCGGCGTGTGCGTACCACGGCCACCTATCTGGATCGCGGCTTGGTGGGTGACCTGATCGAGAACAACGTCAAGTTTGATGTCAAGCCGCGCGAAGAAGGCTCGTTCCTGCTCAGCCTGCTGATCAGCTGGGGGCCCATGCTGCTGCTGATCGGCGTGTGGGTGTACTTCATGCGCCAGATGCAAGGCGGTGGCAAAGGTGGCGCTTTCAGCTTTGGCAAAAGCAAAGCACGCATGCTCGATGAGAACAACAACACCATCACTTTTGCCGACGTGGCCGGTTGCGATGAAGCCAAGGAAGAGGTCAAGGAAGTTGTCGATTTCCTGAAAGACCCCAGCAAGTTCCAGAAGCTAGGTGGGCGTATTCCGCGTGGCCTGCTGCTGGTGGGCCCTCCGGGCACTGGCAAGACGCTGCTGGCCAAGTCGATTGCCGGTGAGGCCAAAGTGCCGTTCTTTAGCATTTCTGGCTCTGACTTCGTGGAGATGTTTGTCGGCGTGGGCGCGGCCCGTGTGCGCGACATGTTCGAGAACGCCAAGAAAAATGCCCCCTGCATCATCTTCATTGACGAGATCGACGCCGTAGGTCGCCAACGCGGCGCCGGCATGGGCGGTGGCAACGACGAGCGTGAGCAAACCCTCAACCAGATGCTGGTCGAGATGGATGGCTTTGAAACCAACTTGGGGGTGATCGTGGTCGCGGCCACCAACCGCCCTGACATTCTGGATGCTGCACTGCTGCGCCCCGGTCGCTTTGACCGCCAGGTGTATGTGACCCTGCCCGATATTCGGGGCCGCGAACAAATTTTGGCGGTACACATGCGCAAGATTCCGGCAGGCGAGGATGTGAACCCCTCCATCATCGCCCGTGGCACGCCTGGCATGAGCGGCGCCGACCTGGCCAATCTGTGCAACGAGGCCGCACTGATGGCGGCTCGGCGCAACGCCCGTGTGGTGGAAATGCAGGATTTTGAAAAGGCCAAAGACAAGATCATCATGGGCCCTGAGCGCAAGAGCATGGTCATGCCCGAAGAGGAGCGCCGCAACACCGCCTACCACGAGGCTGGCCACGCCCTAATCGGTCGCCTGTTGCCCAAGTGCGACCCGGTGCACAAGGTCACCATCATCCCGCGTGGCCGCGCCCTGGGCGTGACCATGAGCCTGCCCGAAAAAGACCGCTACTCCTACGACAAGGAGTTCATGCTCAACCAAATCGCCATGCTGTTTGGTGGCCGTATTGCCGAAGAAGTGTTCATGCACCAAATGACCACGGGCGCGAGCAACGACTTTGAACGTGCCACCCAAATCGCTCGCGATATGGTGACGCGCTACGGCATGACCGATGCGCTGGGCCCCATGGTGTACGCCGAGCAGGAAGGCGAGCCTTTCTTAGGCCGCTCCATCAGCAAGTCCAGCAACATCAGCGAAGAGACCATGCAAAAGGTGGATGCCGAGGTGCGCCGCATCATTGATGAGCAATATACCCTGGCACGTAAGCTGATCGAAGACAACGCCGACAAGATGCATGCCATGGCCAACGCTATGCTGGAATGGGAAACCATTGATATGGAGCAACTGGACGCCATCATGGAAGGGCGCGAGCCCAGCCCGCCCAAGGACTGGACGCCACGCCAGACCAAGCCAACCAAGGGCGATGGCAACAGCGACGGTGGTGGCACCCCTGAGGCGCACACCCCCTCACCCAGCACAACTTGATTTTTTAGGCTAAGCCTTTTCATCAGGGGTCTGACAGACCCCTTTTTCTTGCCCCGTTTTTTGCTGGAACTGTTATGCCCATTTGGCAAACCTCGCGCTTTTCGTTGGATCTGACACGCCCTCTGGTCATGGGCATCGTGAACAACACCCCGGACTCGTTTTCCGATGGCGGGCGCCACCACAGCCTGACTGCAGCATTGCGTCATGCAGAAAAACTGCTTCAGGATGGTGCACATATTCTGGACATCGGCGGCGAATCCACCCGCCCGGGCTCTCCTGCCGTGCCAGAGGCCGAAGAACTGGAGCGCGTGCTGCCGCTGGTGCGCGAGGCTGTCAAGTTCGGGGTGCCGATTTCCGTCGATACCTACAAGGCCGCAGTGATGCAGGCCGTACTGGATGCCGGGGCAGACATCATCAACGACATCTGGGCCCTGCGTCAGCCTGGTGCGCAGGCCGTGGCAGCAGCCCATCCACGCTGTGGCATCGTCCTTATGCACATGCACAAGACACCCCAGGACATGCAGCTGGCTCCCATGGCGGGCGACCCTGTACCCCAGGTAGTGCAATTTTTGAAGCAGCAAACGCACTCCTTGCTTGCCCTGGGGGTCGATTCGTCCCGCATTGTCTGGGACTATGGCATCGGCTTTGGCAAAAGCGTGGAGCAAAACTTTGCGCTGCTGGCACGGCAAAGCCAGCTGCTCAAACAAGACTTTACGCTGCTGGCGGGCTGGTCGCGCAAGAGCTCATTGGGGCACGCCACTGGCCTGCCGGTGCAAGAACGCATGGTGCCCAGCGTGGCGGCAGCGCTGCTGGCCGTGGAGCGCGGCGCACGCATTGTGCGTGTGCACGATGTAGCCGAAACCGTTGCTGCCCTGGCCGTCTGGCAAGCCATGCACGACAACGCACGCCCCTGAATTCCGACCTAAAACTCCGCTACTGCACAGAACCAAGGCAACCCCATGGCACATACCTTTTTTGGCACCGATGGCATTCGCGGCACCGTCGGTCAAGCCCCGATCACCCCCGATTTTGTGCTGCGCCTAGGCCACGCCGTGGGTCGCGTGCTCAAGCGAAGCCACGACAAGCCCCTGGTGCTGATTGGCAAAGACACGCGCATTTCTGGCTACATGCTGGAGGCCGCTTTGGAAGCGGGGCTGAATTCCGCAGGTGCCAGCGTCATGCTGCTGGGGCCGCTACCCACCCCCGGCGTGGCCTACCTGACGCGTGCCCAGCGCGCCCAGTTGGGCGTGGTCATTAGTGCCAGCCACAATCCTTATCCAGATAACGGCATCAAATTCTTCAGCGCCCAGGGCAACAAACAGCCCGATGACTGGGAAACAGCCGTCGAAGCGGCACTGCAAGAAGCCCCGCAGTGGGTCAGTGCTGCAGAGCTGGGCAAAGCACAGCGCCTAGACGATGCTGCAGGTCGCTATATCGAATTTTGCAAAAGCACCTTCGCCCACGATCTGTCGCTGCACGGCCTCAAGATCGTGGTTGATGCAGCCCATGGTGCGGCCTACCACATCGCGCCCAAAGTGTTCCATGAGCTAGGCGCCGAAGTGATTGCCATTGGCTGCCAGCCCAATGGACTGAACATCAACGACGGCGTCGGTGCCACGCATCCCGAAGCTCTGGCGCTGGCCGTGCGCGCCAACCATGCCGATTACGGCGTGGCACTGGATGGCGATGCCGACCGCCTGCTGATGGTTGATGCCCAAGGACGCATGTACAACGGCGATGAGCTGCTCTACCTCATGGTGCAAGACCGGCTGTTGCAGGGCCAACCGGTACCCGGCGCCGTGGGCACGCTGATGACCAATATGGCCGTGGAACTGGCCCTGCAACAACAAGGCATAAATTTTGTGCGCGCCAAGGTGGGCGACCGCTACGTGCTGGAACAGCTGCAGGCCCAGGGTTGGCAGCTGGGTGGCGAAGGCTCAGGCCACCTGCTGGCATTGGACAAACACTCCACCGGCGATGGGCTGATCAGTGCCCTGCAGGTGCTACAAGCCTGCGTGCGCAGTGGCAAAAGCCTGGCGCAGCTGCTGCACCCGCTGCAGCTGTTCCCGCAAGAGCTGATCAATGTGCGCCTGCACCCGGGCCAAGACTGGCAAAACAGCCCGGCATTGCAGGCAGCCCAGGCACAGGCACAGCAGGCATTGGCGGGCCTGGGCCGGGTGCTGATTCGGGCCAGCGGCACCGAGCCCCTGCTGCGCATCATGGTCGAGGCCCAAGACGAAGCACTGGCCCGCGCCTGGGCGCAGCAGCTGGCCGACAGCCTGCGCGCGCCTAACGCCTAAAGTAGCCCGGCGGGTGCGGCTTGGGCCGCATTGCAAGGCACCAAGCCCATCAGCTCAGCACAGGCGCTGGCGTGCAGCGTGGTACGCGGCCTGCAGTTGGGCAATCAGCTCGCCAGCCGACTGGATTTTGTCGATGGCACCAATGCCCTGCCCACAGCCCCAAATATCTTTCCAGGTTTTGGCCGCGGCATCGCCGCCAAAATTCATCGTGCCTGGTTCAACCTGCGGCAGCTGCGCCGGATCCAACCCTGCAGCGCGAATCGACGGGGCCAGGTAGTTGCCATGCACGCCGGTAAACAAATCGGTGTACACGATGTCGTCTGAATTGCACGCCACCACCGCCTGCTTGTACGCCGCGCTGGCACGTGCCTCGTGCGTGGCGATAAAGGCCGAGCCCATATAGGCAAAGTCCGCACCCATGGCCTGTGCCGCCAAAATGGCGCCGCCCGAAGCGATGGCGCCCGACAAGGCCAGCGGCCCATCGAACCACTGGCGAATCTCTTGCACCAGGGCAAACGGGCTCTTGCTGCCCGCATGCCCACCGGCGCCAGCGGCCACGGCAATCAACCCATCGGCGCCCTTTTCAATGGCCTTGTGGGCAAATTTGTTGTTGATCACGTCGTGCAGCACCATCCCGCCCCAGCCATGCACGGCTTGGTTGACGTCTGCGCGCGCGCCCAGGCTGGTGATGACCAGCGGCACTTGGTATTTGGCACACACGGCCATGTCCTGCTCCAGCCTGTTGTTGCTCCTGTGCACGATCTGGTTGATGGCAAAGGGTGCCGACGGCAAGTCGGGATGGGCGGCATCCCAGGCGGCCAGAGTCTCGGTGATCTCGGCCAGCCAGTCATCCAGCTGCGCCGCCGGGCGCGCGTTGAGCGCAGGCATGGAGCCCACAATGCCCGCTTGGCACTGGGCAATCACCAATTGCGGGTTACTGATCAAAAACAACGGTGCGCCAATCAGCGGCAAGCGCAACTTTTGTAAGACCGCAGGCAAGCGTGGCATGGACAAAGTCTCCGATAGGTTTTTATAAAATAATAGCTGCTAGCGCTTATTCATCCTTGATTTCAAAGAAAAAAGTATCTGAAATCAAAGTATGACAAGCGCAAGCAGCTATGTTTTTAGCAATGCACGGCCACTTAAAACGCATCCAGCGGCAGTGCGCAAGCGCTCTGGCCACCCGTGCATACGGTGTGTGCCAGACCGGGTACTTTGGTCAGGATGTGCTCGGCGTAGAACTGTGCTGTGGTGATTTTGGCTTGCATGAAGGCCACCTCATGGCCCGCTGCCAGCTGCTCTTGCGCCACCAGCAAGGCACGGCCCATTTGCCAGCCAGCCACCAAGTTACCGGTGAGCATCAGGTAGGGCACGCTGCCCGCATACACCGCATTGGGCGAGGCCTTGGCCTTGCCAGCCACAAAGTCCACGGCTTGCAAGAATGCCTCACGTGCAGTTTGCAGGTGTGTAGCCATGGACAGCGCTGCCGCCGTGCCGCTGGCGCGCAGGGCTTCTTCGGTCTTGGCAATTTGCGCGGCAATCGCGCGGGCGTTCTCGCCACCGTCGCGCGCCGTCTTGCGCCCGACCAGGTCGTTGGCCTGGATGGCGGTGGTGCCTTCGTAGATGGTCAAAATCTTGGCATCGCGGTAATACTGCGCAGCGCCCGTCTCTTCGATAAAGCCCATGCCGCCGTGTACCTGCACGCCCAGACTGGTCACTTCCAAGCTCATTTCGGTGCTAAAGCCCTTGACCAGCGGCACCATGAATTCGTAGAAGGTGGCATTGGCCTGGCGCACTTCAGCGTCCGGATGGTGGTGGGCTGCGTCGTAGGCGGCAGCAGCAGTGCTGGCCATGGCGCGACAGCCTTCGGTGTAGGCACGCATGGTCATGAGCATGCGGCGCACATCGGGGTGGTGAATGATGCTGGCCGCACCCGCCACGCTGCCATCCACCGGGCGGCTTTGCACGCGGTCGCGCGCGTACTGCACGGCGCGCTGGTAGGCGCGCTCGGCCACTGCCACGCCCTGCATGCCCACGCCATAGCGCGCCGCGTTCATCATGATGAACATGTATTCAAGACCACGGTTTTCTTCGCCCACCAAATAGCCGATGGCGCCACCATGGTCGCCAAACTGCAGCACTGCGGTGGGACTGGCCTTGATGCCCATCTTGTGTTCGATGGAGACGCACTGCACATCGTTGCGCGCACCCAGGCTGCCGTCGGTGTTGACCAAGAACTTGGGTACGACAAACAGGCTGATGCCCTTGACACCTTCGGGGGCGCCGTTCACGCGGGCCAACACCAAGTGGATGATGTTGTCGGCCATGTCGTGCTCACCGTAGGTGATGAAGATCTTGGTGCCAAAGATTTTGTAGGTGCCATCGGGCAGCGGCTCGGCCTTGCTGCGCACCAGCGACAGGTCTGAGCCTGCTTGCGGCTCGGTCAGGTTCATGGTGCCGGTCCACTCGCCGGAAATCAATTTTTCCAGGTACGTGGCTTTGAGCTCGTCACTGCCCGCCGTGAGCAAGGCTTCGATAGCTCCATCGGTCAAGAGCGGGCACAAGGCAAAGCTCACATTGGCGCTATTGAGCATTTCCTGGCAGGCGGCGCCGATGGTTTTGGGCAGCCCCTGTCCGCCAAAATCTGCTGGGTGCTGCAGCCCCTGCCAGCCACCTTCGACAAACTGCTGGTAAGCCTCTTTGAAACCCGGGGTGGTGGTCACTACACCATCCTGCAGACTCGATGGCTGGGTATCACCCAGCATGTTCAACGGTTCGACAACGCCTTCGCACAGCTTGGCGCACTCTTCCAGAACCGCTTGTGCGGTCTCCAGGCCGGCATCTTCAAACCCAGGGATCTGGGCCACTTGCTCGATCTTGGCCAAGTGCTCCATGGCAAACAACATGTCTTTGACGGGGGCAGAGAAACTCATGGTAACAATTCCTGTAACAAAACGCTGATGAAAACCTACAACAATATGAATTAAAACGATCGTACTATTATTTGCGACGCACGAAAAAAAGGGGGGCTGCGCCCCCTGTGGATACCGGCCCCTTGCTTACAAAGCTTGGGTCAGCGCTGGCACAGCAACGAACAAGTCCGCTTCCAGGCTGTAGTCGGCCACCGAGAAAATCGGGGCCTCAGGATCTTTGTTGATAGCCACGATGACCTTGGAGTCTTTCATACCCGCCAAATGCTGAATGGCGCCCGAGATACCAGCAGCGATGTACAGCTGAGGCGCAACGATCTTGCCCGTCTGACCCACTTGCAGGTCGTTGGGTGCGTAGCCCGCATCCACGGCAGCGCGTGAGGCACCGATGGCAGCGCCCAGCTTGTCGGCCAACGGAGTGATAACTTCTTGGAACTTCTCAGCGCTGCCCAAGGCACGGCCACCCGAAACGATGATCTTGGCGGCGGTCAGCTCAGGGCGATCGCTCTTAGACAGCTCACGGCCCACAAAACTGCTCTTGCCCGCATCGGCCACCGCGGCGATGGACTCCACCGCTGCACTACCACCCGTGGCAGGCGCTGCGTCAAAACCCGTACCACGCACGGTAATGACTTTGACAGCATCGCTCGATTGCACAGTGGCAATGGCATTGCCGGCATAGATGGGGCGCTCGAAGGTATCGGCGCTCACCACTTTGGTGATGTCCGAAATTTGTGCCACGTCCAGCTTGGCTGCTACGCGCGGGGCGGTGTTTTTACCCGAAGCTGTAGCAGGAAACAAGATATGGCTGTAGCTGCTGGCCACTGCCAGCACCTGGGCGGCCAGATTTTCGGCCAAGGCGTCTTTGAGTGCGGCACCATCGGCGTGCAGCACTTTACTCACACCAGCAATTTGAGCAGCCGCTTGGGCCACGGCAGCGGCGTTGTCACCCGCCACCAGCACATGCACATCACCACCGCAGGCCGTGGCCGCAGTGACGACGTTGAGCGTGGCGCTCTTCAGGGAGGCGTTGTCGTGTTCAGCAATAACAAGTACGGTCATGTCCATATCCTCCTTAGATCACCTTGGCTTCGTTTTTCAGCTTATCAACCAGGGTCGCAACATCGGGCACTTTCACGCCAGCTTGGCGACCAGCAGGCTCCGCCACCTTCAAGGTCTTGATGCGCGGTGCCACATCAACACCTAGGTCTTGGGGTGTCACGCTATCCAACGGCTTTTTCTTGGCCTTCATGATGTTGGGCAATGTCACATAGCGCGGCTCGTTCAGGCGCAGATCGGTGGTCACCACAGCAGGCAGGGCCAAGCTCAAGGTTTCCATACCGCCATCGACTTCACGCGTAATCTGAGCTTTGCCATCGGCCACTTCCACTTTGGACGCAAATGTAGCTTGGGGCAAATCGGCCAGGGCCGCAAGCATCTGACCAGTTTGGTTGGCGTCGTCGTCGATCGCCTGTTTGCCCAGAATCACCAGACCAGGCTGCTCCTTGTCCACCAAGGCTTTGAGCAGCTTAGCCACGGCCAAGGGCTGGAGTTCTTCGTCCGTCTGCACCAAGATGGCACGATCAGCACCGATGGCCATCGCCGTGCGCAGGGTTTCTTGGCACTGAGCCACGCCGCAAGAAACGGCAACGACTTCGCTGACCACGCCTTTTTCCTTCAGGCGCACAGCCTCTTCCACGGCGATTTCGTCAAAGGGGTTCATGCTCATCTTGACGTTGGCGATATCTACACCCGTGCCGTCCGATTTCACGCGAACTTTGACGTTGTAGTCCACCACGCGCTTGACTGGGACCAATACCTTCATGCTGCGGCTCCTTGTCTGTCTTTAAATTGACGTTAACGTAAACTGTACATTGCAGATTCTAGTCCAGACTGAGAGAGCACAAAGCGCTTTTGCACGCAAAAACCGGAACCTTGTTGACAAAAAGATGGCGCATGAACGCAAAAAAGCCAGATCAAACGATCTGGCTTTTGCAAATGGCGGAGTGGACGGGACTCGAACCCGCGACCCCCGGCGTGACAGGCCGGTATTCTAACCAACTGAACTACCACTCCTGGTAGGCAGCTTTCGCTTGTGTACATACACAAACCAAGTGCTACAACTTGGCGACCCTACGGGGATTCGAACCCCGGTACTCACCGTGAAAGGGTGATGTCCTAGGCCTCTAGACGATAGGGTCAATTCCTAGAACTTTCAGCATTGCCGCTGACCGTTAAATTTTGGTGGAGGTAAACGGGATCGAACCGATGACCTCTTGCATGCCATGCAAGCGCTCTCCCAGCTGAGCTATACCCCCAATTTGGCGGAGTGGACGGGACTCGAACCCGCGACCCCCGGCGTGACAGGCCGGTATTCTAACCAACTGAACTACCACTCCTGGTAGGCAGCTTTCGCTTGTGTACATACACAAACCAAGTGCTACAACTTGGCGACCCTACGGGGATTCGAACCCCGGTACTCACCGTGAAAGGGTGATGTCCTAGGCCTCTAGACGATAGGGTCAATTCCTAGAACTTTCAGCATTGCCGCTGACCGTTAAATTTTGGTGGAGGTAAACGGGATCGAACCGATGACCTCTTGCATGCCATGCAAGCGCTCTCCCAGCTGAGCTATACCCCCTTACACAGACAACTTGTTTTAAAACCGCGTTGTCTGCGAAGACTTGAATTATAGGCAGATTTTTAGCGATTTTTCAAATTTGCCAGCACTTTTTCTTTACCAAGCAAAAACAGCACCGCATCCACCGAGGGCGTCTGGGCTGTGCCCAGCGTCAGCACACGCACGGGCATGGCCAACTGGGGCATCTTGATGCCCTGTTCCTTGATCACCTGCTTGATGACCGCGGCAATCGCTTCCTTATTCCAGTCACAGGCGTACAAAGCCTCAGCGAACGCATCCAACACGGAGTGCGCGGCCTCGGTCACATGCTTGGCATAGTCTTCAGCGTTGCGCTCAATGTGCTCCAGGTAGAACAAGCGCACCCACTGGGCCAAGTCCACCAGGGTTTCGCAACGGTCTTTGAACAAGGCGCAAATCTCAGGCAGGCGGGCATCCAACACATCGGCAGCAATCCCGGCCTTGAGCACAAACGGCTTGACCAGCTCAGCCAGCTGCGCGTTGTCGGTCAGCTTCATGTGCTGGGCATTCACCCAGCGCAGCTTGGCCTCGTCGAACTGACCCGCACTGCGCCCCAGGTGGTCGAGGTTGAACCACTCCAGAAACTGCTGGCGGCTGAAAATTTCGTCGTCGCCGTGGCTCCAGCCCAGACGCGCCAGGTAATTGACCATGGCATCGGGCAGATAGCCCTCGTCGCGGTACTGCGTCACAGCTTTGGCGCCGTTGCGTTTGCTCATCTTCTCGCCCTGCTCGTTGAGCACGGTGGGCAAGTGGGCAAAGACCGGCACGGCAGCGCCCAAAGCTTCAAAGATATGAATCTGGCGCGGGGTGTTGTTCACATGGTCGTCGCCGCGAATGACATGGGTGATGCCCATGTCCATATCGTCCACACACACGCAGAAGTTGTAGGTCGGGGTGCCATCCGGGCGCGCGATCACCAGATCGTCCAGCTCGGAGTTCTGGAATTCGATGCGGCCCTTGCATTTGTCGTCCCATACCACCACGCCGTCTTTAGGCGTTTTAAAGCGCAGCACAGGCTTGACGCCTTCCGGAATGGGGGGCAGCACCTTACCTGCTTCGGGACGCCATGTGCCGTCGTAGCGCGGCTTTTCTTTGTTGGCCATTTGCTTTTCGCGCAGCGCGTCCAACTCCTCCATGCTCATATAGCAAGGATAGACATAGCCTTTTTCCTGCAACTGGGCCAGTACTTCCTTGTAGCGATCCATGCGCTGCATTTGGTAGAACGGGCCCTCGTCGTGCGTGAGCTGCAGCCAGGCCATGCCTTCCAGAATCACATCTACGCTGGCTTGGGTGGAGCGTTCCAGATCGGTGTCTTCAATGCGCAGAATGAAATCGCCGCCGTTGGCGCGCGCAAACGCCCAGGGGTACAGGGCCGAGCGGATGTTGCCCAGATGGATAAAGCCCGTGGGCGAAGGGGCAAAGCGGGTACGTATTTTGGTGGTCATAACGGGTGATCGAATCGGGTTCGTGGTGCAGGCCTGAGCGCAGGCAGTGTTCAATCCAGGGTATCCAGGCCGCGCAGCAAATCGGCTTTGAGATCGTCCAGATGCTCTAGGCCAACGCTGACACGCACCAAGCCTTGGCCGATACCGGCGGCCTGACGCTGCTCTTCGGACAGGCGGCCATGCGAAGTGCTGGCCGGATGCACGATGGTGGTCTTGACATCGCCCAGATTGGCCGTGAGCGAGCACACGCGCGTGCTGTCGATGACATGGAAAGCGCGTGTGCGCAGCACCTCGGCGCCCTGCTCGGCTGGCGCTTTGACATCGAACGACAGCACCCCACCGCCCATGCCGTTTTGCTGGCGCATGGCCAGTGCATGCTGGGGATGGCTTTTCAGGCCGGGGTAATACACGCGCGCCACCTGGGGGTGGCCCTCCAGCCAAGTGGCCAGCTCCAGGGCGGCGGCGCTTTGTGCCTTGACGCGCAGCGACAAGGTTTCCAAGCCCTTCATGGCCGTCCAGGCGTTGTAAGCCGCCGCATTTAGGCCACCGCTGCGCAAAAACGTGCCCATGACCTTATCGACCAGATTCAGCCGTCCGCACACCGCACCGATCATGACGCGGCCCTGCCCGTCCAAAAATTTGGTGCCCGCATGCACGACCACATCGGCGCCCAGCTGCGTCGGGCGCTGCAGGATCGGCGTGGCAAAGCTGTTGTCCACCACCAGCAAAGCGCCATGGTTGTGGGCAATGTCGGCCAGCTCCTGGATGTCGCACAGGTCGGTCAGCGGGTTGGTGGGGGTTTCGGCAAACAGCAGTTTGGTGTTGGGGCGGATGGCGGCCTTCCAGGCGGCAGCATCGGTCTGTGGCACGAACGTGGTGTCCACGCCAAAGCGTGCCATTTCGCTGCCCAGCAGCTTGATGGTGGAGCCAAACATCGACTGCGAGGCCACGAGGTGGTCGCCAGCCTGCAAGGTGGTCAAGGCCACCAGCAAGATGGCGCTCATGCCGGTGCTGGTGGCCACGGCGCACTCGGTGCCCTCCAGGGCCGCCAGGCGCTGCTCGAAGCTGCTGACGGTGGGGTTGCTGGTACGGCTGTAGGTGTAGCCCTCTTGCTGGTTGGCAAAACGGGCCGCTGCCGTGGCGCAGTCGGGCTGGATGAAGCTGCTGGTCATGAACAGCGCTTCGCAGTGCTCGCCCCAGGGGCTGCGTGGCAGGGCTTGGCGTACGGCCAGGGTCTCGGGGTGCAGGCCGGGGGGCAGGGGTCTTTCGGTCACAACACAATCCTTGCAGAGCAAAAAATGTCGGCGAGCGGTCTCGTCGATTCTTATAAAAACAATAGCTGCCAGCGCTTGATGGGCAAGTTTTTCAGATAGCAAACCATCTAAAAACCAAGCCTGGCAAGCGGTAGCAGCTCTATTTACAGAAGCATCTGTAGCGCATCAACCCGCATTGGGCAACGACAGGCGCGAGCTGACCTCGCCATCGTCGTCCGCGCTCATCGGCTTGGCGCCCTGCTTGGGTGGATCGTCGGAGATGTCGCCGGTGATGTACTGCGCATCAAAGCACGAGGCCTCAAAGCCGGCCACGGTCGGATTGATCTGGGCAATGGCGTTGCGCATGGCGTCCAGGTCTTGGTAAATCAGCGCATCGCAGCCAATCCACTGGCGCACTTCTTCTTCGGTACGGTTGTGGGCGATCAGCTCTTCGCAGGTGGGCATGTCGATGCCGTACACATTGGGGTAGCGCACCGGCGGCGCCGCCGAGGCCAGGTACACCTTGGCCGCACCGGCATCGCGCGCCATTTGCACGATTTCTTTGGAAGTGGTGCCGCGCACGATGGAGTCATCGACCAGCAGCACGCTCTTGCCCTGGAACTCGCTGGTGATGGCGTTGAGCTTTTGGCGCACCGATTTCTTGCGCGTGGCCTGCCCCGGCATGATGAAGGTGCGGCCCACGTAGCGGTTTTTCACAAAACCTTCGCGGTAGGGGATGCCCAGGCGCTGGGCCAACTGCATGGCGCTGGGGCGGCTGGATTCGGGGATGGGAATGATGGCGTCGATCTGGCTGGGCGGCACGGTGGAGACCACGCGCTTGGCCAGCGTTTCGCCCATGTTCAGGCGCGCCTGATAGACGGAAATGCCGTCCATGATCGAATCGGGGCGCGCCAGATAGACGTACTCGAACACACACGGATAGAGCATGCTGTTGGGTGCGCACTGCTCGCGCTCGATGCGGCCATCCAGATGCACAAAGACCGCTTCGCCGGGGGCCACGTCGCTGTCCAGCTGGTGCAAGGTCCCTTCCAGGGCCACCGACTCGCTGGCCAGCATCACCGTGCCATCGGCGCCTTTGCCCAGGCACAACGGACGGATGCCATAGGGATCGCGAAATGCCAGCAGGCCATAACCTGCAATCAGTGCCACCACGGCATACGAGCCTTTGATGCGCTGGTGCACGGCGCGCACAGCAGTGAAGATATCGACCGTGCGCAGCGGCGCGCCGCTGGTGGCGCGCGCCAGCTCGTGCGCGAGCACGTTGAGCAGCACTTCCGAGTCGCTCTCGGTGTTGGTGTGGCGGTGGTCGGTATC
The DNA here is from genome assembly GCA_028690035.1 of Comamonas sp. Taxonomy (GTDB): domain Bacteria; phylum Pseudomonadota; class Gammaproteobacteria; order Burkholderiales; family Burkholderiaceae_C; genus Comamonas. The sequence goes on along the minus strand of JAQVCA010000006.1, from coordinate 83,536 downwards.
GAACAGCTCACGGCGCAGGCGGCGGGCATTGGTCAGGTTGCCGTTGTGCGCCATGACGATGCCAAACGGCGCGTTCACGTAAAACGGCTGGGCCTCCTCCTCACTGGCGGCGTTGCCTGCGGTGGGGTAACGCACTTGGCCCAAGCCTATAGTGCCTGGCAAGGCGCGCATATTGCGTGTGCGAAACACGTCCTTGACCATGCCCTTGGCCTTGTGCATGAAGAACTTGCGCTCTTGCTGCGTGACGATGCCAGCGGCATCCTGGCCCCGGTGCTGCAGCAGCAACAAGGCATCGTAAATAAGCTGATTGACTGGGTTGGTGCTGACGACACCGACAATTCCACACATAGGACTATTTTTCCATCAGGGTGCGGGGCCCATGCCCCGCGTTGGGTTTGCGGGCCGCCCCGGTTCGGCACGGCCCTGATTCATTTCAGTTTCGGATGGCAGGCATCCTTATGCTGCACCGGGTAGCAAGCGCCCCCATGGGGCAGGCATTTGGGGCAGGGCCTGCGCCGCGCCGCGCTCCAGCCATATGGCGCTGATCGACTGACGCCACCATGGCTGTCCATGCCAGCCGCCTGCCTGCACCACCAGGGTCAGCAGCAGCAACAGCACCAGCGCACGCACCACACCAAAGCAGGCACCCAGCACCCGATCTACGGGCCGTAGCCCCACCGCCTGCACCAGCTTTTGTGCCATGCTGGCCAGCAGCCCCCAGGCAAACGCGCAGGCGACAAACAGCAGTATGAATAAACCCACGTACACCAGCTCTGGTGCCACGCCCCCAAAGTAACCGACCACCTGGGGCAGGAATGTGGGCGTCAGAAAGCGCGCGGCAAAAAAAGCCACGATCCAGCCCACCAAGACCAGTGCTTCGTACACCAGCCCGCGCCACGCGCCCAGCAGCATCGACAGCAGCAGGGCAGCCAGCGCCAGCATATCGAGTGGGGCCAGGAAATTGCTCATACACGCGCCACCGGCCTGGGTCTTACAGGGTGAGTACCGAGCCCGTCAGCCCCAGCCCCTTGGCACGCTCTGCGGCCCGAGCAGCCTCTTCGCGGCTGCTGAATGGCCCCAGACGCACACGAGTGCGTGGCCCTGCAGAGGTGTTGACGGTTTGCGTGTAGGTCTTCAGGCCTGCGCCCTCAAGCTTGCGGCGCACCTCGTTGGCAGTGGCCACTTCGGCAAAGGCTCCGACCTGCACGATAAAACGTCCGTTTGGTGCAGCAGCAGGGGCAGCTGCAGGCAAGGGTTTGCCTTCCAGCAGGGCGCGAGCACGCGCCGCATCGCGCTCGGCAGCAGAAGGCTGCGTAGGTGGCTTGGGCTCAGGTTTAGGCTCAGGTTTAGGCTCAGGTTTTGGCGCTGGCTTGGGTTCCGGTTTAGAGACAGCAGGCGTAGGCACGGGTGCAGGAGCAGGAGCAGGAGCAGGAGCAGGCGGTGGTACGACGCGCGGCGGCAATGGAATCGGTGCCATGGGTGTCACGGGCAGCAACTCCTCACCATCATCTAAGGCCTGGTCGTCCAAAGACACCGGATCATCCACCTGTGCCGTGCGCAGCATGTCGGGCGTAGCCCCTTGGGACTGCACCTGTTCGCCTGGCACCACCAAAGGCGCGACCTTGTTGCGGTCAGGGATTTCGATGGGGATATCGACCGGAATGGGGCGTGGCTGCGAATCGAACAGCAGCGGAAAGCCAATCACCCCAGCCGCCACCAGCACCGCCGCGCCCAACAGACGATGGCGGGCGCGCACGCGCATCTGCTCCACGCTCAGGGTCTGGGCAGCACGCGAGCGCTGCATTGGTGCAGGCTCGCGCTCTTGGGAGCGCTCACCGAGCCAGGGAAATTTAAAGAATGCCATGAAACGCAGATTGTGCAGGCCTTAACCCAAATGCTTGGCATGCAGACGCGGCGGGCCATCCTTGACCACCTCGCCCACCGTATAGAACGAGCCAAAGACGACGATTCTATCAGCCGGGCCTGCTGTAGCCAGGGCCGCAGCCAGGGCCTGTTGCGGATGGGAAAACGTGCGGCTGTACTTGAGCGCAGGCGCCTGCTCGGACAGCCCGGCAGCGGCGCCCTCCTTGGTGCGGCGCACCGTCAGGCGCACGGCGCTGGATGCTGTGTGCTCATGCTCGTCGTGCGCGTGCCCCGGGCTCTGAGCGGCTGGCGCTGTTGGCGGGGGCTGCACCCCCTCGGGGGCAGCCAGAGGCTCCAGCGCACGCCACTGTTGCTGCAGCTCCCGGGCTTTGGCAGCACGCTCGATGGGCAGGTCGGTGAAATACCAACGGTCGATCAGTGGACTGATTTTTTCCAGCATCGGTGCCAAGTCTTTGTCGGCCATCGCACCAAACACCGCATGGGTGACGAGGAAGGTGGTGCCGCCCATCGACTCCAGATTGGCCGCCAGGGCTGCCACCGAGTGCGGGTTGTGCGCCACATCCAGCACCAGCACCGGCTCGCCTGGCAGCACCTGAAAGCGTCCGGGCAACTCGACCATCGACAACCCCGTGCGCACCGCCTGGGCGGTGACCGGCACCTTATCGCGCAGCGCCTCGAAGGCGGCCAGCACCCCTGCCGCGTTGACCAATTGGTTGGCACCACGCAAGGCCGGATAAGACAATCCCGCGTAACGGCGCCCGCGGCCAGCCCAACCCCATTGCTGCGGGTCACCGCTGTAGTTGAAATCCTCGCCAAAACGCCACAGATCGGCCCCAATGGCCTGGGCATGGGCCACCACGCTGTGCGGTGGCACCGGGTCGCTCACCACCACCGGGCGACCGGGGCGCATGATGCCGGCCTTCTCGCGACCAATGGATTCGCGATCCGGCCCCAAAAATGCCGTGTGGTCCACATCCACGCTGGTGATGATGGCGCAGTCGGCATCGATGATGTTGGTGGCATCCAAGCGCCCACCCAGCCCCACTTCCAGTACGACCACATCCAGCTTGGACAGGCTCAGCAAGCGCAGGATGGCCAGGGTGGTGAACTCAAAATAGGTCAACAGCACCTCCTCGCCTTCCAGGCGCGCAGCCTGCACGGCGGCAAAATGGGGCAGCAACGCATCGGCAGCAACGATCTCGCCATGCACGCGGCAGCGCTCTTCAAAATGCACCAAATGGGGTGAGGTATAAACGCCCGTGCGGTAGCCGGCCTGTAGGGCCACGGCCTCCAGCATGGCGCAGGTCGAGCCCTTGCCGTTGGTGCCCGCTACGGTAATCACGGGGCAAGGCATGCGCAGCTGCAGGCGCTGCGCCACGGTTTGCACGCGCTCCAGCCCCAAAGCGATGTTGGCCGGATGGATGCGCTCGCAGTACGCCAGCCACTGCGGCAAGGACGTGAAGCTAGAAGGGGCGGTAGGCAAAGTGGGCAAAGTGGTGTGGACGGTGTGCATAAGGGCTGCGATTGTCGCGCAGCAAAGCATGCCATCATGGCGGGCATGACTACCCACGCGCACATTCACACCATTCAGGTGTTTGGCATTGCCCATTGCGACACCGTGAAAAAAGCCCGCCAATGGCTCACCACCCAGCAACTGGACTTTGTCTGGCACGACTTCAAGAAAGCACCGCCCACCGCAGAGCACATCGCCGCGTGGCAGCAGGCAGTAGGCTGGGACAAACTGCTCAACCGCCAAGGGCAGACTTGGCGCAAGCTCAGCCCAGAGCAGCAGGCCCAGATCCGGGACGCGCCCAGTGCCGCCGCTTTTTTGCTGCAGCAGCCCAGTGCCATCAAACGCCCCGTGGTGCAGTGGCCCGATGGGCGCACGACCATCGGCTTCAAGGCTGATGTATGGGCCGAGGTTGTGTCCACTGGCGCGTTGAACAACGGGTGACCCCTATGCCCAGCCTGACCAGCACATTGCGCAAAAACAAGAGCGCTCAGCGCTCGCTCCCATTGGTTGCAACGCTGTTTTTGTATTTGAATGCTACAGCGCAAACCAGCGCACCACCAGCGGGCGCCGTGCCAGCGGCAGTGGTGCAGGTGGTGCCCATCGTGGTGTACGAGCGCCTGCCGCAGGAAACATGCACCGATCTGCCCCGGCAGCGCCAGCACTGCCGCACCACCTACGTGCGGCAAGAGCGCGTACAGGGCTACGAAGTCACCTACACCCACCAAGGCCGGCTGCACACCACCGAGCTGGCCTACGACCCGGGCGCCACGATACTGATCCTGCCGCCGCATGGCCAGCGCAGCTACAGCAGCCAGGCCGCCGACCCGGGCGATGGCGTGCAGCCTGGGCGCAAGCGCTATGGCTCTGCGCCGGCCGGGGCCGACACGCACAGCATCGAATACCGCAGCACGCAGCCCGACATCCCCATCGTGCTCGACCTGCATGCGCCCATTCAGGTGCCGGGCCTGCCACAGCCCAACGCCACACCACCTGCTGGGCGACAGCCACCCAGTCAGCACCCCAGCCCGGCGCACGACCACCCCTACCGCCCTCCATCCAGCCACGCAGCCCCCCGATTGCCCGAACGCTGAAGCCGCCAGCGGCACACGGCTGGCCTAAAATGGCCCGCTTCGATCCAACCTCAGTGACTACGCGTTCACCGTTCACCATGACTACCGAGCAGTTCTCCGGCGTGACCCTGATCACCCAGGCCAACGTTTACTTTGATGGCAAATGCGTCAGCCACAGCTTCACCTTGGCCGACGGCACCAAAAAGTCCGTGGGGGTGGTACTTCCCGCCACCTTGACCTTTGGCACAGCCGCCGCAGAAATCATGGAATGCGTGGGCGGGGCGTGTGAATACAAGCTCGATGGCAGCAACGAATGGAAGCGTGCCTCGGTGGGCGATTCCTTTCATATCCCGGCCAACTCCAAGTTCGACATCCGCGTCACCGAGGCGTACCACTACATCTGCCACTACGCCTGAGGCTCCGGACAGGTAAGCCACGCGGGGCAATGCACCGAAGTTTTAAGCCTTTTTGGCCTCTAACGCTGATGTAGCAAGCGCTAACAGCTATCAATTTAAAGAAAATTTTATGGAAACCATTCTGCAATCCGTACCCGTCGGCCAAAAGGTCGGCATCGCTTTCTCCGGTGGCCTGGACACCTCGGCCGCGCTGCGCTGGATGAAGAACAAGGGCGCCCTGCCCTACGCCTACACCGCCAACCTGGGCCAGCCCGATGAGTCCGACTACGACGCCATTCCGCGCAAGGCCATGGAATACGGCGCCGAAAAAGCGCGCCTGATCGACTGCCGCGCCCAGCTGGCCAACGAAGGGCTGGCCGCCATCCAGGCCGGCGCCTTCCACGTGTCCACCGGCGGCATTGCCTACTTCAACACCACGCCGCTGGGCCGCGCCGTCACGGGCACCATGCTGGTGGCCGCCATGAAGGAAGACGACGTACACATCTGGGGCGATGGCTCCACCTTCAAAGGCAACGACATCGAACGCTTCTACCGCTACGGCCTGCTCACCAACCCGCAGCTGAAAATCTACAAGCCCTGGCTGGACAACACCTTCATCGACGAGCTGGGCGGGCGCGCCGAGATGTCGGCCTTCATGACCAAAGAAGGCTTCGGCTACAAAATGAGCGCCGAAAAAGCCTACTCCACCGACAGCAACATGCTGGGGGCCACGCACGAGGCCAAAGACCTGGAGTTCTTGAACAGCGGCATGCACATCGTGCAACCCATCATGGGCGTGGCGTTCTGGAAGCCCGAGGTCGAGGTCAAGGCCGAAACCGTCTCCGTGACCTTTGAAGAAGGCCGCCCCGTGGCCCTCAACGGCCAGGCCATCCCCGATCTGGTGGAGCTGTTCCTGGAGGCCAACCGCATCGGTGGCCGCCACGGTCTGGGCATGAGCGACCAAATCGAAAACCGCATCATCGAAGCCAAGAGCCGCGGCATCTACGAAGCCCCCGGCATGGCCCTGCTGCACATCGCTTACGAGCGCCTGGTCACCGGCATCCACAACGAAGACACCATTGAGCAGTACCGCATGAACGGCCTGAAACTGGGCCGCCTGCTCTACCAAGGCCGCTGGTTCGACCCCCAAGCCATCATGCTGCGCGAAGCCGCTCAGCGCTGGGTGGCCCGAGCCGTAACTGGCACCGTGACGCTGGAGCTGCGCCGTGGCAACGACTACAGCATTTTGAACACCGAATCGCCCAACCTGACCTACGCGCCCGAGCGCCTGTCCATGGAAAAAGTGGAAGACGCGCCGTTCAGCCCCATCGACCGCATCGGCCAACTGACCATGCGCAACCTGGACCTGATGGACACCCGCGACAAGCTGGCGATTTACGCCAAGGCCGGACTGTTGTCCATGAACAGCCAGACTGCGCTGGCCCAGCTGGAAGGCGAAGGCAGCAAAAAATAGGCCCCATTGGGTAGGCCGGCTGGGTGCGCAATACAGAGCACCCGGCATGCCTGCACCCAGGGGGAAAGCCGCTTGCAGCCTGGGCATAATCGCCGCGTACGGGCCGCATCGAGCCCGGTGTGGAGACTTGTGCGTGCCCCCTTCTTCTTTGTCTGTGAACGCGCCCGCGCGGCATCTGGGCGCCATGCGCCTGCCTCCGGCATGGATCGTGGTGCTTTCGGGCATCGTTCTGGCGATGCATGTGGGCAAAATGCCCCCAGCCATCCCCGTACTGCAGCAGTCCTTGGGCGTCGATCTGCTGCAGGCGGGGTTTTTGCTGTCTGCTGTGCAGCTGGCCGGTATGGCGCTGGGCGTGCTGATCGGCATGAGCGCCGACCGCCTGGGCCTGCGCCGCAGCCTGCTGACCGGGCAGATCATTTTGGCGCTGGCCAGCCTGGCGGGCATGGCGGTGACCAGCCCCAGCGGCTTGCTGGCGCTGCGCGCGCTGGAGGGCCTGGGCTTTTTGCTGGCCGCCCTGCCCGCGCCCAGCCTGATTCGCCAGCTAGTGCGGCCCTCGCAGCTGCCGCTGTACCTGGGCTGGTGGAGCACTTACATGGGCACCGGCATTGCCCTGGCGCTGCTGGGCGGGCCGCTGGCCATGCGCTGGCTGGGCTGGCAAGGCTGGTGGGGCCTGCTGGGGCTGTTGTCTGGCGCGATGGCGCTGTGGGTGCTGCAGGCCATTCCTGGCGACGGTGTGCGGACCAGCGCCGCCCAGGCTGCGGCGCCAGCGCCCAGCCCTGCCGCCACCAGCACGCGCACGCCTTGGCGGGCGCCGCTGGCGCTGACGCTGCGCCACCGTGGCCCCTGGCAGGTGGCGCTGCTGTTTGCGCTGTATTCCAGCCAGTGGCTGGCGGTGATTGGCTTTTTGCCCGCCATTTATGCGCAAGCCGGGCTGGGTGCCACGCAGGCCGGGGTGCTGACGGCGCTGGCCTCCTGGATCAATGTGGTGGGCAATATCACCGCCGGGCGGTTGTTACAGCAAGGCTGGTGCGCGCGCCATCTGCTGTGGGTCGGCTATGGCAGCATGGGCCTGGGCGCCGCGCTGGTGTTTGGCCTGTGGACCGACGGGCACCCCCTGCTGCGCTATCTGGCGGTGCTGCTGTTTTCTGCGGTGGGCGGCATGATTCCCACCGTGCTGTTCTCGCTGGCGGTGCGCGTGGCACCCAGCGAGCGCACGGTGTCCACCACCGTGGGCTGGATGCAGCAGTGCTCATCGGCAGGGCAGTTTCTGGGGCCGCCGCTGGTGGCCTGGGTGGCCAGCCAGGTGGGCGGCTGGCACTGGACCTGGGCGCTGACCGGCAGCGCCGCCTGCCTGGGCCTGTGGCTGGCGCGGCGGGTGCGCTTTCAGACCGCATGAGCGTGCGGTGGGTTCGCGAGGCAAATCGGCCTCCATCCCTTATACAGCAAGCGCGAGCAGCTATTATTTTAATAGCAAATCAAGCGCTTGCAGCCCAGCGACTTACACCGGCTTGATCGGCACGTACAGGCTGCCGCCGCCCTTTTGGAACTCTTCGGCTTTGGCGTGCAGGCCTTCTTCCAGCGCCTTGGCTTCGGCCACGCCCTTGGCGGCGGCAAAGTCGCGCACTTCCTGCGTGATCTTCATGGAGCAGAACTTGGGCCCGCACATGGAGCAGAAATGCGCCACCTTGGCCGAGTCCTTGGGCAGGGTTTCGTCGTGGTATTCCTTGGCCGTTTCCGGGTCCAGGCCCAGGTTGAACTGGTCTTGCCAGCGGAAGTCGAAACGCGCCTGGCTCAGCGCATCGTCGCGCGCGCGGGCGCCGGGGTGGCCCTTGGCCACGTCGGCAGCGTGTGCGGCGATCTTGTAGGCGATGATGCCTTGCTTCACGTCGTCGCGGTCGGGCAGGCCCAGGTGTTCCTTGGGCGTGACGTAGCACAGCATGGCCGTGCCCATCCAGCCGATCATGGCCGCGCCGATGGCGCTGGCGATGTGGTCGTAGCCGGGGGCGATGTCGATGGTCAGCGGGCCGAGGGTGTAGAACGGCGCTTCGTGGCAGGTTTTGAGCTGCTCGGTCATGTTGGCCTGGATCATGTGCATGGGCACGTGGCCGGGGCCTTCAATCATGGTCTGCACGTCGTGTTTCCAGGCAATTTGCGTGAGTTCGCCCAGGGTGTGCAGCTCGGCAAACTGGGCTTCGTCGTTGGCATCCGACGCGCAGCCAGGGCGCAGGCCGTCACCCAGGCTGAACGACACGTCGTACGCCTTCATGATGTCGCAGATGTCTTCGAAATGCTCGTACAGGAAGCTCTCGCGGTGGTGCGCCATGCACCACTTGGCCATGATGGAGCCGCCGCGCGAGACGATGCCGGTGCGGCGGTTGGCCGTGAGGTGGATGTAGGCCAGACGGATACCGGCGTGGATGGTGAAGTAGTCCACGCCCTGCTCGGCCTGCTCGATCAGCGTGTCGCGGAAAATTTCCCAGGTCAGGTCTTCGGCCACGCCGCCCACCTTTTCCAGTGCCTGGTAGATCGGCACCGTGCCAATCGGTACGGGGCTGTTGCGGATGATCCAGTCGCGCGTGGTGTGGATGTTTTTGCCCGTGGACAAATCCATCACGTTGTCCGCGCCCCAGCGGATGGCCCAGACCAGCTTTTCCACTTCTTCTTCAATGCTGGACGTGACGGCGGAGTTGCCGATGTTGGCGTTGATCTTCACCAGGAAATTGCGGCCAATGGCCATCGGCTCGACTTCGGGGTGGTTGATGTTGGCGGGGATGATGGCGCGGCCGCGGGCCACTTCGTCGCGCACAAATTCGGGGGTGATGATTTTCGGAATCATCGCGCCCATGGGGTTGCCCATCAGGCGCTGCTCGCGGGCCGGGTCTTGCTGGTACTGGGCCATCCATTCGCGCTTGCCGTTTTCGCGCAGGGCGACGTATTCCATCTCGGGGGTGATGATGCCTTTGCGCGCGTAGTGCATCTGCGTGACGTTGGCCCCGGCCTTGGCGCGGCGCGGCTGGCGCTGCAGGGCTGCCGCTTCCTGTCGCAGCTGGGCCAGGCGGGCGGCATCTTCGCTTTGGCGGCCATCGTCCAGCGCCACGGGCTTGCGGCCCTCGTACTGCTCGGTGTCGCCACGCTCGGCAATCCAGGCGGCGCGCACGCTGGCCAGCCCTTTTTTCACATCGATGGTGGCGGTGGGGTCGGTGTAGGGGCCAGAGGTGTCGTACACGCTCACCACTTCGCCATTGGTCAGGGCGATGTCGCGCACCGGTACGCGCAGATCGGGGCGGCTGCCGGTGATGTAGGACTTGGTGGAGGCGGGAAACGACTCGCGCGTGCGGGCGAGCAGTTGGACAAAGTTGTCGGGGGCATTCATGGCGGGCATTCCTCAAAAAGGGGGCTAGGCAATGCTCCGCAATCGGCAGGATGCGCGCAGGCACCGCAGCGTGCAAACGCACCTGGACCCACACCGTCTTGCTGCAGCTCTTCTTACGCTGGTACTAACCAGATCAAGTTCGCGGTTTCGGTGGCTGGGGCCACCATCTCAGCACGCCTGAAAGCCCATTCGCTTCCCACATGCACCCCGGAGCAGCAGCGAGTATAGCCAAGCCGCACGGGCACGCCGCCTGCTGCGCTCATGCACGGTCATGCACAGCCCCCGTCGGGTGGACTTTGGCACTATGGGGTGTAACCCACCCAGGGCGAGCGCTTGCCCGAGCGCATGACAAACCGGCCCTGGGCATCGCGCATCATCACCACATCGTCGTTCTCGGACACCAGTGGTGTGGACGACAGCTGCTGTACCCGTTGGCTCAGCGGCGCAGCCCCTGCAGCCAGCGGGCTGTCCTTGAGCAAATCCAGCACCAAGCTGTTCACATCGAAGTAGCTCACTGGTGTATCGACCACGAGGGTGGACGCATCGGCGCCGGGCATGCCTATCAGCCTCATCCCCACCGGCACTAGGGTGATGCGTGGATTGGGAATTTCACGCATGCCCGAAATCTGAAACCGATCGCCGCGCAACGCTGCGCCATGTTCCGGCATCAGCAGCACCACGACGGGCCTACCGGTGCTTTCGAGCTCAACCATGAACTGTTCAAAATCGGCCAGCAGCTTGGTCAGACGGGGCTTGTACGTATCCAGGCTGGAGCGCGAGGTCATGCCTTCCACATGGTTTCCATCGTGCAGCGACACCGTGTTGTAGTACAGCGCTACGGGCTGAGCGTTTTGCTGCTGGCGCTGCTGCCACCAGCGACGCAACAGGGCAACGTCCGAATAGATGGGCGAGCCGTCAAAGTTGCGCATAGAAATAGGTGCCTGGGAGGGGATCTCCAGTCGCCCAGCCAGGCCACCTCGTGTCTCCAGCAGATTGGCAAAGGCGTCGAACTCGCCATCGTGGTTCAACAAGCCCTGGGTACGAAACCCCAGCTGCTCCAGCGTGGGAAACAGGTAGCAGCCTGCATCGGTGCCCTCGTACAAATTCTGGTGCGAAGACTGGCCACAAGCACCGCGCATCAAGCGCAGCGCTGCTGGACCGCTGTAACTGGCAGCACTGTTGAACTGAGTGAACAGCACGTCAAAGCGCTTGAATAAGGGGTGATCGCGCAGGCCAACAAACTCCAAGTCGTCCCAGGACAGCGAGCACACCTGTAGCACCACCAAGTCAAACGCAGGCGTCGCACCCCCCAGCGAGGTGGGCAGCTTGCGCTGGGCCTGGCTGGCATAAAACGCCTGCAGCTGCGCATCTGGGCCTTGCTGTGCTGCTGCAGCACTTTGCCCTTGGGGCGCCGAGACGCCCTGCACCTCCACCGATGGCGGCATCACCCAGTAGCTGGTGGCAGGCACACTCAAGATACCCAACACTGCCCAAGTGCTCAAGCGCAGGCGCCGCGCCAACAGCATATACAGCACCACCAACCATGCCACCCCCATCAAGGTACGCGTATCGACCACACGCCCCAGCAATTCAGCTAAGTATTCCAAGCGAAATTGGGCTAGGGTAGAAATTTGCGACAGCACCCGCCCAATGGCGGGCAAGTAGGAGTCGTAATACAACAAACTCAAGGCCAACGGCCAAGCCAGCCAAGCCCGTGCTGTGCGCCAGCGCCCGAAAGCCAAGGGCCAAAGGAAAAAAATGGCCAGCAGTAAGTTTGCCGCCCAATGAAAATTTATGCGCCCACTGTAAAACAGCCCCAGCTTGGCCAGAAAATAAAAACTCCAGTGATGCATAGACTTCAGTGTTCAGACGCTGAGGTGGTTGTGCGACGTGCGATCCTTTTCTTTAGGGCCTGCGCCAGCATGCGGTAGCCACTCACACCCAGCTGTGCGATGTCCTTCATGCTTTGCAAGGGACGGTCTTCGGCGTGCTCGGTGCTCCAGGCCGACCAAGAGTCGGGGCGGGCAAAGGTGCATTGCACCAAGGCAATCTGCTCGTCGCGCGAGAGCGTATCAAACTGCACTCCCAAAGTGCCATCCCCCCGATCCAGCATGACGGTGGCGGCAAAAGCGTATTCGCGCTCCTCCCACCACATGCCCACATGCACGGGAGTCTCCTTCACCAGCGGTTGCCAGGTCGTTGGGTCACGCAGTGCCAGCTTCAGGCCCACACCCGTCATGGAATAGTCGGTACAGGTGGCTCGCACTGCCCGACCATCGGGCAAGTACAACACCGCAGGCAAGTTGGCAACCACACGGTGCATACGCCGTACCTGGCGCGACTCTGCCGCCACCCCAATGGCAGCACCCAGAACGACTAAGCTGTAGGTCGTCCAGACCAAGTTCAGAAATACCGTGGCCTGCTCATCGGTATTCCACCAAAAAAAGCGCACGACTCCCACAACGAAGGCCGCGATATTCAGCAGCACCAACACAGCGTAAGGCAGCGAAGTGGACCAGTCGAAATACGAATGCTCCACCAATCCGCCCTTGGCCGTCACGTTGAACTTGCCCAACTTGGGGTTGACCATGGCCAGCGTGGTCGGTAAGGCCACGTACCAGGCCAGCACCGTTTCATAGACTTCTGCCCAGAAGGTGTGGCGGTATTTGCCTTGCACATGGGCGTTGGCAATGTTCGATTGCAGGATATAGGGCAGTACATACAGCGCCAGCAAGAGCGCATGGGCGTGAATGATGTAAATGTGAAAAAACAGATAGGCCATCGGCGCTGTCAAAAACACCAGACGTGGTAAGCCAAAAAAGAAATGCAGCATGGCGTTGCTGTAGCAAATGCGCTGCCACAGTGTCAGCCCCTTGCCCAGCCAGGGGTTGTCGGTGCGAAAAATCTGCGCCATGCCCCGTGCCCAGCGGATACGCTGGCCCACGTGGGCCGACAGGCTTTCGGTGGCCAGTCCGGCTGCCTGGGCTTCGTTGATGTACGCCGTGCTATAGCCCAGCCGGTGCAGCTTGAGCGCGGTGTGTGCGTCTTCGGTCACGGTTTCGACGGCAATGCCACCCACTTCCAACAGCGGGCCACGGCGAATGACGGCGCACGAACCACAAAAGAAGGTGGCATTCCAAAAATCATTGCCGTCCTGAATCAGGCCGTAAAACAAGGCCCCCTCATTGGGCACACGGCGGAAAGTGCCCAGATTGCGCTCAAACGGATCGGGCGAAAAGAAATGGTGCGGCGTCTGCAGCATGGCGCAGCGCGCATCGCGCTGAAACCAGCCTACGGCTTTTTTCAGGAAGGAACGCGTGGGCAGGTGGTCGCAATCGAAGATGGCGATCAGCTCGCCCTCGGTCTTGGTCAGGGCATGATTCAGGTTACCTGCCTTAGCGTGGGCGTTGTCTGGGCGAATCATGTACTCGACGCCCACCTCTTGGGCAAAGGCACGAAACGCCTCGCGACGGCCATCGTCCAGGATGTACACCTTGAAGCGGTCGCGCGGCCAATCCATGGCCATGGCAGCCAGTACCGTAGGCCGCACCACCGCCAGGGGTTCGTTGTATGTGGGAATGAATACATCCACCGTGGGCCAGTACTCGGGCGCACCCTCTAGAGGAGCTGGCTGACGCTGCAGCGGCCACGCCGTTTGGATAAAACCCAGCACCACCACCAGCCATGTATAAGCCTCTGCGGCCAGCAGCCCGTACCCCAGAGTAGCCTGAATCCAGGTTTCAAAATCCAGGGTGGTGGTCACACGCCACCAAGCATAACGGCCCATGGCCAGCAGACTGATCGTGGCCAGTGCCAGGGCGGGAAAACGCCCCGGCAGGCGGCGCAGCACCATGGACAGCATCCAGGCCAGCAACAAAAACACCAGCTGCCCCAGCCAATTGAAGGGCGTGGTCATGACTACCATCCCCGCCAATATCGCCAGCGTCAACACCCCATACTGGATGCCGGGCACCTGCTGCAGCAGCGTGCCGGCACGGTCGATGCGCTCCCCAAGGGCTGGTCTATTCAGACGTTCGGCCAGAGCATCCATGGCACGCATCAACACACGCACGGGCCAAAACAACATCAAGGCCAAGGCATACAGCACCCGCCCCTGCCATGCCAGGCAGCGCCCCAGCCAGCGCAGCAGCGGCCAGCCCTGCGCACGCTGGTGGGGAGGGAGCACCAGCGCCAACCACAGCCAGTGCCACCACGGGGCGCCCGGAGCCACCCCCCAAGTGCTGCGCAGCCAAGACACCAAAGCCGACCACATCACCGCTCTCCCGACATGGCGAGGGCCAATGCTGTGGAAAGCCAAGCTACCACGCCCTGCAGATCGTGTGCCGACTGGGCTTGGGGCGTGGCCTGGTGTACGCACAGCGCCTGTTCCAAGGCCTGCGGCAGATGCTCATCTTGGTGCAGCACGTAGGGCAACAATCGATCGCCCCACTGCTGACGCAGCTGCTCCAGTGCCTGGCGCCGTACCGGACTGCGTGGATCGACTCCTGTTACCAGCACTGCCCAGCGCTGACTGGCTGCGAGGCGGGCGCTCCAGGCATACACAGTCGCCTGGGCACACACTGCGCGCAACGAGGCATCGAGCACAAACAGCACCACGTCGGCGCAGTCCAATGCCTGCTGAGCCAGGGCAGCGGGCAGCGCTGGAGTGTCCAGTACAGCAATGCTGTCCTCGGGCAAGTCCAGTCCGTCCAGCTGCCGCGCCAGCCAAGTGGCAGGCCAGGGCGCCTGCATGCTCGTCCATGACCCGTGGGGCAGCAGGCGCACCCCAGCAGTGTTTTCCAGGGCTGCCTCACCCCACCAGTGCCCAGCGCATGCCAGGGCATGCCAGCCTTGCACAGGGGGTTGGGGAAGGCCCAAATGCAGCCCCAGCGCGTTCTGGGCGCACAAGTCCAGCGCCAAGACGCATGCACCACGCTCGGCCAGTAAGGTGGCGCTGTGCGCAGCCAGCGTGGTACGTCCTACCCCACCCAGTGGGGAGACAAAAGTGATACATCGCACCTCAATGCTCCTGGGGTGGATAGGGTGGTGGCGTGGTGGTGGCATGCAAGTTTGCAGGTGCGTGGTAAGGCTGTAGATACTGTGCGGCACGGTGCGATCCGATTCGCCAGCTACAGCGCCACAGCGCTACACCCAAAACGATGCCTAACCCCAGGCTCAAGATCCAATCCACCCAGCTCATACCATGGCCTGCACGGGATGCTGCACACGCTGTCCAATGGGGCGTTTACGCACCGACACAGAAGTTAGACTATTTTGATTAAATTGGCAATTTTCTCTTACCAGGCAAGCGATTGAAGCTTCTTTATTTGTAGCAATTTTAGAGTGTAATGTATGGGGTATATCCGTCATGTCCGTGCGCTGGACAGGGGTTGCACCCTGGGCAACTTTGGCGAGCGACTCCAGTGCAGCGCTGTAATCGGGCAAGCGCGGTGCCTGCTCACGCAATTGGTGTAGCTTGGTGGCGATGCCTACTTCAGAGCTGTCCACCACTTGGGCGGCAAACAGCTGGTCAATTGGCAGGGTGAACATATTCGATAAAGCTTGGGCCACGTCGGCGGAGGAACAGGCGAAAAAAAAGACCAAGATGCCATGGGCATCGGCCGTAATCAAGTCGCCATCGCGCAGCGTGCGGCAGGCTTGCAAGGCATCCAGATGGGCAATCTGCGGTAGCAACTGCAAATGCACCAGGGTATGCATCAGGCTCACACTCGTACTGCGCTGCAGCATCTCGCGGGCTAAGGCTTCAAAAGTGGCAGGACTTTGGTAGCCACGCGCTGCTATGGGTATGAAGGTGGCCAACGCCTGCTCCAAACTTTCTTCCAAACGCCGGGTATGTACCACGGGGCGACAGGAGGCAATCAGACGCAGCAAGCGCGCAAAGCCTAGCTCCCGATAGGCAACCGCCGTTACCCCCAGATGCAGGAGCGCTTGCTCACTGTTGGCGCGCAATTTGCCCGTGGTTTCGCGCACGATGATCTTGGTACTGGCGGGCCGACTGCTGCGCAAACGATGCACCAGCGCGCACAGCGCATCCAACTGCGGGGGATCGCCCACATCCAACAGCAATGTGGCCCCAACGGCCTGCTGCGTCGCCTGTTCCACGGCAGCCCAATCCGGCAGCACCACCCAGTCCGGGGGCACAGCCCCCAGAGAGGGCACGCAGGCGGTAGTGGTGTACACCACGTCGGCATCGGGAGCCTGCACCAGTATGGGCACTTCACCATGTGAGCAGCTGCCGGTGTATGTCAATCGATCTGCCTCCTGGCGCAGGTGGTAGCGCATGTGGAACAAGGCCCCTTGGGGACTGTCCCAGCTGTGCAACGAGAGCAATGGTTGCGTGGCTTCGTGGGTCAACGTGGCTATATGGTCGATACCTAAGCTGGAAGAGCGCGCAGCAGCAGCAATCTGTACGCCATCTGCAGGTTGGGGGCTGCTGGTCTCGAGCGTGCCGACGCGTGCTAGGGGCAGCATCCATACGGTAGGCCAGGGATGCTGCTGGGCAAAATTGCGCAACTGCCCTCCCAAGCGGTGCAACTCCGCCAGCGAGGCCCCTGCCAGCAGCGCGCGCGCATCGAGCACGCAGACGCTGCCTTTTCCTGCACGCTGCACCTCGCGGGCCCACAACTCCAAGCCCTCGCGCCGCAGACGACCCTGTTGCTCGGGCAGCAGCAATGCCACCCGCAACCGACCTGCTCCGTAGGCCTGTCGCAGTGTCTGGTGTTGCCACAGCGCATCGGCATCCTGCGCGCGGGCGGCCAGCAGCAGCACGGGGCCCACAGCCAGCAGCTCACTTAGCACCAAGGGCTCCCAAACCTGGGCGCTGGCTTCGTCTTGCGTCAGCAGCAGCGCCGGGCTACCCACGGGCAACTGTTGCAGTTCTGCGGGCAATCCCAGCATACCCAGCGTGGCAGCATGCGGCACCTGCAAACGCTTGTACCGTTGTGACCACCAAGAACGCAGCGCCCCCAACAGAGCGCCCCAAACGGAAGGGGATGCAGTCATATCAAAAGTCCGAATAAGCCTGCACCGGTCGTGGACGCTCAGAGCGCTGCGCGCGCACAGGATCGATCATCCAGCGCAGATAAAAAAGCATGTTGGTCGGTGCGTAGTAGGCCGATCGATCCAGCGACAGCTGCGCTCCCAACGCTAAATTGGGCGTGAACTGGTATTCCACCACCCCGCGCAGCGAGCGTCCCATCCCCGTACCGCGTCCAGCTGCATACACGGGCTGATAGCCCTGACGCAGGGCCTGAGCCTGCAGGCCCACATCGCCGGGGTAATAGAAACTGGCAGCACTGGAGCTGCGCGAAAAAGAGAGCGCGCCACGGGCCAGCCAAGACAGCTTTGCGTGGCGCCCGCCCCACTCCACCGGCAGGCTCAGGGAAAGGTAGCTTTTCGGGCTGTAGTAGCCTCCGTGACCCCAGCTGTACTCAGACAGATCCTTGCCATAGCGCCAAAACGAGAGCGCTGCGCCCACATTCACGCTACTGGTGCTGTTTTTCCAGATATCGCGATCCACTGCCGCGCGCAGCTGCAGGCGCGTGTTGTGCTCCACATGTTTGCCCTGCAGCAGCGCGTAGCTGCCTGACAGCGATGCGCTGTAGGAACCAAAGGGCTTGCCAATGCGCCCGCCGATGCCTGTGGCCACCACCCCGCCCCAGACTTGCCCAGTGATGGGGTCATGGGCACCTGCATACGAGAGCAGACTCCCCGTAATGGGACGACGCGCAAACTCCATGCGGTAGTTGAGGTCTTCCCGCCACTCACCATAGGAGACGCTGCCCACCACATTGGTGACAGGCATCCCGATGCCCATGAGCCCGATGTCCCATTCCACGCCAGTGCCTCGGTAACCTACGCCCACGTTCGCCCCCTGGCCGCGCGGCGTCCAGGGCGCTCCCGGGTAAGCACTGGCAGGCCAAGCTGCCACCTGACCATAGCCTTGTGCGATATCGCGCGACTGGGGCAAATTACCGGCATAGAGCTGCACGCGATCAACATGCAAAAAATGGTGTCCGTCGTAGCCCTTGGGCATCCACGCCACCATGGGTACCTCATATCCGTGCAAGGACGAAATCCCCTCGGTGGCATTCTTGCTGATGCGCACCACACCGGTTTCCACCCAGGCCTGACGCCGGGCCTCAATGGCAGCGATGTTTTGTGCAATATCGGCGTTGGTTTCTGCGCTATTGCTGTCTTGCGTGTGCGCTGCGCGAAAGTATTCCAGCGCCTGGGCATAGCGATCTTGCGCGCGCTCCAGCCGCGCAGCGTGCAGCAGCACCTGGGTATCGTTGGGAAAGTTCTGCAACAGCTGCTGCGCTAGGGCGTGGGCGACCTCAAGCGCCGGAATGCGCTGCAATAAGCGCAGCAGCGCCAGCAGATCTGCTTTTCCCTCTGGGGGTAAATGTTGCTGCAACCATAGTGCCTGCGCATAGGCTTGCTGCGTCAGACCCTGGCGCGCGTATGCGTCGCCCAAAGTCAGGCGCAAACGCACATCGTCTGGCTGCAGTTGCACCGCGGGCTCTAACGCTTGCTGTGCACCCAGCCAGTCTTGTGCGGCGAGGCGCACACGTCCTTTTAGCAGACCACCCTCTGCAACAGACAAATAGGTCTGCCCCCACAGGGAGGTCTGCGCTAGGGTCTGGGCCTGGGTCACTTTCCCGGCAGCAGCCAGTGTTTCTACAGCACGCTCGCGGTGCTGTGCCGCAATGCGCGCCAGTTGCTGACCCTGGGAGGCATCCCAAGCGGGCAAGGCCTGCAGGGCTGGCAGCACCTGTCTCAGACGCCCATCCATCTGTGCGCGCGACAGCAGTGCTGCATAGTCCAAGCGTACAGCTACAGGCAACTGCTCTGGGCCGCCACGGCGTGCCATAAACCGCTCCAGCACGGCCACGCCTCGCTCTGGTACCTCCCGATCCAACCAAGCATTGGCCACAGCCCACAACAAGTCCGTGTCGTCTGCTGCAACCGACTCAGCCTGTTGCAACAGCAGCGCCACATCAGCGCCCCTTGTCTGCGTCTGGGCAAGCAGGTGTTGCACCTGCGATGACTGCAGCAATGCCTGCATGGCGGGCGTACGCTGTGCCTCGGGGATGCGCTGGACATCCTGCACCGCACCTGCATGGTCGTTGGTGGCACTGCGGATCAGAGCTCTGGCAAACCGCATCTCGGCCATCTCTGGCATCTCTGGCATCTTTGTGGAGTGCCCACCCTGTACCTGCGTCATGCCCTCATCCATCACCAACAAAGCCTCGCTGGGCTGGGCCAGTTGCAGGTAAGTGCGCGCCAAGCGGTGGCGCAGCCAGGGGTTGGCAGGCGTTAGGCCCACGGCCTCTTCCAGCAGGCGCAGGGCCGGGCCCAGCCGCTGCTCTTGCAACAGCTTCTCGGACTGCAGCGCCAGCACATCGGCGCGCAAGGCCTGGCGCAGAGCTTGGTTGTCGGGATCGTTGGGTAAGGCGTTGGCCGGGGTATCCAACACCGCCATGGCCGCCGTCAGGCGCTGGGCCTGCACCAGTAGGCCTACCAGCCCCCGCAGGGCGCCGGGATATCCTGGCTCCAGGGCCAAGACCTACTCATACAGCCGCTGTGCTGTTGCGCTATCGCCCTGGGCTACGCGAATTTGCGCCAAGGAGGACAAGGCCACGGTGTTGCCAGGCTGCTCGCGCAAGGCCTGTTCCAGCAATGCTGCGGCACGATCCCATTGGCCCGCATCGCGCGCCGCCTCCGCTTGGTGCAGCAGGCCCCACCAACGCGCGGTAACCAACAAATCACGCCATCTCTGCTCGTCGGAGCCTTGCATGGCCTTGCTGAGCAGCTGCTGGGCCTCAAGGTAGCGGCTTTGGCGCAGGCGCACCCAGCCGAGCACCCCCAGACCCTCAGGGTACTGCGGGCGCAGCCGCAGGGCCTTGTGTGCCCAGGTCTCTGCCTGTGCCAGCTGGTCTGTATCCAGCGCCTGCTGTGCAGCGGCCAGTGCCAGACGCGCCGGATCGCTAGCCTCGCGCAACAGGCCCCGCACCAAGGCATCCTCGGGATAGCGGCGCAAATATGCCTGCAAGCGCCTTTGGGCAAGGACACTGGGCTCCAAGCGCTCCAGCACGCGGCGCCACAGGTCGCGCAATCGGTACATGTCCACCCCGGGATCTTGGGCCAGCTGTTCTACCGCCAAAGCCAACACAGGGGCTGGTGCGCCCCGTGCCTGCTCCATCTCCAGCGCCACCAAGCGATACTGCGCATCCTTCGTACGGGCATAAAGGGCATCCACGGCACGGCGCGTGTGGGCAGCCTGGCTCATACCACTCTGGGCGCCAGCCATGATGCGGAAATACTCTGGGCCCAGCGTGCCAGTCTGGGGAGGCCCCTCAGGAAACAGGCTGCGCGCGATCTCTGCCGCATCCTTTTGCCGCCCTGCACGTGCCAACAAACGCATACGTGCCAGCGTTTCCTGATCTGGCCCAAACACACGCAATAGCGTTTCCAGATCGTGCGTCGCCTGCGAGCGTGGGTAGCGCTGACGCAGCCGCTGCAGCATACGTTGGGCTTCTGACAGATTGTTTTCTTGGAGAGCAATATGACCCAGCTCGGCCAGTGCCTGCGGCGCATCGGGCGTCACTTGAAGCATCTTTTCCAAGTTCTGGCGCGCCAGGTCCAGACGGCCATGCACCAGCCAATTGCGCGCTTGGTGCAGCAACTGATCCGCTCCTAGAGCGGCAACGCCCGTGCTATCCAACAAATCGTAGGAAAAAATCAGCGCGAGCTTGCTTTGTTCCTCCTGCAAACGTGCAGCGCTGGAGCGTACTGGGCTAGCGGCCTGTGCAGACACCAGACCGCCCAGCGTCGTGGACAACGTCAGGCCAGACTCCAGGCGCCAGGGCCAAAGCACGCTGCTGGACTGTGCCTGCACCAAGCTGCAACCCAGCGAGCCCAGCACCACGACCCAAGGTTGCCAGAAGGGGCGCTTCATAGCGCTTCATCCTTCCATGGCACGATCAACCGACCATCGTGGGCAAACCGGTAAGCCCCTTCCATCCATCCCTGCCCCCACAGACGCAGGCACTGTCCGTAGTAGGCATCCACCCCTGGAGGGTGTGCTTGCAGGTAGCCCTGCTGCGCTGTCAAGGCGTCTTGTGCGCGTGCCGCTTGCAATAGCGGTAGCAGGGCAGCTGAAAAACCCCCGCCTGCTGCCCCTTGCACCACACCGGAAATACTGTCCACATACTCAGGCGGATAGCCCAGCTCGGCCACACGACGCACCATGGGCATCAGGGCCTGCAACAAAGGAGCGCGAGCCGGATCCTGGGCATCCAGAGTACCCACCCACAGATACACCCGGATGGCGTTGTAGCCACCACGCGCCTGCTGGTCTCCCTCATGATCTGGCACCAAGCCTTGTCCCACCACGTACTGCACCCAATCGGGAGCAAAACCGCGCGGTGCTGAGTCGATCAGAATACGCTGACTGCTGACACACAACTGCTCCCATGCAGCATCCTGCGTGGCCTGTGCCAGCCAGCGAAACTGCTGAATAGGCAAATAGCTGGGATTGAGACGCCAGCGCCGACCAGCCTCCAGCGTGAACCCTTGTGGCCCCGGTAATAGCGCAAGCCCCAGCCCGGGTAGCTGTGCGGTTTCCTCTTTCAGAATGCGGGCAGCCAAAACCTTGCCCAAGACGCGATAGCGGCGCACATTCCATAGACGGCCTGCTTCTATCAAGGCATAGGCAATCCATAAGTCGGCATCCGAGGCCGCATTACTGTCTAGCACCCCCCATTGGCCACTGTCCTGACGCCCCCACAGCCACGCAGGTAGGCGCGCAGTCATGTCGCCCGCACACAGGTTATCTTCTGTCCAGCGCACAATCTGCTCGAAGCGGAGGCGATCGTTGGCAATCAGGGCAAACATCAGTGCGTAGCTTTGTGCTTCGGAGTGCGTTTGCTGCTCGTCATTGGCCAACACCCTGCCATCGGCCTGCAAAAATTGCTGGGCAAAGTCATCCCAATCGTGCCAAGCTGAGGCACGCGGCAACGCTGGTCGTGCAAGCCCAGCCAGCGGCACACCGCCGCTGCACAGCAACAGCGCGCCCATCAATAGATCACGACGCGACTGGGCAAACGCTAGGCAAGACTTACGCATTGTCACGCTCCAGACGGCGCCGCGCCATCGATCGCAGTGTCCCATACGCCACCAGCGTCACCGCCAGACCAGCCACGACACCCAACAGCGCCAACAGCAGGGGATGATGATGCAGATGAAACCACAAACGCTTGTACCAAGCCAGATCGCCGACGTAGTACACCGGATTGATGCGAAAGCTGTCTATGGCATCGGCGCGCAACAAGCTCAAATCACCGTGCAGTTGATCACGCAGAGCGTTTTCGCTGAGGCTGCGCCCAATCAAACGCATGGCCTCAGCATCGGTAGCGGTCAAGGCCACAACGCTACGCCCCTTCATCAATGGAGACTCCAATCCGACCATAGCCGCCAGCGGCCCATCGCCTTGCAACGTGGTCATGCCTTCTCCAGGCTTGCCCGGAGCCCCTTCACCCATGCGAAACAACTCATAAAAACGGTTCAGGCCCCGCTCCAGCGGTTGCACAGAGCGCTGACCCGCTGCCAATAGTGCTGGTAGATCGGCCTTCCACTGCTGCAGCACGCCATCGTGATCCCCACGCGTAATAAGCAAAATATCACGCTCCCTGGCCTGCTCCAGCTGCGTCGCTGACAACAACATGAAACGCGTGCCAACATAGCCCGTGGATGCAGCCATGCGCGCCACTGCCGTCAAATAGGCCTGCACATCTGTAACTGTGGGCTGACTGGGTAACACAATGGCCGTCTGGGACAAGTCCGCATACTTAGTGAATGGGTAGCCACTATTGGCAAAGACCGCAAGATTGGGCATCGCGATGTAGTGATCAAAGCCTGTGAGATCGATGCTCGACTGCGGATCCAGCGCGGCTTGCAACTCCATCGGTTGGGTAGATCGGCAGCGCCCCAAATTCACCGATGGAATGGCAAAGGTGAACTGCATCTGGTTATCACCTCCCACCATGAATGCGGGAATTTTCAATTCTGAAAGCGTCTTTCCTGGGGCATCACCAATCACGGGTAACAAAGCACTGACATACCCCTGATTCTCCCCGCTGGCATACAACGGATAAGATTTCAGAAACTGCCCGTTTACCGCAACATTCAGCGCTCCACGATCGGACAACGGCGTAGGTGTATAGCGATACTGCAGGCGCAGCGGCACGCCGCGCGCATTCCAAGTGAATAAGTCAGGGGCCATGCGAGCATTGACGCGAATCGTGTCGTAGAGCGATACACCACGCAACTGCAACTCTTCTGGCCGCTCAACCAACTCGCCCAGCGGCACTACACGTTCACTGGAAACCCAGCGTGGTGCATCGTAAGCCTTGCGCAGTTCAGGTAACTGGAGCTGGTTGACCTGCAGCGTACGCCCAGACAGTGCGGCGCGATCAAGCACCAAAGCCTGTACGGCCTGTTCCAACTGGGCGTCGTCCTTCCCCAGCACCAGCAACAGCTTAGCGCCTGGCAACTCAGGGTGCTCCATCATCGACAGCGTGGGTTGCTCTACTGGCTGCAGGTCTTTCAGAAAAGCAGGCCGACGTGCATTACTGGCCACCACAATGGCCGAATGCAGTGGCAACTCGTTTTCGAACACGGAAAATTTATTACCCCGGTACGCGGCCAAGGCACCCATCCAACCAGCCACCACACCTGCGGCCTTGAGTTCCCCCATACCGGGGGCAGCACCATACACCACTGCCACATCCACCTGACGACTATCGCGCGGATCAAAAAATGGCGCGGGCAACAGAGCTAGGTCGGTCTTCAGTGGCAGACGACGCAAACGCAGCTCCAGCGTGCTCTCTCCACTGATCTGCGCCCACAGGCTGGAGTGCTCAGGCTCCTCGCACTCTAGGGTGTAATGACCAATGAACTGAAATTGCAGGCGGTTGTAGTCCGCAAAATACGCCGGATGGATATCCAAGTCCACTTGGTGTGGCTGCCCCAGCCGCTCCTTGGGTAGGGTAATGGTTTGAATCAATTGGTCGTTAAACGACACCTTCAGATGCGACAGATCGGCCAGCAGCGCAGGCGACAATGTAAATTGCAGTCGCAGGCGCGCAGACTCCACCTGCTCATCGCGCCGAATGCCCAGACCCACACTGGCTTCGCTTTGTGTTCCACGCAAGCGCATCACACCACCAGCGCCCAAATCCTGCAAACGTACCGACCAGCGCGATACCGGAAACACCCCTCCTACAGGTATTGCCTCTAGGGCCTCTGCTGGCAGGACCGCCTGCTCCGCTCCTAGCACTTCATCTTGACCTGCCACCTGCAAAGCGCTCAACGCCAACAGAAAACCAAACGCTACACGCTCCCCCTTTGAATAAGCAGTTTTTCTGATAGCCATGATTTATTCATACATTTTCTTGATGGATGAGGGTAGCGCACTGCACTTGCCTCTCCTTGGTTCAAGGGCGACTGTAGCACCAAGAAAAAATATCAATTGTCAAACTTTAAAAAGTTTTGGCTATTGCCTCTACCATGGGTTCTGTGTGCAAAATTGTTCAGGCAAGATAGGAAAAGGTCTACCAGAACGCAGAAGAACCAAAAACACCAAGGCAAGGCGCCAAGGTGCTGTTTTGAGGTTTTAATTTTTGGGTTTTTTTAGTGGTGGGCCCTGAGAGATTCGAACTCTCGACCAACGGATTAAGAGTCCGCTGCTCTACCGGCTGAGCTAAAGGCCCGGGCCAACACAGCGCAGGCTGCATCGACAGGAGACAGGAATCTGGTGGGTCCTGCGAGATTCGAACTCGCGACCAACGGATTAAAAGTCCGCTGCTCTACCGGCTGAGCTAAAGACCCATGCCTATGCAGTGAAAACCACATCGGCAAGAAAAAATTTGGTGGGCCCTGAGAGATTCGAACTCTCGACCAACGGATTAAGAGTCCGCTGCTCTACCGGCTGAGCTAAAGGCCCGAGTCAACACAGCGCAGGCTGCATCGACAGGAATTTGGTGGGTCCTGCGAGATTCGAACTCGCGACCAACGGATTAAAAGTCCGCTGCTCTACCGGCTGAGCTAAAGACCCTGCAAATCAGCAAAAGTGTTGATTAGCGAAGCCTTGAATTGTAGCAGCAATTTTTTCCATTACCGCAAAACCATCAATTTTCTTGTGTGGCCAAGCGATCCAGTATCCAGCCGGCAGCGCACTGCCCGAAGGTGGCTGTCACCGCCACCACGGAGCCATAACCACTGCAGTTGAGGCTGCCGTCGCTGGCCTGCAGCTGGCACGAGGCGTCGGGCCCAACCACTGCCTCGCGGCTGAATACGCAGGTCACGCCCATCTTCTTCCCGTCGCGCGGTGCGCCATGGTGTTTGCGCAAGCGATAGCGCAGCTGGGCCAGCAAAGGGTCATGGGTGGTGTGGGCCAGGTCGTCGATGTCCACCTTGTGCGCCAGGCGTTTGCCACCAGCGGCACCCACACTGATGAACAGCGCCCGCTGCCGACGCGCCCACTGGGCCATGGCCAGCTTCGCCTGCAGCTGGTCGCAGGCGTCGATCACGGCATCCACGCCACAGGGCAGCAGATCGGGCCAGTTCTCAGGGGTCACAAAATCGTCCACGGCAAGCACTTGGCAGCCGGGGTGGATGGCGCCAATGCGCTCCTGCATCGCCAGCACCTTGGCCTGACCGACAGTGTCGGTGACGGCATGGATTTGGCGGTTGATGTTGGACGGCGCTACGTGATCCATATCGATCAGCGTCAAGCGCCCGACGCCACTGCGTGCCAAGGCTTCGGCCGCCCAGGAACCCACACCACCGATACCCACCACCGCCACATGTGCGCGGGCAATGCGCGCTGCGCCGGCGGTGCCGTACAGGCGCTGCAGACCGCCAAAGCGACGTTGCAGCTCCAGATCGGGCGTGGCTAAAAAAGAATCGCCGGCAGAACCGGCGATCGTGTGCGCAGCAAGCGCAGAAGACGGCATGGACATGCTTATTTGAGGGTTTTCAGACGCTGGCGCGCCGTTTCTGCGGCATCGGAGGCCGGGTAATCGCGCACCAAGGCTTCGAGCGCCTGACGGGCAGATTTGTTGTCCTTGAGCTCCAGGTGGCAGTTGGCCAGCGACAAGGCCGCCTCGGCTGCGCGCTCGTGGGTGGGCCCGGCGCGCAACACGGCGCGGAAGTTGACGAGGGCCTCTTTGTAGTCACGCCCGGCGTACTGGGTATTGCCCAGCCAGAAGCGTGCCGATGGCTGGTAGCCGCTTTGCGGATAGGCATTGACAAAGGCAGCAAAGGCTTTGCGCGCACCGGGAAAGTCGCCACTGCGAAACATCTCCAGTGCGGCCTCAAAGTCGGCACGCTCTTGCGGCGTAGCCAAAAAGCGCAGGCCATCGACCTGCACTTCACCGGGCTCAAAGCGGCTCAGGCGTTCGTCCATCCCCGACTGGGTGCGCTGGATTTCAGATGCTTCGCGCGCCAGTTGCTCGTTTTGGCCGCGCAGCTGCGCCAGATCGGTGCGCAGGGTCTCGATCTGCGCCTGCAGATCCAGCAGGCTGCGGCGCATTTGCGCGTTTTCCTGGGCGGTGGCGTCGAAGCGCTGACGCAGTTCCAAAATGGCGCGGCGCGCTTCTGCATCTTCCAACAAGGCATGGGCGCTGGGCATGAAGACCATGCACAGCCCCAGTGCGGCTAAGGCACGCGCCGTGTGGCGCATCGGGGAGGGACGATTCAGCATGTAGGCAAAGCTTTAGCGATAAGACAGTTCAGCGCGGCGATTTTGGGCGTAGGCCGCTTCGTTGTTGCCTTGGGCCGCAGGTTTTTCCTTGCCGTAGCTGACCGCTTCCATCTGGCTGTCTTGCACGCCCAGCAGATTCAGCGAGCGGCGCACCGCCTCGGCACGCTTCTGGCCCAGTGCCAGGTTGTACTCGCGACCACCGCGCTCGTCGGTGTGGCCAGCGATGTTCACCTTGCGGTTGGCATCGGCTTTCAGGAAGCGCGAGTGACCATCGATCAGACCCTGGGCGTCGGCACGCACCACGTAGCTGTCGAAGTCGAAGTACACCACGCGCCCCACGTTGGCAGGGCCGCCATCGGCAGCAATATCCTTGCCCGTCAGGTCAACGCCTGCCACACCGCTGGTGGCATTGCCGCCTGCGGCATTGCGGTCTTCGACCGATGCGTCGTTCAGCTTCACGCCCGAGCTGCAACCTGCCACCAATGCCACCACAGCGGCAGCCAAAGAAATACGTTTGAAATTCAACATAAAAATGCTCCAAACCTAAAAATTAGGTGTTACCAGAACGCACCACGCTAGTATAAGTTGACCCATTTTTGCTAGCGTGCTCACTTTTTTAGTACTTTTGGAATGGTCCCCAGGCGGGCTCGCGGATATCCCCGCCCTGTCCTGCCAGACGCGCCTTCACCTGTCCATCTAAGGTGGTGGTCATCAGCGCCTCACGCCCACCTTGGCGGGTGGCAAACACCAGCAGCCGGCTGTTGGGCGCAAAGCTGGGGCTTTCATCGTCGCTGGCATCGCTGAGCACGCGCACCGTGCCAGTTGCCAGCTCTAGGGCATGCAGCTTGAAGGCGCCACCCACGCGGCCAATGTAGGCCAGCCACTGGCCATCGGGGCTGATGGCCGGCGAAATGTTATAGCTGCCGCCAAAGGTGACGCGCTGGGCCTCGCCGCCCTGCACACCCACTTTGTAGATTTGCGGAGAGCCGCCCCGGTCGCTCACAAAATAAATACTCTGGCCATCGGGGGTGAAAACGGGTTCGGTGTCGATGCCCGCGCTTTGCATCAGGCGACGTGGCTGACCGCCGCCTTGGGCGCCAATGATGTACAGCTGTGAGGCACCATCGCGACTCAAAGTCACGGCCAGCTGGCTGCCGTCGGGCGACCAGGCCGGCGCGCTGTTGGAGCCGCGGAAGTTGGCCACCAAGCGGCGCTGCCCTGTCGCAATGGTGTGTACATACACCACCGGCTTGCGCGACTCAAAGGACACATACGCCAGCTGACTGCCATCGGGTGACCAGGCGGGCGAGATGATCGGCTCGGCACTGGTCAGCGCCGACTGGGCATTCTCACCGTCGGCATCGGCCACCCACAGCACATAGCGACCACCGGCCTTGGTGACGTAGGCGATGCGTGTGGAAAACACGCCGCGCTCACCGGTGAGTTTTTCGTAGATGTAGTCGGCAATGCGGTGCGCCACCAAACGCAGATCGGCCTGCACCACCACAAAACCTTGGCCCCCCAAGTCTTGGGCCTTGACCACATCCCACAACCGAAAGCGCACGTCGTAACGGCCATCGGCCAGGCGCTGCATGCTGCCGGTCACCAGCGCATCGGCAGCGCGCTGGCGCCACTGGGCCATATCGGGCAGGGAGCTTTCATCCAGCGCCATGCCTGTGGCATCGACCCCACGGAACTGGCCACTGCGCTCCAGGTCGGCTTGCACGATCTGGGAGATTTTCTGTGGCGCCCCCTCTTCGCCCCGGAAGGCAGGCAAGGCAATGGGCAGCTGGCGCAAGCCAACGCCCGTCACTTCCACGCGAAATTGCGCCCAAGCGGGTGCCAGCGGGCTGGCAGCCAACAAAGCAAGCACCCCTCGGCGGCGCGCAGAAGGTGCGGTAGAGGCAAAAGAATCAGACAGCACGGCAGTAAAGAAGAAGTTGTTGTTGCGGTAGTGAAAACACGAAAAAGCACGAGAAAACACGCATACGCTGACCCGCTGCATCGCTGCAAAAAAGTCCAACAGCGTAAGAAACAGCGATGGTACACAGTCTTGGCCCCTACCCGTGCCAAGCAGGCGCTATCCCCCGTATCCAAGTGCATCGACGCCGGGGAGCAGCGCCATTGCCCGCACGTAGAATGCGCCCTCCATGCAAGCATCCCCTCCTCCTGCGGTGGCCACCGCACACGACGCCACCACCCTCACACTGCGCCAGCGCCTGCGCAGGGTTGCCCCTTATTTCTGGGGACAGCAACGCCTGGCCTGGGTGGGTGCCGTGCTGGCCACCCTGGTCGGCGCAGCCACCGAGCCGCTCATCCCCGCCCTGCTCAAACCGCTGCTGGACAACGGCTTTACCCAGGGCACGCTCAATCTGTGGATGGTGCCGCTGTTCATCATCGGCCTGTTTCTGATCCGGGGCCTGGCGCAGTTTGCCGGGCAATACGCGCTCTCACGCATTGCCAACGACGGCATGCTGGCGCTGCGCCGCGACCTGTTTGCGCGCGTGCAGCAGGCGCAAATGGACTTGTTTGGCCGCCAATCGGCCAGCGCGCTGTCCAACACCGTGGTCTATGAGGTGCAAAACGGCGCGGCACAGCTGGTGAATGCGTTTTTGGTCATTTCGCGCGACGGTTTCACGCTGGTGGCTCTGCTGGCCTACCTGCTTTACCTCAATTGGCAGCTGACCATGTCGGTGGCGGTGATCGTGCCTGGCGTGGCCTGGGTGATGAAAACGCTCTCCAAACGCCTGTACCGCATCACCAAGATCAGCCAGCACGCCACCGACCAGCTGGCCTACGTGGTGGAAGAGAACGTGCTCGCGCACCGCATGGTGCGCCTGCATGGCGCGCAAGAGGCACAAAACCGCCGTTTTGTGGAGCTCAGCCGCCAGCTGCGTGGGCTGAACATCAAATCCACCATCGCGGCCTCGGCCATGACACCCTCCACCCAGCTGATGGCATCTGTGGCCCTGTCCGGGGTGATCTGCATTGCGCTGTGGCAAAGCCGCCAAGGCGGTGGCGCGGTCTCGGTGGGCAGCTTTGTCGCCTTCATCAGCGCCATGCTGATGCTGATTGCCCCGCTGCGCCGCGTGGCCGATGTGGCCAAGCCCATCACCAACGGCGTCGCGGCCCTGGAGCGTGGCCTGGCCCTGCTCGATGGCAGCCTGACCGAGCAAGGCGGCACACAACGCCCCACGCCCGTGCGCGGGCAGCTGGCGTTTGAACAGGTCAGCCTGTCGTTTGGTGACGATTTGGCCCCCGCGCTGGACCGCGTCAGCCTACAGATTCAGCCCGGGCAGGTGGTGGCCCTGGTGGGGCCCTCGGGCGCGGGCAAAACCACGCTGGTCAATTTGTTGCCACGTTTTTTGAACCCCAGCAGCGGGCAAGTGCTGCTTGAAGGTGTGCCCCTGGTGCAATGGGATCTGGCCTATCTGCGTCAGCACATTGCCATGGTCAGTCAGGATGTGGTGATGTTCAACGACACCGTGGCCGCCAACGTCGCCCTGGGCAGCCCCAGCGTGGACGAGGCGCGGGTCTGGGAGTGCCTGGAAGCGGCCAACCTGGCCGAGCATGTGCGCGCACTGCCCCAGGGCCTGCACACCGCGCTGGGGCACAACGCCAGCCAGCTCTCGGGTGGCCAGCGCCAGCGCCTGGCGATTGCGCGTGCGCTGTACAAGGACGCGCCGATTTTGATTCTGGACGAGGCCACCTCCGCCCTGGACACCGAGTCCGAGCGCCTGGTGCAGCAAGCCCTGCAGCGCCTGATGCAAGGGCGCACCACGCTGGTGATTGCGCACCGCCTTTCCACCATCGAACACGCCGACCATGTGGTGGTGATGCAGCAGGGCCGCATCGTCGAGCAAGGCAGCCACGCGCAGCTGCTGGCGCTCGATGGTTTGTATGCGCGCCTGCACACTTACAGCGGCGGCGAGGCCAGTTGATCAGCCTGCCACCACTCTAAAAACATAGCTGCTAGCGCTTATTCCCAAAGGATTTCATGGCCAAAACCATCTGAAATCAAGTTAAATAAAGCGCTACAAGCTATCAAAACAATAAACCAGCGACCAACTTTACCAGCTCGGCGGCTCGCGCCGGGTGTTGCGTGCATGACCTTGCAGCAGCTCCACCAGGTAGGCGCGCTCTGAACGCCGGGCAAAGTCGATGGCCGTCAGCCCCTGGTGGTTGCGCACATGCGCGTCGGCACCTTCGGCCAGCAGCAGCTCCACCATGGCCTGCGAGCCATATTGCGCTGCCAGCATCAGCGGCGTGCTGCCATTGGGTGATGTCGCATCGATGTAGGCATGCTCGTCGTGCAGCAGGATGCGCGCAATGGCCACGCTGTCGGGCAAATCGGCACTGGCCACGTAGTGCAGTGGCGCCCAGCCGGGCTGGTTGACATCGGCCCCCTGGGCCAGCAGACGGCGCACCAGCGGCAGCTGGCCTTTGATGCAGGCCAGCATCAAGGGCGTTTCGCCGCGACGGCTGACAGCGTTCACGTCCACGCCTGGGGCCAGCAGCAAGGCATCGGCCACGCGCCAGGACTCCAGGCGCAGCGCTTTGACCAGCGCAGGCTGGCCATGCTCGTCCAGCGTATTGGGGTCCATGCCGCGCAGCAGCAGGTTGACCATCACGCGGTCGTTGTCGCGCACGATGGCGGTCTGAAACTCGTTCCATACGCTGGCGGCTGCTTGCACCGGCAAGGCCGTAGCCCAAGCCCCCAGCGCACCGGCAGCCCCCAGCGCCACGCAGCGGCGTCGCGTCAGGCGCATGCCAGCACCCCGGTGAACAGGCGGTCGAAATTGGCACTGCTCTGCTGTGCCAAGTCCTCTACAGGCATGCCGCGCAGCTGGGCGATGCACTGGGCCACCTGCGGCACATACGCCGGGGTGTTGAGCTTGCCGCGATACGGCACCGGCGCCAGGTAGGGGCTGTCGGTTTCGATCAAGAGCCGATCCAGGGGCACGTAGGCGGCCACGTCACGCAAATCCTGGGCGCTTTTGAAGGTGACGATGCCGGAAAACGAGATGTAAAAACCCAAGTCCAGCGCTGCCTTGGCGGTGTCCATGGTCTCGGTAAAGCAATGGAACACGCCACCGGCGCTGCCTGCGCTGCCGTCCTCGCCCTCTTCGCGCAGGATGGCCAGCGTATCGGCCGCAGCCGCGCGGGTGTGGATCACCAACGGCTTGGCACACTGGCGCGCCGCGCGGATGTGGGTGCGAAAGCGCGTGCGCTGCCAGTCCAGATCGGCAATCGTGCGCCCGCCCTTGCGCTCTTGCATGCCGTAGTAGTCCAGCCCTGTCTCGCCAATGCCCACCACGCGCGGCAAGGCCGCCAGCTGCAGCAGCTCATCCAGACTGGGTTCGTGCATGTCTTCGGTATCGGGGTGCACGCCCACAGTGCACCACAGGTGCGGGTAGCGCACCGCCAGGGCATGCACCTGCGGAAAATCTTCGATGGTGCAGGCAATGCACAGCGCGCGCGTGACCTGGGCCTGTTCCATGGCCTGCAGCACTTGGGGTAGCTGGTGCATGAGCTCAGGGAAATTCAAATGGCAGTGGGAATCCGTAAACATCGGCAAACAGAAGCAAAAAAACGAAAGGAGCAAAAAACACCATCGGCCTGCAAGACAGGCCGATGCACCGTGTGTTGCGCGCCATGCAGCGCCGCCTGGCTGGGCTTACAAGGTTTGCGTGGGACGATCAGAGCCCAGCCAGGTGCCCAGCACCTGCTCGATCTTGGCCTTGATCTCTTCGGACTTGGGGTCTTTGGGAAAACGCACACCGATGCCCTGGGTGCGGTGCCCGGCACCGGCGGGGGTGACCCAGCCGACCTTGCCCGCCACCGGATAGCGCTGCGGGTCGTCTGGCAGGGTAAGCAGCACGTACACATCGTCGCCCAAACGGAAGTCGCGGGTGGTGGCAATGAAAATGCCCCCTTCGGCAAACACCGAGACGTAGGCTGCGTACAACGCGCCTTTTTCTTTCAAGGCCAGTTGCAAAACGCTGGGGCGGGGGGAGGAAGATGCTTGCATGCCAGACATTCAAAAAAACAACAATCAGGCTTTGGAGTTTAGGACGCTGCGCGCCTGCACGACAAGCGCCTCCAGCATTAAACCTGCATTCCAGGGATGCTCCGCATTGCGCAGCTCATGCGCCAGCGTCTTGGACCAGCGGATCAGCACGCGCAGCGCTGGGGGCGGGGGCAAATCCTGCGCCGCAAAATAACGCGGCGGTGCGCCCTGCGAGAGGCACATCAGGTCATGGCACAGCTTGTGCAGCGCCACCACCAGCTGGGCGGGGGTGGCGCCCGCGCCCAGCGCTGCCACGTCGCCTTGCGCCAGCCAGCGCGGCAGCTGGCGGCTCCAGGCCAGCCACTGGGGCTGCTGCGCCATCTGCAAGGCTTGCCACGGGCTGCCACCGGCCATGCGCAGGGCCTGGGCAGCGTCGTCGGCCCCAATGCCCTGGGCCTGCAGCCACTGCTGGGCCTGCGCCGGCTGGGGCCATTGCATGGCATGGCCCAGGCAGCGGCTGCGGATGGTGGGCAGCAGCATGTGCGCCGCCTCGGTGGCGAGCACAAAGCGCACATCGCCCACGGGCTCTTCCAGGGTTTTGAGCAAGGCGTTGGCGGCGATGGTGTTCATCTGCTCCGCCGGATAGACCAGCACCGCCTTGCCCCGCCCGCGCGCGCTGGTGCGCTGGCAAAACTCCACCGCATCGCGCAGGGCATCGACACGGATTTCTTTGCTGGGCTTGCGCTTTTTGTCGTCGATTTCGCTTTGTGCTTTCTCGGGCAGGGGCCAGCCCAGGGCCAGCATCTGCACTTCGGGCATGAGCACGCAGACATCGGCATGGGCATGCACCGCCAGCGCATGGCAGCTGGCGCACACGCCACAGGCCTGACCCTGGGCATCGGGTTGCTCGCACAGCCAGGCACGCACCAAAGCCAGACCCAAATCCAGCTGCCCCAGGCCTGCCGGGCCATACAGCAGCCAGGCGTGGCCGCGCTGGCGCAGCAGTTGCGTTTGCTGTGCCTGCAGCCACGGGGCCAAGGGAGGCCAGGGTGAGGATGGGCTCATGGCGTGTCCAAAACCACCACACCAACGCCACGCGCGGCCACCGCTTGGCGCACCTGCTGCCAGACCGCCGGGCGCTCCTGCTGCGCATCGATGCGTGCAAAGCGCGCGCCATCTTCGGCACAGCGCCGGGCATAGCCGGCGGCCACAGCCTGAAAGAAGTCGGCGCTCAGGGCCTCAAAACGGTCGGGGGTGCGGGCATCGGCCAGGCGCTGGGCGGCCACCTGCGCGGGCAGGTCGAACCACAATGTCAGGTCCGGCTGCAGCACCGGGACTGGGTTTTGAGTCAAATCTGGGGTTTGGGCAATACCAGCAAGCGCAAGCAGCTCTAGTTTTTGCAGTATTTCCCACGCCACACCGCGCCCGCCGCCCTGGTAGGCGAAGGTGGCGTCCGTAAAGCGGTCGCTGATCACCACCTCGCCGCGCGCCAAGGCCGGGGCAATCACCGTGCGCACATGGTCGCGCCGGGCGGCAAAGGCGAGCAGGGCCTCGGTGGTGGCGTCCATCGACTCGTGCAGCAGCAACGCGCGCACTTGTTCGGCCAGGGGCGTACCGCCGGGCTCGCGCGTCACGGTGACGTTGCGCCCGCTGGCGCGCACGGCCTGGGCCAGCGCTTCCAGGTGCGAAGACTTGCCCGCCCCGTCGATGCCTTCAAAACTGATAAAAAATCCGTGCACGTTCAACACACTCCGTCTTCTCAAGGTTTGCCACGGATGTAGCGATTCACCGCACGATTGTGCTCGTCCAGCGTGGCGCTGAAGTGGCTGCTGCCGTCGCCGCGCGCCACAAAATACAGCGCCTGCGTGCTGGCCGGTTGCACGGCCGCCAGCAAGGCCGCCTTGCCCGGCATGGCAATGGGCGTGGGCGGTAGGCCCGGGCGGGTGTAGGTGTTCCAGGGCGTATCGGTTTGCAGGTGGATTTTGCGCAGGCGCCCGCCCTCCAGGCGCAGGCCCGCTTGCTCCACGCCGTAGATCACCGTGGGATCGGTCTGCAGCAACATGCCCCGGCGCAGGCGATTGGTGAAGACCCCAGCCACCTGGGCGCGGTCGCTGGCCTGCCCGGTTTCTTTTTCCACAATGCTGGCCAAGATCAGTGCCTCGTCGGGCGAACGCAGCGGCGTATCGGGCGCGCGCATCTCCCAGGCCAAGGCCAGACGTTTGTCCATCGCCGCAGCGGCGCGGCGCAGCACCGCCAGGCTGCTGCTGCCTTTGGCGTAGGTGTAGGTATCGGGGAAGAAGCGCCCCTCGGGTGCCAGGCCGGGTTTGCCCAGCGCCTGCATGATGTCGGCATCGCTCAGGCCCTGCAGGTCGGGCTTGAGGTTTTCCTCGGCAGCCAGGGCGGCGCGAATTTGGCGAAATGTCCACCCCTCCACCAAGGTGATGGCGCGCAGGCTTTCTTCACCGCGCACCAGTTTGTTCAGCAAGGAGCGTGGCGTGGTGCCCTGTGGGATTTCGTAGTTGCCTGCCCGAATGCCCCGATCCTGCCCAGAAAGGCGAAACCAGGCGTACAACAGCCGGGCATCGGTATCCACCCCAGCCTGCACCACGGCCTGTGCCACAGCACGCGGGGTGGTGCCCGGCTCAATTTCCAGCTCCACCACGGGGGCAGACACGCGCAAGGGCTGATGCAGCCACCACGCTCCGGCACCGGCCAAGGCCACTGCGGCCATCAACACCAGCAAAACAAGTCGAAATAAACGCCGCACAAGCCCATCGTCTGAAAGAGAAAGAGCCGGGGATCATAATTCAGCCATGACCCAGACTTTTTCAGGCATTTGCCCTTTGCCCCACTTGGGCGTGATTCGTGCGCAAGGCGCTGACGCGGCGGCGTTCCTGCACGGCCAGTTGTCCCAGGATTTTGTGCTGCTCGGCCCGCAGCAAGCGCGCTTGGCGGCGTTTTGCAACGCCAAGGGCCGCATGCAGGCCAGCTTCATTGGCATCAAACCCGATCCCGAGACCGTGTTGTTGGTCTGCAGCCGCGACCTGCTGGCACGCACCTTGCAACGCCTCTCGATGTTTGTGCTGCGCGCCAAGTGCAAGCTGACCGATGCCAGCGCCGATTTTCAGCTCTGGGGCTTGGCTGGCGACGCCGTGCCCAGCGACCTCGCCACCCCGTGGGCCGTGCGCACCCAGCAGGCCGCGCACACCATTGCGCTCTACCCTGCACAGGGACAGGCACGCGCGCTGTGGCTGGCGCCGCTGGACAGCCCTGCCCCCGTCGGCCCCGCTGTGGAGCTGGCCACATGGCAATGGGGCGAAGTGGTGGCGGGCGTGGCCACCGTGAGCGCGGCGGTGTACGAGCAGCTGGTGCCGCAGATGCTCAATTACGAATCGGTGGGCGGCGTCAATTTCAAAAAAGGCTGCTACCCCGGCCAGGAGGTGGTGGCGCGCAGCCAGTTTCGCGGCACGCTCAAGCGCCGGGCGTATGTGGTGCAAGCCGATGGCCCCGTGCAGGCCGGGCAGGAAGTGCTGCGCAACGACGACCCCGAGCAGCCCGCAGGCATCGTGGTGCAAGCGGCGCCCGTGCCGGGGCAAGCCGGGCAGTGGGCCGCCATCGTGGCCATCCAGACCAGCGCCGCCGAGCACCAGCTGCAGGCCAACGGCGTGGCGCTGCACGTGCAGCCCCTGCCCTATCCCCTGCTGACCGATATCTGAGCCCAAAAAAATTTGAATAAAAAGAGGCTTTAACGCCCATGGGAGCTGCGCGAGCAGCTCCTTTTTTTAAAATAGCGCCGCGCGCAGTGCCTGGGCCAGATCGGCGTGTGCCCGGCGTGCCTCGGGCAGGGCACGGCCCATTTTGATGAACTCGTGCGTGACGCCCTGGTAGATGTCCAGCCCCACGGCCACCCCGGCCATGCGCAGCCGGTCGGCGTACAGCAAGCCTTCATCCACCAGGGGATCGAGCTCGGCCAAACAGAAATGCGCGGGGGCAACGCCTTCGACATCGTCGGCCAGCAGCGGGGCAAAACGCCAGTCCTCGCGGTCGGCCAAGCTGCGCAGGTAGTTGCCAAAAAACCAGTCCACTGTGGCCCGCTCCAGCACCAGACCGCGCGCGTAGCGGGCGTGGCTGGGGGTGTCTTGGTGGGCGCAGGTGCCCGGGTAAATCAACAGCTGCAATGCCAGCGGCAGACCCACATCGCGCGCCCACAGGGCCGAGGCCGCAGCCAAGGTGCCACCGGCGCTGTCGCCGCCTACGGCCAAACGCTGCGTATCCAACCCCAGGCTGGTGCCTTGGGCCACCAGCCATGCCAGTGCATCGCAGGTGTCGTGGATGGCGGTGGGGAATGGGTGCTCTGGTGCCAGACGATAGTCCAGCGCCACCACCGCACAGCCCGAGCGCTGCGCCAGGGTGCGGCACAAAATATCGTGCGTCTGAATGCTGCCGATCGTGAAGCCGCCCCCATGCAGGTACAGCAGCGCCGGCAAGACGGCGTCGGCACTGGGGGCGTACAAGCGCGCGGGCAACGCAGTGGCATCGCGCGCCGGAATAGATAGGTCTTGCACGCGGGCCACGGCAGGGCGGTCCACCTCCAGCACATCGCACGCTGCAGCGTAGGCCGCGCGCGCCTGGGAGGGGCTCAAAGTGTGCAGGGGCACACGCGCTGCGCGTTCCATGCCGCGCAGCACCATGGCCATGGCCGGCGTCAGCGACCAAGCGGGGGCGGAAATGTCTTGGGTCATACAAGCATCAGAGGTCGTGCAAGCCGGAATCAATAAATGGATTTCGACCAGTCGGGTGCATCCTGCTGCAGTACCACGTCCATATCCAGGCCTACGGCGGCGGCCACCTCCAAGGGAAAGCCCGCCACCAGGTCGCGCTGCGCCCAACCACTGATGCGCGCGCGCTGCACCCAGACCGCCAGATGCAGCACAGCCACCAGGGGTTCAAAATCGGCATGGTTCAGGGGCTGCTCCATATCGCGGATGGGCTGCCACACAGGCGCGGGCACACCCCAATCGCGCAGCAACATCGCCCCGGTCTGGTTGGACATATAGCCCAGCTCTTGCTGCTCCAGCAATGGGCGACGCGGATCCCACACGGGCAGGATATCGGTCAGGCGCTGCATCTGCTGGGGCTGGCGTTGGTGCAGAGCCATCTGCCCCAAACCATGCAATAGGCCAGCGGCATGTGCCGTGCCTGCATCCAGTGCCAATAAATTGGCCAGACTGCGTGCCAGACGGGCGCTGGCCTGACTGAGTGCGGCCAGCCGATCCATCCCCTGCACGCGCCCGGTCAAGCTGATTTGTGCCTTGCGCACCAGAATGCGCAGCTGCGACACCCCCAGCAGGGCAACGGCCTGTGCCACCGAGGTGATCGTGCCGGTGAGTTGGTACACCCCCGAGTTGGCATGCCCCAATAACCAAGCTGCCAGCACCGGATCGGCAGCAAACAGCTGATTCAAGCGGCGTAGGCTGGGCATATGTCCCGCCTGCTCAGGCAGCTCGTTGAGCAGCAACGCCACGACACGGGGCTGGCACGGCAAGGAAATTTTTTCGGGAATTGGCATAAATCCTTAAAGCATGACGGCCTGTTGCCGTAGCTGCCCAGACGCTGAACCAGCTTGGCGCACAATCAGCCGCATGCGATTTCTTCATACTATGCTACGCGTTGGCAACCTTCAACGCTCGATCGATTTCTACACCAAGGTTTTGGGCATGGAGTTGCTGCGCACCTCCGAAAACCCGCAGTACCGCTATTCGCTGGCCTTTCTGGGCTTTGGCGGTGGCAATCCGGCCCAAGCAGAAATTGAACTGACCTACAACTGGGATACCACCAGCTACGACTTGGGCACCGCGTACGGTCATATCGCCTTGGGGGTGCCCGATGCCTATGCGGCCTGCGACAAAATCCGCACGGCTGGGGGTCATATCACGCGCGAGCCGGGGCCAGTCCAGGGCGGCACCACGGTGATTGCATTTGTCACCGACCCGGACGGCTACAAAATTGAGTTGATACAACGTCAAGACGACAACGCCGCTGGCACGGGCCTACACTGAGTTGCCCTAGTCGATCAAAAACACCTCTACCCGGCGGGCCTCGTCGTTGCTGCCGTTGGCCAGGGTCTGTGCGGGTTTGGCCAACTGCACGCGCTCAGGGGCAACGCCCAAGCGGATCAGTTTGGCCTGCACGGCCTGGGCACGGCGCTTGGACAATGCCTCATTCACTGCCACATCGCCCGTGGCATCGTGAAAGCCCGAAATCAGTACCCGTTTACCCGCTTGCACGCCCTGTAGCACCTGGGCCAGGGCCTCGTCTGCCCCTTGGGCTACATCGGCCTTGCCCGTGGCAAAAAAGAACTTCACCACCGCGCCATCAACGCGCACTGCCGCACGCTCGTTGAGCACAATGGCTGCTGGCGCCAAGGCTGCAGGTTCAGTAGGCGCTGGCGTCAGGTTTTGCGCGCTCAGCACATTGCGCCCGCTGACAGCAACATCCCCGGACGTCGCACCGCGCGATTCGACGACGACCACGCCCAATACAACGCTTACCACCAAAGCGATCAGAATAAACACTAGGCCCAGTGCAAAACGTTGCTGGGCATCGTCGTCCATCGTATTCGACATTGTCAAACTCCTTCTGAATGAAAACCGCATCGGCATGCACCGCTGGTGCCGCCACCGGGCTTGGATTGTAGGGACTGCAGAGGTGCCACAATGGCGCTTTTGGCCGATCTGTCGTCGTTGTTGTATGAGTACCTTTTCCGAATTGTCCGCACGCATTGCGCAGGTGCGCAAAACCTACAGCCGCGCTGAACTGACGGAGTCCAGTGCGCCAGCGCAACCGCTGGCGCTGTTTGACCGCTGGTTGCAAGAGGCCGTGCAGGCCGAGGTTCCGGAACCCAACGCCATGACCGTGGCCACAGTGGGCAGTGACATGCGGCCCAGCACGCGCATCGTGCTGCTCAAGGGCTACGACGAGGCGGGCATCGTCTGGTACACCAACTACCACAGCCGCAAAGGCCGCGAGCTAGCTGGTGTGCCGTTTGCCGCCATTCAGTTTCACTGGGTCGAGCTGGAACGCGTGGTGCGTATCGAAGGACATGTGGAGCCGGTCAGCGACCAGGAAAGCGATGCCTATTTCCACAGCCGCCCGCTCGATTCACGCATTGGCGCCTGGGCCAGCCCGCAAAGCCAGGTCATCAGCGGGCGCAGCGTACTGGTGGCCAACGCTGCCAAATACGGTACGCAGTTCTTGCTGCAGCCCCCGCGCCCGGCGCATTGGGGCGGCTACCGTCTGCGCCCGGATACCTGGGAATTCTGGCAAGGCCGCCCCAGTCGCCTGCACGACCGGCTACGCTATCGCCTAGCAGACAGCGTGCCGGGTGAACAGGCTTGGCACCGTGAGCGCCTGGCGCCCTAAGGCTTTATTTATTTATTTGATCAGCGCCAGTGCCTCGCGAAAGGCCGGGTGCTCACAATCGCGTAGCCATTCAAATACCACCATCTCGGTGGTCACGAGTTCAGCACCCGCGCCAGCCAAGCGGTCGAATGCCGCATCGCGGTTGCGCTCGGTGCGTGAGCTGCAAGCATCGGTGACCACCCACACCTCAAACTCATGCTCCAGCAACTCCAGCGCCGTCTGCAGCAAACACACATGCGCTTCGCAGCCAGCCACCACGATGCTGGGGCGCTCGGGCAGCGCAACTTCGGGCTTGCGCAGATGCTTAGGCAGGCTGCGCGCGTTGCCACTGGCAGGGCGCGCCGACACAGGCGGGCGCAAGGTATGCAACAGCTCATCGGTGGCGGCGCTGAAGCTCATCTTGCCCAGCGTGCGCTCGCACAACACCCTGACACTGGGCACATTGCCACCGAGCTTTTGGGGGTTGTGCTCCGTACCCCACACGGGCACCTGCAGTAAACGCGCCGCCTGTGCCAAACGCAGGGCGTTGGCTACCACAGCTTGCGCTTCAAAAATGGCGGGCATCAGTTTCTCTTGGTAATCCACCAAGACCAATTGCGATTCGTCGGCGTCTAACAGCATAGTTAATCCCTTTCTAGCATCTTCTTCATGGCTTTTTTGGCCTTAATATCTTTTTCCAGACGTTCTGCAGCCTCATGGCGGATGCGATGCATCAGCGCCGCATCTGGGTCTTTCCAGTCGCCGCCCGCAGAACTGGCCATCCAGGCTACTGCCTTGGCGAACTCTTCCAAACCTAGGTCGGGCATGCCGCCCTGCGCTGGCATGGCGCGTACACCCACCCAAGCATGGGCTGTCAGGATGTGCTGCCCCTCTTCAATCAGCGGCGCCCAAGCTTTTTTATCGCCGTGCTTAGGCGCAGAAGCAACCCCATCAGTATGGCAGGCTGCGCAGACTTGCTGGTACACCTGGTACCCCGTCTTTCCTGTATGGACGGATACCTCAGGAGTGCTCACTTGTGCGCTGGCCAGGGTGGCTGCACATGCTAGGGTCAGTGCGCCCAACGCATAACAGATAAAGGGTAGTTTCACAGTGCTTAAAGAAGGTAAGTCAGAAAACTAAACATGTTACCCTCGGCAGATGCTTTTTTCTCGTTGGTTGCTTACCCTGACTCTGTGTACCCACTTTGCGGCTTCTGCCAGCCCAGTGCTGCCGGATACAGAGTTCGACATCATCTCGCCGCTGTTTCACCCCTTTTCCACGCAGACCACTTCGGCGCGCATGCTGGTCGATAGTTATGTCGGTACGACATCATCTGTTGCGCCTGCGGCCCAGGCTTCCACGTCTGCGCAGATGCCGCACCAGGCTTGGCTGCCTCAGCTCAAACAAGCGGGCCAGTCGGTGGGAGAACACACCAATCGGCTCATCACCACCGCCATGGGCTTGATTGGCGTGCCCTACCGCCGTGGCGGTACCGAGGCAGCCACCGGCTTTGACTGCAGCGGCTTTGTACGCAACGTCTATGCCGAGGTGCTGGGCCACCAGTTGCCACGCATTGCACGCGACCAAGCACGTGCGACCACAAAAATCCAGAAAAATGAGTTGCGCCCCGGCGATTTGGTGTTCTTCAACACCATGCGGCGCACCTTCAGTCATGTGGGTATCTACTTGGGTGATGGGCAGTTCATCCATTCCCCACGCGCTGGCGCTGCCGTTCGTATTGAAGATATGCACTCCACCTACTGGAGCAAGCGCTTCAACGGCGCACGTCGTGTGCCTGTCGAGGCGGGACTGACAGCCAATGCGATGCAGGACGAACTGCTACCTGCCAGCTACACGCTGTTGCCTTGACCCCTGCCCTCCTTGTATTTATTGCATCCGCCTGCACCCAGCTTCCCCCTGAACCATGACTGAATCATCCGCCGACAGCGCACCAGAACAGAAAAAAAATCAAAAAATCGTGCGCTGGCTCATCATCTTGCCCGTGGCTTTTTTTGGGGTGCTGATGCTGGGCAGCCAGCTGCTGTACACCCTCTCCCCCGAAAAAGAGACCCAGTGGGTCGAGCGTGAAACCATTCGCCAATGCTGGAAAGAACTCGAGCGCGCACCCGACAGCGATAAGCCGCGCCACTTCCAAGGCAAGCAAGATTGCGAGCGCTTGGAGTTCGATTTCAAAACCCGCTGGGGGGTGAACCCCTCCTAAACTTGCCCCCTCCTGCTGGCACACCCCAAAGAAAAAGCCAAGGCAAAGACCTTGGCTTTTTTCATGGGGAGCATGTGGGCTCTGTGGCCGGATCAAGCCTGCGCGCACGCGCGATCGGCCTCCAGATGGTAGTCGGTGACGCGCTGCACCTCGTTCTTCGAACCCAGAATCACGCTCACACGCTCGTGCAGCTGGGTGGGTTCAATCTCCAAAATGCGCTGGCGCCCGTTGGTAGCCATGCCACCGGCCTGTTCAATGAGCCAACCCATCGGGTTGGCTTCGTACATCAGGCGCAGCTTGCCGGGCTTGTGCGGCTCGCGCTTGTCCCAGGGGTACATGAAGATGCCGCCGCGCGTCAGGATGCGGTGTACGTCCGACACCATGCTGGCAATCCAGCGCATGTTGAAGTCCTTGCCGCGCGGGCCCTCTGTGCCTTGCAGGCACTCATCGATGTAGCGCTTGACCGGGGCATCCCAGTGGCGCATGTTGCTCATGTTGATGGCAAATTCTTTGGTGTCTTCAGGCACCTTCACGTTGTCTTGCGTGAGGATGAACGAACCCTGCTCGCGGTCGAGCGTGAACATGGACACGCCATCGCCCACAGTGAGCACCAGCGTGGTTTGCGGGCCATAGATGCAGTAACCGGCGGCCACTTGCTGCGTGCCCGGCTGCAGGAAATCGCTGTCGTGGATGCCGGGGTGGCCTTCGGGCTTTTTCAGCACGCTGAAGATGGTGCCGATGCTCACATTGACATCGATGTTGCTGGAGCCATCCAGCGGATCGAACATGAGCAGGTACTCGCCCTGCGGGTAGCGGTTGGGCACCACGTAGATGCCTTCCATCTCTTCCGAGGCCATGGCCGCCAGGTGGCCACCCCATTCATTGGCTTCAATCAGGGTTTCGTTGGCAATGATGTCCAGCTTCTTTTGCACTTCGCCCTGAATGTTTTCGCTGCCTGCGCTGCCCATGACTTCGCCCAGCTCGCCCTTGTTCACGGCAAAGCTGATGCGCTTGCAGGCGCGCGCCACCACTTCCAGCAGCAGTCGCAGCTGGGGCGGGATGCGGCCATCTACGCGCTGCTTTTCCACCAGATAGCGTGTGAGGCTGTCGCGTCGTACGGTCATTGTGAGATCCTTTTCAATTTTTCAATTCAAAAACTAGAGCTGCCAGCGCTTATCCAGCAAGGGCTGGCAGCCAATTTCACCTATATTTTCAATTTTTCAAGACTGCACCACCTGCGCTGGAGCCGCCTCCAGTGCCAGCGCATGTGCCACGATTTCGCGCACGTCGTTGGACAGTTTTTCCTGGGCGGCTACGCGCTGCAGAGCCGCCAGGGCTTGCTCGCGGTAGGGCTGCGCCAGGCGGCTGTAGCGATCGAGCGCACGCGCCAGGCGCGCGGCCACTTGCGGGTTGATGGCGTCCAGCGCCAGCACCTGCTCAGCCCAGAAGCGGTAGCCCGCACCATCGGCACGGTGAAAACCGGCCGGGTTGGCGTTGCAGTAGCTGAACACCAGGCTGCGCGCGCGGTTGGGGTTGCTCAGGGCAAAGTCGGGGTGCTGCAGCAAACGCTGCACCAAGGGCAGCACGTGGCCGTTGACATCGGGCGCGGTGGCCTGCAAAGCAAACCATTTGTCCAGCACCAGTGCCTCGTCCTTGGCCATGCGGTAGAAGCGCTCCAGCGCCGGCTCGGCCAGGGCGCTGGCGCTGTGGATCAGGGCATTGAGCGCATGGATGCGATCGGTCAGATTGCCTGCCTGCTTGAAGCGCTGGTAGGCTTTGCCCGGCCAGACCGTATCGCCGCTGGCTTGGGCGGCCAGGCACAGCATGGACAAGGCCAAACCAGCCAGGGCGCGACGCCCGGCGCTGTGGGGCTCGGGGCGGTAGGCGCCGGTGTCGGCATGGGCCTCGTAAGTGGCTTGCCAATCGGCTTGCAGCGCGCTGGCCAGCTGCAGGCGCATGGCCTGGCGCACGGCGTGAATGTGTTGCGG
The DNA here is from genome assembly GCA_028690035.1 of Comamonas sp. Lineage (GTDB taxonomy): Bacteria > Pseudomonadota > Gammaproteobacteria > Burkholderiales > Burkholderiaceae_C > Comamonas. The sequence continues at coordinate 39,418 of JAQVCA010000006.1, read as the reverse complement.
ATCGACGGGTTGCTGCAGCTGCTCGGCGATGTAGGTTTCAGAGGGCAAGGCCAGCGCCAGCTCTTTGAAAGCAGGATCGAGCTGGTTATCTAAAAGTAGAGCACGTAGCGCTTGCACCAGATCATTTTCAAGGTATTTTTGTCTTGAAATATATGCCAAATCAGCGTCAAAAGCTATATTCTGAATAGCATTAAGCGCGCTGCGCAGCATCAGGCGCTGGCCTGCTTCCCAGCGGTTGAAGGCATCGTTGTCGTGCGCCAGCTGGGTGAGCAGCTCGGCATCGCTGGCTGCATAGTGCAATTGCACCGGCGCACTGAAACCACGCAGCAGCGAGGGCACAGGCGCGCCATCGAGTCCTTGCAGGCCGGTGAAGGTCCAAGATTGTTCGGCCTCGGTCAGCACCAAGGTGTGCTCTAGGCCCAGCGCGCTTTCTTGGCCTTGCAGTTGCAGGGGCAGTGCCTGGCCTTGGGCGCTGAGCAAGCCGATGGTGACGGGGATGACCAATGGCTGCTTGTTGCTTTGGCCGGGCGTGGCGGGGCAGGTTTGGCGCAGCGTCAGCGTATAGCTGGCGCTGTCGGCATCGAAGGCGCCGCTGGCATGCACTTGGGGCGTGCCCGCCTGGCTGTACCAGCGCTTGAACTGCTCCAGGTGCTGATTCAGTGGACTGGCGGGGTTGGCATCGGCCATGCATTGCACAAAGTCGTCGCAGGTGACGGCCTGGCCATCAAAGTGCTCAAAGTACCGCTTTATGCCCTGGGCAAAACCGTCGCGGCCGACCAGGTTGTGCTGCATGCGCACCACTTCGGCACCCTTTTCGTAAATCGTGAGGGTGTAGAAGTTGTTGATCTCGACATAGCTGTCCGGACGCACGGGGTGGGCCATGGGGCCAGCGTCTTCAGGGAACTGGGCAGTGCGCAGGACACGCACGTCTTCGATGCGCTTAACGGCACGCGCCGAGGGCGTGGCGGCCATGTCCATGCTGAACTCTTGGTCGCGGAACACCGTCAGGCCTTCCTTGAGCGAGAGCTGGAACCAGTCGCGGCAGGTGATGCGGTTGCCCGTCCAGTTGTGGAAGTACTCGTGGCCAATCACCGACTCGACATTGGCAAAGTCCACGTCGGTGGCCGTGGATGGGTTGGCCAGCACGTACTTGGTGTTGAAGATGTTCAGGCCCTTGTTTTCCATAGCGCCCATGTTGAAGTCGCTGGTGGCGACGATCATGAAGCGCTCCAGATCCAACGGCAGGCCAAAGCGCGCCTCGTCCCAGGCGATGGCGTGCATCAGCGCACGCATGGCGTATTCGGTTTTTTCCAGGTCGCCCGGGCGCACCCACACCTGCAACACGTGCGGCGTGCCGCTGCGGCTGGTGATGTGCTGCTCGCGCGCCACCAGCTTGCCGGCTACCAGCGCAAACAGGTAGCAGGGCTTTTTGTGCGGGTCTTGCCAGCGGGCAAAGTGGCGCCCCTCACCCAGATCGCCGCTTTCGACCAAATTGCCGTTGGACAGCAGCACCGGATACTGGGCCTTGTCGGCGCGCAACAGCACGCTGTAACTGGCCATGACATCGGGGCGATCTAGAAAATAGGTGATACGGCGAAAGCCCTGCGCCTCGCACTGCGTAAAGAAGGTGCCTTGGCTGACGTACAGGCCCGACAGCTGGGTGTTCTTGGCAGGCTGGCAGGTGGTGAAGATTTCCAGCTCGAATGGCTCAGGGCCTTCGGGCAGGTTCTCCAGCACCAGCTGCTCGCCTTCCAGCTTGAAGGAGGTGCCGCTGCCATTGACCAGCACGCGCGCCAGATTGAGCTCTTCGCCATCCAGGCGCAACGGCTGCGCCGCTACGTCCAAATTGCGGCGCACGCGCATCTTGTTGAGCACCCGGGTCTTGGCCGGATCCAGGTCAAAGGTCAATTCGACGGTGTCGATCCAGTACGCTGGGGCGCTGTAGTCCAGGCGCTGGATGGCTGCGGCTTGTCCTTGTTTCATCACGTTCTCTCTTAAATGCCCTGCTTGAGCGAGGCTTCAATGAACACATCCAGGTCACCGTCTAGCACTTTTTGCGTGGCAGAGACTTCGACGTTGGTGCGCAAATCCTTGATACGGCTGTTGTCCAGCACGTAGCTGCGGATTTGGTGGCCCCAACCCACATCGGTCTTGGTGTCTTCGAGTTTTTGCTGTTCTTCTTGGCGCTTGCGCATCTCAAAGTCGTACAGGCGCGAGCGCAGGCGCTGCCAAGCCACATCGCGGTTGCTGTGCTGCGAGCGGCCATCTTGGCACTGTACGACGATGCCGGTGGGCATGTGCGTCAGGCGCACGGCCGAGTCGGTTTTGTTGATGTGCTGGCCACCGGCGCCCGACGCGCGGTAGGTGTCCACGCGCACGTCGGCGGGGTTGATGTCGATTTCGATGGAATCGTCGATCTCGGGATAAACAAACAAGCTGGCAAAGCTGGTATGGCGCCCGCCCGAAGAGTCAAACGGCGATTTGCGCACCAGGCGGTGTACGCCGGTTTCGGTGCGCAGCAGGCCGTAGGCGTATTCGCCTTCCACATGGATGGTGGCGCTTTTGATGCCCGCCACATCGCCCGGGGTTTCATCGTCCACCGTGGTTTTGAAGCCTTTGCGCTCGGCGTACTTGAGGTACTGGCGCAGCAAGATGCTGGCCCAGTCGCACGCTTCGGTGCCGCCCGCACCGGCCTGGATGTCGATGTAGCAGTTGAGCGGGTCGGCCTCCTGGCTGAACATGCGGCGAAACTCCAGCTCTTCAATCAGTGGCTTGAGCTTGGCGGTTTCGGCCTCGATGGTGAGCAGACCGGCCTCATCGCCCTCGTCGCGGCTCATCTCGAACAGCTCGCTGTTGTCGGACAGCTCGGTGGTGAGCTTTTCCAGGGTCAGCACCACGCCATCAAGCGATTTTTTTTCTTTACCCAACTCTTGGGCTTTTTTGGGATCGTTCCAGACGCTGGGGTCTTCTAGCGAGGCATTGACGGTGCGCAGGCGTTCAAACTTGGCATCGTAGTCAAAGATACCTCCGTAAGTCCTGGGTGCGCTCACTCAGGTCTTGCAAGGTGTTGCCAATTTGGTTGATACGTTCTGCTTCCATGGTGCTGTCCTGGTCTGTGGGGTGAAGGTCGTGAAGATGGTACGGGCTGCGCAGCAACACCAGCAAAGGGGCGCTGCGCCGCAAAGGGCTGGCATTTTCGCATGCGGGACAAGGGCATCTTGCCGCTCACTTAAAAAGAGCTGCCAGCGCCTGCTACATAAGGCTAAAGTGCCAATTTCATTTAAAAATCATTCAAAAGCTCCATCTCTGTGGGCTGCCTTGGGCTGCACTGTGTCACAGCTCTTCGACCCTGCGGGCGGGGTAGCTGTCCCAACTTTGGCAGCCGGGACAATGCCAAAAGTGCTGGCGCGCCTCAAAGCCACACGCAGCGCAGCGGTAGCGCATCAGGGGTCGGGCGGCGTGCTCCAGCGCCTGAGCCACCGGCGTAGGCAATTGCAGACCAGTGGATGGCTGAGACAGCCACTGCTGGGCCACGATGAGCGAAGGCTCGCGCTCCAAATGGCGCAGCAGCCATTGCTGGCTGCAGGCAGGGGCATTTTCAGGCGGGCAGCGCGCAGGACCTTCGCCCTGCGGATCGGCCCCCAACTGCACCAGCGCCAGCAGCACATCCAGCGCAGGGGCCTGGGCATAGCGCTGGCGCAGCAGCGCCACTGCCACACCCTCGCGCTGGGTGGCCTGGGCCATTTCCAGCAGCAGTGGCAACGCCAAGGCCAAAGCCTGCGGAGCATGTTGGGCCAGTTGCTCCAGCTGCTGCCAGGCAGCATCGATCTGCTCCAGGCGGTAGTACACGCGCGCAAGATCCTGGCGTGGGCGCGGCGCTTCGGGGGCACTGGCCACGGCCTGTTCCAGCAATGCCTGGGCCTTGGTCAGCTGGTTTTGCTGGATCAGCGCTTGCGCCTGCTCACACAGGTAATGCGCCAGCCGCGCGCTGAAATCGCCCTGCCCTTGCGCCTGCATGGTTTGCACAATCGCCGCTGCCTGGGGCCAGTCGCGGGCGCGCTCGTAAATGCCCAACAATGCCAGATGGGCATAGGCAGCGTAGGGGGTGTCCTCAAGACGACGCAGCGCATCTTCGGCACGATCCAACAGCCCAGCCTTGAGATAATCCTGCGCCAAGCCATGCTGGGCACGCTGGCGATCGGCCAGACTCAGGTCGGCACGCTGCAGCAGATGATCGTGCACGCGCACCGCGCGCAGGTACTCACCTCGACGGCGGAAGAGGTTACCTAGCGCAAAGTGCAACTCAGCGGTATCGGGATCGTTCTGCATGGCCTCGATAAAGGCATCGATGGCCTGGTCCTGCTGCTCGTTGAGCAGGAAGTTCAAGCCCTTGAAGTAGGCCTTGGGCGCCTGGCGGTTCTCCAGGCGCATCTGGCGCACATCCATGCGCGAGGCCAGCCAGCCCAAGACAAAGGCCAGGGGCAGACCCAGCAAAATCCAGCTCACATCAAAGTTCATGGGGGATGGTGGTGATAGGAAGCGGCGCAGGGGCGGTGGTGGTCGCCGTGTCACCCGTCGTGGCAGAGGCAAAGCCTGAACCCGCAGCAGCCTCAGCCTGCAGCTTCTGGATGGTGTGGCGTTGCTGCCACCAGCGCGGCAGCATGACCAGCACGCCACTGATCAGCCCCAGGCACAAAGCGCAGAGCACCACCAGCACCAAAGGAGCCTGCCATTGGGCACCAAAAAACCAGTGCACCACGGTGAGGTGCTGGTTGTTCAATGCAAAAGCGAACAATGTAAAAAAAATGGCCGCCTTGAGCAGCCATAGCAGATATTTCATGAAGGCCCTTTCTGCTGTGCAGACAACAGAAGGATTCTAGGCTGCAGGGGGTGCATCCACGGCTTCGCGCATGGCCTTACCGGGCTTGAAGTGGGGGGTGCGCTTGGCGGGCACTTCGACAGCAGCACCGCTGCGCGGGTTGCGTCCGATGCGCGCAGGACGATGGGTCACACTGAAGCTGCCAAAGCCACGAATTTCAATACGCTGACCGTTCACCAGCGCCTGCACGATGGCATCTTGCAGGGCTTTCACGGCCTGCTCCGCATCGCGCTGCATCAAAAACGGCAGTTGAGCAGCCAGGGCTTCAACAAGATCAGAACGGGTCATGGCAGTGGGCAATACAAAACATGGGAAGCAAGGCGAACAACAAGACGCAATAGACAACGGGCGCCGATGACAGCGCCCGTTGTATGCGGCAGCGGCGCCGCGATCAAGCGGCACCATTGGTGGGGGCGATTACTTATCGGCGTCCAGCTTGGCACGCAGCAACGCGCCCAGGCTGGTGGTACCGGCGTTTTCCTTAGAGGCTTGGGCCGACAGGCTGGCCATGGCTTCTTGCTGCTCAACGTGGTCTTTTTGCTTGATGGACAGCTGGATGTTGCGGCTCTTGCGATCCACGTTGGTCACCACGGCAGTCACTTCGTCGCCTTCTTTCAGAACGCTGCGGGCATCTTCCACACGCTCTTGCGAAATTTCGGAGACACGCAGGTAGCCCAGGATGTCTTCGCCCAGCTCGATTTCAGCGCCCTTGGCGTCCACGGTTTTGACCTTGCCGGTCACGATGGAGCCCTTGTCGTTCACGGTCACAAAGGTCGTGAAGGGGTCTTGATCCAGCTGCTTGATGCCCAGGGAGATGCGCTCGCGCTCCACATCCACAGCCAGCACGATGGCTTCGACTTCTTGGCCCTTTTTGTAGTTGCGCACAGCGGCTTCGCCGGTTTCGTTCCACGACAGGTCGGACAGGTGCACCAGACCGTCGATGCCAGCGGCCAGGCCCACGAACACGCCGAAGTCGGTGATGGACTTGATGGGGCCCTTGACGCGGTCACCGCGCTTGGTGTTCTGAGCAAATTCTTGCCAGGGGTTGGCACGGCATTGCTTCATGCCCAGCGAGATGCGACGCTTGTCTTCGTCGATCTCCAGCACCATGACTTCGACTTCGTCGCCCAAGCTGACCAGCTTGTTGGGGGCCACGTTCTTGTTGGTCCAGTCCATTTCGGAAACGTGCACCAGGCCTTCGATACCGGGTTCCAGCTCCACGAATGCGCCGTAGTCGGCGATGTTGGTGACCTTACCGAACAGGCGGGTGCTGGCGGGGTAGCGACGTGCCACGCCCATCCAGGGGTCGTCGCCCATTTGCTTCAGACCCAGCGACACGCGGTTCTTGTCGGTGTCGAACTTCAGGATCTTGGCCGTGATTTCTTGGCCAGCGGTCACCACTTCGGAAGGGTGACGCACGCGGCGCCATGCCATGTCGGTGATGTGCAGCAAGCCGTCGATGCCACCCAGGTCCACGAACGCACCGTATTCGGTGATGTTCTTGACCACGCCTTGCACGATGGCGCCTTCTTTCAGGGTTTCCATCAGCTTGGCGCGCTCTTCGCCCATGGAAGCTTCCACCACAGCGCGGCGGCTCAGCACCACGTTGTTGCGCTTGCGATCGAGCTTGATGACCTTGAACTCCAGGGTCTTGTTTTCGTAAGGAGTCAGATCCTTAACGGGGCGTGTATCGATCAGCGAACCGGGCAGGAAAGCACGGATGCCATTGACCAACACTGTCAGACCACCCTTAACGCGGCCGCTGGTGGTGCCGGTCACAAACTCGCCCGATTCCAGAGCTTGCTCCAGAGACAGCCAAGAGGCCAGGCGCTTGGCGGTGTCGCGCGACAGCACGGTGTCGCCGTAGCCGTTTTCGATGACGCCGACGGCCACCGAGACGAAGTCACCCACTTGGACTTCGATTTCGCCCTGGTCGTTTTTGAATTCCTCGATTGGCACATAGGCTTCAGACTTGAGGCCAGCGTCCACGATCACAAAGTTTTGATCGACGGCAACCACTTCGGCAGTGATCACTTCGCCAGGACGCATTTCGGTGCGTTGCAGGGATTCTTCAAACAGGGCGGCAAAAGATTCGGACATGTGTTTCCTTGGTCGCGAGGGCAGGTTTCCGACAGCACCATTGCTGCACGTTTTTAAGACTGCCAGCGATCGGGGGGCAGAAAGTTGTTCTGCAGGTTAAAAGTAAAAAACCGCACCGATTTACCGAGTGCCAAGCACCCAGCAAACGCCATGCGGGCGAACCGGCCTTTTGTCTGCGTCAGATCACGTGGGCAAAAGGCTGGCGCTGCTGCCACCAGGTCAGAACCTGCTGCACGGCATCTTCGACCGTACGCTCGGCGCTGTTGTCCCAGTGTTCAGCATCTTCGGCAGGGCGCAGTGGTGAAGCACTGCGTTGCATATCGCGCGCATCGCGCGCTTGCAGGTCTGCCAAAAGGTCGCGCATATTAGCAGGAAGGCCCTTATCTATCAACTGTTTAAAGCGCCTTTGTGCGCGACATTCGGCGCTGGCCGTCAAAAAAACCTTCAATGGCGCATCCGGGAAGATGGTCGTGCCCATGTCGCGACCATCGGCCACCAGGCCGGGCAAACGGCGGAAATCGCGCTGCAGCTGCAGCAGGGCCTGGCGCACCGCCGCAAAGGCCGAGACGCGCGATGCATTCATTCCGGCTTCTTCCGTGCGAATGTCCAGGGTGATGTCCTCACCACCCAGCAGCACGCGCTGATCGGGGGCAAACACAATGTCCAGCGTCCCCACCAAGTCGGCAATGCGCTGCGCATGCGCTTCTTCCAGAGGAATCGACGCACGGCGTGCCGCCAGCCCGGCAATGCGGTACAGCGCCCCAGAATCGAGCAAGGCAAAACCCAGGCGCTGAGCGACCAGGGTGGCCACCGTGCCTTTGCCTGAGGCCGTGGGCCCATCGATGCAAATCACCGGCGCGGGTGCGCTGGGCTGCACCAGGGTGAACAGCGCCTCAAAATAGTCCGGAAAGGTTTTGGCCACGCATTTGGGGTCTTCGATGCGCACCGGCAGGCCAGCCGGATTGAAGGCCGCCAACGAGAAGCACATGGCCACGCGGTGGTCGTCGTAGGTGTGGATGCTGGCCGCGCGCCAAGCGCGGGCATCCTGGGGCGGCGTGATGCGAATGAAGTCGGCGCCCTCTTCCACCACCGCCCCCAGCTTGCGCGCCTCGGTGGCCATGGCGGCGATGCGGTCGGTTTCCTTGACGCGCCAGCTGGCAATGTTGCGCAGCGTGGTCGTGCCCTGGGCGTACAGCGCCATCACGGCCAAGGTCATGGCAGCATCGGGGATGTGGTTGCAGTCCAGATCGATCGCCTGCAGCGGCCAGCGGCCACGCTGCACCTGCAGCCAATTGGGGCCGCCCGTGATAGCGGCCCCCATGGCGCGCGCCGCCTCAACGAAACGGATATCGCCCTGAATCGAGTCCAGCCCCACGCCCTCGATTTTTATGCCTTTTTGGCCCTCAGGGCTTGCTGCGATTGCGCCCAATGCTATGAAATAACTCGCCGAAGAAGCATCGGCTTCGACATGGATTTCACCGGGCGACTGGTAACGGCTGCCGGCAGGAATCACAAACCGCTGCCAATCGTGGTTGGCGACACGAATGCCAAAGCGTGCCAACAGCTCCAAAGTGATGTGGATGTAGGGTTTGGAGATGAGCTCGCCCACCACCTCAATGGTGATGTCACGCTCGGTGGCCAGCAGCGGCAGGGCCATGAGCAGCGCAGTCAGAAACTGGCTGGACACATCGCCGCGCACTTGGATTGGCGCCTGTGGAAAACGGCTGAAATCGGGCGGGGCAATCTGCAGGGGCGGGTAGCCGGGGGTGCCCAGGTAGTCGATGCAGCAGCCCAGTTGGCGCAGGGCATCGACCAGATCGCCAATCGGGCGCTCGTACATGCGCGCAATGCCGGTCATCTGGAAATGACCGCCCAACACCGCCAGCGCAGCGGTCAATGGGCGCATGGCCGTGCCCGCATTGCCCAAAAACAAGGTGGCGGCAGCACCGACCGGCAATTGCCCCCCCAGGCCCGTGATGCGCAGCGGCGCGCCCGGCTGCACCTGACGCGGCTGCACACCGCAGCCCAGGGTGTGCAACGCATCCAGCATGACGCGGGTGTCGTCCGAATCCAGCAGATCGTGCAGCGTGGTGGTGCCTTGGCTGAGGGCCGCAAGCAGCAGCACCCGGTTGGAAATGCTTTTGGAGCCCGGCAGACGCACGCTGCCAGCGGCGCTGGCCAAAGAGGGAAGGTCTAAAAATTCAGTGGTGTACATGCCATCAATCGCGAGGGAGCTGCCCCAAGGCAGCAGGGGCCATAAAGCACTGGGCGCGTGCGGAGCTGGCGTGGCCAATCATGGTTTCCAACGCCGCGCTGTCTTCGGCCTGCAAGGCGGTCTCAAAGCTGGTGAGTGCTTGGCGATACAGCTGCAGCTGTTCCAACACCTCACTGCGGTTGGCACACAGAATGTCGCGCCAAATTTTGGGATCGGCGGCGGCAATGCGGGTGAAGTCCCGAAACCCCGGCCCCGCCAGCTGCAGGTAGTCCTCGCCATGCAGCTGGCCGGTGATGCTGTGCATCATGGCAAAAGCCAGCAGATGCGGCAGGTGGCTGACGGCGGCAAAGGCGGCATCGTGCGCCTGCGGGCTCATGGTGCTGACTTCACAGCCCAGCCCCTGCCACAACTGCCGGGCCTTGTGCAGCTGCGCGGTCAAGGTGCGCTCGGTGGGTGTGAGCACCACCTTGGCGCCCCGGTACAGCGTGGCATCGGCATGTTCTACCCCGGCCTGCTCCTTGCCCGTGATGGGATGGGCAGGCACAAAGCTGCCCAGCTGCTGCCCCAGGGCCGTGCGCGCAGCCTGCACCACATCGGCTTTGGTGGAACCGACATCCATCACCAGCATGTCTGGCGTGATCAAGTGCTTGATCGATTTGAGCGTCGCCCCCGTGGCAGCCACCGGCACAGCCAGCAGCACGATATCGGCACCGGCCACCGCCAGCAGGGCCGATGGGGCCTCGACATCGATCACGCCCATTTGGCGTGCGCGCTCGGTGGTCGTGGGGGACTTGCTGTAACCCACCACGCGCTTGACCAGCCCCGCTTTTTTCAGTGCCAGCGCAAACGAGCCCCCCATCAGGCCGCAGCCAATCAGACCCAGTTGTTCAAACATAGCGCCCTCTTCCTTTGTCTGTTGTGCCGATGCGCCGCTTATGCTGCCACCGGGTAGCTACCCAGCAGTTTGTAAAAGGCGCTGAGCTGCCGCAAATCGGCCAGCGCCTGGGCCACGTGGGGCTGCTGCGGGTGGCCCTCGATATCGATGTAAAAGTAGTACTCCCACTGGCCCGTGCGCGCCGGACGCGACTCAAAACGCGTCATGGACACACCATGCTTTTTCAGCGGCTCCAGCAGGTCGTACACCGCACCGGGGCGATTGGGCACCGAAATGATCAGGCTGGTGCAGTCGTGGCCCGACGGCGCAGGCGTGGCCAGCGTGTGCGGCAGGCAGATGATGGCAAAACGCGTGCGGTTGTACGCCTGGTCCTGAATGGCGTGGCTGACGATGTGCAGCCCAAACTGCTGCGCTGCGCGCTCCCCGGCAATAGCGGCCCAGCCGGGGTGCAGAGCGGCCAGACGCGCGCCTTCGGCATTGCTTTCCACCGGGCGGCGCTCGGCATCGGGCAGGTGCTTGGACAGCCAGGCCTGGCACTGGGCCAGCGCCTGCGGATGTGCCACCACCACCTCGATGCCCTGCAGACTGTTGCTGGCACGCATCAGGTTGTGGCGCACCAGCAAACTGACCTCGCCCACGATGTGGCAAGGCGTGTGCAGCAGCATGTCCAGCGAGCGCGTGACCACGCCTTCGGTCGAGTTTTCCAGCCCCACCACGCCGTACTGCGCGCTGCCTGCGGCGGTGGCGTGAAAGACTTCATCGAAACTGTTGCAGTACATGAAATCGGCCGCACCGCCAAAGTATTCAATCGCCGCCTGCTCACAAAATGTGCCCTCGGGGCCCAGCACGGCCACCCGCTGGGGCGCTTCCAGCGCCAAGCAGGCCGACATGATCTCGCGCCAGATGGCGGCCACATGCCCATCCTTGAGCGGGCCGGGGTTGGCGCTCTTGATTTTTTCGATCACCTGCGCCACGCGGTCGGGGCGAAAGAACGTCGAGCCTTCGCGCTTTTTCACCTCACCCACCTGCTCGGCCACGCGCGCGCGCTGGTTGAGCAGGTGCAGCAGTTGGTGGTCCAAACTATCGATTTGCTCGCGCAGCTGGGCCAGCTCCGGGCTGGCTTGGGGGGATGTGCTCATGGAATGCCTCTTAAAATTTATAGCTGCTACCGCTTATCCAAAGAGGTTTTCAACAACAAATGACTTTGAAATCTTTGTTGAATCAGCGGCAACAGCTATCTTTTTATTTATCTTCGGGCACTGCCCTGCTACTGCGGGGGGCCCATCGCGGGTGTGCAGACTGCGTGCTTAGGCGCTGGTGCGCTCAAACTCCTGCATGTAGGCGATCAGTGCTTCCACGCCCGCCATGGGCATGGCGTTGTACAGGCTGGCGCGCATGCCCCCCAGCGATTTGTGGCCTTTGAGTTGCAGCAGCCCCTGGGCCTTGGCACCGGCCAGGAAAGCGTCGTTGCGGCTTTCATCGCGCAGGAAGAAGGGAATGTTCATGCGCGAGCGCCACGCGGCATCCACCTTGTTGACGTAGAACGCAGAGCCGTCCAAGTAGCGGTAAAAGCGCTCGGCCTTGGCGATGTTGCGCTGCTCCATAGCGGCCACGCCGGTCAAATCGCCCTCGCGCTGCTGCAGCAACCACTGGAAGGTCAGGCCCGCCATGTAAATGCCCCAGGTGGGGGGCGTGTTGTACATGGAGTCGTTGTCGGCCACGGTCTTGTAGTCAAAGGCGCTGGGCGTGATCGCCAGAGCGTGGCCCAGCAGGTCTTCGCGCACGATGACGATGGTCAGCCCCGCCGGGCCGATGTTTTTCTGCGCGCCACCAAAGGCCATGCCCACACGGCTCCAGTCGATGGAGCGCGAGGCCACGTGCGAAGAGAAGTCGATCACCAGCGGCGCTTGGCTGCCCAGCGCCTGCAAATCGGGCAAGGATTGGAACTCCACGCCATGGATGGTTTCGTTGCTGCAAATGTGGACATACGCCGCATCAGACGACAGTTGCCAGCGGGCCGCATCGGGCACGCTGGTAAAGCCGCTGTCTTGACCGCTGGCCGCCACGCGTGCGCTGGCGTACTTGCCCGCTTCTTTGTACGATTTCTGGCTCCAGCCACCGCTGACGACAAAATCCACCACGCCGCCGCGCGACAGGTTCATGGGGATGATGGCGTTTTGCGCAATCGCCCCGCCCTGCATGAACAAGATTTTGTAGTTGGCGGGCACGGCCAGCAGCTGGCGCAAATCGCTTTCGGCCTGCTCGTAGATGCTGATGAATTCCTTGCCACGGTGGCTCATCTCCATCACACCCATGCCGCTGCCGTGCCAGTCGAGCATCTCGGCGGCGGCGCGTTGCAGCACGTCTTCGGGAATCACCGCCGGGCCAGCGGAAAAATTAAAGGGACGGGTCATAGTGCATCCAATCTGCTGCCAGCACTTACAGAGATTGCGCCGGCAGCTATCTTTTTAACAAAAATGGGGTTCAGGCAAGATCGCTCTGAGCGGCGTCGCTGGAGGGATTGCCACTGTCGCCAGCAGCGTCGGCATCGACAGTTTCACCAGGTTCGCCAACGTCGTTGGCATCGTTTTCCGCAATGCGCTGCAGGCCGCTGAGCTTGGCGCCCGCATCCAGATTCATCAGCGTGACGCCCTGGGTGGCCCGGCCCATCTCGCGGATCTCGGCCACGCGCGTGCGCACCAGCACGCCGGTATCGGTGATGAGCATGATTTCATCCTCTGGCGCCACCAGCGTCGCTGCCACCACCTTGCCGTTGCGCTCGGATTGCTGGATGGCAATCATGCCCTTGGTACCCCGGCCATGGCGCGTGTACTCGTTGATGTGGGTGCGCTTGCCGTAGCCGTTTTCGGTGGCCGTCAGCACGCTTTGGGCGCTGCTGGCACCAACGGGCTGCTGCGCATCCACCGCTGCGTCTCCCGCTTCCAGCAGTAGATGTGGCGATACCTCGGCCAGCACATCGGTTTGCGCATCGGCCACCAGCATGGCAATCACGCTTTGGCCTTCGTCGATGTTCATGCCACGCACGCCGCGCGCATTGCGGCCCATGGGGCGCACATCGTTTTCGTCAAAACGCACGGCTTTGCCCGCATCCGAGAACAGCATCACGTCGTGCTGACCATCGGTGAGCGCGGCGCCAATCAGGTAATCGCCCTCGTCCAAGGCCACGGCAATGATGCCCACCTTGCGCGGGTTGGAAAACTCGGACAGCGCCGTTTTCTTCACGGTCCCCATGCTGGTGGCCATGAAGATATAGTGGTCTTCGGGGAAATTGCGCATCGCACCGGTCAGCGGCAGCACCACGTTGATTTTTTCGCCCTCTTGCAACGGGAACATGTTGACGATGGGGCGCCCGCGCGAGTTGCGCGAGCCCGCAGGCACTTCCCACACCTTGAGCCAGTACAGGCGCCCACGGTTGGAGAAGCACAAAATCCAGTCGTGGGTGTTGGCGATAAAGAGCTGATCGATCCAGTCGTCGTCCTTGGTGGCCGTGGCCTGCTTGCCGCGCCCGCCGCGTTTTTGCGCGCGGTATTCGCTCAAGGGCTGGCTCTTGATGTACCCAGTGTGCGACAGCGTGACCACCATATTGGTTGGGGTGATCAGGTCTTCTGTGGACAGGTCTTGCGCACTGTATTCGATGGTGGAGCGGCGCGCGCCCAGCTTGGACTGGCCAAACTCGGCCTTCAATGCCGTCAGTTCATCGCCAATGATGGTGGACACGCGCTCTGGACGGGCCAGGATGTCGAGCAAATCCTCGATCACGGCCATGATGTCTTTGTACTCGGCAACGATCTTGTCCTGCTCCAGCCCGGTCAGGCGCTGCAGGCGCATTTGCAAAATTTCTTGCGCCTGCGTCTCGGACAGGCGGTACAGGCCGTCGCCCTGCATACCAAATTCGCGCTCCAGCCCATCGGGGCGGTAGTCGTCGGCGTTCACCACAGCGCCATCGGCGCGGGTGCGCGTGAGCATCTCGCGCACCAGGGCGCTGTCCCAAGCGCGATCCATCAAGCCGGCCTTGGCCACGGGAGGCGTGGGCGCATTGCGGATGATGGCAATGAAGTCGTCGATATTGGCCAGCGCCACGGCCAAGCCTTCCAGCACATGACCGCGCTCGCGCGCCTTGCGCAGCTCAAACACCGTGCGGCGTGTGACCACTTCGCGACGGTGCTGCAGGAAGACGGTGATCAAGTCCTTGAGGTTGCACAGGCGCGGTTGACCATCGATCAGCGCCACCATGTTGATGCCAAAGGTGTCTTGCAGCTGGGTTTGCTTGTACAGGTTGTTGAGCACCACTTCAGGCACTTCGCCGCGCTTGAGTTCAATCACCAGGCGCATGCCGGACTTGTCCGACTCGTCCTGAATGTGGCTGATGCCCTCGATTTTTTTGTCGTTGACCAGCTCTGCCATGCGCTCTTGCAGCGTCTTTTTGTTCACCTGGTAGGGCAGCTCATCGACGATGATGGCCTGGCGCTGGCCACGGTCGATGTCCTCAAAATGCACCTTGGCGCGCATCACCACGCGCCCGCGCCCGGTGCGGTAGCCTTCTTTGACACCATTGATGCCATAGATGATGCCCGCCGTCGGGAAGTCCGGCGCCGGGATGATGTCCATCAAATCATCGATGCTGGCATCGGGCTGGCGCAGCAGGTGCAGACAGGCATCGACCACTTCATTCAAGTTGTGCGGTGGAATATTGGTAGCCATGCCCACGGCAATCCCAGAACTGCCGTTGACCAGCAAGTTGGGCAGTCGCGCAGGCAGCACCAGCGGCTCGCTTTCACTGCCGTCGTAGTTGGGGCCGAAGTCCACGGTCTGCTTGTCGATGTCGCCCAGCATTTCGTGGGCAATTTTGGACAGACGAATTTCCGTGTAACGCATGGCTGCGGCACTGTCGCCATCGACCGAACCAAAGTTGCCCTGCCCATCGACCAGCATGTGGCGCAGAGAAAAATCCTGCGCCATACGCACGATGGTGTCGTACACCGCACTATCACCATGCGGGTGGTACTTACCAATCACATCACCCACAATACGCGCCGATTTTTTATACGGGCGATTCCAATCGTTGTTGAGCTCATGCATGGCAAACAGCACGCGCCGATGCACAGGCTTAAGGCCATCGCGCGCATCTGGCAAGGCCCGACCCACAATCACGCTCATGGCGTAGTCGAGGTAGCTGCGACGCATCTCCTCTTCAAGGCTGATGGGCAGGGTTTCTTTGGCAAACTGTGTCATGTAGCAATTTCTAGTTATGCTGAGCTGAAGCAGCGAAATGGGCCATTTTAGAGTGAATGTACTGTTGCTGGCTGGCCACACATCTTTGCGAATATTGGCTGAGCATGAAACTGGCGCTCCTGAAATCCTGTAGCGAATAGCGCCCTATGGCACAATCGTCAACAGCGTTCTTGGTGATGGTCACTGATGACGTCCACGAATTTCGCGTATAGCGGCTTTATCCCAAAGAGGAGAATCATGAAGAAACTCAACAAAGTAGCGATTTTGTTTGCTGGTGCAGCCCTGGCTACGGCCGCTGGTGCACAAACTGTCGACAACTGGAAAAACGGTACCAACGAGCTGGTCTGGAAGAACGGCACCAACGAACTGTGCTGGCGCGATGCCAACTGGACGCCTGCCACCGCTGCTGAAGGCTGTGACGGTGCCCTGCAAAAAGCCGCCCAAGCTGCTCCCGCAGCACCCGTGGCTGCACCAGCTGCACCTGTGGCTGCTGCCTCCAAGGTGACCTTCGCTGCCGACGCTTTCTTTGACTTCGACAAAGCCGTGCTCAAGCCTGAAGGCAAGGCCAAGCTGGACAACGTCGCCAGCAAGGTGCAAAGCATCAACCTGGAAGTGATCATTGCTGTAGGTCACACCGACTCCGTTGGCTCTGATGCCTACAACCAGAAGCTGTCGGTGCGCCGCGCTGAAGCTGTGAAAGCTTACTTAGTGTCCAAGGGCATCGATAAGAGCCGCGTGTACACCGAAGGCAAGGGCGAAGCCCAGCCTGTGGCCGACAACAAGACCAAAGCCGGTCGCGCCCAGAACCGCCGCGTGGAAATCGAAGTGGTTGGCACCGCCAAGTAAGCTTGATTGCCTCGTTTAAAAGCCCCGGAAACGGGGCTTTTTTATTGTGCGAGAAAATACGAGCCTCCCCATAAAAATCAATGAAGAGGATTGCACCGACATGCATAACTCCGTGAATGTGGATCCAGCCGAGCTGGAAAAATTCTCTGTTTTAGCCCATCGCTGGTGGGATACGGAAAGTGAATTCAAACCACTGCACATGATTAATCCTTTGCGCTTGGGCTGGATCGATGATTTGGCGGGCCTGCAAGGCAAGCAGGTGCTGGATGTCGGTTGCGGCGGGGGCATCCTAGCTGATGCCATGGCACGCAAGGGTGCAGCCCAAGTCACAGGGATTGACTTGGCCACCAAATCCCTGCGTGTGGCTCAACTGCATGCGCTGGAAGCCACCACACCCAACATTGCGTACCAAGAAATCTCTGCCGAAGCGCTGGCGGCACAACAACCGGCCAGCTTTGATATCGTGACCTGCATGGAAATGCTGGAGCATGTACCCAATCCGGCATCGGTCGTACACGCCTGCGCTACCTTGGTCAAGCCCGGCGGCTGGGTATTTTTTTCCACCCTGAACCGCAATCTCAAGGCTTTTGGCCTGGCAATTGTGGCTGCAGAATACATCCTCAAAATGCTGCCTGCAGGCACGCACGAATACGCCAAATTCTTGCGCCCCAGCGAACTGGCGCAGTTTTGCCGTGAAGCAGGATTGGTGGTGCAAGAAACCAAGGGCATGCAGCACAACCCCATCTCGGGTCGGTATTGGCTCAGCCAAGACTGCAGCGTCAACTACCTGATGGCAACACGCCGCCCCGCCCCATGACATGGATCCTGCCCGATCACCTGGGGGCCGTGCTGTTTGACCTGGATGGCACCTTGCTCGATAGCGCCCCCGATCTGGCCGCTGCCGCCAACGCGTTGCGTGCCACACGCCAGCTGCCAGTGCTGCCACTGGAACACTACCGCCCTTTTGTGGGCACCGGTGCGCGCGGCATGCTGCGCCTGTCGCTGGATGTTCATGACGATCATGCCGACTTTCCCATCCTACGAGAAGAGTTTTTCCAAGCCTACGAACGGTGTATGAGCCGAAATGCGCGTCTGTTCGCCGGGGTGGACCACTTGGTGTCGATGCTGCAGCAGCGGCAAATGCCCTGGGGCATAGTGACCAACAAAATCGCCCGTTTTGCCCACCCTATCACCCAGGCGTGTCCCGTACTGTCGCGTGCGCAGACCTTGGTCTGCGGCGATACCACCGCCCATGCCAAGCCCCACCCGGCCCCCCTGCTGGCTGCTGCACAGACGCTGGGTGTGCCACCAGCGGCATGTATCTATGTGGGCGACGACGAGCGTGACATGCAGGCCGCTCGGGCAGCGGGCATGGGCGCGATTGCAGCCAGCTATGGCTACACGGGCGATGCGCTGCATGTACAAGAGTGGCAGCCGGATGCCATTCTTAATGCGCCCAATGATTTGCTACAGCTGCTACGTTTGGCGTAGAATGACAGATTCACGGGGCTGCCCTGGTTTCGACGTGGGTTCGGGATCGGTACGGTGCATGTCGAGCTTGAGTGACGCTCGTAAATCTCCATTCACAAAAGTAACTGCAAACGACGAACGTTTCGCACTCGCCGCTTAAATCCGGTGAGCCTTGCAACAGCACGCTGATGGGCTGGGCAAGGGGGTAGCAATACCTCCCGGCTGCAAGGGAATTCACATCAGCTGGCTTGGTACCGGGCACCTTGGTATTAGGCAAGATTTAAGGGTGCTGGCCTTGTCTGAAGCGTGTGTCTGCGCGGCTTGTAGGGTGAGAATCAAATCAGAACACTAAACATGTAGATCTGGCCGACGAAGGCTTGCGGACGCGGGTTCAATTCCCGCCAGCTCCACCAATAACAAAACCCCAACCGTTCTCGGTTGGGGTTTTTTTTTGCCTGATCGCGCCGACTCCCGCGTGTTCTTGGGGGCTCCTGCGGGAACCTGCGGACTTCACCAGCCGCCCGAATTGCCCGTTCCTTGCCGCATTCCACTCTCTCCTGGCCATTCCTCGCTCCGACCTCGCTCCCTAAAAGTTGTCCGAAGTCCGCAAGGTTCACAAGTCAGCGCCATACAGATCAAAGGGTTACGCGCGGACGAATCAAGCGGTTGGATTGCAGCATCGGGTGGCGAAGGACACGCTGCGGGTGCGTTTCGTCGGTAGTTATCGAGAACTACCGACATGTTGCAACGCGAAAGTACGTGCTTGGATGGTGGCCAAGATAAGAAACGCCTTGTCAGGACAATGTCCGGACGAGTACAATAAAGGCCTCCAATATCAGTCCGGAGGGGCACCATGAGCACCCTGAATCTTTCCAAGACCGAACGCATTGACGTTCGTGCCAGCACGCCGGTCAAGCAGCTGCTGCAGGAGGCCGCACGTGCCTGCCACAAGAACGTCAGCGAGTTCCTGCTCGACGCGGGCGTGACGGCGGCCGCGCAGACGCTGGCAGATCGTCGCCAGTTCGTGCTGGACGACACACAGTGGCAGGCCTTCCAGGAGGCGCTGGACCGCCCGGTGCAAAGCAAGCCGCGTCTGAAGAAGTTGCTGCGTGAACCTGGGGTGCTGGGTTGAGCAATGACTACTCACCCGTTCGCAAGCTTGCTGCAACGGATCAGGTCGATACGTTCGACTGCGGCCAGGCCGCGCTGAACCAGTTCCTGCAGCGCTACGCGCTCGTCAACCAGAAGTCCAACAGCGCGCAGACCTATGTCTGCTGCCAGGGTGACGTGGTGGTCGGCTTCTACAGCCTGGCCGTTGGTAGCGTCGATCCGGAAGCCGCGCCGTCGAGAGTGATGAAGGGGCTGGCGCGCCACCCGGTGCCGGTCATGATCCTGGCCCGGCTCGCGGTGGACAAGGAGCATCAGCGCAAAGGCCTGGGCCAGGCCTTGCTCAAGGATGCGCTGCTGCGTACCGCACAGGCTGCCGACATCGCCGGCATTCGTTGCCTGTTGGTCCATGCCAAAGACGACGCAGCGCGGCAGTGGTACGAATCATGGGAGTTCGAACCCAGCCCGACTGATCCGTACCATCTGTTCCTGATGCTGAAGGATCTCAAGGGCATGTTGAGCTGAGGGGTGCCTCCGCCTCAGAGCCCGACTCTCTCCCGCTGCTCATCCCACAACGCGGGCGGGTCCACCGCCAGGTCAAACAGCGTGACGTGGTTCGGGAATGCGTCGTCCAGGATGGCCGCCACGATGTCGGGCGCCAGCGTGGTCAGGTTGACCATCCGGCTGACGTAGCTGTTGTCGATTCCTTCCCGCGTGGCGATCTCCTTCAAGGACTTCGCCTCTCCTGATTCGAGCATCGCCAGCCAGCGGTGACCCCTAGCCAGCGCCAGTTGGATGGAGGTCGGTGCCACGTCCCACGGCCTGACCGGCGCGGTTTCGCCGTTTGGCAAGGTGACCAGTTTGCGGCCGCTGCGGCGTTTGATCTGGATCGGCACTGACAGGGTCAGCCTGCCGTCGCTGGTCTGCAGGATGTCCGGCTCACCGGTCTTCTGGATTCGGATGTCGCTCATGCCCGTGCTACCTCCTGTTGCTCGACCGGTTCGGGGCGCAGCTCCAGCACCAGACGCTCAATGCCGTTGGCGCGCAGCCGCACTTCGAGGTCATTGGGCGACACGATGACTTTCTCCACCAGCAACTTCACGATCCGGGTCTGCTCGGCCGGGAACAGTTGATCCCAAATCGCGTCGAGCCGGGTCATGGCCACGGTGATCTTCGCCTCGTCCAAAGTAGGATCGAGCTTGATCGCCTGCGGCAACATCTCACCCAGGAGATTCGGGGCACGCAGGATCGCGCGCAGTTGGTCGAGCACGGCCGACTCGAGTTCGGCGGCCGGCAGTCGCGGCAGGCCCGAGGCTCCCGCGTGCTCCTTGGCATCCCGCTGTGGCACGTAGTAACGGTAGCGCCGGCCATTCTTTTTGGTGGTGTGCCATGGTGAAAGTGCGCGACCGTCGTTGCCGAACACGATGCCCTTGAGCAGATAGGGAACCTTCGCCCGCGTCGTGTTGCCCCGCACCCGGCCATTCGTCTCCAGGATCGCGCGGACGCTATCCCACAATTCGCGGCTGATGATGGGAGGGTGCTCCGCCTGGTACCACTGGTCCTTGTGCCGCATGAATCGCCCAGGGTTTTGTAGACAGTTGAGAGCCTCCTATTTCCTGTCCAATAGGAGCCCGTATGAGCAGTCAACGTTACCCCGAAGAATTCAAGACCGAGGCGGTCAAACAAATCCTTGACCACGGCCACAGCGTGGCCGATGTCTCCAACCGCCTGGGCGTAAGCACCCACAGACTGTACAAATGGGTGCGTGAACGCCAAATGCCGCTGGCAGCACGCACCCAACAACTGAGCCAAAGCGATGAACTGCGCCGCCTGAAGGCCGAGCTCAAACGGGTCACCGAGGAGCGTGACATCCTAAAAAGAGCGGCGGCGTACTTCGCGCGGCAGTCCCGCTGAAGTACGCATTCGTCGCTCAGCACCAAGCTCTGTACAGTGTGCGACGCATGTGCCGTGTTTTGCGGCTGCACCCCAGCGGGTACTACGCTTGGAAGGCGCAACCGCAAAGTGCCCGTGCCCAGGACGACCGCAGGTTACTGGGCTTGCTCAAGCACGCCTGGCTGGAAAGCGGTGGGGTGTACGGTTACCGCAAACTCACCCTGGACATGCGTGAGCTGGGCGAGCAGTGCAGCAAACACCGGGTGGCCAAGCTGCTCAAGCAAGAAGGCTTGCAGGCCCAGCGGGGTTACCGCAGACGTCCCAGCCCCCGAGGCGGCCAGCCTGGCGTGGTCGCGCCCAATGTGCTGGAGCAGCAGTTCTCGGTGGAAATGCCCAACCAGGCGTGGGTGACGGACATCACCTACATCCGCACTCACGAAGGCTGGCTGTACCTGTCGGTGGTCATTGACCTGTTCTCGCGTCAGGTGGTGGGTTGGTCCATGGGCAACCGCATCGACACCCAGTTGGCTTTGGATGCCTTGCTGATGGCCGTCTGGCGGCGCAGGCCCAGCAAAACGGTGCTGGTTCATTCCGACCAGGGCTGCCAATTCACTAGCCATGAATGGCAGGACTTCCTCAAGAGCCACAAACTGCAGCCCAGCATGAGCCGACGGGGCAACTGCCATGACAACGCTGTCGCAGAGAGTTTCTTCCAGTTGCTCAAACGTGAGCGCATCCGTCGTAAAACCTATGCCACCCGGCAAGCTGCCCGCAGCGATGTCTTCAACTACATCGAAATGTTCTATAACCCCAGACGTCGTCATTCCAGTGCTGACGGCCTGCCGCCTGCCGAGTTTGAGCGGCGTCACTTCCTGAGGCTCCAAGGCGTCTAGGAAATCCTGGGCGATTCAATACGAAAATTCGTATGGAACCCAGTGACCAACACCTCTCAGGCGACTGGACCTGATGAATAAGCGATTCGGTGCACCCCGGCGTGCGGCGAATGGGTGTTTATTCGCCGCATTTAATGCGCAGAATGTATTGCCTATGCGGCGAATTGGGCGTGTAATCTCCGCATGAATGACGGAGAAAAACTCTACATCTGGCAGTCCGACGACTGGCCGAACTGGCGCTATGACCTGTCCGCGCTGACCGGAACACTGACCGAGGTCAGTCGCGCCCAAGGACTGCTGCTGGGTCGCCTGGCCGACGTCGGCATGGCGTTGCGCGATCAGGCCAGTCTCGCGGCCTTGACCGAGGACGTGGTCAAGACCAGCGAAATCGAAGGTGAAGTGCTGAACGTGGAATCTGTGCGTTCGTCCATCGCTCGGCGCCTGGGCGTGGACATCGGCGCAGTGGCCCCGGTGGACCGGCATGTCGAGGGTGTGGTCGAGATGGTGCTTGATGCCACGTCACGTGGTGCAGATCCGCTGACCGCCGAGCGCCTGTTTGGGTGGCACGCCGCCTTGTTTCCCACCGGCTACTCCGGCATGACCCGGATTGAGGTGGGCCAGTGGCGAACCGATGCCGAGGGGCCCATGCAAGTGGTGTCAGGGCATGTGGGGCGGCGCAAGGTGCACTTTCAGGCCCCGCCTGCACAGGCCCTGGCTGCCGAGATCGACCGCTTTTTGGCATGGGCCAATGCCGAGACGGGGGAGCCTACGCTGATTAAAGCAGGGTTGGCGCATCTCTGGTTTGTGACGCTGCACCCCTTCGATGATGGCAACGGCCGCATCGCCCGCGCCGTTGGCGACCTGTTTCTGGCCCGCGCTGATGGCAGCCCCCAGCGCTTCTACAGCCTGTCGGCCCAAATCCAACGGGAGCGCAAGGACTACTACGAAGTGCTCGAGCGGACCCAGAAAGGCTCGCTCGACGTGACGGGCTGGCTGTCCTGGTTCCTGGGCACCCTGGGCCGCGCGGTAGCCAGTTCTCAGACCACCCTTGACGCGGTGTTGGTCAAGGCGCGGTTCTGGCAACGCTGGGCGGGTCAGCCGCTGAATGAACGCCAGGTGAAATTGCTCAACCGTCTGCTCGACGGTTTCGACGGCAAGTTGACCAGCAGCAAGTGGGCGGCGATCGCCAAGTGCTCGCCCGACACTGCGCTGCGTGACATCACGCAGTTGCTAGACCTCGGGGTACTCCAGAAAACACCGGGTGGGGGCCGCAGTACGGGTTACGAACTGGCGGGGTGATTTGCCCAAATCGTCGAATCCACGCCCTCAAGGCCAAGGCGTTACTATCTGGCTCGGATTGCGGACGCGGGTTCGGTTCCGTGGTCCACCACCATCCATCCAAAAAAGCCACCAAGTCCAGCGCTTGGTCGCTTTTTTCATGCGCTCATAGGCTCATAGCACATCGACAAAAACACCCATGGCCATCAAAAAATCAGAACTCTATTCCTCCCTTTGGGCATCGTGTGACGAACTGCGCGGCGGCATGGATGCCAGCCAGTACAAAGACTATGTGCTGTTCATGCTGTTCATCAAATACGTCAGCGATAAATACGCAGGCGTGCCGTTTGCGCCGGTGACCGTGCCTGCTGGCGCCAGCTTTGCCGACATGGTGGCGCTCAAGGGCACGAAGCATATTGGTGAGGACATTGATCGCTACATCGCTGGCCCATTGGCCAAGGAAAATGGCTTGGTCGAAGTACCGGTATTCAACGACGCCAACAAGCTGGGCAGCGGCAAAGAGATGGTGGACCGCCTCACCAACCTGATTGCCATTTTTGAAAACCCCGCGCTGGATTTTTCACAAAACCGCGCCGATGGCGACGACATTCTGGGCGACGCCTATGAATACCTGATGCGCCACTTTGCCTCTGAAAGCGGCAAGAGCAAGGGCCAGTTCTACACGCCAGCGGAAGTCAGCCGCATCATGGCCAAGATCATTGGCATTGGCAGCGCCAAGACGAGCAGCACCACCTCCGTGTATGACCCGACCTGCGGATCGGGTTCGCTGCTGCTGAAAGTGGGCGAAGAGGCCAAAACGCCTGTGACCCTCTACGGCCAAGAAAAAGATGCCACCACCAGCGGCTTGGCGCGCATGAACATGATCTTGCACGACAACCCCACGGCAGAAATCCGCCAAGGCAACACGCTGGCCGACCCCAAATTCAAGGAAACCGTGGGCTACCAAGACCAGCTCAAAACCTTTGACTATGTGGTGGCCAACCCGCCGTTCTCCGACAAACGCTGGAGCAACGGCATAGACCCTGAGAACGACCCCTTTGGCCGTTTTGGCACCTTTGGCATTCCGCCCGCCAAGCAGGGCGACTTTGCCTACCTGCTGCACATCGTGCGCTCGCTCAAAAGCACGGGCAAGGCTGCGTGCATCTTGCCGCACGGTGTGCTGTTCCGGGGCAATGCAGAGGCCGACATTCGCCGCCAGCTCATTCGCCACGGCTATATCCAGGCCATCATTGGCCTGCCTGCCAACCTGTTCTATGGCACGGGCATTCCGGCGTGCATCATCGTCATCGACAAGGCCGAGGCACAGGCGCGCAAAGGCATCTTCATGCTGGATGCCAGCGGCGGCTTTATGAAAGACGGCCCCAAGAACCGCCTGCGCGAGCGCGACATTCACCGCATCGTCGATGTATTCACCCAGCAGGCCGAAGTGCCCCAATACGCGCGCATGGTCAGCTTGGACGAGATTGAGCGCAACGACTTCAACCTCAACCTGCCGCGTTATATCGACGCCAGCGTGGCTGAAGACCGGCAAGACATGGCAGGCCACCTGTACGGCGGCATCCCCGCCGCCGATGTGGACGCGCTGCAAGCCTATTGGGACGTATGCCCCCAGCTGCGCCAGGCCCTGTTTACCGAGCTGCGCCCCGGCTACCTGGGCCTGCAGGTGGACAAAACCGCCATCAAAACCACGATCTACCAGCACCCCGAATTTGCCGGCTATGTGCAGCGCATGAACCAGCGCTTTGCCGACTGGCAAGCCCAGCAAGCGCCCCAGCTTCAAGCCCTGCAGCCCGGCTTTCATCCCAAGCAGCTGATTGAAAACCTGTCCGAACACCTGCTGGCCCACTACCGAGGCCAGCCCTTGGTGGATGCCTATGCCGTGTACCAGCACCTGATGGACTACTGGGACGCCACCCTGCAAGATGATGCCTATCTGATTGCCGCCGATGGCTGGAAGGCCGTGCCCTACCGCGTGCTTGAGCACAAAAAGAACAAAGAAGGCCAAGTCACCAAAACCCTGGACAAAGGCTGGGCCTGCGACCTGCTGCCCAAGCCCCTGATCGTGGCGCGCTACTTTGCCAAAGAGCAGGCCGCCATCGACGCACTGGCGGCAGAGCTGGACAGCGTGACCGCCAGCATTACCGAACTGGAAGAAGAACACAGCGGCGAAGACGCTGTATTCAGCGGCTACGACAAGATCAACCAGGCCGAAGTCAATGCACGCCTGAAAGAAATCAAGGGCGACCCCGATGCAGAAGATGAGCGCAAGGTGCTCAGCGAATGGCTCCGGCTCACCAAGGCCGAGGCGGATTTGAAAAAGCAGATCAAAACCGCCGAAGCCGCGCTGGACGCCCAAGCCTTGGCCCAGTACCCGCTGCTGACTACGGCAGAGATTCAATCTTTGGTGGTGGACGATAAATGGATGGCCAGCCTGCGCAGCGCCATAGCCGCAGAAACCGACCGCACCAGCCAAACCCTGACCCAGCGCATCAAGGAACTGGCCGACCGCTACGACACGCCCGTGCCCGAACTGGCCCGCCGCGTGGCGGCGCTGGAAGCCAAGGTCAACGCCCATCTGGCCAAGATGGGGTTTGCGCTGTGAGCGGGGGTGTGAATATGAAAAAGTTGATAGCTGCCAGCGCTTGCTGCATCAGCGCTAGAGGCCAATTTTGCTTAAAAAATAACAATGGCCTGCCATGGGCACTGTGCAAGGAGGTGCTATGAGTGTGCAGGTGCCCAAGGGCTATAAGCAGACGGAAGTGGGGGTGATTCCGGAAGATTGGCTGCTAGTTACAGCAAATGATGTCTGTGATTTGGTTATCGATTGCAAAAATAGGACGCCTCCATTTTCTGAGTCTGAAGACTACGCGGTGGTACGCACACCGAATGTGCGAGACGGTAAATTTGTATGGAGTGATCTGAAATTTACAGATAAAAAATCTTTTGAAATCTGGACGTCGCGCGGTGTGCCCAGTGAAGGCGATATTTTAATAACTCGTGAGGCACCGCTTGGCGAGGCTTGCTTAGTACCAGAAAAAATAAATGTTTGCCTTGGCCAAAGAATGATGCTCTATAGGCCATGCGCATTAAAAATTAATGGTCAATATATGCTTTATGCAATATTGTCTAATAATGTACAAAAAACATTATTTAAGAAGATTGGTGGCTCAACTGTAGGGCATGCAAAAGTCGATGACATTCGATATTTGCAAATATCTATGCCTAACAAGTTAGAGGAGCAACAAGCCATCGCCGAAGCCCTCAGCGATGCCGATGCCCTGATTGAATCGCTGGAGCAACTGATCACCAAAAAACGCCAAGTCAAACAAGGCGCGATGCAGGAGCTGCTGACAGGCCAGCGGCGCTTGCCGGGGTTTAGTGGGGGGTGGGTAGTAAAACGCTTGGAAGAATTGGCAGATATTCGTAGCGGAGGAACGCCAAGCACATCGCAGCCTCAATTCTGGGATGGTGATGTACTTTGGTGTACACCAACTGATATTACTGCACTCAATGGTGGAAAATATATTATTGAAACTTCTCGGAAGATTACTGTTGCTGGCTTAAAAGCGAGTTCTGCAGAAATTATTCCAGCTGGCTCTATTGTGATGACTTCAAGAGCTACTATTGGGGAATGTGCAATAAATATTAATCCAATAACTACAAATCAGGGTTTTAAGAATTTTGTTCCATTTGATTCTGTAGATACAGAGTTTTTATATTATTTACTGAGTACGCAGCGAGAAGGATTTGTTAGCCTGTGCAGTGGCAGTACATTCCTTGAAATAGGTAAAAATCAGTTAATGACCTACGAAGTTCTTATTCCAAATGAAAAATCAGAGCAAACGGCCATAGCAATAATTCTTGCTGATATGGATAAAGAAATTGAAGGCATTGAAGCAAGGCTTTCCAAAGCCCGAAAAATCAAACAATCCATGATGCAAGAACTGCTCACCGGTCGCATCCGTTTGATCTAAAAAAGAGAGCTGCTAGCGCTTGCTGCATAAGGGCTGGCGGCCAATTTGACCCATATTTTCATCACAACAAGCTGCACGCCCACACATCCCAAGGCCCCGCCAGAAAAAGCCCCGTGCAGTACCACCGAGAGGGAGACAAGCCCGCCATGAGCAACAGCCACGATATTGCCAAGCCCGAAAGCGCCACCCAGGCGCGGGTACTGCGCTTGTTTGAAGACGAGTTGGGTTACGACTATCTGGGCGACTGGAGTGAGCGGCCCGGCAATAGCAATATCGAAACTGGCTTGCTCACGGCCTATCTGCGTGAAGCAGGCTATAGCCCAGCCCAGATCAGCGCGGCGCTGTACCAGTTGAACAAAGAAGCCAGCCACCCGGACCGCACACTGTATGGCAACAATCAAGCCGTGTATGGCTTGCTGCGCTATGGCGTGCAGGTCAAAACCGAGGCGGGCAAGCCCATGGCGACGGTGCGCCTGATTAACTGGGAGCAGCCCGAACACAACCACTTTGCCGTGGCGCAGGAAGTCACCCTGAAAAAAGGCGATGCGCTGGAGCGCAGGCCGGACGTGGTGCTGTATGTGAATGGCATTGCCATGGGCGTGCTGGAGCTGAAAAACAGCCGCGTGAGCATTGGTGATGGGGTGCGCCAAAACCTCTCGAACCAGCAGCCGCAATTTAACCAGTGGTTTTTCAGCACGGTGCAGCTGATTCTGGCGGGCAATGACTCCGAAGGGCTGCAGTACGGCACCATTGGCACGCCAGCCAAATACTTTCTGACGTGGAAGGAAGACGAGGCGGACAACAGCGGCTACAAGCTGGACAAGTATTTGCGCAAGCTGTGCAGCAAGCAGCGCCTGCTGGAGCTGGTGCATGACTTTGTGCTGTTTGACAACGGCGTGAAAAAGCTGCCGCGTGTGCACCAGTACTTTGGCCTGAAGGCCGCACAAGACCATGTGCGCCAGCGCAAGGGCGGCATCATCTGGCACACGCAGGGGGCGGGCAAAAGCATTTTGATGGTGCTGCTGGCCAAGTGGATTCTGGAAAACCTGCCACAGGCGCGCGTGGTCATCATTACCGACCGCGATGAGCTGGACAAACAAATCGAGCGCGTGTTTACGCAGGCGGGCGAGCCCATCACCCGCACCAGCAGCGGGCGCGATTTAATGGCCCAGCTGGCGCAGGCCAAGCCCCGGCTGCTCTGTTCTTTGGTGCACAAGTTTGGCATCACCGCCCGCCAAGCCGATGCAGACTTTGAAGCTTTCATCAAAGACCTGCAAAGCCAGCCCAGCCGCACCGTGGGCGAGGTGTTTGTGTTTGTGGACGAGTGCCACCGCACCCAAAGCGGCAAGCTGCACCGCGTGATGAAGGCCGTGATGCCCAACGCCGTATTCATTGGCTTTACCGGCACGCCGCTTTTGAAGAAAGACAAGCAGACCAGCCTGGAGGTATTTGGCGGCTACATCCACACCTACAAGTTCAGCGAGGCCGTGGAAGACGGCGTGGTGCTGGACTTGGTGTATGAGGCGCGGGATATTGACACCAAGCTGGGCAACCAAGACAAGATTGACCAGTGGTTTGACGCCAAAACCAAGGGGCTGAACGACTGGCAAAAAGAAGAGCTGAAGAAGCAATGGGGCACGATGCAAAACGTGCTCAGCTCCAAATCGCGCATGGATCGGGTGGTGGCAGACATTGTGTTTGACTTCAGCACCAAGCCGCGCCTGTCGAGTGAGCGCGGCAATGCCATCTTGGTGGCGGGCAGCATTTACGAGGCCTGCAAGTACTTCAAGCTGTTTCAGCAAACCTCTTTCAAAGGGCGCTGCGCGGTGATTACCTCGTACAACCCGCAGGCCAAGGATGTGACGCTGGAAGAAACCGGCGCCAATACCGAGACGGACAAGCAGTTCATCTACAACACCTACACCGAACTGCTGGCGCCCGTGGTGGCCAAGGCGGGCAAGACCAAAACCGAGACTTACGAAGACCAAGCCAAGGCACTGTTCATCAAAGAACCGGCGAACATGCGGCTGCTGATTGTGGTGGACAAGCTGCTGACGGGCTTTGATGCGCCGCCGTGCACCTACCTCTACATCGACAAGTCCATGCAAGACCATGGCTTGTTCCAGGCGATTTGCCGCACCAACCGGCTGGATGGGGACGACAAGGACTTTGGCTATATCGTCGATTACAAGGACTTGTTTAAAAAGGTGGAGAAAGCGATTGCGGTCTATACGTCTGAGATTGACCACAGCGCAGGTGGTGCAGACCCCGATGTGCTGGTGAAAGACCGGCTGGAGATTGGGCGCGAACGCTTGGATGCGGCGCTGGAGACCTTGTTCTTGCTGTGCGAGCCGGTGCAGCCGCCCAAGGCCGACTTGGATTACATGCACTACTTTTGCGGCAACACCGAGATTGCCGATGACCTGAAAGCCACCGAGCCGCAGCGCGTGGCCTTCTACAAAGCCGTGGTGGCGCTGCTGCGCGCTTATGGCAATTTGGCCGATGACTTGGTGGCCGCAGGCTATAGCGAGGCGGACATTGCTTCCATCAAAGCCAAGATGGAGCATTACGTGAAGCTGCGCGAGCTGATTCGCCATGCCAGTGGCGAGACGCTGGATTTGAAGCCCTATGAGGCGGATATGCGCCACCTCATCGACACCTATATCGAGGCGAAGGAGCCGCGCAAGATTTCGCCGTTCGACAACATCGGCTTGCTGGACTTGATTGTGAAAACCGGCATTGCCGATGCCGTGGCGGAAAAACTGGCCAGTATGAAAGGCAACCCAGAGGCCGTGGCCGAGACGATTGAAAACAATGTGCGCAGCAAGATCGTCGAGAAGAACCTGACCGACCCGGCCTACTTTGCCAAGATGTCCGCGCTGCTCGATGAAATCATCCAGCTGCGCAAAAAACGCGCCATTGAGTACGAGGAGTATCTGGCGCGGATTGCGGAGATTGCCAAACAGGTGGTGCAGCCTGAGCCACCTGGGCCGCACAAAAAACTCAACACCCCGGCCAAGTTGGCGCTGTACAACAACCTGAAGGATTCACCACTGCTCAATGCAGCCCAAGTGGCTGAGCCTGCAGCGCCGTATGGTGAGCCAGACCATGAAGCCGATGCGGCGGTGGCACTGGCCGTCAAACTGCACGAAGCGATTGTGGGGCAGCGCCCGGACAGCTGGCGCGGTGTATCTGCCAAGGAGAACATGGTCAAACAGGCCATGTACGGGGTGCTGCACAACGTGGATGAGGTGGTGCGGCTGTACCCGATTGTTGTTGCACAGCAGGAATATTGATGCTGGAGACGATCAACCTAGGCAGCGTGCAGGCGCAGGTGCTGCGCAAGCGCATCAAGCACATGCACCTGGGGGTGTTTCCGCCGGAGGGAGTGGTCAGGATTTCCGCGCCCGAGGGCGTGGCGCTGGACACGATTCGGGTGTTTGCGATTTCCAAGCTGGCATGGATCAAGCAGCAGCAGCGCAAGATGCAAGCCCAGCCGCGCGAGCCTGAGCGCGAGTACATCGACCGCGAGAGCCACTATGTGTGGGGGCAGCGCTATTTGCTACAAATTCAAGAGCTGGAGAGGCTCGCCAGTATTGCGCTAAGTGGCAAAAATATGCTCATGACCGTGCGCCCCGGCACACCTGCAGAAAAACGCCAGGCGTTGCTGGATGCGTGGTACCGCACCCAAGTGCGTGAGTCCGCGCAACCGCTGCTGCGCAAATGGCAGGCCATCATGGGCGTGCAGCCGGGCAAGCTGCGGGTGCAGCGCATGAAAACCAAGTGGGGCAGCTGCAACCCCCAAACCGGCTTGATTCGCCTGAACACCGACCTGGCCAAGAAGCCGCCCGAGGACCTGGAGTACGTGATCGTGCACGAGCTGGCCCACTTGATCGAACCCAGCCACGGCGAGCGCTTTGTGGCGGCGATGGATAGGTTTTTGCCCAAGTGGCAGCACTTGCGCGATGAGCTGAACAGCTTGCCGGTGCGGCATGAGGTGTGGGGTTGAACGGTGAAACGGCATGGATTGCAAGGTGAAAGCAGTCCTTCAAGAAGCTGCTTCCACCTTGTTGCCTGCTGTCATTTGTTTACATCAGCGATGTAAACATCCCAGTCTAAAAATCTCTCACTGGATCACAGTAGTTGCTGAGCGTTTGCATAAACCCCACTCTGCAGCCTAGGCGGTGATAAAGACGCTGCTTTGCGCAAATCGTGGCGGAAATTCTCCACACTGCGGCTATCGCTGGGTGACTTGGCCACTGTCATCGTTGGCCAGCCATCAGGGTGGGTGAGGCGTCCATGCTTGCGGCCTTGCCTGTAGCTCCAACCTTGACGTACCAACTGTCGAATCAATTGGTTGAGGTCTTTTTGAGAGCTGTACTTCATGCTGCCACCTCCGCATGGATGGGGATGTAGCGTGCAGCAAAGCGAGTGGGTTCAAAGCGCATTTCAGCAAACGCTGCTTCAGTGCCCACATCAAGAATTGGCTGGCTGTATTGATAGCCCTGACCTGGAATCAACGGACTGTTCTGAAAGAAACGCCCATGGGGATCAACCATCAGGTAGGACTCGCGCATGTCTTGGTTATCTTCAGCGCAAGTGATCTGAGAGAAAGCATGATGACGAGCGACGAAGGCCGCAAACTGCTCATCATTGATGGCCAGATGCTGGTTCACTACCGGAAGCATGCGCAGAACTTTCCACTTATCCGGCTTGAATTGATCAATTAAGGCGCTGAGGTCTTCACTGTGATTGAGTTGGTTGACTACGGTGTTGAGCTTGATTTGAAGGCTTGGATAGGCTTGGCGAGCTCTGGCCAGGCTAACCGCTAGATTTTCTAAATCGACAAGCTGACCACGGCGGTCAACCCGGCCAATTGCGCGATTGGCAGCAGGAATGGCAGAGTCAATGCTGATGCCCAACCAAGTCAGTTGGGGTGCAAGCTTTTGTAGTAGCTCGTCCGTCAACTGGCTACCGTTGCTAATCATCGACACCTCGAAACCAAGGCCCCGTGCTTGATGGACGATTGAAGGAACTTTGTCTGCGTACAGTAGGGGCTCACCGCCTGCGAGATTGAGGCGTACGTTGCTCCAGCGCATATTCTGGGTCAACGGGTTGTTTGGATTGCCCGGCCGGAAAAATTTATGGAGCGCGCTCAGCAGTGCGGTGACTTTGACGGGATCGTGGATCAATTCACGCCGACTGCTTGGCGGGTTCCAGGTGGCATAGCAGTACTGGCAGCGGTAGTTACAGGCTTCCGTAAGGTGCCAGTTGATGACCAAAGGGATTGGGTTGTGCATGACATGAACTCCATGGGTTGTTTAAGGGCCCATGCAGGATGTCAGTGCACGAAATTTTTCCAAAGGAACTCCGGTGTACCCCCCTTCCTCTGTGTTGCAGAGAGGGGGGGGTACGAGGTTTTTCAGTGACAGCACCGGCCGTAGCTGTGAGACTTACAGCCGATTCACAACAACCACGGAGAGACGTTTCTATGAGTACCTTGCCACTGCCAGAAGCCATCCTGCTTGAAGTTCACCAAAGTCTTGGCGGGGATGGATACGCGACGAATAAAAAGAACAAATTTGCGACTGGGCAAATCAGCCTTGAGTCTCATAAGGCGATGGGGCAGGAAATCCTTCAAGCGATTTTCAAGTCGCTGGATATGGACCCGCAAGCGCAGCTAGATGCGCTCGACGGCTTTATGGAGTTTGCGAATGCGTATAAGTTTCTGGAGCTGAATACCTTGACCTTTGGCGCCGATCAGTGCCAAGTGCTCTGGGAGCTGCTGACTCATTTCTATGTCCCTAGTCTAGCGCGCCGCGTGGGTTTTTGGAGCCTTGGACAAGTTATGGACAAAGGCATGCCAGGGGGGCGTTTTTGGTATCTGCCCGAGCCATGCGAAGTGAAAGGAGAACCTAGCTTGTATTTGCCAGTGGCGCAGGTAGTGGATTGGTTGCTGGATTTACTAGGCTTGCCACTAGAGGAGTTTGCTGACCAATGCAGCAAATCCCCCAAAGTCGACCACGATAACTTGAAGCGCTCTTTGTACAACTGGCGAGATGCAACCTCGATCCGCCGCGATACCATTGAAAGGTGTTTTCCGGATGAGACAAAACTGGAATTCAATGGGTCTTTCGTGCCTAACCTCAGCGACAAGCCTGCACAGCAGTTCACAGATGCTTTAGCTTTCGTTGAGCGGAAAGGGCTGAATGCAGAAAAACTGCGCCTGGAAATTCCTATTACCCAACCGGGTTGCCTAGAAGAGATTCTGGATGGCAAAGTAAATGAGGATGTGCAGGCTGAATTTGTCAGATGCCTGGCCGATCGTTACGCAGCCCCTTCTTTACGCACAATTCGCCAGCGCTTGTTGCTCGCGCGGGCGGTGCAGGATGGCTACATTCGTTTGCTCAAAACCCTCTGTCCGGGAGTTGATCGGCAATGCGCAGATCCCCATAAAAACAAGCTGCTGCAACTTTTTGCCATTTATAAGTTTGTCTATAACCTGACCGTTGATGCTTGGCGCCATTGCGGAGATCAGGGTGAGGCCGCAGAAAATGCTTGGTTTGAGCAACATTTGCCCGAGTGGGACAAGCACGGCCTGTTTCTTTCTATCTTGCCTTCACGTCGAGACACCGCCAACCATGCTCTTGCACATATGTTGACGCGCCGGTTCTATGAGATGCAGGCAGGCGCGGAACTTGAAGATTGCGCCGCACTGGATGCGCAATCAGCGCCACCTATTATTCAGCGCAATGTTGCGCGTACTACTGCATTTGTAGATGAGATCAACAGAGAATTACAGCTGGTCAAACGCATGCAAACATCATCGCCTTGGCGGGCCTTGCAAGATGAGCAAAGCTTCTGGGTGATTAGCCAAGTGGCGCAGCATTCAGACATCAGCACACGAGCCAAAGAGGCCGCTATCCAGCGATTACGTGAACTGGCGGCCACTCCAGCTCAAACCGTGCAAGCGATTCTTATTGAATTGAATAGCTACCTGAATGGTGAGCGCAAACACTGGTCCACTGATACGCGCACCAAGGTTCAAGCTTTGCTTGAAGAAGCAGAGGCCAGTGAGGGCTATGCGATGTGGAAGGCCGATGTCTTGCGGTACAAAGCCAAACACTTGCTGGCTGGCAATGACTTCGATGAGGCAGGGAAGCTTTTCAGAGCGGCATTGGACGCCGGGCTGGAGCGCAATTACGGGCCACTTCGTGGTGAGGTCGCACTGGATTGCCTGGCGCTGGAATTAGCCAATCAGAAGTTGATCGCCAATAACCACGAAACGTACTACCGGGCAATACTGGCTGGCGGAATGATGGCGGAGTGCGAAGAGATTCCACCTCTGGAGGAGGCCGCGCGTTGGGCAGCGAGCTATTTCTGGGATACCTTGTACAAGCCTTACCCCGGTGTGCCAGCCGAGGTGCGGCGTGTCAATGGGGACATTGAAAAATTGTTCAAAGAGTTGATGCCCGCGTTCATGTCAGGCGACCAAGAGGCGTTGCAAAGCTGGATCAAAGCCAATCGCTCCTTGCTGAAGTCGAATTTGCCAGATGTTGAAGGCAATTCTGTAATCATGGCGCTGATTAAGATGCACTCTCATTTTCTCCAAGGAACTCTGCAGATACGCCAAATGGTTCCTGCTCACTTGCAAAGCGACATGCAGAAGTTCGAATCTATGCTGGGACACTGGCGGGAATTTATCTCGCTGTTGGCTAAGGAGAATCCGAAGCAGCTGAACATTGCTGATCTCAAGGGACAGACTCCATTGATGCTGATGGCTGAGGATGGGGATGCAGAAATGGTTAAAGTTATGCTGAAGGCCGGTGCTGATCCGGAAAAACAGAACCGGGATGGAATGACTGCACTGCACTCAGCATGCAAATCTATGGATGCCGAGTGTGTGGATGCCCTGCTGGATCTCCCTTGTAAGTTAGATAAACTGACGAAAGAAGAGCGTTCACCGCTACATACAGCATGTTGGGCGGGGCATGTTCATGCGGTTAAACGACTGATTAAGCTCGCGCCAGGACTGGCTTGGAAGCGTGACTCGTTTGGAAAGACACCATTGGAGTTGGCTGAGCAGCTTATTGAGCACCCAGATGTCCTGAAGCAGCTTGCTCAACGACGAGCAGAGGATGGTAAGCGCTGTGCGTCAAAGCAAGATTTAGAGGTCATCGTGCAACTGCTTGAGTCTGTGGCACCAGTACATTAAAAATGTCTGATGCGTTAGTGATTTGTCACTAACGTTGGAGTTCAGCGGCTGGCGCAGCCAGTCCGCTGGAATGATTTGTTATGCGCAGCTGTTTAGTTTGAATCCGCCGACCCAAAAACCACCCCCCATTCCAAGCCCTGGCCTGGGCGGTGGCTGTGTCTGTTTCCATGCCCGTGCCTGTGCTTTTTTGCAGATAAAAACTGCACAAACGCCTATTGCTCTATCAAATTTGCACACTACCATGGGCCTATCGATTTTTTTTATCCGGCCTTAGACCGGTTTTTTTCACCCTCCAGGAGACATTGCGCAATGAGCATCCCAACCGTCAAGCTGCTGATCAACGGCGAATTTGTCGAATCCAAAACCACCCAATGGCGCGATGTGGTCAACCCCGCCACGCAAGAAGTGCTGGCGCGCGTGCCGTTTGCTACGCCCGATGAAATCAACGCCGCTGTGGCCGCTGCCAAGGAAGCGTTCAAGACCTGGAAAAAAACGCCCATCGGGGCCCGTGCGCGCATCTTTTTGAAGCTGCAGCAGCTGATCCGCGAAAACATGGGCGAGCTGGCCGCCATGCTCACCGCCGAGCAAGGCAAGACCCTGCCCGACGCCGAGGGCGACGTGTTCCGTGGTCTGGAAGTGGTGGAGCATGCCGCCAGCATTGGCAACCTGCAACTGGGTGAACTGGCCAACAACGTGGCCGGTGGTGTGGATACCTACACGCTGCTGCAGCCGCTGGGCGTGTGCGCGGGCATTACGCCCTTCAACTTCCCGGCGATGATTCCGCTGTGGATGTTCCCCATGGCGATTGCCACGGGCAACACCTTTGTGCTCAAGCCTTCGGAGCAAGACCCGATGGTGACCATGCGCCTGTGCGAGCTGGCCCTGCAAGCCGGGATTCCTGCCGGGGTGCTCAACGTGATCCACGGTGGCGAAGATGCGGTGAACGCGATTTGCGACCACAAAGACATCAAGGCGATCAGCTTTGTGGGCTCGACCCACGTGGGCACGCATGTGTACAACCGCGCCAGCCTGAACGGCAAGCGCGTGCAATGCATGATGGGCGCAAAAAACCACGCCATCGTGCTGCCCGATGCCAATAAAGAGCAAACCCTGAACGCCATTGCCGGTGCCTCGTTTGGTGCGGCGGGCCAGCGCTGCATGGCGCTGCCGGTGGTGATGCTGGTGGGCGAAGCGCAAAAGTGGCTGCCCGATTTGGTGGAAAAAGCCAAGTCCCTGAAGATCAGCGGCGGCACCGAGCCCGGCACCGATCTGGGCCCAGTGATTTCGTGCAACGCTTTGAACCGCATTGAGGGCCTGATCGAGCGCGGCATTGCCGACGGCGCCAAGCTGGAGCTGGATGGCCGCAAGCCCACCGTGCCCGGCTACGAAAAAGGCAACTTTGTTGGCCCGACCATCTTCAGCGGCGTCAAACCCGGCATGAGCGTGTACGACACCGAAATTTTTGGCCCCGTGCTGTGCGTGGTCGAGGCGGCCACGCTGGATGAGGCCATCGCCTTCATCAACGACAACCCCAACGGCAACGGCACGGCCATCTTCACCCAGTCGGGGGCGGCGGCGCGCAAGTTCCAGGAAGAGATCGACGTGGGCCAGGTGGGCATCAACGTGCCCGTGCCCGTGCCCGTGCCGCTGTTCTCGTTCACCGGCAGCCGCGCTTCCAAGCTGGGCGACCTGGGCCCCTACGGCAAACAGGTCATCTTGTTCTACACGCAGACCAAGACCGTCACCGCGCGCTGGTTTGACGACAGCACCGCTGGCCAGGGCGTGAACACCACCATCAGCCTGAAGTAAGCCCCCAGGGCCCTTGCCTGCCACTGCAGCAAGGGCCTTTGCAATTGAAGCATAAAATATGGCTTTTGCGCTTACTGGGTAAGCGCTAGCAGCTATCAAAACAGAGAGCAGGAGACCCGCCCATGGACTTTGAACTGACCGAAGACCAGCGCGCCTTTGCCGACACGGCGCGCCAATTTGCCCAAGCGGAGCTGGCCCCGCACGCCGCGCACTGGGATGCCGAGGGCATCTTCCCGGTGGAGGCCATCGCCAAAGCGGGCGAGTTGGGCTTTTGCGGCCTGTACGCGCCCGAAAACGCCGGGGGCCTGGCCCTGCCCCGGCTGGATGCCACGCTGGTGTTTGAGGAGCTGGCCGCTGTCGATCCCAGCACCACGGCGTTTATCACCATCCACAACATGGCCACCTGGATGCTGGGCACCTGGGCCACCGATGAGGTGCGCGCCGAATGGGGTGAGCAACTGACCACCGGCCAAAAACTGGCCAGCTACTGCCTGACCGAGCCGGGCAGCGGCTCGGACGCGGCCAGCATCAAAACCCGCGCCGAACTGGTGGGCAGTGAATACATCATCAACGGCAGCAAAGCCTTTATCAGCGGCGCAGGCTCTACCGATGTGCTGGTGCTCATGGCGCGCACGGGCGATGCAGGCTCAGGGGCCAGCGGCATCAGCGCCTTTGCCGTGCCCGCGCATTTGCCGGGCATCGGCTACGGCAAGAAGGAAGAAAAAATGGGCTGGAACAGCCAGCCCACACGCACCATCAGCTTTGACAACGTGCGCATTCCCGCCAACCACCTGCTCGGGCGCGAGGGCGAGGGTTTCAAGATCGCCATGAAGGGGCTGGACGGCGGGCGCATCAACATCGCCACCTGCTCGGTGGGCGCGGCGCAAGGGGCGCTGGCGCACGCGCAGCGCTACATGCAAGAGCGCAAGCAGTTTGGCAAGGCGCTGGCAAGTTTTCAGGCGCTGCAGTTCAAGCTGGCGGATATGGCGACGGAATTGGTCGCCGCACGCCAGATGGTGCGTCTGGCTGCCAGCAAGCTCGATGCCGGGGCGCCCGATGCCAGCACCTACTGCGCCATGGCCAAACGCTTTGCCACCGATGCGGGCTTTCACGTGGTCAACGAGGCGCTGCAACTGCACGGCGGCTATGGCTACATCCGCGAGTACCCACTAGAGCGCCTGCTGCGCGATGCGCGCGTGCACCAGATTCTGGAAGGCACGAACGAGATCATGCGCGTCATCATTGGCCGGCGCATGCTCGATGGCGATGCGCCGGATGTGATCCGCTAAAGCGCAACCCACGCACACCGCTTCTATAAACAAAGCTGCAAGCGCTGGTCAGATCAGGTTTTTCAGTACTTTTAACCCTGAAATTACTGTCTAACCAGCGTCTGCAGCTATAAAAAACATTGCAACTACCACAAGGAGACAACACCATGCAGATCGCATTTATCGGCCTAGGCAATATGGGCGGCCCCATGGCCATCAACCTCGTCAAGGCGGGCCACAGCGTCAAAGCCTTTGACCTGAGCCAGGACGCCGTGGCCAAAGTCGTGGCCGAAGGTGGCCAAGCCGCCAGCAGCGCACAAGACGCGGTCCAGGGCGCCGAAGCCATCGTCACCATGCTGCCCGCCAGCCAGCACGTCGAAGGTCTGTTCCTGGGCCGCGACGGCCAGCCCGGTTTGCTGGGCCAGATTGCCAAGGGTGCCTTGGTCATCGACAGCTCCACCATTGCCGCCGCCACCAGCCAGAAAGTGGCCAAGGCCGCGCAAGCTGCGGGCATTGACTTTATCGACGCCCCAGTGTCCGGCGGCACCGGCGGCGCCATTGCGGGCACCCTCACCTTCATGGTGGGCGGCAGCACCGAACTGCTGGAACGCGCCCGCCCGCTGCTGGAAAAAATGGGTGCCAACATCTTCCACGCGGGCGATGTGGGCGCAGGCCAAACCGCCAAAATCTGCAACAACATGCTGCTGGGCATTTTGATGGCCGGCACCTCCGAAGCCATCGCCCTGGGCGTGGCCAACGGGCTGGACCCCAAGGTGCTCTCCGAAATCATGCGCCGCAGCTCGGGCGGCAACTGGGCGCTGGAAAAGTACAACCCCTACCCCGGCGTGCATGAGCATGCCCCGGCCAGCAAAGGCTACGTGGGCGGCTTTGGCACCGATTTGATGCTCAAAGACCTGGGCCTGTCGCAAGAAAACGCCACCGCCGTGAAAGCCAGCACCCCGCTGGGTGGCCTGGCACGCGCCCTGTTCGCTGCACACAGCATCGCCGGGCATGGCGGCGAGGATTTCTCCAGCATCATCAAAATGCTGCAGAAGCCGGGGTAAAACCCATCCCATTACACACAAGTCCCCGCCTCGCTGAACTCTCTGGCGTAGCGGGCGCCCTCGACAAAGATGGCTATCTCCTGCAAGCCCAGCCATAGCGTCTTGGCCCCAGGCTCACCATCGCCCTTTCTGCCCAGAAAGCCCCCGCGCTGCGCTATCAGCCGGATCACTTCGTTGAGGGTGGGCATCTTCTTGGGCACGGGCTTTTTGTTCAAGATAAACGCCGCTCGCCATTCGT
>JAQVCA010000016.1 GCA_028690035.1 Comamonas sp. | reverse complement strand
GCGAGCCGGTCACCGTGCCCAAGGGCAGCACGCGCGCCGATGTGGCGCGTGCGCTTAAGGATGCCGGGGTGCTGAGCAGCCGCCAGAAGATGTTTGGCCTGAGTGAGAAGGCCCAGGAGGTGATGTTCAGCCGCAGTGCAGGCGGGCAGCCGACAGACTTTGTGCCCAATCCCGATGGCGGCCTGGACTACGGCGAGATCACCCCGGAAATGGGCAAGGCCATGCGGCGGCAGGCGGGCAAGATTCGGTTGCAGCAGGGGGTGCAGAACCAGGACGGCACAGGCTGGGGGATGGCGCATATTGAGGCCAACCACGGCAAGCAGATTCGCAATGCGGGGTTCTCGTCAGTTCAGGATTTTGTGGCCCACATTGCCAGTAACTTCAATGAGGTGTTGCAAGCATCTAAGGGTGGACAATTGCTGGTGGCTGTTTCTACCGGACGGCGCGATGTGATGTTTGTCCAGCTGGAGGCGGCGCAAGAAGGTGATTTCTACCGCGTAAATACAGCGTTTCCTGCCAGCCGAAACTATCTAGAGAAGCAAGAAGGCAAAGGAGCAAAAATTCTCTGGAGCGGGAGCGAACCCCGCTCGGCTGCCACCGGACGGCAGCCCCTGTATGCTGGCAGTCCTGATGTTATGTCCGGTCAGGATGCCCCCATCGCTCAGGGAGAGAATTCTGAAAATGAATCGCTTTGGAGCAGGTACCCTGTTCCTGCTGACGCGTCCAGTGTATCTGCACGCGACACTGATGCCAACCCCGACATCCTTTACAGCAAGAGCGCCAAGCCCGTAGCCAACCCAACCGCCATCAAGATGCGCCGCGCCATGGTGCAGCGCACGGTGGATGCACTGGCCAAGGGCTGGGCCAAGGCACCCAACGTCACCGTGGTGGACAGCATGCAAGATGAGCGCGTGCCTGAGGCAGTGCGCAAGGCCGATGCGGCGCAGCGCTCCCAAGGCGCCATGGGTGAGCCAGAGGGCTTTTGGTACCGGGGGCAGGTGTACCTGGTGGCCAGTGCATTGCCCACGTCGGCGGATGCTGCCCGGGTGCTGTACCACGAGGTGCTGGGGCACCACGGGCTGCGCGGCCACTTTGGCAAAGATCTGGACCGCGTGCTCGATCAAGTGATCAAACTGCGCCGAAACGATGTGCAGGCCAAGGCCCAAGAGTACGGCCTGGACATGGACGACCCTAAACATGCTGGCTATGCGGCAGAGGAGGTGCTGGCCGAGCTGGCGCAGTCACGGCCCGACTTGGGGTTTGTGCAGCGGGCCATTGCGGCCATTCGCAACTTCTTGCGCACCAACGTACCCGGCTTCAAATTGCTGGAGCTGACGGATGCAGACATTGTGCAGGGCTATTTGCTGCCTGCGCGCGGGTGGGTGGAGCGTGGTGCTGATGCTGGCTCAGCAGCGGATGGCTCCATGTTCAGCCGCTTAGGCAGCAGTGATACCGAAGTGCAGCGCCAGTTCAAGGAGGCGGAACGTGCCTATGGCGGCAAGGCTGCCTATGACCGGGCCAAGGCTGCAGGCAAAACCAAGCTGACCCATGGCCAGTGGGTGCAGGTGCGCACGCCCAATTTCAAGGCGTGGTTTGGGGATTGGGAGGCGGTACGGGCTCAAGAGCGGTTGGATGCCATGGAGCCTGTGCAAGTGCGTGTGCCTGATGCGTGGCGCGGTCTGGGCCACGCCGAGCTGCGCCAGAAGATGGCCGAAGAACTTGATCGCATGGTGCGCGAGAAGGTGGAGATCAATCACCCCGAATTGGGCATGATTCGGGTTGGACGGGCGGGGGCAAAGAAGTCTGAAGGCTCTGCCCGTGACCCGGCAAAATCGCTGGTGGCGGGAGATATTGAAGCCTTGCTTCCAGTTTCTATTTATGGGCGTTCCAAACCTTCCCATGGAGGGGATGGGAAAAACATCGACGGCTACTCAACCCTGCTGGCAAACGTGCAAATTGACGGAATGCCACTGGTGGCAACATTCACCATTCGGCATCAGCACGATGGGCACTGGTACTACAACGCCGTCACGTTGGAAGACGGGAAAAATAAAAAACCCCGCGATTCCTATGGGCGGCCTGCCCGTCAAGACGACGTTTCAGGATTCGCCCCTATCGCGGGGTTAGGCGAATTCTCGCGCAAATCACTGGCGCGTGTCAATCCTGAGGCGGTTTCCAAGGTGGTGGATTCCGCCACCGGTGAGCCGCTGGTGGTGTACCACGGCACCGGCGCCGACTTCTCGGTGTTCGATGGCAAAAAGCGCGGCTCCCACACCCGCGAGGTGGATGCGCGCAAGGGATTTTTCCTGTCGTCCTCCCCTGAAATCGCAAGCGAATATGCCGAAGAGGCTGGCGCAAATGGCGGGGCCAACATCATGCCCGCCTACGTGTCGCTGCAAAACCCGCTGGTCATCGATGAGGGTGGGCGCGACTACGATGCGGAGCGCTTTCGCGACTACATCGACCAGGCCCAAGAGCAAGGCCACGATGGTGTGCTGCTGCGCAACACGGGCGATGGGATGTTCAAGAACGGGCGCACGGGCGATACCGTGATTGCCTTCCGTTCTGAGCAGATCAAGAGCGCCACCGGCAACAATGGCAACTTCGACCCCGCCAACCCGGACATTCGCTTCTCTCGTTCTGCAGCACCAAGCCTGTCTGAAGTGGCAGAAACTGGCCGCGACACGGCCTGGACAGGCCCTGCAGCATCGAAGTGGGACGACTTCATCTACAAGATGCAGGACAAGCACATTGACACCAAGCGGGCTTTGGAGGCGGTGCGGGAAACCGGCAAGGCGGTGTCCGATGACCTGGATGTGTACCTGCAAGAAGAGCTGTACCACGGCCGTGCTGCCAAGCGCACCGAAGATTTTGTCAAGCAGGAGCTGGAGCCGCTGCTGCAGTACATGAGCAGTGCCGGCCTAAAGATGGCTGATGTGGAGGAATACCTGCACGCACGCCACGCCAAGGAGGCCAACGCGGTGATTGCCCAGCGCAACCCCAGCCTGCCCGATGGCGGTTCAGGCATGACCAATGCTGAAGCCGATGCGGTGCTGGGGGCGTATGCGCCCATGCGCCTAAAGCTGCTGGAGAAGGCTGCGGCCAAGGTGGATGCCATCATTGCCGGTACGCGCAACACGTTTGTGGAATACGGGCTGGAGAGCCAGGACGTGGTGGACGGGTGGGCACAGTCTTTCGCGCACTACGTGCCGCTCATGCGCGAGCAAGAGGGCGATGGCATGGCGGGCCTGGGAACGGGGCAGGGGTTTTCGATCAAGGGTCGCGAGGTAAAGGGCCGCACGGGCTCCACGCGCAAGGTGGTGGATATCTTGGCCAACATCGCTATGCAGCGTGAGCGGGCCATTGTGCGCGGTGAAAAAAACCGTGTGGCCGCTGCCTTGGTGGGCTTGGCCAAGGCCCATCCTTCGGACTTTTGGAAAGTGGATGTTGTGCCTACGCGCCAGGTGCTGGGCAAAGATGGCATGGTCAAGAGCGAGCACGATCCGCTTTACAAGCAGCGCGACAACGTGGTGGTGGCCAAAATCCCTGAGGTGGACGCCAAGACGGGCAAGGTGCTGGTCAAAGAGCATGCGGTGTTGTTCAACGAGAACGATGCCCGGGCACTGCGCATGGCGCAGGCGCTCAAGAACCTGGATGCTGCGCAGCTTGAAGGGATGCTGGGCGCTACGGCCAAGGTGACGCGCTACTTGGCGGCCATCAACACCCAGTACAACCCGATCTTTGGCATCACGAACTTGGCGCGTGATCTGCAGGGTGCGGCAATCAACCTGCAGTCCACGGCGCTTGCTGGGCGACAGGGTGAGGTGCTGACCCAGGCGCTGCCTGCGCTGCGCGGTATTTATGCGGAGATGCGTTCGCAGCGCAAGGGCTCTACAACGGGCAGCCAGTGGAGCAAGCTGTGGGAGGAGTTTCAGGAGGTCGGCGGGCAGACCGGCTACCGCGACCAGTTTCGCACCAGTGCAGACCGCGGGCAGGCGATTGAGCGGGCGCTAGACCCAAGCAGCTGGGCAGAGACAAACTGGGGCCGGTTCTTCACGGCTGGTGGCCGCCTGAAGGTGCCGTTGGAGATGGTGCGCAAGAGCATGGCGCCGGTGCTCAACTGGCTGGATGACTACAACACCGCCATGGAAAACGGTGTGCGCCTGGCAGCCTACAAGGCGGGGCTGGATGCGGGGCTGTCCAAAGAGCGTGCGGCCAGCATTGCCAAGAACCTGACGACCAACTTCAACCGCAAGGGGCAGGTGGCCCAGCAAGTTGGTGCGCTGTATGCGTTCTTCAATGCGAGCGTGCAGGGCACGGCCCGCATTGGTGAGGCACTGTTCACGATGGAGCCTGGCCAGCCTAAGACGCTGCGCCTGTCTGCGCTGGGCCGCAAGGTGGTGTCTGGTGGCGTGCTGCTGGGCGCTGGGCAGGCGCTGATGCTGGCGGCTGCTGGCTTTGGCGATGATGAGCCGCCTGAGCACGTGCGCGAGCGCAACTTGGTAATCCCGCTGGGTGGCAAGCGGTATGCCACGATTCCTCTGCCGCTGGGTCTGCACGTGTTGCCCAACCTGGGGCGCATCCCTGCGGAGTTTGCCCTGGGCGGATTTGAGAACCCGGCTGCGCAGGTGCTGAAAGTGGCGGGGCTGTTTGCTGATGCCTTCAACCCTGTTGGCAACTCGGGCCTGAGCATGCAGACGCTGGTGCCCACGGTGCTTGACCCATTGGCAGCGTTGGCCGAGAACCAAGATTTTGCAGGAAGGGCCATCGCCAAGGAGTCGTTCAACCCGATCACGCCTGGCCATGCCCTGGCACGCGATACAGCTACGGCTCATGCCAAGCTGATTGCTGAGGCGGTCAATTTTATGTCTGGTGGCACCGCACACGTTCGCGGGGCGCTTTCGCCAACACCAGACCAGATTGACTACCTGATTGGGCAATTTACAGGCGGTGTGGGCCGGGAGTTGTCCAAGCTGCAGCAAAGCGTGGTGGGCGCAGCCCAAGGGGACGATGTGCCGGCGCACAAGGTTCCGGTGCTTGGCCGCTTCTACGGCGATGCCAACAGCCCCAGTGCCAAGCAGGCAGCTTTTTACAACCACCTGGACAGCATTGCCCGCCATGCCGAGCAGGTGAAGGGTTTGCGACTGGAGGGAGAGGCCCAGGCTGCCAACGCCTACCTGCAAGAGCACCCCGAGGCGCGGCTGGCCTTGGCGGCCAAAGCCACCAGCCGCGCCATCCAAAAGATGCGCGAGCAGCGTAGGGAGCTGGAGCAGCAGGGTGCTGCAAGAGAGCAGGTACGCCAGATCGAGGAGCAGATGACCGCACGCATGGAGCAGTTCAATGCGCAGGTGGA
The DNA here is from genome assembly GCA_028690035.1 of Comamonas sp. Taxonomy (GTDB): domain Bacteria; phylum Pseudomonadota; class Gammaproteobacteria; order Burkholderiales; family Burkholderiaceae_C; genus Comamonas. The sequence goes on along the minus strand of JAQVCA010000016.1, from coordinate 16,963 downwards.
GAGGGCGATGCAGTGAGGGTGTATGCCGAATGGGGGGCGAGGCACCCGGCTAGGGTTTTGCCGTTTCACGGCCCTGCTGGATGCTATCGGCCATGTCATCCAAACGCATTGGCCCGTTCCTGGGCCTGAACAACCAAGCCCACGCCACCAAGATGGTGCGCGGCATCAACACCTGAGAAAAAACACCATGGCCAATAAGTTTTATCCCAAAGGGGCTGAGAAAGTCCTCAGCGGTGCTGTCAATTTTGCTGCAGACGACATCAGCGTAGCACTGGTTTCGAGCACCTACACGTACAGCAACGCTCATGAATTTCTGAGTTCAGTCGGCTCCCTGGTCGGCACGCCCCAGATCCTGACAGGCAAGACCATTGCAGATGGTGTGTTCGACGCCGACGATGCAAAGTTCGGCGCTCTCGCACCAGGAAACACGGTCAAGGCGATTGCGGTGTTTCTGGATACAGGCAACCCCAGCACATCCCCTCTGCTTTGCTACCTGGATGAAGTCACCGGCTTCCCATTTGCCACGAATGGTGGTGAGGTGACGATCCCATGGTCGGACGGCCCAGCAAAAATCCTGTCCTTGGTATGACCGCCATCGCGCTGGTTGGCGCCAGTTTCGTCGGCGCGCCGCGCAGAAGCACGCCTAGCCTATGAATTACCTGCTTGCTAAATCCAACACGGTCTCTGGCTACGGTGGCTGCACCTATCAGGAGATTTTTGAGGGTGACGTCTATGACGGGCGGTATGCCCGAGTAATTAGCGCGTCGTTCCCGACCGATGATGCGGCTTTCATCGTGGGGTTCTGGATGACCCCAACAGCGCAGGCACTACCACAGAGCATTGTCTACCGGGCAGACCAGAACTTTATTGCCCGAATCGTCGATGCTGACGGATGGCGCTGGTGGTGGCCACTGCCATCGACCGGCGGGGCATGGAGCCGGGCGTACTTCGTCCCGGAAAACGCGCAGCTGACCACCTGGCAGCCCAAACCCGCCGAAGATCCACGACCAAGCACCCTCAACATGGTGCCGCTGGATCAGATCACCATCTTGCTAGATGGCGCAGCCGCCGACGCTACGTTCGCGTACTACGCGGTGAACGAGCTGCCGCCGTACGTGCGCAGCATTGTTCCGACCAGTTTCGGCCCACTGAGGATCAGGGTCGGTACAGATGTGGCCCTGCCTGCATCGGGGCTCTATGCTGGGCGCTTCGGGGCATCGACCGTCATTCTAGGCATGCCACCCAGCACCATGGTGCTACCGGCTGCTGCCGGGGTACGGCCAGCATCGTTTGGTACACCTTCTGTCCGTAGCTCCCTGGTGCTGGGCAGCCCACAGAGCCTGCGCCCCATCATCGTTGGCCGCCCCATGATGGCTATGGCGCTGCATGCCCAGGTGCTACAGCCCGTAAGTTTTGGCATCCCCGGGCAGGCGGCGGTGTTGCCTGCACAACCGCTTGGATACGCGCAGTTTGGGCGGCCCGCGCTGGCTATGCGCTTGCCTGCAGCCGGGACGAGCGCACCAAAGCCCCGTTTCGGCCAGCCGCGTGTGTCGCTGGGTAGCCTGCTGCTGGGGGCTGGCAGTCTGGAGGCTGGCATCTTTGGGCGGCCAGGCCCAGTCGGCGCGCGCCTTCGCGCCTACACGCTGACAGGTGTCAGGTTCGGCAGACCGTCTGTCCTGGGAGATTCATCAACATGCTGACGTTCAAACAGTTCACAGGCATCAACAACATCCTGCCTGAGCACCGCCTGAAAGGGAACGACCTTCTCGCGGCCACGGATGTGGACATCGGGCTGGATGGGGAGATCGTCCGGCGTGGCGGCTACGCCAGGATGGCCGATGAGTGCCACAAGAACCTGTGGCAGGGCCGTGGCTTTCTGCTGGCCACCCATCGGGGCGCGCTGCTGGCCACGCATCCCGACGGTACACGCACCACCTTGCACCCGGCCATCGGGCATTCGCGTATCTGGTACTGCAACCTGCCCGACGGGCGCACCACCTACACCAACGGGCTGATCCAGGGGGTTACAGACGGCCGCACAGGGGCCGATCGCGCCGTCCCAACGCCGGAGCATAGCGGCGCTGCGGACGATACGTTTGGGCAGCTGCATCCGGGGCAGTACCGCTACTGCATCGCCTTTGTGCGCCTGGCCGACAGGCTGGAGGGCGCGCCCACCCACCCGGTGCCTGTGCAGATCTCCAGCGGCGGGCTGCGCTTGGATGGCCTGCCCGACCTGGCGGGGCACGGAGTGAACGTGTACCTGAGCAGCCTGGATGGCGAGGGCGTGTTTCTGGCGGGCCACACCACCGGGCGCAGCTTTGAGTTCACCGGCCCTAATGAGAGCTTGGTGCTGTCCTGCCGTACCGTGGGCGCTGTGCCGTTTCCTGTTGGCACGGTCACGGCGTTCTGGCGCGGTCGCGTCCTGACCGCCCAGGGTGACACGCTGTGGGCGTCGCGCCCGATGGCGCCGCACCTGAGCGATTGGCGCGATTTCAAGCCGGTAGGTAGCCGCATCACCGCAGTATGCCCAGTGCATGACGGCATTTATGTGGGCACGGATGAAGGGCTTTTCTTCTTGGGTGGCGACACCTGGGACAAGCTGGCCCTGCAGCGCACCGGCTTCGGCGCGGTGGTGCTGGGTTCTGGCATTGAGGTGCCGGGTCATCGCATCGCACTGGGTGATGGGGTTGGCGCGGGCCAGGCCATGCTCTGCATTGCAGGCGGCGAGGTGGTGGCAGGGTTTGCTGGTGGGCAGACCGTCAGCCTGACAGCAAACCGCTACCGCACCGAAGCGCGCGAGGTCTGGGCGGCGTTCCGCGAGCTGCCCGGCATCGGCCCCCAGTACATGGCGCTGCCCGTATGAGCGAGCTGATCAACCCCTACGCGGTCAGCGTGCTTGGCAGCCCCCTGCCGCAGAAGGCACCCCCGCAGCTGCGCGCCGAGGGCAGGCCCATGACCCGCCCCCAGCTGGACATGGCCCGCTTTGTGTTTGGTCGCTTCCTGGAGCAGGCGCGTCTGTCGTACGCGCCCAATCCGACCCAACACGGCTTCTTGCCTGATGGGTCGCGCTTCAGGATCATCGATGTGGCTGGTTTTACGACCATGCAGGTGTGGCCGGTAGGGGGGGAGGAGAAACGTCCTGTCGAGTTGCCTCACGGTATTTTGCTGCTGTATGAGGGTAAATCCCCTGAGTTCGTCGTTGTGCAGTACTCGCCAGACAGCGATGGCGGTTCGTCGCGCTGGAGGTTCACTAAGGTTGATAAAGGGCGTTGCGGGGCGACGATGCACCCAACAAATGTGAAGCGCGACGGTGTGCCTGTATTTGCATTGACGAATCACGGCATGTATGACAGCGACATTCAGACTGGGACGAAGTTCAGCCATGGCGGCGCAATCAGCGAGCCGTACTCCTCCGGTTCTGGGACTTTCATAGTCAATGGTGGCGTCATGGAATGCGGTCTTGCAGCCGCCGCGTTAATCCTTGACAGCAGACAGATGGTCTTTGCACGCATGACCGAGGCGGGGGAGGTTGCATTCAACACCCTCGCGGTGCCTGAAATCGGTCGGGGGGGTGAGGGCCACCTAATTCAAGAGCCAGAAGAACCTGAAGTAATGATCGATCTCCTTTCAGTTGAGAACGACCGGGTGTACGCACCGATGCTTGCGCTCCCTAACCACAGGGGCGTGGTTGTGCGCTTTTGTAGCCTGTGGCCGAACAATACGCCGGTAGGGGTAACCACGAGCTTTTGTTATGAACTGCTCAGGATCGTTGACGACGTGATCCCCGCCCACAGGCTAAGTCCTATACCCCCACGGTATGACAAAGAAGTCTGGTTGAACGTCCACCACGACGGCCATAAGATTGTTGTGGACAAATCAATAAAAGATATTTCACAGCCTGCGCGTGTAGTCGACCTGTCGATCCTCTATGAAGCGGATGAGACCATCGATTACTTTATGGTTCCGTGGGAGAATACGATAGATATGTCGCGGGAGACCATCTACCATCCAGATACAGATGCCTGGTGCGCAGGAACGCTATTATGGGATTGGAGGGCGTTTGACGCCCCTTTGCCAAGGAAGGGGGTTACTCCAGGAGGCAGACAGATAATTGATTTAAGGAAGCTAACTATCACGGCCTCCAGTGACGAAGACATCCTGCTAAATTCCTACGTCGATTTTTTTGGGGCAGTTAAGGAGATGCGGGTAAACTCAAAGATCAAGGGTGCGGGGATTTCTGAATATAGGTATGAGCGGGTTGATAGGCCAGGCGTTACTACAGGTAATCCAGGGGGTAAATTCTTAGCTACTTTCCCATCAAGTATCATACTCAATGAGTGGGGGAAGGGCAACCTTAACTGGGCGGAGCAATTCCTCCAAACTGTATCGTCAGAAATCGAGTATGAGGCTGTTCTGAACGTCGGGGGCAAAGAGATAGATCTAGCCAAAATAAAAGGCGCTACATCCTCTGCCACAGACTGGGCTACAGGGGAGGAAAGTGGTGGTGGTGGTAGGGACGGCTTCCTGAAGCCGAACACTATCCATGCAGAACTCAGCGCCTCGGTACTTTGCGTATTGGGCTTCGATAAATTGTCTGAAACGATCTTCGGCGTCCGAGTAATAGCAGAAAGTGGCGGCGAGAAGGAAATAAGTATCTCCTACCGGGACACCACGAACGGCCGCACGTACTTCTCCATGCCTATGACGTTCGATGAGTATTTTGTTGTTTACTCGAAGGGTGCCTTGGTATTTGAACGCCATTTAGAAGGTTCGGTAAAGTTGATGGACTTCTCCGCGTTCTCCGCGTTCCCCAATAACGTAAAGGACAGCATCCCAAAGGAGAAAATAGTCAGGGATGAATATAGTAATGACGTTTACCCCCAATACTATTTCACGGAGTGGAGCGCCGATCTGGAAACTACATCTGGGACTTGCCCGACATATATATACACCCCAAAGGAGAGTGTCAAATCATGGGAGGGGTCTCAGGCGCTCCTTAAGAATATACACCACGCGGAGCTAGATCCATCTGGGGATGAGTTTTCTAGGTTATCTATGGCCTACGGCAGTAGCGATATCGCTAAGCAGTTAGCCTCAGCATCGCAGGCTACCGATTATTTACCACCCAGGACAATGGTTGCGGTAGATCCAATATCTGGTAGTTGCGCCATCGTAAATGATGTCTGCAAAATTTTGATTGATCCTGCAGGGAATGTCACCCATATACGAGACGTAACCGGCCTGCCGGATGAATTGCTAAAAGGATGGTGTACCTCAACATGATTATCCTGAACACCCTATCCAAGGCGGTGACTGAATACTCTGACCAGGGTTTTCAGTCCATTACGCCGACGCACGCAGGCTCTGCCATGGGGCTGTACGAATTTGGTGGCGATCTGGACATAGACCGCCCCATCGTCGCGGAAGTGCGCCTGCCCGCAACGCTGCGCGACAGCACGCTCAAGAAGCACATCAGTGCCATCTACGTGTCGGCCAAGAGCAGCGGCGACTTCGATGTGAGCGTTTTTGGCAACACCCAGAACTGGAAGTACGCCATGCCGGTACGCAACAGCGGGCAGTCGCGCTGCATCGTTGGCAAGGGCATCCGCGAGAACTACCTCGGCTTTGGCCTGAGCAACCCACAGGGGCAGGCATTCACAATTGACCGCATCGAAGTCCTTGAGGCTGCGAGCAAAACCAGAAGGGTTTAGGCATGGCTATCGAAACAAGCCCCTATGCGGGGTATGCGGCCCAGGTCGTCATCGACAAGTACAACAAGTCGGTGGAGCTGGCCGACGCGGCAATGAAGAATGTGCAGAGCGCAGCCAATGCGTTCAACACGAGTATCTACACGCCACCACAAATCAGCGTGCAATGGACATCCTTGGCAGCCCCAGAGCTGCCACCGATACCGGAAATGCCAGAGCTGCCCGAGGTCACGATCAACGATCCTGGTGAGGCGCCTGGTGCTTTGACGGCTACGCTGGTGGATGTGGCCATCGATGACTTCGATGTCACGGTGCCAAAACTGAACTTCGGGGTGGCGCCGACCATCACGATTGGTTCGGCACCGGCCATTCCCCAGGTCAATGATGTTGCGCTGCCGGACGTGCCGGTGATTGCGTTGCCAGAGGTGCCCCAGTTCCTGACGCTGCAGACGCCTACGTTTGGTGGCATCAACCTGCGCGAGGGTTGGCTGGACAAACTCAGCGACATCCCCGAACTCACCCTGTCGGCGCCGACACCCTTTGCGCATGTGGTGGGGCAGCGCTACGGTTCGCAGTTGTTGGAAAGCCTCAAGGCCGGGATCAACGCCCGCATTCATGGTGGGTCTGGAATCGCGCCTGCTGTGGAGCAGCAGCTGTGGGATCGCGCCCGCGACCGTGAGACGCAGTTGGCCCTGGCGCGCGAGCAGGAGGTGCTGCGTAGCGCAGAGTCGTTCGGCTTTGGGCTGCCTTCGGGCGTGATGCTGGCCCAGCTGGCCGACGCGCGCCGCGAGTACCAGGACAAGCTCTCCAGCCTGAGCCGCGATATTGCCATCAAGCAGGCCGAGCTGGAGCAGGAGAACGTCAAGAACGCTATTCAGGCGGCTTTGCAGCTGGAAAGCACGCTCATTGATGAGCACTACAAGTTCGAGCAGCTGGTGTTTGAGGCGGCAAAGGTGGTGGCCGAGCAGTCCATTGCCGCGATCAATGCCAACATTGAGCAGTACAAAGCCTTGCTGGGTGGGTTCCAGACCTATGCGTCCACCTACGACACCATCATGCGTGGCGAACTCTCCAAGGTTGAGGTCTTCAAGGCGCTACTGTCTGCTGAGGAAACGAAATCCAGCATCAACAAGAGCCTGGTCGAGCGCTACAAGGCGGAGATCGAAGGGCGCATGACTGCGGTGGAGTTGTACAAGGCGCGTGTGGGTGCTGCCCAGACCCTGATGGAGGTGGAGCGCACGCGCATTCAGGCTGGCGCCGAGCGGGTCAAGGCGTTTGTGGCTACGGTGGAGGCAGAAACGTCCAAGGCCGAGATGTACAAGGCGCAGGTCAGCGCTGAGGCGGCCAAGGTCGGCGCGGTTGAGGCTGCAGCACGCGCCTATAGCGCCAAGGTGGGTGCCCAGGCGGAGAAAGCGCGCATCGAGATCGCCAAGCTGCAGGCCCATGTCGCCGTCAAGGGGATGGAGTGGGAGGGCTGGAAGGCCAAGGTATCTGCTTCTGCGGCCAAGGTCGATGCCGATGCGAAGATCGCCGGGGTGCTGGTGGATGGGTACAAGATTGGCGCGGCAGCCTCCGAAGCGCAAGCGGCGTCCCTCATGCGCCGCTGGGAGGCAGACATCAAGCAGTACGAGGCGAGTCAGAGCCTGACTTTTCAGGCAGCCAAGGCCAATGCCGATGCGGTGATGCACACCAACGATGCGCGCCTGGAAGCCGCGAAAGTCTCTTTGGCCACCAGCGCGCAGCAGGTGGCGAGTGCATGGTCTATGGTGTCTGCATCGGCCCAGATCGATTCTGGCTATCGTCAAAGCCATGGTATCAGCTTCAATTACAGCGGCGATGTCAGCAGTGACGTGAGTCCTCAGACTTGATCGGAAGATGACACTTCCAAGCCCCGCAATGCGGGGCTTTTTTGCGCCCCCCCGCATAGGGTTTGAGCCAAGTGCTGCAGTTGTGGACACTGCTGGCATGAGTGATACAGCCAAAATTTCCACCACCATTCAGCAGGGCGCCACGTACCGTGCAGCATGGCGCCGTGGCGCTTACCCCTATGCCGTGAAGCTGCAGGGCGGGCAGTTGGTGCGCTCGGACACTGGGCGCGCGCCAGCGCAGGCCGATTTTGTGCCGGTCGATTACACCGGTTGCACGGCCCGCATGCAGCTGCGCGCCGAGGTGCAGGCGCCCGAGGTGCTGCTGGAGTTCTCCACCGGCCCTGGCCCTGAGCAAGGGCTCATTGAGCTGGACAGCGATGGCTGGATGGCCTTGGGCCTGACTGCCGAGCAGGCCGCAGCTTTACCTTGGGGTGATGGCCCTGGACAGTGGGAGCGCGCCATAGGCCACTTGGAAGTGACTTACCCAGATGGCACGGTGCGCCGCGAGTATGAGATCCGTTTTACGCTTTCGCCCGAGGTGACGCGATGACTGGTGTTGTCGTTGTGCCGTTGCAGGCATTGGGGCATACCGCCGTGCACGGCAGTATTGGCAGCGTGGTGGTGCTCCCACAGTGTGGCTCTCCTGTGGTGGTGCATCAGCAGGCATCAGAGCAGGTGGTGGTGGAGCAAGCGGTGCAAGGCCCGCCCGGGCCACCTGGCCCCGCTGGCCCGCCCGGCCCGGTTGGTGACGCCGGCGGTGCGCTGCTGGTGAACAACCGCCTGGCCGAGCTATCCACCGACCCCGCTGCCCAGACCGAAGCCCAAACCAACTTGGGCCTGGGCGCCATTGACCCCCTTGCTTACTACATCCTGGCCAAGGCCTGACCCCAGAAAGGAAAAATCATGTCTCTCGAAACCCGCATCGTCGCGCTGGCCCAGGCCATGGGCACCGACGTGAAAGCACTGACCACGGCCCAAGGCAGTCTGTCTGCGCTGAACACCACCACCAAGACCAGCTTGGTGGCTGCCATCAACGAACTGCTGACGCTCATGGGTGGTGCCGGTGCAGTCATCGACGACCTGGCGGGCAACGGCAACACCGGGGTAACTTGGTCGGCGGACAAGATTTTTGACAGCATCGAAGCGGCCAAGGCTGCCGTCAAAAATGAGATTATCAACGGCGCAGGCGCTGCCCTGGACACGCTCAATGAGCTGGCCGCAGCCCTGGGCAACGATCCGTCTTTTGCCACCACCATCGCGGGTGAAATCGCCAACCGTGTGCGCTTTGACGCGGCCCAGGTGCTGACTGCCCAGCAGAAGACCCAGGCGCGCGACAACATTGGCGCTGCCGCAGCTTCTGATGTGTCCAGCCTGGTCGTTGGCTTGGGCACCTACGACCGTGACTATGCCGCTGATTACGCGGCGGCGAAGGTATAAGCCATGGCGACGTTGGACGAGCGCATCACTGCATTGGCGCAAGCGGTGGCAGCAGACATTAAAGCGTTGCACTCCCAGCTGGCATCCACACCCCCCGGCACAGGGGGTGCTGCGTCGCTCCCCACAATGACGATGGCTGCCCTGGACGTAGCCCGGGATGCTGGGCAGCTGCAGGCCAACGCCTTGATTTCTGTCGCAGACAAAAAGACCGTGGCGTTGTGTGTGTCACCCAATGAATACCGCCTGCTGGAGGCGCCGATAGCCACGTTCACCACGGGATGGGATGCCAGCAAGATGGCAAGCGGCATTGTGCTGTTGGACAGTCAGACGGTGGCAGCCTTCCCTGGTGCAGGGCAGCGTGTGGTGTTGAGCCAGGTCGGACACAGCACTGGCAAACACTATGCAGAAGTCGTTTATTACGGCGGAAACACCAGTGGTGACTGCTCCGTCGGCGTCGCCCACGCAGGGATACCCCTTGATTCGCAAGTCGGGTATGACGGTGGAGGGCAAGAGGCTGGGCTGTTTCAGAACTCTGGAAATATCTATGTGGACGGCAGACTTGGGCGTACCGGCAGCGGGTTCACTGCGTCAGGCTCTGTTGTATGCGTTGCTTATGACGCGGACGCGCGCATGGTGTTTCTGCGCGTAGGCGAAGGTCCTTGGTCGGGTGATCCGGCTGTCGGTTTTGGCGGGGTATCTCCCAGTGGTGCTGGCCCGCTCTTTCTTGCGGTGTGCACCCCTGCTGGTGCTGCTTTCCGAGGTGTATTTGAGGGGCCATTCCACTATTCGCCACCCCCAGGGTACGGCCCATGGTCTGGCACCTAGATGGCAAGGCGACCTACTGGCTGTTGAACGCCCAGCATAGGGTTTGGCGCTGCAGCGGCCAGCGTTGAAACTGAGGCCCAACGCATCTATGGAGATTCCCATGCTTGAGCCGCAAAAAACCAAGCCAGAAAAAAAGCCGCAAGCACGCGGCTTCCACCCTCATGCCATGGCGCAGGCTTTGCCTGATGAATGCAAGGCGCATGAGATACGCATGATGCATACGTTGGTTGCGCCATTGGCGGTTAAGGCAAGACCTGTGCCACCAAGATTACGCTTGCGCTGCAAGACCACAATGAACAGAAAACGGCCCGGAAATGTTTGGAGTCGCTCCCGGTGTTGCCACCGAGCCGGTGCATCCTACTGGAACCGAGCCGTTGGGGGTCAGCGTAGCCGAATTGGCAAAGGTTAGCGCCGGGAAGTACCCCAGTACGACGGAGAAAGACGCACCCCCGCACGGTACATCTGGGAATGGGATGCCGGGCATTTCCGTCAGGTCTGTTCTCCAGCCTTCTAGCGGGGGCGGCTCCATTGTTGGGGAAAGCATGGATTCGGGTCAAGATGGTGTTGCCAATTTCGGTGTGAATGACATTGCACGCATCAAGGCCAGCGCCATAGATTGGGCACACCAGAGCATGACCAACACCGGCAATATGAGCTTGTGGGACAAGACCGTGGGCGCCATGTGCCAGCAGACCCAAAAATCCCCCTGCCTGCTTTTGCGGTCAGGGGGATGTTGTTGGCCCCGGCTAGGGTTTGGCGCAGCGCTGCCTCGCAGGGACACTGCGGCTCATTATGAGCGCCAACCATTTTGACCAAACCGCCCTGGCCGTCAGCAAGGCTGTGACCATCACAGGCGGCACTACTGCCGTGATCGGCGGCCTGACCCTCTATGAGCTGGGGGTTTGGGTCGGGATTATTGGCGTGATCCTCGGGTACATCAGTGGCCAGTATTGGAGCTGGCGTAAGGACAGGCGCGAGCGCCTGGAGCAAGAGCTGCGCGAGCAGTTCCGCTGCAACGCCCTCGAAGCCATGAAGGCTGGCAAGTGGAACACCTGGCAAGACCCAACAGACGGGGAGGCTCCCCGTGGCTGACCGTGTACCCCAAGCCCTTCGCGCCATGCTGGTGTCCATGCTGACGGCCATCGGCGCCGCAGGCGGCAGCGCCTACCTGGGCGAGCAGGATCGCGCCCTGGCCCGCACCCAGCTGACCGAGTACCTGCAGTCCGTTGCCGCAGACACCAGCACCAGCGATGCAGTCAAGCTGGCGATGGTGCTGGGCAGCTACTACGAAAGCAGCTACCGCCACATTGGCACACCCTACATTGACCGATACGGGCGCGGCCAGCCCCTGACGGTGTGCAACGGCATCACGGGCAAAGAGGTCGTGGCCGGGCGCTACTACACCCCCGCCGACTGCTACCGCCTGGAAAAAGACCGCTACCTGGAGGCCGAGCGCTTCCTGCCCAAGAGCGTGCCCACGTACACCGCCGCGACGGTTTTCCAGCAGGCAGTGGCGCTGGACTTCATCCACAACAAGGGTTCAGGGGCTTTCAGCACCAGCACCTACCGGCGCAAGTGGATTGCAGGCGACACGGTAGGTGCATGCCGCGAAAACGAGCGCTGGAACAAGGGCACGGTAAACGGCGTGCTCACTGTGCTGCCCGGACTCAAGACCCGTGGCAATGTCAATTCCGACCTGTGCGCCCACGGACTTTAAACCCGCGCCGGGCGGCCCCCGGCAAGCAACTGCCCGGCGACACCGGGCCTGTGACCATGGCCACCAACGACCAATCCATTGAGGCTCAGATTCAAGCCAAGGGCAAGACCGCGCCGCGTATCACGCCTGCGGACATTGATGCGAACATCGCCAGCGAGCATTACTTCACGGCAGGAGAAGGCGTAATCGGTGCTTTCGCTGCCGGTGAATTTGATTCCCATAGCGGCGATTCAGTGACATTGCTGCGTGGCGCAGCATCTACTGAGGTACTGAGACCAAACCTCAATCTCCTGACCTTCTGCATCCTAGTTCTACGCAACGGCTTTACCGTCACCGGTGAATCGGCCTGCGCATCGCCCGAGAACTTCGACGCCGAGATCGGGCGCAACATCGCACGCCAGAACGCAGTGCAGAAGATTTGGCCGCTGATGGGCTACGAACTGCGCTCTAAGCTGTCAGATGGTGGCACATGAACCCAGTGCTTTTGATGATGCTGTTTGACCCGCTCTTTTTTTGGAGACTGTCATGGCCTTACCACATCCACGATTGATTGCCGCTGGCGCTGCCCTGGTGCTGGCCTTTGGGGCAGGGTGGTGGCTGCGCGGCCTGCAGGTCAAGGCCGCCATGGTCAAACAAGCCCAAGCCCAGGCCAAGGCCGACGTGCAGCAGGCGCAGCGCACGTCTGAGGCTGTGCAGCAGCATGCCCAAGTCAAAACCGAAACGGAGATCCGCTATGTCACTGTCACGCGCGAAGTTGAAAAACTGGTGGAGCGCCCTGTATATCTTGAGCGCTGCATGGATGATGATGGGGTGCGCATCCTCAACGGCCAAATCCTCGGCACCGATGCCCCAGGCACTGGAGCAGCCTTGCCCGAAGCTGGCCACCCTGCAGGGCACGACGGGGGCTGACGTGCTGCGCTGGGGCACGGACACGGTGCGCAAGTACCAGCTGTGTGCAGCTCAAGTGGATGGACTGCGGGCGGCGTGGCCCAAATAAACACCCATCTGGCTTCGGCTGGAGGGGATTTTTTTATGGCCCAGTGCTACGTCAGTGCTACATGGAAAAAGGCGATGCTATGTTTTTCTTTTTTAATCAATAGCTTATGGGTTTGTAAAACCCATCCAGCATGGGCGCGACGGACAGGCGTGGATACTTGCTAAGGGATTGAGAATGAATGTTTTTTTCTGAAGGCATGGGTATTGCAAGGCACGACGGGCGTGCCCGGGCAGCGGGGCTATTTGAAGTCCAGGCCGCTTTGTACGGCATCTTTCATGCGCTGGTCGCGTTCTTGCAGCGTATCGGGTTGGGCGACGCGGTCTTCAATAGTGGCGGTGGTCGTCTCGGCAGCTGGCACGGGCGTGCGCTCGATCTGCGCCTTGGGCAGATACCCAGGTTGCAGCTGTGCGTACACCAGCACCACGCCGACGGGCAAAGCCAGCAGCCATAACTTGCGCGTGCGCCACCACGCGTACACGCCGCCCAGTAGCGCTGCGGCCAGCAGCAGGTTGAGCAACGTCATCACGCTCATTTACCCAAGTTCACCATCGGCACCGCATTGCCCAGGGTGGTGGTGGGCAGTTGCCCGTTCCATTTTTCAATCCAGGCCCGTTCGTTTTCCAGCTTGCGCAGTTCCAGCACGCGCGCATCCACCGATGCGGCCAACGTGGCCTGGGCCAGGGCTTCGGTTTCTGCCTTCTCTTTTTCGATGGCGCGCTGCAGGCGTGCTTCGCGCAGTTCCCGCTCCAGACGGGCTGCGGAGACCTGGGTCTGCGCTTCTTCTTGCTGGATGGCTTCGCGGCGTTCGGCTGCCGCCTCCTGGGCCTTGGTGATGATGTCGGGATACTTCAGGTTGGTGATGCCGACATGGCGTACGGCAAATGGGGTACGCGCTTCAATCGCTTTGCCCAGACGGGCACCGAGATCGGCGTTGATCTTTTCGTTGCTGGAGGCAATCTGGCTGATGCTGTACTGACTCAGGTACTCGCGCACTTCGGCCTGGATGATTTGGCTGGCATACGTGCGGTACACCTGTTCATTGGCAATCACGGCAATCTGATCGGCCTTTCCCTCCGGCGAAATGGCATTGAACAACTCTGCGGTCTTCTTGGGGTTGACGCTCAGCGTGGCCCGTACTGTCACGCCCAAGTTGAGCTTATCTTCTGGAATAAAGATGCTCATGCTCTCTTGGTAGGCCTTGTCTGATACATCCAGCAAGACCAACCGATCGCAGTACGCAATACAGGGCGGCAGGCGAAATTTGGACGTAGGGATTAAATTATCCTGATAGCCGTCCTTGGTCATGATCTTGCCCACATGCGCTGGGGGCACCTCGACGCGCTCACCACAAGCCAGCAGGCCGAGTGCTGCTGCTGCCAGGGCCAGTACGCCGGCTGCACGTTTCATGGTTGTCATGGCTACGCCCTTTTCCTTTCTTGTTAGGGAAGGTCTGCACTGTAACGCTCGGCGGGCATACTGCCTTGGTCTGCGTTCAACAGGCAGGTACCCCGTGCGTAACGTAAGGTAAACCAATCGATGGTGCTGTCGCACTCTTTTCTGTAAATATTCAGAAATCGCTTGCGCAGCAGGCGTAAGCCCCCTATATTAGGTGGGCTGCAGCATTTTTTGCTTACTCGTGCTGCAAGTAGGTTCGATCAGGGCAGCGGTACCCCAAAACCGCACACCTCCACCGCCCGCCGCTTTTATTGCGGGATCCTTGGTGGTCTGACTTTTCCCAAGGCAAGCTCTGTTTTGCGACCTTTATGTGGTCACACCTACCCATGCTTCGTCGCACAGCGTGACGTCATGAATCCGGGTTACACCTGCCCGAGCACTTTTGTTTTCAATGTCATTTGCCAGTCCCATCCGTTCGCCATCGGCGATTTTCGGATCACACCGCTTAGCCGCTCTCACGGCAGCGATCAACATACCGCTTTGCTCTCCCATCCAAAGCGGTCAAGGTCGTCAGGCACATGATCGTGTCTACACCTTCAAGCCCGAGTTCAAGACGCAGGACAGCGCTCTGATGTACGCCGCTGCACAAGGTCACTGCTGGCTACTTGACCCCACCTCGCTGGCTTAAACCACAACTTCAAGGAGGCTCTATGGCCAAGGAAGAACTTATCGAAATGAACGGCAAGGTAGATGAAATGCTGCCTGACACCCGTTACCGGGTGACCTTGGACAACGGCCACCAATTGATTGCCTACACAGGCGGCAAGATGCGCAAGCACCGCATCCGCATTCTGGCAGGGGATAACGTCACGCTGGAGATGTCACCTTATGACCTCTCCAAAGGCCGGATCACCTTCCGCCACATCGAAAACCGCCAGCCTCGCGCTGCGCGAGCGCCTGCCTTCAAACGCAAGCATTGATTTCTCTCATAACTGTATTCACCTGCGTCCCCAATCTGGTTGGGCGCTTTTTTGAAAGGCTCCAAAAATGAGCAACAAACTCTACGTCGGCAACCTGTCTTACTCGGTTCGTGACGATGATCTGCAACAGCAGTTTTCTTCCTTCGGCCAAGTTCAATCGGCCAAGGTCATGATGGAACGCGATACAGGTCGTTCCAAAGGATTTGGCTTTGTCGAGATGTCAAGCAGCTCGGAAGCCGAGGCGGCGATCCAGGGGCTGCATGGCAGGAACATGGGCGGTCGTGACCTGACCGTTAATATTGCCCGCCCGATGGAAGCTCGCCCGCCTCGTAGCGGCGGCTATGGAGACTCCCGTCGCAACAGCTATTGATCCTTGATCGATGATCAAGAACAGCCAGCATAAGCTGGCTGGTAGCAATCGTGACACCAACAAAAAGCCCCTTTGGCCAAATGCCAAAGGGGCTTTTCTATGGGCTTTTATATAGGGATCATTCCCTAAATAAAGGGACTTTGGTGCCAGAGACAGGCAATGGACTGTTTGTGGCCGTTGCCTACGACGGCGCCAACCGTGTGATGACCAGCCAAACCCCACCAGATGGCGTCTTCACCGTCCCCGCCGTCACCAACCCCACCAACGCCAGCTACTACATCAAGACCTGACCATGACCACCATCTACCTTCTTGACGACATGGACATCTACACAGGCGTGCTGGACATTGACCCCATGAGCGCATTGCCACGCTGCACGCTGACGCCACCGCCCGCGCTGACCGGCACCGAGGCGGCGCAGTGGCGCGATGGTGCATGGCAGGTGCTGCCAGCCTACCCGCAGCCCCCCGTGCCCAGCGCCAAGCAGTTGCAGGCTGAGATTGTTGCAGCCACCCAGCAGCGTCTTGACGACTTTGCGCGCACACGCAACTACGACGGGATTTTGAGCGCCTGCACCTACGCTACCAGCCTGGTGCCCAAGTTCGCCACGGAAGGGCAGTACGCAGTGCAAGCGCGCGATGCGACCTGGGCCACGTTGTACGCGCTGCTGGCCGAGGTGCAATCTGGCACGCGCACTGCACGATGAAACCTTTGGGCAAGGCGCATCGAGTCAGTACCTACGCTAATTGCTTCGCCCCCGCCTAGGGATAGGCTGACAAAAGCATCTTGAAGAAACTGGTCGTCATGAGCACGACCAATCCTTTTGCCAAGTACACCGACCCTGCTGTATCTGCGGATCAAGACAATCCGTTTGCTAAATATGTTCAACCGGTTGCAGCCCCCGTGCAGCCCAAGCGGACTCTGCTGGATGCTGTTAAGGACACAGCCATTGAAGTCGGAGGAGCGGTAGCTGGCAATGCATCGGCAGTGGCCAACTTCGTGCGCCCTGGCAATGCCGCCTCGCAGTACATCGACAAGAACATCATTGAGGCTGGAAACGCCAAGCAGTCCGATGTGGTCAAGGCCGAGAAGGCACGCTACGCCCAGGAAATGGAACAGGCCCAGGGCTTTGGTGATGAAGTCTCTTCCACGCTGGGCTACGTGGCGCGCAACCCGCTGCTGGCGGCAGCACAAGCGGCAGGCTCATTTGCTGGGCCAGGTCTGGCAGTGGGTGGCGCGCGTGCAGCAGCAGGTGCGCTGGGTATGGTGGGTAAAGGGGCCGCGCGCACAGGCTTGGCCGCTGGTGCGGGCTTTGGCATGGCATCTGCCGGTGGTGATGCCGCTGGCACGGCCTATGAACTGTCGCGCCAAGGCGGTGCCACGGATGAGCAAGCGCTGGCTGCTGCCCGTGGTGCCAGTGTGATTCCCGCAGCCATTGGCGCTGCTGGTGGCTTGGTGGGTGCCGAACGCCTGGTGGCTGGTGCCAAGGGCTTTACTGGTGGCTTGGCTGCGCGTGCCTTGAAGACTGGGGCTGTGGAGGGCGCACAAGAGGCACTGGAAGAAGGCGTGACCCAGTACGAAGGCCAACGCGCAGCGGTGCCCTTTAACCCTGAGCTTGACCCGATGAAGGGTGTGGCAGGGGCGGCAACGATGGGTGCGGTGCTGG
>JAQVCA010000021.1 GCA_028690035.1 Comamonas sp. | reverse complement strand
CCAGATTTCGCTGGGCAAGCAATACGCGGGCCGCCAGGTGCTGGTGGAAGAGTACGAGCCCGGCGTCTGGCTGGTGCGCACGGCCACGGTCGTTCCCGACAACGAGCGCTGGCTGCACGCGCCTCAAGCAGCGGCCGATCTGCAAACGGCCATGGCCTGGTCCGTGGCACATGCCGCATCGGATGCCGATACCGAAGACACCCTCAAGCGCCTGAGCCATGGCGAACATTGACGCCAAGGTCAGGCTCGACCTCAACAACCCGGTGTTTCAGGACAACCTGCTCACGCTGCAAAAGCCGGAGCGCCACGCAGCCCTGGATACGCTCCACAAAATTTGCCAGCTGACCTGGAACCAGGTGTACCGAGACCAGGGCCTGAAGTGGGAGAAGATCACCAGCGTCAGGCCACCCCAGGGGATCGATGCGATCTACTCCCTACGCATCACCCAGGCACGCCGGGCGACGGCGTACCGTGACGGAGATTTCATCCGACTGCTCACCATCGCGCCGGATCACGATGCCACCTATGGCAAAAAATGAGCCGCAGCGCCGGTGCTCATCCGAGCCAAGCGGCAACGCGCCTGCGCGAGATGAGGCACAGCTATCCGTCCCGCTAGACCCTGCCGCCGAGCTGCAGCGCGCCATGCAGCGCCCCGGCTTTGCCCAGGCCTGGCCAAGCGAGCGTTAGAAGCTATTTTTTGCTCAGCCCCGTAGCCCCGTAGGTTGGGTTGCACCAGCAACCCAACATTGCTCGCACAACACCTGCCGCCCCATGCAAAAACCGCCCCAGCCCCGAAGGAGTGAAGCGGTTGGCATGGGCCAAGTGGTGTGGCCCAGGGTGGTGTTGGGTTGCACGCAACCCAACCTACGACAATATTTTTTGATAGCTGCCCGCGCTTACTGGGTAAGCGTTAGAGGCCGATTTGGCTTAAAAAACTGCTCCACTAAAGTGGGTGTCCTTTTTTAAGCTAAAAACCGCTCCACTAAAGTGGGTGTCCTTTTTATTCGAGCATCAGTGGTCTCCAAAACATAAAACCCCGCCCCTCTTGCGAAGGGCGGGGTTTGTTTATTTACCGCGTGGTGTTGGGTTGCACGCAACCCAACCTACGAGGCTACAACTTAGAGTACGAAGATTTCGTTCAGCAAGCCAGTACCCGCTGCGCCAATGATCGACACACCTGCAACACCCGTCGTACCAGTCAGTTCGACGACGTTGTCGGTAGCACCAGCTTCCTGGAATACATAGGTATTACCGTTGAGTTCAAACACTGCAACTTGACCGGCTGCAATGCCCAAACCAGCTGTGTTAGCAACAGCCACAAACTCAGCCAAGGTGTCGATCTGGGCTTTGTCGGTACCGGCCAAGGTAATCACACCACGGGCACTCAGAGTCGCTGTGATGTTGAATGCAGCGTTACCAGAGGCAGCGGCCACATCTACAGGAGCAGCAACCGCAAGAGCACGAGCTGCTGCCACACCACTGATATCCAACAGGTCAGCATTCACACCACCGCGCACTTCACCAGCGGCCTGGAAGTTGGCTGCCGTAGCAAATGCGGGAGCCAGCACGTCAGCCGTAGCCACAGTGATCTTGCCGAAGTCGCTGATCTTATCCAGCGCAGCGACGGTGGAGACTTGTGTGTTGAAGTCGAATACATCGCGGCCCAGACCACCAGCCAGCTTGTCAGCTTGTGCGGAGCCTTGCAGGATATCTGCACCAGTACCGCCACGCAGGTCTGCACCGGTAGGTACATACAGGCCAGCATCCAAAGTGGTAGTGCCCGAAGAGGCCGAAGCATCCAGAACCAAGTTTTGACCTTGGTGGCCAGCGGCCACGGTGATAACGTTGCCATTACCAGCATTGGTCAACTTGATGTTGTCGAGCGACACGGCAGCAGTAGTGTCCAAAGTCACAGCACCAGTGGTAGCAGCCACGGTACCGTTACCTGTCAACTCCAGCTTTTCAATGTTGGTCAACACAATAGGAGTAGTTGCCAAGTCGATGTTTTGCAAGGCCCCAGCTGCCGTGGTAGTGGTCAATGCCGCCTTGACGGTATCAACTTGACCAGCATTGCCAGCACCTGTCAGACCGATCGTGATAGCGCCCACAGTACCAGCAGAAGTAATAGCGACATTGGCGGCTTGAGCAGCGCTCAGGTTGATGGCACCGGTAGCAGCAGCACCGTCAGCGATACGCACACCGGTGATGGTGTTGGTACCAGCCAGGAAGCTCAAGTCAACCACAGCACCGTTAGCTGCCTGCACCACTTCAAAGCCAGAGTAACGTGCGCCAGTAGCAGCCGTCAAATCAGCGGTAGCAGTAACCACCAAGCGGTCACCTGTTCCAGCACCAGCAGCTACCGCACCAGTCAAAACGATACCACCGGTAGTGATAATGTCATTGCCAGAACCCGTAGTCACATTTTGACCAACAGCACCCAAGGTCAGTGTTTGAGCACCAGTCGCAGTGGAGGCGTTGTAAGTATCCAGCGCAGCATCCAGAACGTTGACCGTGACAGCACCAGCGCCAGTAACGTTGATGGTTGAAGGCAGGGCAGCGCTGAAGCCAGTAATGACCGATGCGCCTTCACCGTTGTCAGCGGTGTCACCATCGTTGTTACCATCAATTGCGCCACGCAGACCAAAATCGCTATCAGCTTTGATGTTCAGCGTAGTCACCGCTGCACCACCAGCGTAGGTTACACCACCCACCACGTTAGCGCCGTTGGAGCTGTTGATGTTGGCGGTATTGATAGCGGCACCGTTGATGGTGACGCGACCAGCGCCTTGCAAAGCTGCACCAGCAGCCGAGGTTTGCAGACCACCCGACAGGTTCAGTGTCGAGGTGGTGGCAGCAGCGACGGAAGAAGCACTCAAGCTACCCACGGCCAGCGCAGAACCATTGCCAATCAAACCGACTTGCTGGGTGTTGGAAACATTGATGATTTCAAAGTTACCAGCGCCACGATCGTTATTGATATTAGTCAAACCAGCAAACAGGCTGGCATCAATGCCATAGCTAGTGCCAACGTTAGCAGTCGGGAAGTCGCCGTTTGCGCCAGCAGCAGCAAACGCCACGGCAGAGCCCACAAAACCACCACCAGCAGCCACCACGGAAGTGATGTCCGACTGACGGATATTAAAGATTTCAACGCCTTGGATGTCGGCCAAGCCCAAGCTCAAAGCAGGGTTCGCCCCGCCTACACCACCGCTATCGGTCACCGTGACATTCAACACATCACCCGTACCGCCATTACCGCGCAGCACGTCGCCGGTATTCAGCGAAGTGTTTGCAGCAACGGAATCCAGGACTGCGTTGTAGGTGTCGTTGTTCTCGGTACCGGTAGTGTCGATGGCAGGGGAGATAGCGCCAGGGCCGTCATTACCAGTGGTCAACGTGAAGCTCTTGCCGGGTGTAGGCGGCACCACAGGGCCGGTGGACACGGTGAAGTTCAGCGCCGTCGTGCCGGTGATACCAGCGTAGGCGTTACCAGCGGCATCCAGCACGGCGGTAGCGGGCAGGTTGACGTAGTACGTAGCGCCAGCCTTCAGGTCAGCCGTTGGGTTGATGGTGACGACAGCACCGGACACGGACACCTGGGTGGCATCATTGACAGCGATGGTGCGGGTGTCGGTGGCATCAGCAGCGTTGGTCAGCGTGATGTTGCCCGTGCCCAGAATGACGTTCTCAGAGAAGGTCAGGGTCACATTGGCACCAGCGGCCACAGCGGTGGAGTCGTCGGCAGGCGACGAAGACACCAGGGTGGGTGCGGTGGCATCGGTCACGACGGTTTGGCCGACGATGGCGGCAACGTCATTGCCCACTGCGTCTTCCAGCACGGTGCCGGTAGCGGGTGGGGTGTAAGACACCTTGGTCGCGCCGGAGGGCGTAGCAGCCAGCGCCAAAGTGACGGTAGAGCCGCTGATGGTGACGGAGCTGACGGTGATGCTGGTGTTGGCCGCATCGACCACCGAGAAGGCCGAGGCGTTCAGCACGCCAGCCTGCAGGGCTTCATTGAAGTTGAGCTTGAGGGTGGTGCCCGACAGGGTAGCGGCCACCAGCTGGGGGGCGTCGTCGTCCACGTCGGTCACGTTCAGCACGTAGTTCACGGCAGCGGATTCGTTGCCAGCCTCATCGATTGCCACCACGCCCAGCGTGAAGCTGTTGGGGGCGGTTTCGTAGTCGTTGGAGGCGGCACCAGCGGCAGCACCGGCTTCGGTCAGGGTGATGTTGCCAGCGGCATCGATGGCGAAGAAGCCAGCGTCGTTGCCGGTCAGGGTGTAGCCTGTCACAGCGGTGTCGTCGGTAGCGGCCACGGTGGCCACCACAGTGCCAGCCGCGCTGTTTTCAGCGTAGGTGGCGGGGGCTGTTTGGGCGGTTACCACGGGGGCTTCGGTGTCGGTGGTCACGTCGCTGATCACCACGGTGCTGCTGGCAGCCACGGCGTTGAAGCCGCTGTCCAGCAGCGACACTTTGAAGCCTTGGAAGCCTTCGGTGCCGTCGTTGGCCACGGGGGTGACGCTGAACTTGGCGGTGGTTTCGCCAGCCAGCAGCACGACGGTCTGGACAACGTCAGCAGCAAAGTCAGCGGCGTCGGCCTTGGTGATGCCCACGGTGCCGTTCTTGTCGTCGCCGGTGATGACGACTTGGAAGGTGCGGTCTGTATCAGAGGCCACGCTGGCGGTCAGCGTGAACTCGACGTCAGAGCCTTCGGCCACGGAAGCCGCACCTGCAGTGAGCA
>JAQVCA010000020.1 GCA_028690035.1 Comamonas sp. | reverse complement strand
TGCTCACTGAAAATGTGGAAGTGACCAACGGCAACAGCGGTGACAACACCTTCAACGCCTACACCAAGTTTGTTGCTGCGGTTGGTCAGATGAACACCCTGCAGTCCGGCGACGTGGTCAATGGCGGCGAGGGCAACGACACCCTGATCGCCGAGTCTACCGGTGGAACGATTGCTGCCACGCTGAACAGCGTCGAAAACCTGCGTCTGACCAGCTACGGTGCAACCACGATCGAAGGCGCCAACGCCACGGGTCTGAAGAGCGTCAGCATCGAGAACTCGGTTAATACCAGCACCGTGCGTAACCTGAGCGAAGTGGTCGAACTGACCGTCAAGAACCAGACAGGTAACAACGACGTCACCATCGGCTACACCGATACCGCGCTGACGGGTACCAATGTTCAGAAGCTGACCCTGAATAATGTCACCATGAAGGCGGCGGGTGGTCGTATCCTGTTCGATGACAACAACGGCGCCGGCACCCTAGAGCAGCTCGATATCGCCGTGACGGGTGCGTCCGATATCGCCGGTATCCGTGATATTGCTGGCACGAACGTCCTCGATGGCGTCGCCACCGTCAATGTTAACGCCACTGCCAAGGCTGATCTGGGCGTAATTGGCGCGGCCAAGATGACCACTTTCGACGCTTCGGCTTCGACTGCTGGCGTGACCGCCGACGTGTCGGCCGCTACGGGTAACGACCTTGCCATCAAGGGCGGTGAAGGCGATGACGTCATCACCTTTGGCGCAACCGCCAACCTGACGGCCAAGGACAGCGTCGACCTGGGCGCCGGTGCCAACACGCTGCGTATCACGGGTACGGCCAACGGCACCAGCTACAACGTCAAGAACGTCCAGACGCTGGAAGTCACGACTGATGGTAACAACCAGGTCAATGCTGAGGCATTTGGCGCTGGCGTCTCGACCATCGGTTTTGTTTCGGCTAACAACGGGCACGCCGGCCAAGTCAATAACCTGGCAGACGGTGCTACCGTCGCGGCCAAGGACGCGACCGGTGCTGTCAATACGCTGAATGTCCTGACCATCAACGGCAAGAACACCAGCGGCTCGACCGACAGCGTCACCGTCAAGCTGTTCAGCAACGACGAAGGTACGGCTTCGACCCCCAGCGTCTTCACTGTTGCCACGCTGACTGCGGGTGGCTACGAGAACGTCAAGCTGGTATCCGAAGGTAAGGCCAACACCGCCAACGCCGTGACCACGCTGACCGCGACTGCGCAGAAGACCGTGACCATCGAAGGCGACAAGAAGCTGACCGTTGGTAACACCCTGAGCGCAACCACCGTGGATGCCACGGCTTCGACGGGCGGCGTGGATCTGACGCTGGCCGGCACGGCTGTTTCGGGTGGCAAGCAGACCGCGACTGGTGGTACGGCTAACGACACCTTCCGTATCGATGCTGACGTTCTGACCAAAGACATCAAAATCGACGGTGGCGAAGGCGTTGACACCCTGGTGCTGACAAAGGTTGCGCCCGGCAACATCGACCTGACGGGCGTGACCAATGCCGAGCTGATCTCCGGCGTGTCCAACTTTGAAAACTTGTCCTTCGGCGGCCAGACCCTCCTGATCGACGACGCAACGCTCAACCGCTTCACAGACAAGACCATTAACGTCGTTGAAAAGGGTGGAGCTGCCACCGTTCTGAACGCTTCGGCTGTGCTCGGTTCCACCTCCAAGCTGAACGTTGACGCATCGGAAATGACTGCTGGCGGCAGTTTCACCTTCGCCATCAGCAACGGTATCGACGGCTTTAAGGGCTCCTCTCAGGCCGACACCATCACCGTGGGCGCCAGCGCTTTCCTGACTGATGCTGACGTGCTCAACGGTGGTGCAGGCAACAACAACGTGTTCGACTTCGACACCACCGGCGCAGCCAAGCAGATCGTCACCGCTTCGCAGCTGACCAATGTTTCCAACTTCAACACTTGGAACATCAAGGACACTGCAGCGCCTGCGGTTGCCAACGAGTTCGAGCTGACTGTGACCAACGCAGTGGCGGCTCAGAACATCAACAGCACCAACAACACGCTGACGATCTCTGCCGCAACCAACGCGAGCGACAAGGTGACCATCGACGCCAGCGACGTGGGCAGCGCCTACAAGCTGATCGTTTCGACCGGCACCGGTACCGGCGCTGCCGCTGCGCAGACCGTTAAGCTGGGTGCCGGTGACGACACCATCACGCTGAACTCTGCAGCAGCAGGCGCTACGGTGAACACCGTGACGCTGGGCGGTGGTAAGGATACGGTGAAGTTCACGGCTAATTCGGCCAAGGCGGCTGCCGCTGTGGCTACTGATGGTCTGCTGTCGAACAACGTCATCAAGGACTTCAACTTCGGTACCGCAACCGGCACCGGTGCCAACGTTGACAAGCTCGACCTGAGTGCCTTCGGCATCGTAACTGCTACCGACGCTGCTGGCGGCATTGGCAAGGCTGGCACTACCGGCGACTTCCAGGTCGTCGTGCTGAATGATGTGTCCTACGACACGCAGCAGGCTGTGGATACGGCAGTCAAAGCTATCGCCACCGGGAACGCTGTGGGTGACAATGTCGTCGTGTTCTGGCAGGACAGCCTGGGTCGCGTCCAGGTTGGTTACGACCTCGACGCCACAGACGCCACTGTTGGTACCTATACCACCACTGGCGTCGTGACGCTGGGTGTGCTGGAAGGTGTGACCATCACCGGTGTCGCTGCCAACATCGACCTGGGCGACCTGATCCTCGTCTAATCTGCCACGGCAGAACAAGCACCCGCCCTCGGGTAGGTGCTTGGGGTGATCGAAACCCTGTCCTTCTCACGAGGGGCAGGGTTTTTTAGTTTTGATCGTCAGAATAAAAAGGACACCCACTTTAGTGGAGCGGTTTTTTAAGCCAAATCGGCCTCTAACGCTTACCCAGCAAGCGCGGGCAGCTATCAAAAAAGATTGTCGTAGGTTGAGTAATAAAAAGGACACCCACTTTAATTACCTAAATAAATAAACAGCATTCTTTAAACTCCTGCCCATGACCCGCCCCCGCTCATCCCTGATCTCGCTGGCCGACACGCCCTGGTACCACGTCGTCAACCGCTGCGTGCGCCGCGCCTTTTTGTGCGGGCACGATGCGGCCAGCGGCAGCAATTTTGACCACCGCAGGGGCTGGATCGAGACGCGCATCCGTGAGCTGGCCTCGGTCTTCACCATCGACGTGGCCGCCTATGCGGTGATGAGCAACCACTACCACGCCGTGCTGCGCGTGGACGCCGCCCGCGCCCAGGCACTGAGCGACGACGCGATTAAAAAGGACACCCACTTTAATTGCCTAAATAAACAGCATTCTTTAAACTCCTGCCCATGACCCGCCCCCGCTCCTCCCTGATCTCGCTGGCCGACACGCCCTGGTACCACGTCGTCAACCGCTGCGTGCGCCGCGCCTTTTTGTGTGGGCACGATGCGGCCAGCGGCAGCAATTTTGACCACCGCAGGGGCTGGATCGAGACGCGCATCCGTGAGCTGGCCTCGGTCTTCGCCATCGACGTGGCCGCTTATGCGGTGATGAGCAACCACTACCACGCCGTGCTGCGCGTGGACACAGCCCGCGCCCAGGCGCTGAGCGACGACGAGGTGCTGCGCCGCTGGACGCAGCTGTTCACCGGCCCGCTGCTGGTGCAGCGCTACCTGAGCGGCTTGCCCGCCGAGCCCCTGGGCCAGTCCGAGCGCGACAAGGTGGCCGAGTTTGCCGCGCTGTACCGCCAGCGCCTGGCCGATGTGTCCTGGTTTATGCGCGTGCTCAATGAAACCATTGCGCGCCAGGCCAATGCCGAGGAGGGTTGCAAGGGGCGCTTTTGGGAGGGGCGCTTTAAAAGCCAGGCGCTGCTCGATGAGCAGGCCCTGCTGGCCGCCATGGCCTATGTGGACTTGAACCCCATCCGCGCCGGTATGGCCCAGAGCCTGGAGGACAGCGCCCACACCTCTATTGCCGCACGCCTGGCCGAGCTGCAAGGCCGCGCTTTTGAGCCGGTGCAGGCACCGGTCGTGGCACCAGAGGTTGTGGATGAAATAGACGCATCGCCCGCGCGCACATTGCCCGGACTGCTATCAGAAGTAGAAATTTCAGCGCTGCCCGAGGCACCGCTGATGCCCTTTGACCCCACCAGCGGTTTTGCGCAGGCGGTGCCCTTTGGCTTGGAGGAGTACCTGGACTTGGTCGATACCATGGGCCGCGCCGTACACCCAAGCAAGCGCGGGGCCATCCCCGCCAGCACGCCGCCCCTGCTTGGCCGCCTGGGCATGGATGCCGAGGCCTTTATTGCCAGCGCTGACCATTTCTTCAAAAACTTTGCCAGTGCCGTGGGCACGCCCGCCAAGCTGATCGAGCTGGCCGCCCACCGCCAGCAGCGCTGCCTGCGTGGCTTGGCGGCTGCGCGGCGGGTGTTGCAGACGAAGGCGGCGTGAGGGGGCGCGGCTTTTTGTTGGTCACCCACTAAAAGAAAGCCAAATCGGCCCCTAGCCATTACCCAGCAAGCGCGGGCAGCTATCAAAAAAAGATTGTCGCAGCCCCATGACCCGGACCAATAGGGGACAGACCACGGTTTCCTGACCCAACCTCAATCCATTGGCCGGCAGCCGCTGGGCGACGACGCCTACCTGCATGTGGGCAAGCCGGACGAAGAAGAGATCGTGATCACCGTGGTGGGCGTGCCGGAGGTGGGGATGGCCGGGGTGGTGAGCTACCGTCGGATGTGGTCGTGCGCTGGCGCTCTTATTCCTATATAGGCATAATTCGCTGATGCCAACCCCAACCAAACCCCTGCGCTGGGTCGCATCCAGCAAAAAAGACCTTATGGCCATGCCTGAAGCG
>JAQVCA010000005.1 GCA_028690035.1 Comamonas sp. | reverse complement strand
ACGACCGTACTGGCCCGAAGGGGCTGGAGGGTTTGGCTGTGCGCCAGTGGACGTGCGGTGCGTGCCAGACGGTGCATGACCGCGATACCAATGCGGCCAAGAATATCTTGGCCCGTGGGTTGCTTGCGTTGGAGAGAGAATTTTCCGCTGCGCGGGAGGCGAGAGCCGTTGAAGCCGCAGTGAATGAGGTTGCGGGCGCAAGCGCCGCAGCTGGGGCCGGACATGGCCCTCTGGAAGTAGGAATCCCCTTCCAAGTTGCTTAGGCAATTTGCAAGGGAAGGATGTCAAGAGGTGAAGCGGCGCCTGCCGCCCCTGAGGCCAGGCCTCACGACGCGCTTCAGAACGGAATATCGTCGTCGCCAAAGTCGTTGAAGCCCGAGGCAGGCTGGGGCGCGGGCGGCGCCATGGGCGCCGGTGCAGGCGCGGGGCGCGGGGCACTGGCGCGCGGGGCTGCCGGGGCATAGCCACCTGCTGCCGGGGCGCTGCTGCCAAAACCGCTGTCGTCCTGCGCGTAGCCGCCGCTGCCACCTTGGCCACCCTGACCGGCGCGGCCACCGAGCATTTGCATGGAGTCGGCGCGGATTTCGGTGGAGTATTTTTCTACGCCCGAGGCATCGGTCCACTTGCGCGTGCGCAGGCTGCCTTCGACGTACACCTGCGAGCCTTTGCGCAGGTACTGGCCCGCGATTTCAGCTAGGCGGCCATTGAAGACGACGCGGTGCCACTCGGTGGACTCGCGGTTTTCGCCGGTGCTCTTGTCGCGCCAGCGGTCGGTGGTGGCGATGGTGACGTTGGCCACCTGATCGCCGCTGGGGAAGGTGCGCATTTCGGGGTCACGCCCCAGGTTGCCGACCAGAATGACTTTGTTGACGGATGCCATGTGTGTTTCCTTGGGTGGCCCCGGTGTGGCAAGGGAGGGTCCGTGGGCCAAATCGGTGGGAAGCGGCCCCTCCGGCAGGCCGCGGCGCGCAGGATAGCGCAAGATATGGGTGTTATTAAAAAAGGAGCTGCTTGCGCTCTATAGGCAAGGATTTGGGCATAAAAACATACCAAAACCCTTGCTCTATCAGCGGTAACAGCTCTTTTTAATGCACTGCGGCCGGTTTTGCCACGGTGCGCCCCACGGGCTGCAGCGGCCAGGTGATCAGCAGCCACAGCACGCACAGCACGCTGGTGGCGACAAACACGCCCGTCAGGCTGCCATGGCGCGCCAGCAGGCCACCGACGGCGCCGCCAGCAAACAGGCCCAGCGACTGCAGCGTGTTGTACGCCCCCAGGGCCGCGCCGCGCAGGCTGTCGGGTGCCATGCGCGAGACCAGGCTGGGCTGGGTGGCCTCCAGCATGTTGAAGCCAATAAAAAACACCAGCAGCCCCAGCCCCAGCGGCCACAGCGTGGGCGCATCGCCCAGCCAGGTCAGCGCCCCCAGGCCCAGCTGCACCAGCAGCACCAGGGCGATCGACAGCAGCAGCGCCGCGCGCAGCCGGCCTTGGCGCTCTAGGCGAAACAAGCCGCCCAGCGCGACAAACGACAGCAGCACCGTGGGCAGATACACCTGCCAGTGCGCGGCCTTGACCAGCCCGGCTTGCACCAGCAGCGTGGGCACGGCCACCCACATCGCCATTTGCACCGTGTGCAGCACAAACACGCCCGCGTTCAGGCGCAGCAGGTCGGCGTGTTGCAGCAGATCGGCAAAGCGTCCGCGTGGCAGGTCGCTGCGCTGCGCAGGCTCGGGCGGCACCACCCAGACGACGGCGGCCATGCCGGCCAGCGTCAGGGCCAGCGTCAGCGCAAAAATACCGGGCAGCCCAGCCCAGGCGGCCAGCAGCGGACTGAGCACCAGCGCCAGCGAGAACATCAGCGCAATGCTGCCGCCGACCATGGCCATGGCCTTGGTGCGCACGCTCTGGCGCGTCAGATCGGCCAGCAGCGCGGTCACCGCCGCAGAAACGGCCCCGGCCCCCTGCAGCGCACGGCCCCACATCAGGCCCAGCAGGCTGTCGGCCAGCGCCGCCACCAAGCTGCCCACGGCAAACACCAGCAGGCCCAGCACGATGACTTTCTTGCGGCCAAAGCGGTCGGAGGCGATGCCCAGCGGCAGCTGGAACAGCGCTTGTGTTAAGCCGTACAGCCCCAGCGCCAAGCCCACCATCGCCGGATCGTCGCCCCCGGCGTAGTGGCGCGCCTCCAGCGCAAACACCGGCAGCACCAGAAACAAGCCCAGCATGCGCAGCGCAAAAATCAGCGCCAGGCTGCCACTGGCGCGGCGCTCGGCGGGGGTCATGTGGTGGGGGGCAGCGGAGGCAGACATCGGGGCGGACGGGGGAGGGGAAGTGGAACGCAACACAGTCACAAACAGCAGGCAGAAAAACGGCCTATTGTCCTGCCTCTGCCTATGGGTGGCAGGCACAGGGGTTGAGCGGCCAAACGGCCTATCATGCGGCAGTTTGCTTTTTGCCTTGCTGCTTGTGCCCGCTTTGCCCGATTTTTCTTCCTCCGCCCCGGTGTCCGGCGCTGCCGATCCGGGCCCGCTGCCCATGCGCATTCGCGGCGCGCGCACGCACAACCTGCGCAACATCGATGTGGACATTCCACGCCACCAGCTGGTGGTGATTACGGGTGTCTCGGGCAGTGGCAAATCCAGCCTGGCCTTTGACACGCTGTACGCCGAAGGGCAGCGCCGCTATGTGGAGAGCCTCTCGACCTACGCGCGCCAGTTTTTGGGGCAGCTGGACAAGCCCGAGGTCGATGCCATCGAAGGCCTGGCCCCGGCGATTGCCATCGAACAAAAAGCCACCAGCCCCAACCCGCGCTCTACTGTGGGCACCGTCACGGAAATCCACGACCACCTGCGCCTGCTCTTGGCGCGCGCGGGTGTGCCGCATTGCCCACAGCATGGGCTGGCGCTTCAGGCGCACAGCGTCAGCCAGATGGTCGATGTGCTGCTGGCCTGGCCCGAGGGCACGCGCCTGATGCTGCTGGCGCCCGTGGTACAGGGGCGCAAGGGCACGCACGTGCAGCTGCTCGACCAGTTGCAGGCGCAGGGCTTTGTGCGCTTTCGCATCGATGGCAGCGTGTTCAACGCGGGCGATTTGGCGCCGCTGGATGCGCAGCAAGCGCACGATATCGAGGTGGTGGTCGATCGCCTCAAAATCCGCGCCGATGCCGCCGAGCGCCTGGCCGACAGCCTGGAAGCCGCGCTGCGCTTGGTGCCCGAGACGGGCCGCATCGTGGCGCTGGATATGGACAGCGGCCAAGAACTGCCCTTGAGCAACCGCTTTGCCTGCCCGCAGTGCAGCGCCACCACGCCGCCGCTGGAGCCGCGCTTGTTCTCCTTCAACGCGCCGCAGGGCGCCTGTCCGCACTGCCACGGGCTGGGCTATGTGGCTGCCGATGCTGGCGCCGATAGCCTCCCTGTCGCTGAGGAGGCAGAAGGCGCCCAAGCCCCGGCAGATGCCGCAGTTGCGCCCCATGCCGCCGCGCAGCACCCCCCGTGCCCCGCCTGCCACGGCGCGCGCCTGCGGCCTGAGGCGCTGAGCGTCTGTGTGGGCAGCGGCGAGGAGCGGCGCAATATCGAGCAGCTCACCACCTGCACCTTGGATGCCGCGCTGGACTGGAGCCGCAGCGTGCTGCTGGAGGGCAACGCCGCCCAGATTGCTGCGCCCATCCTGTGCGAAATCAGCGCCCGCTTGCAGTTTTTGACGGATGTGGGTCTGGGCTACCTCAATCTGGCACGCAGCGCGGCCAGTTTGTCCGGCGGGGAGGCGCAGCGCATTCGCCTGGCCAGCCAGATCGGCAGCGGTTTGAGTGGCGTGATGTACGTGCTCGATGAACCGAGCATCGGCCTGCACCAGCGCGACAACGACCGCCTGATTGCCATGCTGCAGCGCCTGCGCGATCTGGGCAACAGCGTCATCGTCGTCGAGCACGATGCCGACATGATGCGCTGCGCCGACCACCTGATCGACATGGGCCCAGGTGCCGGTGTGCATGGCGGGCGCGTGCTGGCCCAGGGCAGTTTTGCCGAGGTGGCCGCGCACCCGGACTCGGTCACTGGCCCGTATTTGAGTGGCGCACGCGCTATTGCCGTGCCGCAGCGGCGCACGCCGCGTCTGCCTGCCCAGGCAACCGGCCAGGTGCAGGTGCTGCGCGTTGAAGGCGCTTGCGGCCACAACCTGCAGGACGTGGATGTGGAGTTTCCGGTTGGCCTGCTCACTTGCGTGACTGGCGTGTCTGGCTCGGGCAAATCCACGCTGGTCAACGACACGCTGTATGCCGCCGTCGCCCAAGCCTTGCAGCGCGCCGGGACAGCGCCTGCGCCGCACCGGGCGCTGCACGGGCTGGCGTATCTGGACAAAGTGGTCGGCGTCGATCAAAGCCCCATTGGCCGCACGCCGCGCAGCAACCCGGCCACCTACACCGGCCTGCTCGGCCCTTTGCGTGAGCTGTTTGCCCAGACCGAGCTGGCACGCATGCGTGGCTACAGCGCCGGACGCTTTAGCTTTAACGTGCCCCAAGCGCAGGGCGGTGGGCGCTGCCAGGCCTGCCAGGGCGATGGCCTGCTCAAAGTGGAGATGCACTTTCTGCCCGATGTGTATGTGCCGTGCGAGGCCTGTCAGGGCCAGCGCTTTAACCGCGAGACGCTGGAAGTGCAGTGGAAAGGCCGCAACATCGCCCAGGTGCTGGACATGACGGTGGAAGAAGCCTTGGCCTTTTTTGCCGACCAGCCCGCGCTGGCACGGCGCTTACAGACGCTGGTGGATGTGGGCCTGTCGTACATCCGCCTGGGGCAAAGCGCGACCACGCTCTCGGGCGGGGAGGCGCAGCGCATCAAACTGGCGCTGGAGCTGGCGCGGCGCGACACCGGGCGCACGCTCTACATACTGGATGAGCCGACCACCGGGCTGCACTTTGCCGATGTGGCGGTGCTGCTCCAGGTGCTGCAGCGCCTGCGCGATGCGGGCAATACGCTGGTGGTGATTGAGCACAATCTGGATGTGATCAAAACCGCCGACTGGGTGATCGACATCGGCCCCGAAGGCGGCAGCGGCGGTGGCCGCATCGTTGCCCAGGGCACGCCCGAGGATGTGGCCGCCCAGCCACACAGCCACACTGGGCGCTATCTTAAAAAATACATAGCAGCTCCCGCACGTATTTAATGGGTTTTAGATATAAAAGCCATTAAAACCGTTTACCTATCAGCGCGAAACACTCACTTTTTTGATATGACCTACACCCCACCCCTGCCCCTGACCGTCTATGCCCAGCGCCGTGCCCGCCTGGCCGCACAGCTGGGCGCTGGCGGCATTGCCATCGTGCCCACCGCGCCCGAGCGTGCGCGCAACCGCGACAACGTACACAACTACCGCCACGACAGCTATTTTTTTTACCTGACCGGCTTTACCGAACCCCACGCCACCTTGGTGCTGCACGCCAACGGCCAGGCCACCTTGTTTTGCCAGCCCAAAGACCTGGAGCGCGAAATCTGGGACGGCTACCGCCTGGGCCCCGGGGCCGCACCTGCCGCCTTGGGCGTGCAGGCCGCGCACGCCAGCACCGAGCTGGATACGCTGCTGCCAGCGCTGCTGGACAACCAGCACTGCGTCTGGTGGCCATTTGCCACGCACGACGGCCTGGCCGCGCGCGTGGAAAGCTGGCTGGGCAACGTGCGCCAGCGCGTGCGCAGCGGCGTGCAATGCCCCACGCGCCAGGGCGATCTGTGCCTCCTGCTCGATGAAATGCGCCTGGTCAAAGACGCGCACGAGCTGGCCACCATGCAGCGCGCTGCGCAGATCAGCGCCCAAGGGCATATCCGCGCCATGCGCACCAGCGCCCGCATGCTGCGCGAAGGCCAGGACCTGCGCGAATACCACCTGGATGCGGAGCTGCTGCACACCTTCCGCCAGCACGGCGCACAAAGCGAGGCCTATCCCAGCATCGTTGCCGGGGGCGCCAACGCCTGCGTGCTGCATTACCGCGCAGGCAGCACACCGATTCGCGCCGGTGATTTGGTGTTGATCGACGCGGGCTGCGAGCTGGACGGCTACGCCGCCGACATTACGCGCACCTTCCCGGCCAATGGCGTCTTTACCGGGCCGCAGCGCGATCTGTACCAGCTGGTGCTGGAAAGCCAAAAAGCCGCCATCGCCGCCACCCGCGCCGGTGCGCGCTTCAGCGAACCGCACGATGCCTGCGTGGCCGTGCTGGCCCAGGGCCTGCTGGATCTGGGCCTGCTCAACGCCCAGCAGCACGGCAGCGCCCAGGACGTGATCGCCAACCGCGCTTACTTTCAGTTCTACATGCACCGCACCGGCCACTGGCTGGGCATGGACGTGCACGACTGCGGCAGCTACACCGAGCCGGGCGCTGCGCCAGAGCCTGGCAGCACCCTGCCCCCCAGCCGCATCCTGCAACCGGGCATGTGCCTGACGATTGAACCAGGCCTGTACGTGCGCCCCGCCGCTGGCGTGCCCGAGCACTTCCACCACCTGGGCATCCGCATCGAAGACGATGCCGTCGTCACCGAAAGCGGCTGCCTCTTGACCACGCGCGACGTGCCCGTGGAAATGGCTGAGATTGAAGCGCTGATGCGCGATGAGGTCGCCTGAGATGCCTACTTTGGATTGGCTCAACCGCGCCCACGCTTTCACCACCTATGACGTGAAGGCGCGGTGAACAAGATGAACGAAGTTACCCAGGATTTTCTGGATGGTTTGCGCCGCATGCCCACCGAGACGGAGTGGCTGGAGTTCAAACGCGCAGAACATTCCTTCAGTTTTGACCAACTGGCGCAGTATGTGTCTGCCCTTGCCAATGAGGCCAACCTTTACCGGCGCGAAGAGGGCTGGCTGGTGATGGGCATCGACAACAAAATTGATCCGGTCAGCGGGTTGCGTCCCGCCACTGGTACGCAGTTTGCGCAATCGATGGAGGAGGTCAATCGCGTCAAGGAATCTATTGCAGCGCAGACCTCCCCACCCACGGTCTTGGAGGCTCCTTACATACTGCACGTGACCAAGGCGGATGGCTCGCCCGCCCGGGTGCTGCTATGGCGAGTACCAGCTGCACCACGGGGTGTTCCGGTGGCATGCAAGGGACATTACTGGGGTCGTGCCGGAGAAAAGTTGGGGGCCTTGCCTCTGCACAAGCTCGACGCACTGCGCGCGCAGTCGGCCCTGCATGATTGGTCGGCAACGGTAGTCACGCAAGACTGGGCCTTGCTTTCAGCGCAGGCCATTGCACGCGCACGCGAGTTGTATGCACGCCGTTATGGCGCCAAGCCGGACATCGTGGCCCAGATGCACCTGCAGACAGATGCAGAGTTTTTGCACACCCTGCGCCTTGCCGTCAGCGGCGGTTTAACGCGGGCAGCGTTGGTGCTGCTGGGTAAGCAGCAAGCCAGCACGCTGTTAGGTGGCCCCACGCCGCGCATCAGTTGGCAGTTGGTAGACCATCGCGATGACTATGTGACGCACCAGCACTTCGACCTCCCCCTGGTGCTGGCCATCGACGCGCTGATTGCCCGCATCCGCATCATTGAGGTCAATGTTTTGCCACCCCGCCAGGTGGCACCGCTGAACGTGCCCAATTACGACGATTGGGTCATACGCGAAGCGCTGCATAACTGTGTGGCTCACCAGGACTACACCCAGGGCGGGCGCATCCTGATCACCGAAGGCCCGGATACCCTGCGGTTTTTCAATTACGGGGAGTTTCTGCCAGGGTCGGTAGAGAAGGTTTTGCGCGCACTTCAGCCCGAGCAGCGTTATCGCAATGCGTGTCTGGCCAACGCGATGGTGGAGCTGGATCTGATGGAGACGATGAACCGAGGGGTCAAGGGCATGTTCCGCAAGCAGCGGGAGCGCTTTTTTCCTTTACCCGACTACGCCATAGATGGACATCCAGCGTCTGTCACCGTCACCATCCATGGCCGCACGCTGGATGAACGCTATGTCAGCGCGTTGATGACGCACACTGATCTGAGCCTGGCGGAAGCGGTGCTACTCGATCAGATTCAAAAAGGCCGCCAGCCGCCAGCAGGTCAGTTGCAACATTTGCGAGGCAAGGGTTTGGTAGAAGGACGCGGACAAAAGGTGCGCATCTCGGCGGCGGTAGCCATTGCCACAGGCACGGAAGTCGCCTACGTCAATCAAAAAGGCCCTGTTGCCCAAGACTACAAGGATGCGGTGTGCAGACTGCTGGCCATGGCACCGCAGCCGCGCGCCAAGATTGACGAGTTGCTGTTGCCCAAGCTTTCTCTGTGGATTGCAAGCGCTACCGAGCGCAAGAAATACATCAAAGAACTGCTCTCAGACATGGCGCGGCAGGGGGCCATTCGCAATATCGGCAGGCCCACCAGGGGAGCACTTTGGGCTTTGGATGCGCCAATGAGCACCAAAGAAACGCAGTGAATTTATCCCGCGAAAAAATAAAACCCCGGCAAATCAAATACTTGCATTGGCGGGATAGGTTTTGCATCGCCAATCATTCCGCCAATTAAGTGGCCCACCATGCTTCGAATCACCCTCAAGTCCTACCAGCAAACCGCCCTCAACACCCTGACGGCTTTTGCCCGCGCTGCGCAAACCCAAGGCCCGGCGCAGGCTTTTGGTGCGCTGGTGGGTCGCCCCTACCGCGCCGATGCATTTGGCCCGGACGTGCCTTGCGTGTGCCTGCGCATTCCCACGGGCGGTGGCAAAACGGTGATGGCAGCGCACGCCGTGCCCCTGCTGGCGCGCGCGTGGTGCAACGTGGATGCGCCGGTGGCGGTGTGGCTGGTGCCCAGCGACGCCATTCGCCAGCAAACGCTCAAGGCCCTGCAAACGCCCGGCCACCTCTACCGCGCGGCGCTGACGGCAGCCTATGGCGAGGCGCTGCAGGTGTGCGTGCTGGACGAGGTGGCGCAGATCGCACCGCCCGACTGGGGGCGCACGGCCATCGTGCTGTTTACATCACGCGGGCGTTTCTATGCCGACTTTGTGGCCGAACTGACCGATGGTCGTGTGGCTGTGCTGGAGTACAAGGGCGCTCACCTTGCTCACACTCCGTATGAGTTGGAAAAGCGCGCTGTGGGCCAGCTGTGGGCTAAGGCCAGCCAAGGACAGGCTATTTTTGGTGGGTTGACCGCTGATACACAGCAGCCTATCCAAGAGCAACTGCAAAAGATTTTTGGTGCGAACGTGTACCAGTGATATTTCAGAACTAACAAGGAACCTCCATGCCCCCCACCACCTACATTCGCCGCGCCACCAAAATCGTGGCCACCTTAGGCCCAGCCTCCAGCGACGTGGCCATGCTGGCGCAGATGATTGCCACGGGCGTGAACGTGGTGCGCCTGAACTTCAGCCATGGCTCGGCCCAAGACCATATAGCGCGTGCTGAGGCCGTGCGCGAGGCTTCGCGCCAAGCGGGACGCGAGGTGGCCATCATGGCGGACTTGCAGGGGCCCAAGATTCGCGTGGGCAAGTTCGCGCAAGGCAAGGTCGATTTGCAGGTGGGCACCAGCTTTGTGCTGGATGCCGCGCGCAGTGCGCCGGGTGACATCGACGGCGTGGGCCTCGATTACAAAGAACTGCCGCGCGATGTGCGCGCAGGCGATGTGCTGCTGCTCAACGACGGCCTGATCGTGCTGCGGGTGCAGCGCGTGCTGGGCGAAGCGGTACACACCCAGGTGGTGGTGGGCGGTGAGCTGTCCAACAACAAGGGCATCAACAAGCAAGGCGGGGGACTCACGGCCCCAGCGCTGACGGCCAAGGACATGGAGGACATCAAAACCGCCATGCAGCTGGGTGCCGACTATGTGGCCGTGAGCTTTCCGAAAAACGCCACCGACATGGAAATGGCGCGCCAGCTGTGTACGGTGGCTGCGGCGGGCACGGGCCATCGCCCGGGCTTGATTGCCAAGATGGAGCGCGCCGAGGCCATCCCCCATCTGGAAGACATCCTGCGCGTCTCGGACGGCATCATGGTCGCGCGCGGCGACTTGGCGGTGGAGGTGGGCAACGCTGCCGTGCCTGCGCTGCAGAAAAAAATGATCCGCATGGCGCGCCAGATGGACAAGCTGGTCATCACCGCCACGCAGATGATGGAAAGCATGATCACCAACGCGCTGCCCACGCGCGCGGAAGTGAGTGATGTGGCCAATGCCGTGCTCGATGGCACGGATGCGGTGATGCTCAGTGCCGAAACTGCCGTGGGCAAGTACCCGCTGGAAACGGTGCGCGAGATGGCCTACATCTGCGCCGCTGCCGAGGCGGCCGAGGATATTGGCGCCGAAACAGCGCTGGGCCAGCCGCGTGCGCTGACGCGCATCGACCAATCCATTGCGCTGGGGGCCTTGTTTACGGCGCACCACCTGGGTGCCAAGGCCATTGTGGCCATGACCGACAGCGGCTCGACCGCGCTGTGGATGAGCCGCCACCGCATCCACATTCCGATTTATGCGCTCACGCCCAAAATCAGCACGCAGCGCAAGATGGCGCTGTACCGCAACGTCAGCCCGCTGCTCATGGACACCAGCGCCGAGCGCGACCAAGCCTTGGCGCAAGCAGAAAACCACCTGCGCGAGCGCGCCATCGTGCAGCCGGGCGATGTGTATGCCATCACCTGCGGCGAGCCCATGGGCCAGCCCGGCGGCACGAACATGTTGCAGATTTGTCGTGTGGCCGGGTGATAGGGGGCTGCGGCACCGGGGGTGAGGGCCAGGGCCTGTTCGTGCCGTAGGCAGCCCAGCTAAAATCGCAGGTTACCAACCAGTTACCGTTTTTTGCTTTTCTTTTTTTGATCGGACACGACCATGCCTTTGATTTCCATGCGCGAAATGCTCGACCACGCCGCCGAAAACGGCTACGGCATTCCCGCCTTCAACGTCAACAATCTGGAACAGGTGCAGGCCGTGATGGCTGCGGCGGACGAGGTGGGTGCCCCTGTCATCCTGCAAGCCAGCGCAGGCGCGCGCAAGTATGCGGGCGAGTCCTTTATCAAGCATTTGATTCTGGCGGCCACCGAGGCCTATCCGCACATTCCCCTGGTCATGCACCAGGACCACGGCACCAGCCCCGAGGTGTGCCGGGGTGCGCTGGCGCTGGGCTTTGGCTCGGTGATGATGGACGGCTCGCTGCTGAGCGACGGCAAGACGCCTTCGGACTTTGATTACAACGTGCGCGTGACGCAGGAAGTGGTGGCCATGGCCCACGCCATCGGCGCCACCGTCGAGGGCGAGCTGGGTTGCCTGGGCAATCTGGAGACGGGCGACGCCGGTGAGGAAGATGGCATTGGCGCCGAAGGCAAGCTCAGCCACGCACAGATGCTGACCGACCCCGAAGAAGCCGCGCAGTTTGTGCAAGCCACCCAGCTGGACGCGCTGGCCATTGCCATTGGCACCAGCCACGGCGCCTACAAGTTCACCCGCCCGCCCACGGGCGATGTGCTGGCCATCAGCCGCGTCAAGGAAATCCACGCGCGCATTCCCAACACCCACCTGGTGATGCACGGCTCCAGCTCGGTGCCGCAAGACCTGCTGGACATCATCAACCAGTACGGCGGCCAGATGAAGCAGACCTACGGCGTGCCCGTCAAGGAAATCCAGGAAGCCATCAAGCACGGCGTGCGCAAGGTGAACATCGACACCGACATCCGCATGGCCATGACCGGCGCGGTGCGCAAGTTCCAGGTGGAAAACCCCGACAAGTTCGACATGCGCGAGTGGATGAAGCCCGCGCGCGAAGCGGCCAAGGCCATTTGCAAGCAGCGTTACCTAGAGTTTGGTTGCGAGGGTCAGGGCAGCAAGATCAAAGGCTTCACCTTGGAGCAAATGGTGCGCAAGTACGCCGCCGGTGAGCTCAAGCAGATGGTGAACTAAGCCCGTTGGCTTGACTGTCTCCAGCCCAGTGCCTGCATGGCACTGGGCTTTTTTTATGCGCCCCAGGCTGTGGGGGCGGCGCAAAACGCCCGGCCCGGTTTGGGCGTTCTGCATGGTTCACGACGTCAAACTGACCAAGCCGGCGTGCATTTGTCGCTTTCACGCCAATTCAGGAGAGGGGCGTGCCGTGGTTTCGTAATTTTCATGTAGGCTTTACGGCATTCGAGAAAAGCACTTCTCTATGCAAAATTTTTATAAAGGTGACAGAGCATGAAAATTGGAATTCCTGGCGAGACCCTCGCACTGGAAAAACGCGTGGCCACTGTGCCCGACGTGGTGGAAAAGCTCATCAAGCTGGGCTTTTCGGTCGCGGTGCAGTCGGGGGCCGGCGCAGCCGCCCACTTTGACGACGACAGCTACCGCACGGCGGGGGCAGAAATTGCACCCGATGCTGCGGCGCTGTGGGCGGCCTCAGACATTGTGCTCAAGGTGCGCCCACCCAGCGCCGACGAGGTGGCACTGATGCGCCCGGGCACGACGCTGATTGGCTTTGTCTGGCCCGCGCAAAACCCCGAGCTGATGGAGCAACTGGCGGCCAGGCAGGCCACGGTGCTGGCCATCGATTGCCTGCCGCGCACGCTCTCGCGCGCGCAGAAGATGGACGCGCTCACCTCCACCGCCGGGGTCTCGGGCTACCGCGCCGTGATCGAGGCGGCCAACGCCTTTGGCCGCTATTTCAATGGCCAGATCACCGCCGCAGGCAAAGTGCCCCCGGCCAAAGTGTTTATTGCCGGTGCTGGCGTGGCAGGCTTGGCCGCCATTGGCACGGCGGCCAACCTGGGCGCCATCGTGCGCGCCAACGACACGCGCGCCGAGGTGGCCGACCAGGTCAAGTCCCTGGGCGGCACCTTCGTCAAGGTCGATTACGAAGAAGACGGCGCCGGCGGCGGCGGCTACGCCAAGGTGATGAGCGAGGGCTTTCAGGCCGCGCAGCGCCAGATGTATGCCACCGAGGCGCAGAACGCCGACATCATCATCACCACCGCGCTCATTCCGGGCAAACCCGCGCCCAAGCTGATCACCGCCGAAATGGTGCAAAGCATGAAGCCCGGCAGTGTCATTGTTGATATGGCTGCCGAGCAAGGCGGCAACTGCGAACTGACCGTGCCCAACGAGGCCGTGGTGCGCCATGGCGTGACCATCATCGGTTACACCGACCTGGCCTCGCGCCTGGCCAAGCAATCGTCCACCCTGTACGCCACCAACTTGCTGCGCCTGATGGAAGAGCTGTGCAAGGCCAAGGACGGTGTGGCCGTGGTGAACATGGAGGACGACGCCATCCGCGGCCTCACCGTGGTCAAAGACGGCGCCATCACCTGGCCCGCGCCGCCGCTCAAGCAGGCGCCCGCGCCAGCGCCCAAGCCCGCAGCCGCGCCGGTGGTGGCCGAGAAAAAATCCGCCCATGGCCCGGGTGCGCCCATGTCGGCCAAGGCGTTGACCGTGGTGTTTGCCGTGCTGGCTGCGCTGTTCTGGCTGATTGGCGCGTACGCACCGGCCGCCTTCCTGGGGCATTTCACGGTGTTTGTGCTGGCCTGCTTTATTGGCTACATGGTGGTGTGGAACGTCACCCCCGCCCTGCACACGCCGCTGATGAGCGTGACCAACGCCATCTCCAGCATCATCGCCATTGGTGCGCTGGTGCAGATCATGCCGCCCGAAGCGGGTACGAACGGGCGCCCCGATGGCCTGATTCTGTGGCTGGCCTTTGCTGCCATTGTGCTGACGGCTATCAATATGTTTGGCGGCTTTGCCGTCACGCGCCGCATGCTGGCCATGTTCCGCAAGTAAGAAGAACAACAAGAAGGAAACATCGAAATGTCTCAAAGTCTTGCAACCGTGGCCTACCTGGGTGCGGCCATTCTGTTTATC
Source organism: Comamonas sp. (assembly GCA_028690035.1). GTDB lineage: Bacteria > Pseudomonadota > Gammaproteobacteria > Burkholderiales > Burkholderiaceae_C > Comamonas. The sequence continues at coordinate 229,521 of JAQVCA010000005.1, read as the reverse complement.
TTGAGCCTGGGTGGCCTGTCCAACCCGGAAACCTCGCGCCGGGGCAACCTGTTTGGCATGGTGGGCATGGCGCTGGCGATTGTGGCCACCGTGTTGGGCCCGCGCGTCAGCGCCGACGGCATGGCCTGGATCGTGGCGGCGCTGGTCGTGGGCGGGGGTATTGGCCTGTACGCAGCCCGGGTCGTGAAGATGACGCAAATGCCCGAGCTGGTGGCGCTGATGCACAGCCTGGTCGGTCTGGCCGCCTGCCTGGTGGGGTTTGCCAGCTATGTGGATACCTCCATCGCGCTCGAAGGCGTGGAGAAAACCATCCACGAGGTGGAAATCTACGTCGGTATCCTGATTGGTGCGGTCACGTTCAGCGGCTCGCTGATTGCCTTTGGCAAGCTCAACGGCAAGATTGGCGGCAAGCCCTTGCTGCTGCCTGCGCGCCACTGGCTCAACCTGGCCGCGCTGCTGGTGGTCATTTACTTTGGCCGCGAATTCCTGCACGCGCCCAGCGTGGAAGCGGGCATGCCCGCGCTGATCGTCATGACCGTGATTGCGCTGCTGTTTGGCATCCACATGGTGATGGCCATTGGCGGCGCCGATATGCCGGTGGTGGTGTCCATGCTCAACAGCTACTCGGGCTGGGCCGCAGCGGCCACGGGCTTCATGCTCAGCAATGACCTGCTCATCGTCACGGGCGCGCTGGTGGGCTCGTCGGGTGCGATCCTGAGCTACATCATGTGCAACGCCATGAACCGCAACTTCATCAGCGTGATTGCCGGCGGCTTTGGCTCGGGTGCGCCGACCAAAAAGAAAGCCGCCGCAGGTGAGCCGGCCCAGCCCCAGGGCGAGGTGGTGCCCGTGAGCGCCACCGAGACGGCCGAGCTGCTGCGCGAGGCCCAGCGCGTCATCATCGTGCCCGGCTACGGCATGGCTGTGGCGCAGGCGCAGCACACGGTGTACGAAATCACGCAGACGCTGCGCGACAAGGGCGTGCAGGTGTTTTTTGCCATCCACCCGGTGGCCGGTCGCATGCCTGGCCACATGAATGTGCTGCTGGCCGAGGCCAAGGTGCCCTACGACATCGTGATGGAGATGGACGAGATCAACGAGGACTTCCCCGACACCGATGTGGCCATCGTGATTGGCGCCAACGACATCGTCAACCCCAGTGCCGCCGAAGACCCGGACAGCCCCATCGCCGGCATGCCGGTGCTCGAAGTGTGGAAGGCCAAGACCAGTATCGTCATGAAGCGCAGCATGGCCAGCGGCTACGCCGGGGTGGACAACCCGTTGTTCTACAAGGACAACAACCGCATGCTGTTTGGCGATGCCAAGAAGATGCTCGATGAGGTACTGACCGCCTTGAAGGCCTGAGGTTGGCCAGTCCGCAAATAAAACCATAGCTATTCGCGCTCGTAAATAAAGGGGTTCAGATGCTTTTGCATCTGAACCCCTTGTCTATCGGGCGCTAGCAGCTATCTTTTTATTGCAAGATGCGGCGCACATCGACCAGGGCGATGCGGCGCTTGTCCATTTGCAGCACCTCAAAGCGCAGGCCTTCGGCTTCCAGCACGGCGCCCACCTGGGGCAACTGCTCAAAGTGGGCCAGCAAAAAGCCCGCCAGGGTGCTGTACTCGTCGTTTTGCGCCAGGGTGTAGATCTCGGTGGCCGTTTCCAGCGCATGCAGATCGGCCAGGCCATCGACGATCCAGTGGCCGGGCTGGGCCTGGGGCTGGATGTCGGGGATTTCGCCCTCTTCGGGGAACTCGCCGGCAATGGCTTCGAGCAGGTCGATGGGAGTGACCAGGCCCAGGATGCCGCCAAACTCATCGCTCACCAGCACCACCTGGGCGCGCGAGGAGCGCATTTGCTCCACCAGCTTGATGACGCTGACCGTGGCGGGCACGACCAGCGGCTGGCGCAGGCTGCCGATTTCATCGATCTGGCCGTGCGTGACGATGTCGGCCAGCAGATCGCGCACGCGCGCCACGCCTTGCAGGCGATCGAGTTCACCGCGCGCCACGGGCAGCAGGCCGTGGCGCGCGTTGAGCAGCTGCTCGCGCAGCACGGCGGGGTCTTCGTCCAGGTTGAGCCACTGGATGTCCGAGCGCGGTGTCATCACCGACTGGGCGTTGCGCTCGGCCAGCGAGAGCACGCCGCTGACCATGTGGCGCTCTTGCTGGCCAAAGGCTTGCTGCGCCTCTTCGCCGCCAACGGAGATGCCGTGGCCATCGCCAGCGGCGGCGGCGCTGGGGCGGCTGCCCAGCATGCGCAAGATGGAGTTGGCGGTGCGTTCACGCAAGGGAATGCGCGCCTGGTAGCGGCGCAGGTTGCGCTGGGCCCATTGGTTGAAGAACTCGATCATGATCGAGAAGCCAATGGCCGCGTACAGGTAGCCCTTGGGCATGTGAAAGCCCAGGCCTTCGGCCAGCAGGCTCAGGCCGATCATGAGCAAAAAGCTCAGGCACAGCACGACCACGGTGGGGTGGGCATTGACAAAATCGGTCAGCGGCTTGGAGGCCAGCAGCATCACGCCCATGGCAATGACGACAGCCGCCACCATCACGGGCAGGTGATCGACCATGCCCACGGCGGTGATCACCGAGTCGAGCGAGAACACCGCGTCCAAGAGCACGATTTGCGTGACCACGACGGAAAAACTCGCCCAGACACGCGGCCCGTTGTGGGTGTGGCTGACGCCTTCCAGGCGCTCGTGCAGCTCGGTGGTGGCCTTGAAGAGCAGGAACAGGCCGCCCACCAGCAAGATGAGCGAGCGCCCGGAGAAATCGAGCGCGCCAATGGAAAACAGCGGCGTGGTCAGTGTGACCAACCACGAGACGATGGACAGCAGCCCCAGGCGCATGAGCAGGGCCAAGGTCAGGCCGATGACGCGGGCGCGGTCGCGTTGTTCCGGGGGGAGTTTGTCCGCCAGGATGGCGATGAAGACCAGGTTGTCCACCCCCAGGACAATCTCCAGCACGATCAGGGTGAGTAGGCCGAGCCAGATGGAGGGGTCGGTCAACCAGGCAAAGCTCAGTGCATCCATGGCAAGGCTCCTGGGTCAGTGGCGACTGCGTGGCAGGCCAGCTGGGCGGGGGTGTGAAAACAGAAAGAAAAGTGGATCAAGAGCGCGCAGGGGCGCAAGGGGGGAGGGTGCATAGTGGGCCGGGATCTTACCGAAACTGCGTGTAAAGCGCCTAAAAAGTGTGGAATTTCTGGAGTTCAGGCCTTGCCCATGCGCTGAAACAGGCCGCCGGGCAGGCCAACCACCCAGCCATCGAGCTCCAGCTCCAGCAACTGGGCTTGCAGCTGCGCGGCATCCAGGCCCGTGCGCGCGCCCAGCATGTCCAGGCCCACGGGGTCGTAGCCCATGGCCTGCAGCAGAGGCTGCGCTGCCTGGGGTGGTGCGGCAGGAGGAACAGTGGGTGTAGGGGGTGCTGGGTCTGCCACAGGGGCAAAGTCCAGCGGCAGGCTGTGGCTGGCCGTTGTGGTGGACGTGGACGTGGACGTGGATGTGGAGACACTGCGCCCGAGGGTGGGTAGGGTGGGGGCGTGCAATTCTTCGATGATGTCCTGCGCCGTTTCGACCAGCTTGGCCCCTTGGCGAATCAGTGCATGGCAGCCCCGGGCCTGGGGCGCGTGGATGGAGCCAGGGATGGCGAAGACCTCGCGCCCTTGTTCGCTGGCCGTGCGCGCGGTGATGAGGGAGCCCGAGGCCAGTGCAGCCTCGACGACCAGCGTGCCGCAGCACAGCCCGGAAATGATGCGGTTGCGTTTGGGAAAATTGCTTGCCAACGGGGGTGTGCCCAGGGGGAATTCGCTCAGCATCAAGCCATGTTGGGCAATGCGCAGGGCCAAATCTTGGTGGCGTGTCGGGTACACGCGATCCAGCCCGGTGCCCACCACGGCCACGGTGGCCAGGGTGTGCAGCGGGGCCGTGGCCAGGGCGCCTTCATGGGCGGCGGCGTCTATGCCTGCAGCCAGGCCTGATACCACCGTCCAGCCCATGCCCGCCAGGGCGCGCGCAAACTGGTGTGCGTTGTCGGCGCCCTGCGCTGTGGGGTTGCGCGAGCCGACCATGGCCAGGCAGTGCGCCATCTCCACCAGCGGTGCGGGGCGTTGCAGCCAAGCGCTGGGGCCTTGGGCGTAGAGCAGCAGGGGCGGGTCGGCCAGTTCCAGCAGCGCGGGTGGGTAGCGCGGGTCGCCTAGGGCAATCAGGGCCTGCTCCACCCCCAGGGCTGGCTGCGAGTGCAACCACTGCCAAGTGTGCTGCGTGCGTTGCTCCAGATCGGGAGGTGGGGAGGCCAGTTGCTCGGCCTGGGCAGTGTTGATACAGCTGCGCCAAGCGGCAGCAGGTGCAGCAAACACTTGCTCTGGTGTGCCCAGGCGGGTGAGCAAGCGCCGGGCACTGGCATTGCCAATGCCCGGCGTGCCCAATAAGCGCAGCCAAGCCTGTAATTCAGGCTGCGTCCATGTGGGGATGGTAGGGGACATGGGCCGCGACCGGATGCGGCTGTGCCTTACTGCGGGTTGTGCAGGCGGTCACCCACCTGGACGCCACGGCGCGTGTCCATCACCAGCACGTAGGAGACGCGGTCAAAGACACGAAACACCATGCCCGTGCCGTTGGCCTGATCGGGCAGTTGTACCGTGGCACGCTCGGGGTCGGTGCGATCGACCAGCTGCTGGCCTTGTGTGATCAGGGAGAGCACCATGCCCGGTTGCATACCGTCTTGCTCGCCCTTGTTGATGCTCACCACCTGGTGCTGGGTGCCATAGCGCATGGCATTGCTGGTGTAGAGGCCCACCACGCGCGCCTCTACGTCCTCGGCGGGAGCGTGGGGCACAAAGCTGTGGTACTGGCGTGGTGGTTCGGGCAGCAGGCGGTCGTTGGCACGCACTTCTTCCTTGACATGTGCAATGTGCAGCGTGGCAGGGGTGTAGCGGATGGGGGCGTTGTCCGTACTGCCTTCAGCGGCAGGCTGGTTGGCTGCTGGGGCTTCTTCTACGCGCAGTTCGGCTTTACCCACATATTGCGCTTCATAACCGAGGACTTCCTTGCTCACCGGATCCACCAATGGGGTGGCTGTACGGAAGATGCGGTACATGTTTTGGCCTTCGCCAGTGAGCACCAACGGCATGCCTTCGGGGCCACGGGCATAGACCTCGTCGCCCGGGCTCATGAACAAGCGCTCGTCCGAGGTGGCGATCAGGCGCGGCGCCTGTGCCAGCGTCAGCTCTTCTACCACCAGGGGCTCGGCCAAAAAGGGTTCAATCAGATGCATTTGCAGCGTGGGCAGCGCCAGATCGTTGGTGCTGTCCGTGCGAACACGTGGTGACAATTTGATGGTCTCTGCCGTGCCGCCGCGCGTGGTGCGCAGGCGGGCGTAGCCGTTGGTGCGCTCTAGGTACAGGGTCTGGCCCGGATAAATCAGGTGCGGGTTGGCAATGGCCTGCAAGTTCATACCCCACAGCTCGGGCCAGCGCCAGGGCTGGCGCAAGAACATGCCCGAGATGCGCCACAAAGTGTCGCCTTTGCGCACGGTATAGCTGTCGGGGGCATTGGACGCCAGGGCCGACAGGGGTACACCCTTTTGTGCCACTTGCTGGGCGGTTGCCTGCTGCTGCGTGGTCACTGGGTGTTGTTGGGCCCAGGCAGAGGCAGAAACGCTGGACGCGGCAAGCGCCAGACCCACAGACAGCGCACAGGTAGAGGCAATGGCTTTCATACGATGGATTTCCCTTTGCAGCGCGGGGCAGAAAATGCCTGACGCCGGATGTGACATAACCTCGCCGATTCTGTGGTCAAGGCCTAGATTGGGCAATGATTATCCGAGGCCAGCCCAGCATTGCCGCCTTAAAGTGGCCAAAATAGCGACAGTATTCGTTTAAAACTGTTATGGCACTGCTTCCTATTCTTTGTTATCCCGATCCTCGTTTGCACACCGTAGCCCGGCCTGTTGCCCAAGTCGATGACCGCATCCGCCAGCAGATTGCCGACATGTTCGAGACCATGTACGCGGCCAATGGCATCGGTCTGGCGGCCACACAGGTGGACTTTCATGAGCGTCTGGTCGTGATCGATGTCTCGCAAGAGCGTGATCAGCGTTTGGTGCTCATCAACCCCGAGCTGACGTGGCGCAGCGAAGAAACGCAACTCAACGAGGAAGGCTGCCTGTCGGTACCCGGCATCTACGACGGGGTGCAGCGCCACACGGCGGTCAAAGTGCGCGCGCTCGATGAAAACGGCCACAGCCGCGAGATCGACGCTGATGGGTTGCTGGCCATCTGCATCCAGCACGAAATGGACCACCTGATGGGCAAGGTGTTTGTGGAATACCTCTCGCCCCTCAAGCGTGGCCGCATCAAGACCAAATTGGTCAAACAGCAAAAACAGGCTGCCCAAGCATGAGGGTGGTCTTTGCCGGAACGCCGGAATTTGCCAGCGCCGCCCTAGAGCGTTTGATTCATGCCGGTTACGACGTCCCCTTGGTGCTGACCCAGCCCGATCGCCCCGCCGGTCGCGGCATGAAGCTGCAGGCTTCGCCGGTCAAGCTCACGGCCCTGCAGCACGGCGTGCCCGTGGCCCAGCCCTTGTCGCTGCGTCTGGATGGCAAATACCCGCAGGACGCAGAGCAGGCCCGTGCAGCTTTGCTGGCCGCGCAGCCCGATGTGATGGTGGTGGCCGCCTATGGCCTGATCCTGCCCCAGTGGGTGCTGGATCTGCCGCACCTGGGCTGCCTGAACATCCACGCCAGCCTGCTGCCACGCTGGCGCGGCGCGGCGCCCATCCACCGTGCGATTGAGGCGGGCGACACCCACACGGGCATCACCATCATGCAGATGGATGCCGGGCTGGACACGGGTGCCATGTGCCTGCACCAAGCGTTGGCCATTGGCGCACGCGACACCACGGCCAGCCTGCACGACCGCCTGGCCGCCATGGGCGCAGAACTTATCGTGCAAGCGCTGCAGCAGGCCCAGGCCGGTACGCTGACGGCCACACCCCAGCCGGCAGAAGGCGTGACCTATGCGCACAAAATCGAAAAGCACGAGGCCTGGCTGGACTGGCGGCTCAGCGCCGAGCAGCTGGATCGGCGTTTGCGCGCTTTCACGCCTTTTCCGGGCGGCGCCATGCAGTACGGGGACGACGTCATCAAAGTGTGGGCGGCGCAGCCGGAAGCCGCAGCGGATGTTCAGGCAGCGCCCGGCACGGTGCTGCAAGCCAGTGCGGCAGGGGTGCTGGTGGCCTGCGGCAGCGGAGCTTTGCGCCTGACGCAGTTGCAGCGCGCAGGGGGCAAGCGCCTGGGAGCGGACGATTTTCTGCGCGGCTTTGCCCTGCCGGTGGGTAGTCGCCTGCACAGCGCAGCCCACCCTGCTCACGACGTATGAGTGGCGGGATGTGCCAGCGCTTATTGGCTCGTGTGCGCCACCCTGCGGTGGTTTTGGCATGGCGTGACATGGGTGGCACCACGCCCGGCCTGGCGGCCTGGGCGCTGGTGACCGGGGTGGCCATGGTCAAAGCGGGCCTGTCGGTGCCGTTGGCGGTGTTTATGACGCTGGCGGTGTACGCCGGCAGTGCCCAGTTGGCGGTGCTGCCGCTGATGGTGGCCGGTGCCCCGCTGTGGGTGGTGTGGTTCACCGCGCTGTGCGTGAATTTACGTTTTGTGATTCTGAGTAGTCTGTGGCGCAGCTATTTTGACCATCTGCCGCTGCGCCAGCGCTTGGCGCTGGGCTACTTCAGCGGCGATGTGATCTTTGTCGCTTTCACCCAGCGCTACACCACGCTGGACAAGACCCCGGAGCAACTGCCCTACTTCTGGGGCTGCGCGGCCATCAACTGGCTGTCGTGGCAGCTGGGGGCGCTGGCGGGGATTTTTCTGGCCAACACCATCCCGCTGGAGTGGGGGCTGGGCTTTGCCGGGGTGCTGGCCCTGCTGGGTGTGTTGTATTCCATGGTCAAGGATCGGGCCACCTCGGTGGCCACGGCGGTGGCGGCTGCGGCTGCGGTGGCGGCGTTTGGTCTGCCGCTCAAGCTCAACATCCTGGTGGCGATTGCGGCAGCCATTGCCGCCGGGCTGCTGATGGAGACGGCCCAGCGCCGCGCCGAGCGCCTGCGCCCCGGCCCGGCCATTCGCCCACCCGACCCCAGCAAGGGCGAGCGCCACCCCGTGCTGCCCTTGCCTCGTGAGGCGGCAGGCACGGCGCCTGCCCCCACCCCTGTGCCGGAGCGCCAACCATGATCGATGGCAGCAGCCACTGGCTGTGGGGCTGGGTGGCCACCCTGGGATTGGCCGTGGTGACGGTCATCACCCGCGCCTTTTTCCTGATCCCCAAGCGCGATTTGCCGCTGCCCGAGTGGTTCAAGCGCGGGCTGCGCTACGCGCCGCTGGCCGCGCTGACGGCGGTGGTGGCGCCGGAAATCGTCATGCACAACGGCCAGCTCATCGGCACCTGGCTGGATGCACGCCTGCCCGCCGTGCTGTGCGCCACCGTGTACTTTTTTGTGCGCCGCAGCATTCTGGGCACCCTGGTGGTGGGCATGGCGGTGTATTTGCCGCTGCATATTGGCTGGGGCTGGTGACCAACCCCGCCCATGCGGTCGGTGCGCTGTGTACAACGATTGTTGGTACTGTGGAGTTTTTATGGACTTGGACTTTCTCACCCATACCCCTTTCTGGGTTGCATTGGGGCAAATCATCATCATCGACATCCTGCTAGGGGGCGACAACGCGGTGGTGATCGCGCTGGCCTGTCGCAAGCTGCCACCCGCGCAGCGCACCAAAGGCATCATTTATGGCACGGTGGGCGCCATCGTCCTGCGCGTGATCCTGATTGCGTTTGCCATGACGCTGCTGGCCCTGCCTGCGCTCAAGCTGGTGGGCGCGCTGCTGCTGCTGTGGATTGGCGTCAAGCTGCTGGCGCCGCACGAAGAAGGCCACGGCAACATTGAGGGCAGCGACAAGTTGTTTGCCGCGATCAAGACCATCATCGTGGCCGACCTGGTCATGTCGGTGGACAACGTGATCGCCATTGCGGGTGCGGCCCAAAGCTCGGGCGAGCACCAGTTCTTGCTGGTCACGCTGGGCTTGTTGATCTCGATCCCGATCATCGTCTGGGGCTCGCAGCTGGTGATCAAGCTGATGGAGCGCTTCCCGATGATCATCGTGGCCGGTGGCATGCTGCTGGGCTGGATTGCCGGTGGCATGCTGGTGACCGATCCGCTGTTCGTCAACCCCGACAAGTGGCAGTGGATGCCCAAGCTGGGCACGCTGAACGAGCAGGGCTTGGCGGAAATCTCCAGTGCTTTGTATTGGGCGGCCCATATCAGCGGTGCACTGCTGGTGCTGGCGCTGGGACAGTTTTTGAAAGCACGCAGCGCGCGCCAGTCCAGCATTTCAGGGTAAAAAACATCTGAAATTCTTGCTGGATGTGCGCTAGCAGCTCACTATTTTGTAGATCGAAAGGATGCCGACATGACCAGACTCTTGCTGCAATGGGCACTCAGTGCTGGGGCGCTGCTGCTGGTGACGCAGCTGTACAGCGGTGTGCAGGTGCCCAGTTTTGGCTCGGCCCTGTGGGTGGCACTGGTGTTGGGGTTGCTCAACGCGGTGCTGCGTCCGGTGCTGGTGGTGCTCACCCTGCCGGTCACCGTCCTGACCCTGGGGCTGTTCTTGCTGGTGGTCAATGGGCTGGTGTTCTGGCTGGCCTCGGGGCTGCTCAGTGGCTTGCAGGTGCGCGGCTTTTGGGCGGCGGTCTGGGGCGCGCTGCTTTACTCTGGCTTGGGCTTGCTCATCGATTCACTGCTGGCGCGCCTGTTCCCGCGCTAAGGCGGCCACGGCGCGCAGGCGCGTGTCGATGATTGAGGCTTCGATGTGGTCGGCACGCGCCCCGGCGCGCAAGGCCATGTCCTGTGCCGCTTTGAGCCGATCCAGCGCAGCGCTGTAGTCGCGCACAGCCACTTGGGCCTCGGCCTGGGCACGCAGGGCGCGCAGCGGTTGCTGCTGGGCCTGCCAAGCCTGGGCCAGCCACTGCCAAGCCTGGGCGTCCAGCGGATGCACCGCCACCCAGGTTTGCAGGGCGTCGGCCACTTCGGCGTTGCGGCCCAGGGCCAGCAAGGCTTGGCTGCGCAGCAGCACCTGCGGGCGCTGGCGTGCAGCTTCGGTATCGGTGTTGGTGGGCTCCAGGCGCTGCAGTGCCAGCTCGGGCTGCTGCGCAGCCAAGGCCAATTCGGCCCCCAGCCAGGCGTGCTGGCGGCGTGCGGCCAGGTCGTCGCGGGTCAACGGTGCCAGGGCTTGCCACCAGCGCTGTGCGCTCGTGCTGTCGCGCAGCTGCTGCGCGGCCAGGGCGGCTGCGTACAGTGGGCCGATTTTTTCGGGCTGGCTGCGCTGTGCAAAATCGGTCTGCGTGGGCACCTCCACCCATTGGCGCAGGCGATCGACCCCCGGCTGGCTCAGCACGCGCGCGCGTGCGGCCATCATGGCGTGCTCTGGCGTGGTGCGCAGGGGCGTGCCCCGTCCCTGTGGCACGCGCGACTGCATGTCGGCCATGCGCTCACTGGTCAGTGGGTGGCTGCGCAGATAAGGCCAGCCGCCGTTGTCGTTGAGGCGGCTGGCCTGCTGCAGTTTGTCAAACATGCTGGCGGCGCCTTGCGGGTTGAAGCCGGCGGGATCGAGCAGGTTGAAGCCCACGCGATCGGCCTCGCGTTCCATGTCGCGCGAGAAACTCAGCTGGTTTTGCATGGCGGCGGCCTGCCCACCCACCATCAGCGCTTGTGCTGCGTCGGGGCTTTTGCTGGCGGCCAGCGCGCCCAGCAGCATGCTGCCGATCACCAGGGGCATGTTCTTTTTGTCTTCAGAAAACATGCGCGCGATGTGGCGCTGCGACACGTGGCTCAATTCGTGCGCGAGCACCGTGGCCAGCTCATCGCTGCTGGAGACGGCACCGATCAGCCCCAGGTGCACGCCCAGGTAGCCGCCGGGCAGGGCAAAGGCGTTGATGCTGCGGTCTTTGCCCAGCAGCACCTGCCAGGCAAAGCGCTGGTGCAGCTCCTCGTTCAGATCACCGCGCTGCAGGGCCGCCCGCACCAGGGGTTGCCACACCTGCATCACGTAGGCGTGCAGCGGCGCATCGTCGATGTAATCGGGGTCGCGGTACAGGCTGGTGATGATGCTGTCGCCCAGCGCACGCTCTTGGCTCAGTGTCAGCTCGGCGCCATCGCCCAGGTGCGGCAGTTGTACTTGGGCTGGCGCGGGGGCGCAGGCCAAGGCCACGGCCAGACACAGCGCTGCGCGGGCAGTAGAGGGGGCGGGGCGGGTGCGTGGGGTGGAGGGTGTGCCACGGGGCAGCCAGCGGGTGAGCAAAGTCATGGGCCAAACGTCCTGAAAAAAGCGTCTTCCTTATGATGCCCGGTTTTGCCACGGGTTCACCTTTTGGAGCTTTGCCATGACCGTCACCACCTTGTCCCCACAGCTGGAGGCTGCCGCTGCGGCGCCGTCACCGCTTACCCATTTCGATGCCCAGGGCCAGGCCCATATGGTGGATGTGGGTGCCAAGGCCAGTACCCAGCGCACCGCTGTGGCGCAGGGGCGCATCACCCTGCAGCCTGCCACGTTGCAGCTGGTGGCCAGTGGCAGCGCCAAGAAGGGCGACGTACTGGGGGTGGCGCGCATTGCCGCCATCATGGCCGCCAAAAAGACCAGCGACCTGATCCCCCTGTGCCATCCCCTGGCGCTGACGCGCGTGGCCGTCGATTTTGCGTTGCTGCCCGAAGAGCACGCCATCGTGTGCACCGCCACCGTGCAGACCGTGGGCCAGACCGGCGTGGAAATGGAAGCCCTCACCGCCGTGCAAGTGGGCCTGCTGACGATTTACGACATGTGCAAGGCCGCCGACAAAACCATGTCCATGGACGGCATCCGCGTGCTGGAAAAGCACGGTGGTAAATCGGGCAGCTGGGTGGTGCCTGTGCAGGCATAAAAAAACCGCCAAGACGATTTGGCGGTTTTTTCATAGCTGTCAGAGCTTACTGGGGCAGCGTTTGTGCGCGTTTTTCCAAAATCTCAAACGCGGGTAGGGTTTTGCCTTCCAGCACTTCCAGGAAGGCACCGCCGCCAGTGGAGATGTAGCCCACCTTGTCCTCGATGCCGTACTTGGCAATGGCGGCCAAGGTGTCGCCACCACCGGCAATGCTGAAAGCTTTCGATTCGGCAATGGCCTGGGCGATGGCCTGGGTGCCACCGGCAAACTGCTCGAACTCGAACACGCCCACCGGGCCATTCCAGACGATGGTGCCGGCCTGCTTGAGCTGCGCGGCCAGTTTGGCGGCGGTTTCGGGGCCAATGTCCAAAATCAGGTCGTCGTCGGCCACTTCGGTGGCTTTTTTCACGGTGGCCACGGCATCGGCGGCAAAGGTTTTGGCGGTCACCACGTCGGTGGGAATCGGTACCTCAGCGCCGCGCGCGGCCATGGCGGCGATGACGGCTTTGGCCTCGCCGACCAAATCGGGTTCTGCCAAAGATTTGCCGATCTTCAGGCCCGCAGCCAGCATGAAGGTGTTGGCAATGCCGCCGCCGACGATGAGCTGATCCACATTCTTGGCCAGCGATTGCAGGATGGTGAGCTTGGTGGACACCTTGGAGCCCGCCACGATGGCCGCCAGCGGGCGTGCCGGGTTGGCCAGGGCCTTGCTGATGGCATCGATCTCGGCCGATAGCAGGGGGCCAGCGCAAGCAATCGGGGCAAACTGGGCGATGCCGTAGGTCGTGCCCTCGGCGCGGTGGGCGGTGCCAAAGGCGTCGTGCACAAAGATGTCGCACAGTGCGGCCAGCTTTTTCGCCAGCTCTTCTTTGTTCTTTTTCTCGCCCACATTCACGCGGCAGTTCTCCAGCAGCACCACTTGGCCAGGTTGCACTTGCACACCATCGACCCAGTTGGCCACCAGTGGCACCTCGCGGCCCAGCAGCTCGCCCAGGCGCTTGGCGACGGGGGCCAGCGAGTCTTCGGCTTTGAATTCGCCTTCGGTGGGGCGGCCCAGGTGGCTGGTGACCATGACGGCAGCGCCTGCCTGCAGGGCCATCTCGATGGCAGGGACCGAGGCACGCACGCGCGTGTCTTCGGTGATCTGGCCCTCAGCGTTAAGGGGCACGTTCAGGTCGGCACGGATGAAAACACGCTGGCCTTGGGCTTTGCCTTGGGCGCAGAGGTCGGAAAAACGCAGGATGTTCATGGCGTGGGGCGCAATACGCGCGCAGTCTTATACAAGAGTTGAGGTTGAAAAATCGCGCGTATTGTAGGCAGGCTGGGTAGCTGCGGTTACCAGTCGGTTACTTCCAGCGCTCCAATTCCAAGACCACCATTCCCTGTTCGCTGGACAGGGTGAGCTGCCCATCCTGCACCGTGGCCTGCAGCTGCATGCTGCGCTGGGCCAGGGCGGCCAGCTGCTGTGCAGCTTCGCTCTGGATGCGGTACACGGCCAGTTTCTGCTGGCGCGCGACTTTGTTTTCCATGCCTTTCCACCACACCTCGGCGGCGGGGCCAAAGGCGTAGAGCAGCACCTGATCGGACTTGTTGCAGGCCTTGGCGATCGGTTTGTCCTCGGGCTGGCCCACTTCGATCCACAGGCGCTTGGCGCCGGTGAAGTCGGTGATGTGTACGTCCGGATCGTCCGGGTCGCTCAACCCGGTGCCAAAGGCCAGGGTGCCGTCGCCATTGCACAGCGCCTGCAGCTGCCAGGCGTTGAGTGCCAGGGCCACCAAGCGCACCATCATGCGTTCGTCGGTCTCGCTGGGATGGCGCGCCAGGGTCAGGCTGTGGTCGGCGTAGTAGCCATGGTCGATGTCGGCAATCGACAGATGGGCTTTAAAAATGGTGGATTTCAGGGCCATGGGGCAGTACCTGTTTTTCTAAAAAATGAGCTGCTTGCGCTGGTTGAACTTGGATTTCAGGGTGTAAAGATGCTGAAATCCAAGCTGGATAAGCGCAAGCAGCTATAAATTTAAGCGAGCAGTGCAACGGGTGCGCGTGTCGCTGGTGTCTGGCGCTCAAGGAGCCAGGCGGCGCTGCAGTTGCTGGGCCAGCAAGAGCGCCACGTCTTGCCACGGGGCGCGCACGCCCAGGCTGGCCATGTCCACCGTGACCAGCTCGGAGTAGCCGCAGGGGTGGATGCGCTGGAACGGCGCCAAGTCCATAGCCACGTTCAGCGCCAGGCCGTGGTAGCTGCAGTGGCGGCTGACTTTGATGCCCAGCGCCGCAATCTTGCCCAGGCCGGTGAAGTCGGGCTGCGGCGCGGCGCTGCCGGGCACACGCCGCTGTGGGCGCTGGGGCAGCTGGGCGTGGCTGCGTGGGTCGTCCAGGCGCACATAAATGCCCGGCGCGCCTGCCACGCGGTGGCCAACGATGCCCCAGTGCGCCAGGGTGTCCAGCGCGGCTTCTTCTAGGCGGAATACGTACTCTTTGACGTAGTAGCCCAGGCGTTGCAAATCCAGCAGCGGGTAGGCCACCACCTGCCCAGGGCCGTGGTACGTCACCTGCCCGCCCCGGTTGGTGGCCACCACCGGGATAGCGCCGGGCTCCAGCACATGCTCGGCTTTGCCAGCCAGGCCTTGTGTGAATGTGGGTGCATGCTCACAAATCCACAGCTCATCGGGCGTCGCTGCGTTGCGCTGGGCCGAAAAGGCCTGCATGGCGCTGAGGCAGGCAGCGTAGTCCACGCGCCCCAGCAGCCGCACATCCAGCGCAGGCGCGGGCGAAGAACTCACAGCACCACCTTCACGGCAGGGTGGGCGGTCAGGGCCAGGTACAGGCTGTCGAGCTGCTCGCGGCTGGTGGCGGTGACGGTGATCGTCACGCCCAGGTATTTGCCGGTGCTGCTGGGGCGCAGTTCCACGGTGGCCGCATCAAAAAAGGGGTCAAACTGACGCGCCACCTGGGTGATCTGGTGTACGAAATCGTCGCCGTGCAGGCCCATGACTTTGATGGGGAACAGCGAGGGGAATTCGATCAGCGAGTCTTTGCGCGGATCGCTGTCGGCGCTATGGGCCGCAGTGGAAGAGGAGGGGGGCATGGGAAAACCTGGGGTTTTTGCTTGGTGTAAAAGTCTGTATGCGCTATCGTTGCGCACCCTGCAGCAAAGTAGAGCGCTATTTTGCGTGGAAACACGTACGAACCCGCATTGCACTTATGTTTTCGCCGGGGTTTCTACGTATAATTAGGGGCTTTGAAAAAAGTTCACGGGCACTGAGGGTATTTCAACGCATGGTTCAAAAGACCGATCAATGGGCCCACAACCCGGAACTTGAGGACGAAGAGTCGCAATTCAAGCCACTCACCGCCCAAGAAGCACAAGCATGGCGCGAACGCCATGGGCAGCGTTGGTCGGTGTGGCGCTTGGTGGGGCTGCAATGCGTTGTCGCTTTGGCGGTAGCCTTGCTGGCTTGGATGCTGGCAGGTGCCGTGGCTGGCTGCTCAGCAGGTTATGGCGGCTTGACCGTGGTACTGCCAGCGATGGTGTTTGCCCGTGCAGTTGCACGCAGCACCGATCAGCCTGGTGCCGCCTTGGCGAGACTTTTTGGCTGGGAATTGGTGAAGTGGGTGCTGTGTATCGCCATGCTGGTGGCGGCGCCCCGTTTGATCAAAGATCTGAACTGGCTGGCACTGCTGGCTGGCATGGTCATTGTCATGAAAACGTATGGGTTGGCTCTGCTTGCAGGGCGGGCCCGTACCCGTTAAATCGTTTGAATTTGAGGGAAGAGTTGTCCGATGGCTGCTGATGCACACGCCCCCACCGCAAGTGAATACATCGTTCACCATTTGCAACATCTGCAAAACATCAAGCAGAACAGCATCATCGATTTTTCGGTGGTGAATATAGATTCCGTGGTGGTCAGTATCCTGACTGGCTCCTTTGCCCTGTTCCTGCTGTGGCTGGGCGCGCGCAAAGCCACTGCTGGCGTGCCAGGTCGCTTTCAAGCCGCTGTGGAAATGCTGGTGGAAATGGTCGATAACCAGGCCAAGGCCAATATCCACAACGCACAAAGCCGCAAATTCATTGCACCTCTGGCGCTGACCGTGTTTGTCTGGATTTTTATGATGAACGCTATGGACTTGTTGCCCGTGGATTTGTTGCCGGTGCTGTGGCAGACGGCCTTGGGTGACCCCCATGCCTACTTGCGTGTCGTGCCCACGGCCGACCTGTCCACCACCTTGGGACTGTCCACGGCTGTATTGATCCTGTGTTTCGTGTACAGCGTGAAGATCAAAGGCATGGGCGGTTGGGCGCATGAGTTGGTGACAGCGCCTTTCGGCACCAGCAAGAATCCTGTGTTTGCCGTTATCTTGGGCGTGGTGAACTTTGCCATGCAGATCATTGAATACGTTGCCAAAACCGTCTCGCATGGCATGCGACTGTTCGGCAATATGTACGCTGGTGAGTTGGTGTTCTGTCTGATTGCCCTGATGGGCGGTGCAGCTGCCATGTCGCTCTCTGGTGTGTTGCTCCCTCTGGGGCACATCATTGCGGGCTCTATCTGGGCGATCTTCCACATTCTGATCATCACCCTGCAAGCCTTCATTTTCATGATGCTGACGCTGATTTACCTCGGCCAGGCGCATGAAGCTCACTAACCTTTTCCCTTAACTTTTCAACCTTTCTTTTCATCCCTAGGAGTCATCATGGAAAACATTCTCGGTCTCGTCGCTCTGGCCTGTGGTCTGATCGTTGGTCTGGGCGCTATCGGCGCTTCGATCGGTATCGCTTTGATGGGCGGCAAGTTCCTTGAATCCTCGGCACGTCAGCCTGAGTTGATCAACGAACTGCAAACCAAGATGTTCATCTTGGCTGGTCTGATCGACGCTGCTTTCCTGATCGGTGTAGCTATCGCTCTGCTGTTTGCTTTCGCCAACCCCTTTGTCCTGGCCTAAGCTCCGATCAACGCCGAAGAATAGAAAGGTGTTGCCGTGAGTATTAACGCGACCCTGTTCGTTCAGGCCATTGTTTTCCTGATTCTGGTGTGGTTCACGATGTCGTTCGTGTGGCCCCCGATCGCGAAAGCACTGGATGAGCGAGCCCAGAAAATCGCCGATGGCCTCGCTGCTGCTGACAAAGCCAAGTCCGAATTGCGCGCTGCCAACCAGCGCGTCGAGCAGGAGTTGGGTCAAGCACGCAACGAAACAGCTTCGCGCCTTGCGGACGCCGACCGCCGCGCCCAGGCCATCATTGAAGAAGCCAAAGCGCGTGCGACAGAAGAGGGCAACAAAATTGTTGCCGCTGCCCGCGCCGAAGCCGCGCAGCAAGCCATTGCCGCCCGTGAAGCACTGCGTGAGCAAGTGGCTGCGCTGGCCGTCAAGGGTGCCGAGCAGATCCTTCGTAAAGAAGTCAATGCTGGTGCCCACGCTGACCTGCTGAACCGCCTCAAGACAGAGCTGTAAGGAAGAGCACACATGGCAGAACTCGCCACCATTGCCCGCCCTTACGCTGAAGCCTTGTTCAAGTCCTGCTCGCAAACGGGCAGCGACTTGGGTGCTACCGTCGCTTGGGTGGAGGAATTGGCGGCGATTGCCGCCGATCCGCAATTGCGCCAACTGGCCGACAGTCCCAAAGTGAATCCCGAGCAAGTGCTCGGTGTTATCACAGGGGTGGCCCGTTCGGCATTGCCCGACGCGGCACGCAATTTTTTGCGTGTCATTCTTGAAAATGGCCGCCTGGATGCCCTGCCCGAGATGGCTGTGCAGTTCCGCGGGCTTGTCAACCGATGCAATGGCTCTTCCGACGCCATTGTGTACAGCGCTTTCCCCATGGATGAAGTTGCGCTGGCCGACTTGGCCGGCACACTGGAAAAGCGTTTTGGCCGCAAGCTGAGCCTGTCCGTCAAGATCGATGAGAGCTTGATCGGTGGTGTGCGCGTCGTGGTGGGTGATGAGGTGCTGGACACCTCCGTGAAAGCCCGCCTGGAACAAATGAAAGCAGCCCTCACTGCGTAAGCGCAACGTGAGGACTGGGCAAACTCAAAGGAATAAGGAAAGAGTCATGCAACTCAATCCCGCAGAAATTTCTGAACTGATTAAGAGCCGCATCGAAGGGCTGGAAGCAGGCAGCGATATCCGTAACCAAGGCACCGTGGTGTCGGTGACAGACGGCATCGTGCGCGTGCACGGCCTGTCTGATGTGATGCAGGGCGAAATGCTCGAATTCCCCGCCGATGCAAATGGTCAACCCAGCTTCGGCCTCGCGCTGAACCTGGAACGTGACTCTGTCGGTGCTGTGATTTTGGGTGCTTACGAGCACATTTCCGAAGGCGCCACCGTGAAGTGCACGGGCCGTATTCTGGAAGTGCCCGTCGGTCCCGAGCTGATTGGCCGTGTGGTGAATGCACTGGGTCAGCCCATCGATGGCAAAGGCCCGATCAACGCAAAAATGACCGACGTGATCGAGAAGGTGGCACCTGGTGTTATCGCTCGTCAATCCGTGGATCAACCCCTGCAAACCGGGATCAAGTCGATTGACTCCATGGTGCCGATTGGCCGTGGTCAGCGTGAACTGATCATTGGTGACCGTCAGACCGGTAAAACGGCTGTGGCCATCGACGCCATCATCAACCAAAAAGGCCAAGGCGTTACCTGCGTGTACGTGGCCATTGGTCAGAAGGCTTCGTCGATCAAGAACGTGGTGCGCTCGCTGGAGCAAGCCGGTGCCATGGACTACACCATCGTCGTGGCTGCGACGGCTTCGGACTCGGCGGCTATGCAGTACGTGTCGGCCTACTCGGGCTGCACCATGGGTGAGTACTTCCGCGACCGCGGTCAAGATGCGCTGATCGTGTACGACGATCTGTCCAAGCAGGCTGTGGCCTATCGCCAAGTATCGCTGCTACTGCGTCGCCCTCCAGGCCGCGAAGCCTTCCCCGGCGACGTGTTCTATCTCCACTCGCGTCTGCTGGAGCGTGCCGCTCGTGTGAACGCCGATTACGTGGAAGCCTTCACCAAGGGTGAAGTCAAGGGTAAGACGGGCTCTTTGACGGCTCTGCCTATCATCGAAACCCAAGCCGGTGACGTGTCTGCTTTCGTGCCCACGAACGTGATTTCGATTACCGATGGCCAGATTTTCTTGGAAACCAGCCTGTTCAACGCCGGTATCCGTCCCGCTATCAACGCTGGTATCTCGGTGTCGCGCGTGGGTGGTGCTGCCCAGACCAAGCTGGTCAAGGGTCTGTCCGGCGGTATCCGTACCGACTTGGCGCAGTACCGTGAGCTGGCTGCATTTGCGCAGTTTGCCTCTGACCTGGACGAAGCGACCCGCAAGCAGCTGGATCGTGGTGCCCGCGTGACCGAGTTGCTGAAGCAGGCCCAGTACAGCCCGCTGTCCACCGCCACCATGGCCGTGACGCTGTTTGCTGTGAACAAGGGCTACATGGACGATGTGGATGTGAAAAAAGTGCTGGCCTTTGAAGCAGGTCTGCACCAATTCCTGAAAACCAGCCATGCCGCTTTGCTGGATCGCCTGAACGCCAACCGCGCTTTCGACAAAGAAGGCAAGGACGAAGCCGAATTGACCGCTGCCATCGCCGCGTTCAAGAAGTCGTTCGCTTAACCCGGACGAGGAGGCCTTATGGCAGTAGGTAAGGAAATACGCGGCAAGATCGCCTCGGTGGAAAACACCAAGAAGATCACCAAAGCCATGGAAATGGTGGCTGCATCCAAAATGCGCAAGGCGCAGGAGCGGATGCTGGCCGCACGCCCCTACAGCGAGAAGGTTCGCAACATCGCCGCCCATCTGGGGGAAGCCAATCCAGAGTACAAGCACCCTTTCATGCAGCTGCATGATGTCAAGAAAGCTGGCGTCATCGTGGTGACCACGGATAAGGGCTTGTGCGGCGGTTTGAATACCAACGTATTGCGTGTTGTGACCAACAAGCTGCGCGACTTGCAGGTAGATGGCGTGACGGTGGAAGCCGTGGCCATCGGCAACAAGGGCTTGGGCTTTTTGAGCCGCTCGGGTGTGAAGGTGCTCTCACAAGCGACTGGCTTGGGCGATCAGCCTCACCTGGAAAAGCTGATTGGGCCCGTGAAGACGCTGCTGGATCAGTACGCACAAGGCAAGATCAACGCGGTGTATCTGTGTTACACCAAGTTCATCAACACCATGAAGCAAGAGGCAGTGGTCGAACAGCTGCTGCCGCTGTCCAGCGAGGACATGCGCGCGCACAAGACCGGTGCATCGTGGGAATACATTTATGAACCCGATGCCCAGACCGTGATCGATGATCTACTGGTGCGTTATATCGAGTCCTTGGTGTATCAAGCCGTGGCCGAGAACATGGCTTCCGAGCAATCGGCACGCATGGTGGCCATGAAGGCTGCGACCGACAACGCCGGCAACGTCATCAGCGAGTTGAAGCTGGTCTACAACAAGACGCGCCAAGCGGCGATCACGACTGAGCTGTCGGAAATCGTTGCCGGCGCTGCCGCTGTGTAACAGCTTTCACAGACAAACAGATTGGAGCAAGAGAATGGCTCAAGTACAAGGCAAGATTGTTCAGTGTATCGGCGCTGTGGTGGACGTAGAGTTCCCGCGCAACCAGATGCCCAAGGTGTACGACGCCTTGAAACTCGAGGGCTCGGCCCTGACCCTGGAAGTGCAGCAACAGCTGGGCGACGGCGTGGTGCGTACCATTGCCCTGGGTTCTTCGGACGGTTTGAAGCGTGGCCTTATGGTCACCAACACTGGTAACCCCATTACCGTGCCTGTGGGTAAGGCCACCCTGGGCCGCATCATGGACGTGCTGGGCAACCCCATCGACGAGCGTGGCCCCGTCGATCAGGCGCTGACCGCCTCGATCCACCGCAAAGCGCCTGCGTACGACGAACTGTCGCCCTCGCAGGAACTGCTGGAAACCGGCATCAAGGTGATTGACTTGGTGTGCCCCTTCGCCAAGGGCGGCAAGGTTGGCCTGTTCGGTGGTGCTGGTGTGGGCAAGACCGTGAACATGATGGAGTTGATCAACAACATCGCCAAGGCGCACTCGGGTCTGTCCGTGTTTGCTGGTGTGGGTGAGCGTACCCGTGAGGGCAACGACTTCTACCACGAGATGAGCGATGCCGGTGTGGTCAACCAGGCCAACTTGGGTGAATCCAAAGTGGCCATGGTGTATGGCCAGATGAACGAGCCGCCGGGCAACCGTCTGCGCGTGGCCCTGACCGGTCTGACCATGGCTGAAGCCTTCCGTGATGAAGGCCGTGACGTGTTGTTCTTCGTGGACAACATCTACCGTTACACCCTGGCCGGTACCGAAGTGTCCGCTTTGCTGGGCCGTATGCCTTCGGCGGTGGGCTACCAGCCTACGCTGGCCGAAGAAATGGGCAAGCTGCAAGAGCGCATTACCTCGACCAAGGTGGGTTCGATCACTTCGATCCAGGCCGTGTACGTGCCGGCCGACGACTTGACCGACCCTTCGCCTGCCACGACCTTTGCCCACTTGGACTCCACCGTGGTGCTGTCGCGTGACATCGCCGCCCTGGGCATCTACCCCGCTGTGGACCCGCTGGACTCGACCAGCCGCCAGCTCGACCCCCAAGTGGTGGGCGAAGAGCACTACAGCGTGGCCCGCTCCGTGCAGGGCACGCTGCAGCGCTACAAAGAGCTGCGCGACATCATCGCCATTCTGGGCATGGACGAACTGGCCCCTGAAGACAAGCTGACGGTGGCCCGCGCTCGTAAGATCCAGCGTTTCCTGTCGCAGCCCTTCCACGTGGCGGAAGTGTTTACCGGCGCGCCTGGCAAGTACGTGCCGCTGGCTGAAACCATCCGTGGTTTCAAGATGATCGTGGCCGGCGAGTGCGACCACCTGCCCGAGCAGGCGTTCTACATGGTCGGCACCATCGACGAAGCCTTCGAAAAGGCCAAGAAGCTGGCTGCCTAAGTGAAGGTGGGCGGGGTGAAAAAATTTTTCGCCCTGCGCCCTTTGCCGGACAGTTTTGCTTTTTCTAAGGAGCCCCCAAGATGAACACCATCCACGTTGATGTGGTCAGTGCCGAAGAATCCATCTTCTCGGGTGCAGCGCGTTTTGTCGCTTTGCCCGGCGAGGCCGGTGAGTTGGGCATTTTGCCCAAGCACACCCCGCTGATCACCCGCATCAAGCCCGGCTCGGTGCGTATCGAGAAGGCCGATGGCGGCGAAGAGTTTGTCTTCGTGGCCGGTGGCATTCTGGAAGTGCAGCCCAACCGTGTGACTGTGCTGTCCGATACCGCCATCCGAGGCAAGGATCTGGACGAGCAAAAAGCCAAAGAAGCCAAGGCGGCTGCTGAAGCTGCCCTGCGCAGCGCCAGCAACGATGTGGACTTGGCACGCGCTCAGACCGAGCTGGCTGTGTTGGCCGCCCAGTTGGCGGCGGTGCGTCGCTTCCGTGGCCAGCACTGAGTGGCCTTGAGCAGCGTTGAGGCTGTCAAGTGATGAGCTGTCAGCCTTGAGAAAACCACCTTCGGGTGGTTTTTTTGCGGACACAATTTAAAAAAACAGTAGCTGTTACCGCTTGCTCAGCAACAATCTCCGCATATTTAATATTTGAATTGCTTTGCTGGTAAGCGGTACCAGCTATATTTTTTATATAGATATTGGCAGTGTAGGCTGGTACCTCTGCACATCAAGGAGCGTGTATGGACGACATCGTCAAGCAGGCCATGCAGAAATGGCCCAACGTGCCCGATTGCTACGGCTGGCTGGGGCGCGATGTGCGCGGGCATTGGTGGTTGCGCGATGCTGCAGCGCAGGCACAAGGCGCTTTCCCGCAGAGCAAAGGCTGGCGGCTGGAGCATGCGGGCTGGATCGCATTCATTGAGCGCAACTACGCTGCCGATGCACATGGATGCTGGTTTTTTCAGAATGGCCCACAGCGCGTGTACGTCGAGCTGGAAAGCGTGCCCCAAGTGTGGCGTGTACAGCCCGATGGCATATTGACCACGACGGCTGGAGTGGGCGTGGCGCCACCGCAGGATTGCTGGATGGATGAGCAAGGACTGCTGTACCTGCTGTGCGCCGATGTGTTGGGCGTAGTGGCGAGCGCCGACATGCTGGAGGCTGCGCAGTTGCTGGAGCAGGGCCGCTGGCCTGCGTTGCAAGAGGTATCGGCACAGGCCTTGCCAAGTTTGGGGGGCTTTGTGCGTAGTCCCCAGGCATTGGTGCAGGCGCAGGGTATGTCAGGGGGATAAAGCACAAGGGCTTGCCGATTTGGCAAGCCCTTGTATGGGATGGGAGATGCGCCGCGGCTTATTTGTCGGCGGCGGCGGGCTCTTCAAACTTGCCACCCCCGGCATTGGCCATGTAGGCCACGCCACGAGCAATTTCCAAGTCGCTGAACTGGCCACCGCCTTGGGCACCCATAGCGCCCTTGCCCTTGAGTGCCGAGTTCACCAAGGCCTCAAACCCTTGGCCCAAGCGTGGCCCCCAAGCAGCTGCATCGCCAAAGACGGGAGCACCGGCTACGCCGGCACCGTGGCATGCCGCACATTGCGCTTTATAGACCCCTTCACCATTGGCCAAAGGGCGGTCTTTTTGGTCGGCCTTGAGCTGCACCATGCCCACTTTTTGAATGCGTTGGGCTTGGGCGAGGTCATGCACGGTGCTGACCGCTGTACCGCTGGGCGCACCCACATAGTACAAACCAGTGCTGAGGACGACGCCCAAGACAGCAGAAAGTAGGAAAAAGGTTTTGGAGTGGGACGAAGTGGGTTGCGTGTCGCTCATGACGTTCTCTGGAATGGGGCGAAAAACCGAAAAACACATTATATCGGTGGGGCTTTTGCCTGTGCCCATGCTCCGAGTGTGTTTGCCGTGAAAAGACGAGCAACCCGGGATGCAGCAAATACAGGCGCAAGTGGCTGAAAGTATTTAGTCTTTGCTGTTGGGCGCAGGGGCTTGCATGTGGGTGCTGGCCTGCTGCCAGCCGCCCCCTAGAGCCTTGTACAGCTGGATCTGGTTGAGCTGTTGTGTCAAGCGTGTTTGGATGTCGGCCTGTTCCAGTGCAAATAGGGCGCGCTGGGCATCGAGCAGATCCAAATAGCTGGCCACCCCATTGCGATAGCGCAGATCGGCCAGTTCTAGGCGCCGCCGCTCGGCCGCCGCCTGGGCACCTTGCGCACGTGCCTGCTCGCTCAAGGTGTCGCGGCTTGCCAGGGTGTCCGAGACTTCTTTGAACGCAGTTTGAATGGTCTTTTCGTACTGGGCCACCGCGATGTCTCGGTTCACTTGGGAAGTGCGCAAATTGGCCAGGTTGCGCCCAGCGGTAAAGATAGGCAGGTTCAGGCCAGCACTGGTGGTGAAGCCCCAGCTGCCGGTTTTGAACAGCCCAGACAGTTCGCTGCTGACGCTACCGTATTGCCCGGTCAGGCTGATGCTGGGGAAAAAGGCTGCACGCGCAGCACCGATGTTGGCATTGGCTGCGATGAGCGTTTGCTCGGCCTGGCGAATATCCGGGCGTTGGGTAAGCAGCGCAGAGGGCAGCCCGGCGGGAATATCGGTCATCGGTGCGGTGCGCTCCAGGCGCAGGTCTTGCAGCTGGGCGCGGATGCTTTCAGGCACATCTTGACCCAGCAGCAGTGCCAGCGCGTTCAGGTTGAGCGCTTGCTGGCGTTGTTGCTGGGCATAGGAGGCACGTGCGCCCTCGGTCAGTGACTGGGCCTGGCGATAGTCCAACTCGGAGGCCACACCGGTTTCCCAGCGCAGCCGTATCAGGTCGAGGGAGGCTTGGCGTGTTTGCAGGGTGCGCTGCGAGAGCTGGAGCAGCTCCTGGTCGGCTACCAGGGTGAGCCAGGCCTGTGCGACGCTGGCCACCAGGGCCAGTTCGTAGGCTTTGCGTGCTTCGTCGGTGGCCAGGTATTGGGCCAGGGCCTGCGCTTTGAGGCTGCCAATGCGACCGAAGAAATCTAGCTCCCAGGCAGGAATGGCCAAGCCAGCGCTGAGTACGGTGCCCAGCTCGCCGTCCACTTGGCTGTTGCCGCGCGTGGCGTTGCCTTGTACAGCCAGCTGTGGCAGCTGCGCTGAGCGCTGGATTTGAAATTGCGCCCGTGCCTTTTCTAGGTTCAGCGTGGCGACGCGCAAGTCGCGGTTGTGGGTCAGTGCCAGGGCGATGAGCTGCTGCAACGGTGCATCGGTGAAATACGTTTGCCAGGCCAGTTGGGGGGCTGCAGCGGTGTCAGCGGTATTGCCCTGCGCGTTGGTTTGGGGGTAGTGCTCGGGGATGGGCAGCGCAGGGCGCTCGTAGGCGGGGATCAGTGAGCAGCCTGCCAGCAGCAGGGCGCTGCTGGCCAGCGCAGCCATAGAAGTGAGGGAGAAAAATTTAGTCATTACGCGGATCAATTCCTACTGCTTGTGCGTGGCGGCGATTGATGTCAATTTGGCGCGTGCTGCCCTGGAAAAGGGTGCGTACCACCACGAAGAACAAAGGCACAAAGATCACGGCCAAAATCGTGCCAGTCAGCATGCCGCCGAGTACCCCGGTGCCGATAGCGCGCTGGCTTGCAGACCCTGCACCTGATGCCAAGAACAGGGGTATCACCCCCAGGCCAAAGGCCATGGATGTCATGACGATGGGGCGAAAGCGCAGCAGTGCAGCTGTCATGGCTGCGGCAAGCAGGTTCTTGCCTTGGGCTGCCTGCAGATCCTTGGCGAACTCGATGATCAGAATGGCATTTTTTGCTGAAAGGCCAATCACCGTGATTAACCCCACTTGAAAGTACACGTCGTTGGCGTAACCGCGCAGCAGCGTACCAAGCACTACCCCCAGAACCCCCAGCGGTACTACCAGAATCACGGCTAAGGGAATCGACCAGCTTTCGTATAAAGCGGCCAGGCACAGGAATACGGCCAGCACGGCAAAGCCGTAGAGGATGATGGCCTGGGAGCCTGCGAGCTTCTCCTCGCGCGATTGGCCTGTCCACTCATAGCCAAAGCCTGTCGGTAACTGCGTTGCGAGACGTTCCATCTCTGCCATGGCATCACCGGTGCTGAATCCCGGTGCCGCAGACCCAGCGATGCGCATAGCGGGGTAGCCGTTGTAACGCACGGTTTGCTGTGCTCCTTGGATCCAGCGTGTACTGGCAAAGGTGGACAGTGGCAACACTTGGCCCTGCTGGTTGCGTACGTTGATAGCCAGTAGATCGGACTCCTGCATGCGTCCAGGGGCATCAGCTTGCACCACCACCCGCTGCAGGCGCCCCTGGTTAGGAAAGTCGTTCACATAGCTGGAACCCAAAGCTGTGGATAGGGCCGAGTTGATGGCCTCAAATGGCACGCCCAGGGCATTGGCCTTATCGCGATCAATGTCAATTTGCAGTTGGGGCGCATCCTCCAACCCGTCTGGGCGCACTTGTGCCAGCACTTTGCTTTGTGCGGCCAGGCCCAGCAGTTGATTGCGTGCGTTGACCAGGGCTTGGTGGCCCGCGCCGCCGCGATCTTGCAGGCGGAAGGTAAAACCGGAGGCATTGCCCAGTTCAGGAATGGGAGGGGGACTCAAAGCAAAGATGAAGGCATCGCGCACACCCATGAGCGCACCCATGGTGCGACCCGCCAAGGCTTCTGCCGACTGCCCGGGGCTGGTACGTTCTGCCCAGTCTTTCAGTGTGACGAAAGCCAATGCAGCGTTCTGGCCCTGCCCGGAGAAACTGAAGCCCAAGACGCTGACCATGTTTTGCACTTCAGGTTGTTGTAGTACAAAGCCTTCGACCTGCTCCATGACGGCCTGGGTGCGACCTTGGGTGGCGCCTGGAGGCAGCTGCACGTTGACGATCATGATGCCTTGGTCTTCTCCGGGCAGGAAAGACGTGGGCAAGCGCATGTACACCACAGTCACAGCACCGATGATGGCGGCGTAAATCACTAAATAGCGACCAGTCTTGCGCAGTGCATTGGCCACAACGCCTTGATAGCCTTTGGTGAGTCGCTCAAAAACACGGTTGAACCAACCAAAAAAACCTTTTTTGTCTTCATGGTGTCCTGCCGTTACAGGCTTGAGCAGCGTTGCACACAGTGCGGGAGTCAGCGAAAGTGCCATAAAAGCCGAGAACGCAATCGAGGCCACCATCACTGTGGCAAATTGGCGGTAGATGTTGCCTGTGGCACCGGCAAAGAAGGCCAAAGGCACGAAAACCGAAATCAGTACCACAGTCACGCCTACGATAGCGCCAGAGATTTGGCGCATCGCTTTGCGCGTGGCCTCTAGAGGCGAAAGGCCCTCTTCGCTCATGATGCGCTCAACGTTCTCCACCACCACGATGGCATCGTCCACTACGATGCCGATGACCAGCACCATGCCGAACATAGTCAGTACATTGATCGAAAACCCTAGCGCCAACAGCACTGCAAAGGTGCCCAGGAGCGCAATCGGCACTACGATAGTGGGGATGATGGTGTAACGCCAGTTCTGCAAGAACAAGAACATCACCAGAAACACCAGAGCCACTGCTTCTAGCAGGGTCTGCACCACTTGGGTGATGGAAATTTCAATAAAGCGGGCGCTGTTATAGGGGATGATGGAGGTGACACCTTCCGGGTAAAAGCGCTTGAGTTCCTCCAATTTGGCTTGCACATCCTTGGATGCTTGCAGGGCATTGCCAGAGGGAGATAGCTGCACCCCCATGCCCACTGCGGGTTCGCCATTCAATCGTGCGGAGGTGGCATAGCCTTGGCTGCCCAGCTCAATGCGTGCAACGTCCCGCAGGCGTACTGTGGAGCCATCGGGCTGGGCGCGTAGCACGATGTTGCCAAACTGCTCGGCATTACTCAACTGCCCATTGACCACGACCGTGGCTGCAATGCCTTGTCCGGTAATGTTGGGTAAGTCGCCCATAGTGCCACTGGCCACTTGCGCGTTTTGTGCACGGATGGCTGCTGTGACGTCTGCTGGCGTGAGGGCAAAGCCCGTCAGCTTGGCGGGATCTAGCCAGATACGCATGGCACGTTCAGCGCCAAACAGCTGGACTTGACCAATGCCTGGGATACGCTGCAACTCGGGCACTACGTTGCGTGCTGCATAGTCGCTCAAGGAAGCTGTATCGATATCGGGATTTTTCGAAGACAGCATCGTGAACAACAAAAAATTGGAGCGTGACTTATCCACACGTACCCCTTGCTGCGTCACAACCGCTGGCAGGCGAGGTGTGGCGCGTGCAAGTCGGTTCTGCACATCCACCTGGGCAAGGTCTGGGTCGGTACCAGGTTCAAAACTGATGGTGATGCTGCCGGTGCCATCGGCTTGCGCGATGGACTCCATGTAAATCAAACCGGGTGACCCGTTCATCTCGCGCTCAATGACCGAGAGTACGCTGTCTTCCAGTGTCTGCGCGGAGGCGCCGGGGTAGGCCGCACTCACCACGATGGTGGGAGGTGCCACAGGAGGGTACTGAGCGATTGGTAGTTGCTTGATCGCCACGAGCCCCAATACACACACAAACAAGGCGATCACCCAGGCAAAGATGGGGCGATCAATAAAAAACTTAGCCATGGGTACTTCCCGGGTTAGTCAGCTTTAGGTGCAGTATTGGCAGGAGCTGTGCTGGTGCTGGGTACGGTGTTCGGTGCTTGCCAGGGCACTGCTTTGACCAGGGTGCCAGGCGGCAGCATCTGCAGCTTCTGGAAGCCATCCACCATCACCTGTTCACCCGCCTGCAGGCCGCTTTGCACCAACCATTGGTTGTTGCGTGCCATAGTGATCTGCACCGCGCGTCGTTCGGTTTTGCCTGCTGCATCCACAACCGTGACGAAGTTACCTTGGTCTGTACGGGTGACAGCTTGCTGCGGCAAAGCTATAGCGTTATCGGCTTGCGCTTGCTCCATGCGAATGCGCACATACAGCCCGGGCAGCAGCAGTCCGTCTGGGTTAGGGACTTCTGCACGCAGGGCCATCTGGCCAGTATTGGAGTCGACGGTTAAATCGGTGAATAGCAATTTGCCACTATGTGCGTAAAGACTGCCATCTTCAAGAACGACTTGTACAGTGGCCACTTCTTTGCCACTTGATTTGAGGGCTCCAGACTGTAGTGCCTTGCGCAGTTGGAAGGCTTCTGCCGCAGGCTGTGTGAAGTTGATGTACACCGGATCGATCTGCTGAACAACAGCCAAGGGCGTGGCTTCGCCTTGCCCAACCAGAGCGCCTTCTGTGACTAACGCGCGTCCAATGCGACCTGCAATTGGGGCGCTGACTTTGGCATAGCCCAAGTTGATTTGGGCAGTGCGCAGACTGGCTTGTGCTGCTTTAATCTCTGCTTGTGCTTGCTGGAGAGAAGCCTGTGCATTGTCAAAGTCTTGCTGGCTAATGGCTTGTGCTGAAGCCAGTGGTTTGAAGCGCTTGAACTGAGTAGCTGCCTGCAACTCATTGGCTTCAGCTCGAGCCAGTGTCGCTTGAGCGTTTTGTACGGCGGCTTCGTATGGGGCGGCGTCAATCTGAAACAGCAACTGGCCAGCTTTCACGTCAGAGCCTTCTTGGAAGAGGCGCTTTTGCAGGATGCCTGCAGTACGCGCTCGAACTTGAGCTACCCGTGATGCCTCGACCCGGCCGGGCAGCTCTGTGAGTACCCCAATCTCGCTTGGTGTGGCGACCATTACTCCAACAGGCACTTGTTGTGCTGGCGGTGCCTTTGTTGACCCCGTTGTTTTTCCTTCATCACCACTGCACGCTGTTAGCGTCACTATGCTGCTCAGGGCGAGTATCTGTAAGCAGCGTAGGTGTACAGGTGTCGGAACTCGATGCAGGTGTGAGTGCTTGTGTGTGTGGTGGGGCATGGTAGCTCTTTGCAGTCTTTTGGCTGAAGTATTGAAGGGCCTACGGGTAGTCTGCAATAGCACGTATGCCCAAAATTTACATACATTCATGAATGTATAATGAAAGATTGTAAAGGGGTTCTGGTTAGGCCTATTGGCTTGTTGTATCTGCGAGGAAGTTATGGCTCGGCGCACTAAGGAAGATGCAGAAGTGACGCGGCATCGGTTACTTGATGCTGCTGAGCAGGTATTTCATGCGCATGGTGTTTCTGGTGCCTCGCTGGCAGACGTGGCGAAACAGGCGTCTTTAACGCGCGGAGCTATCTATTGGCATTTCAAGGATAAGTTGGCGCTGTTTGCCGCCATGATGCAGCGCGCCACTCTGCCCATAGAGCGCGTGCTGGGCGCTGTCTCAGAGCAAGAATGTACGCCCGTTGAGCGTGTGCTTGCCAGTCTGGAGCTGCTCTTTTGTGCGGTCGAAAATGATGCGCGGACGCGCACAGTGTTCGAGATTGCCATGTTGAAAGTGGAGCACGTTGGTGAGCTTGCTGCCGTTCAACAGCACTGGGTAGCTGGGTCTGATTGTTTTGTGCGCTTGCTAGAGCATGAGCTCGCGATGGCTTTTGCCGAGCTCCCGCAGGCAAGATCTGTTGATGCTGCACTGGCTGCCAGGGGGTTGCAATCACTATTTGATGGGCTGCTCTACGCTTGGATGTTGCGGCAAGCTAGTTTTCCGCTGGAAAAGCAAGGGATGGCGTTGGCGCGGTTGTATTTGCAAGGCCTTGGGTTGTGTGTTGTGCAAAACAGGTGAGTTGATCTTGGTGTAAAAAATGAGTTATAATGCGCGCTGAAGATTTTTGCTTTTGTGCGTTGTGGCGGTGATTGCGGCTGTAGCTCAGTGGATAGAGTATTGGCCTCCGAAGCCAAGGGTCGTGGGTTCGATCCCCGCCAGCCGCACCAAGTTTAAAGTATGGTAAAAATCTGCTATACTTGAAAAGTTTTCGGAGGAGTGTCCGAGTGGCTAAAGGAGACAGACTGTAAATCTGTTGGTTAACGCCTACGCTGGTTCGAATCCAGCCTCCTCCACCAATT
Organism: Comamonas sp.; assembly: GCA_028690035.1. Classification (GTDB taxonomy): domain Bacteria; phylum Pseudomonadota; class Gammaproteobacteria; order Burkholderiales; family Burkholderiaceae_C; genus Comamonas. The sequence continues at coordinate 198,695 of JAQVCA010000005.1, read as the reverse complement.
TCAAGCAATTGCTTGATTCGGTGATCGAACTGCGGGAGTAGTTCAATGGTAGAACCCCAGCCTTCCAAGCTGATGACGCGGGTTCGATTCCCGTCTCCCGCTCCAGTTTGTATATTGCTGTAAGGCTTAATGCCCATGTGGCTCAGTGGTAGAGCACTCCCTTGGTAAGGGAGAGGTCGGCAGTTCGATCCTGCCCATGGGCACCAAATAGGTGTTTACTCGTCAAAAGGGTTGCGCCGTAAGCGTTGTTGACATTTGATTTTTTTCGGAGTCGAAAAAATGGCAAAAGAAAAGTTCGAGCGCACCAAGCCCCACGTCAACGTGGGCACCATCGGTCACGTGGACCACGGTAAAACCACCCTGACGGCTGCTATCGCTACCGTGCTGTCCAAGCACTTCGGCGGCGAAGCCCGTGACTACTCCCAGATCGACAACGCGCCCGAAGAAAAGGCCCGTGGTATCACCATCAACACTTCGCACGTCGAGTACGAAACCGCTACGCGCCACTACGCCCACGTGGACTGCCCCGGCCACGCCGACTATGTGAAGAACATGATCACCGGTGCGGCCCAGATGGACGGCGCTATCTTGGTGTGCTCGGCCGCTGACGGCCCCATGCCCCAGACCCGCGAGCACATTCTGCTGGCTCGCCAAGTGGGTGTGCCTTACATCATCGTGTTCCTGAACAAGTGCGACATGGTGGACGACGAAGAGCTCCTGGAGCTGGTCGAAATGGAAGTGCGCGAGCTGCTGGACAAATACGAATTCCCTGGTGACGACACCCCCATCATCCGTGGCTCGGCCAAGCTGGCCCTGGAAGGCGACCAATCGCCCATCGGTGAAGCGGCTGTGATCAAACTGGCTGAAGCCCTGGACAGCTACATCCCCACGCCTGAGCGCGCTGTGGACGGCACCTTCCTGATGCCTGTGGAAGACGTGTTCTCGATCTCTGGTCGCGGTACCGTGGTGACCGGTCGCGTCGAGCGCGGCATCGTCAAGGTTGGTGAAGAAATCGAAATCGTCGGTATCAAAGACACCGTCAAGACCACCGTTACGGGCGTGGAAATGTTCCGCAAGCTGCTGGACCAAGGTCAAGCTGGTGACAACGTCGGTCTGCTGCTGCGCGGCACCAAGCGTGAAGACGTGGAACGCGGCCAAGTGCTGTGCAAGCCCGGCTCCATCAAGCCCCACACCCACTTCACCGCTGAGGTGTACGTGTTGAGCAAGGACGAAGGCGGTCGCCACACTCCGTTCTTCAATAACTACCGTCCTCAGTTCTACTTCCGTACCACCGACGTGACCGGCTCTATCGAGCTGCCCGCCGACAAGGAAATGGTGATGCCTGGCGACAACGTGTCGATCACTGTCAAGCTGATCGCCCCCATCGCTATGGAAGAAGGTCTGCGTTTCGCTATCCGCGAAGGTGGCCGCACTGTGGGCGCCGGCGTGGTTGCCAAGATCATTGCTTAATTTTTAGGGTCTAGGGGTATAGCTCAATTGGCAGAGCGTCGGTCTCCAAAACCGAAGGTTGTAGGTTCGATTCCTACTGCCCCTGCCACCACTTAACGTGGTAATTGCTCCAAGCCCGCCCATTTGGCGGGCTTCGGTGTCTATAAGTTCTGCGCCTGCAGCAACGATATATAAAACATGGCTACATCTCAGGTTGAAACAGTAAGTGCCGGGGCCGATAAGGCAAAATTGGCAGCAGCCGTTTTTTTGGTTGCGGCAGCCATTGCGGCTTTCTATGCACTTTCACGGCAAGGTGAGTGGGTGCAGTGGCTGGTGCTGTTGATGGGGTTAGTTGCCGCAGCGATCGTATTTTTTTTGTCCGAGCATGGTAAGCAATTAATTGCTTTTTCTAAGGACTCTTGGAAAGAAGTTAAAAAAGTTGTCTGGCCTACGCGCAAAGAGAGCATGCAGATGACTCTCTACGTGTTTGCTTTTGCTGTGGTGATGGCACTGTTCTTGTGGTTAACTGACAAGACGCTTGAGTGGCTACTGTACGACTTGGTTCTGGGCTGGAGAGGCTAATGACAGATGCAATGGAAACTGGTTCTGAGGTGATTGCTGGCTTGGTAACTGCATCTTCCAACCCTGATATGCGCTGGTATATCGTTCATGCTTATTCGGGCATGGAAAAGGCGGTAGAGCGCAACATTACCGAGCGTATTCAACGCTTGGGAATGGAAAAAAAGTTTGGTCGTATCTTAGTTCCCACAGAAGAAGTGGTTGAGATGCGCAATGGCAAACGCAAGACTACTGAGCGTCGTCTTTTCCCTGGCTATGTGTTCGTTGAGATGGTGATGGAAGACGATACATGGCACCTAGTCAAACATACCAGCAAGGTGACAGGCTTTGTTGGCGGTGCAAAAAATCGTCCTGTGCCTATTTCCGAAGCTGAAATTCAGAAAATCGTTGATCAAGTGCAGGAGGGCGCAGATAAGCCTCGCCATAAAATCGAATTTATGGTTGGTGAGCTGGTTCGCGTCAAAGAGGGGCCGTTCACTGACTTTAATGGGTCGGTTGAAGAAGTGAATTACGAAAAAAATCGCTTGCGTGTTTCTGTTGCTATTTTTGGTCGATCCACACCCGTCGAGCTGGAGTTTTCTCAGGTTGAGAAGACATAATATATATTTAGTGTGATGAGTCGCTCAGCGGCCTAACAAAATTGTAAACACGTGTTCTGGGCTCGCGTGTAAAAAGAAAAAGCCCTAACCCCCGGGAAGCCCTTGGCTACACAAACCTTGGTGCGTTATACCCGCAAGGAGATCCTTATGGCGAAAAAAATCGTCGGCTTCATCAAGCTGCAAGTGCCAGCTGGTAAAGCCAATCCATCCCCTCCGATTGGCCCCGCATTGGGTCAGCGTGGTCTTAATATCATGGAGTTCTGCAAGGCGTTCAACGCACAGACCCAGGGTATTGAGCCTGGTCTGCCTCTACCTGTGGTGATTACTGCTTTTGCAGACAAAAGCTTCACTTTTGTCATCAAGTCGCCACCTGCAGCAGTGCTGATCAAAAAGGCTGCAAAGCTGGACAAGGGTTCTGCGAACCCCTTGAAAGCCAAGGTCGGTAAGATCACCCGCGAGCAGTTGGAAGAAATTGCCAAGACTAAGCTCAAGGACATGACAGCAGCCGATATGGATGCTGCTGTGCGTACGCTGGCCGGTTCGGCCCGTTCCATGGGTGTGATTGTGGAGGGTGTGTGATATGGCCAAATTGACCAAGAAACAAAAAGCCCTCCAGGGCAAAGTGGATGCAAACCGCTTGTACCCCTTCGCTGAAGCCGTCGCTCTGGTGAAGGATGCTGCTACCGCTAAGTTCGATGAGTCCATCGATGTGGCTGTGCAGTTGGGTGTGGATGCTCGTAAATCGGATCAAGTGGTGCGTGGTGCTGTAGTACTGCCAAATGGTACGGGCAAGACAACGCGTGTGGCCGTGTTTGCACAAGGTGCCAAGGCTGAAGAAGCTAAGGCCGCTGGAGCAGACATCGTTGGTATGGATGACTTGGCTGCTATGGTCAAGGCTGGCGATATGCCTTTCGATGTGGTCATTGCTGCTCCCGACGCCATGCGTGTCGTGGGTACTTTGGGTCAGATCCTGGGTCCACGTGGCCTGATGCCTAACCCGAAGGTTGGTACGGTAACCCCGGATGTCGCCACGGCAGTGAAGAACGCCAAAGCAGGTCAAGTGCAGTTCCGTGTTGATAAAGCCGGTATCGTGCATAGCACTATTGGTCGCCGTTCGTTTGACGATGCCAAGCTGCAGGGTAACTTGGCGGCGCTTCTTGATGCCTTGAATAAGGCCAAGCCAGCCACCAGCAAGGGTGTGTACCTGCGCAAGGTAGCGCTTTCGTCTACGATGGGCGTTGGCGTTCGTGTGGATACGCAAACCATTGCAGCATAATTTTGCTATAATCTCCGGTTACCTAAAAACCGGATGTGGTGGGCTATGCACTTGTGCATAGGCCATCCAAGACCGCTGGTGCACGGGACTTTTCCCTGGTGCTTAATGTTAGCCAGCGTAGATGGCGAACCTGCTGCAGATGGAAGACATATGCTCTTTCTAACAGTTGGTCGCTGCATACCCAAGAGCGCGCACGAACGATTTTCGCAAGTGCGCATACGAAGGAGTAGACCTTGAGTCTGAATCGCAGTGAGAAAGAAGCGGTCATCAATGAAGTGACCAGCCTCGCCGCTAAAGCTCAAACGCTTGTGATCGCGGAATACCGCGGCATCACGGTCGCCGATATGACCAAACTGCGTGCTGATGCCCGTAGCAAGGGTGTGAGCCTGAGTGTGTTGAAAAACACCCTGGCCCGCCGTGCTGTGGCTGGCAGCCAGTTTGACGTTGTGGCCGACCAGATGACCGGCCCGCTGGTCTATGGCTTCTCTGAAGACGCAGTCGCTGCCGCCAAGGTGGTGGCCGATTTCGCCAAGACCAACGATAAATTGGTCATCCGTGGCGGTGCGTTTGCAGGCAAGTCCCTAGACGTCAATGGCGTGAAAGAGCTGGCCAATATCCCCTCGAAAGACGTGTTGCTGGCGCAATTGTGCGGCCTGCTCATGTCCCCCATCTCCCGCACTGCTGTGGTGTTGGGCGCTTTGGCGGCCAAAAAGGGCGAAGGCGAACCTGCTGCTGAAGCTTAAGCTTAAGCGCAGCAACAACCAACCAATCTTGTTAGGAAATCAAAATGGCATTCGATAAAGACGCATTCTTGACCGCCCTGGACAGCATGACCGTCCTGGAACTGAACGACCTGGTCAAGGCAATTGAAGAGAAATTTGGCGTGAGCGCTGCTGCTATGGCCGCTCCTGCTGCCGGTGCTGCTGCCGGTGCTGCTGTCGCTGAAGAAAAAACCGAGTTTGACGTGGTGTTGCAAGATGCCGGCGCCAACAAGGTTTCGGTGATCAAGGCTGTGCGTGAAATCACTGGTCTGGGCCTGAAAGAAGCCAAGGATCTGGTCGATGGCGCACCCAAGACCGTGAAGGAAGCCGCTCCTAAGGCCGACGCTGAAGCTGCTGTGAAGAAGCTGGTTGACGCTGGCGCTAAGGCTGAACTCAAGTAATTGAGCCATCTTTCCTAAGGCTGGAGAGCTCGCAAGAGCCTCCAGCCTTTGGCGCCTGTGCAATATGCATTCAAGCTGCGTGAGAGCGCACGAGAAAGTCCAGTAGTCTGGATTTTCTCGTGTCTTCTGGCACCCCGACAGCAGAAGATACCTTGGCTCGGGCGATGTGCAATGCATCGCCGTCCGCCATTGGTTGGTAGTGGCCAACCGCCAAGCCGGCAAAAGTAGCGTCCACTTTTGCCGGGCAGTGTCGCCCCAGACCCAGGACTCATGTCTTTGCCCGGAGATCTCATGGCCTATTCTTACACCGAACGCAAGCGGATTCGCAAAAGTTTCGGCAGTCGCGATAGCGTGCTCGAAGTGCCTTACCTGCTGCAGATGCAAAAAGATGCTTACACCGCATTTCTGCAAGCAGACGTAGCCCCCAAAAAACGTACCGATGAGGGCCTGCAGGCCGCATTCAACTCGGCTTTCCCCATCGTCTCGCACAACGGTTTTGTGGAGATGAAGTTTGTCGAGTACAACCTCGCTAAGCCGGTTTTCGATGTGCGCGAATGCCAAACCCGTGGTTTGACCTACTCCTCGGCGGTGCGTGCCAAGGTGCAGCTGATTATTTACGACCGTGAGTCGTCCACTGCGCAAAACAAGGTGGTCAAAGAAGTCAAGGAGCAAGAGGTCTATATGGGCGAAGTGCCCCTGATGACCGAAAAAGGCTCGTTCATTGTCAATGGCACCGAGCGTGTGATCGTCTCGCAGCTGCACCGCTCGCCCGGCGTGTTTTTTGAGCACGACAAAGGCAAGACGCACAGCTCGGGTAAGCTGCTGTTCAGCGCCCGCATCATCCCTTACCGCGGTTCTTGGCTGGATTTTGAGTTTGACCCCAAAGACCTGCTGTTCTTCCGCGTGGACCGTCGCCGCAAGATGCCGGTGACGATTTTGCTCAAAGCCATTGGCATGAACCCTGAGCAAATCCTGGCGCACTTCTTTGTGAACGATAACTTCCGCTTGATGGATTCAGGCGCGCAGATGGAATTCGTGGCCGATCGCCTGAAGGGCGAAGTGGCGCGTTTTGACATTGCCGACAAGTCGGGCAAAGTTGTGGTGGCCAAGGACAAGCGCATCACCGCGCGCCATACGCGCGAGTTGGAACAATCGGGCACGAAGTTCATCAGCGTGCCAGAAGACTTCCTGCTGGGGCGTGTGCTGGCCAAAAATGTGATCGATCCAGACACTGGCGAGATCTTGGCTAAGGCCAACGAAGAGCTGACCGAAACACTGCTCAAGAAAATGCGTGCTGCGCATATCGCTGATGTGCAATGCCTGCACACCAACGAGCTGGATCAAGGTGCCTACATCTCGCAAACCCTGCGCACCGATGAAACCGTCGATGAGCTGGCGGCGCGCGTGGCCATCTACCGCATGATGCGTCCTGGCGAGCCGCCCACCGAAGATGCCGTGCAGGCCCTGTTCCAGCGCCTGTTCTACAACCCCGATACCTACGATCTGTCGCGTGTTGGGCGCATGAAGTTCAATGCCCGCGTGGGCCGCGAAGAGTCCACCGGTGCCATGGTGCTGTCCAACGAGGACATCTTGGCCGTGGTGAAAATTCTGGTGGACTTGCGCAACGGCAAAGGCCAAGTGGACGACATCGACCACCTGGGCAACCGCCGCGTGCGCTGCGTGGGCGAGCTGGCCGAAAACCAGTACCGCACCGGTCTGGCGCGTATCGAAAAAGCCGTGAAGGAACGTCTGGGCCAGGCCGAGCAAGAACCCCTCATGCCGCACGACCTGATCAGCTCCAAGCCGATTTCTGCAGCGCTCAAAGAGTTTTTCGGTGCGTCCCAGCTGTCGCAGTTCATGGACCAGACCAACCCGCTGGCTGAAATCACCCACAAGCGCCGCGTCTCGGCCCTGGGCCCGGGTGGTTTGACGCGCGAGCGTGCCGGTTTTGAGGTGCGTGACGTGCACGTCACCCACTATGGCCGCGTGTGCCCTATCGAAACGCCGGAAGGTCCGAACATTGGCCTGATCAATTCGCTGTCGCTGTACGCGCGTTTGAACGAGTACGGCTTCATCGAAACCCCTTACCGCCGCGTGGTCGATGGCAAGGTGACCAATGAGATCGACTACCTGTCCGCGATTGAAGAAGGCAAGTACATCATCGCCCAGGCCAACGCCGAGCTGGATGCCGAAGGTCGCTTGGTCGGCGATTTGGTGTCGGCCCGTGAAGAAGGTGAATCGACCTTGCTGTCGCCCGAGCGCGTGCAGTACATGGACGTGTCGCCGGCGCAGATCGTGTCGGTGGCCGCTTCGCTGATTCCGTTCCTAGAGCACGACGACGCCAACCGCGCCTTGATGGGTGCCAACATGTCGCGCCAGGCCGTGCCTGTGCTGCGTCCTGAAAAGCCCATGGTCGGCACCGGTATCGAGCGCGTGGCCGCTGTGGACTCGGGCACGGTGGTGACCGCGCGTCGCGGCGGTATCGTGGACTACGTCGATGCCACCCGCATTGTGATTCGCGTCAACGACAGCGAAGCCGTGGCCGGTGAAGTCGGTGTGGACATCTACAACCTGATCAAGTACCAGCGTTCCAACCAGAACACCAACATCCACCAGCGTCCCATCGTCAAAAAGGGCGATGTGCTGGCCAAGGGCGATGTGGTGGCCGACGGCGCTTCGACCGATCTGGGCGAAATCGCCATCGGTCAGAACATGCTGATCGCCTTCATGCCTTGGAACGGCTACAACTTCGAAGACTCGATCCTGATCTCCGAAAAAGTCGTGGCCGAAGACCGCTACACCTCGATCCACATCGAAGAGCTGGTGGTCATGGCACGCGACACCAAGCTGGGTGCCGAAGAAATCACGCGCGACATCCCCAACCTGAGCGAAACCCAGCTCAATCGTCTGGACGAGTCCGGCATTATCTACGTGGGTGCCGAAGTGCAGCCCGGCGACGTGCTGGTCGGTAAGGTGACACCCAAGGGTGAAACCACGCTCACTCCTGAAGAAAAGCTGCTGCGCGCCATCTTCGGCGAGAAGGCTTCCGACGTGAAGGACACCTCGCTGCGCGTGGACCAGGGCTCGTCGGGCACCGTGATCGACGTGCAAGTCTTCACCCGCGAGGGCATTCAGCGCGACAAGCGCGCCCAGCAGATCATCGACGACGAACTCAAGCGCTTCCGCCTGGACCTGAACGACCAGCTGCGCATCGTGGAGCTGGACGCGTTCGACCGGATCGAGAAACTGCTGGTGGGCAAAAAAGCCAACGGTGGCCCGCAAAAGCTGGCCAAAGGCTCGGTCATTACCGCCGAGTACCTGGCCGGTGTGGAGAAATTCCACTGGTTCGACATCCGCCCCGCCGACGAGACCGTTGCCGCCCAGCTCGAATCCATGAAGAACGCCATGGAGCAAACGCGCCATGAGTTCGACCTGGCCTTTGAAGAAAAGCGCAAGAAGTTGACGCAAGGCGACGAGCTGCCCGCTGGCGTGCTCAAGATGGTCAAGGTGTACCTGGCCGTCAAGCGCCGCCTGCAGCCCGGTGACAAGATGGCCGGCCGCCACGGCAACAAGGGTGTGGTTTCCAAGATCGTGCCCGTGGAAGACATGCCCTACCTGGCCGACGGCACCACCGCCGACATCGTGCTCAACCCGCTGGGCGTGCCCTCGCGTATGAACATCGGTCAGGTGCTGGAAGTGCACTTGGGCTGGGCCGGCAAGGGCCTGGGTCAGCGCATTGGCGACATGCTGCAGCAAGAAGCCAAGGCCGCTGAAGTGCGCGCCTTCCTGGAAGACATCTACAAGGCCCGTGGCCGCGAGCAGGACTTCTCTGATCTGAGCGACGACGTCCTCATGGACATGGCGCACAACCTCAAGGATGGCGTGCCATTTGCCTCGCCGGTGTTCGATGGCGCTTCGGAAGCCGAGATCAAGGACATGCTCAAGCTGGCCTACCCCGACGAGCTCAAAGAGCGCAAGGGCTTGACCGAAACCCGCACCCAAGCCTATCTGTTTGACGGTCGTACCGGCGAGCAGTTTGAGCGTCCGACCACCATCGGCTACATGCACTACCTGAAGCTGCACCACTTGGTCGATGACAAGATGCACGCGCGCTCTACCGGCCCGTACTCGCTGGTGACGCAGCAGCCCCTGGGCGGTAAGGCCCAGTTTGGTGGTCAGCGTTTTGGTGAGATGGAAGTGTGGGCGCTGGAAGCCTACGGCGCCGCTTATGTGCTGCAGGAAATGCTCACCGTCAAGTCCGACGACGTGCAAGGCCGTACCAAGGTGTACGAGTCCATCGTCAAGGGCGAGCACGCCATCGAGGCAGGCATGCCCGAGTCGTTCAACGTGCTGGTCAAGGAAATCCGCTCCTTGGGTCTGGACATTGAACTCGAACGCTCCTAAGGCTTAATAAAAAGTGAGCGCCTGGCGCTGATGGATCAAGGATTTGCGGTAGATAGCTATCGCAAATCCTTCCAAATAAAGCGCCAACAGCTATAGTTTTTGAAAAAGGGAAAGAGTCATATGAAATCGCTACTCGACCTGTTCAAGCAGTTCACGCCCGATGAGCATTTCGATGCCATCAAGATCGGCCTGGCTTCGCCCGAGAAAATCCGTTCTTGGTCTTTTGGTGAGGTGAAAAAGCCCGAGACCATCAACTACCGCACCTTCAAGCCCGAGCGCGATGGTCTGTTCTGCGCCAAGATTTTTGGCCCCGTGAAAGACTACGAATGCCTGTGCGGCAAGTACAAGCGCCTCAAGCACCGCGGTGTGATCTGCGAAAAGTGCGGCGTTGAAGTCACGCAGACCAAGGTGCGCCGCGAGCGCATGGGCCACATCGACCTGGCCGCACCTTGCGCGCACATCTGGTTCCTGAAGTCGCTGCCCTCGCGTCTGGGCCTGGTGCTGGACATGACGCTGCGCGACATCGAGCGCGTGCTCTACTTTGAAGCCTATGTGGTCACCGACCCCGGCATGACGCCGCTGAAAAAGCGCGAAATCATGAGCGAGGACGATTACGACGCCAAGTGCGAAGAGTACGGCTACGACGAATTCGTCGCCAAGATGGGCGCCGAGGGCATCAAGGAGCTGCTCGAAGGCATCGAGCTGGACTCCGAAATCGAGCGCCTGCGCGGTGACCTGACCGGCTCGGAAGCCAAGGTCAAGAAAAATGCCAAGCGCCTCAAAGTGCTGGAAGCGTTCAAGAAATCGGGCATCAAGCCCGAGTGGATGGTGCTGGACGTGCTGCCCGTGCTGCCGCCCGATCTGCGCCCGCTGGTGCCGCTGGACGGTGGCCGCTTTGCCACGTCTGACCTGAACGACCTGTACCGCCGCGTCATCAACCGCAACTCGCGTCTGCGCCGTCTGCTGGAGCTCAAGGCCCCGGAAATCATCGCGCGCAACGAAAAGCGCATGCTGCAAGAAGCCGTGGACTCGCTGCTGGACAACGGTCGCCGTGGCAAGGCCATGACGGGCGCCAACAAGCGCGCGCTGAAGTCGCTGGCCGACATGATCAAGGGCAAGGGCGGTCGCTTCCGCCAGAACTTGCTGGGTAAGCGTGTGGACTACTCGGGTCGCTCGGTGATTACCGTGGGCCCGTACCTCAAGCTGCACCAGTGCGGTCTGCCCAAGCTGATGGCTTTGGAGCTGTTCAAGCCCTTCATCTTCTCGCGCCTGGAGGCCATGGGCATTGCCACCACCATCAAGGCCGCCAAGAAGGAAGTGGAATCGGGCACCCCGGTGGTGTGGGACATCTTGGAAGAGGTGATCAAAGAGCACCCCATCATGCTCAACCGCGCGCCCACGCTGCACCGTTTGGGTATCCAGGCCTTTGAGCCGATCCTGATTGAAGGCAAGGCCATTCAGCTGCACCCCCTCGTTTGCGCGGCGTTCAACGCCGACTTCGACGGTGACCAGATGGCTGTTCACGTGCCGCTGTCCGTGGAGGCGCAGATGGAAGCGCGTGCGCTGATGCTGGCTTCCAACAACGTGCTGTTCCCCGCTTCGGGCGAGCCCTCCATCGTGCCTTCGCAAGACGTGGTGCTGGGCCTGTACCACGCCACCCGCGAAAAGATCAACGGCAAGGGCGAGGGCATGGTGTTCACCGACGTGGGCGAAGTGCAACGCGCGCTGGATGCCGACCAGGTCGAGCTGCACGCCAAAATCAGCGTGCGCCTGACCGACTGGGTCAAGGACAAAATCAGCGGCGAGTTCGTGCCCGAAACCAAGCTGGTCGACACCACGGTGGGCCGTGCGCTGCTGTCGGAAATCCTGCCCAAGGGCCTGTCTTTCAGCAACCTGAACAAGGCGCTGAAAAAAAAGGAAATCTCTAAGCTGATCAACGCCTCGTTCCGCCAGTGTGGTTTGAAGGACACCGTGGTGCTGGCCGACAAGCTGCTGCAAAACGGTTTCCGTTTGGCCACGCACGCGGGCTTCTCGGTGGCGATCGACGACATGCTGGTGCCACCGCAAAAGGCCGACATCTTGGCGCGCGCCGAGACCGAGGTCAAAGAGATCGAGCAGCAGTATGTTTCCGGTCTGGTGACCGCCGGCGAGCGCTACAACAAGGTGGTGGACATCTGGGGCAAGGCCGGTGACGACGTCTCCAAGGTGATGATGGACCAGCTCAAGGTGCAAAAGACCATCGACCGCCATGGCAACGAAGTCGATCAAGAGTCGTTCAACGCCATCTACATGATGGCCGACTCGGGCGCGCGTGGTTCGGCGGCGCAGATTCGTCAGCTGGCCGGTATGCGGGGTCTGATGGCCAAGCCCGATGGCTCGATTATCGAGACCCCCATCACGGCCAACTTCCGCGAAGGTCTGAACGTGTTGCAGTACTTCATCTCCACGCACGGTGCCCGTAAGGGTCTGGCGGATACGGCGTTGAAGACGGCCAACTCGGGTTACCTGACCCGTCGTCTGGTGGACGTGACGCAAGACCTGGTGGTGACCGAGGACGATTGCGCCACCTCCAACGGCACGGTGATGCGCGCCATCGTCGAGGGCGGTGAAGTGATCGAATCCCTGCGCGACCGTGTGCTGGGCCGTACCACTGCCGAAGACCTGCACAGCCCCGAAACCCAAGAGCTGCTGCTGCCGGCGGGCACGCTGCTCAACGAGTTCATCTTGGATGAGCTGGAAGCCGCTGGCGTGGACGAGATCAAGGTGCGTACCGCCCTGACCTGCGAAACGCGCTACGGTCTGTGCGCCAAGTGCTATGGCCGTGATCTGGGTCGTGGCGGTCTGGTGAACTTGGGCGAGGCCGTGGGCGTGATCGCCGCGCAGTCCATTGGCGAACCCGGCACGCAGCTGACCATGCGCACGTTCCACATCGGTGGTGCCGCCTCGCGCGCTGCCGTGCAGTCGAATGTGGAGGCCAAGTCCAACGGCACGATTGGCTTCAACGCCACCATGCGCTATGTAACCAACAACAAGGGCGAGCTGGTGGTGATTTCGCGTTCGGGTGAGATCATCATTTCCGACAACGGTCGTGAGCGTGAGCGCCACAAGGTGCCCTATGGCGCGGTGCTGAACATCAAGCCCGACGAGGTCATCAAGGCTGGCGCTATCTTGGCGCATTGGGATCCGCTGACGCGCCCCATCATCACCGAGTACGCCGGTACGGCCAAGTTCGAAAACATCGAAGAAGGCTTGACTGTGGCCAAGCAGGTGGACGATGTGACCGGCCTGTCCACGCTGGTGGTGATCGATCCCAAGCGCCGTGGCTCCACCAAGGTGGTGCGCCCGCTGGTGCGTTTGCTCGATGCCGAAGGCAAAGAGGTCAAGATCCCCGGCACCGAGCTGCCTGTGGCCATTGGCTTCCAGGTGGGCGCGCTGATCCAGGTGCGCGACGGCCAGGAAGTGGGCCCCGGCGAAGTGCTGGCCCGTATCCCCGTCGAAGGCCAGAAAACGCGCGACATTACCGGTGGTCTGCCCCGCGTGGCCGAGCTGTTCGAAGCGCGTACGCCCAAGGACAAGGGCACGCTGGCCGAGCAAACCGGCACCATCTCGTTCGGCAAGGAAACCAAAGGCAAGGTGCGTCTGCAGATCACCGACCCCGATGGCCATGTCTGGGAAGAGCTCATCCCCAAAGAGAAAAACGTGCTGGTGCACGAGGGCCAGGTGGTGAACAAGGGCGAGCACATCGTCGATGGCCCGGCCGATCCGCAGGACATCCTGCGCCTGCTGGGCATCGAAGAGCTGGCACGCTACATCGTCGATGAGGTGCAGGACGTGTACCGCCTGCAGGGTGTGAAGATCAACGACAAGCATATTGAAGTGATCGTGCGCCAGATGCTGCGCCGCGTCGTGGTGGAGAACCCGGGCGAAACCACCTACATCCAGGGCGAGCAGGTGGAGCGCTCCGAGATCCTCAACACCAACGAGGCGATGCAGCGCGAGGGCAAGATCCCGGCCACGTACTCCAACATCCTGCTGGGGATCACCAAGGCCTCGCTGTCCACCGACTCGTTCATCTCGGCAGCGTCCTTCCAGGAAACGACCCGCGTGCTCACGGAGGCGGCCATCATGGGCAAACGCGACGAGCTGCGTGGTCTGAAGGAAAACGTCATTGTGGGGCGCCTGATCCCTGCCGGTACCGGCCTGGCCTACCACCAGGCCCGCAAAGCCAAGGACCAAATGGACGAGGCCGAGCGCCGCGCCATTGCCGAGGCCGAAGAGGCCGAGCTGGCCGCCGCCACCGACAGCGCCGCGCTGGACGACTAAGCCCCATGCCTTGCGCCTGCCCCGTGCAGGTGCAAGGCGTGCACGCAGAGGCGCTGCTTTTTCACCCCCTGCAGGTACGATGCTTGCAGGGGGTGTTTTAATTTTTGAATAAAAAGTGGCTTTTACCTTTATCCAGCAAGCGCAAGTAGCTATGTTTTTATTAATTGGAGTGGCACCATGAGTGCCATGTGGGCCAGCGCCTGGGCGCTGGGCTGGTGGCTGCTGGCACTGTTTGTGCTGCTGTGTTGGTGCGTGGGTGGCTATCGGCGCTTCAAGCGCTTGCGCACCCAGATCCGCGCAGCCTTTGAGCCGGTCGATGCACAGTTGCAGCAGGCTTTGCACTGGCTGCACGGCCTGTCCGATCAGGCCCAGGTGCCACCAGCGGCGCAGGCGGCATTTCAGGCGCTGCAGCCCACGGCCGATCTGCTCAGCAGCGCCTTGGCCCAGGTGCGTGCCAACCCGCTGCATGCCGAAGCGCTGGCACAGCTCGATGGCATTTGGCAAAGCCTGCAGGCTGCCTGGCAGGCGTATGTGCAGACCGCTGAACGTGCAGCCACCGCGCTGCAGTCCTGCGCAGCCGAAGAGGGCACGCACACCCTGTGGCTGACCCAGACCGTGGCTGCCTGGCAGGAACAGCACACCGTCTTGCTGCACCGCCTGCAAGCGTTCAATCAGGCCGTGCAGGCCTACAACCAGGCTCTGGCGCTGGCGCCGGGCAGCTGGTGGGCCAAGGTGCTGGGTTTGCACCCGGCCCGTGGCTTTGCGCTTTCTACCCCCCCTTTGTGATGGAGTTCTGAGTCATGCCCCTCCCTTCTTCTTCCCCGGCCACTGCTGCTGGCACGGTGGCGCTGCACCAGCAACTGTGGCGCGTGGCACAGGCTCTGCAGGGCATTCAGGCTGGGCGTTCGGGTACGGCGGTGCTCGAACAAGTGCCCAGCGCCTGGCGCCCTGGCGTGCAGGCATTGCTGTTTCACGTGCTGCGTGCCCTGGGCCGCGCCCAGGCCCTGCGCGCCCAGCTGGCGCCCAAGCCGCCTGCCCCCGCCGTCGATGCGCTGCTGTGTACCGCCCTGGCCTTGCTCAGCGACAGCGAGCAGGCGCCCTACACCCCGTTCACGCTGGTCAACCAGACTGTGGAAGCCGCGCGCCAGCATGGTTTGCTGCGCCAGGCCGGCTTTATCAATGCCTGCCTGCGCCGCTTTCTGCGTGAGCAGGCCGTGCTGCTGGAGCACACCCAAGGCGATGTGCAAGCCGTGTACAACCACCCAAGCTGGTGGGTGGACAAGCTGCGCCGCCAGTACCCCCGGCATTGGCAGGCCATCCTGCAGGCCAACAACCAACCAGCGCCCATGGTGCTGCGCGTGAACGCCCGGCACAGTACCCCGGCTGCCTATTTGCAGCAGCTGCAAGCGCACGGTCTGCAGGGGCAGGCAGTGGGCGCGTATGGCGTGCAGCTGGCCCAGCCGGTGCCCGTGCAGCGCCTGCCGGGGTTTGCGCAAGGCGTGGTGTCGGTGCAGGACGGTGCTGCGCAACTGGCCGCGCCCTTGTTGCTGGAGGGCTGGGCGTTGCCTGCGCAGGCACAGCTGCTCGATGCCTGCGCCGCGCCTGGTGGCAAAACCGCGCACCTGCTGGAGATGCTGGCCCCAGGCCAAGCCCAGGTGTATGCGCTGGAGGTGGACGCGCAGCGCAGCCAGCGCATCCACGACACCCTGCAGCGGTTGGGGTTGGCCGCCGAGGCCGAGGTGGTGGTGGCCGATGCCGCCCAGGTTGCCCGCTGGTGGCCACGCCCGGCGCAGCGCGCTGCCGGAGCTTCGGCACAGCTGGATGCGATCTTGCTGGATGCACCGTGCTCGGCCTCGGGCATCGTGCGCCGCCATCCCGATGTGCGCTGGCTGCGCCGCTCCAGCGATATTGCCCAGCTTGCTCAGCTGCAGGCCCAGCTGCTGGACGCTCTATGGCCCTTGCTCAAGCCCGGTGGGCGCCTGCTCTATTGCACCTGCTCGGTGTTCAAAGAAGAAGGCCAATGGCAGATCGATGCGTTTGTTGCGCGCAACAAAAACGCCGAATGCCTGCCAGCACCGGGGCATTTGCTGCCTGGCGGGATGGGTGTGCCAGACAATCAGCTTGGTGACCACGATGGATTCTTCTACGCCCTGCTGCAGAAAGCTGCGACCTGACACCGCACTGCAGCCGATGCAGGGCGATTCCTTGCCCGATGGCGCGCGCCGCGCCCTGCTGTCGGCGCTGCTGCTGACCTGGTGCCCGCTGCCAGGTGCGGCAGACGATGCCGTGCTGCGCTTGCCCGATGGCGTACTCGTGCAGCGCGAGGGCGATGATCTGCTGCTCAGCAGCGATGTGCACTGGCAGCTGCCCTCGGTGGTGGAGCAGGCTTTGCGCAAGGGCGTGCCCGTGCACTTTGTCGCCGAGGCGCAGCTTTTGCACCAGCGCTGGTACTGGCGCGATCAGGTGCTGCTGACCGCGAGGCGCTACCAGCGCCTGAGCTACCAGGCTTTGACCCGCCGCTGGCGTCTGCACACAGGCAGCCAGCCGATGGATGGCCGCCTGGGGCTGGGTGCAGCGCTGGGCAGCTCCTACGCCAGCCTGGACGACGCCATGATCGCCCTGCAACGCTTGGTGCGCTGGCGTATCGGTTCGCGTGCCGAGCTGCCAGAGCAGGGTGAGGTGCTGCTGCTGCTGCGCTTTCGCATTGATTTAAAGAACTTGCCCCGACCCCTACAAATTGGCGCCTTGGGGCGAGCGGACTGGAATTTGCTCTTTGAGCAAGAGCATGTTCTGCAACTGGAGCAGCTCTGAATGAGCACACCCGGCACGCGCTCCACCCCGGATGCCCCCGATGCACGAGGCGCTCAGCGTCTGCGCGCCAATGCCCACCTGGTGCTGGGGGTGGGCGCGGCGGTGATGGCAGCCCTGGGGCTGGTGCTGCTGTTTTTGCTGACCCTGGCCACCAACAACCGCGAGCTGTATGAGCGCCACTATGTCTGGTTGCTGGCGCTGAACATCTTGGTCGCAGGCACGCTGTGCATGGTGGTGCTGTGGATGGCAGTGCGTCTGGTGGTGCGCTGGCGCCAGCGCAAGTTTGGCAGTCGCATGCTGCTCAAGCTGGCAGCCATGTTCGCCCTGGTCGGGGTGTTGCCCGGGGCGCTGGTGTACGTGGTGTCGTACCAGTTCGTTTCGCGCTCCATCGAGAGCTGGTTTGACGTCAAAGTCGAAGGGGCGCTGACGGCAGGCGTCAATCTGGCCAGCGTCACGCTGGATGCCATGGCCAACGACATGGCCAACAACACGCGCAATGCCAGTTTGCCGCTGGCCGACGTCTCCGACGCCGCAGCCGGGGTGTTGCTGGATCGGGTGCGCGAGCAGCTGGGCGCCATCGACGTGGTTCTCTGGAACAGCGCCGGTGTTGCCGTGGCCACAGCTGGAGAGTCGTTGCTCGATCTGACCCCGGAGCGCCCCAGCTCCCAGGTCTTGCGCAGCCTGCGCAACAGCCCGCGCGCCATCACCACCATCGAAGGCCTGGACGACGACTGGGTCGCCACCGCCAATTTGGAACAGGTGCGCGTGCGCACCTTGGTGGCTGTACCCAGCAGCAAATTGGGACTGTTGACCGATGGGCGCTTTTTGCAGGCCTCCATCCCGCTGCCTGCCACGCTGGTCAGTAACGCCTTGGCAGTGCAAGAGGCACATCGCGAATACCAAGAGCGTGCGCTGGCCCGCGAGGGCTTGCGCCGCATGTACATCGGCACGCTGACGCTGAGCCTGTTTCTGGCCGTTTTTGGAGCCGTGCTGCTGGCCGTGCTGTTTGGCAACCAGCTGGCGCAACCGCTGCTGCTGCTGGCCCAGGGTGTGCGCGATGTGGCGCGCGGCGATCTGACGCCCAAGGCCGTGTCGCAGGCGCGTGATGAAGTGGGGGGATTGACACGCTCGTTTGCCCTTATGACCCAGCAGTTGCTGGAAGCGCGCCAGGCCGTGGATCGCGGGGTGGAAGAAATCCAGGCCGCACGCACCAATTTGCAGACGATTCTGGACAATCTCACGGCAGGGGTGCTGGTGCTGGATGCCCAGTGGCGCGTGGTCATCGGCAATCCTGGTGCCCAGCGCATCCTGCACATGCCTGCCTGGGGCGAAGGCGGACAGCCCCAGCTGGCCGATGTGCCCCACCTGCAGGATTTTGCGGCCATGGTCGCCGAGCAGTTCACGCTGTTTCTGGCAGCTGCGCCTGATGGCAGCCATGCCCGCTGGCAGCAGGTGTTTGAGCTACCGACGCAGCCGCTGGACGACGTGCTCGCCGGAGAGGTGCCCCAGGACAAGACCACGCTGGTGGTGCGCGGCGCGCTGCTGCCGCACGACCAGCGTCTGGTGGTGTTTGACGATATTTCCGAGATCGTCTCGGCCCAGCGTTCCCAGGCCTGGGCCGAGGTGGCGCGCCGCGTGGCGCATGAAATTAAAAACCCGCTCACGCCCATCCAGCTGTCGGCAGAGCGCCTGGCGTTCAAGCTGGCCGACAAGCTGGCACCGCCCGATCGGGCGCTGTTGCTCAAGTCGGTCAAGACCATCGTGGATCAGGTGGCCGCGATGCTGCGTCTGGTCAATGAGTTTCGTGATTACGCACGCTTGCCAGCGGCCACACTCGCGCCCGTGGATGTGAACGCGCTGGTGCAAGACCTGCTGCAGCTCTACACCGACGACGGGGTGGTGGTACCTGTGCAGGCCCAGCTCGATCCGGCCTGCCCCCAGATCGCGGCCGACGCCGAGCAACTGCGCCAAGTGCTGCACAACCTAGTGCAAAACGCCCAAGATGCCAGCTTGCAGCGCGCCCAGGCCGAAGGCATCGCACCGCCGCCGGTGCGGCTTAGCACCCAATGGATGCCTGCGGCGCGGCGTGTGCGCCTGACGGTGGCCGATGGGGGCCCTGGCTTTGCCGATGCCATCATCCAGCGCGCGTTTGAACCCTACGTCACCACCAAGGCCAAGGGCACCGGCTTGGGCTTGGCAGTGGTCAAGAAGATCGCCGATGAGCATGGCGCCCGGGTGGATTTGAGCAATCGCATGGAAGATGGTGCCGTACAAGGCGCCCAAGTGTCGCTATCATTTGCCCCAGACATCAACGCAAGGCTGCCGTGAGGGGCACAACCGCATTCAAATTTTTTGAGACATGGCAAACATACTGGTGGTGGACGACGAGCTTGGCATACGAGATCTGTTGTCGGAAATCCTGAACGATGAAGGTCACAGCGTAGAGCTTGCAGAGAACGCGACCCAGGCGCGAGCTGCCCGCGCTGCGGTAGCCTTTGACTTGGTGTTGCTGGATATCTGGATGCCCGATACCGATGGGGTTTCCTTACTCAAGGAGTGGGCTGCCGCAGGCATGCTGACCATGCCGGTGATCATGATGAGTGGTCACGCCACTATAGAAACCGCTGTCGAAGCCACCCGCATTGGGGCCATGTCTTTTCTGGAGAAGCCCATCACGCTGCAAAAGCTGCTCAAGGCCGTCGAGCAGGGGCTCATCAAAGCCGCAGAGCAGACTGCCAAAGTCGCCGCAGTCCAACACAGCCGTTATGTGCGCAGCATGGACGAGGTGGCTTACCTAGACACCTATGAAGAGCGGGAGGCCGTGCCTGCCCACCAAGGGTTTGATCTGGATCGCCCCCTGCGCGAAGCACGCGATGGCTTTGAAAAAGCCTATTTCGAATTCCACCTCGCGCGTGAAGGCGGCTCCATGACGCGCGTGGCCGAAAAAACCGGTCTGGAACGCACCCACCTCTATCGCAAGCTGCGTCAGCTGGGCGTGGATTTGGGGCGCAGCCGAAAAAATTAAGCTGTTTTGCAAAAATTGCTCTATGCAGGCAAAAACGTGCATATAATCGTGGCTTCACTGCATGCGGTACACGACCCATGCAATGGCCCGGTAGCTCAGTTGGTAGAGCAGCGGATTGAAAATCCGCGTGTCGGCGGTTCGATCCCGTCCCAGGCCACCAAAACACTGTTTCTTGAACATTCAAGAAGCCTCAAAACCCGCTACTGTCATAGGTAAGCGGGTTTTTTGTTTGCGATCCATGCGATCCGCGTGCATATGGTCGCCACTGGCAGCTTGTACCCGTCTGCCAAGAGCAGACAGACGGGACGGGTTTTTATATCCCGTGGAGTCGTTCTTTCGCCAGCTTGGTGCCAGCCGCCAGCGCTTGCAACTTGCGCCAAGCGACGTCGCGTGCCATCGGGGCGAGGCCGCAGTTGGTGCAGGGGTAGAGCCGTTCTTTAGGGACAAACTCCAAGGCACGACCGATGATATTGGCCACTTCTTCTGGGGTTTCGATCGCATCGCTGGCTACGTCAATGACGCCCACGAGGACGTCTTTGCCTACCAGCAGCTGCATCAGCTCTGGCGGCACGTGTGAATGGATGCATTCCAGGCTGACTTGGTCGATGGTGCTGCGTGCCAGCGCTGGGAACACCTTTTCGTATTGGCGCCACTCCTCGCCCAAGGTGTTTTTCCAATCCTTGTTGGCCTGGATGCCATAACCATAGCAAATGTGGACGGCTGTCTTGCAGGTCAGGCCCTGTGCGGCACGCTCCAGCGCTTTGACGCCCCAGTCAGCAGCCTCTTGCATGTAAACATTGAATGCAGGTTCGTCGAACTGAATAATGTCCACGCCATCTGCCTGCAGGGCCAAGGCTTCCTGGTTGAGCAACTCTGCAAAAGCAAAAGCCAGCTGAACTTTGTCGCCATAAAAACGATCGGCCACGGTATCGATGATGGTCATCGGGCCAGGCAGTGTGAACTTGAGCTTCTTCTTGGTATGGGCGCGTGCCAGCTGTGCCTCGAAGGCATGCACGCGGCCTTTGAGGCGCAGGGCCGAAACCACCTGCGGCACCATGGCGTCATAACGGTTATCGCGAATACCCATCTTGACCTTGTTTTCAAAGTCGATGCCCTCTACCTGCTCCAGAAAACCGTGTACGAAATGCTGGCGCGACTGCTCGCCGTCGCACACGATGTCCAGTCCGGCGTCTTCTTGGGCTTTGATCCAGAGCAGCGTCGCATCGGCCTTGGCTTGGCGCAAGGCCTCGCCTTCGGCTTTCCATTGGGGCCAAAGTTTGTTGGTTTCTGCCAGCCATGCAGGTTTGGGCAAGCTGCCAGCGATGGAGGTCTCAAACATCGTGATTTCCTTTTTTGAAACAGAAGAAAAGCAAGGAGGACGGCGGTGTCTACGCCGTCGTGGCCCACTGCGCTTTACGCCGTGAGCGTGGGATGCGCCATGCGGGCCGGGTTGTTGCGGGCTAACGCGATCAGAGGAATAGCCCGCTGGACGGCCAGTTCGGCGCGCTCCAGCAGGGCGGCATTGCACAGGCGCTGCCCCGTAAAGTCGTGGTCCGTCGCATAAATGCCTAGCGGTAAAGTGCGTGCTTGAAAGAAGCTGAACAGCGGGCGCAGCTGGTGGTCAATCGTTAAGGCATGGCGCTGACTGCCGCCGACGGCGGCCAGCAAGATCGGTGTGTCGATCAAGGCATCTTGGTGTATCAAATCGAAGAAATGCTTGAACATCCCCGTGTACGAGCCGCGAAAAATCGGGGTGACTACCACCACAACATCTGCCTGTTCGACGGCAGTTAGTGCCTGCTCTGCCGTGGTAGGCAGGTTGGATCGCCAGGTTGGGCCGACCAGTTGTGGGGCCAGGTGTCCCAGGGTCAGCAGATGGTGTTCACATGGGGCAGCGTGCTGAGCGATGAGGTCCAGCAAATGTGCGGCCAATAAGGTCGATTTGGAGTAGGGATGCTGTCCGCCAGAGACCGCCACGGCACGGAGTGGACGCATGGTTGGGCTTTCGTAGAAATAGAAGTAACTGCTGCTACATCGTGGTAGTTTCTGTTGCCCGCAGGCGAAGCGGACACCGCCATCGATTACGTGCGCGCTTTCATTGAGTTGGCGCGACAGCCTCCAGCCCCGATGGCCCATGGCGCACAGGGTGAGGCGCCCTCGATCAGCCCAGCGCTGCATGGGCCGACCAATGTTCCAAAACCTCTTGGTATGGCTGAATGAAGATGCTCTCTGCCAACTGCCCTTGCTGGGTGGCTAAATGGTTGCGCTCTTCACGATCGTAAGAAA
This sequence comes from Comamonas sp., assembly GCA_028690035.1. Taxonomy (GTDB): domain Bacteria; phylum Pseudomonadota; class Gammaproteobacteria; order Burkholderiales; family Burkholderiaceae_C; genus Comamonas. The sequence goes on along the minus strand of JAQVCA010000005.1, from coordinate 176,781 downwards.
CCTGGGTGAATGAATAATCGGTGTGCTTCAAGCTGGGCTGGTAGCAAGATGCTGCCGGTGCGTTGGCGTTATAAATTTCTGGGCGATAGATTTTTTGGAAAGTCTCCATCACACTGATGGTGGCAATCAGCGATAAATCGTCGTGGTCTGCCAATAAATCACCTATAAAGTAAAATGCCAAGGGTGCCACGCTGTGTGGCGGCATGAAGTAGCGTACCTTCATGCCCATTTTTTGAAAATAATAATCTGTAATAGATGGTGCGTCTTGCACATACTCCCACCCCAAGATGGGATGGTGCAGTGCTGTGCGGTAGTAAGTGCGATCGCTGGCAACGCTCAAACAAATGACAGGCGATGTTTTGAAGTTTTCGCGATAGGCCGATGAGTGGAGAAAATGCTGAAACAACTTTCCATGCAGCTCGCCAAAGTTTTCTGGAGTGCTGAACGTTGTTTTATTTGCATTATGCTTTTTGAGTAAAACGCTGAAATCATAGTCGCGTATATATGAGGAAAAGCTATTGCCACCACTGCCTTCAATGCGCTTGCCGGCTTCCTTGTCCAAGATATTGGTTTTTAATATTTCAATCAATGGCAGTGCATGCTGCAACGATTCGCCATTGATTTGCATGTCTGCTGAAATAATTTCAAGTTCCAAGGCGTAGCGATTGCCGTTGGGATTGTCCCAGTGGGCCAGACTATTGAAACGATGGTTCATCATTTGCAGCGTGCGGCGTAAATTTTCTTTGCGATTTTCGCCTCGGGCCAAGTTAGCAAAATTGGTGGTCAGTCGCGTTTTTTCGGATGGATGATAATCCTCGTTGAAAATTAAACGCTCTACATGGAATGAAATTTCTGGATACATCGCAACTGTATGGATCGATCAGGAAATAAAAATATCCAGATCGTCGTCACCTTTCTGGGTGTCATGGGTGGAATCAATCAACCATCGTCTGGCTCTGATGGTCGTCATTCGGCGCTATGGCCGGGCATCGAAAGCGTCAGACGTCGGTTTTTCGCAAGTTCTGTGGTCCGGTCATCGGAGAAACAGCAACCAGAGGAATAGTCCACTTTTCCAGTCATGAAGTAAAATGATATTTAATCAATCATCAATGAAAATTTTTCATAAAATAAGGTGTGCTGAGAGGCGCGCCCCCATAATGGAGCGCATCTGTCTCACAGGGACTTTGAAGAGGGTCGCCCACCATGCGTTTTAACGCTCGCTTGATTTTTTGTACCGTCGCGCCTGCACTGTTGTTTGTGCTGGCATTGCTCAGTGGTCACTGGGGATTGGCACGCACACAGTCCGATTTCGACCACTATCTTGCGACCAATCAGGCGGTGGTGACACAACTACAAGAGCTGTATGCCCAAGGGCTGCAGTCGGGGCAGGCGGTGCGCAACATCGTGCTTGACTCCGGCGACCGCCAGGCCGTGGACAACCTGCGCAATGCGCGCACGGCGTACGACGATGCGTATGCGGATCTGGTGCAGCGCGCGCGTGGTACAGACACTGAGGCAGCGGTGGCCCGCATGCAAGCGTTGCGGCAAGCGCAGGTACAGGAGCAAGATCAAGTCGTTGCCCTGGCGCAGCACAACCGCGATGCTGCTGCCGCAGCGCTGAAAGCTCAGGAAACCCCTGCGTGGCGCACGCTGCGCGCAGCACTGCTTGAGCAGCTCAAAGTGGCGCGTGAGGCAGCCGCAGCGTCTCATGCAGCCACACGTGCAGCAGCCCAGCGCATGCAACTGTGGTCGGCAGCGCTGGCATTGCTGGCAGTGGCCGTAGCGGGTGGACTGCTGATGGTCATGGTGCGCACCTTGCACCGTGATTTGGGCTGCGACCCTGCTGAGGCCCGCCGCGCGCTGCGGCGGGTGGCCGAAGGGGATTTGACCGAGGGGGCCGGCGCTTCCAGTGTCCAAGGCCTGATGGGCGACTTACAAAGCATGCGTATGGCATTGCGTGAGCTGGTGCAGCAGGTGCAGGGCGCGGCAGTGCAAATGCACCATGTCTGCGCAGAAATTGCCCAGGGCAATGCCGACTTGTCCGACCGTACCGAAAACCAAGCCAGCGCGCTGGAGCAAACCGCCGCCAGCATGGAAGAGCTGAGTGCCACTGTGCGTCAGAACGCCGACAACGCCCAGGCCGCGAACGCGCTGGCACAAAACGCCACGCAGATTGCCAGCCAGGGGGGCGGCGTTGTCACCCAGGTGGTGGCCAATATGAAAGATATCCGCGCCAGCAGCCAGCGCATTGCCGACATCATTGGCGTGATCGACGGCATCGCGTTCCAAACCAACATCTTGGCGCTCAACGCAGCGGTCGAGGCCGCGCGCGCGGGCGAACAGGGCCGGGGTTTTGCCGTCGTCGCCAGTGAGGTGCGTGCGTTGGCCAAGCGCAGTGCCGATGCAGCCAAAGAAATCAAGGTGCTCATCACCGACAGCGTGCAGCGTGTGGAAAGCGGCAGCACCCTGGCCGATCAGGCCGGCCATACCATGGACGAAGTGGTCGGTGCCATCCGCCGCGTGACGGACATCATGGGTGAGATCAGCGCCGCCAGCCGCGAACAAAGCAGTGGTGTGGCCCAGGTGGGGCAGGCCATCACGCACATGGACCAAGCCACCCAGCAAAACGCAGCGCTCGTCGAAGAAAGCGCCGCAGCCGCCGAAGGCCTGCGCCAGCAGGCGCAAGGGCTGCTGCAGGCGGTAGCGCGCTTCCACCTGGAGCGCGGCACCACGCCTGCATTGGCCCGCTGATCGCTGTGCCGCACTGGGGCGCGCCGCGCGCGGCCCTCAGCAGCGGTGTACCAAGGCCCCGTTCTGGAACAAATGCACCCGCCCGTGGGTGAAGGGCGTCCAGGTCTCGTTGGTGGTCAGTGGCGCCGTCACGATGACGGCCACCCGATCCTGCGGCGTGGTGCAGGTGGAAAAGTCCAGGCTCAGATCCTCATCGCTGAGCGTGGCCGTGGCAAACGGGTGCTGGCGCTCGATGAAGCACAGATCGGTGGTGGCATGTGCCCACAGCGCCTGGCCATTGGAGAGCAAGAAATTGAACGTGCCGTGCGGGCTGATGCGCTGGGCCAGCTCTTGCAGGGTGAGCGACAGCTCCTGCAGGCTGGGCATCGTGGCGTGCGATTTGGCCAGCTCCTGCATGATCCAGCAAAAGGCCAACTCGCTGTCGGTGCTGCCCACCGGCTGAAACTGGGCATGCAGCTTGGGCGCAAATGCTTTCAGGTTGCCGTTGTGTGCAAACACCCAGTTCAGGCCCCACAGCTCGCGCACAAAGGGGTGGCAGTTTTCCAGTACCACTGGCCCTTGCGTCGCCTTGCGGATGTGGGCGATGACGTTCTGGCTCTTGATCGGATAGCTGCGGATCAGCTCGGCCACCGCCGACGTGGTGGCGCGTTCGTGATCGACAAAATGGCGCAGGCCCTTGCCCTCAAAAAACGCAATGCCCCAGCCATCGGTGTGGTCGCCAGTATTACCGGCGCGCTGGGCAAACCCGGCAAAGCTGAAACGTACATCGGTGGGGGTGTTGCAATTCATTCCCAAAAGCTGGCACATGGGGGCGTATCCGTTATCTGTGGTGCTGTCCGTGGTGGTTGGCAGACAAAAACCCATAGCCTAACCCGACGCGGCACGGCCTTGGGCCATGGCGCCGCTCAACTTGCGGGTTTCTTGGGCGAGCGCAACTGTGTGGCCGCCACAAAGGCCAGCAGACACAGCGCCGTCAGCATCGCAAAGCTCTCATGAAAGGCCAGCATGCGCGCTTGCTCTGCCGACAGCGCCGCGTTGGCCGCGTGCACATCCAGCCGCCATTCCAGCACGATGCCGCACAGCCCCACCCCCACAGCGCCGCCCAGCATGCGGACAAAGCCAATCGTGCTGGAGCCTTGGGCCACATCATCGCGGGGCAATGGGCGCATGGCCCCCAGATTCAAACTGGGCAGAATGAACCCCAGCCCAACGCGCCCCAGCGCAATACCTGCTGCCAGCAGCCACAGCGCCATGCCCGGGCCTGCCCACAGCATCCACGCGAACGACAGCGCCAGCAGCAGCATGCCCAGGCTCACCAGCCAATGCGTGGGTTGGGTGTCGGCCATGCGCCCGACCAGCGGAATGGTGATGGCCAGCACCACCCCGGCGGGCAGCATCAAATTGCCCGCCGCGCTGGCCGACAACCCCAGCCCCATCTGGATGAACACTGGTAGCAGATACGTCGAGCCAAACATCGCCGTGCCATAGATAAAGGCCACGATGCAGCCCATCACAAAAGGCCGGTGCCCAAACAAGCGCAAATCCATCAACGGCTGGCCGCCTCCGCGCAGCACACGCAGCTGCCACAGCACAAACCCCGTCAGACTGCCCAGCGCCAAGCCCAGCCACAGCGCCGCCAGCAGATGGCTGTGGTGAAACGCCACCAGGGCATTGAGCAGCGCGACCGTGCCCACCCCCACCAGGCACAGGCCCAGCACATCCAACCGGGGCGGGGCGCTGGCGCCCATGGGCACGTTGGCACTACTTTGTGGCCCCGAGCTGGGCACCAGCTTCCATGCCAGCCACAGCGCCAGCAGACAAGGCGGCACCACCATAAAAAACGTGCTGCGCCAACCCCATCCATCCACCAACAGCCCTCCCAGCCATGGCGCCAACGCAGGTGCCAGCACCACCCCCAAGCCAAACATACCCCCGGCGCGCCCCTGCTCGTGCGGGGCAAACGCGCGCAGGATGACCACCGCCGGAATCGGCTGCACGATGCCCGCTGCCGCGCCCTCGGCCAAGCGCGCCAACAGCAGCAGCTCAAAGTGCTGCGCCCACCCGCCCAGCATGCCCCCTACCATCAGCAACGCGATAGACCAAGCATAGGTGGCGCGGTAACCAAAGCGCGCCAGCATCCACGGCGTCACCAGCATCGCCACCGTGGAGGCCACCATAAACACCGAAGTGATCCACTGCGCGCGCTCCTGCCCCAAGTCAAAGTGGGCACTGATGGCTGGAATGGCCACATTCACACTGGTCGAAGGAATGATGGACGCAATCGTGCCCACCATCAGCGCCGTCAGCAGCAGCCAGCGGTAGCGCTCGCCATAGCGGGCTTTGAGCGTTTCAAGGGGCGAGGGGGCAAGAAAGGGCATCGGCGGCTCCATACGGGGGCTGTAGTGTCACACTGCGCGAAAAAGCCTGCGATTTCGTGCTGGACAACGCCACCAACTTGCTGTGAGCCACCCCGATAGAGGAGGAAGTTTTTCAAGAAAAATATGCCTCTAGCGCTTACTGGATAAGCGTAAGCAGCTATGGATTTTGAGAATTTATCAGGGGCCTGCAACTTCGACGCGATTGCGCCCCTTGTTTTTGGCCTGATACAGCAGGTCGTCCGCTTGTTTGAGCACTTGATCCGCCCGCAGTACGCCGTCTTGTGGGCAGTGCGCGACCCCAAGAGAAATCGTGATGTGGCCCACGGGTTCAATCGGATGGTTTTCCACCGAAGCGCGCAGCCGTTCTGCCACTTGTGCTGCGGTGTGCAGACTGGTATTGGACAGGAGCAGCAGAAACTCTTCGCCTCCAACGCGGCAGAGGACATCGTCTGCCCGCGAGGCTTCGCGCATCAATTGCGCCAGGGTTTGCAGCACATGGTCGCCAATATCGTGGCCATAGGTGTCATTGATGCGTTTAAAGTGGTCGATATCCAAAGCAATCACGGAAAAAATCCGTTGTTCGCGCGTCCAAGCTTCAAGGGTTGAAGTTAATTCCCGGCGATTATTCAATCCCGTCAACGGGTCGGTTTTGACATCAGATTTTAATTTTCCGATGGTGCCATGCATTAAATTGATGCCCATCAGTATGGCATTTTTGAGTTGTGCAGATTCAAAATACCAGCAATGAATTTTATCAATGTGCGAGGTGGTGTTTTGTGATTCCATGTCTTTCGCACTTTCGGCCAGATTCCAAAGCGGTTTTGCAATAAGTCTGGAGAATAGCCATATAAATGCTACGGTAATCAGTGCAAGCGGCAATGTGTTACGCAGCACATGGAGCATCAAATGATCGAGTCCTGCCAAGGCGGCAGCCGTCGGGCGCTGTGCTACGACCCCCCAGTTAGCAGTTTTCACATGTGCATAACCGGCAAGCATGTCTATTCCTTCGCTGTTGCTGAGGCGCATATCTCCTGTGCGGCCAGAAGTTACTGCATCAATCGCAGGATTCTTACCGACCAAAGTGCCGATTTTTTTTATGTTTGGATGGTAAAGAAGGCGACGGTTTTCATCGACGATGTATAAGTACGATCCGTCGCGGTGATAATGTTCTCCAAGTAGATTGTGTAGAATACTTTTTTCTTTTAGGTAAATGGTTCCTCCAATATACCCTAGGTATTTTCCAGTGCCGTCGTACACGGGGTGAGAGATAAATACCAAAAGATTGCCTACCACTGACATATAAGGTGCGCTGATCAGTGATTTTTGCTCACGCAGTGCTTGAGTGGCTCCGACAGAATTTGGCTTTTTTCCAACGATTTGCAGTGTGTCTGGAGATGTTGCCAGCACGATCCCCTGTGCATTGGCAATCACCACAGAGTTGAAGCTGTTGGTTTGTTGCCGCAGGCGATTGGCCTCCTCCAGCAGGTAATCCGTATCGTTATAGTGTTTTGCTAAAATTTTTGCGCTGTAATACAGCTGTTGCTGTGCGGCAATCAGAAAATCATCAATGCTTCCGGCCAGCTTGGCGGTATATGCATGGTTGCTTTCTAGAGTGTGATCGATCAGCATCTGCCGCTGTACGCGATAACTGGCGTACAGGCTGTTTGCTAAAGTAACAAGACCACTTAATATTGCAAGTGCTAGAATAAGTTTTCGTAAATCTAAACGAAATGAAAAAGAAGTTTGCATATTAAAAAATATTTTATTGTACACTATGCATCGAGTAGTTGCAGTTATTTATTTTTTAAGAATCCAATCCCGCGCTAATCTGCAGCCACCGATGACCAACCCGCACTGGATAATCCGCGCCCTGTTTGCGTTTTCTGGAGCGAGAGCAATTGGTAGATAAATTGTGGCTACAACAGCAGGTGCTGCAACGGCTGGCCGATGCGCTGCACCAAGCCCTGCTCTTGGTGATATCGCACGCGCTCGCGGCATGATGCAACTGGCTAAAGACACTGGCCTCACCCGTGAAGGGCTCTACAAGTCACTCAGCGAACAAGGTAACCCCAGCCTATCTGCCGTCATGAAGGTGATGCATGCACTTGGTCTGCAGATGAGCATCGGCCCCTTGTCATCAGCTGGGTGAAAGTTGGATTTTCCCAACAACAAAGGCACCTCGCGGTGCCTTTGTTGTTTTATAAGCCAAATCGGCCTCTAGCGCTTATCCAGTAAGCGCTAGCAGCTACGCTTTTTAAGCGCCAGCCTTGACCTTCAGGCGCCATGCGTGCAGCAGTGGCTCGGTGTAGCCGGAAGGTTGTTGCACGCCCTTGAACACCAGGTCTTGCGCGGCTTGCATGGCGGCGCCGTTGGGGTTGTCGGACAGGCTCTTGTACGCGGCGTCACCGGCGTTTTGCTGGTCCACCACCTTGGCCATGCGGGCGAAGGTTTCGCGCACCTGGGCTTCGGTGACGATGCCGTGCAGCAGCCAGTTGGCGATGTGCTGGCTGGAGATGCGCAGCGTGGCGCGGTCTTCCATCAGGCCGACGTTGTGGATGTCGGGCACCTTGGAGCAGCCCACGCCTTGGTCCACCCAGCGCACCACATAGCCCAGGATGCCTTGCACGTTGTTGTCCAGCTCTTGCTGCTTTTCAGCGTCGGTCCACTTGGGGTCTTTGGCCACGGGCACTTGCAGCAGGTCGGCCAGGATATTGGCGCGCTCGGTGTCGGCGCTGATTTTTTCCAGCTCTTGCTGCACGCTGGCCACTTGCACCTGGTGGTAGTGCAGGGCGTGCAGGGTGGCGCCGGTGGGCGAGGGCACCCAGGCGGTGTTGGCTCCGGCCTTGGGGTGGGCGATTTTTTGCTCCAGCATGGCCTTCATCAGGTCGGGCATGGCCCACATGCCTTTGCCGATCTGGGCGCGGCCGCGCAGGCCCATGGTCAGGCCGACCAGCACGTTGTTGCGCTCATAGGCTTGCAGCCAGGCGCTGGTTTTCATGTCGCCCTTGCGGATCATGGGGCCAGCTTGCATGGCGGTGTGCATTTCGTCGCCGGTGCGGTCCAGGAAGCCGGTGTTGATAAAGGCCACGCGGGCCGGGGCGGCGGCGATACAGGCTTTGAGGTTCACCGAGGTGCGGCGCTCCTCGTCCATGATGCCCAGCTTGACGGTGTTTTGCGGCAGGCCCAGCAGTTGCTCGACGCGGCCAAACAGTTCGTTGGCAAAGGCCACTTCAGCCGGGCCGTGCATCTTGGGCTTGACGATGTACACGCTGCCGGTGCGGCTGTTGCGGATACCGTTGGCGCCGTGGCCCTTCAGGTCGTGGATGGCGATGGCCGTGGTGACGACGGCATCCATGATGCCTTCGGGGATTTCTTTGCCCTCAGTGCCCCACAGGATGGCGGGGTTGGTCATCAGGTGGCCCACGTTGCGCACAAACATCAGCGAGCGGCCATGCAGCTTCACGGGCTGGCCGTTGGCACCGGTGTATGCGCGGTCGGCGTTCAGTCCACGGGTGACGGTCTTGCCGCCTTTGTCAAAGGATTCGGTCAGGGTGCCTTTGAGGATGCCCAGCCAGTTGCTGTAGCCCAGGACTTTGTCTTCGGCGTCCACGGCGGCCACGGAGTCTTCCAGGTCGAGGATGGTGGAAACAGCCGCTTCCACCACCACGTCGGCCACGCCAGCTGCATCGCTGGCGCCAATGGGGGTGGCTTTGTTGATGACGATGTCGATGTGCAGGCCGTTGTTCTTCAGCAGCACGGAGGAGGGGGCCGCAGCATCGCCCTGGAAGCCAACGAACTTGTCGGCATCTTGCAGGCCGGTGGTGCTGCCGTCTTTCAGCGACACGAGCAGCTTGCCGCCTTCGACGCGGTAGCCGGTGGCGTCTTTGTGCGAGCCAGCGGCCAGAGGTGTGGCTTGATCGAGGAAATTGCGCGCAAATGCAATCACTTTGGCGCCACGAACGGGGTTGTAGCCCTTGCCTTTTTCGGCGCCGTTGGCTTCGTCGATGACATCGGTGCCATACAGCGCGTCGTACAGGGAGCCCCAGCGCGCGTTGGCCGCGTTCAGGGCGTAGCGGGCGTTCAGGATGGGCACCACCAGCTGCGGGCCGGCCATGGTGGCCAGTTCGGCATCGACGTTTTCGGTGGTGGCTTTGGCGTTCTGGGGTGGCTCCACCATGTAGCCGATCTGCGTCAGAAACTGCTGGTAGGCGGCCATGTCGGCAATCGGGCCAGGGTGGGCTTGGTGCCAGCGGTCCAGCTCGGCTTGCAGGCGGTCGCGCTCGGCCAGCAGGGCAGCGTTTTTGGGGGCCAGATCGTGCACGATGGCATCAAATCCCTGCCAGAAGGTGGCGGCATCGATGCCGGTGCCGGGCAGCACCTGTTCGTTGATGAAGCGGTGCAGTTCGGTGGCAACTTGCAAACCGTGGGCCTGGGTGCGAGAGGTCATGGGGGTGGCTCCTTGGATGGGGAAGAGAGGTCGGTCGGAATGTGGAGGGCCGCGCAGGCTGCCCGGATGCACACACTGTATTAGAAGTGCAGGGGTCTATAAACTCTGCAAAAATCTTAAAACCAGTGACTTTTTTGCAAAAGTGAGTAGGCATGGACAAGCTCAAGGCGTTTGCATCGTTTGTGTCGGTGGCCACCAAAGGCAGCCTGACGGCGGCGGCCAAGGCCGAGGGCGTGGCACCGGCCATCATGGGGCGGCGCCTGGATGCGCTGGAGGAGCACCTGGGCGTCAAGCTGCTGGTGCGCACCACGCGGCGCCTGACGCTCACCCACGAGGGCAGCGCGTTCCTAGAGGACTGCCAGCGTTTGTTGACGGATGTGGCCAATGCCGAGGCCAGTGTCTCGGCTGGGGGCGTCAAGGCCAGTGGGCATTTGCGCATCACGGCACCTGCCGGGTTTGGCCGTCGCCATGTGGCGCCGCTGGTGCCGCGCTTTTACGACCTGCACCCGGAGGTGACGATCTCGCTCAACCTGAGCGACCGCGTGGTCGATCTGGCCGCCGAGGGCTACGACTGTGCGGTGCGTGTGGGCGATCTGCCCGATTCGTCGCTGGTGAGTGTGCGCCTGGCCGACAACCGGCGCCTGTGCGTGGCCGCGCCGCGCTATCTGGCCGCGCATGGCGTGCCACAGCACCCGGCGCAGCTGGCGCAGCACCGCTGTCTGGCGCTGTCCAGCGATGCCTCGCAAACGCGCGGCTGGGCGTTTCGCGTGCCGCGTCCGCAGAGCGAGGGTGTGGGCAGTGAGCTGCTGTACATCAAGCCCAGCGGCCCCCTAGATTGCTCGGATGGGCAGGTGCTGCACGACTGGTGCCTGGGCGGCTGGGGCATTGCCTGGCGCAGCACCTGGGAGGTGGAGGCCGAGATCGCCGCCGGGCGCCTGGTGGCGGTGCTGGAGGACTTTGCCGCCCCGCCCAACGGCATCTATATGGTGTTTCCGCAGCGCAAGCACATGCCACTGCGGGTGCGCCTGTGGATCGACTACCTGAAAATGCACTACGAGCGCCCGCAGTTCTGGCGCGAAGGAGTGGGATTGTGATGACCGAAAGCGTGCTGGCCAGCTTGCACATCGTGGCCATTTTGGGGCTGGTGGTGTTTGCCTCCAGTCAGGCGGCGCTGTGCCGTGTGGAGTGGATGAATGCCGCTGTGGTGCATCGCTTGCGGCGCCTGGATGGCATTTTTTGGGGCGCCTGGCTGCTCCTGCTGCTGACGGGCGCCGCGCGCGTGCTGTGGGGCATCAAGGGCTGGCAGTGGTACGTGGGCCAGCCGTTGTTTCACGTCAAGATGATGCTGATCGTGGTGGCCATGGCACTGGCGCTGCGCCCCAGTGTGACCATGCGCCGCTGGGCGCATACGCTGGCTGCCAACGGCACGCTGCCCACGGCGCAGGCCATCCACAGCGTGCGCCGCACCATCATGCTGCATACGCATGTGCTGCCCGTGGCGGCGGTGGTGGCCGTGTTCTGGGCGCGTGGCTGGTAAGCGCAGGCCTGCTGCCACTTGGGCCTGGGCGGGCACGTAAAATGCCCGCCCATGCTCATCGTCAAACAGCAATTGCTCGCCGCCCTTGCGGCTGAGCTGGAAAAACTCTCCCCCGGTGCGGGCACCCGCGCCGCCTTTGAAAACCCCAAAGTGGCTGCCCACGGCGACTATGCCTGCACGGCCGCCATGCAACTGGCCAAGCCGCTCAAGCTCAACCCGCGCGCCCTGGGCGAGCAGCTCAAGGCCGCGCTGGAAGCCACGCCCGCCTTTCAGCAGTGGGTGGATGCCATTGAAATCGCGGGCCCCGGCTTTCTGAACATTCGGCTCAAGCCCTCGGCCAAGCAGGAAGTGATCCGCGAAGTGCTGGGCCAAGGCGCTCAGTTTGGCCAGCAGCCCCAGCGTGGCGAAAAAATTCTGGTGGAATTTGTCTCGGCCAACCCCACCGGCCCGCTGCACGTGGGCCATGGCCGCCAGGCGGCGCTGGGCGATGCGATTTGCAACCTGTACGCCAGCCAGGGCTGGAACGTACACCGCGAGTTCTATTACAACGACGCGGGCGTGCAGATCGACACGCTGACCAAATCCACCCAGCTGCGCGCCAAGGGCTTCAAGCCCGGCGACGAGGTCTGGCCCACCGACGCCGACAACCCGCTGGCCAAGAATTTCTACAACGGTGACTACATTGCCGACATCGCCCAGGCCTTCCTGAACAAGGAAACCGTGAAGGCCGATGACCGCGAGTTCACCGCCAATGGCGACGTTGAAGACTACGACAACATCCGCCAGTTCGCCGTGGCCTACCTGCGCAACGAGCAAGACAAAGACCTGCAGGCGTTCAACCTGAAGTTCGACGAGTACTACCTGGAATCGAGCCTGTACACCAACGGCCACGTGGAAGCCACCGTGCAGCGATTGATTGCCAACGGCAAGACCTACGAGCAAGACGGCGCACTGTGGCTCAAGTCCACCGACTACGGCGACGACAAAGACCGCGTGATGCGCAAAAGCGATGGTGGCTACACCTACTTTGTGCCCGACGTGGCTTATCACATCCAGAAATTCAAGCGCGGCTTTACCAAGGTGGTGAACATCCAGGGCACCGACCACCACGGCACCATCGCCCGCGTGCGCGCGGGCCTGCAGGCGGCCGATGTGGGCATTCCTGCGGGCTACCCCGACTACGTGCTGCACACCATGGTGCGCGTGGTGCGCAACGGTGAAGAAGTGAAAATCAGCAAGCGTGCTGGTTCGTATGTGACGCTGCGCGACCTGATCGAGTGGACGAGCAAAGACGCCGTGCGCTTCTTCCTTTTGAGCCGCAAGCCCGATACCGAGTACACCTTCGATGTGGACTTGGCCGTGGCGCAAAACAACGACAACCCTGTGTACTACGTGCAGTACGCCCATGCACGCATTTGCTCGGTGCTGCGTGCCTGGCAGGAAGCCGGTGGCGCGGGCGTGGCGGCTTTGCAGGACGTGGATTTGTCCGCCCTCGAAGGCCCGCAGGCCCAGGCGCTGATGCTGCTGCTGGCCAAGTACCCCGAGATGCTCAGCGCCGCCGCCCAGGGCAATGCGCCGCACGACGTGGGCTTTTACCTGCGCGAGCTGGCTGCCAGCTACCACAGCTACTACGACGCCGAGCGCATTTTGGTGGATGACGAAACGGTCAAGCTGGCGCGCCTAGCGCTGGTGGCGGCCACCGCCCAGGTGCTGGCCAATGGCCTGGCCATGCTGGGGGTCAGCGCCCCAGAGAAGATGTGAGCCGCGCCATGCAAGCATTGAGCACACAACGCGGCATGCAGCGTGGCGGCACCATCCTGGGCTTTATTTTGGGTGTGGTCGTCGGTCTGGGCATTGCTTTTGGCGTGGCCGTCTATATGACCAAGCTGCCGGTGCCTTTTTTGACGGGTGACAGCCCGCGCCCCTCTGCGGGCTCAAGCGTCAGCGGCGATATCAACGCCCCGCTGGCTGGCAGTGTGCCTGCGCCCACGGCCCCGGCAGCACCAGCCGCACCAGCCGCACCAGCCGCTCCCGCGACGGCCCCGGTCGGCAGCGCGCAGACGGCGCCCGTGGCCCCGGCAGCGGTGTCGGCCGATCCGCTGGGCGATCTGGCGCAGGCGCAGCTCAAGGCGGCAGCGGCCAAGCAGGCTGCCCCGGTGGCCAGCGATGGCGTGAGCTACTTTGTGCAGGTGGGCGCGTTTCGCAACCAGGCCGATGCCGAGGCGCAGCGCGCCAAACTGGCCATGCTCAACCAGCAGGCGCGGGTGACCGAGCGCGAGCAAAATGGCCGCCCAGTGTTTCGGGTGCGTGTGGGGCCTTTTGCCCAGCGTGCTGAGGCCGAGCAAGCACAAAGTGCCCTCAAGGATGCCGGGCTGGAAGCCAGTCTGGTGCGTGTGCAGCCGTGATGGCAGTAGTGGCCGGCCTGTGGTGCGCGCAGGGAACCTGTGGCCGCGCCACGCGCTCTGATGGCAGCGTTTATTTGGAGATCGCATATGAAACGACGTGAATTTGCCCTGGCAGGAGCTTTGGGTGTGGTGGCTTCTGCCTGGAGTGTGCCGGCCCTGGCGCAAAAAGCGGGCTACACCGAGCTGAAGAAGCCGGCCTCGACCTCGGCCCCAGCCGGAAAGATTGAAGTGGTGCAGTTCTTCTCGTACGGCTGCTCGCACTGCAAAAATTTCGATCCGATCTTCGAAGCCTGGGCCAAGACCGTGCCTGGCGATGTGGCGCTGCGCATGGTGCACGTCGGCTTCAACAAGAACTTCGAGCCGCTGCAGCGCATCTTTTACGCGCTGGAGTCGCTGAACGCCGTGGCAGCGGTGCATCCCAAGGTGTTCAAGTCCTTCCAGGACGAGAAAAAGCGCCTGGACAACCCCGAGGTGCTGTTCCCCTGGATCGCTGCGCAAGGGCTGGATCGCGCCAAGTTTGAAGCGGCCTACAACTCGTTCAGCGTGGCCACGCAGGTGCGCCGCGCCATTCAGCTGCAAGACGAGTACCAGGTCGAAGGCACCCCCGCCATGGGCATTGCCGGGCGCTACTACACCGATGGCACGCAGGCCGGTGGCTTTGAGCAGATGATCCAGATCACCAACCGGCTCATTGAGCAAGAGCGCAAACGCGCTAAATCCTGACGCCGTAGGGCGTTCGCCACAGCCCGCCCGTGCGGGCTTTTTTGTGCCCGCACGGGATGACTACAATCGCATGCAAAAACCATGCCCAGCCTATGACGCGCTTTTATCCTTCCCCCGCCGCCCGGGCCTCCGGCCTGTTTGCCCTGGCACTGCTGGCCGCTGTGGCGCTGGGCACCGTGCCTGCCCACGCGGAACGTGCCGACCGCGACAAGCCCATGCACATCGAGGCCGACAACCTGCGCCACGATGAGCTGCAGCAAACCAGCGTGTTCAGCGGCAACGTCGTGCTCACCAAAGGCAGCATCGTGCTGCGCGGTGCGCAGCTTGTGGTGCGCCAGGATGCCCAGGGCTACCAATATGGGGTGGTGACCGCCGACAGCGGCAAGCGCGCGTTTTTTCGCCAAAAGCGCGATACCGCCGCCGGTGCGCCCGAGGAATTCGTCGAAGGCGAGGCCGAAACCATCGAATACGACGGCCGCAAGGACGAGGTGCGCCTGCTGCGCCGCGCCCAGCTGCGCCGCTACACGGGCGGCAAGCTCAGCGATGACATTGCGGGCAGCCTGATCACCTACCACAACCTGACCGACCAATTCAGCGTGGATGGCACGCCGCGCGCGGTCGACGGTGGCCAGCCCGCCAGCGGCGGCAGTGGCCGTGTGCGTGCCGTGCTGGTGCCCAAAGCGGCGCCAGCCACAGACGCGCCCGCAGCCAGCAGCGTGCCCCTGCAACCGGCGCCGCGCCTGTCTGTGCCCGCCCAGCCATAACGGTGTAGCCGCAATGACGCCAACCCCTTCCCACGCCGCCCCCACGGCGGCCCCCGATCTGACCAGCGGCCTGCACGCTCGCCATTTGGCCAAGTCCTACGGCAAGCGCCAGGTGGTGCGCGATGTGTCGCTGTCGGTGCGCAAGGGCGAAGTGGTGGGTCTGCTGGGCCCCAACGGCGCGGGCAAGACCACCTCGTTTTACATGATCGTGGGCCTGGTGCGCAGCGATGGCGGCGACATCCTGATCGATGGTCACTCGGTGGCGCACAGCCCCATGCACCAGCGCGCGCGCCTGGGCCTGTCGTACCTGCCGCAGGAAGCATCGATTTTTCGCAAGCTCAACGTGCAGGACAACGTGCGCGCCGTGCTGCAGCTGCAAAAAGACGAGGCCGGGCGCCCGCTGTCCAAAGATGCCATCGAAGCGCAGCTCACCAGCTTGTTGCAGGAGCTGCACGTCGAGCACCTGCGCGACGCGCCGGCGCTGGCCCTGTCCGGGGGCGAGCGCCGGCGCGTCGAGATTGCGCGCGCGCTGGCCACGCACCCGCGTTTCATCCTGCTCGATGAGCCGTTTGCCGGCATCGACCCGATTGCCGTGATCGAGATCCAGCGCATCATCGGTTTCCTGAAAGAGCGCGGCATTGGCGTGCTCATCACCGACCACAACGTGCGCGAAACCCTGGGCATTTGCGACCAGGCGTTCATCATCAGCGAAGGCACTGTGCTCACCCACGGCACGCCCCAGGACATTGTCGAGAACCCCGAGGTGCGCCGCGTGTACCTGGGCGACAACTTCCGCATGTGAACGGGCAGGGCGGCACGATGCATCCAAGAAAGGCACAAGGGGCATGATGCAGACGGGGCTGTCGCTCAAACTGGGCCAGCAGCTGCAGCTGACGCCGCAGCTGCAGCAGGCGATCCGGTTGCTGCAGCTGTCCAGCATGGAGCTGGAGCAAGAAGTCGAGCAGCAGCTGCAAGACAACCCCTTTCTGGAGCAGGCGCCGCCCGAGGCGCTGCCCGATCCCGATCCCGATTCCGGTGGCTCGCTGGATAATTCTTTTTCTATAGCTGCTGGCGCTGAACCATCAAGCAATTCAGATGCTTTTGATGCTGAAAACCAAAACAGTAAAGCGGAAGAAGCTCCTGAAATTGGAGCGCTGGACTGGTCATTCAGCGATGCCGCTGGCGCGGGCAGCGATGGCGACGACGAGGGCGACGAAGCCGCCAGCGCCCAAGACTTGGCACACCGCCCCGAAAGCCTGAGCGAGCACCTGCACGCCCAGCTCGTCGGCTGGCCGCTGGGCGCTGAAGACCGCGCCGCGCTGCACTTTCTGATTGCCAACCTGGACGACGATGGCTACCTGGATGGCGATCTGCCCAGTCTGGCCCAGGTGCTGCTGCCTGCCGATGCCGACGATGCCGACGATGCCCATGGGGCGCTGCGCGAACAGCTCCTGCACCACCTCACGGTGGCCCTGCGCCTGCTGCAGCAGCTCGAACCTGCGGGCGTGGGCGCGCGCGATGTGGCCGAATGCCTGCGCCTGCAGTTGCAGCAGCGCCAGCGCCGCGAGGCCGCCGATGGCGATGCCGACCCTCTCGACCCCGAGCGCAGCGCCCTCTACGCGCTGGCGCTGCGCCTGTGCGATCAGCCGCTGGAGTTGCTGGCCCGCAAGGATGTGCGCCGCCTGATGCCGCTGTGCGCCGCCCCCGAAAGCGCCGTGCGCGCCGCGCTGGCCCTGCTGGCGCAGCTCGAACCCAAGCCCGCGCGCCGTTTCAGCGATGTGCAGCCCTACCGCATGACGCCCGATGTGCTGGTGCAGCCCCAGGGCCGGGGCTTTAGCGTGCAGATCAACCCCGAAGTGCTGCCACGCCTGCGCGTGCACGAGGTCTATGCCAGCGCCTTGCGCGGCCTGCGCACGGGGGCGGGCCACGAGGCGCTGCTGGCGCGGCTGCAAGAGGCGCGCTGGTTCGTCAAAAGCCTGACGCAGCGCTTTGACACCATCTTGCGCGTGGCCCAGGCCATCGTGCAGCACCAAAGCGGCTTTTTGCGCCACGGCGCCGTGGCCATGCGCCCGCTGGTGCTGCGCGACATTGCCCAGGAGCTGCAGCTGCACGAATCGACCATCTCGCGCGTGACCAACGGCAAATACATGGCCACGCCGCAGGGCACGTTCGAGTTCAAATACTTTTTTGCCACGGGCCTGCAGACCGACACCGGCGGCAGCGCCTCCAGCACCGCCGTGCAGGCGCTGATTGCCCAGCTGATTGCCGCTGAAAACGCCAAAAAGCCACTCTCTGACGCCAAAATTGCCGACCTGCTGGCCGCCCAAGGCATCGAGTGCGCGCGCCGCACTGTGGCCAAGTACCGCGAGGCGCTGCACATCCCCGTGGCCAGCCTGCGCAAAGCCCTGTAGGGCCGCGTGCCTGGCCGGTGGCTTGGGTGCGCGGGCCTTGGCCAGCGCGTATGCTTGCGCCCCTAGCTTATGAACCAACTGCATTTATTTTTACCCTGCGCCGCTGGCGTGGAAGCTTTTTTGGCCGATGAGGTCCATGCCATCACCGGCGCCAGCGGGCCAGACCTGCTGGTGGGGCGCGGTGGCGTCATGCTGCGCGGCGCCTGGCGCGATGTGCTCTTGCTCAACCTGCACAGCCGCCTGGCGCAGCGCGTGCTGGTGGAATTGGGCCAGCAGCTGTACCGCAACGAAAACGATCTGTACCGCGCTGCCAGCGAGGTGGCCTGGGAAATCTGGTTCACCCCGCAGCAGACGTTCAAGGTGGAAATCACCGCCCAGCACAGCCCGCTGACCAGCCTGAACTTTGCGGCGCTGCGCGTCAAAGATGCCGTGGCCGATCGTTTCCGCGCCAAGCGCAACGGCGTGCGCCCCAGCGTGGACACGCACCACCCCGATGTGCGCATCCACCTGCACCTGACCACCGACAACGCCACGCTGTACATCGACACCTCGGGCCAGGCGCTGTTCAAGCGCGGCTGGCGCGAGGACAAGGGCGATGCACCGCTGAAAGAAACGCTGGCCGCCGCCATGATTGCTGCCTCCGGCTGGGACCCGCACGGCCCCAACCCACAGCCGCTGTACGACCCCTGCTGCGGCAGCGGCACGGTGGTGATTGAGGCAGCGCAAATTGCGCGCAAGATTCCGGCGGGCATGCTGCGCCGCTTTGCCTTTGAAAAACTTTTACCGTTCCAAAAGCATGTCTGGGAGGCCATCCTGGATGAAGCCGAGGCGCAGATTCTGGACGCCAGCCCGGTGCCGATTTATGGCTCGGACATCGCGCACCGCATGGTCGATTTTGCGCAGCGCAATGCCGAGCGCGCGGGCGTGGCCGACACGGTGCAGCTGCGCGGGGGCGACGCCCTGCAGCGCATGCCGCCCTGCCCGCAGCCGGGCATGATGCTGCTCAACCCGCCTTATGGTGAGCGTATTGCCGCCGCCGGTAGCGCGGGGCGCAACGCCCGCGAGCGCATGGACGTGATCGAACGCGCCGGGCGCGAAAGCGCGCAGACCGAAGACGGCGTGGAGTTTTTTGGGCAGCTGGCCAGCCACTGGAAAAAAAATTACAGCGGCTGGAGCGCCTGGATGCTCACCCCCGACCTGAAGCTGCCCGGCAAGATGCGCCTGAAAGAAGCGCGCCGCACGCCGATGTGGAATGGCCCGATCGAATGCCGCCTGTTCCGCTTTGACCTGATTCAAGGCAGCCCCAAAGCGCGCAAGTCGGAGGCTTCCGCTTCCGGCAGCGCAGAGGGCAGCAGCGCATGAAAATTCTTTTGCGCTGGCCGCTGTGCAACGCCAGCTACACTGGGCCGCAGCCGCGCCCGCTGGTGCTCGATACCAATGTGGTGCTGGATCTCTTGGTGTTTGACGACCCGCTGGTGCCGCCGATTCGCGAGCTGCTCGCCCAAGGCCAGCTGCGCTGGATTGCCGATGAGGCCCAGCGCATCGAGCTGGGGCGTGTGCTCTCGTACAGCAAAGTGGCGCCGCGCGTGGCCTTCTACGGCAAGAGCGCCGAGGGCGTGCTCGCCGCCTTCGATGCGGCCGTGCAGTACGTGCCCACCGCGCCCAAAGTGCGCTTTACCTGCACCGACCCCGACGACCAGCATTTTCTGGATCTGGCCGCCCAGCACCAGGCGCTGCTACTAAGCAAAGACAAAGCCGTGCTCAAGCAGCGCAAGCGCCTGGCCACCTGCTACGGCGCCACCGTGGGCAATGTGCTGGAGTACGCGCCAGACAGCGCAGGCGCCAGCGCCGCCGACCTTCCTTCCTGAGATTTTTGCCATGACCCATCGTAAAAACGCCCAGTCGCAGTCCACCCTGGACACCACCCGCATCGACGACACGCGCATCAAGGCCGTGCGTCCCCTAATCACCCCTGCCATCCTGCAGGAATGGCTGCCCGCCACCGCGCAGGCGCTGGAGCTGGTCGAATCCAGCCGCGCGGCCCTCTCGCGCGTGCTGCATGGGCAGGACGACCGCCTGGTCGTTGTCGTCGGGCCGTGCTCCATCCACGACCACGACCAGGCCATGGACTACGCGCGCCAGCTGCAGGTGCAGGCCCAGGCGCTGGCGCAGGATCTGCTCATCGTCATGCGCGTGTACTTTGAAAAGCCACGCACCACCGTGGGCTGGAAGGGCTACATCAACGACCCGTTCCGCGACGGCAGCTTTGCCATGAACGAGGGCCTGGAAATGGCACGGCGCCTGCTGCTGGAGGTGCTGGCGCTGGGCCTGCCGGTGGGCACGGAGTTTTTGGATTTGCTCTCGCCGCAGTTCATCAGCGATCTGGTCAGCTGGGGCGCGATTGGCGCGCGCACCACCGAAAGCCAGAGCCACCGCCAGCTGGCCAGTGGTCTGTCGTGCCCGGTGGGTTTCAAGAACGGCACCGACGGCGGTGTGAAGGTGGCCATCGACGCCATCTTGGCCGCGCAGGCACCGCACGCCTTCATGGGCATGACCAAAATGGGCCAGAGCGCCATCTTTGAGACGCGCGGCAACCGCGACTGCCACGTCATCTTGCGCGGTGGCAAGCAGCCCAACTACAGCGCAGCCGACGTGCAGGCCGCCTGCGAGGTGCTGGAGAAGAGCGGCCTGCGCCCGCAGGTGATGATCGACCTGTCGCACGCCAACAGCAGCAAGCAGCACCAGCGCCAGATCGACGTGGCCGCCGACGTGGCCGCGCAGATTGCCGCCGGCGATGCGCGCATCACCGGCGTGATGATCGAAAGCCACCTGTGCGAAGGCCGCCAAGACATCGTCGAGGGCCAGGAGCTGGCCTACGGCGTCTCGCTCACCGACGCGTGCATCAGCCTGGAGCAGACCATTCCGGTGCTGCAACAGCTGGCCGCAGCGGTGCGCGCGCGCCGTGCGGCACAGCCATAAGCATGGTTAAGAAACTATAAAAAAAAGAGCTGCTTGCGCTGATTTGGATTGATTTTCAGGCAGTTTATGCCTTGAAATGCTCTACCAATAAGCGCAAGTAGCTCTTTTTATAAGAGCGCTTTCAGCCGCTCAAGTGCTGCATTGCTCAAGCGCCGCAGCACTTTTTGTACTTCTTGCCGCTGCCGCACGAGCACGGGTCGTTGCGACCGGGTTGCGGGCCTTTGTAGAGGGTTTCCACGCGCGGGCCCAGGCTGCGCCACAGGCGGCGCAGGTCGTACACGGCCCAGATGGCTTGGCCAAAGGCGTCCAGACGCTTTTGGCTGGTGGAGGCGGGGCCGTCTTCCTCGTACAGGTTGTGTACGGGGGTGGCGGTGTCGTCTTCGGTCAGATCGACGATGCAGGCCAGCGCTTCGTCCAGCATCTGCGCGGCCTCCTTGTCGCGCGGGCTGGCCCATTCTTCGTTCCAGTTTTCCACGACGAACATAAAGCCCAGTGCCCACACTTGTGCCAGGGAAGGGATGGCCTCGCCTTCCAGGGCGGCTTGCTCTTCGGCGGGCAGCGTCAGCACCGCGCCGCGCGTGTCCATCACCTCGGGGGCAAAGGCGTGCTCGTCTTCCAGGCTTTGTACGCTGTCATCGTCCAGCTGGTGGCGGATTTCGGCCAGACGCGCCAGCGCCAGCTCCACAAAGCGCGCCTGCTGCGCGGCGGTTTCAAACACCTCGAGCAGGCCTTCAGGCGACTCGCCATCGCCCAGCAGCATGGGCAGCCACTCGGTGGTTTCAATGGTGCGGCGCGTGCAGGCGATGGCGCTTAGAAAACCGTCGCAGAACTCCCACTGCGGGATTTCTTCGGCGCCGCGCGCGCGCAGGGTTTCGAGCAGATTGTCCAGCTCTTGCAGGGCATCGACGTCCAGGGCGGGGGTGGGATGGGAGGTGTCTTGGGTCATGGTTGCATCTCAGGGGTGCCGGGCACAATAGCGCCCTTTGCCAGCGCCGCAGCGGCATCGGTTCAAGGGGCAGCCAGTGTAGCCTTTGGCCTGCCCCTGCGCCCGCGCTGTTGCCCTCTCAGGAGTTTTTTGCATGGCTTCTTCTTCAGGCCCGCAGGCCGGTCTGTGTGCCCCGCCGCCGCCCGATTACGCCGCCTTTTTGGCCGAGCAGTTGCAGCGGCCCAATGCCGCACTGGTGCAGCGCCACGACTGGCAGGGCCAGCATCTGTGGGTCAAGCGCGCGGGGCGCCCCCATCCGGCCTGGCGCTACCACCTGCTGGCCCTGCTCACCCGGGCGCTGGGCGTGCCGGTGTTGCAGCCGGTGCCCAACCCCGGTGGCCGTACGGCAATCGCCACCGAGGTGCAGCGCCTGCGTGCGCTGGCCGCCGCCGGGCTGCGCGTGCCCACGGTGCTGGCGCAGCAGGCCGATGGCTTTGTCATGCGCGATCTGGGGGAGGTGGGGCAAGTGGGCACTGTGGGCCATGCTGACCAGTGCGCTGCGACGGCCCCTGTGCAAAACCTGGGGCGCGCGCTGGAGCAGGCCATCCCCCAGGGCGCGCCGGCGCTGCTGGCGCTGTGGGCCCAGGGCTGGGCGGCGCTGCGCCGCGTGCACGTGGCGGGGCAATGCCTGAGCCAGGCCTTTGCGCGCAATCTGGTGCTGTGCCCAGATGGCCAGATCGGCTTCATCGACTTTGAGGACAATCCGGCCACCCATTTGCCCCTGGCGCTGTGCCAGCTGCGCGATGCGCTGTGCTATCTGCACTCCACCGCTTGGATGTTGGCGCAGGTGCAGGCGATGCCGGCGGGCCAGGCCATCTGGCGCGATTGGCAAGCGGGGCTGGATGCCCCAGCGCGCGCGGCACTGGAGCAGGCGTGCCTACGGCTGCGCTGCCTGCGTCTGTTGCCAGACTCGCGCCGCTGGGGGCGCGATGCCCAACGCCTGCACTGGGCCTGGGTGCTGCTGGCCCAATCTGCGCCCAGCCGCACATAGTGCAATTGCGCATAGGGTGTTGCACAGAGATGGTACGCAACATGCCGGTTTATTGCGCTTTATTTGCATCTTATGCGCGGTGCAGAGTTGTGCGACTGGCCGTAAGCTAGTCGTTCGTGCCATCGACGCCATCCACGGCGCGTGCTGGTGGTGTCATTCACTTCGCCTTCGGTTGTTTTATGTCTTCTTTTTGGAATGGCCTGCGCATCACGCACCGCTTCATGGTGGTGTTGGGCGCTTTTGTGTTGTCTGTGCTGGTGATGGCGGGCATTGGTTTGTCGGGTATGGCTTCTGCCAGTGCTAGTTTGCAGGCGTTGCACGATGAATCCATGGCGCGCTCGCAGCTGGCCAGCGAGTCCATTGAGCAGACGCTGAACAACCGTATGCTGGTGCTGCTAGCGTTTCAGCACGACCCCACAGGGCAACTGGCTCGCATCCACGACCACGAGGTGGATGAACACCTCAACGGCATCGCTGCCAACCAAGCCCGCGCCAACGACATCCATAAAAAACTGGGCGAGGGCAACCTCGATGCCAAAGAGCGGGCCTTGCTTGATGCCGTACTGGCCGCACGCGCTGCTTGGCGGCCCAAGCTGGCCCAAGCGATCGATGCGGTGCGCGCCAACAACTACAGCGCCCAGACCATGGCCGACTTTCTGGCCGCTGGCCGTGCTGAAGGGCAGCAGGTCTTGAACACCACGGCGGCACTGCGTGCGTACCAGCTGGAGCTGGCCGACCAGCACAACCAGGCCGCCCAAGAGCGCTACCACCAAGCCTTGTGGATTTTTGTGGCCGCAGCGCTGCTGTTGCTGCTGCCTTCGCTGCTGCTGGCGCTGGCGCTGCTGCGGCGCTTGAAACAGGGTTTCCAGTCGGCCAGTACGGCGCTGCAACACATGGCGCAGAGCGATTTGTCGCACCCGGTGCGCCACGATGGCAGCGACGAGATTGGCGAGATGCTGCAGCACCTAGAGACCATGCGCTCCAGCCTGGGGCAGGTGGTGGGGCAGGTGAAAGCGGGTACGGTGGCCATTGCCGGGGCCTCGGCCCAGGTGGCGGCGGGGGCGCAAGACCTGTCGGGTCGCACCGAGCAGCAGGCCAGTGCGCTGGAGCAGACGGCCTCGGCCACGGAAGAGCTGTCCAGCACGGTGCAGCACAACGCGGACAACGCCATGCAGGCCAGTCAGCTGGCTGGTGAAGCGCGCCGTGCGGCGCAAAGCGGTGGTGACATCGTCGAGCAGATGGTGCAGACCATGGCCGAGATCGACCAGTCGGCCAAGAAGATTGTGGACATCATTGGCGTGATCGATGGCATTGCCTTCCAGACCAACATCCTGGCGCTGAATGCGGCGGTGGAGGCGGCACGCGCGGGCGAGCAGGGCCGGGGCTTTGCGGTGGTGGCCGCTGAGGTGCGCAGCCTGGCGGGGCGCAGCGCCGAGGCGGCGCGCGAAGTGCAGCGGCTGATTTCGGACGCGGTGGCCAAGGCGGAAAACGGCAACATCCAAGCGGCGCAGGCGGGCAGTGCGATGCACGACATTGTGGGCGGCATCCAGCGCGTGGCCAGCATCGTCGATGAGATTGCCTCGGCCAGCCGCGAGCAGGCCTCGGGCCTGGGGCAGATCAACCAGGCGGTGGGCCATCTGGATGGGGTGACGCAGCAAAACGCGGCGCTGGTGGAAGAGACGTCGGCGGCCTCCAGTGCCTTGCAGCAACAGGCCAGCCATCTGGCGGCCCTGGCCGACACCTTCCAGCTGGAAGGGCATGGGCATTACCCCGTACTGCACCGACCGATTTGACACAGTCATTTGACATCCAATTGGCTGCTGGCCCTTACTCCGTAAGCGTCGGCAGCTATTTTTTTATGGATGTGGTTGAAAAACACGATCGACAAGATTTCTTTTGATACTGTGTGTATCGCGTCGTAAGCTCTATCTTTTATCTGGCTGCAAGGGCAGCGGCGTGTCTGTAGGAGCAAAGGCTGGCTATGTTGAATGTTTGGAACCGCTTGCGTATCACGCACCGCTTCATGGTGGTGCTGGGCGCTTTTGTGCTGTGCGTGTTGGTGATGGCGGGTATCGGTCTGTCGGGCATGGCGCTGGCACGCGACGGGCTGCGTAGCCTGTACCAAGAGGCGATGGTGCGCTCGCAAATGTCCGAGCAGATCGTGCAGCTGCAAACCGACACGCGCATGCAGGTGCTGCTGGGCTTTCAGCACGATCCCTTTGGTACGCTGCTGGACGCGCACGACCACGAGCTGAGCGAGCACTTGGAAGCGATTGCCAACAACCAAGCCAGCGCCAATGCCATCCACAAAAGTCTGGTGGAAAGCACCCGGGACCCTGAAGAATTGGCCCTGCTCGATGCTGCCGCTAAGGCGCGTCAGGCCTGGCGTCCCAAACTGGGTCAGGCGCTGGATGCCTTGAAAAGTGGCAATTTCAGTGCCCAGGTGATGGCCAATTTCTTGACGGCCATGCACCAAGAGGGCGCGAATGTGCTCATAACCATGGAGATGCTACGCACCCACCAGCTGATGCGCGCGCATGCGCTGTACACCGAGTCTGAAGCGCGCTACCAGCGCGCGCTATGGATTTTTGCGGGTGCTGGCTTGGTGCTGCTGCTGCCTTCGCTGCTGCTGGCGCTGGCGCTGCTGCGGCGCTTGAAACAGGGTTTCCAGTCGGCCAGTACGGCGCTGCAACACATGGCGCAGAGCGATTTGTCGCACCCGGTGCGCCACGATGGCAGCGACGAGATTGGCGAGATGCTGCAGCACCTAGAGACCATGCGCTCCAGCCTGGGGCAGGTGGTGGGGCAGGTGAAAGCGGGTACGGTGGCCATTGCCGGGGCCTCGGCCCAGGTGGCGGCGGGGGCGCAAGACCTGTCGGGTCGCACCGAGCAGCAGGCCAGTGCGCTGGAGCAGACGGCCTCGGCCACGGAAGAGCTGTCCAGCACGGTGCAGCACAACGCGGACAACGCCATGCAGGCCAGTCAGCTGGCTGGTGAAGCGCGCCGTGCGGCGCAAAGCGGTGGTGACATCGTCGAGCAGATGGTGCAGACCATGGCCGAGATCGACCAGTCGGCCAAGAAGATTGTGGACATCATTGGCGTGATCGATGGCATTGCCTTCCAGACCAACATCCTGGCGCTGAATGCGGCGGTGGAGGCGGCACGCGCGGGCGAGCAGGGCCGGGGCTTTGCGGTGGTGGCCGCTGAGGTGCGCAGCCTGGCGGGGCGCAGCGCCGAGGCGGCGCGCGAAGTGCAGCGGCTGATTTCGGACGCGGTGGCCAAGGCGGAAAACGGCAACATCCAAGCGGCGCAGGCGGGCAGTGCGATGCACGACATTGTGGGCGGCATCCAGCGCGTGGCCAGCATCGTCGATGAGATTGCCTCGGCCAGCCGCGAGCAGGCCTCGGGCCTGGGGCAGATCAACCAGGCGGTGGGTCATCTGGATGGGGTGACGCAGCAAAACGCGGCGCTGGTGGAAGAGACGTCGGCGGCCTCCAGTGCCTTGCAGCAACAGGCCAGCCATCTGGCGGCCCTGGCCGATACCTTCCGTATCGATGGCCAGGCACTGGCCTTGGCACGCTAACGGGGCGTTGAACGCAGGGGCAACTGCTGCAGCTGCGCCAGCACATGCGTCAGTGCCTGGACCACAGCCTGCTGGCGCACGGCGCTGCGCTCTCCGGCAAAGTGGTGGCACCGGGCAAACACCTGCCCGGCCACCGACCACCCCAGCCACACCGTGCCCACGGGCTTGGCGGCGCTGCCGCCACCGGGGCCCGCAATGCCGGTGCTGGCCACGGCCACAGGCACACCGGCGCGCTGCGCTGCCCCGCTGGCCATGGCCCGCACCACGGCCTCGCTCACGGCGCCCTGCGCCGCGATCAGCTCGGCGGGCACGCCCAGCAGCTCGGTCTTGGCGGCATTGGAATAGGTGACAAAGCCGCGCTCAAACCACGCGCTGGAGCCCGCCACATCGGTGCAGGCGGCTGCAAGCAACCCGCCGGTGCAGCTTTCGGCGCAGGCCATCATCCAGCCGCGCTGCTGCAGGGCTGCGCCCAGGGCGCTGACGGTGTTGGTGGTCTCGGTGGTCTCGGTGGACATTTCCATGGTCAGAGCCATCCCAGTGCGCGCGCAACGGCCAGCACCAGCAGCGTGCAAAAAGCGGCGACCAGGTCGTCCCACAAAATGCCCCAGCCACCGCGCCAGCCATTGCCTTTGAAATGTTGATCGGCCCAGCGCACCGGCTGGGGCTTGGCCGCATCGAACAGCCGAAACAGCGCAAAGGCCAGCAGCTGGCCTTTCCAGTCCATGGGCATGCACAGCCACAGCACCAGCCACATGGCGACCACCTCGTCCCAGACGATGCAGCCCGGATCGTCCACACGCAGGTGGCGTGCGGTGACCGTGCAGGCCCACCAGCCAATAGGAATGGACAGCGCAATCAGCCCGCCCATTTGGGCCGTGCTCAACCAGGGCTGCAGCAGTAGGAATACGGCCCAGGCCCATAGGGTGCCTGCCGTGCCGGGGGCCACCGGCGACAGGCCGCTGCCAAAGCCCAGCGCCAGCCAGTGCGCCGGGTGCTCCAACATGAAAGCCCAGGTGGCACGGCGCGCGCTGGCGGGGGCAGAGGCTGGTGGTGTGAGGGAGATAGGGGCAGGCATGGCGCTAGGCAAAGTGGTCAAACCCGGGCCAGCGCTGCGTCAGTGGCCGACCGTCGGGGCCGAGCACGCGCAGGCCGTGTTGCGCCTCGATGCTGCCGATGCGGGTGACGGGGGTGTCGGTGGCGCGGGCGGCCGCTTCCACAGCGGCGCGCTGCTCGGGCGGGGCGGTAAAGCACAGCTCATAGTCGTCGCCCCCGGCCAGGGTGCAGGCGTCCAGGCGGCTGAGGGCCATGGCGCTCATCAGCGGGTGGTGGCCAGCGTGCAGCAGCTGACGCGTGGCGCGAATGTCCACGCTGGCGCCCACGCCACTGGCTTGCAGGATATGACCCAGGTCGCCCAGCAGGCCATCGCTGACATCGATGGCGCTGCTGGCAATGCCGCGCAGCGCCTGGCCCAGTGCCACGCGCGGGGTGGGGGCTTCGAGGCGCTGGCGCGCCTGTGCGAGCACCGGCGCAGGCAGCGCGTGCTGGCGCAGCAGTGCGTCCAGTGCCAGCCGGGCGTCGCCCAGCGTGCCGCTGACCCACAGGTCGTCACCCACCTGCGCGCCGTTGCGCAGAATGGCTTGCCCGCTGGGCACTTCACCAAACACCGTGATGCACAGGTTCAGCGGCCCCTGTGTGGTGTCGCCGCCCACCAGTTCGCAGTGGTGCGCATCGGCCAGGGCCAGCAGCCCGGCGCTGAAGGCCTCGCACCAGGGCGCATCGGCGCGGGGCAGGGCCAAAGCCAGGGTAAAGGCCAGCGGTTGGGCGCCGCAGGCGGCCAAGTCAGACAGGTTCACCGCCAGGGCTTTGTGCCCGAGCAGGCGCGGGTGGACATTGGGCAGAAAGTGGCGCCCCTGCACCAGCATGTCGCTGGAGACGGCCAGCTGCATGCCGGCGCGTGGTGCGAGCAGGGCGCAGTCGTCGCCCACGCCCAAGGGGCTGCGCTGCACCGGGCGTTGGAAAAAGCGCCGGATCAGGTCGAATTCACCCAGAGGTTGCTTCATAAAAAATAGCTTTCAGCGCTTGATGGGTAAGCGTTACAGGCCGAAATCATATAAAAATTTAAAGATTTTGCATATGGTGCCGGGCAGGGTGCTCAGCTGGCAACGCCACGAAATTTCAGCGCCGCCTGGCGTGTGACCTCGCCCAGCAGTTGTTCACTGGCCTGGCGCTCGCGCAGCCAGCGCGCGTCGTTGTGGCGCTGCTCCACACTCTGGCGCAGCAGGGCCAGCGCAGGCGCTGCGCCGTGGCGCGCGGCGTGTTCGCCGATCTGGTCCATGGTGTGCAGGATGTGCTCGGCCAGCGGCAGGTGCTGGCCACTGGCTGGATCGACGTACACCGCATCCAGTCCAAAGCGGCAGGCCTGAAAGCGGTTGTAGGTATAGACGAGGTAGTCGTCCTCGCAGGGCGTGAAGGGCTGGGTGTCCAAAAACCAGGCGGCCAGCGACTGCACATAGCCCGCCAGCGCCGCAGCGCGTTCGATGGTCAGCGGTGTATCGAACACGCGAATTTCGATGGTGCCAAATTCGGGCTTGGGGCGGATGTCCCAGTAAAAATCCTTCATGCCCTGCACCACGCCGGTGGCGGTCATCTTGTCAAAATAGTGCGCAAAGTCCTTCCAGGTCAGCACGCACGGCGCGCGCCCAGACAGCGGAAACGCGAACACCGAGTTCAAGCGCGCCGAGTCAAAGGCCGTGTCCTGCCCCTGCACAAAAGGGCTGGAGGCCGACAGCGCAATGCAGTGCGGGATGTAGCGGCTCATGCGGTGCAGCATCAGCAAGGCGGCATCGGCATCCGGGCAGCCGATGTGTACATGCTGGCCAAAAATGGTGAACTGCTTGGTCAGGTAGCCGTACAGCTGCGACAGCTCGTGAAAGCGCGGTTTTTCGTAGATGCGCCGCTCGTGCCACTGCTGAAACGGGTGCGTGCCGCCCCCGGCCACGGCGATGTTGAGCTTGTCGGCGCTGGCCACCAGCGCATCGCGGATCGGTGCCAGCTGGGCTTGGACATCGGCGGCGTTGCGGCAGATGTCGGTGGATACCTCGATCATGCTGCGCGTCATCTCTGGCACCACCGTGCCGGGCAGGTCGTGCTTGAGCATCAGGCGCAGCATGTCGCTGGCGTAGGGGGCCAGGTCGTAGTCGTGCGTATTGACCAGCTGCAGCTCCAGCTCAACACCCAGGGTCAAGGGCTCAGAGGTGGCAAAAGCTTCAAGCGTCATGGCGCACTCCTACGGTGTTGCGGGCCTCGCCTGCGCGGCGCAGTGCCCAGGTGGCAGCAATCGCACCCAACAACTCCATTAAAAGAATAGCTGGTAGCGCAATGCTGGTAATGGTTTTTCCCGTTTCTGGTGCTATATGGCCAAAAGGCACCACCATCAGCAGCGCCACCGCCGACAACGGGGCCATGGCGCAGGCTGTCCAGGCTGCCTGGCGCCAGTGGGCACTGCTGCCCAGGTGGCCCAGGCCCACGCCGCAGGCCTTGGCCAGCAGGCGCACCACCACCAGGGCCAGCACCGCCAGGGTGATGTCGCCCGTCCAGGGGGCATGTGCGGCCACGGTGGAGACCAGCACAAACATCAGCATGCTCAACAGGGTGGAGATAGTGCCTAGGCGCTCGCTCCAAGGCAGGGGGCGCGGGTGCAGCTGCTTGAGCAGCATGCCCGCTAGCAGCGCAGCCAAGGGTGCCGAGCCGCCCAGCGCGCTGGCGCTGGCCGTGGCTGCTGTGATCAGGGCCAGCAGCAAGATGGCGGTGTTTTGGCTGAGTGGACTCATTAGGCGCAGCGCCAGGCGCACGGGCAGGTACAACACCGCTGCGGCCACGGCCATCGACACCAGCAGCACCTGCAGCACCGGCAGGACGCTGTGCCACAGCGTGTGTCCGGGGCTGGCCAGGCTGTGCGCCTGCGCCGTGCTGAGCGTGAGCGCGTACAGCGTGGAAAGCGTAGAAAGCACGACGGCGCGGTCGGTGACGGGGCCGGCGGCATGCGTGTCGGCCACCACGCGCGTGAGCACCACGGGCGAGGCCGCCATGGCAATCAGCCCCACTGCGGTGGCAATAGAGCCATCCACCCCCAGGGCGATCAGCACCAGGAAGACAGCCGCGTAGGTCAGCCCCGCTTCCAGCAGGCTTTGCACCAGCACCATCGGGTTGTGCAGGAACCAGCGCGCATTGATGCGCGCCCCGCACTCAAACAGCACCACGGCCACGCCCAGCTCCAAGGCAAACAGCACGGGGCCTTGCAGGGGCCACAGGGCCCCCCCAAAACCCAGCAGACCGGCCAGGGTGCCCACCAGGGCATAGCCCACCACCTTGGGCAGGCCCAGGCGGCGCTGGCAGGCGTAGCCGCACAGCGCGGCGGCGGCCAGCAGCAAGGCCCATTGCACGGTGGACCAGTCGGCCCAGGCCGTCGCACTGGGTTGCCACAGGGGCAGCAATTCATTCATGGCGTGTCTCTCCTTGTTCTGGGGCCGCCATGCTTCAGTTTCTGCCGGTTGCGCTTGCAGTTATGGCAGGAAGAAGCTGGACGGCCGCGCGCGCAAGCGCTGGCGGATCGCGGCGTAAATGCGCGAGCGCTCTACGCCGTTGATGTTGTGCGCCCGCAAGGCCATGCGAAAGGCAAGGTAGAAACTTACCAGCACGTTCAGCGCCCCATTGAAGGGCACCATGGCCAGCGCCCACCAAAAAGCGGGCAGCTGCAGCACCGCCAGCCCCAGCGTGGCACTGGCCGCGCCCAGCTGGCCCGAGGACAGCGTCACGTGGCGCACCTCCAGCCCCAGGCCAAAGAAGGCGGCCACCGCAGGCGTCAGGCCCAGCATCATGCCCAGCGAGATGTTGGCGGCAAAGCCCGAGATATTGGCGCGCCAGAAATTGCCCCAGCGCTTGGCGCGCGCCTGGCCCAGCCAGCGCGTGAAGTGGGGGTTATAACGTATCGCGGAATCGAGCTGGCGCAAAACAAACCAGTTTTCCATCCATCCGGCAATCAGGCTGCTGACAAACAGCAGCACGCCGGTGTAAGCGGCAAACAGCAGCGATGGCCCCAGCAGATGCAGCGAGGCGAGGACGTAATGCGCCTGGGCCTCGCTCAGCGGCATGCTGCCCCACCACTGGGCCAACAGCAACGAGAGCAACAGCGCGGCAGGAAACACCACCAGCACGTTGCCCAAAATGGCGGCCACCTGGGTGCGTACCAGATTGGCCACCTCATCCACAAAGGCTT
Source organism: Comamonas sp. (assembly GCA_028690035.1). Taxonomy (GTDB): domain Bacteria; phylum Pseudomonadota; class Gammaproteobacteria; order Burkholderiales; family Burkholderiaceae_C; genus Comamonas. Next base: position 145,552 of record JAQVCA010000005.1, on the reverse strand, counting down.
GCAGGGCGCCGGGCGCATCGCCACTGGCCTGCACGTCCTTGAGCTTGGCGGCCATGGCCGGTGCCGTCATCGCGGGCTGCTTGGTGGCCACCGTAAAGTGCAGCAGCTGGATCAGCACAAAGCTGATGGCGTAATTCACCCCTGCCCAGAACCCCCCCCAGAAGGCCGCGCCTGCCACGGCGGCGATGCCAAACTTGAGCAAGGTGGTGCCCGCCATGACCAGCCCGCCCCCGGCCGCACGGCGCACCATCTGCAGGTATTCGCTGCGGTTGTGGCTGATGTAATGCTCGCCGGTTTCGGCGCTGCGCTCGGTCACCTTGGCCGCCAGCAGCGATGAATTGGTGGCCCACAGCTGGCGCAGGCTGTGCCGGTCGCGTCCGACGCTGACAAAACCGGCCAGCAGGCGTGCGGCTTCGCGCTCGGGGTGCTCGCTGGTCAGGCAGTCGAGCAGCTGGCGCACGCGCACGATGCGGGTGCGCAGCTGGCGCAGGCGAAACACCAGCCCGACCGAGATGCCCTCGGCGGCAAAGTGCTCATAGACCGTGCCAATGGCGGCGCGGCAGGCGTCCAGGCGCTCGCGCAGGCGCTGCTCGGCCTGCTGCAGCCGCTCGGGGGTACGCAGGCCGTGCACCACTTCCAGGCGCAGTTCGTCGGCGTCGTGGATCAGGGCATGAAAGGGCTGCTGCTCGCGCGCCTCTTCGCTCATGCGCAGGCGCAGCTCGGGCGCAAAGCCGGTGGCCAGAATTTGCCCCGCGCAGTAGGTGATGGCGCCCAGCAGCGCATGCTGCCAAAAGCCGATGCCTTGCTGCCCTTCGGCTGGGGTGAGCAGTGCGGACAGGCGCAGCAGCAGCGGCTCGGGCAGGGCCGCGATCCAGCGTGCATCGAACTCGTGCGGCAGGGCAATCGAAAACAGCTCCGAGGCGTCGATCGTCTCGGGCGTGCCGGGCAGCAGTTTGAGGCGCAGGCGGTCGGACAACTCAGTCACCATCGCCGTGCGCGGGGCAAAGCCAAAGTCGGCCAGCAAGGTGGTGATATCGACGGTATCGATAAAGCGCTGCCACCACAGCTGCAGGCGCAGGCGCAAACTGTCGTCGGCTTCGATGGCCGAGACCAAGGACTCGGCCTTGGCCAGGGCCACTTCCACCGAGGGCGCCGAGGCACGCAACCACTGCAGCACGTGGATCAGCCACAGATGGCGTTCGGCCAGATCGGCGTGGGGGTCCAGCTCGGCCAGCAGGCGGGGCAAGTCGTAAGGGGTGCTGCGCATAGGACAATCCAAAAAACACAAGAGCGGGGGAAAGCCTGTGGCCCGAACGGGCCGGGGCACAGGGCTAGTGCAGCGTCTGCCCGCCGCGCTGGATGGGGGCAAACTGCTCGGGCAAGGCATCGACATCCAGGGCAAAGGGCGCAATCGGGCATTCGAACACCAGCGCCTCTTCGGTCAGGCCGACGAAGTGCCCCTCCATCTGTCCCTGGGGGGTAGGCAGCTCGCAGCCGCTGGTGTAGGTGTGCGCCTCGCCAGGTTCCAGCACCGGCTGACGCCCGGCCACGCCCAGGCCGCGCACTTCCTGAATGGGGCGGCCCCGGTCGTCGCGCACCAGCCAGCGACGCCCCACCACCTGGGCCATGCTGTCGCCCGTGTTGGTGATGGTGATGGTGTAGGCAAAGCGGTACAGCCCTTGCTCGGGCAAGGACTGCTGCAGCAGGTATTGGACCTGAACGTCCACGGTCAAAGGGTTGGAAACCATAGCGCGCAATGGTAAAGCACGGCTGCCCGGTTCAAACTGCGACAATCGGCGCCCTATGAGCAGCAACCCACTCCCCACCTACCGCATTGCCCCGTCCATTCTGTCTGCCGACTTTGCCCGTCTGGGCGAAGAAGTGCGCAACGTGATTGCCGCCGGTGCCGACTGGATCCACTTTGATGTGATGGACAACCACTACGTGCCCAATCTGACCTTTGGGCCCATGGTGTGCCAGGCACTCAAGCCGCACGCCGTCACGCCCAGCGGCCAGGCCGTGCCCATCGACGTGCACCTGATGGTGCAGCCCGTCGATGCGCTGGCCCAGGCCTTTGCCCAGGCAGGCGCGGACTACATCAGTTTCCACCCCGATGCCTCGGCGCATGTGCACCGCAGCATCCAGGCGATCAAGGCTGCGGGCTGCAAGCCCGGCTTGGTGTTCAATCCGGCCATGCCGCTGGATGTGCTCGATTGGGTCATCGACGACCTCGATCTGATCTTGCTCATGAGCGTCAACCCCGGCTTTGGTGGCCAGAGCTTCATCGACAGCACCTTGCGCAAGGTGGAAGCGGTGCGCCAGCGCATCGATGCCTGCGGCAAAGACATTCGTCTGGAAGTGGATGGCGGCATCAAGGCCAGCAACATCCGTGCGGTGGCCGATGCCGGGGCCGATACTTTTGTGGCCGGCAGCGCCATCTTTGGTAAACCCGACTATCAGGCAGAAATTGCAGCTATGCGCGCAGAGCTTGCAAGGTAATCAGGCACTTTTATGCCTGAAAGCCTTACTGAACAAGCGCAAGCAGCTACTTTTTAAATAGTTGCCGCCTAGGGCGGCGTGAAAGAGAGCCGCCCGATGCCTGATGCGATCTTGCCGCCATCCGATCCTTCCGCCGCGCCTGCCCCCCAGCGCTTGGCACGCAGCACGCTGCGCTTGCTGGTAGGGCTGCAGCTGTTGCTGGCACTGGCTGTTGCTGCAGGCGTGTGGGCTGCCAGTGCGCATCTGCGCTCGCTGGCGCTGCAGAACCAGCTCAGCCATGCCCAGGTGCAAACGCACAATTTGGAAGACAGCGTGACGCAAAGCATGCGCCTGCTGCACATGCACTTGCGCGCGGTGGTCTTGAGCGCTGGCACGCCTGCAGCGCGCTTGCAGCAGCTGCAAACAGGGCTGCAGACGGTGGAGGCGACGCTGCCCTATGTGCGCTCAGTGTCGGTGCTTGATGCGCAGGGCCAGATCATTGCCAGCACCCAAGAGGCCAATCTGGGGCGCCGCCTCAGCCTAGAACCACTGTTGCCCCAGGTGGCGCCAGGTACGCACGGTGCGCTGCGCTTTGGTCGCCCTTGGCGTGGCCGCGATTTTGCCGATGGCAGTCCCTGGACAAGCCCACTGCAGTCTGCCCCACCGGTCGAAGATGCGGGCTTCTTTCCCGTCACCCTGGTGCTACCCGACGCGCCGCAGTGGACGCTGGTGGCCGCCATCCACAGTGGCTATTTCATCAACTTGGCACGAAACCATCAGGTATCCGACCAACTGCAGCACAGCGTGTACACCGACGATGGCACGCTATTGTTTTCCAGCAACGTGCAGGAGCTGCCCGGCACGCAGTTGGCGTACGGCGCACGCCTAGCGCAGATGCAGCAGCAGCAGGTGGGCACGGCGCGTGAGGCGCACGGCGCGGACACGCTGCTGGTGGCTTTTCGTACTTCGCGCAGCTACCCATGGCTGGTACTTTCGCAGGCCTCCAGCCACGCAGTGCTGGCCCCGTGGCGCGCGCAAACGCGCAGTCTGGTGCTGATCGCCGTAGCCTGTGTGACCGTGCTGTTGCTGGCGACCGGTGCCCTCACCCGGCGCGTGCAACGCATGCTGACGCACGAAGAGCGCTATCTGGAGGCCAGTCGGCTGGCGGCCAGCGTGTTTGCGCACAGCAGCGATTTGATCGCCGTCACCGATGGTCAGGGGCGGGTGATCACCGTCAACCCAGCGTTGGAGCAGGGACTGGGCTTCAGCGCTCAGGAGCTGCTGGGGCGCCGCCTAGGCGAGTGGATCCCAGGGCAGCCCATGCCCCCCGCCTTGGTCGAGATGTGGGCTGCTCTGGGCAGTCAGGGCCGCTGGCAGGGTGAGGTGCAGGAGCGGCGCAAGGACGGCACGCTGCTGAGCGGCTGGCTGGCGGTGGACGCCATCCGCGACCACTATGGCCAGGTGGTCAACTATGTGGGCGTGCTGCGCGATTTGTCGCGCCTGCAGGACGATGCGGCCACTATTCGCAGGCTGTCGCTGGCTGTAGAGCAAAGCCCGACCAGCATCGTCATTACCTCGCTGGAGCCGACCATCGAATACGGCAACCCTGAGTTTTTCCGCTCCACCGGCTACAGCGCGCAAGAGCTGCTGGGCGCCAACCCCAGCATCCTGCAATCGGGGCAAACCCCGGCGGCCACTTACAGCGCCATGTGGAGCGCGCTGCACGCCGGGCAGGTGTGGCATGGTGAATTTTTCAACCGCCGCAAAGATGGCAGCCTGTTTACCGTGCAGGCCACCATCGCCCCACTGACCGATACTGCCGGGCGCACCACGCACTACCTAGGCATCCAACAGGACATCACGGCGCGCAAGGCCACCGAGCAGGCACTGCGCCTGGCGGCCAGTGTGATTGCCCAGACCTACGAGGGCGTCATGGTGTGTGATGCGCAGCTGCGCATCATCGACACCAACCCGGCCTTTACGCGCATTACCGGCTACACGCGCGAAGAGGTGCTGGGGCGCAATCCGGGCATGCTCTCTTCTGGGCGCAAGAATCGTACCCAGTACAAGGCCATGTGGGAGGCATTGCGCAGCTGTGGGCACTGGCAGGGCGAGTTCTGGAACCGGCGCCGCGATGGCAGCATTTACGCCGCTGCCAGCACGCTGAATGTGGTGTGCGATGCCCAGGGACAGGTGACGCATTACATCGACGTGTTCTCCGACATCACCGAGCGCAAGCACAAGCAAGAGCACCTGGAGCTGCTGGCACACTTTGATCCGCTCACGCGCCTGCCCAACCGCGTGTTGCTGGCTGACCGCATGGCCCAGGGCCTGGCACGGGCACAGCGCGAGCGCCGACATCTGGGCGTGTGCTTCATGGATCTGGATGGCTTTAAGGCCGTCAACGACACCTATGGCCATGAGGTGGGCGACGAGCTGTTGGTCATCGTGGCGCGGCGCTTGGAGTCCCATGTGCGTGCCGACGACACCGTGGCGCGCCTGGGCGGCGATGAGTTCGTCATCCTGTTCAACTGCATCCACGAGATCGGTGAGTGCGAGCGCGCGGCCGCGCGCCTGCTGGCCGCCGTGCGCGAGCCCATCGTGCTCAACAGCGGCCAACACACCGTGCAGGTGGGAGCCAGCATGGGTATTACGCTCTACCCGCAGGACGGCACCGATGCCGACACCTTGCTGCGCTGCGCCGATCAGGCTATGTACCAGGCCAAGCAGGCGGGGCGCAACCGTTGGGTGTTCTACACCCCGGATTTGCCCGATGGGCCCAGTCCCGCGCGCGCAGCCTTGCCAGCGTCTGCGGTGTAGTTTTTTAATAAAATCGCTTTGAAATCCTTGATGGATAAGCGGTTGCAGCTATCAAAAAAGTATTTATGCCTTTACTTCTGAGTACAACCCATGCCCTGCTGGACGTGGATGCCGTCATGATCGATCTGGACGGCACGATGGTGAACACCCTGGGCGACTTTGCCCAGGCCCTCAACCGCATGCTGGCCGATCTGGCGCTGCCGGCCATCGATCCGCTGGCCATCGAGCACATGGTGGGCAAAGGCACCGAGCACCTGCTGCGCACGGTGCTGGCCCATGTCGGCGTGGCCGATGTCGATGCGCGCTATGCCGCTGCCTGGCAGCGCTACCAGCACCACTATTTGCAGCTCAATGGCCAGTATGCGCAGCTGTATCCCGGCGTGCTCGAAGGCGTGCAAGCGCTGGCCGCCAGCGGCTTGCCCCTGGCCTGTCTGACCAACAAGCCGCTGGCCTTTGCCCAGCCCTTGTTGCGCGCCAAGGGGTTGGAAAAATTTTTTCAGCAGGTGTTTGGCGGCGACTCGTTCGCTCAGAAAAAACCGCATCCCCTGCCCCTGCTGGAAACTTGCAAGGCCCTGGGCACCCAGCCCGCGCGCACGCTGATGGTGGGCGACTCCAGCAACGACGCCCAAGCGGCCCAGGCTGCCGGTTGCCCGGTGGTGTTGATGACCTACGGCTTCAACCACGGCCAGCCTATCCAGGCCGTGCCCGCCTTGGCGCACCTGCAGTCGCTGACGCAGCTGCGCCCGAACAACCTGGCTTGAAGCCTTAGCGCCCGGCGGGTCGGTGGGGCAGCGCCAAGCCAGTGTGGCTGCCGCCCCCGTTGCCCTGCACCTGGAAGAAGGCCATGGCCTGCACCAGTTGCTCGGCCTGGCTGCGCAGGTTGTCGGCGGCGGCGGCACTTTCTTCGACCAGCGCGGCGTTTTGCTGTGTGGTCTGGTCCATGTGCATGATGGCTTCGCCCACTTGGGTCACGCCGGAGCTTTGCTCGCGGCTGGCGGCGCTGATCTCGCCCATGATGTCGGTCACGCGGCGGATGGCGCCCACCATCTCTTGCATGGAGGCGCCGGTGCGATCGGCCAGCTGCGTGCCTTGCTCCACGCGCTGCACGCTGGTGTCGATCAACGCCTTGATTTCTTTGGCAGCATCGGCGGCGCGACCGGCCAGGGCGCGCACTTCGCCTGCCACCACGGCAAAGCCCCGGCCCTGCTCACCGGCGCGCGCGGCCTCGACGGCAGCGTTCAGCGCCAGGATGTTGGTCTGAAAGGCAATGCCATCGATCACGCTGATGATGTCGGCAATGCGGCGGCTGCTGTCCTGAATGTCGCGCATGGTGCTGACCATGTCGCTGACCACCGAGCCGCTTTGGCTGGCTACGCCGCTGGCGCTCATGGCCAGCTGGTTGGCCTGGGCGGCGTTGTCGGCGTTTTGGCGCACGGTGGCGCCCAGTTGCTCCATGGAGGCCGCTGTTTGCTCCAGGGCGCTGGCCTGCTGCTCGGTGCGCCCGGACAGGTCGTTGTTGCCCTGGGCAATTTGCGTGCTGGCGCTGGCCACGCTGTCGGCGCTTTGGCGCACATCGGCCACGATGCGTGCCAGCGTGCTTTGCATGGCGTCCAGTGTGCGCAGCAGTGCGGCGGTCTCGTCCCTGCCCTGGGTGCGGATGCTGCTGGTCAGATTGCCCTGGGCGATGGCCTGCGCGTGCTGCATGGCCTGCTGCAGTGGCTGGGTGATGGAGCGCGTGAGCACCAGTGCGGCCAGGCCACCGAGCAGCAGTGCCAGCCCCAGGCCGCTGAGGATGACGATCTGCCCGGTGCGTGCGTTGTCCAGCGCCACATCGCGCACGTTGCCGTACACCTGATACTGGTAATCTTCAAAATCTGCGAGGGCTTGGTTGTAGGCATCGGCCAGGGGGCGCAGGTCGCGTTCCACGGCATCGGAGACATCTTCCAGTAAGGCCTTTTGCGCCATCAGCCGGGCGCGTGGCCCACGGTAGGCTTCGCGGCGCTTGCCCACCTCAGCAAACATGGCCTTGCCCTTTTCGGTGCGCAGCAGGCCTTCGACTTTTTTCTGCGCCTCGCTGATGCGTGCCGAGGTGGCGTCCACCTCGGTTTTCCAGTCGTTGAGAAAGCCGGTGTCCGCATTCAGCAAGATGGCGCGGGTGCGGATCCAGTTTTGCATCACCGCTTCGCGCCACTGCATGGTGGCGCGCAGGCGCTCGGAGTCCTCGGTGGTCATGCGGCGCGTGACATTGCTGATGTCCTGTAAGCGCCAGACACCGATGCCCGCTATCAGCGCCATGATGAGCAACACCACACCAAAACCCAGACCCAGGCGCGCACCAACTTTGAGAGCGTTCAACTGCATGGCAAGCCCTTTCAACAAGCGAGACGAGAAGAGAGGTTCACCGAGGTTAAACGAAGCAACAAGGGCGTTTTGTGTGTAATTGACCTAAAATTTTGCGTTTTGCTGAAAAAAATCACCATTTTGCTCCAGGGAGAAGCTGTTCGCCCCGGATTACACACCTAGGAGGGATCCACACCATGCAGGGTTTGCACCTGACCGCCGACTTGTTCCAATGCACCTGTGATCAGGCACTGATGGTTTGTGCCGACACCATTGCCCAGTTGTGCCGAAGTCAGACCCACGCCTCGGGCCTCACCCTGGTGGACGACAAGTGGGTGAAGTTTCCCGAATGGCAGGGCCAGCCCGGCGGCGTGACCGGCGCGGTGCTGCTGGCCGAGTCGCACCTGGCCATCCACACTTGGCCAGAGACAGGCAACGTCACCATCGATGTGTACGTGTGCAATTTCTCGGACGACAACTCGGCCAAGGCGCAGGCGCTGATGGATGGCGTCGTCGCGGCCTATGCCCCCAAAGACGCCGTGCGCCAGCAGCTGTGGCGCGGTGATATTTCGACCGATACCGTGGGCCAATACCCCTGGGTGATGGAGCGCCTGACCGACGATGCTGCCTTTGGCCTGCGTGCGCATAACGTGCAGCGCACGCAAACGCCCTTTCAGACGCTGGAGATGATGGACACGCCCAGCTTTGGCCGGGTCATGCGTCTGGACGATTGCTTCATGACCAGCGAGCGCGACGAATTTTTCTACCACGAGTGCATGGCGCACCCGGCGGCCATGGCGCATCCCCAGCCGCAGCAGGCGCTGATCATTGGCGGCGGCGACGGCGGCCTGGCCGAAGAGCTGCTCAAGCACAGCACCATGCAGCGCGTGGTGCTGGCCGAGCTGGATGAGGCGGTGATCGAGGCCAGCAAAGCGCAGCTGCACGCCGTACACCGCAACGTCTGGGACGATGCACGCTTGCAGCTGCACATTGGCGATGGCATGGCCTATGTGGACAGCACCCACGAGCGCTTTGATCTGATCTGCATGGACTTGACCGACCCGGACACGCCCGCCGGCTCGCTGTACAGCGCCGCGGCACTGCAACGCATGCAGCGCGTGCTCAAGCCCGGCGGCGCGCTGGTGCTGCATTTGGGCAGCCCCATCTTCCACCCCGAGCAGGTGCGCAACTTGAGCGCCACGCTGCGCCAGACCTTTGCCCAGGTGGCGTGCTATGGCGTGTATGTGCCGCTGTACGGCGCCTACTGGGGCATGGCGGTGTGCTCAGACACCTTGCAGCCCGCCAGCGTGGGCGCAGGCACTATCGCCCAGCGTTTGGCCGAGCGCGGTGTGGGCGATTTGCAGTACTACAACGCCGACGTGCATGGCGCGCTGTTTGCGCTGCCCAACTACTACCGCCAGCTGCTGCAGGATTGACCTGTACGGGGTGTGGTGCTGCGCTACACTCGCCCTCCATGTTTATTCACTACGCGCGTATCGCAGGTTGTGCCGACCGGGGAGCCTGGCCCTGGCGTAAGCCTGCCCAACTGACCGCCTGAATCGCGTGCCGCCCTGGCGCGCACCCGTGGCCCGCCCCCGCGCGCGGGCCGGAATGAATGAACAGCAGCGCCCCCATTTCTTGCCATGCAGCGGGCGCTGCCCCTTCCAAGGAAGTCCCCCTGTGATTACCGAGCTGGAATTTCAAAGCCTGGCGCGTGCTGGCTACCACCGCATCCCCCTGGTGACCGAAGCGTTTGCCGATCTGGAAACCCCCCTGTCGCTGTACCTCAAACTGGCGCACGCCCACGGCGACGGCAGCAACAGCTTTTTGCTGGAATCGGTGGAAGGCGGCGAGCGCTTTGGCCGCTACAGCTTCATCGGCCTGCCAGCGCGTACCTTGCTGCGCGCCAGCGGCTTTGGCGAGGCTGCCAAGACCGAAGTCGTCACCGACGGCCAGGTGGTGGAGACGCACCACGGCAACCCGCTGGACTTTATCGCCGCCTACCAGCAGCGCCTGAAAGTGGCGCTGGTGCCGGGCCTGCCGCGCTTTTGCGGCGGGCTGGCCGGTTACTTTGGTTACGACGCGGTGCGCTACATCGAGCCCAAGCTGGAAAACACCTGTCCGCCCGATGGCCTGAACTGCCCCGACATCTTGCTGCTGCAGTGCGAAGAGCTGGCGGTGATCGACAACCTCTCGGGCAAGCTGTACTTCATCGTCTATGCCGACCCCAGCCGCCCCGAAAGCTACAGCCGCGCCAAAAAGCGCATGCGCGAGTTGAAAGAGCTGCTGCGCTATTCGGTGAGCGTGCCGCAGATCAAGGGCGGCGACAGCCACCCGGCGCAGCGCAGCTTTGCCAAGCAGGACTATCTGGCCGCCGTGCAAAAGGCCAAGGATTTGATCGCTGCGGGCGACTTTATGCAGGTGCAGGTCGGCCAGCGCATCCACAAGCGCTACACCGAATCCCCCCTGAGCCTGTACCGCGCGCTGCGCTCGCTCAACCCCTCGCCGTACATGTATTTCTACAACTTTGGCGACTTCCAGGTGGTGGGCTCCAGCCCCGAGATTTTGGTGCGCCAGGACAAAGTAGAAGGCGGGCAAAAAATCACCATCCGCCCCCTGGCCGGTACGCGCCCGCGCGGTGCCACGCCCGAGGCCGATCTGGCCACCGAGCACGAACTGCTGGCCGACCCCAAAGAGCGCGCCGAGCACGTCATGCTGATTGATCTGGCGCGCAACGACATTGGCCGCATCGCGCAAACGGGCAGCGTCAAAGTGACCGAAGCCTTTGTGGTCGAGCGCTACAGCCACGTGATGCACATCGTCAGCAACGTTGAAGGCCTGCTCAAAGAAGGGCTGTCCAGCATGGACGTGCTCAAGGCCACCTTTCCGGCGGGCACGCTCTCGGGCGCACCCAAGGTGCACGCGATGGAGCTGATCGACCAGCTCGAACCCACCAAGCGCGGCATCTACGGCGGTGCGGTGGGCTACCTGAGCTTTGCCGGGCACATGGACATGGCGATTGCCATTCGCACCGGCGTGATCCAGAACGGCACGCTGTACGTGCAGGCCGCCGCCGGGGTGGTGGCCGACTCGGTGCCCGAGATGGAATGGCAAGAAACCGAACACAAAGCGCGCGCCCTGCTGCGCGCCGCAGAACTGGTCGAGGAGGGCTTGGAATGAAAGTCTTGATGCTGGACAACTACGACAGCTTTACCTACAACATCGTGCAGTACTTGGGTGAGCTGGGTGCGCAGGTGCTGGTCGTGCGCAACGACGAGATGGCGCTGGAGCAGCTCATCGAGCTGGTCGAGCGCGAGGGCGTGCAGCGCATTGTGATTTCGCCCGGCCCATGCTCGCCTGCCGAAGCGGGCATTTCCGTGCCCACCATCCAGCACTTTGCGGGCAAGCTGCCGCTGCTGGGCGTGTGTCTGGGGCACCAGGCCATTGGCGCCGCTTTTGGTGGCGACATCATCCGCGCGGGCCAGCAAATGCATGGCAAGACCAGCGTCATCAGCACCGACCAGAAGGGCGTGTTTGCCGGGCTGCCGCAGCACTTCACCGTCAACCGCTACCACTCGCTGGTGATCGACCGCGCCACGCTGCCCGATTGCCTGGCGGTAACCGCTACCAGCGAAGACGGCGAAATCCAGGGCGTGCGCCACAAGCTGCTGCCGGTGGAGGGCGTGCAGTTCCACCCGGAAAGCATCCTCACCGAACACGGCCACGCGATGCTGCAAAACTTTTTGCAGCAGATGTAAGCCCAGCCCTATTGGAGGCCATCCCGCCGTGATGGCCTTTTTTTGTATAGCTGCCAGCGCTGACTGTATAAAGGTTTAAGCGCTAAAACACCTTGAAAATGACGCCAGATCAGCGCAAGCAGCTCCTAAAATAAAGAAGTTCCTATGCCTACGACCCCGCACCTCTGCAGCATGACCCCCCAAGAAGCGCTGCAGCGCACGATTGAGCACCGCGAAATCTTCCACGACGAAATGCTGTCGCTGATGCGCCAGATCATGCGCGGTGAACTCTCGCCCGTGATGACGGCGGCCATCGTCACCGGCTTGCGCGTGAAGAAGGAAACCATTGGTGAAATCTCCGCCGCCGCTGAGGTGATGCGCGAGTTTTCCAATAAGGTGCATGTGCAGGACACAACCCATCTGGTCGATATCGTCGGCACCGGCGGCGATGGCGCCAACACCTTCAATATCTCCACCTGTGCCACCTTTGTGATTGCCGCTGCGGGCGGCAAAGTGAGCAAGCACGGCGGGCGCAGCGTGAGCAGCAAATCCGGCAGCGCCGACGCCATGGAAGCGCTGGGCGTGAACATCAACCTGAAGCCCGAGCAGATTGCCGATTGCATCCGCGATGTGGGCATTGGCTTTATGTTCGCCCCCAACCACCACCCGGCGATGAAAAACGTCGCGCCCGTGCGCAAAGAGCTGGGCGTGCGCACCATCTTCAACATCCTGGGGCCGCTGACCAACCCGGCAGGTGCACCCAACATCCTGATGGGCGTGTTCCACGAAGACCTGGTGGGTATTCAGGTGCGCGCGCTGCAGCGCCTGGGCGCCGAGCACGCACTGGTGGTCTATGGCCGCGATGGCCTGGACGAGATCAGCCTGGGTGCGGGCACCTTGGTCGGCGAACTCAAGGACGGCGTGGTGCGCGAGTACGAAATCCACCCCGAAGACTTTGGCCTGCGCATGGCGGGCACGCGCGCGCTGAAAGTGGAAAACCCCGACGAATCCAAAGCCATGCTCATGGGCGTACTGCAAGGCGAAGCTGGCCCGGCGCGCGACATCGTCTGCCTAAATGCGGGCGCGGCGCTGTATGCGGCCAATGTGGCCTCGTCGATCGAGGACGGCTTGGTGCGCGCGCAAGCGGCCATCGACAGTGGCGCAGCGCTGCAAAAATTGCAGCAGCTGGTGGCGTATGCTGGGCGTTTTTCGGCTTAGTGCCTGGTGCCCAGTGCCCAGTGCTGAGTACCTTGGTAGGTGATAAGGAAACAACCATGAGCGACATTCTGGAAAAAATCTGCGCCGTCAAGCGCGAAGAAGTGGCCGCCGCGCACAAGCGCGTGCCCCTGGCCGAAATGCGCCGCGATGCCGAAAGCCGCGTGCTGACGCGCGACTTTCTGGGCGCTGTGCGCGCCAAGCTGGCCCAGGGCCAGGCGGCGGTGATTGCCGAGATCAAGAAGGCCAGCCCGAGCAAGGGCGTGATCCGCAAGGGCGAGTTCATCCCTGCCGACATCGCGCAAAGCTACACCGAGGGCAATGGCAAGGTCAGCGCAGCCTGCCTGTCGGTGCTGACCGATCGCCAGTTCTTTCAGGGCCAGCCCGACTACCTCAAGCAGGCGCGCGCCAGCTGCCCGCTGCCGGTGCTGCGCAAGGATTTCATGGTCGATCCGTACCAGATTTACGAGTCGCGCGCCATGGGCGCCGATTGCGTGCTCTTGATTGCCGCCTGTCTGGACGATGCCCAGTTGGCCGAGATGGAGCAGATCGCCCGCAGCCTGGACATGGCCGTGCTGGTTGAGGTGCACGACGGCGCCGAGCTGGAGCGGGCGCTGCAGCTGAAAACCCCGCTGGTGGGCATCAACAACCGCAACCTGCGCACCTTTGAAGTGGATATCCAGACCACGCTGCAGTTGAAACAGCAGGTGCCCGACGACCGCATCTTGGTGACCGAGTCGGGCATCCTCACCCCCGCCGATGTGCAGACCCTGCGCCAGGCGGGCGTGCACAGCTTCTTGGTGGGTGAAGCCTTCATGCGCGCGCCCGATCCGGGCTTGGCATTGGCCGAGTTGTTTACCGCCTAAGCGTTCGTTGGCATGGCAGCGCCCTGCAGGGGTGTTTCCTTTCTAGAATCGCTGGATTTGTTGCTTTCTGTAAATACTGGCTGCTGTGCTGCACCTTTTTCTGCCCCCCACCGACCGCTACCGCCGTGAATGGTGGTGGCTGGCTTGGGCATGGCTGTGCGTGGGCGTGGTGCTGGCCGTGGGGCTGTGGACCAAGCATGCCAGCACCGAGCGCCAAGAGCGTCAGCGTCTGGCACACCAGGCGGCGGTGATCCATGACAACCTGGCGCGCCAGCTGCAGGTGGTGGATCAGGCGCTGTCCAGCCTGCTGCAAGCGGTGTCCCTGGCCAATACGGTGGGCAGCTACGGCGCGGGCTATATGCAAGAGCGCGTGCAGACGTTTGCCGATGCCATGGTGGGGGTGGCCTCCATCGTCTGGCTCGATGCACATGGGCAGGTGCGCGCCAGCAGCTACGCGCAGCAGCTGGGGCGCGACTGGAGTGAGCACGCCTACTTTCAACTCGCGCGCCAGCAGTGCCAGCGCGATCGGTTGCTGGTGGGTGCGCCCGCGGAGACCGAGCCTGGCCTGTGGATGTTGCCCGTGGTGCGGCCAGTGCTGGGGGCCGATGGCTCTTTTGCTGGCGCCATCGCCATGTCGCTCTACCCCGAAGACTTTGCCACGCTGCTGCGCTCGGTGGTGTACGCGCCCGATATGTACGCCATGCTGATCCACGCCGATGGCCAAGGCTTTGTCTGGGAAAACCAGACGGGTATGGTGGGGCCCGGGGTGGCCTTGCCCACTGCAGCGCCGCAGCAGCTGTTTGCACAATTTCAGGCGCTGGGCGAGCCCCAGTCGGTGTTGCAAGGCAGCTGGGCCGCCGGGCAGGCGCCCAGCATGGTGGCCTTGCAGCGGGTGCAACTGTCCCAGCTGGGGCTGCAATTGCCTTTGGTGGTGGCGGTGGGGCGCTCTTTGCCAGCGGTGTTCGCCGCCTGGCATGCCGTGGCGCTGGGGGCGCTGGCGCTGTATGTCGTGGTGGGGATCGGAGTGGCACTGGGCCTGCGTCTGATGCAGCAGCACCTGCGCCGCCAGGAAAAATCCCTGCAGGCCAAAGACCAGGCGCTGGACGATTTGTGGCACGCCGTTCTGGTGGCCACCGGCCAGGGGGTGTGGGATTGCAACCCACGCACGGGGCATGTGTACTTTTCCACGGCATGGAAGGCGCTGCTGGGCTATGAGGACGCCGACATCGGCACCAACGTGCAGGAGTGGGTGCAGCGCGTCCACCCCGACGACTGGCCCCAGGTCGAGGCCGCCTGGCAGGCCTGCCTGCAAGGGCATACCGACGATTTTGAATGCACGCACCGCCTGCGCGCCAAGGATGGCAGCTACCGCTGGACCCACGGCAAGGGCCGCGTGATGGAGCGCGAAGCACAGGGCCATGCAGTGCGCGTGGTGGGCACCAATACCGACCTGACCGAGCTCAAGCGTCAGGCGATTGCGCTGCAAGAGGCGCAGTCCATGCTGCAGCATCTGCTGCACGCCATGCCGGTGGGGCTGTGCATGGTCGATGCCCAGCGGCGCTTGTACTTTCGCAACCAGCGTTTTCTGGACTACTTTGGTTATACCGAGACCGAGGTGCCCACCATGGATGCATGGGCCGAACGCGCCTACCCCGACCCCGACTACCGCCGCCAGGTGGGGCGCGAGTGGCGTCAGGCGCTGGCGCATGCTGCCACGCACGATGGCTACATCCCCAGCGTCGAGTACCGCATCACCACCAGTACGGGGGAGGTCATGCTGGCGGCCATTGGCGGGCTGCAGTTTGGCAGCAACCTGCTGGTCACCTTTGTGGACCGCACCGCCGAGCAGGCCTACAGCGACATGCTGGAGCAGATGGCCTTTGTCGATGCACTCACGGGTCTGCCCAACCGGCGCCAGTTCGACCAGCGCCTGCACAGCGAATGGCTGCGCTGCCGCCGCAGCCAGCAGCCGCTGGCGGTGCTGATGATCGATATCGATTACTTCAAACAGTACAACGACCACTATGGCCACCAGCAGGGCGATCAGTGCCTGCGCGCGGTGGCGCAGGCACTGCGCGGAGCAATGGGCCGCTCCTACGATCTGGTGGCGCGCTACGGTGGTGAAGAGTTCGTCTGCCTGCTGCCCGAGTGCACGCAGGCGGGCGCGCAGGACAAAGCGCAACAGATGCTGCAGGCCGTGCGCAACCTGCACCTGCCGCATGTGGCTGCCAAAGGGCCGGGCAAAGAGATCAGCATCAGCATCGGCGTGGCCGTGCAGGTGCCCGACGATGCCCAGCAGGCCACGCAGCTGCTGGCCCAGGCCGATGCGCACCTGTACGCGGCCAAGGAGGCGGGGCGCAACCGGGTGTATGCAGGGCCAGCATCTGCTATGGAAAGCTGATCGCTGAGCCTTGGGTCACAGCGCGTTCAGCGGGATCTTGAGGTAGCTCAGGCCATTGGCTTCCGGCGGTGGCAACTCGCCCGCACGGATGTTGACCTGCACCGAGGGCAGGATCAGTACCGGCATCTCCAGTGTTGCATCGCGCTGGGTGCGCATGGCGACAAAGTCTGCTTCGCTCACACCGTCATGCACATGGATGTTGCGCGCGCGCTGGTCGGCCACCGTGGTTTCCCATTGCACCTCGCGGCCTGCGGGGGGGTAGTCGTGGCACATGAACAGCCGTGTTTCTGGCGGCAGGCTCAACAGCTTGCGTATCGACTGGTAGAGCGTGTGCGCGTTGCCGCCGGGAAAGTCGCAGCGGGCCGTGCCCACGTCGGGCATGAACAGCGTGTCGCCCACGAACACCGCATCGCCCACCTGGTAGGCCAGGCAGGCCGGGGTGTGGCCAGGCACCGACAGGGCCTGCGCCTGGAGCTGGCCGATGGCAAAGGTCTCGCCATCTTGGAGCAGGTGGTCAAACTGACGGCCATCGGTGGCAAATTCAGGCTCCAAGTGAAAGATGCCCTTGAACACGTTCTGCACCTGGGTGATTTGGCTGCCAATCGTCACCTTGCCGCCCAGGTGTTTGCGCAGATACGGCGCAGCGGAGAGGTGATCGGCATGGGCGTGGGTTTCCAAAATCCAGTCCACTGTCAGGTGCTGCGCGCGCACAAAGGCGATCAGCTGGTCTGCCGAGGTGGTGCGCGTACGCCCCGATTTGGGGTCGTAATCGAGCACCGAGTCCACCAGCGCGCAGTGACCACCGGGCGTATCGAACACCACGTAGGACACCGTCCAGGTGGCTGGATCAAAGAAGGCTTGCACTTGGGGGGACATGGCGGGCTCCATCAGCAGTTGGTTTAATCAAAATACTTTTTAATAATATATCAATCAATATATAATTTCCAGTATGCACCACGTCAACTGTATCGACCGTCTGGCCGTCTGGGCCACGATGGCGGTGCGGTCTGGAGCATTCTGTATAGAAAGGGCTTGCACAGCATGACGATCGATTGGAATAACTTCACCCCCTGGATGGCGCTGGCCGGCGGCATCGTGCTGGGGCTGGCCTCGGCGCTGTTCATCTTGTTCAACGGGCGCGTGCTGGGCATCAGCGGCATCGTCGGGGGGCTGCTGCGGCCCAAGGCGGGCGATGTGCTGTGGCGCCTTTCTTTTCTGCTGGGTATGCTGGTGGCGCCCAGCCTGTATGTGGCGTTCGTCGGCCCGATGCAGGCCACCATCGACGCCAGCTGGGCCATGGTGATCGTTGCCGGGCTGCTGGTGGGCATTGGCACCCGCTACGGCTCGGGTTGCACCAGCGGCCACGGCGTGTGCGGCTTGTCGCGCCTGTCGCCGCGTTCGCTGGTGGCTACGCTGTCCTTCATGGCGGCGGGTTTTCTCACCGTTTTTGTGCTGCGCCACGCCTTGGCGTGAGCGGGTTGTTGCAAGTGAAGGAGCCATTCATGGCACACCGTTTGATGGAATTTGTGGTCGGCCTGCTGTTTGGCATCGGCCTCATCGTGGCTGGCATGACCGACCCGGCCAAAGTCAAAGGCTTTTTGGATCTGGCGGGCGCCTGGGATCCCTCACTGGCCTTTGTGATGGGCGGTGCAATCTTGGTCGGCATGGGTGCCTTTTTTGTGGCACGTAAGCGCACCACAGCTTTTCTGGGCGGCGCGATGCACCTGCCCACCGCGCGCCACATCGACAAGCGCCTGGTGGTGGGCAGCCTGATGTTTGGTGCCGGCTGGGGGGTGGCCGGTTTTTGCCCCGGCCCGGCCATCGTGTCGGCTGGTGCGGGTCAGCCCAAAGCCATCGTGTTTGTGGTGGCAATGATCGCCGGCATGGCGATTTTTGAGTGGCTCGAAGCGCGCCGCGCGGCTGCGGCCTGAGCTGGATCGGTCGCTTCGCACTGCAACGGCACGCAAGGCCCGCGATATGAACCCCATTCCCGATTGGCTGCGCAACTACCGGGCCTCCTGGCTGGCCGGGGATGCGGTGGCGGGGCTGATCGTCACGGTGATGCTGATTCCGCAAAGCTTGGCCTATGCTTTGCTCGCGGGTCTTCCGGCCGAAGTGGGCCTGTACGCCAGTCTGCTGCCCATCGTCGCCTATGCGCTGCTGGGCTCCAGCATGACGCTGGCGGTGGGGCCAGTGGCGGTGGTGTCGCTGATGACGGCCAGTGCCTTGCAGCCGCTGGCGGCGCCCGGCTCTGCCGACTATGTGCAGCTGGCGGTGCTGCTGGCGCTGCTGTCGGGTGCGATGCTGCTGGGGTTTGGCCTGCTGCGCTTTGGTTTTCTGGCGCATTTCTTGAGCCATCCGGTGATCAGCGGCTTCATCACCGGCTCGGCGGTGCTGATCGCCGTGGGCCAGCTCAAGCACCTGCTGGGCGTCCAGGCCCAGGGCGAGAACGTGTTCCACACCTTCCTGGCCCTGGCCCAGGCGTTGCCGGACACCAACCTGACGGTGCTGGCGTTGGGCGGCGGCAGCCTGCTGTTTCTGTGGTTGGCGCGCAAGTTTCTGGCCAAGCTGCTGGTGGGGGTGGGCTTGTCCGCCAAGGCAGCCGACATGGCGGCCAAGCTGGCACCGATGCTGGCGGTGATGGTTTCCACCGCCGTGGTCGCTGCCTGGGGGCTGGACCGCTCGCACGGCGTGCCAGTGGTGGGCGCGGTGCCCCAAGGTCTGCCCAGCCTGGGTCTGCCGGCGTTTGACCTGTCCTCGCTCCAGGCGCTGTGGCTGCCGGCGCTGCTGATTGCGCTGGTGGGCTTTGTCGAGAGCGTGTCGGTGGCGCAGTCGCTGGCGCTCAAGCGCCAGCAGCGCATCCAGCCCAACCGCGAGCTGCTGGGCCTGGGTGCGGCCAACCTGGCCAGCGCGTTCTCGGGCGGGTTTCCGGTCACCGGGGGCTTTGCCCGGTCGGTGGTCAACTTTGCCGCTGGGGCGAACACACCGCTGGCCGGGGTGATTTCTGCCGCGCTGATGGCGCTGGTGGTGGCCTTCTTCACCGGCTGGTTCCATGCGCTGCCCCAGGCCGTGCTGGCGGCCACCATCATCATCGCCGTGACCGGCCTCATCGACCTGGGCACCCTGCGCGAGGCCTGGCACTACGACAAGGCCGATGCGCTGTCGCTGATTGCCACCGCTTTGGGTGTGATGGCGCTGGGCGTGGAGGCGGGTATTTTGCTGGGCGTGGCGCTGTCCCTGGGCAC
The DNA here is from genome assembly GCA_028690035.1 of Comamonas sp. Lineage (GTDB taxonomy): Bacteria > Pseudomonadota > Gammaproteobacteria > Burkholderiales > Burkholderiaceae_C > Comamonas. The sequence goes on along the minus strand of JAQVCA010000005.1, from coordinate 126,450 downwards.
GCTGGTCTGGCGCAGCAGCCACCCGCACATGGCGGTGGTGGGGCGCGTGCCGGGCACCGAGCATTTCCGCAATGTCGATCGGCACCAGGTGGTCACCGAGCCCGGCCTGATCGCGGTGCGCGTGGACGAGAGCTTGTACTTTGCCAACGCCAGCGCGCTGCAAGACCGCATCGAGGCGCTGGTGCAGGCCGACTCTGATGCGCGCCATGTGCTGCTGGTGTGTTCCGCCGTCAACCAGATTGACACCACCGCTTTGGGTGTGCTCAGTGAGCTGCAGCGCAGCCTGGGCCAGCGCGGCATGCGCCTGCTGCTCTCTGAGGTGAAAGGCCCGGTGATGGATCGTCTGCAAGGCACCGACTTTGGGCGGCGCATGCAGGGCCAAGTGTTTCTGAGCACCCATGCGGCGTTCGCTGATGTCGCGGCGCACAAGCGGGAATAATTTATAGCAAAATCAGGCTTTAGCCCAATCTGAATGGGCGTCTCCAGCTATTAAAAAGAGACTTCTATGCCTGCTTCTGCCCCGGCCTTTGCCCCCATCCCTTCTCAACTGCTCTCTGCCACCCTTGCCGATTGGCCTGTGGCCCCAGGTTGGCAACCGCTGGTGCATGATTTCTTTGCCAGTGCCACAGGCCAGGCGTTGCAAAAATTTTTGCAGCAGCGCTTGGATGCCGGTGCGGTGATCTTTCCGCCCCAGCCCCTGCGTGCGCTGGAGTTGACCGATGCCGATGCAGTGCGCCTGGTCATCCTCGGGCAAGACCCGTACCACGGGCGCGGGCAAGCCGAGGGGCTGGCGTTTTCTGTGGCGCCGGGCGTGCGCTTGCCGCCGTCGCTGCAAAATATTTTTAAAGAAATGCAGCGCGATCTGGGCGTGCCGTTTCCGCCGTTTCCGCAGCCCGGTGGCTCGCTGGTGAAGTGGGCGCACAACGGTGTGCTGCTTTTGAACACCTGCCTGACGGTGGAAGAGGGCCAACCGGCCAGCCACGCGGGCAAGGGCTGGGAGGTGCTGACCGACGCCATCATCACCCACGTGGCCCAGCAGGGGCGCCCGACGGTGTTCATGCTTTGGGGCAGCCACGCGCAGGCCAAGCGCAAACTCATTCCCGGCGATCGTGGGCACTTGGTGCTCACCAGCAACCACCCCTCGCCGCTGTCGGCGCTGCGCCCGCCGGTGCCTTTTATCGGCAACGGCCACTTCAGCGCCGCGCGCGCTTTTCGCGCGCAGCACGGCTACTGATGGTGCGGGAGCGGAGCTGCTGCTATCGCTGGTTTAGCGCTGACGCTCCAGCAGCATGGCATCGCCATAGCTGAAGAAGCGGTACTGTTGGCCGATGGCGTGCTGGTACAGGGCGCGGATGTGCTCGTACCCGGCAAAGGCGCTGACCAGCATCATCAGCGTGCTCTTGGGCAGGTGGAAGTTGGTCAGCAGCAGATCGACCACCTGGAACGCAAAGCCCGGCGTAATGAAGATGTTGGTGTCGCCTGTGGTCTTGCCGCTGGCGGCCCACGATTCCAGCGTGCGCACGCTGGTGGTGCCCACGGCCAGAATGCGCCCGCCACGCTGGCGGCAGCGCTCCAGTGCGGCCAGGGTGGTCAGCGGGATGTCGTACCACTCGCTGTGCATTTGGTGCTGGCTCAGGTCTTCGGTTTTGACGGGCTGGAAGGTGCCTGCGCCCACATGCAGCGTGACGTTGGCCGTCTCTACGCCTTGGGTTTTCAGGTTGGCCAGCACGTCGGCATCAAAGTGCAGGGCAGCCGTGGGGGCGGCGACGGCACCGGGGTGACGGGCGAACACGGTCTGGTAGCGTTCGGCGTCTTCCTGCTCGTCCGGGTCTTCTTCGGCGTTCTGGTTGCGTTCGATGTAGGGCGGCAGTGGCAGGTGGCCAAACTGCTGCATCAGCTGCCAGGGCGTTTCACCGTGGGCACCGTGCAATGCCAAGCGAAACAGCGGCCCATTGGCATCGGGCCAGCGCCCCAGCAGCGTGGCATCAAAACCACCGTGGGCCAGGCCACCGGCCAGGTGCAAACGCGCGCCGGGCTGGGGCTTTTTGCTGACCTTCATGTGCGCCACGACCTCGTTGCCGCCGGGCAGCACGCGCTCGATGAGCAGCTCCAGCTTGCCGCCGCTGGCCTTCTCGCCAAAGATGCGCGCCTTGACCACCTGGGTGTCGTTGAAGACGAGCAGGTCGCCGGGCTGCAGCAGGCTGGGCAATTGGTGAAAGATGCGATCTACCGGGGGGCTGGTGCGCCCGTCGAGCAGGCGCGAGGCGCTGCGCTGGGCGCACGGGTGCTGAGCAATCAGCTCAGGGGGTAGGTGAAAGTCGAAATCATGCAGGCTATAGCGCTGGGTAGGCATGGGTGCTTGAGGGCTGGACAAGCCCGTTCCAAGAAAAAAACAAGGGCGCGATTGTCGCAAAAATCACCACATGGCCAGCACGGCGTTCAGGCGGTGCCATCTGGGCATTGCCGGACGGGGCAAAACCTGAAACCATGCAGACACCCAAGGGTCGGCGTTGAGCCGTGGTCGTGTGGCGTGCGTAGCCTTTGGAGGTTTTAATTTCACCGTTCAAGGGGGCGCTATGGAAACGGTTTTTATGTGGAACGACAACCTCAGCACCGGTTTGCCAGACGTCGATGAGCAGCACCAGACCATCGTGCGCCTGTTCAATGAGTTGCACTGGGCCTTCTTTCTGCAGGAAGGTGAGCGTGATGGCATTCAGGCCGATGTGTATGGCCGCCTGCTGGCGTACACCGAATTCCACTTCCAAGAAGAGGAGGAGAAGATGCTGCGTTTTGGCCTGGATGTGCGCCACTACCAGGCCCATGCTCAGGCGCACGCGCAGTTCATGACGCAGCTGCGCGCGCTGTGGACGCAGCGTGCCACCATGAAAGACCCGGATGCCACCTTGGCGGGCTTTCTCTCGGCGTGGTTAGGGTTGCACATTCTGGGTTTCGACCACGCGATGGCACGCCAGATCCACGCCATTCAGGAGGGGCAAACACCCCAGCAGGCCTTTGAGCAGGTGGGGCAGAACCCCGATCAGAGCATGCACGAGCTGCTGGGCATGATGGGCAGCATGTACAGCGCCTTGTCGGCGCACAACGTGCAGCTGGCGGCAGAAAACCAGGCCTTGCAGGAGCGTTTGGTGGTGGGGGCGCATGAGCTGGCTGCCGCCCAGCTGCGCGTGAAAAATCTGGCGCGCACCGATGTGCTGCTGGGTATTGCCAATCGCAGCTATTTCCATGAGCGCTTGGAGCAAGCCTGCGCGCTGGGCTTGCGCGGAGAGCGTCCGGTGGGCGTGCTGCTCATCGACCTGGATCATTTCAAAAGTTACAACGACACCTACGGCCAGCTGCAGGGCGATGAGTGCCTGCGTGCGGTGACGGCTGCGGTGCAGGCTTGTCTGCACCGCAGCACCGACCTGCTGGCGCGTTACGGCGGCGAGGAGCTGGCCGTGCTGTTGCCCGATACCAACCAAGAAGGCACGCAAGAGGTGGCACAGCACATGCTGCATGCGGTGCAAGCGTTGCAGCTGCCGCACGAGAACTCCAGCGTGGGGCCGTTTGTGACGGTCAGTGTCGGTGCCTGCGCGCATGTGCCTTACCCCATGGCGCAGGTCGGCGGCGGTGCGACTGCGCTGATGACCTGCGCTGAAGAAGCGCTGTACCGCGCCAAGATGCAGGGGCGCAATCGCTGGTCGGCCTAGTCGCTGGTCGGCACGCCAACACCTTAGATCAAGGCGGCTAGCGTGGTAGCCTGTGGCGCAGTTCCCCTGTCTTTGCCCCTTGCCTGCCTCGAAGTTATGCCTGCCGTGCCCGCTGTGTCTGCCGCCAAACCCAGTCCTGCCCAGCAGGCTATGCGCAAGCTGGGGCTGGTGCGCGATATCGATCTGGCCTTGCACCTGCCGCTGCGCTACGAGGACGAAACGCGCATCACCTTGCTGAAAAACGCGCGTGAGGGCGACAGCGTGCAAATCGAGGCCACGGTCACCGCCTGTGAGGTGCAGCAGCGCCCCCGGCGCATGCTCAAGGTGACGGTCGATGACGGCAGTGCCAGCTGTGTGCTGACGTTTTTCAGTTTCTACGCATCGCAGCCCAAGGCCATGGCGGTGGGCACGCGCTGGCGCATTCGCGGCGAGGTCAAGGGGGGCTTTTGGGGGCGGCAGATGCAGCACCCCAGCTACAAGGCCGCAGGGGGCGAGCTGCCGCAGGCGCTCACCCCCATCTATCCAGTGGCTGCGGGGCTGCCGCAGGCCTATGTGCGCCGCGCCATTGCCACGGCGCTGCGGCGCGTGTCCCTGCCCGAAACACTGCCGCCCGATGCCCAGCCCCCCATTGCCAATTATTGGAATGAAAATGGCCTTCAGCCCTTACCCAGTCTGCGCGAGGCGCTTCTTTTTTTGCACAATCCAACCCCGGATGTGGCCCTGAGTGCGCTGGAAGACCACAGTCACCCGGCTTGGCAGCGCCTGAAGGCCGAGGAGTTGCTGGCGCAGCAGCTGTCCCAGTACCAAGCGCGCCAGGCGCGCGCGCGTTTGCAGGCACCGGTGCTGCAGGTGCCCGCATCGCAGGCCGAGCAGCCCAGCCTGGTCGAACAGTTGCGCGCCGCGCTGCCCTTTGCCTTGACGCCTGCGCAAGAGCGCGTGTGCCGCGAGATCGCCGCCGACATGGCGCGCCCTCAGCCCATGCACCGGCTGCTGCAAGGCGATGTGGGCTCGGGCAAAACGGTGGTGGCGGCGTTGTCGGCCATGGTGTGCATTGCGGCGGGCTGGCAATGCGCGTTGATGGCGCCCACCGAAATCCTGGCCGAGCAGCACTTTGGCAAGCTGGTGGGCTGGCTGGAACCCATTCTGGCCCCGTTGGGCAAGCAGGTGGCCTGGCTGGCGGGTGCGCAAAAGAAAAAAGAGCGTGCCGCCATGCTGGAGCTGGTGGCCAGCGGCCAGGCGGCGCTGGTGGTGGGCACGCATGCGGTGATTCAAGAGCAGGTGCAGTTCCACAACCTGGCGCTGGCCGTGATCGACGAGCAGCACCGCTTTGGCGTGGCCCAGCGTCTGGCACTGCGCAGCAAGCTGGCACATGCGGGGCTGGAGCCGCATTTGCTCATGATGAGCGCCACCCCCATTCCGCGCACTTTGGCCATGAGCTATTACGCCGATTTGGATGTTTCGGTGATCGATGCGTTGCCCCCGGGGCGCACGCCCATCGTCACGCGCGTGCTGCCCGACAGTCGCAAAGACGAATTGATCGCGCGTCTGGCCGCACAACTGGCCCAGGGGCGGCAGGTGTACTGGGTCTGCCCGCTGATCGAGGAGAGCGAAACCCTGGACTTGAGCAATGCCACGGCCACGCACGCCGAGCTGAGTGCAGCCCTACCCGGTGTGCTGGTGGGGTTGCTGCACTCGCGCATGAGCGCCGCTGAGAAAAAGGCCGTCATGCAGATGTTTGCCAGCGGCCAGATGGGGCTGCTGGTGGCCACTACGGTGATCGAGGTGGGCGTGGACGTGCCCAATGCCTCGCTGATGGTGATTGAGCATGCCGAGCGCTTTGGCCTGTCGCAGCTGCACCAGCTGCGCGGGCGGGTGGGGCGTGGCGCAGTGGCCTCGGCCTGCGTGCTGCTGTATTCGGTGGGCGACAGTGGCAAGCTCTCCGACAGCGGCAAAGAGCGCCTGCGCGCCATGGCCGAGACCAACGACGGTTTTGAGATCGCGCGGCGCGATCTGGAAATTCGCGGTCCTGGTGAATTCTTGGGCGCGCGCCAATCGGGGACGGCCATGCTGCGCTTTGCCGATCTGGATCAGGATGGTGTGCTGCTGGAGTGGGCGCAGGAGCTGGCTCCCCGCATGCTGACGCACTACCCGCGCCAAGCCCAGCAGCACATCGAGCGTTGGCTGGGCAGTAAAGCCGAGTACTTGAAGGCATGAATAGTGAAGGGCATGTGCAGGTTGTACGCTTACCGCTATTCTCAACTGTTACTAATTGAAATCTATTCTTATTTTGTGCATCTCCCATGACTTTGACTGAATTGAAGTACATCGTTGCCGTGGCCCGCGAAAAGCACTTTGGCCGTGCAGCAGAGGCTTGCTTCGTCTCCCAGCCCACGCTGTCGGTGGCGGTGAAAAAGCTCGAGGAAGAGCTGGATGTGAAGTTGTTTGAGCGCAGCTCCAACGAGGTCAGCGTCACCGCACTGGGCGAAGAAATCGTGCGCCAAGCGCAAATCGTGCTGGACCAGGCAGCAGAGATCCGAGAAATTGCCAAGCGCGGTAAAGACCCTCTGGCTGGGGTGCTGACCCTGGGCGTGATTTACACCATTGGCCCCTATCTGTTGCCCGATTTGGTGCGCAACTCCATCGCCCGCACGCCGCAAATGCCGCTCATGCTGCAGGAGAACTTCACCACCAAACTGCTGGAGATGCTGCGCACGGGCGAGATCGACTGCGCCATCTTGGCCGAGCCTTTTCCCGACTCGGGCTTGGCCACCGCGCCGCTGTACGACGAGCCGTTTTACGCTGCCGTGCCCAGCACCCACGCCCTGGCGCAGCAGCAGTCGATCAGCACTGCGCAGCTGCGCGATGAAACCATGCTGCTGTTGGGTACGGGGCACTGCTTTCGCGACCATGTGCTGGAGGTGTGTCCCGAGTTTGCGCGCTATGCCAGCAATGCCGAAGGCATCCGCCGCAGCTTTGAGGGCTCGTCCCTGGAAACCATCAAGCACATGGTGGCCGCTGGCATGGGGGTAACGGTGGTGCCGCGTCTGTCGGTACCGCCTGATGCGCTGGACAGCCCCCGCCGCCGCCGCGCCGATGAGCCCTTCATCCGCTATCTGCCCATCGTGGAGCCCGACGGCAGCCTGCCGCCCCAGCGCCGTGTGGTGCTGGTGTGGCGCCGCAGCTTTACGCGCTACGAGGCGATTGCCGCGCTGCGCAATGCGGTGTACAGCTGCCCTTTGCCCGGCGTGAAGCGCCTAGGGTAAACAGGCCGTTCACCCACTTGGGCACGGCCCAATGCGCTACAGTGTTTGCTCGGTCCACACAGGGTGGCACCGCGTTGAAATCAAGATGTTGACCTCAGGAGAATGAGCACCATGGCAGCCAAATCCAGCACCAGCAAGCACAGCAAAGCCGAACGAGCCGAGAAAGCTGAAAAAGCCGTAGCCTCGGCCAACGTGGGCGCAGTGGCGATCAACATTGGCATCAGCGAGAAGGATCGCGCCGCCATCGCACAGGGCCTGTCGCGCCTGCTGGCCGACACCTACACCCTGTACCTGACCACGCACAATTTTCACTGGAACGTCACCGGCCCGATGTTCAACACCCTGCACACCATGTTCATGGCGCAGTACACCGAGCTGTGGAACGCCGTCGATCCGATTGCCGAGCGCATTCGCTCCCTGGGCCATCAGGCGCCGGGCTCGTATGCGGCCTTTGGCGCGCTGTCTTCGCTGCCAGATGCCCCGGCGCAGCCGCCCAAAGCGCTGGAGATGGTGCGCATTTTGGTCGAGGGCCACGAGGCCGTGGCGCGCACCGCGCGCGAGTTGTTCCCACTGGCCGACAAAGCCAGCGATGAACCCACCGCCGACCTGCTCACCCAGCGCCTGACCGTGCACGAGCAAACCGCGTGGATGCTGCGCTCTTTGCTTGAAGATTGATAGCTGCTTGCGCTTGCTACACAAGGGCTTCGGCCCTTTTTTATTGTAAATATTATCGGCTGGTATGACCACGATCGCTGCTGCCCCACGCGCCAAATGGGCGCTGTACCTCGATTTGATTCGCTTTGACCGGCCCGCCGGTTGGCTGGTATTGGTCTGGCCCACGCTCACTGCCTTGTGGGTGGCGGCCGATGGCTTTCCTGGCTGGCATTTGCTCTTGGTGTTTGTGCTGGGCACGGTGCTGATGCGCAGCGCGGGCTGCACCATCAACGACATTGCCGATCGCCACTTTGACAAACACGTCAAGCGCACCACAGCCCGCCCCATCACCAGCGGCCAGGTCAGCGTGCGCGAGGCCGCAGGCGTGGGCACCGCGCTGGCGTTGATTTCGCTGGCCCTGGTGCTGAGCACGCGCTGGGAGGCGGTGGCCTGGGCCGTGCCTGCGGTGGTGTTCACGGTGCTCTATCCCTACACCAAACGCTTTTTTGCCATGCCGCAGGCGTTTTTGGGCATTGCCTTCAACTTTGGCATCGTGATCGCCTTTGCTGCGGTGACTGGGCAGGTGGGCAGCAGCGGCTGGCTGCTGTGGCTGGCCAATATGTGCATGGTGTTGGCCTACGACACCGAGTACGCCATGGTCGATCGCGACGACGACCTGAAAATTGGCCTGAAAACCTCGGCCATCACCCTGGGGCGGTGGGATGTGGCCGCGGTGATGGCATTTTTTGTCACTTGCTTGGCGCTGACGGCCTGGGTGCTGCAGCCCTACCAGTTGGGCTGGCCGCTGTGGGCTGGTCTGGCCCTGGCCGTGGCGCAGGTGCTGTGGCATTACCGCCTGATCTGCCACCGTCAACGTCCCGGTTGCTTTACCGCGTTCAGTCAAAGCCATTGGATGGGTGCCACCCTGTTTGCCGGGGTGGCGCTGGGCTTTGCGCTGCGCTGACCCTGGCGGGCTGGGTCAGGGGATACAGCGCAGCAGCATCCCCTGGTGGGTGCTTTAGGCACCAAACTCGGCAGCCAGCTCCTGCGCGCGCACGCGCGCCTGGTGCAGGGCCGCTTTGAAGTGCTCCGGCACCTGCATGGCCTGCATGTGCGTGATGGCCGCATGCGTGGTGCCGCCCTTGCTGGTGACGCGCTGGCGCAGCGTGCCGGCATCCTCCGGCGATTGCGCCGCCAGGGCCGAGGCACCCTGGAAGGTGGCCACTGCCAGCTGGTAAGACTGCTCGGCTGTCAGGCCCATGGCCGTGCCCGCCTCGGTCATGGCCTCCAGCAGCAGAAACACATACGCGGGGCCGGAGCCCGACAGCGCAGTGACGGCATCGAGCTGCGCCTCCTCCTGCACCCAGAGGAACTGCCCCGTGCCGGCCATGATGCGCTCCACCAACGTGCGACCGGCGCTATCCACCTGCGGGCAGGCAAACAGGCCGCTCATGCCCTGACCAATCAAGGCCGGGGTGTTGGGCATGGCCCGCACGACGCGTGCGTTGTTCAGCCAGCGCGCGATGCTGGCGCTGGGAATACCAGCGGCCACACTCAGGTGCAGAGCCTGCCGGGTGTGCGCGGCCACGGGCGCTGCGGCATCACGAAACATTTGCGGCTTGACGGCCCAGACCACCACATCGGCCTGCGCCAGTGCGCTGGCAGCGGCCTGGGCGTCTGGCCAGGCGGTGATGGCCCATTGCTGCTCCAGTTGCGCACGCGTGGGCGCAAAAGGCTCCACCACGGTGATGTGGTCTGCTGGCAGACCTTGGCGCAGCAGGCCGCCCAGAATGGCGCTGGCCATGTTGCCACCACCAATAAAGGCAATGCGAGGAGAGATAGAGCTGGTATGCATACAAAGTGCTTTCTTTTTAAGAGCTGTTAGCGCTTATTGCGTAACAATTTAAGGAATATTTATTGCCAAAATCCTTGTGTGGCAAGCGATAAGCGCTACTTTTTTATTAAGCGCCATGCGCAGATGCGTTGGCAGCACGCAGCCATCTGCGATAGTACGCCTTGACGCAGCAGGCAAACCCTGCGATAATCGCCCGCTTCACGTGTAAAAGCGTGAAAAATATCTGCCCAGCGGGAAGCCCTACGGAATGGTCCGGAGGGTGGACGACGGGCCCAAGACTGACCGGCTGCCAGTTCAGCCCTTGAGAAGACTCTGGGGCTGTCCGCGACTGCTGGAGCAAGTTGGGAATATTGAAATGATCCAAACAGAATCTCGGTTAGAGGTTGCCGACAACACCGGCGCGAAGTCTGTCCAGTGCATTAAAGTGCTTGGCGGTTCTCATCGTCGCTATGCCAGTGTTGGCGACATCATCAAGGTGAGCATCAAGGAAGCCGCTCCGCGTGGTCGCGTCAAAAAAGGTGACGTGTACAACGCTGTAGTGGTGCGCACTGCCAAGGGCATCCGTCGTGCAGACGGCTCCCTGGTGAAGTTCGATACCAATGCCGCCGTGCTGCTGAACGCCAAGCTGGAACCCATTGGCACCCGCATTTTTGGCCCCGTGACACGTGAACTGCGTACCGAAAAGTTCATGAAGATCGTGTCGCTGGCACCTGAAGTTCTCTAAAGGAAGCACCATGAACAAGATTCGCACTGGCGACGAAGTCATCGTGCTGACCGGCCGTGACAAAGGCAAGCGTGGCGTCGTGACGCAACGCAAGGATGAGTCCCGCCTCCTGGTGGAAGGCATCAACCTGGTGAAAAAGCACGTCAAGCCCAATCCCATGAAGGGTACCGAAGGCGGCATCGTGGAAAAGGCTATGCCTATCCACCAGTCCAACGTCGCTATCTTCAATGCCGCTACCGGCAAGGCCGATCGTGTGGGCATCAAGGTGAATGCTGACGGCACGCGCGTGCGCGTGTTCAAGTCCACCGGCGCCGAAATCAAGGTCGCCTAAGGAGTAACACATGGCACGACTGCAAAAACTCTATCGCGAAAAAATCGCGGCCGAACTGAAAGAAAAGTTCGGTTACACCTCCGTCATGGAAGTGCCCCGTCTGAGCAAAATCACCCTGAACATGGGTGTGGGCGAAGCCGTGGCTGACAAGAAGGTGTTGGAAAACGCTGTGGGCGACCTGACCAAGATTGCTGGTCAAAAACCCGTGGTAACCAAAGCCAAGAAAGCTATCGCTGGCTTCAAAATCCGTGAAGGCCAAGCCATTGGCTGCATGGTGACCCTGCGTGGCGTTCAGATGTATGAGTTCCTGGATCGTTTCGTGACCGTGGCCCTGCCGCGCGTGCGTGACTTCCGTGGTATCTCTGGTCGTTCGTTCGATGGCCGTGGCAACTACAACGTAGGTGTCAAAGAGCAGATCATTTTCCCTGAAATCGAATACGACAAGGTGGATGCTCTGCGTGGTCTGAACATCAGCATCACCACCACCGCCAAGACCGACGATGAGTGCAAAGCACTGCTCGCCGCGTTCAAATTCCCCTTCAAGAACTGAGGTGGCGCATGGCTAAGAAAGCTTTGATCGAGCGCGAACTCAAGCGCGAAAAACTGGCCGCCAAGTACGCTGCCAAGTATGCTGAACTGAAGGCCATCGCCGGCGACGCCAAGCGTTCCGACGAAGAGCGCGATGCCGCTCGCCTGGGTCTGCAGAAACTGCCCCGCAATGCCAACCCCACGCGTCAGCGTGCACGTTGCGAAATCACGGGTCGTCCCCGTGGCACCTTCCGTCAATTCGGTCTGGGCCGCTCCAAGATCCGTGAACTGGCCTTCGCCGGCGACATTCCTGGCGTGACCAAGGCCAGCTGGTAAGCAAGTAGGAGAAATAAGATGAGCATGAGTGATCCTATCGCCGACTTGCTGACCCGCATCCGTAACGCCCAGATGGTCTCCAAGGCCACAGTGACCGCACCTGCCTCTAAGGTGAAGGTGGCGATTGCCCAGGTGTTGAAAGACGAGGGCTACATCGACGGTTTTGAAGTTCAATCCGCCGACGGTAAGTCTGAGCTGGTCATTACCTTGAAGTACTACGCTGGTCGTCCGGTGATTGAGCGCATCGAGCGCGTCAGCCGCCCTGGCCTGCGTGTGTACAAGGGGCGTAACGCAATCCCCCAAGTCATGAACGGCTTGGGCGTGGCCATTGTCACCACCCCCAAGGGCGTGATGACCGACCGCAAAGCACGTGCTACCGGCGTCGGTGGCGAAGTGCTGTGCTATGTGGCCTAACGAGCATTGAAGGAGAAATACTGAAATGTCTCGCGTAGCAAAAGCAAATGTGGCCATTCCCGCTGGTGTGGAAGTGGCCCTGAAAGCCAACACCATCCAGGTCAAAGGCAAAGGCGGCGATCTGACGCTGGCCCTGAATCCTCTGGTGGCTGTGGCCAATAACGATGGCAAGTTGTCCTTCACCCCGGTTAACGACTCGCGTGATGCCGACGCCATGGCCGGTACCTTCCGCCAGTTGGTGAACAACATGGTCAAGGGTGTGACCGATGGCTTTGAGAAAAAACTCACCCTGATTGGTGTGGGTTTCAAGGCCGCCGCTTCGGGCAATAAACTGAATATGAACGTGGGCTTTTCGCACCCGGTCGATTTCGTGATGCCTGCAGGTATTACCGTGGCTTGCCCCACCCCCACAGAGGTTGTGATCAAGGGTGCTGATCGTCAGGTCGTTGGTCAATTGGCCGCTGAGATCCGTGCCGTTCGCCCACCTGAGCCTTATAAGGGCAAAGGTATCCGCTATGCGGATGAGAAGGTCACGATCAAAGAGACCAAGAAGAAGTAAGGAGCTGCATGATGTTGAGCAAAAAAGAACAGCGTCTGCGCCGTGCACGTCAAACCCGCATCCGTATTGCCCAGCAAGGCGTGGCGCGTTTGAGCGTCAATCGCACCAACTTGCATATCTATGCCAGCGTGTTTTCCGAAGACGGCACCAAGGTGCTGGCGACGGCTTCGACTGCCGAGGTCGAGGTGCGCGCACAGCTGGGTGCTGCAGGCAAGGGTGGCAACGTGGCAGCTGCCACGCTGATTGGCAAGCGTATTGCCGAGAAAGCCAAGGCTGCTGGTGTTGAAAAAGTAGCTTTTGATCGTGCCGGTTTTGCATACCACGGCCGTGTCAAGGCTCTGGCTGAAGCCGCTCGCGAAGCGGGCCTGCAGTTCTAAGCGGAGCGGATAGAAATGGCAAAATTTTCCCCCAAAGTGCAAGACGAAGGTCGTGACGACGGTCTGCGCGAAAAAATGATTGCGGTCAACCGCGTCACCAAGGTTGTCAAGGGCGGTCGTATCCTCGGCTTCGCTGCGCTGACCGTGGTGGGCGACGGTGATGGTCGCGTGGGTATGGGCAAAGGCAAATCCAAGGAAGTGCCCGTCGCCGTACAAAAAGGTATGGAAGAATCGCGTCGCAACTTGGTGAAAGTGTCTTTGAAAGACGGCACGATCCACCACAGTGTGACCGGTCACCATGGCGCTGCCCGCGTTGAACTGCACCCAGCACCCAAAGGTACTGGCATCATTGCCGGCGGTCCTATGCGTGCTGTTTTCGAAGTGGTCGGTATCACCGATATCGTGGCCAAGAGCCATGGCACGTCGAACCCTTACAACATGGTGCGTGCCACTTTTGACGCACTGAAGAACGGCAACACGCCCGCTGAAATTGCTGCCAAACGCGGTAAGTCGGTCGAAGACCTGTTCGCTTGATTGGAGTGACGTAATGTCTGCACAACAAACCATCAAGGTTCAGCTGGTACGTAGCCCCATTGGCACCAAAGAGTCGCACCGTGCGACTGTGCGTGGCCTGGGTCTGCGCAAGCTCAATAGCGTCAGCGAACTGCAGGACACCCCTGAAGTGCGCGGCATGATCAACAAAATCGCCTACTTGGTGAAAGTTCTGTAAAGGATTGATGAGATGGAACTCAATAGCATCAAGCCCGCAGCAGGCGCCAAGCACGCCAAGCGCCGCGTTGGTCGTGGTATCGGCTCTGGCCTGGGCAAGACTGCTGGTCGTGGTCACAAAGGTCAGAAATCGCGTTCGGGCGGCTACCATAAAGTCGGCTTTGAAGGCGGTCAGATGCCTCTGCAGCGTCGTTTGCCTAAGCGTGGCTTCAAGTCCATGACGCTCAAGTACAACGCTGAGGTGACTCTGCGTACGCTCGAGCAACTGGGCCTGCCTGAAGTTGACATGGCTGTACTGAAGCAAGCCAATCTGGTGCCTGCTTCGGCTCAAGTGGTCAAAGTCATTCTGCGTGGCGCAATTACCAAGGCAGTGAAGCTGTCTGGCATCGGTGCAACTGCCGGTGCTAAGGCTGCTATCGAAGCCGCAGGCGGCTCTGTCGCTTGATTAACTGAAAGAGACATCCGTGGCTACTAGCGCAGCTCAAATGGCAAAAACCGGCAAATTCGGCGATTTACAGCGTCGTTTGGTTTTTCTGCTGCTTGCGCTGGTCGTGTACCGCATTGGGGCGCATATCCCCGTGCCGGGCATCGATCCAGCACAGCTTCAGCAGCTGTTCAATGGCCAGCAGGGCATTCTCAATCTGTTCAATATGTTCTCGGGCGGGGCGCTGGAGCGCTTCACCGTGTTTGCACTGGGGATCATGCCGTACATCTCGGCATCGATCATCATGCAGCTGATGACCTATGTTGTCCCGACGTTTGAACAACTGAAAAAAGAAGGTGAGGCAGGGCGTCGCAAGATTACCCAGTACACCCGCTATGGCACGTTGGGCTTGGCGATTTTTCAGTCATTGGGGATTGCCGTTGCTCTGGAAAGCCAGGCAGGTCTCGTGCTTAGTCCCGGAGTTGGCTTCCGCATGACAGCGGTAGTTAGTTTGACAGCGGGAACCATGTTCCTCATGTGGTTAGGTGAGCAAATCACCGAGCGTGGTTTGGGTAATGGCATCTCCATTCTGATTTTCGCTGGTATCGCCGCAGGCTTACCCAGTTCAATCGGTGGGTTGCTGGAGCTGGTTCGTACCGGCGCCATGCCTATTCTGGTTGCTATCTTGATTGTGTTGGTCGTAGCCGCCGTGACATATTTTGTCGTGTTTGTGGAACGTGGACAGCGCAAGATTTTGGTCAACTACGCACGCCGCCAAGTGGGCAACAAGGTATATGGTGGGCAGTCTTCGCACTTGCCTTTAAAGCTGAATATGGCAGGGGTCATCCCTCCCATCTTTGCTTCCTCCATCATCCTGCTGCCAGCTACCGTGGTGAATTGGTTTAGCGAAGGCGAATCCATGCGCTGGCTGAAGGACATCGCAGGAACCTTGACCCCCGGTCAGCCTATCTATGTCATCCTCTATGCCAGTGCCATCATTTTCTTCTGCTTCTTCTACACCGCCTTGGTGTTCAACAGTCGAGAGACTGCGGATAATCTGAAGAAGAGTGGCGCGTTTATCCCTGGGATTCGTCCTGGTGAAAACACTGCTCGCCACATCGACAAGATCTTGGTGCGCCTGACATTGGCTGGAGCCATCTACATCACGTTTGTGTGTTTGCTGCCCGAGTTCCTGATCCTGAAGTACAACGTTCCGTTCTACTTCGGTGGTACATCCCTACTGATTATCGTGGTGGTGACAATGGATTTCATGGCGCAGGTGCAAAACTACATGATGAGTCAGCAGTACGAGTCCTTGCTCAAGAAGGCAAATTTCAAAACTACCCTTTGAGAGCACTGTCCCTTGCCCTCTGGGGCAAGAGGTATGAACAGTTAGAAATGAAGAGCTGAGCACGGCTTCGCGGTTACAGGCAGTATCCAGGTCGAAGCATAGTGCCCGATGTAGAGTTTTAGGAGAAAGAAATGAGAGTTTCGGCTTCGGTCAAAAAAATCTGCCGCAACTGCAAAATCATCCGTCGCCACGGTGTGGTACGTGTGATTTGCACGGATCAGCGCCATAAGCAGCGCCAAGGTTGATAAGGTTTAGAGGAATAATATGGCACGTATCGCTGGCATTAATATCCCGCCGCACAAGCACGCTGAAATCGGCCTGACTGCGATCTATGGCATTGGTCGCACCACAGCTCGAAAGATTTGTGAGTCTTGCGGTATCGAGTACTCCAAGAAGATCAAAGATCTGACGGATGCCGATCTGGAAAAAATCCGTGACCTTATCAACGGCATGACTGTTGAAGGTGATCTGCGTCGTGAGACGACGATGAACATCAAGCGTCTGATGGACATTGGCTGCTATCGTGGCTTCCGCCATCGTCGTGGTTTGCCCATGCGTGGTCAGCGCACCCGCACGAATGCTCGCACCCGCAAGGGTCCGCGCAAAGGCGCCGTCACCCTGAAGAAATAAGAGCTTGAGAGTTAACTGACTATGGCTAAATCTCCAAATAACGCAGCTGCTCGCGTTCGCAAGAAAGTTCGCAAGAACATTGCAGACGGTATTGCACACGTGCACGCTTCGTTCAACAACACCATCATTACCATCACAGATCGTCAAGGCAATGCATTGTCTTGGGCCTCTTCCGGTGGTCAGGGCTTCAAGGGTTCGCGTAAATCCACTCCGTTTGCTGCTCAGGTGGCTTCCGAGGTGGCCGGTCGTGCTGCCATGGAGCAAGGTATTAAGAATCTGGAAGTCGAAATCAAAGGTCCCGGTCCTGGCCGTGAATCTTCGGTTCGTGCTTTGGGTGCATTGGGTATCCGTATCACTTCCATCTCGGACGTGACGCCAGTTCCCCACAACGGCTGCCGCCCTCAAAAGCGTCGTCGTATTTAATTTTTCATAAGCCCACCGCCGCCCAGTTGCTTTATGCCACTTGGGCGGCTCACGCGTTTTGAATAAAAACGCGGTAGTTAGATAAAGGAATTCAAGTGGCACGCTATATCGGCCCTAAAGCCAAACTCTCCCGCCGCGAAGGCACCGATCTGTTTTTGAAGAGCGCTCGTCGCTCGATTGCTGACAAAGCCAAGTTCGACTCTAAGCCAGGCCAGCATGGCCGCACTTCCGGTCAGCGTACTTCCGACTACGGCCTGCAGTTGCGTGAAAAGCAAAAAGTGAAGCGTATGTATGGCGTACTGGAAAAGCAGTTCCGCCGTTACTTCGCTGAAGCAGACCGTCGCCGTGGCAATACCGGTGCCAATCTGCTCGCTTTGCTGGAAACGCGTCTGGACAACGTGGTGTACCGCATGGGTTTTGGTTCTACACGCGCTGAAGCCCGTCAGTTGGTTTCACACAAAGCCATCACTGTCAATGGTCAGTGCGTGAACATCCCTTCCTATTTGGTCAAGGCTGGCGACGTAGTTGCTGTGCGTGAAAAATCCAAGAAGCAGGCTCGTATCGTCGAAGCTCTCGAACTGGCTGCTCAAGTCGGTTTCCCTGCTTGGGTTGAGGTTAGTAAAGATAAAGCAGAAGGCATTTTTAAGCAGGTGCCTGATCGCGACCAGTACGGTGCAGACATCAACGAATCGCTGATCGTTGAGTTGTATTCGCGCTAATTGCCGCTTCGCGGTTTAGAAAATCAACCATCCCGTTCCTACACCGCGAGGCATCGCGGTGTAGGTGCTTCACCAGCCTTACCGGTGTAACGAGCCGGGGGTATTGAGAGGAAGTTTTGCATGCAAACAAATCTGCTGAAGCCCAAGACCATTCAAGTTGAGCAATTGGGCGCCAACCGTGCCAAGGTCACGATGGAGCCGTTTGAGCGTGGTTATGGCCATACCTTGGGCAATGCACTGCGCCGCGTGTTGCTGTCGTCTATGGTGGGCTATGCAGCGACTGAAGTGACGATTGCGGGTGTCTTGCACGAGTACTCGTCGATGGATGGCGTGCAAGAGGATGTCGTGAACATCCTTCTGAACCTCAAGGGCGTGGTGTTCAAACTGCACAACCGCGATGAAGTGACCTTGAGCCTGCGCAAGGACAGCGAGGGTGTGGTTACTGCACGCGATATTCAGACTCCACACGATGTAGAGATCATCAATCCGGATCATGTCATCGCCACGCTGTCGCAAGGCGGTAAGCTGGACATGCAGATCAAGGTGGAAACAGGCCGTGGTTACGTGCCTGGTAATATGCGTCGCTTTGGCGATGAGTCCACCAAGTCGATTGGTCGTATCGTGCTAGACGCTTCGTTTTCGCCCGTGCGTCGTGTGAGCTACACCGTGGAGAGTGCGCGCGTGGAGCAGCGTACTGACCTAGACAAGCTGGTGCTGGAAATCGAGACCAATGGTGCTATCCAAGCAGAAGATGCCGTGCGTGCTTCGGCCAAAATTTTGGTTGAGCAGCTGGCGGTATTTGCCCAGTTGGATGGTGATTTCGCTGATGGCGGCCTGTTACAAGCTGGCAGCAGCCGTGCCAGTGCCCAGACATTTGATCCCATCTTGTTGCGCCCTGTAGACGAGCTGGAGCTCACTGTCCGCTCTGCGAACTGCCTGAAGGCGGAAAACATTTACTACATCGGTGATCTGATTCAGCGCACTGAAAATGAGCTGCTCAAGACGCCCAATTTGGGTCGCAAGTCGCTCAATGAGATCAAGGAAGTCTTGGCCTCCCGTGGTCTGACTTTGGGCATGAAGCTCGAGAACTGGCCACCAGCAGGTCTGGAAAAGCGTTAATCCTTCGGGCTGCGCTACAATGATCGGCTTTTTGTTCTACGGGGCAAAGAGCTAAAATTTTTTATCTTAAGTGCACCGAGTGGTACCTGATACGGCCACCCGACCAAACTATCTAACAAGGAAAGCACCATGCGTCACGGCAACGGCCTACGTAAACTGAACCGTACTTCTGCACACCGCAAAGCGATGCTGCAAAACATGATGAACTCGTTGATCGAGCACGAGGCCATCAAGACCACCCTGCCCAAGGCTAAAGAGTTGCGTCGTGTGATCGAGCCCATGATCACTCTGGCTAAAGTGGACACTGTAGCTAACCGCCGCTTGGCATTTGACCGTCTGCGTGACCGCGACAGCGTGACCAAGCTGTTCAACGTGCTGGGACCCCGCAATGCACAGCGTCCCGGTGGTTACACCCGTATTTTGAAAATGGGCTTCCGCGTCGGCGACAACGCTCCCATGGCTTATGTGGAACTGGTTGAGCGCGCTGAAGAGTCTGCTGAACAAGCGGCAGAATAATCTGCTACAATAGACAACTTATCGCGAGGTGGAGCAGCTTGGTAGCTCGTTGGGCTCATAACCCAAAGGTCGGTGGTTCAAATCCATCCCTCGCAACCAAATAAAAAAGGCTACGACAATGTCGTAGCCTTTTTGCTGTTAAGTGCTGCTGAAATGGCGGCGCTGATCTATGCGAACACTGGCCCGCAGGAAACCGTCCAGATTGCTTGGTCCTTGCTGCGCAGCAAAAAAAGCGCACTGATGCCTTGTTGCATGGCCAGTTTTTTCCCTTCTTCCGCGCCGAGCACCATCAGTGCCGTGGCCCAGGCATCGGCCTCGGCACAGCTGGCTGCAACCACAGTGACCGATGCTGGAGATTCGCTGAGTGGAGCTCTTCTGTGGGGATCCATGGTGTGAGCCAAGCGGCGCTCTCCCACCTCAACCCAGTGCCGGTAGTCGCCCGAGGTGGCTACAGCAGCACTCTCCAGTGACAGGATGGCGTGTGCGGTGCGGCATTCAGGGTCGGGAGCTTCGATGGCAATAGCCCAAGGTTCATTGTCAGGACGTAGGCCTAAAGCGCGCATCTCTCCATCGATCCCTACCAGCGCGGCCTGAACGCCATGTGCCTTTAGCACCTCGGCCAGCCGATCCACGCCATAACCTTTGGCAATCCCATTCAAATCTAGGGTAATTGGCCCTGTTTTGCGTACTTGTTGCCCGGATACTTCTAGTAAATCGTACGCCGGACGGCGCTGCGCCTGCAGGGCTAGCCGGATGCGTTGTGCATCTGCTGGGTGGCGGCCAAAACCCCAAGCCTGGGTTGCATCGCCCATGCCGATATCAAATGCACCCCTGGTGGTTCGGCCCACGGCCAGCCCCAAGGTCAGTACATGCAGCAATTCTGGAGATGTAGGACACCACATGCCGACGGGGACTTGGTTGAGGCGCATGAGCTCGCTATCGTCTCGCCAAGTGGACATCTGCGCATCCACTTGATCCACCGTGGTTTGTAGGGCCATCTGCAGTGGTTCTCTGTGTAACCCTGGTGCTGCATAAAAAACAGCGGTCCAGCGCGACCCCATCGTGGGGCCATTCAGGGTGTGACGCACCGCGTCAGTAGATGTCTTCGACATAGCGTTGCTCGGCTTGCAATGTATGGAGGGTTTGTCCGGTAGGCGCCAGCATTTCGGTCAGCGCATCCCTGACGCCCTGTGCCATGGCCCGACCACCGCAGACCATGATGATGGCCCCCTGGCGCAGAGCCTCTAGCACCTGTGGGGAGGCTTGGCGCAGCGCATCTTGCACATACTGCGGTGATGCGCTGCGCGAGACGGCAATCGTTTGGCTACTCAACCGACCAGCCGCTTGCCACTCAGCCAGCTCTTGCTGATAGAGAAAATCGCTGTTGCTGCGTCGTATGCCAAAGAACAGGTGGATGGGGCGATGGCCAGCGTTGGCTCGGATGAAGCCCGCTAAAGGGCCAATCCCTGTGCCGGCGCCGATTAGCACCAGTGGTGCTTTCCCCTTTGGAGCATGAAAGGCCGGATGGTGCCTGAGAAACCCCTGTACGGTTTGTCCAAGTGTCAGCTGTGTCAGCTGACCAGACGCCAAACCGCCAGGGTGCTGGCGCACCACAATCTCAACAAAACCATCCTGGCTGCCAGAGGCCAGGGAGTACATGCGCGGCACATCCGATCCTGCAGGCAGGATGCCCAAAAGATCACCTGCTTCAAACGGCGCGAAGCCTTTGCCACGCAAGCGCTGCCACACGGAACTACTGGGCAAAGCAAAGCGCAGGATTGATATGGGCACCTGCACGTCGGCACCGTAATCGCGGCGCTCAATCAGGGTCAGTGTTTGCGCAGCAGGACGAACCGGTTGATGGGCCAGTTCCAGTGGAGTACCCAGTGCTTCGCCCAACATACGCCCCCAACGGGCGAAATCCTGTGGTGATTGCCTGTCAATCGTGTCGTAGGGCAGCAGGCTGGGCCAGCCCTGCGCACGTACCGTACGTTCCACCAATGCAGCGAAGGCACAGAAGTCGGGAAAGCTACGGTCGCCAAAGCCCAGTACTGCGATGGGCGTGGTGGTGGCGGCTGAGCATGCTTGAATTTTGTGCAGAAAGTCTTGTGCCCCAGTAGGGGCCTGACCTTGCCCATAGGTAGATGTCAACACCAAGAAGCGCTGCGCTTGGCGATAGCGGGCAGTGTCCCAGTCGCTCATGGAGGCCACATGTACCCGTTGTCCGCAAGCATGCAGCGCATCGGCCAAAGTAGTAGCAAAGCCCCAGGTGCTGCCGCCTTCCGAGCCGACCAGCACTACTGTCTTGGCCTGAGCTACCGGTGCTTGGTGGGCGTATGTGATACGCGCATGGTGACCCCGCCACCACACCAAGAGGCCCGTGATGCTCAAAATAGGAATGCACAAAGCTGCGGAGCCTAGGATGAGCCCCAGCACCGCCGCACCTTGACCGGTGTGGAGCATGGCAATGGTTTCGGACACCTGCTGATCCCAGCCAAGATCCTGCCAGTGCAATATTGCTCCAGTACCGGGATCGACATAGCCCATGCCCTGGTCGGTGGTAATCGTCAGCACATCTTGTGCATCCGCAGGTGCAGGAAAACTCAGCTTGCGCAGTTGCGTCACCGGGGTGGCGCGAAGCGCTTCCAGGGAGTCCATTGCTTGGTGGGGCAAACCACTGCCTTGCGCGGCAGCGTCTAAGCTTGCAGGCTCCATGGGCAGTAGGTCAAAAGTTTCGGCGGCCATCCACAGCCCTGTACTGCACGACAGCAACAGTCCCAGTACGGCCACACGCCCGATTTGGGTGTGCAGGCGCCCAGCCGTGGGGCCTTGTACCCGCGCAAGCCATGCTTTCCAGCCGCCACAGCGCCGCACCACCAGCACCGTCCCAGAGACCGACAGAACCAGCATGGCCAGGGCGCCCAAGGCGCTGGCGATGCGTCCGGTATCGTCCAGAAACAGCGAACGGTGCAGAGTGGTCAGCCAGCGCTGCACGGGGCTGGGGTCGGCAGCCGCGATGTCCAGGCCCGTGGCGGGGTCGATCGCGGCAGAGCCAGGTTGCTCCCCTTCAAACCACCAAGCGGTGATTTTGCCGGAGGGCGCACGCTGGATTTGCTCGATGCCAGGGTGGTTGGCCTGGACCCGGGCTGCCAGAGTAGCGACGGTCAACCCAGGCTCTGGCGACGGGGCGCGTGCAGCTTCCTGGGCCGGAAAGAACGACAGTGCTGCCCCGCTGAGCGCCGTAACACACAACAAGACCGCGATCCCCAAGCCCAGCCAGCGGTGTATCCAGCGCATCATGGCAGCACCTCCTTCATTCAAAGCGGTAGGTCAGATCGGCCACATAACGCCGTCCTGTGGTGGGCTTGCCCACGCCGGCTTTGCTCAGTGGCACCGCAGCATCGCGAGGGCTGTCCTGCATATCCTCGGCGGCGGCATCCACGTTCAGCCGGTAACCGGCATCCAGCAGTGCATCGGCCAGTTCCACCGTGACCTTGAGCGTGCGTCCTGCTCCCACACTGGCACCGGTGATGCCGTCGATGTGCGACCGGTTGCCACCCGTGGCGCGGTACCAATCGGTCAGGTGTTTGTAGTACTTGGTTTTTTTACCTGCCACCCACAAGGTGCGTACATAGGCGCCGGATGGGTCGGTTAGGTACAGCGCCAAATAGGCGCCATCACCACCGTAGTTTTTCAGGGTCGTGGTCACGGTCACAGGCCGCGCAGCGGCCATGCTGGGGGATAGCAGTGCGGCGGTGACAGCGGCAACAGGCAGCAGCGTGTGGAGCGAGATAGGTTTCATGATTGGCTTTCAGTTAATGGTGGCCGTGGTGGGTGTCACAGGTGCTACAGGCGCTGCTGGCGTTACAGAAGTAGCCGGCTTGCTGGGCGTGTTGCGTGCGGCAGGCAGGTAGCGCGAGGTATCGGCACCTGGGCGGAAATGCACCTCGAACTCCATGATTTCCAGCGATGCTGGATCCAGCTTCAGCTCCACTGGGTTGCCATCGCTGTCGCGGCCACGCACTTCATAGCAACCATCGTCGATGCGCAGACGATCGGTGGTGATGCCGCGCTCCAGCACATGGGCGCTGACCGCTTCGCGCGGCTGCCACTGCGCCATAGGCTGGTGGCAATCGCTGTCTGCCCAAGCGGCACCAGAGGCAAACAAAGCAGCAGCAAGGGTAATGGCAGGGAAATGTTTCATAGCAGAGCTCCTTTATGATTGAAGCCTCTAGGATGCTTTTTCTATATGACGGCAACCTGAGCCCTACGCAAAAAATGCTTCAGCTTCCCGTCAGGTTGAACACCGGCGCAAGCACCTATATGGAACCACCCCATGCGTATCCTGTTGATTGAAGACGATGCCGTGCTGGGCGCTGCCGTGCGCGACCAAGTGGCGGGCGATGGCCACTGCGTGGACTGGGTACAGCGTTTGGATGCTGCCAGCCATGCAATGGCGAGCGTTGCCTACGACCTGGTGTTGCTTGATCTGATGCTGCCCGATGGCCTGGGTATCCCTTTCTTGCGCAACCTGCGTGCCGGGCATGTGCTCACGCCCATCATCATCCTGACCGCGCTCGATCAGGTATCGGATCGCATTGCCGGACTGAATGCCGGTGCCGACGACTATCTGGTCAAACCCTTTGACTTGGCCGAGTTGTCGGCACGCATCGGCTCGGTGGCGCGTCGCTACGGTGGCAACCCTAGCCCGGTGCTTGTTCATGGTGTGCTGCGTATCGATCTGGCTGCCCGTCAGCTTCAGCGTGATGGGCAGTCCGTGGTGCTGACCGCACGTGAATGGGCCTTGCTGGAAGCGTTGTTGTCCCGACCTGGTCAGATTTTTTCTAAGGCGCAGCTCGAAGAAAAGCTCTACACCTTCGATACCGAAATCGAAAGCAACACCATCGAAGTGCATGTCAGCCGCCTGCGCAAAAAACTGGGCGCTCAGATTATTGAAACCGAGCGTGGCCTGGGCTATCGGCTGGGGACGGCATGAACCTGCCGCGCAGCCTGCAACGGCGTTTGCTGCTCGCTTTGGGGGTGCTGCTGACGCTGCTCTGGCTGGGAACGGCGGCCGTCACTGCGCTGCTGGTGCGCCATGCGATGGAGGAGGTGTTCGATGCAGGTCTGCAGGAAACGGCACAGCGCATCCTGCCGCTGGCTGTGGCGGAGGTGCTCGAGCGTGAAGACGATGGCGTCATCCAGCGCCTGGCAGAAGTGCGCGAACATGATGAACTGTTGGCCTACATCGTGCGCAATGCACAAGGGCGTGTGCTGCTGCTGTCCCACACGGCCGATGCCACCGATTTTGCCCCCTGGTCTGGGGTGGGCTTGAGCCAGTCCGCGACGCACCGCTTCTACAGCGAAGAAGCCTTGCAAGGCAGCGTGCGCCTGACGGTGGCTGAACCACTGGCCCACCGCCAGACCGTGGCCCGCGAAATTCAAATGGGCCTGGTTCTGCCTTTGCTGGTGGTGGTACCGCTGGCGCTGCTGGCGATTGTGTGGGTGGTGCGCGCCAACCTGGCCCCATTGCGCCGATTGCGCGACCGCTTGGCCGCGCGCAGTGCGCGCGATTTGTCGCCTGTGCCCACACAGGGGCTGCCGACCGAGGTCACCCCTGTGGCCGAGGCGCTCAATGGCTTGTTGCTGCGCCTCGCGGCCGCTTTCGAAGCCGAGCGCAGCTTTGCGGCCAATGCCGCCCACGAGCTGCGTACCCCGCTGGCCGGGGCAATTGCCCAAGCGCAACGCCTGCAGGCGGAAACCACCGATCCTGCTGCTAAAGCCCGTGCTGCCGAGATGGAAGCCACCCTCAAACGCCTGACGCGCTTTGCCGAACGCCTGCTGCAACTGGCACGCGCCGAAGGCGGGCGCCTGCGCCTGGCGCAGAGCACCGACCTGTGCATGCTGGCGCGCTTGCTGACCGATGAACTGACGCGTTCTTTACCTCCGGGGCGTGTGGTGCTGCAGCTGCCGCAGGCGCCAGTGCATTCGGACCTAGATCCGGATGTTTTTGCCATCCTCTACCGCAACTTATTAGAAAACGCACTGCGCCATGGCGCCGAGGATGCGCCCATCGATGTGGCATTGGGCGCCGATGGTCTGCTGACGGTGGCCAACGACGGCCCAGCGTTGCCCCCTGAAGCCCTCCGTCGTCTGGGCGAGCGCTTTGAGCGCGCCACCGCACGCGTGCAGGGCAGCGGTCTGGGGTTGTCTATCGTGCACGCGATTGCCCAGCGCACAGGCAGCGTGCTGCAGCTGCAGTCGCCGCGCCCGGGCAGTTCCCAGGGCTTTGCTGCCAGCTTGGCCTTGCCGGTTGAGCACAAAGCCGCGCTCTCACCCTCCCCCAACTTTTAACCACAGACAAGCGAGGCATGTCGATGCACACACCACCGGTACTGGCGGCACTGGATCTGGGTTCCAACAGCTTTCGGATGGAGACGGGCTACTTCGTCGGCCCGCATTTCCAGCGCACCAGCTATGCCAAGCACATCCTGCGTCAGGGTGACAGCCTGCAGCCTGGCGGTGCTTTGGGGGCACAGGCTCTGCAACAGGGCTGGGAGTGCCTGCAAGATTTTGGGGCACGCCTGCGTGCCCAACGGGTGGCGCACGCCTGTGCCGTGGCCACGCAAACCCTGCGTGAGGCCAGCAATGGCGCGGAATTCATTGCCCGGGGCAGCGACCTGCTGGGCGTGCCCATTCAGGTGATTTCCGGCGCGCAAGAGGCGCATTTCATGTTTCGCGGGGTGGTGGGCCTGCTGCCGCCCAGCGCGGAGCGGCGCCTGGTGATGGACTTGGGAGGGCGCTCCACCGAGCTGGCTCTGGGCCAAGGCACGCAGGCACACCAGGTGGCCTCTTACCCGCTGGGCAGCGCGCTGTGGAGCAGGCGCTTTTTTCCCGAGGGCGTGTTCACGCCCAGTGCCTTTGCCCAGGCGTACGAGGCTGCGCTCCAGGTGCTGCAGCCTGCCGCCCGACAGTTTGTGTGCGGCAGCTGGGATTGCGCCTACGCCTCGGCCAGCATGGCCAGCGCCGCGTGTGAGGTGCTGACAGCCAGCGGCCAGCCTGCCGACCGCATCACGCGCCAGGATGTGCTGTGGCTGCAGGAGCAAGTGCTGTGCTGTGGCGATGTACAACATCTGCAACTGCCGGGCTTGCGCGCCGACCGGGTGCCGGTGGTCGCAGGGGGGTTGTGCGTGCTGTTGGCCGTGTTCGACACCCTGGGGCTGAAGGCCATGCGGCCTGCGCAGGGCGCCCTGCGTCTGGGCGTGCTGTACAGCTTGAAGGACGCGTGGTACTGACGCTGGGGGGAAAAAGCGCGACCGCCTACGCAGCCTGGCGCTGCTGGTAGGCCTTGCTCCAGCCCTGGAGCTTGCCGTGGGGCAGGGTGGAGAGGCGCTGCAGCAGGCGGCGGCAGTAGCCTTTCACCCACAGGCATTTGTTGATTTCTTCCACCGGAAACGGGCCGCTGATGACGACGATGTCCTCGGCCTCCTGCCACAGGCCTGCAGCGCGCAGGCGGCGGCGCTTGGTCATGGCCCAGGACTGGATGCGCGCCGGCGTGCCATGCTGGTGCAGCTCGCCGGTGTAGGCATCGAAGGCGATGGCCAGCAGGTCGGTTTTCAGCTTGAAGCGACGCTCGCCCGTGACTGCGCTGGGGGTGTCGCGCATGTCGTACAGGTAGTAACTGCCGGCTTTGAGCTGGTATTGCAAATCCATGGAAGACCTCGGGGCCGCATGGTAGGTCAAAACGGTGGGGGTGAATGGCCAAACTGCCGGGCGGAACCCGGCTTGCTTCCAGCCACAGGCCGGCGCAAGTGACCGATTGTGCGCCAAGAACATGTCCCTACGCCACGACCACGCGCCCTGTGTGCGGGCTTGGGGCCAGATCGGGCGGTAGATTCCCGCACGACAGGGGCAGAACCTTTCGATGAGAGGAGTGTAAAGTTTTATATGATTTTGGTCATTAACGCTTACCCGGCAAGCGCAAGCAGCTATCAAATTCAATGGGTTGTGTGGCGTGCCCCGGTCACGTGCTCGGGGTGGCCTGGCTGCGCGCGGCAAACTCGGCACGCAGCTGGCGCAAGCGGTCGCGCGGGTTTTCGGTGGCGGTGGTCGCGTCCAGCTGCATCTCGGCAATGAAGCGGCTGGGCAGGCAGGCCACCATGTCGCGGCCTTTTTTGCGGCGCTTGGTCCAGCTCACCGTCAGGGTGCGCTGCGCGCGGGTGATGCCCACGTACATCAGGCGGCGCTCTTCTTGCAGGCGTGCGGCGATGTCATCGCTCACCTTTTGCTGGCGCCCTTCGTCGTCGTCCAGCTTGAAAGGCAGCATGCCTTCGGTGACGCCGACGAGTTGCACGTGCGGCCACTCCAGGCCCTTGCTGGCGTGCAAAGTGGACAGCACCACCTGGTCTTGATCGCTGTCGCGTTCGGAGATGGTGGACAGCAGCGCAATGTTTTGCGCCACCTCCAGCAGGCTTTTGACTTCGGTGTGCGCGCTGGTGCCCGCCGCATCGGCAATCTGGCCACCGGCGCGCTGGGCCATCCAGTCGCAAAACTCCAGCACATTGCTCCAGCGCGCTGCGGCCACGGTGTCGCTGTCTTCGCTGTCGTACAGGTACTGTTCGTAGCCGATGTCTTGGAGCCAGTCCAGCAAAAAGCCGCGGCTGGCTTCATGCCCCAGGCAGTGGCGTGCGCGGTATTCCAGATCGTTGATGCTGCGGCCAAACTCCAGCAGGCCATCCAGCGCCTTTTTGCTCAGCAGCGCGGGCAGCATCGGGCTGAACAGTGCGCCGAACATGCTGGTCTTGTGCTGGGCGGCAAACTCGCCCAGCTTGCCCAAGGTGGTGTGGCCGATGCCACGCCGGGGCGTGGTGATGGCGCGCAGGAAGGCCGGGTCGTCGTTGTTGTTGCTCCACAGGCGAAACCAGGCGCACAGATCCTTGATTTCGGCGCGGTCAAAAAAGCTGGTGCCGCCCGACACTTTGTACGGAATATTGGCGCGGCGCAGCGCCTTTTCAAAGGGCTTGGCCTGGTGGTTGGCGCGGTAGAGGATGGCAAAGTCCTTCCACGCCGGCGGTGGGTTGCTGCTGGCGCGCAGCGTTTGAATGCGGGCCAGGGCGCGTTCGGCCTCGTGCTCTTCGGTGTCGCAGGCCACGACACGCACCGGCTCGCCCTCGCCCAACTCAGAAAACAAGGTTTTGGGAAACAGCTTGGGGTTGGGGCCAATCACGTTGTTGGCCGCGCGCAAGATGGCGCTGGTGGAGCGGTAGTTTTGTTCCAGCTTGATCACTTGCAGCTGCGGAAAATCCACCGGCAGGCGTTTGAGGTTGTCCAGCGTGGCGCCGCGCCAGCCGTAGATGCTCTGGTCGTCGTCGCCCACGGCGGTGAAGTGGGCTCTGCTGCCCACCAGCAGCTTGAGCAGCTCGTACTGGGTGGCGTTGGTGTCCTGGTATTCATCCACCAGCACGTGGGCCAGCAGTTTTTGCCACTTCTCACGCACCTCGGGGTGGTTCTTGAGCAAGCGCATGGGCATGCCGATCAGGTCGTCAAAATCCACGCTCTGGTACGCCGTCAGGCGCTCTTCGTAGCGCTGCATGATGAGGGCGAGGCTGCGCTCGTGGTCGTCCTGGGCCATCGCCAGAGCGGTGCGTGCGTTCCAGCCCTGGTTTTTCCAGGCGCTGATGCCCCATTGCCACTGGCGCGCCGTGGCGGCATCGGTGCTGCCACCGGCGCAGTCTTTCAGGATGCTGGTGACATCGTCGGCATCCAGAATGCTGAAGTTGGGTTTGAGGCCCAGCACGTGCCCGTCTTCGCGCACCATGCGCACCCCCAGCGCGTGGAAGGTGCAGATCAGCACCTCTTTGGCCTGGCGGCCAATCAGTCCGCTGGCGCGCTCGCGCATCTCGGCGGCGGCCTTGTTGGTGAAGGTGATGGCGGCAATGCGCCTGGCGGGGGTGCCGTTGTGGATCAAGTGGGCGATCTTGTGCGTGATCACCCGTGTCTTGCCCGAGCCCGCACCGGCCAGCACCAGGCTGGGGCCATGGATGAAATGCACGGCCTGAAGTTGGGCAAGGTTGAGTCCAGACATAAAAGATGCGCAGGCAGGCGCCCGTAAAAAAGCCGCACATGATAGCCAAAGCCTGCCAGTTTCCCTGGGCGCTGCGTGCCAACTGCGACAATCGCGCCCGTGCTAGCTGGCTGGCTGTCCGCCGCGCTGCCCAGCGCCAGCAATGCCGCACTGCTGGCCGAGCGCTTCGATGCCCACGGCGGGCGTGTGGCGCGCGTCATCTTGGTCAGCACGGTGCTGTCCTTTTTCAGCTTCTCGGCGGCGGTGGCGTTGCTGACGGGGCACGGAGTGTTGAGGGGTTCGTAGTTCTTTATGGCAACTTCTGTGTTTGCGCGCGCCTCAGGTGCCCGCGCATTGGGCGCGCTGGCGCTGGCCTATGTGCTGGTCTGGTCGGTGCTCCCGCCGCTGCTGTCGAGCAGCTTTCCCCTGGATGTGACCGAGAGCCTGACCTGGGGCCGTGAGTGGCAATGGGGCTACTACAAGCACCCCCCGCTGGCGCCCTGGGTGCTGCATGTGTTTTATGTGCTGCTGGGCGATGTCGGGCCGTTTTTGCTCAGCCAGGTCTGCATTGCGCTGACGCTGTGGCTGGTGTGGCGCACCGCCGCGCGCCTGATGGATGCCGACCGCGCCTGGCTGGCGGCGCTGCTCACCATGGGCGTGGCCTACTACACCCGCCCGGCGCTGGAGTTCAACCACAACATCGCGCAAATGCCGCTGTGGGCCGCGCTGGGCTGCACCCTGCTGCTGGCCCTGCAGGAGGGGCGTTTGCGCCACTGGCTGCTGTGGGGGCTGTGTGCGGGCTTGGGCATGCTGACCAAATATTCCGTGGCGATTTTGCTGTGCGTGCAGGGCGTGTACCTGCTGGCCGCGCAGCGCCACGTGCTGCGCCAGCCGGGCCCGTGGCTGGCGGTGCTGCTGGGGCTGGCCATTTTTGCGCCCCATCTGTACTGGCTGCAGCAGACCGACTGGTTGCCCATGGCCTATGCCAGTGGCCGGGCCGAGACTGCGCAGGCCTATCCCCGGCTGGCTGCACTGGGTTTCTTGGCCACCCAGCTGCTCAACCACCTGCCGCTGGCGGTGATCGCCGTGGTGGCTTGGTGGGCCGCGCGCAAGGCCGCGCCGGGGCAGGGCGTGTGGCGCTGGCAGTGCCGCATGCCCGGTTATGTGCTGACGCTGGCCATCGGCTCGGGTCTGCTGGTGACAGCGCTGGGCGTGGCCACGGGCCTGCGCTTGCGCGATATGTGGGGCGTGCCCATGTGGGCCTTCAGCGCCACGCTGCTCATGGCGCTGTGGCCGCAAGCCTGGCTGCAGGCCGCTCGTCCCCGTTTGCTGCGCGGACTGGTGGTCTGGCTGGTGCTGATTTCGCTGCTCAGCAGCCTGTTTCTGGCCTACGGCGCGCAGTGGCGCAAACGCCCGTCGCGCACCGACTGGCCCCAGGCGGCCTTGGCACAGCAGGCGCAGGACACCTGGCAGCGCCTGAGCACCTGCCCGCTGCAGGTGGTGGCAGGCAACTACTGGCTGGTGGGGCTGGTGGCCACCGCCCAGGTGCCAGGCCCCTCGGTCTTGATTGAGCACGACGCGCGCTATTCGCCCTGGGTGGATGTGGCGCGGCTGCAGGCGCAGGGCGCGTTGTGGCTGTGGGAAGCGCAGGGCGCGTCCACGCCCACCCCGCCACCGCCCGCTCCACTGAACCAGCTGCCCCAGGATGGCCCCGGCTGGCATGCCGGCACCTGGACGCTGGCCTGGCCCCACGACGGCACGCCCTGGCGCGTGCATTGGCGCGCCTACGTGCCAGCGGCCTGCGCACGGTAAGCGACAATCTGCGCCATGACCGATGCGCCCTCTGCCCCGCCTGCTGCGGATTTTTATGCCGAATACGCCCCTGCTGCACCACCAGCGGCCTTGCCCCGGGCGCCGCTGCGCCTGAGCTGCGTGGTGCCTGCGCACAACGAAGAAGCCAATCTGCCTGCCTTCGTGCAGGCACTGGCCCAGGCCGTGCAGGCGCTGACGGCAGATTTTGAAATCCTCATCGTCAACGACGGCAGCCGCGATGGCACCCATGAGGTGGCGCTGCAGCTGGTGCAAGACAGCGGCCTGCCGCTGCGCTACCTGGCCCTGTCGCGCAACTTTGGCAAAGAGGCGGCGCTGTCGGCGGGCATCGACCACGCGCGCGGCAATGCCGTGCTGCTCATCGATGCCGACTTCCAGCACCCCCTGGCGCTGCTGCCCCAGATGCATGCGCTGTGGCAGGGCGGCTACGACATGGTGTACGGCGTGATCGTGGACCGCGCGGCCGAGCATGGCGCCAAACGTCTGGGCACCGACCTGTTCTACCGCATCATGAACTCGGGCAACACCGTCAAGCTGCCGCCCAACGCCGGGGACTTTCGCTGGCTCGATCGCAAGGTGGCCGATGCGCTCAAGGCGCTGCCCGAGCGCCACCGCTTCATGAAAGGCCTGTACGCCTGGGTCGGCTTCAAGACCGTGGCGCTGCCGTTTGTGCCGCTGGATCGGGCCGCTGGCGCCTCCAGCTTCAACCTGCGGCGGCTGGGCTCGCTGGCGCTGCTGGGGCTGACCTCGTTCACCACCTTGCCGCTGCGCGTGTGGAGCGTCATCGGCGGGCTGGTGGCGCTGGTGGCGCTGCTCTACGGCGGCTGGATCACGCTGGAGACCCTGCTCTTTGGCGCCGATCTGGCCGGCTGGCCCACGCTGGCGGCGGGCATCATGCTGTTTTCGGGCGTGCAGCTGATGTCGATCGGCATTCTGGGCGAATACATCGGGCGCATTTACGACGAAGTCAAGCAGCGCCCCAGCTACCTGGTGGCGTGCGATGCAGACCGCACCCCCTGGCGTGATGCAGCATAAAAACTGGCTCCAGCCCTTGCTGGGCTTGCCACAAGCGCTACGATTTGTGGTGGTGGGTGGTGCGGCAGCGGCCACGCATTTGCTGGCTGTGGGCGCGCTGGTCGCCGGGCTGGGCTTGTCCCCTCTGGTGGCCAACATGTGGGCGTTTTTGCTGGCCTTTGTCGTCAGCTACCACGGCCATGCCCGGTTGACCTTTGTCGCAGACCAGGTGCGCGGCCGGGGGGCGCTGTTGCGCTTTTTTGCAGTGGCCAGTGCCTCGTTTGCCGTGAATGAGCTGCTCTACGCCCTGGCCTTGCAGCGCCTGCATTGGCACTATTTCTGGGGCCAGGCCGCCATCTTGGTGCTGGTGGCGCTGGGCACCTTTCTTTTGAGCAAATTCTGGGCCTTCAAGGCCCGGCACTGAGCATGACCGCTGCCCTTGCCGCTACCTCGACGCGTCCGCTGGTGCTGTGCGCCGACGACTACGCCCTGCACCCGCTGATCGACGCCGCTGTGGTGCAACTGGCCCGCTTGGGGCGGCTGTCGGCCACCAGCTGCATGACCACAGCGCCGGGCTGGGCTGGCGCAGCGCCCGCCCTGGTGGCGCTGCGCCCACAACTGGCCGTGGGGCTGCATGTCAACCTGACCGAAAGCCACGCTGGTGCGTACCCGGCGCTGGGGCTGAAGCAGGCAATTGTCCAGACCTACACCCAGCGCTCGCGTGCGTGCATCCAGCACTGGCAGGCGCGGCTGCGCACGCAGCTCGACGCCTTTGAGGCCGCCCTGGGCACGCCGCCCGACTTCATCGACGGCCACCAGCATGTACACCAGCTGCCCGGGGTGCGCCAGGCGCTGCAGGACGAAATCACCACGCGCTACGCCGCACACGAGCGCCCCTGGCTGCGCTCCACCGCCCCGGCAGGGCAGCTGTGGCGCGCGCCCAAGGCGCTCACCATCGCGCTGCTGGGTGGCTGGGCCGCCACCCGCTGCTGGCAGCGCGCCGGGCTGCACACCAACCGGGGTTTTGGCGGCGTGTACGGCTTTGATGCGCCCACGCCTGCGGCCTACGGCGCGCACATGCAGGGCTGGCTGGCGCAGGTGCAGGCGGGCAGCCTGGTGATGTGCCACCCCGCCGCCGGGCCGGTGCCGGGCGATGCCATCGCTGCGGCGCGCACGGTGGAATACGCCTATCTGCGCAGCGACGACTTTGCCCACGCCCTGCAGGCGCAGGGCCTGCACATCCACCAGGGCGCGCGCCTGCCGGGGTGAACATGGGGTGCAAGTTACGCACACCAAATTCGTGCAACACGAAATTCGTGTGATTTTTGCGCTACCATGGCCGCATGAAGAATCTGACCATCACCGTGCAAGACAGCGTGCTGGAATGGGCACGCATCGAAGCGGCGCGCCGGGGCACCAGCGTGTCGCGCATGGTGGGCGATTTCATGGCCGAGATGCAGCAGCGCGAAGACGCCTACGAACGCGCCTACTTGGCCTGGCGCACCGATGAGCGCAGTTGGCACGCCGCAGCACCAGTGGCAAAAACAGAAGCTAGAAGCGCAAGCCCAGCAAGGGTAAAAGCCCAAAAAGATGCTGAAATATCTGCCCCATCGCTGAACCCACAGGGGGCGCAGGCATGAAACCGGTGTTTGTCGATACCTCGGTGCTGATTGCGGCAGAGGATGTCTCGGGCGGGGCGCTGTACCGCGCCTGCCTGGCCTGGCTGGATGCGCTGTGGCATGCGCGCAGCGGGCGCACCGGCACCCAGGCGCTGGTGGAGTTTTACGACCAGGTCACCACCGCGCCCCAGCCCATGCCGCGCGGCGATGCACGCGCTGCCATGCGCCGCTACCAGACCTGGACACCCTGGAAAACCGATGCCGCCACGCTGGAAACCGCCTGGGCCATGGAAGCGCGCCACGCGCTGGACTGGGGCGATTGCCTGGCGCTGGCCTGCGCCCAGCACAGCGGCTGCGCGCACATGCTGAGTTTGTACCTGCCCCATGGGGCACAGTTTGGTGGCGTCACCGTGTGGCACCCGCTGCAGCAAGCGGCCCCGGCCGCCGCCGTGTGAAAGAAAGAAGACCATGACCGTTGTTGCTCCCCCCGCCGTTGTTTCTGCCCCTGTGCCCGATGCGGTGCTGGCGCGCATCCGCCCCGATGTGCGCGCCATGCACGCTTACCACGTGCAGCCTGCGGCGGGCATGGTCAAGCTGGACGCCATGGAAAACCCCTTCCCGCTGCCCCAGCCGCTGCAGCAGGCCCTGGGTGCGCGCCTGGGCGCACTGGCCCTCAACCGCTATCCGGGCGAGCGCACGCAGCTGCTGCAAGAGCGCCTGCTGGCCTACGCGCAGGCACCGCAAGGCGCCGCCATCGTGCTGGGCAATGGCTCGGACGAACTCATCAGCCTGATCGCCCTGGCCTGCGCACAGCCCGGTGCCAAAGTGCTGGCGCCGCTGCCCGGCTTTGTGATGTACGGCATGAGCGCCCAGCTGCAAGGCTTGGAGTTTGTCGGCGTGGACTTGACGCCCGACTTCGATCTGGACGTGCCCGCCCTGTGCGCCGCCATTGCCGCGCAGCGCCCGGCCATCACCTATCTGGCCTACCCCAACAACCCCACGGCCACGCTGTGGGCGGTGGACAAGGTGCAGGCCGTGATCGACGCCGCCGCGCAAGTGGGCGGCATCGTGGTCATGGACGAGGCCTACCAGCCCTTTGCCAGCCGCACCTGGCTGGACGAAATGCGCGCCCACCCGCAGCGCAACGCCCATGTGCTGCTCATGCGCACGCTGAGCAAGTTTGGCTTGGCCGGTGTGCGCCTGGGCTACCTGATCGGCCCGCAGGCGCTGGTGGCTGAAATCGACAAAGTGCGCCCGCCCTACAACATCAGCGTGCTCAACTGCGAAGCAGCGCTGTTTGCGCTGGAGCATGCCGACGTCTTTGCCCAGCAAGCGCAGGAGCTGCGCACCCAGCGCGGCCTGTTGCTGCAAGCGCTGCACGATATGCCCGGCGTGGAGCAGGTCTGGCCGTCTGAGGCCAACATGGTGCTGCTGCGCGTGCGCGATGCGGCGCAGACGCAGGCGGGCATGAAAGCGCGTGGCGTGTTGATTAAAAACGTCTCGGCCCTACATCCCTTATTGGCCAACTGCCTGCGTTTGACCGTGGGCAGTGCCGAAGAAAATTCTCAGATGTTGTTGGCTTTAAAGGAGTCTGTATGAGCAGCCATGCACTTGTGACCACCGCCCCGGCGCGCACCGCCGAGGTGCAGCGCAACACCGCCGAAACGCGCGTGCGCGTGCGTATCAACCTGGACGGCACCGGCGTTGCCCGCCTCAATTCCGGTATCGGCTTTCTGGACCACATGCTGGACCAGATTGCGCGCCACGGCCTGATCGATCTGGACGTGGAATGCGCCGGTGACCTGCACATCGACGGCCACCACACCGTGGAAGACATCGGCATCACCCTGGGCCAGGCTTTTGCCCAGGCCGTGGGCGACAAAAAAGGCATTCGCCGCTACGGCCACGCCTATGTGCCCCTGGATGAGGCGCTGTCGCGCGTGGTGATCGATTTTTCCGGTCGTCCCGGCCTGTGTATGGACGTGGCCTTCACCGCCGCGCGCATCGGCCAGCTCGATACGCAGCTGGTCTATGAGTTCTTCCAAGGCTTTGTGAACCACGCGGGCGTGACGCTGCACATCGACAACCTCAAGGGCAAAAACGCCCACCACCAATGCGAAACCATCTTCAAGGCCTTCGCTCGCGCCCTGCGTTTTGCGCTGGAGCACGATGCGCGCATGGCCGGCGTCATCCCCTCGACCAAGGGCGCTCTATGAAAAACATAGCTGCTGGCGCTCATGATGATTAAGTTTGCGCATGAAAACCATCTGAAATCATTTATCTATAGGCGCTAACAGCTATGCAAACAATGAACCCCTCCACCGTGGCCGTGGTCGATTACGGCGTGGGCAACCTGCGCTCGGTGGCGCACGCGGTGCAAACGGCTGCGGCCGATGCGCGCATCACCGTGCGCGTCACCGACGACCCAGCCGTCGTGCGCGCGGCCAGCCGCGTGGTGCTGCCCGGCCAGGGCGCCATGCGCGACAGCATGGCCGCGCTGCGCGCCAGCGGCCTGGAAGAGGCCGTGCGCGAGGCCGCCGTCAGCAAGCCGTTGTTTGGCGTGTGCGTGGGTATGCAAATGCTGCTCGAGCACAGCGAGGAGGGCGACACCACCGCCTTGGGCCTGATCCCGGGGCAGGTGCGCCGTTTTGATCTGGCCGGACAGCACCAGGCCGATGGCAGCCGCTTCAAAGTGCCGCAAATGGGCTGGAACCGCGTCTGGCCCAGCGCCCCCGGCGGCCAGCGCCACCCGCTGTGGCAGGGCGTGGACGATGGCACCTACTTTTACTTTGTGCACAGCTACTACGCGGCACCGGCGCGCGCCCAGGACAGCGCCGCCACCACCGAATACGGAATTCGTTTTACCAGCGCGCTGGCCCACGCTACGATGTTCGCCACCCAGTTCCACCCGGAAAAAAGTGCCGAGCAGGGCCTGCGCCTGTACCGCAACTTCCTGCACTGGCAGCCGTAACTGGGCGCTGGCACGCTGAACGCGCTCTACCATTGGGCGCACCCGTTTCTTCAACCCCGGCCATATCACTTGTTCTGAACGGCCACTTTTTGCACTTCATCACCCATGCTGCTGATTCCTGCCATCGACCTCAAAGACGGCCAATGTGTACGCCTTAAACAAGGCGATATGGACCAATCCACCGTGTTCGGTGACCCCGCCGAAATGGCGCGGCGCTGGCTCGATGCCGGGGCCCGGCGCCTACATCTGGTGGACTTGAACGGCGCTTTTGCCGGGCAGCCCAAAAATTTGGCCGCCATCAAGGCCATTTTGAAGGAGGTCAACGGTGAAATCCCCGTGCAGCTGGGCGGGGGCATCCGTGATCTGGACACGATCGAGCGCTACATCGATCTGGGCATGGAGTACATCATCATCGGCACCGCTGCGGTGAAAAACCCCGGCTTTCTGCAAGATGCCTGCACCGCCTTTGCCGGGCACATCATCGTCGGCCTGGACGCCAAGGACGGCAAAGTGGCCGTCGATGGCTGGGGCAAGCTCACCGGCCAGGAAGTCATCCCCACCGCCAAGCGCTTTGAGGACTGGGGCGTCGAATCCATCATCTATACCGACATCGGGCGCGACGGCATGCTCACGGGCATCAACATCGAGGCCACCGTCAAGCTCTCGCAAGCGGTGCGCATGCCCATCATCGCCTCGGGCGGCCTGGCGGGCATGAAAGACATCGAAGCCCTGTGCGCCGTGCAGGATGAGGGCATCGAGGGCGTGATCTGTGGCCGCGCCATCTACTCGGGCGACCTGGACTTTGCCGCCGCCCAAGTGCGCGCCGATGAACTGACCGAAGTGGTCTGAAAGACCCAAGAGACTGCCATGCTTGCCAAACGCATCATCCCCTGCCTGGACGTGACCGGTGGTCGCGTGGTAAAAGGCGTCAATTTTGTTGAGCTGCGCGACGCGGGCGACCCGGTCGAAATCGCCGCGCGCTACAACGAGCAAGGCGCCGATGAGCTCACCTTTTTGGACATCACCGCCACCAGCGATGGGCGCGATCTGATCCTGCCCATCATCGAAGCGGTGGCGCGCCAAGTCTTTATCCCGCTCACGGTGGGCGGGGGCGTGCGTACGGTGGACGATGTGCGCCGCCTGCTCAATGCGGGTGCGGACAAGACCAGCTTCAACTCGGCGGCCATCAGCACGCCCGAGGTCATCACCGCGGCCTCGGCCAAGTTTGGCGCGCAGTGCATCGTGGTGGCCATCGATGCCAAACGCCGCACGCCCGAAGATGCGCAACGCCTGGGCGCCGACGGCCAGCCCGTGGGCGCGGGCTGGGACGTGTACAGCCACGGCGGGCGCAAGAACACCGGGCTGGACGCCGTGCAGTGGGCGCGTGAAATGGCGCAGCGCGGCGCGGGCGAGATTTTGCTCACCAGCATGGACCGCGATGGCACCAAAAGCGGCTTTGACCTGCAGCTCACCCGCGCCGTCAGCGACGCGGTGGATGTGCCGGTGATTGCCTCGGGCGGCGTGGGCAACCTGCAGCACCTGGCCGATGGTGTGACCGAAGGCGGCGCCGATGCCGTGCTGGCGGCCAGCATCTTCCACTATGGTGAATACACTGTGCGCCAGGCCAAAGCGTACCTGCGCGAGCGCGGCATCCCCGTGCGCTTGTAAGCGATCGTTATCAAAAAAGGAGCTGTTTGCGCTGGGTAGTAGTGGTTTTTCGTATATTTTTATGCTGAAAAACAATACAGTCCAGCGCAACATGCTCTTAAAAATGGAGTAAACGCATGGATTGGCTGGAACAGCTGCGCTGGGACGAGAAGGGGCTGATCCCCGCCATCGCCCAGGAAAAAGGCACGGGCGATGTGCTCATGTTTGCCTGGATGAACCGCGAGGCGCTGCAAAAAACCGCCGAGCTGGGGCGCGCGGTGTACTTCAGCCGCTCGCGCGGCAAGCTGTGGTTCAAGGGCGAAGAATCGGGCCATGTGCAGACCGTGCACGAGATCCGCGTCGATTGCGATCAGGACGTGGTGCTGCTCACCATCACCCAGACGGGGCACGAGCCGGGCATTGCCTGCCACACTGGGCGCCATTCGTGCTTTTTCAGCGTGCTGCGCGATGGCCAGTGGCAGGCCGTGGAGCCGGTGCTCAAAGACCCGGCCAGCATCTACCAATAACCGCCCATTTCACAGAAAAGCCGTATGACGACACAAGACTCCCTGGCGCGCCTGGCCGCCGTGATCGAAAGCCGCAAGCCTGCCCATGGCGGCGACCCGGCCACCAGCTACGTGGCGCGCCTGCTGCACAAGGGGCCGGATGCGTTCCTGAAAAAAATCGGCGAAGAGGCCACCGAGGTGGTCATGGCCGCCAAAGATGTGGACCATGGCGCCGAGCCGGCCAAGCTGCTCTACGAGGTGGCCGACTTGTGGTTCCACAGCATAGTGGCGCTGGCGCACTATGGCCTGAGCCCTGCCGATGTGGTGGCCGAGCTGGAGCGGCGCGAGGGCCTGAGCGGCCTGCAGGAAAAAGCCCAGCGCAGCACGCCCTAACGGCAAGCGGGCAAACCCAACGGCGGTCATTCGGCCTCCGGTCATCACACAGCAGAAAGGACGGCGTATGAACCAGCAAGACCCAGAAGTGTGGGTGCAAGTCGGTGGCGGCAACAAGACCGAGCAGCAGATTGCCAGCTTGCGCCAGCTCACGCTCATCATTTACGCCCTGTACGCCCTGAGCTGGGTGTTGGGGGGCATCCCGGCCATCGTGGCCATCGTGCTCAATTACCTCAAGCGCGAAGATGCGGCAGGCACGCTGTACGAGAGCCACTTCAATTGGCAAATCCGCACCTTTTGGTGGAGCCTGGGTTGGGCCGTGCTGGGCGCGATCACGCTGCTGATCGGCGTGGGCTTTGTGATTTTGCTGGTGGCCGGTATCTGGTCTATTTATCGCATGGTGAAAGGCCTGCTGTTTTGGAATGAGCACAAACCCATGCCCCTCTGAGCGCCGCGCGCTCAACCTCGCGCTGCAAGGCGGCGGCTCGCATGGTGCCTTTACCTGGGGCGTGCTCGATGCGCTGCTGGAGGACGGGCGCTTTGAGTTCCCCGGCATCAGCGGCACCAGCGCCGGTGCCATGAACGCCGTGGCGCTGGCGCATGGCTTTGCCAGCGCGGCCCAAGACCCGCACCTGCATCCTCACCAGCGCCACATGGCGGCATGCGCGCGTGCGCGCAAAAGTCTGCGCGCGCTGTGGGAGGGGGTGGGCACGCTGGGCTACTTCACGCTGGGCATGTCGGGCAACCCGCTGCTGGGCATGATGAGCCAGTGGCTGTCGCCCTACCAGGCCAATCCGCTGGACATCAATCCCCTGCGCATGCTGCTGCAGCGCACGGTCGATTTTGAGCAGCTGCGCTGCGCCGATGCCCTGCCCGGCATGCCCAAGTTGTTCATCTGCGCCACCAACGTGCGCACGGGCAAGGGCGAGGTGTTTACCAGCCAGCGCGTGTCCACCGATGCGGTGATGGCCTCGGCCTGCCTGCCCCAGCTGTACAAGGCCGTCGAGGTGGAGGGCGAGCACTACTGGGATGGCGGTTTTTCCGGCAACCCGGCGCTGTACCCGCTGATTTACGAGACGGCTTGTGCCGATCTGCTGCTGGTGCAGATCAATCCGGTCGAGCAGACCAGCCTGCCCAGCACCGCCGCCGAGATTGCCGAGCGCGTCAACGAAGTCACCTTCAACGCCAGCCTGCTGGGCGAGCTGCGCGCCATCGACTTTGTGCGCCGCCTGCTGGCTGAGGGCAAGCTGGATCCCCAGCGCTATAAAAACGTGCTGCTGCACCGCATCGACGGTGGCGCGGCCCTGAGCACGCTGGGCGCGGCCAGCAAGACGCGCGCCGACCTGGCTTTTGTGCTCAAGCTGTTTGAACTGGGGCGCGCCCAGGGGCAACTGTGGGCGCAGACCCATTTTGCCGATGTGGGCGTGCGCCAGACTTTGCAAATCCTGGACCATTGTTGAGTCCGTTGATTGTTGAACGCCATGGCTGAACACCACTCCCACACCCCTGCTGCCACCACTTCTGCGCTGGCGCACGATCCCGATTGCATTTTTTGCAAGATCGCCGCCGGGCAGATTCCGTGCCGCAAGGTCTATGAAGACGAGGAGCTGCTCGCCTTCCACGACATCGCACCCTGGGCGCCGGTGCACTTTCTCATCATTCCCAAGCGCCACCTGCCCTCGCTGGCGCATGCCCAGGCCAGCGATGCCGCCTTGCTGGGACGCATCTTGCTGCTGGCCCCCCAGCTGGCTGCGCAAGAGGGTTGCAACCCCTACCCGGAGGGCGGTTTTCGCGTGCAGATCAACACCGGAGTCGAAGGCGGACAAGAAGTACACCACCTGCATGTGCATGTGATCGGCGGCCCGCGTCCGTGGAAAAAGCCCTGATGCTTTCAGGCTCGGATGCGTCCTGGCCGCCCTCAGGGGTAGGCAGGGCGCGACTACAATGCGCGACGTTTGCAAGGAGTATTGGATATGGGTACTTTTTCCCTGTGGCACTGGCTTATCGTGCTGCTCATCGTGGTGCTGGTGTTTGGTACCAAAAAGCTGAAGAACATCGGCCAGGATTTGGGTGGTGCAGTCAAGGGCTTCAAGGATGGCATCAAGGACGGCAACGCCAGTGCGACCGATGCCGACGCCAACCAGCCTGCAGCAGGCCAAGTTGCCAACCAAAGCCATGCCGATGCGTCCACCATCGACGTGCAGGCCAAGCACAAGGGCTGAGCTGCGGTGCGCCCTTTGGGGCGCGCACGCCCTCTGCACGATTGAGCATGATTGAGTTAGGTCTTTCCAAAATGGCGCTGATCGGTGCCGTGGCTCTGGTGGTTATCGGCCCCGAGAAGCTGCCGCGCGTGGCCCGCACCGTGGGCTCTTTGCTGGGGCGTGCCCAGCGCTACGTGGCCGATGTGAAAGCCGAGGTCAACCGCTCCATGGACTTGGACGAGCTGCGCAAGATGAAAGAGACGGTCGAGTCGGCGGCGCGCGATGTGGAATCGTCGGTGCGCTCTACGGCCTCGGAGCTGGAGCGCGACTTGGGCAGCGTCGGCACCGAGCTGCACAGCCTGGAGCACAGCGCGCGTGCAGATGGCGACTTCACGCAGCCGTGGGACTATTCCGGCCACCACAGCACCACCCAGGTGGTGCCCACCTACCAACACCCCGGTAAGAATTTCCGCTTGAAGCGCAGTGCCGTTCCCCGTTGGTACAAGTCGCGCCAGGGTGTGCGCACGCACGTGCAATCGGGCGCAGCGCGCGTGGCGCGCTTTCGGCCCAAACGCTAAACATGTCCCCCACTCCCTCCCCCGATGACGAACTGGCTGGCACCGAACAACCCTTCGTCCAGCACCTGATTGAGCTGCGCGACCGCCTGTTGTACTGCGTCTATGGCATTGCACTGGCCGTGGTGGTACTGGCCATCTGGCCCGGCCCCAATGGGCTGATCGACTTCATTGCCCAGCCCATCAAAGCGCACATGCCGCCCGATGCCAAACTGATTGCTGTGGGCGTGTTCTCGCCGTTTTTTGTGCCGCTCAAGGTGTTGATGATGGTGGGCATGCTGGTGGTGCTGCCTTGGCTGATGTACCAGATTTGGGCCTTTGTCGCCCCGGGCCTGTACAGCCACGAAAAGCGCTTTGCCCTGCCGTTGATCATTTTTGGCAGCATCCTGGCCTACTTGGGCATTGCGTTCGTGCAGTTTTTTGTGCTGGACAAGATGTTTGCCTTCATCCAGGGCTTTACCCCGGCCAGCGTGGCGGCCACGCCCGATATTGCCTCGTATGTGGAAGCGATCTTGTCCCTGTACCTGGCCTTTGGCCTGGCGTTTCAGGTGCCGATCGTGGTCATGCTGCTGGTGCGTTTTGGCATTGTCGATATCGCCAAGCTCAAGGCGTTTCGCGGCTACTTCATCGTGCTGGCGTTTGTGATTGCCGCCGTGGTGACGCCGCCGGACGTGATCTCGCAGCTGGCGCTGGCCGTGCCGATGTGCCTGCTGTACGAAGTGGGCATCATCGCCGCCGGCTGGTTTGCCAAAGCACGCCCCGCAGAAGAAACTGCAGGAAACGGCTCGTAAAAAAGATAGCTGTTCGCGCTCATTAAGCAAAGGTTTCAGTATTAAAAGATGCTGAAACCCTTTGTTTATTGGCGCGGCCAGCTACGATTTTGTACTTTGGCCCGATTGGGATTGGGTCGTGCCAGCGGCGTGATCTGCACCTGTTGCTCTTGACCGGCGCGCAGCAGGTCAATGGGGTAGTCTTGGCCGGGGCGCAACGCAGCCACGGTGCTCATCAGCTCGGCCACATTGCGTACGGGCTTGTGATCGATGTGCGTGACCACGTCGCCGGGCTGCAACCCGGCCTGCGCGGCCGGGCCTGCCTGCAGGATGCCGGTCATCAGCACCCCGACCTCGCCGCTGATGCCAAAGGCCTGCGCCAGCTCAGGGGTGAGTTCGCCCGGCTCCACGCCAATCCAGCCGCGCGTCACGCGCCCGTCGCGCACGATGCCTTCGAGCACCATCTTGGCAGTGGTCACCGGAATGGCAAAACCAATGCCCATGCTGCCGCCCGAGCGCGAGTAGATCGCGGTGTTGATACCCAGCAGGTGGCCGTTCACGTCCACCAGCGCGCCGCCCGAATTGCCAGGGTTGATGGCCGCATCGGTCTGGATGAAATTTTCAAAGGTGTTGATGCCCAGCTGGTTGCGCCCCAGTGCGCTGACGATGCCACTGGTCACCGTCTGGCCCACGCCAAACGGGTTGCCGATGGCCAGCACGCTGTCGCCCACGGCGATGTGGTCGGAGTTGCCCAGCACGATCGCCGGCAGCTGGTCGAGGTCGATTTTCAGCACGGCCAAGTCCGATTCAGGGTCGGTGCCAATGATCGCGGCGCGCGTGCGGCGGCCATCGGTCAGGCTGATTTCGATTTCGTCGGCCCCCTCGACCACATGGTTGTTGGTCAGGATGTAGCCATCGGTGCTCAAAATGACGCCGCTGCCCAGGCCGGTTTTTTGCTGCGTGCCCAGGTCGCCAAAGAAGAACTGGAACCACGGGTCGTTGGCACGCGGATGGCGCACCGCTTGGCTGGTGGTGATGCTGACCACGGCGGGCAGGGCGGTCTTGGCGGCGGCGCTCAGGCTGCCGGCCACGGGCTCGGTGTGCGGGCTGGAGACGGCCTGCAGCAGCGTGACCGTGGCCTCGTTGCCCTGGCGCAGCCAGCTGGGCTGCAGGGTGGCCACCACAAAATAGGCGGCCAAAAGCACGGTCACGGTTTGGGAGAATAAAAGCCAGTAGCGTCGCATAACAGGGCAGACAGGGGAGGAAGTGTGCGGTGCACAGAGACCGGTATTGTCCCCCAAGCAGGCAGCGCACAGCCGGGCAGTACGGGCGTTGGCAGGCACAATCGCACCATGTCACACACTGCTTTCACGATGGTTTCTTCGACGGTTGGCGTTGAGCGCACTGCTTTGCTGGCCCTGTGCAATGAGTTGCTGCAGCCCGAGCGCTTCAAGGACTATGGCCCCAATGGCCTGCAGGTGGAGGGTCGCGCCCAAGTGCGCCACCTGGTCAGCGGTGTTACCGCCAGTCGTGCGCTGATGGAGGCGGCGATTGCCGATGGCGCCGATGCCATCCTGGTACACCACGGGCTGTTCTGGCGCGGCATGGATGGCCGTATCACCGGCTGGATGAAAGAGCGCCTGCGTCTGCTGCTGGCGCACGATATCAACCTGATCGCCTACCACCTGCCCCTGGACGCGCACCCGCTGCTGGGCAACAACGCCCAGCTGGGGCGCGTGCTGGGCGTGGCCCACGATGCCACCTTTGGCGAGCAAGACCTGGGGCTGCTGGGCGCGTGCCAGTTTGCGCATGCGGCGGCTTTGGTGGCCCATGTGGAGGCGGCGCTGGGGCGGCGTGCCACCTGGGTGAGCGGCGCGCCGGAGGCGCCCATCACGCGCCTGGCCTGGTGCACTGGCGGCGCCCAGGGCTTTTTTGAAAGCGCCGTTACCGC
This sequence comes from Comamonas sp., assembly GCA_028690035.1. Classification (GTDB taxonomy): domain Bacteria; phylum Pseudomonadota; class Gammaproteobacteria; order Burkholderiales; family Burkholderiaceae_C; genus Comamonas. Next base: position 82,254 of record JAQVCA010000005.1, on the reverse strand, counting down.
AGGGGCGCAGGCCTTTATCACCGGAGAGATTTCAGAGCCGCAGGCGCATCTGGCGCGGGAGATGGGCGTGACCTTCATCGCCGCTGGGCACCATGCCACCGAGCGCTATGGCGCTGCTGCGCTGGGGGCGCAGGTGGCGCAAACGCTGGGCATTGGCCACCGCTTTATCGATATCGACAATCCGGCGTAATTTAATTTTTGATAGCTGCTGGCGCTTGTCCAGCAAGCGTTATAGGCGCTTTTTATGCAAAAAAACCTTTCTGCCCTGCCGATGGCGATCACCCAGGGTGATAGCGCTGGCATTGGCCCGGAAATCATCGCGCTGGCCTTTCGCGACCATCCGGCGCAGATGCGCGGCTGCTTTGTGGCGGGCGACGCGGCCACCTTGCGCCGCGCCGCGCAGGTGGTGCAGCGCCCCGGCCAGCCCGCGCTGCCGGTGGCGCTGATCGCACAGCCACAGGATGCTTGGCAGGTGCCCGAGCGTTGCCTGCCCGTGTTGCAGTTGCCCGACCTGCCCGGCCCGGCACCCTGGGGACAGATCAGTGCCCAGGCCGGTGCTGCGGCGGCAGCCAGTGTGCGCTGGGCCGCCCGTGCGGCCTTGGCGGGCGAGATCGCCGCGCTGGTGACGGCGCCGTTGCACAAGGAGGCCTTGCATGCGGCCGGGGTGGACTATCCCGGTCACACCGAGCTGCTGCAGGCCGAGGCCGCGCGCCACGCTGGCGTGCCTCTGGAGCAGATGCCGGTGCGCATGATGCTGGCCAATGAGGAGCTGCGCACCGTGCTGGTGAGCATCCATGTCGGTCTGCGCCAGGCGCTGGAGGCGGTCACGTTCGACAACGTGTTGCAGACGCTGCATATTACCGATGCCGCACTGCAGGCGGTGCTGGGTCGGCGCCCGCGCATTGCCGTGGCGGGACTCAATCCGCATGCGGGAGAGGGGGGGCTGTTCGGGCGCGAAGAAATCGACACCATTGCCCCGGCCATTGCTGCAGCGCGCTGCGCTGGTGTGGATGCCCATGGCCCCTATGCGCCCGATACGGTGTTCATGCGCGCACGCAACGCAGCCGGCCACCCGGGAGAATTTGACGTGGTGTTGGCGATGTACCACGACCAGGGGCTGATTCCGGTGAAGTACCTGGGCGTTGAGCAAGGCGTGAACGTAACCTTGGGGCTGCCGCTGGTACGCACCAGCCCCGATCATGGCACCGCCTTTGACATTGCTGGTCAGGGCGTGGCCAGTGCCAGCAGCTTGGTGCAGGCGACAGTGATGGCGCGGCATCTTTCAGGGGGCGGTGCGTAAGGGGCTGAGGCCGGGGGGCATCTCGCCTGAAGAAATACGGGTCTGGCCTCTTGCCAACGGGAACTTTTGCACTCTGTCGGGGACACCGGGTTTGGAGCAAGGGGAGCGCTCCGCTACAATTTGCCAGTTATTCCCCAATCTAGCGATGTTTAATCGAGGATCCCCATGAGTGAAACTCCTGTCGACTCCAGCAAACGGACGTGGATTATCACGTCGGCCTGTGCTGGCGCGGTGGGCGGCGTGGCAGCCGCTGTCCCCTTTGTAAGTTCCTTTCAGCCTTCAGAGCGGGCCAAGGCCGCAGGCGCGGCCGTAGAGGTGGACATCTCTGCGCTGCAGGAAGGTGAAAAAATCACCGTGGAATGGCGTGGCAAGCCCGTGTGGATCGTCAAACGCTCCAAGGCGCAGCTTGAAGCACTGCCCGCGCTCGATGGCCAGCTTGCTGACCCCGAGTCGCAGCGCAACCCTGCAGAGTTCACGCCGGAATACGCGCAAAACATCCATCGCTCGATCAAACCGGAAATACTGGTGGCTGTGGGTATTTGCCCGCACCTGGGCTGCTCCCCGTCCGACAAGTTTGTCTCCGGCCCGCAGCCTTCGCTGCCCGATGACTGGCAGGGCGGTTTTCTGTGCCCTTGCCATGGTTCGACGTTCGACCTGGCCGGGCGTGTGTTCAAAAACAAACCTTCGCCCGACAACCTGCCGGTGCCCCCGCACATGTATTTGTCGGACACCAAGCTGCTCATTGGTGAAGACAAGAAGGCCTAACAGGGAGACGTCATGGCTCACGAATTCAAGGATATCGATCCCAACGCGCCCACGGGCGCGAAGGTGATGAACTGGTTTGAGAACCGCTTTCCCACAGCGTTCTCGGCCTACAAGGTACACATGTCGGAGTACTACGCTCCGAAGAACTTCAACTTTTGGTACATCTTCGGCTCTCTGGCGCTGCTGGTGCTGGTGATTCAGATCGTTACCGGGATTTTCCTGGTGATGAACTACAAGCCCGATGCAGAAAAAGCCTTTGCCTCTGTGGAATACATCATGCGCGATGTGCCCTGGGGCTGGCTGATTCGCTACATGCATTCCACAGGCGCTTCGGCCTTCTTTGTGGTGGTGTATCTGCACATGTTCCGTGGTCTGCTCTACGGCTCCTACCGCAAGCCGCGCGAGCTGGTCTGGATCTTTGGTTGTGCCATTTTCCTGGCGTTGATGGCCGAAGCCTTCATGGGCTACTTGCTGCCCTGGGGCCAGATGTCCTACTGGGGCGCCCAGGTGATCGTGAACCTGTTCGCTGCGGTGCCCTTGGTTGGCCCAGATCTGGCACTGCTGATTCGTGGTGACTACGTGGTGGGCGATGCGACGCTGAACCGCTTCTTCAGCTTCCACGTGATTGCGGTGCCGCTGGTGCTGATCGGTCTGGTGGTGGCCCACTTGCTGGCGCTGCACGATGTCGGCTCCAACAACCCCGATGGCGTGGAAATCAAGGCCCCCAGCGCGCCCAAGGATGCCAAAGGCAATCCGCTGGATGGCGTGCCCTTCCACCCCTACTACACCGTACACGACATTTTTGGCGTGGCTGTGTTCCTGTTCCTGTTCTCTGCAGTGCTGTTCTTTGCGCCTGAGTTCGGCGGCTACTTCTTGGAGTACAACAACTTCATCCCTGCTGACCCGCTGAAGACGCCCAACCATATTGCGCCAGTGTGGTACTTCACGCCTTTCTATTCGATGCTGCGTGCCATCACCACTGAGATGATGTACGTTCTCATCGCCTGCGTTGGCTTGGGTGTCGCGTTTGCTGCCTTCAAGTCCAAGCTGCCGGGCCTATTCAAGCTGGCCGCTGTGGGTGTTGGTGCTGTGGCCATCGTGCTGATGCTGGCCATCGACGCCAAATTCTGGGGCGTGGTCGTGATGGGTGGTGCCGTGGTGATCCTGTTTGGCCTGCCTTGGCTGGATCATTGCGCTGTCAAATCCATCCGCTACCGTCCGGGCTGGCACAAATGGCTGTATGCCGTATTTGTGGTGAATTTTGTCGTGCTGGGTTATCTGGGTGTGCTGCCACCTTTCCCGCTGGGTGAAAAGGTCTCGCAGGCGGGCACGCTGCTGTACTTTGGCTTCTTCTTGCTCATGCCCTGGTGGAGTCAGTTGGGTGCGACCAAGCCCGTGCCTTCGCGCGTGACTTTCAAGCCCCACTAATCGGCCAGGAGTAATACCACCATGAAAAAACTGATACTTTCTCTGGTCGCTGCCCTGGGTATTGCCACAGGTGCGCAGGCCGCTGGCCCCTCGATGACCTGGGACAAGGCGCCCGTGGATGTGAGCAACCAGGCATCGCTGCAAAACGGTGCCAAACTGTTCGTCAACTACTGCCTGAGCTGCCACTCGGCTGCGTTCATGCGCTTCAATCGCCTGACCGACATTGGTCTGTCCGAGCAGGAGATCAAAGACAACCTGCTGTTCACCACCGATAAGGTGGGCGATACCATGGTGTCGGCGATCGATCCCAAGCAGGCCAAAGCGTGGTTCGGTGCCAATCCGCCTGATCTGACGGTGATTGCACGCTCGCGTGCTGGTGCAGGTGGCTCGGGTGCCGACTATCTGTACACCTTCTTGCGTACCTTCTACCGCGACGAAACCAAGGCCACGGGCTGGAACAACTTGGCTTTTCCCAATGTAGGCATGCCCCACGCGCTGTGGGAACTCCAAGGCCAACGTCGCGCAGTGTTTGAAGGAGATCATTTCAAGGCCTGGGAGCAGGTCACTCCTGGCACCATGACTGAGCAGCAGTACGATCAGGCCGTGGGCGATCTGGTCAACTACCTGCAGTGGATGGGCGAGCCTGCTCAGGCTGCGCGTGTGCGCATTGGCACAGGGGTGTTGATTTTCTTGGGTATCTTTATCCTGATCGCCTGGCGTTTGAACGCGGTGTTCTGGAAAGACGTCAAGTAAAACCGTGTGACGCTGCGCGCGCACCAACCCTGGTGGGTGCGCGGCTGGATGTACAGAGTGGGTGCCGCTGTGGCATCCCACTCTTTTTGACTTTTAGGAGCTTTCGCCATGATGGTGCTTTATTCGGGGACCACCTGTCCTTACTCCCACCGCAGCCGCTTTGTGCTGTTTGAAAAGGGAATGGACTTTGAAATCCGTGATGTGGACTTGTTCAGCAAGCCCGAGGAGATCATGGCCATGAATCCCTACGGCCAAGTGCCTATCCTGGTGGAGCGCGACCTGATTCTTTATGAGTCCAACATCATCAATGAGTACATTGATGAGCGTTTTCCGCATCCACAGCTCATGCCCGGCGATCCGGTAGATCGTGCGCGTGTACGACTGTTCTTGCTCAACTTCGAGAAAGAGCTGTTCACCCATGTCAACACGCTGGAGCAGTGCAATGGAAAAAAAGGCAGTGACAAAGAGCTGGAAAAAGCCCGCAGCCATATCCGTGATCGTCTGACGCAATTGGCACCGGTGTTCTTGAAAAACAAGTACATGTTGGGCGAAAGCTTTTCGATGCTGGATGTGGCCATTGCGCCTTTGCTCTGGCGCCTAGATTACTACGGTATTGAACTATCCAAAAATGCCGCACCTTTGCTCAAATATGCAGAGCGCATCTTCTCGCGTCCTGCCTATATCGAGGCCCTGACCCCATCAGAAAAAGTGATGCGCAAGTAAACAGCAGTCGCTGTTTTGCGCGCAGAAAAAAAGAGAGTCTTGCCCATGCACGATGACGTCGCCACACCTTCTACCCGCCCCTATCTGCTGCGTGCTTTGCATGAGTGGTGCTCGGACCATGGTTTGACCCCTTACTTGGCTGTGCAGGTAGATGCCAGCGTGCAGGTGCCAATGGCTTTTGTGCAGGATGGGCACATCGTGCTCAATGCTGGCTACGAGGCTACCAGCGGCCTGCACATGGGCAACGACTACATCAGTTTCAAAGCGCGCTTTGGCGGCAAGCCCCACGACATCATGGTGCCGGTGGGGCGGGTGGTGGCCATTTACGCACGGGAAACCGGACAAGGCATGTCCTTTCCTCCGGAAGACAGCGTACGGGCGTCCGACACCAGTGCCGAGGCAGAGGATGCTGTTGCCGATGCGAAAGCCGATGTAGCGGCCAACCGCCCCGCACCGGTGGTGCACTTGGTGCCCCATGCGCCAGAAGCTCCCGCCGCACCCAACGCTGAGGGTACTGAAAGCGCTGTTTCAGCCGATGCCGCCGACGAACCCGACGAACCCGAGCCAGCACCGCCTGCGGGCAGTGTTTCGGGTAAACGACCTGTGTTCAAACGCATCAAATAGCGTTTGTATTTTTTGCGAGTTTCTTCGCTTAGAATCTGGGGCCTCGCCGGTTTAGCTCAGTTGGTAGAGCACCCGCCTTGTAAGCGGTAGGTCGTCAGTTCGAATCCGACAACCGGCACCAAAAATATCTCTGTCAGCATCAAGCTGTGTCTTTGCCGGTTTAGCTCAGTTGGTAGAGCACCCGCCTTGTAAGCGGTAGGTCGTCAGTTCGAATCCGACAACCGGCACCATATCCCCCCAAAAAAATTCCGAACCTCCTGTCCGTTCCATAGGCATCAGTGGCCTGTGGAGTGCAACACGCGCAGGTGAATGTGTTCCACCTGCCAGCCCTTGCTGCGCAGATGCGCCAGCAGCGCAGGCACCAATTGGCGCAATTTCGTGGCTGCCGCTGGACTGCTGACCAGCAGACTCCATTGCGTGCCATCAATGGGCCCAGGCTGGATGGCGGTATGCAGCCCCAAGGGGATCAACGGCAGCACACTGCGCAAGCGTTGGCGCGACTCCTGTGCCTGACGTATCAACCCAGCCAAGGCGGGGGCCTCTTGGCTGGCCTGCTGCACGCTGATGGGGTGGTGGCGGCGGGTGTTCATAGGTTGATTATGATGCGGTAGTTAGAATCGTCGATTGGCTTTTTGCCATCCCACACCTTGTGCTGGTGCCATGTAGTCCTTATCTGCAGCACCACTTCAATAGCAACATACAACTTTAAGGATTGGGCCTCTGGGCTGCCGTGCAAGCGCAGGCGGATGTCAGCAGGCTTGACGTGCATGGTCAAATTTCTCACCACCCTCTTTGGCAGCCGCAATGATCGGCTGTTGAAGCAATATCGTAAAACCGTTGCGCGCATTAATGCCATGGAGGCTGCGCTGGAACAGCTGTCTGACGAGGCCTTGCGCGGCAAAACCCAAGAATTCAAAGACCGCCTGGCCCAGGGGCAAGCACTGGATGACCTGTTGCCGGAGGCCTTTGCCGTGGTGCGTGAAGCCTCCAAACGCGTACTCAAGATGCGCCACTTCGATGTGCAGCTCATGGGCGGCATCGCGCTGCACCAAGGCAAGATTGCAGAAATGCGCACGGGCGAGGGCAAGACGCTGACCTCCACGCTGCCCGTGTACCTCAATGCCCTGACGGGCAAGGGCGTACACATCGTCACGGTGAACGACTACCTGGCCGAGCGTGATGCCGAGACCATGCGCCCGCTGTACCATTTCCTGGGGATGTCGGTCGGGGTGAACCTGCCGCAGACGCCACGGGAAGAAAAGCAATTGGCTTATCTGGCCGATGTGACGTATGGCACTAACAATGAGTACGGCTTTGACTACCTGCGCGACAACATGGTCTATGAAGCAGGCGACCGCGTGCAGCGCGTGCTCAACTTCGCCATCGTCGATGAGGTGGACTCCATCCTGATCGACGAGGCGCGCACGCCGCTCATCATCAGCGGGCAGGCCGACGACAACACCGCCATGTACTTGGCCATCAACCAGATGGCCCCACAGCTCAAGCGCCAGGAAGGAGAGGCGGATCCACGCACCGGCGAGGGCGTGACCCAGCCGGGCGACTTTACGGTGGATGAAAAGTCGCACCAAGTCTTCCTGACCGAGCAGGGCCACGAAAACGCCGAGCGCATCCTGACCCAAGCCGGGCTGCTGCCCGAGGGGGCTTCGCTGTACGACCCGGCGCATATCGTGCTGGTGCACCATTTGTACGCAGCGTTGCGCGCACACCACATCTACCACCGCGACCAGCACTATGTGGTGCAAAACGGCGAGGTGGTGATCGTTGATGAGTTCACGGGGCGCCTGATGTCGGGGCGTCGCTGGAGCGATGGCCTGCACCAAGCGGTGGAAGCCAAGGAGGGTGTCAGCATCCAGGCCGAGAACCAGACCATGGCCTCGATCACCTTCCAGAACTACTTTCGCCTGTACCAGAAACTCTCGGGCATGACCGGCACAGCGGACACCGAGGCCTACGAGTTTCAGCAGATCTACGGTCTGGAAACCGTGGTCATCCCGCCCAACAAACCCAGCAAGCGCACCGACCAGCTGGACCGGGTGTACAAAACCACGCCCGAAAAGTACCAGGCGGCGATCAACGACATCCGCGATTGCCACGAGCGCGGCCAGCCCGTGCTGGTAGGTACCACGTCGATTGAGAATTCAGAAATCATCGACCAGCTGCTCACCCAAGCCGGGTTGCCGCACCAGGTGCTCAACGCCAAACAGCACGCGCGCGAGGCCGACATCATCGCCCAGGCCGGGCGCAAGGGCATGATCACCATTGCCACCAACATGGCCGGTCGCGGTACCGACATCGTGCTGGGCGGCAACATCAGCAAGGACGTGGCGCAGATTGAGGCCGATCCCGAGCTCAGCGACGCGCAAAAGCAAGAGCGTATCAACGCATTGCGTGCCCAGTGGCAGCAAGACCACGAAGAGGTGAAAGCCCTGGGTGGCCTGCGCATCATTGCCACCGAGCGCCACGAATCGCGCCGCATCGACAACCAGTTGCGCGGGCGTTCGGGCCGCCAGGGCGACCCGGGCTCCTCGCGCTTTTACCTGAGTCTGGACGACCAGCTCATGCGCATTTTTGCCGGTGAGCGCGTGCGCGCCATCATGGACAAACTCAAGATGCCCGAAGGCGAGGCGATTGAGGCGGGCATGGTCACGCGCAGCATCGAAAGCGCACAGCGCAAGGTGGAAGGGCGCAACTTTGACGTGCGCAAGCAGCTGCTCGAATACGACGATGTCGCCAACGAGCAGCGCAAAGTCATCTACGAACAGCGCAATGCCATTTTGGATACGCCCGACCTGACCGAGATGGTGCGCGCCATGGTGGCGGGCTGCACGCAAGAGCTGGTGCGCCAGCATGTGCCTGCCGACTCCATGGAAGAGCAGTGGGACATTGCTGCCTTGGAAAAGGCGCTGGCCGACTGGCACGTAGATCTGGATCTGCGCACCCAGATTGCCAACAACGAACACATCACCGACGAAGACATTCTGCAGCTGTGCCTGCAGGCCACGCAGGCGCTGTATGCCAGCAAATTCGAACAGGCCGGCACCGAGCAGTTCATGCATTTTCAGCGTGCTGTCTTGCTGCAAAGCTTTGACACCAACTGGCGCGACCACCTGTCGGCGCTGGACTACCTGCGCCAGGGCATCCACCTGCGTGGCTTTGCGCAAAAGCAGCCCAAGCAGGAATACAAGCGCGAAGCGTTCGAGCTGTTCAGCCAGCTGATCGATGCTGTCAAGCACGAGGTCACGCGCGTGCTGCTGACCGTACGCATTCGCGAGCCCGAGGCACTGGAACAGGCCGCCGACCGCATTGAGCAGCGCGCCGAGCATGTGCCCGGCATGCAGTACGCCAGTGCCGACAACAACAAGAGCGACCTGCCCCAAGACTTTGAGCTGCCGCCCGGCGTGCGCGTGGGGCGCAACGACCCCTGCCCCTGCGGCAGTGGCAAGAAGTACAAACAATGCCACGGCAAGCTGTCGTAAACGACCGTCTGCCGGCACCGCCACCATGCAGTGCCTCCACAACAACGGGCTGCGGCCCGTTTTTTTATGCACCCATGCCACCGCATAATGCGCGTTTTGCTGTTGTTGTAGAAAGAGCTCCATGCCCGTCAACCTTCCCCTGCCCCAAGCCCAAGACCTGCACCCAGTGGCCGGTGTGCGCATCGGCGTTGCCGAAGCGGGCGTTCGCAAAGCCAATCGTAAAGACCTGAGCGTCTTCTTGCTCGACGAAGGCGCCAGCGTGGCGGGCGTATTCACACAAAACCGCTACTGCGCCGCCCCTGTGCAGGTGTGCCGCGAGCATCTGGCCGCAGGCGCGCCCATTCGCGCCATGGTGATCAACACCGGCAACGCCAATGCCGGTACGGGGGCCGATGGTCTGGCGCGTGCACGCGCCACCTGCGCCGCGCTGGCCGACACGCTGGGCGTGGCGCCGCAGAACATCCTGCCGTTTTCCACTGGCGTGATCATGGAGCCGCTGCCCGTCGAGCGCATCGTCGCTGGCCTGCCCGCCGCCCTGGCTAACGCCCAAGCCGACCACTGGCTGGCTGCCGCCGAAGGCATCATGACCACCGACACCCAGCCCAAGGCCTACAGCCGCCAGGTGCAGGTGGGCGGCAAGACCGTCACCGTGACCGGCATCAGCAAAGGCGCGGGCATGATCCGCCCCAACATGGCCACCATGCTGGGCTTTTTGGCCACCGATGCGGCCATCGATCCGGCGCTGCTGCCCGCCTTGGCCAAAGAGCTGGCCGATGGCTCGTTCAACCGCGTGACCATCGATGGCGACACCTCCACCAACGACTCCTTCATCGTCGTGGCCACGCACCGGGCAGGCAATGCGCCCATCAGCAACTGGAACGGTGCCGATGCCCAGGCGCTGAAAGCGGCGCTGCTGGACGTGGCGCGTCTGCTGGCCCAGGCCATCGTGCGCGATGGCGAAGGCGCCACCAAGTTCATCAGCGTGCAAGTCGATGGCGGCAAGACCGAAGAAGAATGCCGTCTGGTGGCGTACTCGATCGCGCACTCGCCCTTGGTCAAGACCGCGTTCTTTGCCTCTGACCCGAACCTGGGCCGCATCCTGGCCGCCGTGGGCTACGCTGGCATTGCCGATCTGGACCAGACCCGGATCGAGTTGCACCTGGACGACGTACATGTCGTCACCCAAGGTGGGCGCAACCCGGCTTACCGCGAAGAAGACGGCCAGCGCGTGATGCAGCAAAGCGAAATCACCGTGCGTGTGCATCTGGGCCGTGGCAGCGCCAGCCAAACGGTGTGGACCTGCGATCTGAGTCACGACTACGTGACCATCAACGCCGATTACCGTTCTTAAATTTCATAGCTGGTTGCGCTTGAAAGGTAAGGTTTTTAGATATAAAAGATGCTGAAAACCTTGCTGATCAAGCGCGATAAGCTCCTTTTTTTATGACCGATACGAGTTCTTCTGTCCCTGTGGCCTTTGCGGCGCTGGAGCGTCTGGTGCTGCGCGCCGAGCAGCTCATGCAGCGCATTGAAGCCGTCTTGCCCCAGCCCCTGCAAGCGCCCGCCGACTGGGGCGCGGCCATCGCCTGGCGCTATCGCAAGCGTGCCAACGGCTGCGGTGTGCTGGAGCCGGTGCGCCACGTCGGGGCCATGCAGCTGGCCGACCTGCAAAACATCGACACGCAAAAAGAAAAAATCGTGGCCAACACCGCGCATTTTGTCGCCGGGCGCACGGCCAACAATGTGCTGCTGACAGGCGCACGCGGCACGGGCAAATCGTCGCTGATTCGCGCGTGTTTGCATGCGTTTGCCGCTCAGGGCCTGCGTTTGATCGAAGTGGACAAGGCCGATTTGACCGATCTGCCCGACATCGTTGAAGTGGTGGCCGCGCGGCCCGAGAAATTCATCATCTATTGCGACGACTTGAGCTTTGAAGAAGGCGAGCCGGGCTACAAGGCGATGAAATCCATTCTGGATGGCTCGGTGGCCGCTGCCACGCCCAATGTGCTGGTGTACGCCACCAGCAACCGCCGCCATTTGCTGCCCGAGTACCTGAGCGAGAACCTGCAAACGCAAAAAGGCCAGGACGGCGAAATTCATCCGGGCGAGGTGGTGGAAGAAAAAATATCCCTGTCCGAGCGCTTTGGCCTGTGGGTGAGCTTTTATCCTTTTAGCCAGCCCGAATACCTGCGCGTGGTGGCCCAATGGCTCACCAGCCTGGGTTTGAGCGCCGAGCAAGTGGCCGCTGCCGAGCCCGAGGCGCTGGTCTGGGCGCTGGAGCGCGGCTCGCGCAGTGGCCGCGTGGCCCAGCAATTTGCGCGCGATTACGCGGCGCGCTGCGCCCAAGGCAGCCCCGTGCAGCAGCACGCACGCATTGCCGATGTGGAAGGGTTGAGCGATGGCGCAACCCTCTGAGGTCAGCAACGTCGAGCAGGCGCCAGTGCGCCGCACCGAAGTGGCCGTGGGCATTCTGATCCGCGAAGCAGACGGCGCTTTGCTGCTCACCAGCCGCCCGCCCGGCAAAGTGCGTGCAGGCTGGTGGGAGTTTCCCGGCGGCAAGCTCGAAGCCGGTGAAACCGTGGAGCAGGCCCTGCGCCGTGAGCTGCACGAAGAGCTGGGCATCACCATCGACAACTGCCTGCCCTGGCACGTGACCACGCACGACTACGAGCACGCGCAGGTGCGTCTGCACTGGTGCAAGGTCACGCGCTGGCAGGGGCAGCTGCACATGCGCGAGGGCCAGACCATGGCCTGGCAGCAACTGCCGCTGCAGGTGCAGCCGGTGCTGGAAGGGGCCATGCCCGCGCTGCAGTGGCTGGCGCAAGAGCGCGGGCTGGCACCCGATCAACCAAACAAAGGTGGGGCATGGACGGATTGAGTTGGTTTCTGATCGCCGCCATTGGCGTGTTTTGGTTGCAAACCCAGGTGCAGCGCCAGCGCGTGGGCCTATTGGCCAAGCACCTGGCACCGACGCAGGTGGAAAAAATTTTGGGCACGCTCATCGATGGCTACCTGAATGCCGCCGCTGAAACCAACCCCGAGCGCCAACAGCAAATGTGGCTGCAGCTCAACCAGCAGGAGCAGCGGCTGGTGGAGCATTTCCAGCGCTTTGTTGATGGTTTTGCCAAGGAGCCCGCCGACCACACCCGCGTCAGCACCCTGCCGTGGGCCTTGCCCTACTTTGACCGGATTTTTCCCCGCTACAGCTTTGACATGCGCGAGGCCTTGCAACTGCACGCCCAGGCCATCCGCAGCGCCTGTGCCCCTGACGAGCTGCAGGGCACAGCGCGGCGCGACCGTGCCTTCACCATGACGGCCGAGCTGCTGCTCATGCAGCACACCTGCCACTGGTTTGGCAAGTCGCGCACGGTGGCCTCCGTGCGCTTGCTGGCGCGCCACAAAACCCCGTACGAGAAAGTGCTGCAGTCGGTGCAGCCCAGCACGCGCCAGGCCTATCTGCGCCTCGTGGGTGCCACAACATAAGCCGTCGCTGCGCAACTGCGCCTACACTAGACGATTAAGGATTTTTGATTCTTAGAAGTTCAGATTTTCTGATTAGCAAACTACCACCACGAGACACCAGGAGGCCCCTATGTACACCTTCCAATCCCGCGCCGCTGCCGACATGCTGATGCTGGACGACACCGCCAAACACCTGCTGCAACTGCTGGACAAGACCCCGGGCGAGCCCGGCATCCTGACCGTGGCGCAGATTCCTGCTGCTTTGGAGGTGCTGGACAAAGCCGTGCATGCCGACGACGAGCGCCGCAAGGCTCTGGCAGAGGCCATGCGCTCGCCCGATGCTGCCGTCATCGCCAAGGCCGGACAAGAGTCGTCCGAGCTGGGTGCTGTCACGCTGCGCCAGCGTGTGGCCCCTTTGGCCGACATGCTGCGCGCCAGCTTGGCCGAAAACAAGGACGTGACCTGGCACCCCAAGCACCATTGAGCGCTGGTGCTTGGCGCTGAAAAAGCCATAAAAAAACCGCTGCCATGTGCAGCGGTTTTTTTATGGGGCAGCGCGCGGGCTGTGGGGCTGCTCAGGCGTAGCTGCGTGCGTCTTCAATCACCTTGCCATCGTTGGCCAGGCTGCCGGGGTGGCGCAGCTGCACATCGCAGCGCAGTTTGGTGATTTCGCGCACCGCATCCTGCACCAGCTGGACAAAGCCGCCCGCAGTTTCCAGGGTTTCGACGTGCAGCGTCATTTGGTCGTTGGCCATTTCGCCGGTGACGATCAGGCGCGCGCGCTGGATTTGCGGGAAGCGCTTGACCACCTCGGCCACCTGACCCGGGTGTACGAACATGCCACGCACCTTGGTGGTCTGGTCGGCGCGGCCCAGCCAGCCCTTGATGCGCACGTTGGTGCGGCCTGTGGGGCAGCTGCCCGGCAGGATGGCCGATAGGTCGCCCGTGCCAAAGCGGATCAGCGGGTAGTCGGGGTTCAGGGTGGTGATGACCAGCTCACCGACTTCGCCCTCGGGCACGGGGTCGCCGGTGCCGGGGCGCACGATTTCGATGAGCACGCCCTCATCGACGACCAGGCCCTGGCGGGCGGAGGTTTCGTAGGCAATCAGCCCCAGATCGGCGGTGGCATAGCATTGGTAGCCATCCACACCGTGCTCCTGCATCCACTGCTGCAGCGAGGGGGGGAAAGCCTCGCCCGACACCAGCGCCTTGGTCAGGCTGGGCAGGGCAATGCCCTGGGCCTGGGCTTTTTCCAGGATCAGCTTCAAAAAGCTGGGCGTGCCAATGTAGCCCGCAGGCCGCAGCTCGGCCATGGCCTGCACCTGTTGCTCGGTCTGGCCCGTGCCACCGGCAAACACCGTGCAGCCCACCGCATGGGCGCCGTTTTCCATCATCGCCCCCGCCGGGACAAAGTGGTAGCTGAAGCAGTTGTGGATCAGCTCGCCTGGGCGAAAGCCTGCGGCGTAAATAGCGCGCGCCATGCGCCAGTAGTCGCTGCGCAGGCCTTCGGGCTCGTAGATCGGGCCGGGGCTGGAGAACACGCGCGGCATGGCCTTGCCAAAACCCTGGGTGGCAAAGCCGCCAAAGGGCCCTTGGGCACGCAGGGCCTGCTGGCGCTCAAGGAGCTGGTATTTGCGCGTGACGGGCAGCTGCGTCAGTGCCGCGCGCGTGGTGATGCCCGCTGCATCCACCCCGGCCAGGATGTCGGCAAACGCCGGGCTGTGGGCTTGGGCGTGGGCAATCTGCTGGGGCAGGGCGGCCAGCAGGGCGGCTTCGCGCTCTTGGGGAGCACGGGTTTCCAGGGCGTCGTAGAACAGGCTCATGCCGTGGTGTCCTTTATGGGGTGGGAAGGGGTCGTCTAACTGGTCTCAAAGCGGGAAAGCGTAAACGGCAATGGCTACAGGGGCCTTGCAGCGTTGCCCAGGCCTTAAGCCAGCCAGCGCTTGCGGCGTTTGTAGCTTTTGACGTCTTTGAAGCTCTTGCGCTCGCTGCCGCCAACGCCCAGGTAGAACTCTTTGACGTCTTCGTTGCTGGCCAGGTCTTTGGCAGGGCCGTCCATGACGATGCGCCCACTTTCCATGATGTAACCGTAATCGGAGTATTTGAGCGCCATGTTGGTGTTCTGTTCGGCCAGCATGAACGTGACTTTTTCTTTCTGGTTCAGGTCTTGCACGATGTTGAACACCTCTTCCACGATCTGCGGCGCCAGACCCATGGAGGGCTCATCGAGCAGCACCATGCGCGGGTTGCTCATCAGCGCGCGGCCAATGGCGCACATTTGCTGCTCGCCGCCCGAGGTGTAGGCCGCTTGGCTGGTGCGGCGCGTTTTCAGGCGCGGGAAGTAGTTGTAGACCTTCTCCAGGTTGCGCGCGATTTCGGCCCGATCGGTGCGCGTGTAGGAGCCGGTCATGAGGTTTTCTTCGATGGTCAGGTGGGCAAAGCAGTGGCGCCCTTCCATGACCTGCACCACGCCGCGCTTGACCAGGTCGGCGGGCGAGAGGTTGTGAATTTCTTGGCCTTCGAGCAGCACGCTGCCTTTGGTGACCTCGCCACGCTCGCCTTTGAGCAGGTTGGAGATGGCGCGCAGCGTGGTGGTCTTGCCCGCGCCGTTGCCCCCCATGAGGGCGACGACGCCATGCTCGGGCACTTTCAGCGACACGCCCTTGAGCACCAGAATGACGTGGTTGTAGATGACTTCAATGCCATTGACTTCGACCAGCGTGCGTGCCGGGGTCGCTGCAGCAGTCGATGCGGGGGTTGCGTGGGGGCTAGCGCTCATACCATCACCTGATTTCTTTGTTTTGATAGCTGCAAGCGCTTATTGGATAAGCACTTGCAGTGTTTTTTACTACCAAACCGGCCAGGGTAGGCCGGTTGCAGCTATTGTTTTAGTTACAGCTGCGTACCTTGACGTTTTTCTCCTTGGCGTATTTCTCGCCGTACTCTTTCACCAGCGGGTCGATCATGCTCTTGTCGGACTGGTACCAGTCGGAGACCACTTCAAACTTGCTGCCGTTCCACTGGGCAATGCGTGCCCAGTCGGTGCCCATGTGGTTGTCGCAGCTGGTCTTGACGGGGCGCAGCACCTTGCCAAAGCCCAGTTCGTTCAGGCGCTCTTGCGTCAGGTTCAGGTTTTCCAGGCCCCAGCGCACTTGCTCGGACGTCATGGCCTTGCCCTTGCCGAACTTTTCCTGGGCGGTGCGCACGGCTTCCACCTGCAGCATGGCGATCACCATGCCCCGGGTGTGCGCCAGCGAGCCGACGCTGCGGCCATCCTTGGAGGCGCCTTCGCCCTTGTCGTACACCATGGCCTTGAGGTCGTCGTGCACCTTGTCGTGCTCGGCGGTGTTGTGGATGGTGATGGTGTTGTAGCCCTTGGCACCGGCGCCAATGTCGCGCACGTCGTGCTCAGAGCCCGCCCACCAGATGCTGTACACCTTGTCGCGCGGGTAGCCCGTGGCCTGCGCTTCACGCACGGCGGTGGGCGTCATCACGCCGGCCGACCACAGCAGCACGTAGTCGGGGCGCTGCTGGCGCACTTGCAGCCAGGTCGATTTTTGCTCCACACCCGGGGGGGTGACGGGCAGCTTGAGCAGCTCAAAGCCTTCTTTGGCCGCGCGCTTTTCCAGCAGCGGGATGGGCTCCTTGCCATAGGGCGAGTCGTGGTACACCAGCGCGATTTTCTTGCCCTTGAGGCTGCCTTTTTCCTTCTTCAGGATGTCTTGAATCATCGTGTCGGCGGCCGTCCAGTAGGTGCCCAGCAGCGGGAAATTCCACTCAAACACGCGACCATCGGCCGATTGCGACAGACCATAGCCGGGGGTCACGATGGTGGTCTTGTCGTTGGGTGCCTTGTCGCTGACGGCAAAGGTGATACCCGTGGACTGGGTGTCAAAGCTGCCCGATCCGCCTGCACGGCCCTTCAGGCGCTCGTAGCATTCCACGCCCTTGCCGGTGTCGTAGGCGGTTTCGCACTCTTCAAACGTCAGCTTGACGCCATTCACCCCACCGCGCGCGTTCACCAGCTTGAGGTAGTCCATCTTGCCATCGGCCCATGGGATGCCCAGGGGTGCGAACTGGCCCGTGCGGTACACCAGCAGCGGCATGAACTGGTCTTCTGCGTGGGCGGCGGGGGTGGCGAGCACGGTGCTCAGGCCCGCTGCGATGGTGGCGGCAGCCATGGCGATGGTTTTGAACTTCATGGAAGGTCTCCTGGTTAAGGTGGGGCTGGCGGCCCCGGGTGTCGGCACTCTGTGGTGTCGTGGTTAAAAAACAGTCAAAAATGGAGGAGAGGCTTGCTGGATAAGCGCGGCCAGCTCTGTTTTTTGATCAGTGGGGGAAGGGCCAAACGCGCAGTTTCTGGCGTGCGGTGGCCCACAGTTTGGCGAAACCGTGCGGCTCCACAATCAGGAAAAATACGATCAGGGCACCAAAAATCATGTGCTCCAGGTACGTGGCCGTGGCCGTGGAGATGGGCAGGCCCAGCCAGTGCGGCACCTGGTTGAGGAACAGCGGCAGCAGCACGAAGAAGGCCGCGCCGAAAATGCTGCCCACGATGGAGCCCAGGCCGCCGATGATGATCATGAACAGCAGTTGCAGCGAGCGATCCAGGCTGAAGGCCGCTGGCTCCCAGGAGCCCAGGTGGACAAAGGCCCACAGCGCACCGGCGATGCCCACCACAAACGAGCTCACGGCAAACGCCGACAGCTTGGCGTACACGGGGCGGATACCGATCACGCTGGCGGCCACGTCCATGTCGCGCATGGCCATCCATTCACGGCCTACCGAGCTGCGCACCAGGTTTTTGGTCATCAGTGCCAGCAGCGTCAAGATGGCCAAGCACAGCAGGTATTTCTCCATGGGGGTGTCGATTTGCCAGCCGGCAATTTCCAGCGCCCGCGCACTGACCGAGCCCGACGAGGAGTTGTTCGTCACCCACGAGGCGCGCGTGGCAATCCAGTCCACAAAGAACTGCGCTGCCAGCGTGGCCACGGCCAGATACAGGCCGCGAATGCGCAGCGAGGGCAGACCAAACACCACCCCCACCAGCATGGCGCACAGGCCACCACCGATCAGGGCCAGCAGCAGGGGCATGCCGTCAAAGCGCACCTGCAGGTTGTAGGCCGCGTAGGCGCCCACGGCCATGAAGGCGGCGGTGCCCAGCGAAATCTGGCCGCAATAGCCCACCAGAATGTTCAAGCCCAGAGCGCCCAGGCTCATGATCAGGAAGGGGATCAGGATGGCCTGGAAGGTGTAGTCGTTGGCCAGCAGCGGCACCGCCAGGAAGGCAAAGGCCAGAATGCCCAAAATGGCGTAGCGGTCTTGGCTGACGGTGAAGATTTGCTGATCGGCAGCGTAGCTGGTCTTGAATTGACCGTTCTCA
The DNA here is from genome assembly GCA_028690035.1 of Comamonas sp. Lineage (GTDB taxonomy): Bacteria > Pseudomonadota > Gammaproteobacteria > Burkholderiales > Burkholderiaceae_C > Comamonas. Next base: position 64,319 of record JAQVCA010000005.1, on the reverse strand, counting down.
CGATAAAACATGTTGTGGTTCCTCCCGACTTACACGCGGTCAATGATCTTGTCGCCAAACAGGCCCTGGGGACGCACCAGCAGGAAGCACAGTGCCAGGCCGTAGGCAAACCAGGTTTCGATGCCACCGCCCACCATGGGGCCGACGTACACCTCGGAAAGCTTTTCACCCACACCGATGATCAGGCCGCCGATGATGGCGCCGGGCAGCGAAGTGAGGCCGCCCAGAATCACCACGGGCAGGGCTTTCAGGGCCACCAGCGACAGCGAGTACTGCACGCCCAGCTTGGAGCCCCAGATCACGCCCACCACCAGGGCCACCCCCCCGGCCACCGACCAGACGATGACCCAGATGCGCGACAGCGGAATGCCGATCGATTGCGCAGCCTGGTGGTCGTCGGCCACGGCGCGCAGCGCACGACCGGTTTTGGTTTTCTGGAAAAAGATGCTCAGTGCGGCCACCAGCACGGCAGCGATGCCTGCGGCGTACAGGTCTTCCAGGCTGATCATCAGACCGCCGGGGAACATCGAATCCAGAATGAACACCGGGTCTTTGGGCATGCCCACATCGATGCTGTACACCTCCGAGCCCAGCACCATCGGGCCAAAGCCGTCCAGCAGGTAGGCAATGCCCAGCGTGGCCATGAGCAGCGCGATCGGCTCCTGGTTGACCAGATGGCGCAGCGCCAGGCGCTCGATCAGCCAGGCCAGCACCACCATGCCTGCCAGGGTGACGACGATGGCCAGCAGGTTGCCCACCATGCCCGGCTGCATGCCCAGCGCAGCGGGAATCCATTCGGCAAAGCGCGCCATCATCAGCGCTGCAAACAGCACCATGGCACCTTGGCCGAAGTTGAAGACACCCGAGGCCTTGAAAATCAGCACAAAGCCGATGGCTACCAGTGCGTACAGCGTGCCTACCATGAGGCCGCCAAACAGGGTTTCTAGGAAGAACGCCATGCTCCTGCTCCTTTACTTCTCTTTTTTGCCTAAATCTGCTTAGTGGGAAGTGCCCAGGTAGGCACGGATCACGTCTTCGTTGTTGCGCACTTCTTCGGGGGCGCCGTCGCCAATCTTCTTGCCGTAATCCAGCACGACGACGCGGTCCGAGATGTCCATCACCACGCCCATGTCGTGCTCAATGAGCACGATGGTGGTGCCGAACTCGTCGTTCACATCCAGAATGAAGCGGCACATGTCCTGCTTTTCCTCGACGTTCATGCCGGCCATGGGCTCGTCCAGCAGCAGCACCTGGGGCTCCATGGCCAGGGCGCGGCCCAGGTCCACGCGCTTTTGCAGGCCGTAGGGCAGCTGGCCCACGGGCGTTTTGCGAAAGGCCTGGATTTCCAGGAAGTCGATGATGTGCTCGACAAACTCGCGGTGCGCGATTTCCTCGCGCCGTGCTGGCCCCAAGTGCAGTGCCTGCATGAGCAGGTTGCTTTTGATCTTGAGGTTGCGCCCGGTCATGATGTTGTCGATCACGCTCATGCCTTTGAACAGGGCCAGGTTCTGGAAGGTGCGTGCCACGCCCATTTCGGCCACCTGGCGGCTGTTCATGTGGGCAAAAGTCTGCCCCCGGAATGTGATGGAGCCTTCCGACGGGGTATAGACGCCGTTGATGCAGTTGAGCATCGACGATTTACCCGCTCCGTTGGGGCCGATGATCGAGCGGATCTCGTGCTCGCGCACGTTGAACGAGATGTCGGTCAGCGCTTTGACGCCGCCAAAACGCAGGCTGATGTTTTTGATGTCCAAAATGACATCGCCAATTTTCTTGTCGGTCATGGATGCAGTTCTTTCCAGGCAAGGGGGCTGAGTGCTTAGGCGGCGGCCTTGGTGGGAGCAAAGACGTGGGCGTCCAAAATCTTGAGCGTGGCGCTGACGCTGCCGGTACGCCCGTCTTCGAACTTGACCTGCGTTTCGATGAACTGCTCGGTCTTGCCGCTGTACAGCGCATCGATGAGCACGCCGTATTTGTCGGCGATGAAGTTGCGGCGCACTTTGCGCGTGCGGGTCAGCTCATCGTCGTCGGGGTCCAGCTCTTTGTGCAGCACCAGAAAGCGTGCAATCTGTGTGTCGGCCATACCTTCTTCGGCGGCCAGCGTGGCGTTGACCTGGCGCACGCAGTCGGCAATCAGATCCAGCACCTGGGGCTTGGAGGCCAGATCCACATAACCCCCGTAGGGAATGCCCTGGCGTTCGGCCCAGTTGCCCACGGCTTCGTAGTCGATGTTGACAAAGGCGCACACCTTGTCCTTGCCGTTGCCAAAGCACACGGCTTCCTTGATGTGCGAGAAGAACTTGAGCTTGTTCTCGATGTAGTTGGGCGCAAACATGGCGCCGGTGGCCATCTTGCCCACGTCCTTGGCGCGGTCGATGATGCGCAGCTGCCCGTTGGCGCCAATCACCCCAGCATCGCCCGTGTGGAAGTAGCCCTGTTCGTCGATGACTTCGGCGGTGGCATCGGGGCGCTTGTAGTATTCCTTGAGCACCGACACCCCACGCAGCAGCACCTCGCCGTTGTCGGCAATCTTCAGCTCAATGCCTGGGGCCGCTTCGCCCACGCTGTTGATATCGACCTGACGGTCGCGCTGCAGGCAGACATAGGCGCAGGTTTCGGTCTGGCCGTACAGCTGTTTGAGGTTGATGCCAATGCTGCGAAAAAACTGGAACAGTTCCGGGCCAATCGCCGCCCCTGCGGTATAGGCCACGCGGATGCGCGACAGGCCCATGGCGTTGCGCAGCGGGCCATAGATGAACAAATCGCCCAGCTTGTATTTGAGTTTGTCCAGCGCGCTGATGGGCTTGCCATCCAGAATGTCCGAGCCTACGCGCTTGGCCACGGCCATGCTTTGTTCGTACAGCCACTGCTTGAATGGGGCGGCGTCTTCCATGCGGATGGAGACCGAAGTGAGCATGCCTTCAAACACGCGGGGCGGGGCAAAGTAGTAGGTGGGGCCCACTTCGCGCATGTCGATGCTGACCGTGGCTGCCGATTCGGGGCAGTTGATGGTGAAGCCTGCGTACAGCCACTGCGCGTAGGAGAACAGGTGGTCGCCCACCCAGGCCGGCGGCAGGTACGAGATCACGTTGTCGCTGGGGCCCAGGCGGTCCACTTCAACCCCACCCTTGGCCGAGCCAATGAAGTTGGCATGCGTCAGGCACACGCCCTTGGGCTTGCCGGTGGTGCCGGAGGTGTACAGGATGACGCCCACATCCTCGGACTGTACGCGCTGGTGCATGCTCTCCCACACACCGGGGTGGTCGCGATCCCAGGCTTGGCCCAGTTTTTTGAGCTCTTCGGTGCTGATCAGGCCTGGGTCTTGGTACTTGCGTAGGCCGCGTGGGTCGTCGTAAATGATGTGGCGCAGGCTGGGCACGGTTTCGCGCACTTCCAGCAGCTTGTCCACCTGCTCCTGGTTTTCCGCGAAGGCGAACTCCACATCGGCATCCTGCACGACAAAGCCCATCTCCTGGGCCACCGCATCCTGGTACAGCGGAATGGGCACCGCGCCCAGGCTTTGCACGGCACAGAAGCCCATGTACACATGGGGGCGGTTGTCGCTCACAAAGGCCAGGTTTTGCCCTTTGGACAGACCCAGCGCCGCCAGGCCACAGGCCATGTGGCGCACGTCGCGGGCGACATCGCTCCAAGTCCATGTTTGCCAGATACCGTACTCTTTTTCACGCAACGCCGGTGCTTGGGGGCGCTGGCTCGCGTGTTGCAAAAGCAGGTGTGGGAATGTGGTCGCCATTGCAGTTCCTCACAAAAAAATGTTCTTAGGGTGGTGCAAACCGTTACGGGTAAAAAAGGCTTAAAAGTCTTGCTTGCGCCAGATTTCCAACAATCCTAGTGGTGGGTTTGACGTTATCGTGTCTTTTCAATGACGATGTGCGGGAAAGTCCTGATCGGGTAATCCATCCTTTAGAGCCTGTTTTCATTTTTTGGGTGTGGTTTATTTCTAACGTAGCGACTTGTTTTCTTCCCCAAATGCCGCTACCTGTCGCAAACCCTAGGTAGCAAGGCGCAAATCTGCCCGGATGCTTGTCCCGTTATGAGTTCGAACCCCTCTTTGTACCAACGTCGTCGCCCCCCCAATGCCCAAGAATTGGAGAGCATTCCCTGGCTGCGCCTGCTGCAGCCGCACGAGCGCGACCGTGCTGTATCGGCTTTGCAGGTGATGCAGGTTCTTGTCGGTGAAAACGTGTGTGTGCTGGGGCGCCAGGTCACGTTCTGGTTTGGTTTGGTCGATGGACTGCTGAAAATGAGCTCGGAAAACGCCCAGGGTGTGAGCATGACGTTTGCTGGGCTGCCGCCAGGGGGCTGGTTTGGCGAGGGGACGGCCATCAAGCGCGAGCTCTACCGCTACAACGTGCAGGCGCTGCGCAAAAGCGTGGTCGCGGGGTTGCCGATCGAAACTTTCCACTGGCTGCTGGACAACTCGCTGGGCTTTAACCGCTACATCATGAACCAGCTCAATGAACGACTAGGGCAGTTCATCGAGGCGCGCGAGATTGACCGCATGAGCAATCCCGATTTGCGCGTGGCGCGCAGCTTGGCAGCGCTGTTCAACCCGGTGCTGTTTCCTTACCCCGGGGGCGGGAGCCGCTTGCTGCGCATTACCCAGCAGGAGTTGGCTTATCTGGTAGGGCTGTCGCGTCAGCGTGTGAACGAAGCCCTGGGCACGCTGGAGCTGGCAGGCGTCATCCAGGTGGAGTACGGCGGTCTGCGCGTGCTGGATCTGGAGGCCTTGCGCCACCAGCACTTTGCCAGCCCTCGGGGTGCTCGCCCTACTCTGGCCGAGGGTTTATAGTAAAAAAGCGCTTAAACCCTTACTGGGTAAGTGCGAGTAGCTATGGTTTTATTGATCGTCGTCGCGGTGGCGTGGGTCGCCATGGACGGCATCGTACGGCGGTGTGCTGGGTACGCGGAATTCTTCTGCAGCCCAGGCGCCCAAGTCGATGTGTTTGCAGCGCTGGCTACAAAAGGGACGCCAGGTGTTGCTGGGGGCAAACAGGCTAGGGCCGCCACAGGTGGGACAGACCACAATGGGTGCTGCACTGGCGGGGTTTAAGGACTGGGGGTGAGACATGGCAGGCGAACGCTTTGGGCGCACTTAGGGTTAGGCACACAAGGTGAGTTCAAAGTCGGCGTTGTCTGTGCAGGACTGCAGGCTGCAGCCATCGGCGCTGGGCCGCAGCAAGCGCACCGTCACCATGAGGCGGTTGCCGCTGATCTCAGGCACTAGGTTCAGCGCCGGATCGATGCGCAGGCGCAGCAACTGGTAGGCCTTGCTGGGCGGCAACGACTGTTGAAAATACCCCCGACTGGCCGCGACGCGCTGGGGCGTTCCGGTGTCGCGCAGCATGCCTAGGAGCAGAAAAATCGCATCGGCCAGCGGTTTCAGGCATTGCCCCCAGCGCCGCAAATCGTCTTGGCGTTGCGCTACGGGCAGGTGCTGCCAGCGGTGGTAGCCCGGCAGGTCAAAGCAATTGGTGCCACCGGGAATATCCAGACGGCTGCGCAGTGCGCTGAGCATCTCGTTGTCTTGCAGCGATTGCCCCATTCTTCCGGCCTGGCTTTGCAGGCTGGCATAGCGCTGATCCAACTGATCCATGATGTTTTGCAGTACATCCTGATCGATGTCGGGGTTGCTGCGCAGGCCATCGAGCAGGTTTTTCTGCCGCTCTACATCGCGCAGCACGTCCGATTTGAGGTCGGTGCGTGCTGCGACCTCAATCAGCTCAAACATGGTCACCAAGGCAAAGTGATGATCCAATTTTGCTTCGCGCGTGATCAACTCCAACAAACGTTGAAACAACTGTTCCAAGCGCAAATAAGTACGCAGGCGTTCGTTGAAGGGATATTCGTACAGCATTACGCAGGTGGAGATTTCTTGGGCAGACAGGGGGTGCGGTGGGCGGAAATCGCGGGGCTGCACCCCCCAGGGCGGCAAATCATAACGGCATCTGCGCTGAAATCGATAGCACCAGGGCACGTAATTGCTGTAAACAAAGGTCATCATTGAAGATGACCCAGTCTGCCGCAGCGCGGCGCTGTTCGCGGCTGGCCTGTGCAGCCATGATGCTGCGCACCGTGGCTGCACTCAGGCCGTTGCGTGCCTGGACGCGCGCGATCTGGGTATCAGGGCGGCAGTCCACGACCAGAACGGTATCCAGCAGGGGGCGCCAGTGGGGTGACTCGACCAACAGTGGGATGTCCCAGACGAGCCAGCGTGCGCCTTGGTCGCTGGCCGCTTGGCTGCGGGCCTGGATGGTTTGACCTACCAGCGGATGCACGATGGCTTCCAGCTGCGTGCGCGTCGAAGCATCGGAAAAAGCACGTGCGCGCATGAAATCCCGATCCAGCCCGCCATCGGTTGCCACGGCCTGGGGCCCAAAGGCCTGGGCAATCGGTGCCATGGCTGCTCCGCCAGGCGCCGTCAGGCTGCGCGCAATCGCATCGGCATCCAGCACGGTGGCACCGCACTCGGCCAGCATGGCCGCTACGGTGCTTTTGCCACTGCCAATGCCTCCCGTCAGCCCCAGCTTGAATGGGTGTAAGTGCTGGGCACCGTGGGCTTGCTGTTGTGGCAGCACAGCTTAGGTTCCTAGTCCGAGCAGGTGAAGGATGAGCGCCATCAACTGCGCCGGGCTCCAGAGCAGCGCGGCAAAGCCCGCACCTGCCAGAAAAGGCCCAAACGGGATATAGCCCCCAGGGCGCAGGCTGCTGCGCAGCTTCATGGCAATACCCACGACGGCGCCAATCACTGAAGACATGAGCAAGATCGGCACCAGCGCCTGCCAGCCAAACCAAGCCCCTAGGGCAGCCAGCAGTTTGAAGTCGCCGTAGCCCATGCCCTCCTTGCCTGTGGCCAGCTTGAACGCCCAATACACGCTCCATAGCACCAGATAACCGGCGGCGGCGCCCCAGACTGCATCGGGCAGCGCTACCGGCGTCCAGCGCAGCGCGGCTGCCAGCAGACCCGCCCAGAGCAGCGGTAGGGTCAGGCTGTCTGGCAGTAAGGTGGTGTCCCAGTCGATCAGCGCCAGACACAGCAGCATGGCGCTGAAGCCACACCATAGCCAGCCGGTAGCCCCCATGCCCGCGTAGTGGATGCACCAAGCGAACAGCGCACCTGTGGTCAGCTCCACCAGCGGGTAGCGCATGCCGATGGCCGCCTTGCAGTGGCTGCAGCGCCCGCGCAGCACCAGCCAGCTGAGCACCGGGATGTTTTCAAACCAGCGGATGCCATGGCTGCAATGTGGACAGCGCGATGCCGGGTGCGAGAGGGTCAGTGCCGCAGGAGCGGGTGCATCGGGCTCCTTGCCTGCACGCACGGCCAGGTGGGCGGCGCATTCGGCATCCCACTGCGCCTCCATCATCTTGGGCAGGCGATGCACCACCACGTTCAGAAAACTGCCCACCAGCAGCCCCAGCAGCCCAGCCAGCAGCACCCAGATAGGCTCGGCGGGAAGAAACTCTGGTATCGGCATCACACCACCTGACCCAGCTTGAAGATGGGCAGGTACATGGCTACCACAATGCCGCCAATGATCGAGCCCAAGAACACGATGATGAGCGGCTCCATCAGGCTGGACAGCCCTGCGACCATTTCATCGACCTCGGCCTCGTAAAAATCGGCGGCCTTGCCCAGCATGTGGTCGATGGCGCCGGATTCTTCGCCAATGGCGCACATCTGCAGCACCATGCTGGGGAAGACATTGGCATCGGTCATGGCCACGGCCAAGCTGGTGCCGGTGGAGACGGCGTTCTGGATCTTGTCGGTGGCTTCTTTGTACACCACGTTGCCCGAGGCGCCGCCCACGGAGTCCAGTGCCTCCACCAACGGTACACCTGCGGCAAACATGGTGGACAGGGTGCGCGTCCAGCGCGCCACGCAGGATTTGTCGATCAAAACGCCAAAAATTGGTATTTTCAACAGCGCACGATCCATGAACTTCTGCACCTTGGGACTGCGTTTCCAAGCCTGCAGGAAAAAATACAGCCCTCCGCCCACCACGCTGAAAATCAGCCACCAGTAGGACACAAAGAATTCACTCATGCCCATCACCATCAAAGTGGGGGCGGGTAAATCAGCGCCAAAAGAGGTAAATACCTCCTTGAAGGCAGGAATCACAAAAATCATGATCAAGGTGACCACCACAAAAGCCACCACCAACACAGAAATGGGGTACATCAAGGCAGATTTGATTTTTCCCTTGATGGCCTCGGTTTTTTCCATATAGGTGGCCAAGCGATCAAGCAAAGCCTCCAAGATACCGGCCGCCTCACCGGCTTCGACCAAGTTGCAATACAGCTCGTCAAAATACAACGGGTGTTTTTTGAATGCCATATTCAGCGAGGTACCGGTTTCTACATCTTGTCGAATATCGTTGAGCAGCTTGGTTACGCTGGGGTTGGGGTTGCCACGTCCTACGATATCAAAAGACTGTAGTAATGGTACACCCGCTTTCATCATGGTAGCCATTTGTCGTGTGAACAGGGCAATATCTTTGGGTTTTATTTTTTTACCGGAGCGCATCCGGCGTTTCTTTATTTTTGTGACCAAAATACCTTGGCGACGCAAAGTGGACTGTGCGATGGCTTCGCCTTCGGCGCGCAATTCACCTTGAATGGTGCGGCCCTGCTTGTCTTTACCCACCCATTCAAAAACAACTTCTTTGGAGCTGGATTTTCGTGTTGTTGTCGCCATAGGTATGCTCTAATTTTATTGTTTAATAAAATTTGGATTATAGGTTGGTGACTGCCAACACTTCTTCCAAAGACGTAACACCTTGCTTCACTTTGTGCAGGCCAGACTCGCGCAGGGACTTAACCCCCTCCTTGCGGGCTTGGTTGGCAATATCCAGGGCAGAGCCGTCGCGCAGGATGATTTCCTGCATGGCCTCGCCCACAGGCATCACTTGGTAAATACCCACGCGGCCTTTGTAACCGTTGTTGCAGGCAGGGCAGCCTACGGCCTTGTAAGGTACCCAGCTGCCATCCAGTTCTTCTTCCTGAAAGCCTGCGTCCAGCAGTGCTTGGTCAGGGATGTCAGCAGGTTCTTTGCACTTGGCGCATAAGCGACGTCCCAGACGCTGGGCCGTGATCAAAATGACGCTGGAGGCAATATTGAACGGTGCAATTCCCATATTGCGCATGCGCGTCAAGGTGGTGGGCGCATCGTTGGTGTGCAAGGTAGAGAGCACCAAGTGACCAGTTTGCGCCGCTTTGATGGCTATGTCGGCGGTTTCCAGGTCGCGAATCTCACCGACCATGATCACATCCGGATCTTGACGCAGGAACGATTTGAGCGCTGCCGCAAAGGTGAGGCCTGCTTTTTCATTCACATTCACCTGATTGACCCCGGGCATGTTAATTTCCGAAGGGTCTTCTGCCGTGGAGATATTCACGCCCGGCTGATTGAGCAAATTCAAGCAGCTGTACAGCGACACGGTTTTACCAGAGCCTGTGGGGCCTGTGACCAAAATCATGCCATAAGGGCGCTGAATGGCATTGAGTAAGCGCTCTTTTTCTTCTGGTTCGTACCCCAGCGCATCGATACCCATTTTTGCGCTGCTCGGATCCAAAATACGAATAACGATTTTTTCGCCAAACAGGGTGGGGAGTGTGGATACCCGAAAATCAATCACCCGGTCTGGGCCGATTTTCAGTTTCATGCGTCCGTCCTGCGGTACGCGCTTTTCGGAAATATCCATGCGCGAAATCACCTTGATGCGCGAAGCCAGTTTGTCTTTAATGGCTACGGGCGGTGAGGCAATTTCGCGCAATTCGCCATCGACACGAAAGCGCACGCGATAATTGTGTTCATAGGGCTCAAAGTGCAAGTCCGACGCGCGCATATTGAACGCATCGATGAGCATCTTGTGCAAGAACTTGACGATGGGCGCGTCTTCCACGTCCGGGGCGTCCGAGTCGCTTTCGCTGCTGTCGTTGGTTTCTTTGATCTCGTCAAGCTGAAAATCTGCATCACTGGAGAAAGAGTCCAACGCCTGCGCTGTGGACTTGGTCAGCTGTTCGACCAAGCGCAGCAGTTTGTCGTGTTCGACGATGAGCCAATCCACCCCCATCTGGGTGGTGAACTTGATTTTCTCTACCGCTTCTTTGTTGGTGGGATCCGCCGTGGCCATGATCAGGCGATTGCCGCGCTTGGCTACGGGCAGCACGTGGTAGCTGGCGCACAGCTTGGGATCGAGCAGATTTTTGGGTAGGTGGTGTACATCCACCGCATCCAAATCGAGCAGCGGCATGGCAAAAATCGTGGCCACTTGGTGTGCCAGATCTGCGGCACGCACGGTGCCACTGGCGATCAGTTGGGCCACGAAGGAGCTGTTGCTGGCCTGGGCCTTGCGCGCGATGTCTTCGGCAGTAGCAATCGGCAATTTGCCTGCTGCGATCAGGGCGCGTGCCAAGCCAGCGAGGGCGGTGGGTGTGGTAGCAGTCATTGCGGCAAAAAGGCCCCCACGGGGCCCCGGATGGATGGTGGGCAGAAACAATGCGACGCATCGTACACACAGTGCCGATAGCATAACCCCGGACGCGCAGCACGCCCAGACGCTTGAGCGCCCTGGCTGCCTATTGCCTGCCTGCCTGGCGCTACTGCTCGTAGCGCTTGCTGCGCAACAACTGCTTGATGCGGCGTGAGTGCTGCTGCACGCTGGGGCCGATCTGCAGCGCCACGCAGGTGGCCAGCACGTCGATGATGAGCAGGTGCAGCAGGCGCGAGACCATGGGGCTGTACAGGTCGTAGCCCTCGGGGTGGTCGGCCGCCAGGTGGATGGCGCAGGTCTTGGCCAGGGGCGAGCCGCTGGCGGTGATGGCAATCGTGGTGGCACCCACCTCGGCGGCCAGTTCGGTGGCGGCGATCAGGTCGCGCGTCAAGCCCGAGTTGGAGATCACGACCGCGCAGTCGCCTTTGCGCAGCAGCGCCGCGTTCATAAGCTGCACATGGCCATCGCTGCAGCTCAGGCTGCTCAGGCCCAGGCGAAAGAACTTGTGGTGCGCATCCTCGGCCACGATGCCCGAGTTGCCTACACCAAAAAACACCAGACGCTGGCGCTTGCGCCAGGTGTGCAAGATGGCCTGGGCGGCCGCTTCCAGCGCGTGCGGGTCGGCGGCGTTGCGGTATTCGAGAAAGGCCGAGACCGAGTTGTCGATCACCTTGACCAGCACATCGGCGCTTTTGTCGTCGGGATCGACGCTGCGGTGCACAAACGGCACGCCCTCGCTGACGCTGCCCACCAGCTTGAGCTTGAAATCGGCCAGTCCGTCGTAGCCCATGCTGCGGCAAAAACGCACCACGGTGGGCTTGCTCACCTGGGCCTGCTCGGCCAGCACGCGCACCGGCTGGCGCGCAAATGCGCCCGGATCGTGCAGCACGAGCTGGGCCACGCGCTGTTCGGCAGGGGGCAAAGAGGGCAGGCAGGCAGAAATACGCTCAAGCATGGTCGGTGTGGGCAAAGGTGGGGGTGGCAATTGTGCGATGAAGCGGATATTTTAAAAAGATAGCTGCTTGCGCTTGTTTTTATTGGTTTTTAGGCATAAAAGTATGTGATTTTCTTGTGAATAAAGCGCTACAAGCTATCAAAATTTTCAAACAGGGGCTGCTCTACACTTGGTGCGTCGTGCCTGTTTTTGCCGATTGTTCGCATTTCCTCTGACTTTTCGCCTTGCACCATGAACCAACTGGACGCTTTGAAGCAATACACCACCGTGGTCGCCGATACCGGCAACTTTCAGCAACTGGCCCAGTACCGGCCCCAGGATGCAACGACCAACCCGTCGCTCATCCTCAAGGCGGTGCAGCAGCCGCAGTACGCGCCGCTGCTGCACGAGGTGGTGCAGCGCTTTGCCGACGCACCGCTGGACGACATCATGGACCGCCTGCTGGTGCGCTTTGGCTGTGAAATCCTGCAGGCCGTGCCCGGGCGCGTGTCCACCGAGGTGGATGCGCGTCTGTCGTTCGACACCAACGCCACCGTGGCGCGTGCGCAGCGGCTGATTGAGCTGTACCAGGGCGCCAACGTGCCCGTGCAGCGCGTGCTCATCAAGATTGCCGCCACCTGGGAGGGCATCGAGGCCGCGCGCCAGCTGGAGCAGCAGGGCATCCACACCAACTTGACGCTGCTGTTTTCCAAAGTGCAGGCCATTGCCTGTGCGCAGGCCAAGGTGCGGCTGATTTCGCCCTTTGTGGGGCGCATCTACGACTGGTACAAAAAGCAGGCGGGCAGCCAGTGGGACGAAGCCGCCATGGCCGGTGCCAACGATCCGGGCGTGCGCTCGGTGCGCGAGATTTTTCAGTACTACAAGCGCTTTGGCATTGCCACCGAGGTGATGGGCGCCAGCTTTCGCAACGTGGGCCAGATCGTGGCGTTGGCCGGGTGCGATCTGCTCACCATCGCCCCAGAACTGCTGGCCCAGCTGGAGGCCAGCAGCGCCCCGGTGGAGCGCGCGCTGGACGCCCAGGCCGCGCGCCAGCTGGAGCTGCAGCCCGTCGTGTACGACGAAGCGCGCTTTCGCTACGCCCTGAACGAAGACGCCATGGCCACCGAAAAGCTGGCCGAAGGCATCCGCGCCTTTGCTGTGGATACGCTCAAGCTCGAAGCCCTGATGCGCCAGGCGGGGGCGCGCGCATGACGGCCCGGCTGCCCATGGGGCCGACGGGGTTGTGCCACGAGCACCCGGCCTGGGCGGCGCTGCAACAGCACTACGCCCAGGACATTGCCCAGCTGGACTTGCAGCAGGCCTTTGCCCAGGATGCCCAGCGCCTGGCGCAGCTGTCGCAGCAGGCACCGCATGTCTATGCCGATCTGTCCAAGAACCGCTGGCTGCCGCGCACCGAGGCCCTGCTGCGCGATCTGGCCCAGGCCTGTGGCGTGCAGGCCCAGCGCGATGCCATGCTGGCCGGTGCCCTGGTCAACACCACCGAGCAGCGCGCCGCCATGCATTGGCTGCTGCGCATGCCGCGCGATGGCGGCCAGCTGCGCCCGCACCCGGTGCTGCAGCACTGGCCCGCCGCGCAATGGAACACGCTGCACGCCATGCACGACACCCTGAACGCCATGCTCACCCTGGCCGAGCAGGTGCGTGCTAACCCGCAGATCACCGACGTGGTGAACATCGGCATTGGCGGCTCGCACCTGGGGCCCGAGGTGGTGGTGCAGGGGTTGGAGGATTGGGTGGATGCGGGCAAACGCTTTCACTTTGTCTCCAACGTCGATGGCCACGAGCTGGGCCATGTGCTGCGCCAGGTGCGGCCCGAGTCCACGCTGTTTTTGGTGGCCTCTAAATCGTTCACGACGGCCGAGACCATGCTCAACGCCCACTCGGCGCGGGCCTGGTTTTTGCGCCAGGGCGGCTGCGCCGATCCGCAAGCGCCGGTGTCGATTGCGCGCCATTTCATCGCCCTGACCAGCAATGTGGCTGCAGCGCAGGCGTTTGGCATCACGCGTTACCTGGAGTTTGCCGATTGGGTTGGCGGGCGCTTTTCGCTGTGGTCGGCGATTGGCTTGCCTGTGGCAATTGCCATCGGCCAGGAGCAATTTCGCGATCTGCTGGCGGGCGCGCACGCCATGGACACGCATTTCTTCAGCGCGCCCATGGCACAGAACCTGCCGCTGCGCCTGGGGCTGCTGGACGTCTGGTACCGCAATTTCTGTGGCCTGGGCAGCCGTTGCATCGCGCCCTACAGCCACGGCTTGCGTCGCCTGACGGCCTATTTGCAGCAGCTGGAAATGGAAAGCAACGGCAAAGCCGTGACGCGCGATGGCCAGCCACTGGCTGCGCCCACCGCGCCGATTGTCTGGGGCGAGCCGGGCACCAACGGCCAGCATGCGTTCTTTCAGCTGCTGCACCAGGGCCAGGAAGTGGTGCCGGTGGAGTTCATCGTGGCGCGCGATGGCGGCAAATACCTGGGCGCGCACCAGCACAGCCTGGTCATCAACGCCATTGCCCAGGCGCAGGCCCTGATGCTGGGCCGCCATGGCGACAGCGCCCACCAAGACTGCCCGGGCAATCGCCCCAGCAGCTTTTTGCTGCTGCAGCAGTTCAACCCCGCGTCGGTGGGGGCGCTGATTGCGCTGTACGAGCACCGCGTCTTCACCTCGGGCGCGGTGTGGGGCATCAACAGCTTTGACCAGTGGGGGGTGGAGCTGGGCAAGCAGCTGGCCCAGCAACTGCGCCAGCGCGAAGACAGCGGCAACTGGCACGGCGTGGACGCTTCCACCACCGACCTGATGCGCCGCCTGGGTGCGGGGTGCGCAGCGGTGCCATCGGCCGACGGGCTGCGCAGCTGAACCGCGCCCTCAGTACGCGGGGCCGACGGTATCGGGCGGCAGCTGGGCCATTTCCTGCAGCAACTGCGCCAGACCGGCGCCGGCCGCTTGCACCAGGGCCTGGCCGCGTACCGCATCGGCACTGGCCGCATCGCCCACGGCCCCCGCTGGGTGGTAGTCCTGTATGGCCCAGCCCAGTTTGGCGCTTTTGCCATTGCCCAAAATGGCATAGCGCTGCGCGCGCTGCTCGGAGGTGGAGGCAAAGTGCTGTGCCTGCTCCATGGCCACCAGCTGTGGGGCCAGGTGCAGCATCATGGACGTTTCCACCGCACCGGCATGGATGCCAAAGCGGTGCTCGTGCGCGCTGAAGGACTGCTGCACCTGCTCGGGCAGCGGCAGGTTGAACCAGCTGCAGTGGTACACCAGCAGCCCGCACTGCTGGCGCAGCTGGCGCGCCACGATGTCCATGCTGCTGACGTTGCCGCCATGCGCGTTGAAGATCAGCAGCTTTTTGACCCCGGCACGTGCCACGCAGGCGCCCAGCTCGGTCCACAGCGCCAGCAAGGTGGCCGGTTGCAGGCTGAGGGTGCCCGCAAAGGCCAGGTGCTCCACGCTCAGGCCAATCGTTTGCGTGGGCAAAGCCAGCACGGGGACGTCGGGGGGCAGTTGCGCCAGGGCGTGCTGCAAGATGCCATCGGTCAAGGCGCTGTCCACACACAGCGGCAGGTGGGGGCCGTGCTGCTCGGTGGCACCCACCGGCAAAATGGCCACGGTGCGCGCCGCCAAGCCACTGGCCTGGGCCAGCGCAAAATCGCGGGTGCTCAGTTGTGCCCAATAAGGGCAAGGCCAGTGCGACAAGGCGCTGGCAGCGTGTGTGTGGGTGGTATCGGGCATAGGCCGGGCATCTTAAATCCTGGGGTGCCGTGCCTGCCCGCAGGCAAGGGGGGAACCTCCTTGGCCACCGCTTTCTCCAAGGTCTCCATGTTTTCTGCCTCTGTTTCTGTTTTGTGCCCGTCTTGGGCGTCTCGGTCGTCCCGGGCGTCGTTTTTCCTGTGGTGGCTGGGGTGCGTGCTGTTGCTGTGTGCGCTGTGGATCGGTATCGCTCCCACCCAAGTCCAGGCACAGGTGCCCGGCCAGCGCCTGCAGCTGCAGTGGGACAGTACCGCACCGGCCACGCCGTCCGACCGCGCCAGCACGCCCCATGTGCAGGCGCAGCTGGTGCTGCAGGCGCCAGAGGGCATCGCCCCGGGCGCACCGGCCACGCTGGGGGTGCTGCTGCAGCACCAGCCCGCCTGGCACACGTATTGGAAAAACCCCGGCGATTCCGGCCTGCCCACCCAGCTGACCTGGACGCTGCCGCCGGGCTTGAGCGCGGGCGCGGTGCAGTGGCCCGTGCCGCAGCAAATCCGCGTGGGCGATTTGCTCAATTACGGCTACGAGGGCACGGTGCTGCTGCCCGTGCCGCTGCAGGTGGGGCCTGATTTTGTGCCCGACGCGGCGGGGCAGGTGCAGATTGGGCTGCATGTCAGCTGGCTGGTGTGCCGGGTGGAATGCATCCCCGAAGAGGTGCAACTGCAGTTGCAGGTGCCCGCAGCACAAAGTCATATGGCGTTTAATGCAGAATTTATAGCTGCCAGCGCGCGCCAGCCCAACGTTTTAAGCCAATTGGATGCGCAAATGACGGTGCTGCCATCGGGCGACCGGGTGGCGCTGCGCGTGGCCGGGCTGCCTGCCTCGGCCCACGGGCAGGAACTGGCCTGGTACCCCGAGGCGCCCGACACCTTGCGCCATGCTGCCGTGCTGGGGCAGGACTGGCAGCAGCGCTGGGACGGCGCCGTCTGGCATGCCGAGTTGCCCCTGTCCGAGATGCGTGGCACCACGCCCGAGGCCCTGGACTTGGTGCTGGGCCTGCCCGTGGCCGGTGCCAGCGTGGCCGAGCAGCCCCCGGCGCAGGCCTGGCGCGTGCGGGTGCCGATACAGGGCCAATGGCAGGCCGCACAGCAAGCGTCGATGTCCCCCGCGCTGGCCGCAGCGCTGGCGGCCAATGCCGAGGCTGCGCCAGACCCCGTGGCGGTCGGTGCAGCTGCAGGTGCGGCACCTTCGGTGCTGGGGGCCAGCGTCTGGATGGCGCTGGTGGGCGGGGTGCTCGGGGGGCTGCTGCTCAATCTGATGCCGTGCGTCTTTCCGGTGCTGGCCATCAAGCTGCTCAGTCTGGCGCGCCATGGCGACAACCTGCGCGCCCAGCGCCTGGGGGGATTGGCCTATACGGCGGGGACGGTGCTCAGTTTTGTCGCCCTGGGGGCGCTGCTGCTGGCGCTGCGCGCTGCTGGTGAGCAATTGGGCTGGGGTTTTCAGCTGCAAAACCCGACAGTCGTGGCCGCGCTGGCGCTGCTGTTCACGGTGCTGGGATTGAACCTGGCGGGGGTGTTCGAGTTCGGGCAGATGCTGCCCAGCGCGCTGGCCAGTGCGCATCTGCGCCATCCTGTGGCCGAGGCGTGGTGGTCGGGCGTGCTGGCGGTGGCCGTGGCCTCGCCGTGTACCGCGCCATTCATGGGAGCTTCGCTGGGGATGGCGATTGCTTTGCCCACGGCGCAGGCCCTGGCCATTTTTGCGGCGCTGGGGGTGGGCATGGCCTTGCCGTACCTACTACTGTGCTGGGCCCCCGGGCTGGTGCGCTGGCTGCCGCGCCCGGGGCCGTGGATGGCCACCTTCCGCCGGGCCATGGCGTTTCCGATGCTGGCCACGGTGGTGTGGCTGGCCTGGGTGCTGGGCCAGCAGACCGGGGTGGATGGCATTGCCGCGCTGCTGGCGCTGCTGCTGCTGGCGGCGGCCTTGGTGTGGGCTCTGACCCTGTCCGGGCGCACGCGCTGGGGCTTGGTGGCGCTGTTGTTGGCCTTGCTGGCGTGGGCGGCCCCAATGTTGTGGCCCTATCTGGACGCACCGCCCGCCCCGGGCCAGCGTGCGGATGTGGCCGCACAGCCAGACCAGAACGCACAGGCGTTGTGGCAACCCTGGAGCGCCCAGCGCCAGGCGCAGTGGCTGGCGCAGGGCCAGCCGGTGTTTGTCGATTACACCGCCGCTTGGTGCGTGACCTGTCAGTACAACAAGCGCACTACACTCTCCGACCCCCAGGTGCTGCAGGCATTTGCCCAGCGCGGGGTGCGACTGCTGCGCGCCGATTGGACGCGGCGTGACCCCGAGATCACCGCCGCCCTCAATGCCTTGGGCCGCAGTGGCGTGCCGGTGTACGTGCTGCTGTCGCCGGGGCGCAGCCCGCAGGTGCTGACCGAACTGATCGATGCCGACGAGGTATTGGAAGCCTTGGCGCGTATATAAAAACCATAGCTGCTTGCGCTTATTTAGCAAGCGTTAGAGAGCAAAATCATGCAAAACATTGCCCAGCACATTCTGAAAGAAAGCAAAACCATTGCCGTGGTGGGCCTCTCGCCGAGCCCCGATCGCCCCAGCCACGATGTGGCGCGCTACCTGCAGGCGCAGGGCTACCGCATCGTGCCCATCAACCCCAGCATGCATGGCCGCCCGATCCTGGGCGAAATGTGCTTTGCCAGTCTGCGCGAGGCGGCCTCGGCCCTGGCGCCCCAGGGCGTGCAAATCGATCTGGTGGACTGCTTTCGCAAAAGCGACGACATCCCGCCTCTGGCCGAGGATGCCATCGCCATCGGCGCCCGCTTTTTGTGGCTGCAGCTGGGCGTGCGCCACGATAATGCGGCCCGGCGCGCCGAGGCCGCAGGCCTGCTCGTGGTGCAGGACGAATGCACCAAGCTGGTGCATCGGCGCGGTCTGGGCGCGGCCTGAGGGCAAGGCTGCGACAATCCCACCCCATGACTACCTCTTTTGCCCCTTTGACCAACGACACTTTCTTGCGTGCCTGCCGTCGTCAGGCCACCGACTACACGCCGCTGTGGCTGATGCGCCAAGCCGGGCGCTACCTGCCCGAGTACAAGGCCACGCGCGCCCAGGCGGGCAGTTTCATGGGGCTGGCCACCAACGTGGACTACGCCACCGAGGTCACGCTGCAGCCGCTGGAACGCTTTCCGCTGGATGCGGCCATTTTGTTCAGCGACATCCTCACCGTGCCCGACGCCATGGGCCTGGGCCTGTCATTCGCCGAGGGCGAAGGCCCGCGCTTTGCCAAAGCCATCCGCACCGAGGCCGATGTGGCCCAGCTCGCCGCGCCCGACCTGAACAAGCTGCGCTATGTGTTCGATGCCGTCACCAGCATCCGCAAAGCCTTGAATGGCCGCGTGCCGCTGATTGGCTTTTCGGGCAGCCCCTGGACGCTGGCTTGCTACATGGTCGAAGGCAAGGGCAGCGACGACTACCGCCTGGTCAAGAGCCTGATGTACAGCCGCCCCGACCTGATGCACCGCATCCTGGCCGTGAACGCCGACGCCGTGGCGCAGTACCTCAACGCCCAGATCGACGCAGGCGCCCAGGCGGTGATGATTTTTGACAGCTGGGGCGGCGTGCTGGCCGATGGTGCTTTTCAGCAGTTCAGCCTGGAATACACGCGCCGCGTGCTGGCGCAGCTCAAGCGC
This sequence comes from Comamonas sp., assembly GCA_028690035.1. Classification (GTDB taxonomy): domain Bacteria; phylum Pseudomonadota; class Gammaproteobacteria; order Burkholderiales; family Burkholderiaceae_C; genus Comamonas. The sequence continues at coordinate 45,463 of JAQVCA010000005.1, read as the reverse complement.
ACCGGCGTGGACGGGCAAGACGTGCCGCGCATCGTCTTCACCAAGGGCGGCGGCATCTGGCTGGAAGACATGAAAGACATCGACTGCGAAGTGCTGGGCCTGGACTGGACAGCCAACCTGGGCAAGGCGCGCGCCATCGTCGGTGGCCAGGTGGGCGGCCCGGGCAAGGCGCTGCAGGGCAACATCGACCCCAACGTGCTGTTTGCCCCGCCCGAGATGGTGGCCGCGCAGGCGCGCGCGGTGCTCGACAGCTTTGGCACACCCCACACCGACAAGACCACCACCGGCCCCACGCACATCTTCAACCTGGGCCACGGCATCAGCCAGTTCACCCCGCCCGAGCACGTGGCGGCGCTGGTCGAGGCGGTGCACAGCCACTCTCGCGCCCTGCGCCAGGGCTGATGCGCACGCCCTGCCCGCTGCGTGCTGGCCGGTGCCAGCCGTGGCGGGCATTTTTACGCCGTGGGTGCAGCGTGCGCGCGGTGGATTTATCCCCGGAGTGACTTATGCACAAAATCTCTGGTCATTAGGGCGGACAGAATTGCTCTTGAATCCATAGCAAAAAAGTGCGAGAAAATATTTTAAGTATTTGATTTTCAATAAAAATAAAAAATATTTGCAAAAAATTCACCCAAAATCCAAGCATCGCCCATGCTTTGGTGTATAGGGCTTGGCTCACATATTCCCACAAAGTTATCCACAGTTCGCATGACCACGGAGTCTTCTCCCAACGCGATGGATGGCGCTGCAGCAGCAGTGGTGCAGGTGGCCGTACACACGCCGCTGCACACCCGCGTGGGCGGTCTGCTCAGCTACAGCCACACCGCCCCTTTGCCTGCTGGAACGCTGGTGCGGGTGCCTTTGGGCGCGCGGCAATTGCTCGGCGTGGTGTGGGACGCTGCCCCCGCGCTGCCCTTACCCGCGCAGGTGCAGCTGCGTGCCGTAGCCAGCGTGCTGCAGCCGCTGCCCCCCCTGCCCGCCAGCTGGCAGCGCTTGGTGGCCTTTACGGCGCGCTACTACCAGCGCAGCGTGGGCGAGGTGGCCACCATGGCGCTGCCGCCCCTGCTGCGCAAACTCAGCACCGAGCAGCTGCAGCGGCGCTTGCAACGCGCCCGCCCGGCCCCCAAAGCGCCACCAGATCGGCATGCAGGCCCAGAATCAGAAAAAATCGTAGCGCTTACCGCTGAGCAGCAAACAGTTTGCGAGCAAATTGAGTCTCAAAGCGGCCCCTTTCTTGTGTATGGTGCTACAGGAAGTGGAAAGACCGAGGTCTATCTGCACGTGGTGCAGCAAGCGCTAGCGCGCGATCCCCAAGCGCAGGCGTTGGTGCTGGTGCCAGAAATCAACCTCACCCCGCAGCTGTTGGAGCGTTTTCAGCGCCGCTTTGCCCCGCTGTGGGGCGCGCAGGCCGTGGTCAGCCTGCACAGCGGCCTGACCGAGGCGCAGCGCATCAACCACTGGCTGGCCGCGCACACGGGCCAAGCCCGCATCGTGCTGGGCACACGCATGGCCGTGCTGGCCAGCTTGCCGTACTTGGCCGTCATCGTTGTCGATGAAGAGCACGACCCCAGCTTCAAGCAAGAAGAGGGCGCACGCTACTCCGCGCGCGATCTGGCCCTGTGGCGCGGGCGCGATGTGGGGGCCAAAGTGATCCTGGGCAGCGCCACGCCCTCGCTGGAAAGCTGGCATGCCTGCGAGCAAGGGCGCTACCAGCGCCTGGACATGCCCAGCCGCGTGGGTGCCGCGCAGCTGCCCACCGTGCGCCTGCTGCACATGGGGCAGCAGCCCAAACACACCGTGCTGGCTGCCCCCCTGCTGCAGGCCATCGTCACCCGGGTGCAGCGCGGCGAGCAGGTGCTGGTGCTGCTCAATCGCCGGGGCTATGCCCCCGTGCTTTTTTGCGGCGATTGCGGCTGGAAGAGCGATTGCCCGCACTGCAGCGCGCACCAGGTGTTCCACCAAACCGATGGGCGTTTGCGCTGCCACCACTGCAGCGCCAGCCAGCGTGTGCCGCGCCATTGCCCCGGCTGTGGCAATCCCGATCTGCTGCCCCTGGGCCACGGCACCCAGCAGGTGCAGGCCCAGCTGGAGCAGGCGCTGCGCAATGTGCTGCGCCCCGATGGCCAACCTGCGTGCATTGGCCGTATCGATGCCGACACCACCCAAGGCGCCGGTCAGCTGCAGGCCCAGCTGGAGGCCATGCACAGCGGCGCCGTGGATGTGCTGGTGGGCACGCAGATGGTGGCCAAGGGGCACGATTTTCGGCGCATCACCCTGGTGGCGGCGGTGCAGCCCGACAGTGCGCTGTACAGCAGCGACTTTCGGGCGCCAGAGCGCTTGTTTGCGCTGCTCATGCAGGCGGGGGGCCGTGCCGGGCGCGATGCCCACTTCATGGCGCGCCAGGACAGTCGGCCCGAGCTGTGGATTCAGACCCTGGCGCCGCAGCACAGCCTGTACCAGTGCCTGCTGCAGCACGATTACCCCGCCTTTGCGCGCCAGCAACTGCAAGAGCGCCAACAGGCGGCCATGCCGCCCTTTGTCTTTCAAGCCCTGGTGCGTGCCGACGCCAAAACCCAAGAGCAAGCGCAGCGCTTTTTGCAGGCCGCTGCCGACCTGGGCCAGACCTACGCGCAGGCGGTGGGGGTGTTCATCTACCCGCCCATCCCGCTGGCCGTGCAGCGCGTGGCCAACGTCGAGCGGGCGCAGATGCTGTTGGAATGCAGCCACCGTGGGGCGCTGCAAAAATTTTTGCAAGCCTGGCAACCGTATCTGCACCAGCTGCGCACACAGCACCGGCAGGTGCAGCGCTGGCTGGTGGATGTGGACCCGCAGACGCTCTAGGCCGCCGCGCCCAAAGAAAAAGCCACCGCTTGCGCGGTGGCTGTGGTGTGCATGGGCCACGGGCCACGGGCCAGTGTGGCCCACCGTGCCCGCTGAACGACCGCTTACGCCAGCTGGGCCGTAATGCTGGTGGTGCCGGCCATGTTGTCGGCAATCGGGCAGCGCTTTTCCACCTCGTGCAGGAAAGCAGCTTTTTCGGCATCGGTCATATCGGCGTCGATTTTCACGTTCACGCGAATGGCGACAAAACCTGCGCGGCCCTCAGTGGTCTTGCCCAGCAGAAAGGCTTTATCGATATCGCCCTCGGCGTGGGCCTCGACGCCGCGCAGCTGGATACCGCGCTGCATGGCCACGATGCGCGCAATCGCGCAAATGCAGGCGGGCAGGGTGGAGATGAACACCTCCAGCGGATTGGGCCCCTCGTTCTTGCCACCACCGGCCACAGGCTGGTCGATGACGAAGGGGTTGGAGCACAGAATTTCGGTGCGAAAGCTGTCTTTCATGACAGCGGTGGCAGTGACAGTGGAAAGTGCCATGGGGGAAACCTCAATCAAACCAAATAGGAAAAAAGGTGCTGCGCAGAGGATGCAACCTCCCGCAATGCAGCACGCAAGCGAACCGCTGTCATCATAAGGGAGACACTTAGTTTTTTTATAGAGAGTGAGCGTGCCAGAGGCTTTTGGGGGACGGATAAATGCAGCGGGCTATTGACATCAACAGATAAATCTTGCAAACTATTTATACCGTTTACATTGTTTATTATTCGTCATGCCCATAGAAAAAAAAGCAAAAGCCGCAGCTGCTGCCAAGGCCAAGAAAGTAAAGCTGGTTCGCGACAGTTTTTGTATGCCCAGGGAGGAATATGCAGAGATTGAAGCGCTCAAGCAGCGCTTGCTCACGCTGAGCAAAGCCGTCAAGAAAAGCGAGCTGCTGCGTGCCGGGGTACTGGCCTTGGCACGTGCCGATGATGCGAGCCTGCTGGCTTATATCGATGCCGTGCCCAATCTCAAGACGGGTCGCCCTTCGACCAAGCCCGGGTTCGAGCCTGAGGCAGATATTGAAGCGCCTGCGCCTGCTGTGGAGCCTGTGGAGCTGGCCGACGAGCCGCCTGTCAAACGCCCGGTCACGCGCAAGGCAACCCGAAAAACAGCGGCGCAGACATCGTGAGCGATGCAGTACGTCCATGCCGATAGTCGTTGTTGCCAACCCCAAGGGCGGTGCAGGTAAGTCCACGCTGTCCACCAACATTGCTGGGTACTTTGCCCGTCAGGGTTATGCGGTCATGCTCGGGGATGCGGATCGGCAGCAGTCCTGTGCTGTCTGGTTGCGACAGCGGTCAGCGCAGGCCCGTCCGATTGTGACGTGGGATGCCTCGTCGGTGGATGTGCTGCGCCCCCCGCGCGGCACCACCCACGTGGTGCTGGACACACCCGCTGGTTGGCCATGCAAGGACTGACGTTGTTTGATGTGCAGCCTGGTCGTGTCGCCAAAGACCTGGAGGCCTGGGCGTCCATCACGGCCTGGCTAGACCGCAGCTGAGTCAGCGGTCAGCAGAGCCTGTGTGGATGATGGCGGATGGTGCAGCGCCGAGCCCAGGTAGCCAACCACCGGCATATCCAGCGCTTATAAGCACGACCTCCTCTAAAGCATCGTGGTGTCTGACACTCTCGACAAAATCTGCGAGCAGGTCAGAAATCGTTGCACTGTGGGGGAGGCCTGACGTAAGGCGAGCAATCAACTCTGTCGCCAGTTCAATCAGAACGATATGCTGCTCATCGAGCTGTGCGTTTCTGACGCTGAGCGCAGAGCTCCATGGTGAGAGTCGCTGCATGAGATTCTCCTCGGCGTTTGAGCGCTACGTGACCAGGGCGGATACGGGGTGGCACCTGCTTGCTTGGGTTGCCTCCAGCCCCTGTGCCGCCCATCCCCGGTCATGCCAATTTTTTCTTACCTAAATGTCTTCACTGTGAACTTTTCTCTTAAAAAATTTGCAGCAGCCCACTGTCTGTTTGCCCTCTCGACAACCGCTATGGCTGACAGCAGCGTGTCCATCTATGGCCGGATCGACACCTCTTTGCAATACGCCAAGGTTGGCACAGCACGCACCTATGGCATTGCCAATGCGGGCTCACACTTTGGCTTTATCGGGACGGAGTCGCTGGGCAGCGGGCTGACGGTCGGCCTCCAGCTGGAAAGCGCGTTTGACGCTGATACAGGCTCTAATGCCGGGGAGTTCTTCGGTAATCGCAGCGAGCTTTTTGTGCAAGGCCCTGTCGGGACGGTGCGCATGGGGCGCTTCCTGCACCCTTCGTACTACGCTGTGGCTGACCGAGTGAGTCTGCACAACGAGGACTTCGGTATCACTGCCGACATGCTCTATGCATATGTGGGCCGTGACACCAATCGCATCGCGTACAAGTCTCCCGTGTTCAACGGTTTGACTCTAGAGGGTGCAGTAAGCCTGCATGAGCGCCAAAACGGTGATGCTACAGATAAAAATGCATACGACTTGGTCGCCAGCTACGAGCATGGAGGCTGGTCTTTTGCGGGCACCTATGGCGAACAAGGGCAGGCTCAGCAATACGCCCTGCGCGCTACATGGGCAACGGATCCCTGGACAGTTTCAGCCTACCACCAGCGCAGTGAGAACTGGGACATGCAACAGCACGCAGTCAACTTGGCGGACGGCCAGCGCAACGTGACCCGTGCCGCCATGGCTTATGCGATTGGTGCTGGTGAAATACACGCAAACTTTGGCCATGCCAACGGTCGGGGCTCACAGGAAGCCAGCCAATGGACTGTGGGCTACAACCAGCGCCTAAGCAACCGCACCAAGCTGTACGCGTTCTATACAACAGTAAAAAACCAGGGCGGCGCCAGCTACGGCCTTTCCGACACGCTGTCCGACCAAGACCTTAAGGCCATCAGCATCGGTATTCGTCACTTGTTTTGAAGCTGAGTTGATCGGTTTTGGGCTGCCAGGGTACCGTCTTGGCCGGTGTTGAACAGAGCTGCTTTCCCAATGAAAAAGCCCGCCAACTGGTCTATGTTGGCGGGCTTTGTTTTATGTCCTGGTCGGGGTGAGAGGATTCGAACCTCCGGCCTCTACGTCCCGAACCCACTTGACGTATAAAAACAACACTATTTTGTAGTGTTGTGCTCATTATAAATCAACAGCTTAGAGAGTTTGCAGGACTTTGAAAATTTGCGTTCGCCTATCTTCGCGCATGTTCGTGAAACGGTATGAACCACAGATTTCCCACTGATTTCACGCGCGCAACAGGCCAGCTGCTACCCCTTCCAGACTCTGTCGGGCAGACCAGGCAGGTGAGTAAATGAAGGAAATTTCAAGCTTGCTGGCGCAAAAGGTGCGAGTCGAGCTGAACGAGAGCTATACGGTACATCTGTAACTCTTTCGTTGATACCCATGGCATCCCATGCCCCATTCTCACCATTGACAAAAAAAGACGTCGCGCAAGTGCTGAACGTGACACCTCGAACTATCGAAAACTGGACTTCGGAAGGCATCATGCCTGCTCCCACAACGCTGGGCGGACGTGTGTTTTGGCATCCCGACATTTTTTATGCTTGGCTCGACACGCGATTGCGCGAGGGTGCAAGCACTTCCGCCATTGCTACTTCTGAACAGAGCATCCCTCAAAAGTCGAAAAAAGCTACCTCGCGAGGCGCCACCGAGCAAGAGCTTTTAAGACGCCAAAACAGCAAGCGCCTTGCTGCAATTGAAGACGAGTGCGTCTGACTGCTGCATCCTGGCCAGTTTTCCACTTTACTTTTTGTTTTTGCCGCCATGTCGGGCGGCTAGCTTTTGCTCGCATTTGAGGACAACACATCGGTCATTTGACCACCTTGAGGACACATATGGAAGCGAGCGCCCCATTTGGAGCGCACCATGTCTTACACCACAACCCCTTGTGGAAGCCCGCCAGCAGCCCCGGCTGTACTTGTCAAGAAGATAGAAACAAGTCCGTTAAAACATAAAAAACGGATACAACGACTAAAGCGCAAGCTGTCTGCCTTTGTCAAAGAGCATGGTCGAATGGCCAAAAAACATGGCTTGTATGCTGTTGCGCTGACGCTTACATACCGCCCCGGTGATGAGCCCAGTGGCAAGCACGTGTCATCTTTGCTCGACAAATTGCGTGCAAAGCTCAAGAGGATGAGCAAGCCTTTGCTGTATGTCTGGACGCTAGAGCGCTCTGCAGCCTATCACTACCACCTGATGATTTGGCTACCTCGGGGAATTCGGCTTGAGCAAAAGCAACTGACGCGCTGGTGGACTCATGGTTTTAGCGATGCAGAAGCGTGTCGTTCTACGTTTCGTTGGGCCAAATACATTGGGAAATCGGAGACCAAAGAGGGAGTTGCTAAAGGCCTGAGGCTATTTGGTGCAGGGGGGTTGGATATGGAGGGTGAGGATGCCATGCGGTTTGCGGGCTTACCGCGTTGGCTGCAGTGCGTATTGCCTGTGCTTTCGCGTCCCAAGCGTATTCCTAGAGTTGGGTGGGTCGATATCCTTACCGGCGAATTGTTTATCTGTCCTTACGTTTGGACTTCACGAGGTATGCGGTTGCGCAGCTAGATGCATGCAGATTGCGGCTAAAAAATCCCAGATGGTTGCTTTCCTGAGCGGAAAACTACACGGCGATGAAAGCCAAGATAGGGTTCGTGAGCAGCTTTGAGACCTTCTATGCGCCACGTGATTGCAATGCCAAGCTGTGTTTTTGCTGAGGCTGGTAGCTCTTTGGACATTATCAAGGTGCCTTGATTGGAAAACGAAATCCATCCGCCATCGAACAAAGCATCCAGATGTGGGGCTAGTAGCAGACCATTGAAGACATCTAGCCGCTCGTCGTCAGTTTCGCACAGCGCCCAAGGTTTGATATGCGATGCCCGAAGCAGGGAGGGCACCGACAGCCCAGTGACGCAGCAGCGCCGTTGCCAGTAATCGAGCAGTGAATTGCGAAAAATATCCTGGCCTATGCGTTGAGCGACGATGCGTTCCGCCTCTGTTGTTCGAGGCAAATTTTGGGTTTTGGCGCGAAATTCATCTGCCACCCGGTTGGGCATTACGCGAGCAAAAGTTGATGCGTATTGCAGCACGGCATAGAGTTTCGCCACATTTTCCACAGCCACTTCAGTGCAGGATGTGCTACCCAGCATGGCGGGATTGGGTACTGAAACCTTGAAGCCCGCTGCACCTAAAGAAGACACCGAAAGCACTTCTGGAAACAACGCAGACCGCAGCTCCAGCTGTCCGCTATCGCTTAGAACAGGCTCGCGCTCAAAGCCGCAATCGGCAGCTGCTTTTTCTATGCGGATACGTTTCAGTGGGGTCATGGCTTCTGATGTGCCTTGAGTTCTTTAAGGCGATTGACCAGCACATGCACTTGGGTGGATGGGTTGGGATGCTCAGCATGTTCGGCCGGGTTTGCTGCCAACCGCTGTGCATGCTTAAGTGCTTGTTCCAGTTTTGGGCCCAACAACTTGAAAACGCCAACCATACCCTTGTCGTATTTCTCAAAGCCAGGCTGATTTTTCAGATCTGAAACCACGACTTGCCCTACCGATTTTTTACCCTTGCAGGCATACGGCTTGTCTGTATAGCCAAAGTGCAGTAGCAGCCAAAACTCAAAGCACGGGACAGACACCACCGCGTTCAGTGGCCGACCATTGGCTTTTAGTGTGTGCAGCCGGTTGATCGCAGCATTGAAGTGCTCATGGGCGTCGCGGTCGAAAACGCAGTAAATATCATCAAATTCGTCGCCCTCTTGTCTGGCTTGTGCATACAGTTCGTCGGCTTGCGCAACGATTTTGTCAGGAGACAAACCATCGTTACGAGCAATCTTGACTTGGGTACTTATGCCCCAAGCATCGGCCATGTCACGGAAGTAGATGGGCTCGGTTTTCTCGCCCTCACACACCAGAAGTATTCGAGGTGCGGGCTGTCGAAGTGGTCGTGCAGCGCGCTCAGCCTTGGGGTTGCGTGGCTTGCGGCTCCCAAACAAGTCTTTAGCTGCCATAAAAGTCCAGCTCTTGCAGATGAGGGATGCCGCCATAACGGCCATTGAGGTAACCACGTTCAATGGCTTCGTTCTCGCGGGGGCTGAAATCCGACAATGGGTACAAACGTGCTTCACGCGCGTCGTTTTTTTCGATGAACCACACCTGGTCGCGGCGCAGTAGCTTTTGACTCAGCAAGGTGGTGTCGTGGGTGGTGAACAGCAACTGGGCCTGGCTATTTGCGTGGAGTAGCAGGGAAACCAAGTGCCGTACCACCAAGGGGTGAAGGCTGGAGTCCAGCTCGTCGACGACCAGCACCAAGCTGTGCTCCATCACGTCCATCCAGGGGCCTGCGAAGGCGAACAGGGCTCGCGTTCCATCAGATTCTTCGTTCTCGTCGAATTCGACCATCTCACCTGTGTTGGCATCCCTGCGCTGAAACTTGAGCGTGGTGAACTCCTTGCCCCGATAGTGGTTGAGCAGTTCTTGGCGCATCACATCACTGACGCTGCTGGGAAGCATGTCGGGGGTAAATGCACGGTGCTCCAGGCGAATGCCATCAATCGACAAATCTGCCGAAGTGAGAAATTCCACCACCTTAGTCCGACCTGCATCACTTTCGCACTGCTGCGCCGTAAAGCTGCTGCTGAGCGCTCCTGGCGCCTCCACTACGCGCAGGCGCTGACTGAACCACTCAAAAACAGGCTTTAGTTGTTCGTTGTTGCTTTGCATGCAACGCGACAGAAACAAGGCGTTGGGCCGGGTTTCCGAGGCCCAGACATGGCGCTGCTGGCCACCCAAAAAGTGGGCTGAAAACGGTGCATAGGCATCTTTGCCAGTTTGTGCGTCATACACCCGATGAAACCACTTTTGCGCCCTTGCCGTGGGATAGGCATACAACCACTCCTCGGTAAAGCGCAGGGCGTTGCAGCGAAAGCCGTACTCGTAACGCACGCCTGATTCGATGAACTGCACCGAAAACTCAGAGTCCGCCGCTCGCGACGCAGCCGTTAGCTTGAAGGGAACCACTGGAATCAAATCGCCCTGCTGTGACTCGCGGGCCGAGTTGACCACCTGATCTTTGACAAACGCCAAAGCCTGCACCAAGGTGCTTTTGCCAGCGGCGTTGGGGCCATAGAGCGCAGCAGCACGCAACAGGCGCAGCTCCTTCTTACTCTCCAAGGCTGGGAAGGTATTGCGTTCCTCCCACTCTTTGAGAGCAGGGGCTGCCACCATGCTCCAAGTTTGGGGCTCATGGATGCTGCGGAAGTTGGAAACAGTGAACTCGATGAGCATGAATGATGGTTTTCAGTGTATTTTTTGCATCATATAGACAAAAAAATAACTGAAAACTACCAAAGTGCGAATTTCTATCTGCTGAACGGCGTTGTTGCATCACAGGCTTGGTTGATGCACCAGCACCCTCATGCAGCAGAAATCGGCAGATAGAGGCTTAGTGCCTTGCTGGTTGTTGGGCGAAAACCATAACGCTCATAAAACGCGGCAGCCTGTGCATCTTTGGCGTCCACGATAAGCACCCGCACCCCCATCGTTTGCCGTACTGAGAGCGCCAGATTCACCGCATGCCCCAGTAGCAATTGGCCATAGCCCTTGCCTTGCTCAGACGCTGACACCGCCAAGCGCCCCATGCGCATGGCAGGCACTGGGTAGGCAGGCAGGCGCTTGAGATCGCCTTGCTGCAGTTCACTCAGATGCAGTTGCGCTGCCGATAGAGCGCAAAAACCCAGTATTCGGGCAGGCTGGGCGTCATCGGTTAACACATGGGTGGTGGCAATGCCGTCGCGTTGGTGCTGCCCCGCCCGTTGGTGCAGGTAGTCATCCAGCGCGGCAATGCCACAAGAAAAGCCCGAACGGTCATGGAGCTTGCCGTCGAGCAAGGTAATGCGCAGTGCCATTGCAGCAACCGTTGCTCAACGCGGTTGCAGTTGAGCGGCTGCCTGCATGGCGTGCTGCAGGCGCTCGTTGGGAGTAAACGGCGCATCCAAAGCTGCCAGAAAGCGGCGCGATTCTTCGTCAGACAGCATGGCGGTGCTCTCGGCTGCGATGGCCGCATCCACCTCGCGCAGCACGGTATCGCGCACAAAGGTAGCGACAGGCATGCCACGCAGCGCCGCAGCGCGTGCAATACGGCTTTTATCGCGGGCACTCAAACGCAGGTCTAGGCGGGCGGTGGTAGTGGTCATGGCAGCTCTTTTTGCATTTTGTACGGTATTTTGCCGTACTTTTTTGGGGTTAGTGTGCGCCAGGCGCCAATGCCGCTGTGCTTGCAGTAGGCGTTGTTGCATGAGTCTGTCCAGCAAGTCCCGCTACCGCACCTCCAACTGGAAACAGTCGAAGGCGAAGAAACATGCAAAAAATCATCTGAAAAATAACTGGAATGGCTATGGGCATTCAAATGCTGACATCGACCGCGTTGTTGAACTGGATTGGGTGTAGCTGTTTTTTATGCCCAGAGTACTCAGGAGGATGCGTGCTACCAAGGATTTCAAACCTGAGACCATGGCACCGTTGTCTGCTGGATGGGCGAACCCTAAAGGTTGGCCGCCGTACAGCGCTTCGTGGGCAAGTGCATTGCGACGGAGCGCGAGTTCGGATGTGCTTGAGTTGGTCTGATTGCCTGGTGGACTGACCCAATCAGGGGGCTCTATCCCGAAGTGCCCACATAAGCGGAATGCTCTTTCGGCATGTGTCGCTGCCCTGAAGCCAGTCTGAGTAAGGAGTGTGAGCTTGTAACAAGCGTCCAGCGCCTTGTACTGGGCATCAAACCGCTCAAATTCATGCTCATACAACTGCGCGAAGGTATGCCAGTGCAAGGCACCAAAAGCCAGCTTTAGTACCTCAGTGTTGCTGCTGTGCATTTCACAAAACGCCAGCGCTTGATTCAGGGCCCATTCCGTGGATTTTTTGTTCGTTACAAAGTCGCACAACTTCCGGCTGAGCGGCGCTTTGTAAAAATGCTGCCAACCCTCACGCTGCAGTCGTCGGCCATGCAAAAACCCGAACAGTGCAATAAAGAAATCACTGTGCGCCGGGTTCACGTCGGCATTGAGCGTGAGGATGTGCGATGACGGCAACGAAAAGGTTGTAGGTACCCAGGCCTTCTTTGCAGCAGCACCCTGACCATCCACTGCCTTGATAGGTGGATAGACCCATCCCTTGTAGACACCAGCTGATTGCTCAAAACAGCTGGCAATCTCCTCAAAGTTGGGCACGGGTCTTATGGTTCCATAGTACCAAGTGACAAAAAGCGGCTCGTTCAGGAAACCAAAGCGAATCGGTTCGACCATCGAACAACCTTCCTGCAGTACGCACAATTAGCAATTTTTACGGCAGCGAAATGCCACGAATGCGTTGATAGAGATCAACAGCAAAAGAGTCAGTCATACCGGACACAAAGTCGGTCGCCAGTAGGACTCTTTCGTACGCACTCAGCTGTTCAAGGTCTGCCTTAGTTTTGAGCATCAGGCTTAGCAAGGTGCGCGTACGAACCTTGCCCGTCTCAGATTTCGTTGCCTTTGCATTGATGGCGCCGACGAAGGCTTCGAGCAAGCCGCCGATGACCTCGAATCCGCATGCCTCAATCTCCACCACTGGTCGGGCGCTGTAGACCTTCTCACGAGCGAGTGTCTTGAATGCTTTGAGCTCCTGGGCAAGTTCAACCTTGGCGGTCAGTTCCTCATCGAAAGACCCGTTCATGAGTCCGTCATAGTTGTCGGCAAAAGCACGCACCGCTGCCTTGACCATGGCATCCACTGTGATGGCTCGGAAGTATTCAACCCGGCGCCCAAGGTCCTCAATCTCTTCACCACGGCTCCACCGCTGTTCAGTCAGCCACGGTCGATGTAAGTCAGCAATTTCTTGGAAAGAAATACAGCCAGCCTTGTAGCCGTCTTCAATGTCCATCACGTGGTAGCAAATATCGTCGGCGGCCTCGACCAAGAATGCCAGTGGATGCCGGTGCCAGGCGGCCGCCGTTCCCGGCTTTCGTATCAGGCCCAGCTCATCGGCGAGCTCCTGAAAGAGCACCGCCTCGCTTTGCATGAAGCCAAATTTCTTTCCACTGATACCGGTTTCTTGAGTTTTATCCACTTCAGAGGCGCGCGGGTATTTGGTAAACGTACCAAGCACGGCACTGGTGAGCTGCATTCCGCCTCGCTGCGGTGCTTGTTGCAATGTGCATAGGGTCCGAAAGCCCTGCGCGTTGCCTTCGAACTTCAACAAATCCTTGCGCTCCGCGCCGTTAAGCAAGTCGATGGCACGGCTGGACTCGAACCACTCCTGAATGGCCGACTCACCCGCATGCCCAAAGGGAGGGTTGCCAATGTCGTGCGCCAAGCAAGCCGTAGCCACTACGGTTCCTACGTCGTGCGGGAGTGCGACTGACTTGAACTCGGGCTGCTTGTCAGCAATAACCTCAGCAGCAAGCATGCCGAGCGAACGGCCGACACTGGCAACTTCCAGACTGTGGGTTAGACGCGTCCGAACATAGTCGCTCTTCGCCAGGGGGAAAACCTGCGTCTTATCTTGAAGTCGTCTAAAAGCAGAACTAAAGATGATTCGGTCGTAGTCACGTGTGAAGTCTGTCCTGGGTGTTTTAGGCTCTGCTTGGTCATTTGTCCGTCCCAGCCGTTTTGTTGACAGTAGCTTGTTCCAATCCATCATGCTGACTCCTTTACGTTTCAGTTGCTATGCAATTTGTCCCACGCCGCCAACACCAGCCGTTGCGTGCGGTACTCACCAAACGCGCGCAGTTCGCTGTTTTTGAGCACGCGGAAGGTTTCCGAGGGGTAGTCCGCGCCCATAACGTCTGCGGGGTCGAGGATGTAGCGCAGCTCGTTGCGGTCTAGGCCGTAGAGGCGGGCGTAGTAGGCGTCGAGTTCGGCGCGCAGTTGGGCGCGGCGCTCGGGGTTCCAGGGGAAGGGGGGCAGCGGGGTGCCGTGCTGCTCGGGTGGGCGTGGGTCGGCGCTGGGCAGGGCGGCCAGCAGGTCGTCGGCCCAGGCTTGCATGTCGTGGGCGGTGTGGGTGAGTTCCAGCACGCGCGGGACGATATAGGCCAGGTCGGCGGGGGTGTAGCGCTCGGGGGGCAGGACGGGGAATTGCTTCATGTAGAAGTAATTCAGTGTGGTTCCGCCGATTTTTTGACGTGCCACGAAATCCAACGACAAAGACGATAGGTTGCCCAACAAAGCAGCCGCTTGAGCGGGGCTGATATTTGGAGCGGGGAAGAAAAGAGGAATCTTGTTCCCCACCCCCACCCTCGGCACCACCGCAGCAATTACTGTGCGTTCGTCGGTCGAGCGGCAAATATCCCGCCACCCCATCAACCACCTCGGGCTGCGGCGGTCCATCCAGGCGTCCAGCCATTCCAGCGCCAGGTGGGTGGTGCCGGGCGTTTGCAGGGCTTGCAGGTGGGCCAGTTCGTCGCTGCTCAGGCCCAGGCCTTGCCGGGGGTCGTCTTGCAGCGCCCATTTCTGGAACAGGGGCAGGGCTTTTTTGCCGGAGGTGCCGTCTGCCTTGAGGGCGTCGGCCAGCAGGGGGTGGTGGCTGGCCAGCAGGCGCTCGGTGGCCTCGGTGGCGCGCAATACCGTGGTGTTGCTCAAGCTCGAAGCATCGGCTTTAGCTCCTTTATTGATAGCTGCTAGCGCTTTCTGGTCAGGCGATAGAGGCCGATTTGGCTCATATTCTTCAAACAGGCTGCCAGTATCAGGGGCTTCGCTGGGCGCCGGATGGCTGGCGTGCAGGCGCTCGGCCTCGGTGCGGAACAGGGCGCCGGCCACCCAACTGGCCAGGGCCAGCGTGAGGGCGGTGTGGCGCTCGTGCAGCGTGGTGGCTGCGGCGCTGCTGCTGCCGTTGTGCTGGGCGGCGTCGGTGGCTTGTTGCCAGGCCAGCCAGGCATTGGCCACGCGGCTGGGCACGCGGGCAATGCGGGCCAGCACTTCGCGCTCGTCCACCCAGTAGCGCGGGCGCACGGTGAAGTGGGGGTCGGCTTTTTGCGCTGGGCTGACGTCGTTGGTATCCAGGCCGCCCGGCTTGTCGGGGTTGTCCACGTAGGTGGCCCAGCGGTGGTCGAACTGGTGAACCATCTTGGCCTCGTACAGCGGCAGGCGGCGCGGTGTGGGCGCGCTGGCGTGGGCCTGGGCGGGGCTGTCGGCAAAGAGGTGGCTGTCGTTGGACATGTCCAACATCCGCTGGAACGTGATGCCCCACGGATTGGCTTCTGGCGCGGTGCAGCGGGCGTCTTTGCCTTCGCCCACCCATTCGGCCTCGCGAATCAGCACGGGGGCAGCGCGGTAGAGCTTTTTGGTCAGCTCCGCATCACGCTGGCTGCGGAACACCGGGCAAGTGCGGGTGTTGGGGTTAATCAGGCGGAATTCGTCAGGCGTGAGGGTGAAGCGGCGGCGCGGGTCGGTGGCTTGTGCCACCTGCGTGGCAAAGCAGACAAATTCGGCAGCCTCGGCAGCGCCCAGCGTCATCAGGCTGAATTTGTAGCTGCGGTGAACGGCTGGGAACACGGCTTCACTGTTTTCAAAGTCCAACAGGCTGGCCAAGCGCCCGGTTTGAGAGATGTGGCCAAAGTAGGCTTTGGTGGAGTCGTCAGTCGCAATGCCGGTGGGCACGATAAAACCCGCGCGGCCTTGGGGGGCGGTGAGCTGGAACAGGCTTTCGGCAAACAGGGCGTAGGTGTTGACATCGCCCACGCCCGTGAGCGGGTAGCGGCCGCTGTCGTGCGCGTAGAGGCTGGCGGCTTCGGCACCCCGGCGGGCGGCGATGAAGTCTTCATACAGGCGCATTTCGGCGCGGTTTGGTGGGCTAAGGCCCTCGGCTGCTTCCACATCGGGGTAAAGGGTATGCAGCAGCAGGCCTTGGCGCAGCAGTTCGATGCGTTTGGCACGTTCAGCCTTGTTTTTTGCGGCGGCCACCAAGGGGCTGCGGGTGGCAAAGAACTCTTCTTCTTGCAGCTTGATGCGCTCCCACGGCGGGTTGCCCAGCATCACCGCAAAACCGCCCTTGGCGGCCACCTGCGGAAAGGCCAGCCACCAATGGAACACGCTGTGGGCGCGGCACAGGTCGTGCGCGGCTTGGGTCAGCTCAGGCTTTTCCTGCTGGTGGGGGTTGGGGTGCATCAAGCCCCACAGGTAGCCCGAGAGCGGGATGTGCTTTTCCCCTTGCGGCACTTTGGGCGCCAAGAAGGCGGCCACATAGGTATCGGCCAGCTTGGCCAGGGTGCTTTGCCCGGCTTGCTGGCTGGCCTGTGCCCAGGCGCTGCGCTTGGCGGCAATGCCGTCCAGGGTGTCGTCGGCCAGGCGTTCTACGGCGCTGGCGTTTTGCACCAGGGTGGTGGCGGCAAACAGGTCGTTGGCCACCACCTGCTTCCAGCTTTTCAGCTCAGCCTTGTTTTGCTTTTTCAGGGCGGCGGCGGTGGCTTTGTCGTCGCCACTGAGCACGGCGTAGGCTTCGTCGGGGATGCCGCGCTCCAGAATCTTCGGGTCGAGCACGCCCAAGAGCGCATCGCCCACTTGCAGGTGGTGGTCGATAAAGGTCAGGGGGCGGTCGGGGGTGTAGGCCTCCAGCCACAGCGCGGTTTTGGCCAGGGCAATGGCCATGGGGTTTTTGTCAACGCCATAAATGCAGTGGCTCACCACATCGCGCAGGGCGTGGCGGTAGTCGGCAGGCGTGGGGGCCCCGCCCACGGCGGCGGCGCGCAGCTTGGCCACTTCGTCAGCCAGACGGCGGGCGGCAGCCAGCAAAAAGTGCCCGCTGCCACAGGCCGGGTCGCACACGGTCAGTTCCAGCAGGGCGTTGACCGGATTGCTTGGGTTGGCTTGCACGGTTTGAGCAATCACCGGCTCCAGCGCGCTTTGGATGAGTTCTTGCACCAGGCTGTCGGGCGTGTAGTAGCTGCCGGTGAGCTTGCGGGCGTTGCCTTTGTTCGATGCCTCGTCCTCATCGCCCACAAAGGCCAGGCGGGCGGCGTGGGGTTGGCTCAGGTGCTGGTAGTCGGGCACCAACTCCAGCAAGCTCTCATACACGCTGCCCAGTTCTTCAGCGCCCATGTCGCGGTAGTTCACGCGGGTGAGGCCCGTGGCTTGGCGGAAGTAGCCCAGCTGGAATACGGCGGCCAGCAGGTGGCGGTTGTCTATCTGGCACTGGTTCAGCAATGGGCATTGCTCTTGGGCAAACAGGCCACCCAGGGCGGGCAGGCCCAGCGCGGCTTGGCCGGTGGCCAGGCCGCTGAAGGTGATGCTCAAGGCTTGCCACAGGTCGCTGTGGGTGTCGTGGCTGCTACGGCGCACGGCGCGTTCGCGCAGCCAGGTGAGGCTGTAGCCCTGCCAGTAGCGCTCTTGCTGCTCGGGCGTGGCCTCGGGCGTGAAGATGAGCGAGCGGCCCGTGCTGGGGTCGGTGCGGTCTTCCACCGTGGCCAGGAAGATGAAGCGATAGACCAGGCTGAGCAGTTCTTCAAAAAACGCCTGTTTGGTGGCGCTGCTGTGCTCTGGGTTTTGTAGCTGCTCGCGCAGGCTGGTATTGGCCTGGTGGCTTAAAAAGCCTGTGCCCAGGCTGCGCAGGGCGTGCTCCACCTGAAAGCGCAGGTTCATGCGCACGGTTTCGCCGCTTTTCTGGCCCGCGTTGCGCCAACGCTCCCAGGAGCAGTCGGTGGGTTCGGTGGGGGTGCCGTCTGGATGGGCTTTGCCAAAGCGCGAGGCATGGGCCAGCAGCCAGAAGGCGGTGAAGTCGGCGTACAGCTCTTCGGTGAAGAGGGCTTCGAGGTCCACCTCGACGTAGGCGGGCCGGGTCAGGCTGGGGTTGTCGCGCAGGATGCGCAGCTTCACGCCGTTGCTGACGATGGCCCACAGGGAGGCGTCCGATGCATTCAGCGCCTCTTGGGCCAGCATGTAGGGGCTGCGGCGGCGGGTGCGGCCCGTGTCGGGGTTGGTGTCGCCAAAGCGCTCGGCGGCCAAGTCCAGGGGTTGGTCGTAACCTGCCAGCACCACGGGCAAGCGGCCACCCAGGGCAGCGTGGCCGATGTTGTACGTTTGCTGGCTGCTGCCCGAGGCCAGCACGCTGCCCACGGCGGCCAGGTCGGTGTGGCCCAGCACCTGGCGCAGCAGGGGCAGCAGCAGGGTGTTGACCGTGAGCTGGTGCGCCTGAATGTCTTGGCGGTGGCGCTGCTGCACAAAGTCTTGCCACAGGTTTTGCGCAATCTTGAAGGAGCGGGCGATTTCATCGCGCAGCTTCAGACCCCGGGGGATGGCGTAGTGGGCCTCAGTTTGCTCGGTGGCCTCGGGGGTGGCCAGGGTGGTGAGGCGGCTGAGTTCTTCGGCCGGAATCAGCCCGCCCTCGATGCGGATGGCGGTGTAGGCGAGTTGTTGGGTGTTCTTGCGTGCCATGGTTCAAACTCCTGCTGCTGCGGGTACCAGCACGTAAACACCCATCACATCCACCGGCAGGCTGGCCGTCACCTGGTAGCTGCCCCGGGCATCGGCGGCTTCGCGAATGCGGCGGTGGTCGGCCAGCAGGGCTTGGGCGCGGGCTTTGGCGATTTCCTCCAGGGCGGGTTGCCAGGTGGGGAGGTTGTCCAGGGCTTGCTGGATATGGCGGTCGCGAATCACGGGGGGCATGTTGCGGCTGGCTTCCGCGCCCAGCAACTCCCGGGCCTGATGGAGCGGTAGTTCGATGAGGGCTTCGGCACCGGCAGCGCTCACGGCCACGGTTTCTTCACACAGCATGAGGCGCGTTTGGTGGTCACGGGTGACGGTGAGCTGGTGGCGCAGGCGCAGCAGCAGCACGGTGGTTTTGAGGCTGACCTGGGCCACGAATGCCGCCCCGGCGCGGGCAACGGCATCGGCTTCGTTGGTTTGGCTGTCCAGGGCTTGCTCCAGCAGGGCATCGGCGAGTGCCAGTACCAGGGGGTGGGTGCGTTGGATAAAGGTGGCACCTTGGGCTGGCGGCTGATGAAAGTCGATGCGCACGGTGCCGCTGAGGCCTTCGGCGGCGAGGCGTTCTTTCAAGGTGGAGGGCAATTCACCCAGTGGGGCCTTGAAGTGGTTTTTGTAGGGCTCCA
The DNA here is from genome assembly GCA_028690035.1 of Comamonas sp. Classification (GTDB taxonomy): domain Bacteria; phylum Pseudomonadota; class Gammaproteobacteria; order Burkholderiales; family Burkholderiaceae_C; genus Comamonas. The sequence goes on along the minus strand of JAQVCA010000005.1, from coordinate 26,520 downwards.
GGCCCGCACCCAGCTTGGCCATGGCGCGGTTCACAAAGCGCTGCACATCTTCTGCGTTGCCCAGGGCGGCGGCGGATTTGCGCCATTCGGGCAGCACGTCATCAGGCTTTAAGCGGCGCTGGGCAAAGATGGAGCGGTTTTTGGCAGCCTTTTCGCGGGCGCTTTGCCAGGCGGTCTCAATCTGCTGGGCTGGTTCGCCAAAGTCGAAGCCAATTTGGGCTTTGTTCCCCATGGCGTTGTGTTTGCGCAGCAGCACGGCGTTGAGCAGGGCTTGGGTGAGCTTGCCTTCATCATCAGGCATGGGCACCAACACGCCCAGTTCTTTGCGAATGCTTTCGGCCTTGCGCAAAATCACTTGCAGTACGGCGCCATCGACGGGGTTGTCTTCGCCGTAAAGCATGGTGCTGCGCACCTCTTTGGCCTGTTGGCCGAATCGGTCCACGCGGCCTTCGCGTTGCTCATGGCGGGTGGGGTTCCAGCTGAGGTCGTAATGCACCACGGCGGTGAACAGGCTTTGCAGGTTGATGCCTTCGGAGAGGCAGTCGGTGGCCACCAGGATGCGCTGTTCTGTATCTCCCAGCTCGGCCACAGCCGCTTCGCGCTCGCCGGGTGTCAATTCGCCGGTGACCGCCTTGACCGTGGCCTTTTTGAACTTGCCGCGCAGGTACTCCGCCAAATAGTGAGCGGTAGCGATATAGCGGCAGAACACCACGGGCTGAAAGCCTTCTTTCACCAGGGCCTGCAAGTGGTCGGCCAACTTGGCCAGTTTGGGGTCTTTGGCGGCGCCCGCCAAGCTCTCGGCGGCAGCGATGAGCTCTTGCAGGCGGGCGGAGTCTTCGGTTTGGGCGGCGGGCTCAATATCGTCGGTGGACAGGGCATCGTCGAGGCCATCCATCACGCGCTCACTGGCCTGGGCTTCCAGTTCTTCTAGGGTGAGTTCGTTTTCTTCTTCTTGGCCGCCCTTGAGGCGCGTGCGCAAGGCATTGACGGCTGCTGCAGGGGAGGAGGAAATACAACGCAACAGGGCCAGCGCTGCCCACCAGTTCATGCGCTGTTCGCGCTGGCCTTTGCCTTCGGAGCGCTCCACCAGCTCGCGGGCGTAGTCCAGCACATCGTTGAACAGCTGGCCCCAGGCGCCGGTCAGCTTGTAGGTGATTTCCGCTGTTTTGCGGTCAGGGAACATGCTGGAGTCCTGCCACTCGGCAATGTCCGGGCGGCGGCGCTGCACAAAGTGGCGCGATAGGTCTTCACGCAAATCTGTACGGGCACCAGGGGGCAGGTCCTTGAGTTGGGTGAAGTCTTGGCGCAGCAGCCCCAGCAGATTGAAAAACGCTTCTTCATCGCCGCTGTGCGGGGTGGCGGTGAGCAGCACCATGTGGCGCTGGTTGTTTTCTGCCAAGCCTTTGAGCAGTTGAAAGCGCTGCTGGCGGCCTTGGACACCCTGGGTGCAGGTGTGGGCCTCATCCACAATCACGAATTCAGGGCAAAAGCGCTGAAAAGCTTCGCGCCGACGTTCGGACTTGATGTAGTCCAGGCTGACGACTGTGAAGGGGTGGGCATCAAACACCGAGGTGCCCGGCGGCAGGTCACGCTCCAGCCGGTTGGCGCTGGAGCTGCGCACCACGACGGCCTGGATGTGGAAGCGCTCTTCCAGTTCGCGCTGCCATTGCTCGCACAGGTGGGGCGGGCACAGCACTGCCATGCGCTGGATTTCGCCTCGGTCCAGCATTTCGCGGGCTACCAAGGCTCCTTCAATCGTTTTGCCGATACCTACGTCGTCGGCAATCAGCAGGCGCACTGTAGGGAGCTTCATGGCCATGAGCAGTGGCACAAGCTGGTAGGCACGCGGTTCTACGGCAATGTTGCCAAAGCTGCGGAACGGGCCAGCGCCGCTGCGCAGCTTGAGTTGCAAGGCATCCATCAGCAGCTGACTGGCCGAGTGGTTGCGGGCTTGGGCCACGCTGGGCCACGGGAAGGTGGCAGGCCCCACAGGCTGGGGCTCCAGCGGCAGGTAGATAAGGGATTCGTCTTGCTCACCACCGCCCAAGGGACGCAGGCGCAGGGTATCGGTGGTGGACTCGGGCAACACTATCCATTCACGGCCACGGGCCGAGACGAGACTGCCGGGGTAAAACTCAGCAACGGGAGCGTTCATATTCAGTTTTTCTGGCTGGAGCCAAACAGGTCCGCATTGGCCGCAAATATGGCGGGCCATTGCTCTTGTTCTTTGGGAAAGCGTACGACGATGAAGCCCAGATCTTCCAGCTTGCGGTTGGCCTGGGCATCCTTGGCCTTTTGGCTTTCGGTTTCGTGGTGGGGGCCGTCGATGAATACTGCCAGGCCGTAGTTGTCGTAGAAGAAGTCGGCATTGACACCGGCGGCCGTGAGTGTGTGCTGGGCCCGGTCGGGCTTGAGGTGGCCATGCTGCTCAACATAGGCCAGCCAGGCTTTTTCTAGGGAGCTGGAGGACATGCGCTCCAGCTCGGCGCTGTGTTGCTCGGGGGCTCGCCCTTGGGAGCCCAGGGCCGAAGTGGACTCTGTGAGCCGGCACAGAATGTCCAGCAGCTGGCCACCGGCATTCTTGTCTTGCCGGTCAATCAAGGGGTGGTCAGGCTGGTTGTAGTAGGACAGCAGGCAGCGATAGCAGCCAGCCTCACACAGCAGTGCGCCATGCTCGTCCAGCGCTTGGGTGAGTTCAGACTTCTTCCAACCTTGGCCTTGCGCCGGTGTCTGAAAGTGCATGATGCGCAGTGCCTCTGCGGCAACCGCCTGCAAAGCCTTGGGCTCGGTGGCAATGCGGGTGAGCACCCCGGCTCCGCCTTCAGCGGCTTCGAAGAACAGGATGGACTGGCGGTTATCGCGCCCAGGCAGCGGTTCCGCCATGAGCTCGCTCTCTTCCAACTGGTACACCGCCTCGATGCCACGCATCAAGGCGTATTGCAGCGTGGTCATGGTCTTCTCGGACAACACGCCCAGCGTGTAGTGCGGCATCACGACCAGAATATTGCGGCGGTCTTCCACAAACGGAACGATGCGCTGCGGGGGCGTTTTGTCTGGGGGAGCATCGTCGCCCTCACTATCGCCAGCTTCGTTTTCGCCACCGACCCAGTGGCCTGTCACCGGGTTAATCATGAAGCCCAGCACTTTTTTATCTTTGCGCCGCTTCCAGCCGTAGTTCATGCGCCAGATGGTGGCTGCTGGGCCGTACTGCAGCTCCAGCAAAGGCTGGCCTTGCGCATCGGATACCACGGAAGTAACCATCTGCAGCTTGCCATCGGCCTGGGCGAATTGCAGGGTGGTCTGCATTTCATAGCCCTGGCGCACGCGCTCTTCTTCGTTGGCAGTGATGCGTTCGGCTCGTTTGGTCGAGACGTTTTCGATGCGGTAGAGGTTTTTGACCTCTTCGGCACCATCCAGTGAAGCTCCGCAGGAAATACAGCGGTCTGCATCGCGCTGGGTGCGAAAGTGGCCATAGCCGCAGATGGGGCACAGACGCGCCACTTCGGTGGGCAATTTGGCGCCTTCGGCCACTTGGTCTTGGCCGCCAATCGTGAGCAAGGCTTTGATGACTCGGTACTGGCTGCCTTCGTGGTAAATCAGGCTGTAGGGGCCAAACTCGCTCAGCGCCAAGAAGCGCGGGCGCGATAGGAAGCTTTCGCGGCCGATATTGCCCCGGCGGGCTGGGATGTAGGCCATCAGCGGCAGGCGCGGGAAGTTGTAACCCGGCAGGAAGCCCTGGCTGGCCAGATAGCGGTAGGTGTAGAAATCGCTATTAAAGGCGCTGTTGCCAGCCAGCAGCAGGTCGCGTTGCTTGCGGGCCTCGTTATGGCGTTGCTGGGCCTCACGGCGTTCACGCTCGCTGGCGGCTGGGTTGTTTTCCTTGCTGTAGTTGAGTTCAATGGCTTGCGCCGTAGCTTGGTAGAGGTCACGCCAGCGGTTCAAAGCGCCATCAAACTCCTTGAAAGCCCGCTGAAAAACCGCCTCCGGCCAGGTTGGCGTGAACCAAGGGGCACGCTCGGGCGTGAGTTCATCTTTGAGCATGCCCAGTATCGCCAAGCCACGCTCATGGGCTTTGCGCTGGGCAGCTGGTTTGGAGAGCTCATCGGCCAGCTCCATCAGCAGCGGCAGCTCTTTGGGCTTTTCCATGTCGAGCAAGTCGCGAATGCTGTTACCCAGTTTTTTGCCGGTTTCGGCCAGCCAAATCGCCTGCAAATGGCTTTGCACCAGTTCGCGATTGGCTAGGTCCAAGGTGGGTGCATTGACTTGGCCATGCACCATGCGCACCGGGTCACGGAAGTAATACTGGTCGTGTGGGGACTGACTGGCACAGTAAGTGATGACCAAGGCCGGCTGCCCCGCACGGCCTGCGCGGCCACTGCGTTGGGCGTAGTTTGCAGGGGTGGGCGGCACGTTGCGCATGTACACGGTGTTGAGCGAGGAGATGTCCACGCCCAGCTCCATAGTGGGGGAGCAGAACAGCACCGGGAGCCATTCGAGTTCATGGCCGTGTTTTTCACGCCATTCGCCCTGGTCTTTGTCCGTGAAGCGGAACCGGGCCTCGCGCTCCAGACGGTCTTCCTGCTCCACCTGGGCGGTGTGCTCACGAGCCTCAAAGTCAAACAGCCGATGGGCGGGCTCGCTCAAAAGTTTGGCGATATTCCTATAAAGATTGCGAAAGAATGCGTTGTCGTGGGCTTGGCGGCCGGTGGTGCCATCTCCCACGCTCCAGAGCATGGCGCTGCCATTGAGCTGCCAGCCAGTGAGACCAAAGTCGGTTTCTTCCTTGCGAACCAGGCCATAGCTTTCAGCGGCTTTGAGCAGGGCTGACACCACGTTGCCGTACGTTGCATCCTTGATTTCTTTGTAAAACGGATTGCCACCGCCCCAGGTGCTGCTCTTGCGCAGCTCTTTGCCCAAGCGAGAGCGGCTGGATCCAATAGCCAAGTACTCTTCCAGCTTCTGACGCTTGCTGCGGTGTGGCTTCTCCTCCTTGGGCCGATTGGTGACAAACCATCGTGCAGGAACGGGCCGTTCATCTTCCGTGAAGCCCCAGGGCTCGCAGAGATTGGCGAAGCTGACCGTGCGCAATTGGTCGAGTTCTGTGCGGTCTAGGTAGCGTGATGCCACGCACAAGCCCTCGCGCATGAAACCAAACAGTAAGCGCAGTACATGGGCGCGTTCAGCGGGTCTGGCTGCACGCAGCACTTGGGGTGCTTCACTCCACTCCTTCTCATCGGCCGCCAGATCATCAATGTCCTGGTAATGGATTTGCATCAACCCCAGCTGTTCCAAGTTGGGGTTGTTAAAACGCCATCCTCTGCGCAGGTCAAAGAAAGTCCGATACCCGAGGATGGAGCGCATCGCCTCTTGCACCTGGCGCCGGGTGTTGCCTTTGACATCAGGCTGCTGCATGTATTCGGCGCGCACTGCGTAGTCATCGCGGTCAAACCCTAGAGCGACGAAGACAGCGTTGGCAATGTCCTTTTCCGACAAAACGTGGTTCGGCGCAGCTTCCAGGGCCGAATACAAGGCGGAGCGGGTGAGCAATACCTGTAAAAAGTCATTGAAATGCCCCGCCTGTAGTGATGCGTCCTGTCGGTTATCGGAAAAGCCCAACACCTTTTTGGCATCAGGCGAGAGCTCGTGGTCTTGTTCGTACAAGTAACGCAGTGAGGCCAAGGTCAGCATGGTGGTCGCCGAGCTTCGGCCTTCACCAGACAGGGATGTCAATCGCAGTGAGTCTTTACCGGCAGTGGTGTGGGTGACTCCGCAGGACAAACAAAACCTGAAGCTGCCGGGGATAAACCAGGCTCTCAAGCCGCCTGTATTGGTAATCACACCATCAGAGCGCACCTTGACCGCTTGCGGTAAGAACTTCTTTTGCGCAGGTTTGACACGCCATTCGCCGTCCGTGCGCTCTTCAATCCAAGTCTCTGGATAGTTTTCAAGGTTACCCTCGTCCCAGATGCCTGAGACATCTGGCATCAGGAAGCCCGCCTTGATGGCATCGTCCTCATGCTCACGTTCTTCGATGCTGCGAACGGCAAAAGTGCGTCCCTCCGCGCCGTCTTGATCCCAAACAGGGATGTACTCTTGCCCGCAATCGCGGCAGAAGTGGACGTTGTAGAGGTGGCGGCTGCGGTCGCCTGAAACGAACTGCTGACCATCCAGGGTGACGGTGCGTTGCCCCGGTGTTTCCAGCGAGGTGAAAACTTTTCCACCACCAGATATGAACTGGTGCAGCTTGAAAGCAAATAGCGATTTACCGGAAGGGTCTGCGACGTTGTAAGCCTTGAGCAGGAAACGCTGCAAATAGTCGCTGCATTGGGTTGGCTCCAGCCCGGAGGCCTCAGCCAACAGTTGGGCAGCGTGCTCCAGGGTTTTGGGTTTGGCGCGGCGTGGTTTGCCGCTCTCGTACGTCAAGCCCAGTGTCAGCTCCACCCAGATGGACACAGGGTGCTGTGCCATGGCCGCGAAATCGAGGTCTTGGGGGACGCCTGCTTGAATCGCGCCAGCCAGGCGGGGGGCGATAGTTTCAAGGGTTTCGGTCTCAGGTGTGGTGCGCTTGAGGGTCTCGGTAATGATGTTGGTCACCGGAATCTTGATGCCGAACAAGCGACTTGCGACTTCCGCCACCTTGGCGTTACGCTCGATTTCTGTGCCGTCAGTGGCCATGGTGGCCGACGTTCCGATACAGACTAGGCGGTCGGCCAGCGCTTCACGCACACGGCGTACCAACAAGGCAACATCGGCACCCTGGCGACCGCGATAAGTGTGTAGCTCATCCAAAACCATAAACCGCAGGCCCTTGGCATTGGCAATGACTTGCTGGTCAATAGCGTTTTGCCTAGTGAGCAGCAACTCCAACATCATGAAGTTGGTCAGCAGGATGTCCGGCGGGTTCGCCTTCATGGCCTCGCGCTCTTCGGTGCTCTCTTGCCCAGTGAAGCGCCCGAACGTCACGGCTCGGGTACCAGGGTCGGCGCCCAGGAATTTCTTGAGTTCTTCCAGCTGGCTGTTCGCCAGTGCGTTCATTGGGTAAACGACGATGGCCCGGGTTCTAGGCGTTTTGTCGGCCAATCTTGCCGCGAGGCAAGCATCCACAATGGGTATGAAATAGGAGAGTGATTTGCCGGAGCCTGTGCCGGTCGTCAGCACATAACTTTCGCCTGCCGAGGCCAAACTGATAGCCTCCACTTGGTGCTTGTACAAGGGCAGTGTCTCGCCAGCGGAGGAGACTGTTTTTCCAAAGCGAAAGATTTCTGCACACTGTGGGTTGAGCTGCCCAGCTTCGCACAGCGATTCGACGCTGCCACCCGGCTGAAAATTCGGGTTAACTTGGATGAGGGGTTCAGGCCAGTACTTCTGCGATGTGTACTCTGCATCGACAAAAGTCCGGATGTCATCGGCCTTGATGCGTGTGAAGCTACGCGTGAACTGAGCGTACTCGTTGACCAGCGTTTGGCGAAATTCAAAAACGTTCAAAGCAATCCCGCGTAGTTTTGTGTGTATGAGCCAGCTTGTGATTAGTTGCCTACAGGACAACTATGTCACAGAAGCCCCTATTTTTTACACGGCAAAGACCATTACAGCGCACCAGGCAGAGCTCCATCCTAAGTATCCCGCAGACCAGCACATGTAGGGGGGCGTAGTTCTCCGACAGAGGTCGGAGAACTACGCCCCCCTACATGACTCTTCTTAACGTCGGAGAGGTCACGTACCCTGTGCCTTTTTTTGACTGGTGTTGGCCACATACCGACCCATCTACCGGCTGAAATTTTCGGGTTTTGATGCAGCTTTGGCAGAACTTCTTCAGCCACTGCGGTCATCGTCAAGTGTGGTCGTACAGTGAAAAAATCTTCACGCCCATCTTCAATTTACCGCTGCGGCGTGCCTATACATGTTCTGAAGAATCTTTAGGACTTTGTATGAACACATCCCCAACATCTAGCCCGGACACTGGTGCTATCGCCAGCCCGTTTTCGGTATCTCTCAAAATCAACGCGACAAGCGTGATGTTGTACCGCAATATCTATATCAAGGGAACGGATGACCAGCGCGGTCTGTCCGCCCAGGAGTACTTGTGCTCTTTTTCCCTGCACGAGACTGACATTCCACTGGAATTTCAAGAGCGACTGCGCCAAGCAACGCTGGGAAATCCTGAGCGTTACAAGCAGTTGGTGCAAGCGATTCATGACCGCGCACTGGTACCTGCGCGCCAGCGTCGCGAAGAAAAAGAACTCCAGGAGCAGCGCTCTCGGATTAAAGGCTGCATCTGCTTTGCCCGTCTCCAACTGAACGAGGCCGCAGGCTATGCCTATCGAGACATTCATTTAGCAGACCCTGAGATTCAACAAGAGGTACGACTGGCGCTTGAAGAGGCAAAGCGCTTGGTGGTGCAACCTACTAGGCCTCACGTGGTTGACGCTCATGCCCAGTGCTCAGCCGACCCTGCGCGCTCGGAGCAGCGGCTGCAGCAATTGCTTGCTGGTATCAACCATGCCTGTCACGAGATACAGCAGATGGTGCCTATGTCCGGCAAGCAGTTTGGCCGTGGCTACGACTTTTCCGCTGACACCGTCCAACAAGTGCAGCAAATGTGGTTTAACACATCGGACGCGATAGCCGTGCTTAATCAACGCCAGCAGCTCAAGCGTCCTGCCCAGTGGAGTGAAAGGCGCCAGGATGTGACGCAGGTAAGTAGTGCCAGTGGTGCAGACATAACCTCGGAAATTTTACCTGGGTAACACTTACCAGATAGGGAGCTTGCACTGTGTAGCATCACCGGTGATGGGAAGCAGTGCGTCCAGCATCACGCGCCTTTGAGTGACTATGTAGTTGTGCGAACTCTTGAATAATTTCTGCCAGTTTGTCGACCGTTGCGGCCAGACAACCTGTAGCTTTGAATCGTTTGAGGATGCACACCAAAATCTGCGGCAAGTTGTGCATTCGTAGCTGTGGATAAGGCAATTCGGGCGTGGTCTGCAGGTGTTAGCTTGAAGCGCTTGTCGTACTTCAGATTCCACTCGCCGATGTCTGCCCGGCCCACAATGGCGAGATGGTAAGGGTTGAGGCAAGTCGGGTCTCCACAGCGGTGTCCAACGATGTCGTATCTGTCGATGGGGCCGCAGAATAACTGGTGAATCTTGCGGTGCGCTCCTGCTATATCTGCTGGAAGTTGATGGCCATGCAGTTGCGGGTAGCCATCAGTGGTTGCTGCGAGCCAGTCAACGTGAAAACATGCGCACGGAGTAAAGCCTTTGAACTTGAGTGACCTTCGACAAGTTTCTGTGCTCAACACCAGCGGTTGCTGCATCTCAACGATGTGAGTGCCGAAGCCGCAGGTCTGATAGAGATTTCCCCAAAGTTGCCCACTCGTCCTGTGTAGCTTTGCATCGCGCTTATTTTCAGCATCGCCGCCAATGTACAGGTGGTATGGGTTGTGGCATTTACGGTTGCCACAGCGGTGTAGCACCGAGTCCCCAGGGAAAAGCTGTCCCAACAAAAGCATGGCAACCATGCGGTGTGCTGGCGCAGTGCCTGCTTTCCCAAGTTCTTTGGCGCCAATGGAAGCGTAGCCTTTAGATGCACGGTGTAACCAGCTCGGTGAGAAACACAACTCCTGATGTATCCCAACAAAGGAAGAATGCGGTCGGGTGTCGATATTACTGGGTGAGAACTGCATGATGAAACCATTTCACGAGGTGGGCAACGTCTGGTGTGTGGCAATCACCTGTCCTCTCCCACACCGATTCTTGGCCTAAAGGCTTCAGCCATCAATGCGGGAGTGCAAGCGGATGCCACCTGTAGGCAGGTGCTTTATGCTGCAGCCGCTTTTCGGTAGTTGTGAAAGCTCACTACATTGCTTGGCAATGTTTTGTGGGCTTGTTCTACCGTGGCAAGCTGTGCAATCTCGAACCCGTTGTCTGCTATCTGGTTTGACAGGGGCAGGGTCATCAGCTCTTGCATGGACTGCTGCGCTGCTGTGGTGAGACGCATTCGCCCTTTATGCACGGTAGTGGTGCCGTCCTTTAGGCCCTTTTGTGAGAAGGCCAGGTCAAGACGACGAGCCAGCCCAGTCGGGGTCAAGTGGGTGTAGCGCATCAACATGCGTGGGTCGCGATGTCCGCTGAATGCCTGCAGGTCTAGCAAAGAGAAGCCTCCGGGCGTTTGGCTACCCACCTCGGCAACGCGTGAGATGGCTTCATGGCGCAGGTCGTGGATGCGCAGCCGTCCCTCTCCCTCTGTTTCAATGCCTGCTGCTTGGCACATGCGGCTCCAGGCGTTGCGTAGATAGTCCGCAGGAATTGGAAAAACGTACTCGCCTGTTCGGGGGAGTTGCTGCAGTAGCGCTACCAAGTCCAGGCGCAGTGGCAGCGTGCGCGGGCGCCCATTCTTCGTTTCGGGAAGAAAGGCCGCTTGACGTTCTAGGTCAACATGTGCCCAAGTGAGTTTTAACGTTTCACTTCTGCGCGCTCCGGTCATGAGTTGGAACTGCAGGAACGTTGACAGCATGGGGATGAGTCCATGGCCTTGTTGTACTACGTCGCGTGCTTCTTGAATGGCTATGAGTCGTTGGTACTTCGTTGACGAAGGGCGGTTTTCAAAATGTTGGTCGGCGAGTAAGCGCTCGGTCCAGCGTTTGTCTTCATCCGCTGCTGCTTCCATGAGTCGCTCTTCTTCGCCTGGGCGTAGTCTTCGGTCGCGTTCGTTGAAGTATTTAGGGCGCTCCAATCCAGCCATCGGGTCCATGTGAACATGGATGCGCCAAGTGGCGATAGCCGTTTTGCAAACCGCACGGAACACGTCAAGTTCGCGATCCACAGTGGCTGGTTCTGCTGATTGCAGGCGCTCATCTATGTAGTCCCTGAAGTCCTCTGGGCCAATTGCTACAAAGCTTTTGCGAATGAATGCAACAGTTGAGCAGGTAGAAGACATGCGCCGACCAGTGGTCTTGGGAATGCGCAGTGCAGGGTTGTGCGGATTGGGGTGTGCGGCGTGTATGGCAGCGATATCTTGGCGTTCGAGCCCAACATCTTGGAGCCAAGAATTAATTTGGTAGCCAATGACGAGAAAGCCCTTCTTGCGCGGAGCCTCCTCATGCAGGTAGCGAGTGAGCAGGTCGGCAAAAGTTGTTTGGTGCGCTTTGCTGTAGTTGATGAACAGGCCTGAATGCTGCTCTGCTTCAATGCGCTTTTTTACAGCGATTGCTTCATCATGACTGGTGGCTGTGAACGTCTGGCGTCGACCATTGGCCTTGTAACGCACGAGGTATGCCTCGTCTAGGACGGTCGCAGCTGGTTTGAGGCCTTGAGCCTTCAGCTCAGCGAAGTACAGCTTTGCTGCATCATTTTTATTGAAAGGGAAGAAACGCGTCAGGTCATCGCGATTTTTGACGGTGACCCTGGTTCGCGAGCGATTTTCGATATGTGCCACAGGCATAGCTCCAAAAAGTTGCTGGAACTACGTATAGCGTTGCTTTTAGTCGACTTCGCTTTTTTGCTGTGGTGGCTCTGCTGAACCACAGATTTCCCACTAAACGCCTCTTTTTGGCGTGTGGGAGGGGGCAAGAACTGCCTTTTCCCTATAGAAACCTGGTCGGGGTGAGAGGATTCGAACCTCCGGCCTCTACGTCCCGAACGTATCGATTTTTTACATTTCTCCCTGGTATCTGTGTCCGTGATAGCATTTGTTGGGCCATTCTTGGGCCATTGGCGACGATGTGAGGCAAATGCGACATGGGGCAAATTACAAAGCGCGGGGAGTATCAGTGGCGGGCCAAGGTGAGGCGCAAGGGCTTCCCGGAACAGTCCCGCACCTTCACGTACAAGGAAGATGCCGAGAAGTGGGTTCGCACGGTTGAGAGCGAACTGGAAACCAAGGGGTTCATCGATCGGCGGGAGGCTGAGAAGAACACGCTTGCAGCGATTCTCAAACGCTATCAGCAGGAGATAACGCCGGGGAAGAAGTCTGCTGCCATCGAGTCCGTGAAGATCGATGTGCTCTTGCGCGATGCGGCGTTGGTGGGTCTGAAGATGACGGCCATCACTAGTACGGAGGTCGCCAGGTGGCGTGACCGTCGGCTCAAGGAGGTGACTGGAGGCACCGTCAATCGGGAAATCGACGTGCTTTCCACAGTGTTCAACCATGCGCGACGAGAGTGGGGCATCCATGTCGAGAACCCGATTCCGTTGGTGAAGCGGCCGGAAAAGGCGCGAGCGCGGGATCGGCGGCTTTCGCATGAAGAGGAAAGCTACTTGTTGGCAGCGCTGACGGGCGGAGTGCGCCAACAGGATGGAACCTTCACCAAGGGGGCGCGTAATCCGTGGTTGCTGCCGCTGGTGCGGCTGGCGTTGGAAACGGCAATGCGCAGGGGCGAGTTGCTGGCCCTTCAGTGGGAGAACGTCGATCTCAAACGACGCACCGCGCACCTGCCGGACACGAAGAATGGTGATGCGCGCACCGTGCCGCTGTCCACGACGGCGGTCAGTATTCTGAAGGAGCTGCCTTCGCGCCCGAAGACAGAACGCGGAAAGCCTGTTGAACGGGTGGCTGGGTCGGTATTTCCGACGACTGCGATGGCGTTGCGCAAGGGGTTTGCGCGGGCGATTGAGCGAGCGCAGCAGGACTACCTGGCTGACTGCAAAGCCGCACGCAGAAGGCCGCAACCAGGCTTCCTGAGCGACGTTCACTTTCACGATACCCGCCATGAAGCGGCTTCGAGGCTGGCAGAAAAGTTGTCCAACGTGCTGGAGTTGTCCGCAGTGACAGGGCACCGAGACTTGCGCATGCTCAAGCGCTACTACCATCCGCGAGCGGAAGATTTGGCCAAGAAGCTGGGCTGATGATCGAGATGGCTTGCCATCTGATGGTGGCTGTAGCTGTATTTCTCCGGGTTTCGTAGAAACGAGTAGAGAGCAGGCAACGCGCAGCGTTGTCTACTCTAAAAATCCTCGTGATTGTAAGGATTTTTTTGCGGAAGAACCGACTGGCGTGCAAATCCGCATGACTGAGTGGATTTATTGTCAAGGCTCTTCGTTTGGCTCAAAATCCTTGCAATTGTGAGGATTGACCATGAATATACCCATAACCAGCGCATCAACCATCGGCAAAGTGGTACGTGCCAGCCGCAAGGCGCAAAAAATCCGCCAAGACGATGCTGCCGGTAGTGTCGGCGTGAGTGAGAACTTCCTGGGCAAGGTGGAGCGTGGCAGCGAATCCGTGCAGTGGGGAAAGCTCTTTCAGGTGCTGGAGGGTTTGGGCATCCGCGTCATGGTGGATGTGCCAGAGGACGTGGCTGCACATCTTGAGGCTGTGCGCAGCAAGGGGCAGTCATGAATGGCCGCTCACTGCGTGCCTCGATCAATCAGCAGGAAGTCGGCAGCCTGCAAGAGGTGGCAGGCCTGTGGAGTTTTCAATACGCCGCAAGCTGGTTGAACCACCCGCAGGCCTTTGCGCTGAGCCCGCACCTGCCCTTGAGCGCCGAGCCCTTGCTGGACGGCGCCAGTCAGCGCCCGGTGCAGTGGTACTTTGACAATCTGCTGCCCGAGGAGGGGCAACGCACCCTGCTGGCCGGTGATGCCAGGCTGGATGCTGCCGATGCTTTCGGCCTGCTGGGGTGGTATGGCGCGGAGTCTGCCGGATCGCTGACCTTACTGCCGCCCGAGGCCGCGCCCCAAGCCACCGAGCCGTTGCGCCCTTTGCCTGATGAGCCCTTGCAGGCGCGCATCCTGCAGATGCCGAAGGCGCCGTTGACGCACGCAGCAATCAAGCGCATGTCGCTGGCTGGGGCGCAGCACAAGCTGGCCGTTGTCTTGCAAGAGGGCGCATTGTTTGAGCCTGCCGGTGCCACGCCTTCCACCCACATCCTCAAGCCTGATCACCCTGACGAGGACTACCCTCATTCCGTCATCAACGAATGGTTTGTCATGCGGCTGGCCCAGCGACTCGGCCTGGATGTGCCCAACGTGCATCGACGCTACGTGCCCTCGCCGGTGTACCTGGTTGATCGTTTTGACCGGGTGCCAGGCCCCCAGGGGTGGCAGCGTCGTCACGCCATTGATGCTTGCCAGTTGCTTGGCCTCGATCGAGGCTTCAAGTACAGCCAGGGCAGCATGGATAGCTTGGCGGCTTTGGCCAGGGCCTGCCGTAGCCCGGCTGTGGCACGCACGCGGCTGTTTGGCTGGCTGGTGTTCAACGTGCTCGTGGGCAACAGCGATGCCCACTTGAAAAACCTGAGCTTTCTGGTCTCGCACGAGGGCGTGCAGCTGGCGCCGTTCTATGACCTGCTCAGCGTCGCCACCTACGACTCCCCCGCCTTTGACAAGAACGGCTGGCCCGCGCAAACCCCACTGGCCTGGCCCATTTTGGGCGTTCACCATTTCTCCAATATCCATCGTGGCGTGCTGCTGCAAGCTGGGGAGGCACTGAACCTGGCCAAAGGCACAGCAGAGCGCCTATTGGAAAACCTGCGCCATCGTGTGATGCCGGAAGCTGAAACGCTGTACGCCGAGGTTGAGGCCGATAACGCCCGAATCGTCCAGACGCGCCCAGAACTGGCAGCTACCCTGGCAGGCGAATTGCGATGCCTCAGAGCCATCTTGCACACCGTCCTCAAAGAGATGACCAAGCAAATTGCCTGACGCATGGCCACAGTAGATGCCTCGGCCATCCAGCCTATTGCAATGGATGGCTATGCTCTGGCTGCTGCCTCGGATAACCAGATCGCCTTGTCGTAGCAATAGTCGGCGAATTCCCGCTCAAGCGTGGTTCTGCCCAGCAGCAGGCGCCGGGCCAGATCGGCCACGACGGCAAGCTCCTGTTCGTTGCGCACCTCCAGTGGCGCAACCAACTCCAGCCCGGTTGCCCACGACAGGCGCTTGCGCTTGCTGCTGGGGCGCACACTGCAGTCAATCCCTTGCGCTGACATTTCCTGTTCCAGGGCTCGCAGACGCTGGAAATAGGCACGTGATGCTTCAGATGGCGGGCGGCAGGTGCAACTGACGATTTTCTTGCGCGATCGACCTACCTTGCGGTAGTTCGGAATTGCACCTCGCGTCAACCAATCGTCGAACGGGAACTCGCCAGTTTGCTCTTGCGCCAGCTCTTCAATGGCATCGCGGTACACGTGGCGCGGATGCCGCCACCACACGATGACGCGCCGACGATTGAGGATGAAGCCCACGTCATCCCACCAAGACAATGCATCCTGCTTGACCTCGGTATAGCTGTGCGGGACAAACAATCCGCTCGGCCCCAGCCGCCATGGATGGTTGCGATGGTACTCGCGCTGCAAGCGCCCCAAGCGCTCTTGTCGTTGGTCTTTCATGCACTCCCCTGCCGCAGGCGTGCTGCCCGTGCCTGGTCAAACTTCCCCGGCTGAATGCAGCCGCCGTTCATATCGGTGACCCCGCAAAACCCCACGCCAAAGGCGGCAAACCCCAGCCGCTCCCAGTCGTGGCTGTAGTCCAGACAGTCATGGTGGTGGCCGTGGAACGCCTTGCCCACACGCAAGCTGCGCGCCAGTTCATCAATGGCCTCAAAGCCGTGCGGATGGGCGCTGGGAGCCTCGTGCGTTACCAGGATGTCGGCGCGTTGGGACACCAGGCGAAAGTAATCCTCCGGGAAAATGGAACTGCGGTGCTTGCGCGGCAGCCCGTCGCGCCAGCGGTTGCCCCTATCGCAGCGCGCCGTGAACTCTTCAGGAGACTCGTAGAGCCAATCAACTGGGGGCGTCCACACCTGTCCCCGGAAGACGCCGCCCAGCCCGGCAATGCGTACACCATCGATCAGGGCAACGCGCCCATGCAAGTTCCTGTCTGCCAAGGCCGAGCCAAACAGGTGGTCGTAGTCGGCATCGGAGTCCGTGTCATGGTTGCCATGGATGAAGCAGACTTCGGTCATTCCCAGGATGGATTCCAACTCGGTATCCAACGGGCGCTGTGCCTGCAAGTCGCCCAGGAAGACGATGGCTGCCGGGCGATCTCTGGAGACGACCTCCAGCACATGCCCGAAGTGGCCATGGGTGTCTCCAAAAAAATAAATCATTACGCTTCCTCTGGCAAAACAACACCCACGCTGAAGCAATCAGCCCAAGCCAGGAGAAGCTTCGGCTCGCGCAGCCTTGGGACGCACGGCAATCGTGCTACGGACAGCCTGAAGCGATTCAGGCGCAGGACGCATAGTTCGCCCGGAATAACCTGCGGTCTTCTTTCCATAATGTCTTCGAGCTGTATTGGTGCTGCTGTGCCCAAATAGCGCCGCTATTTCCTTTTGGGACAGCCCATCCGCACGTGCATTGGCTACAGCCTGATGTCTGGTGCTGTAAATGGTTGGAACATTCTCTTTCGGGTCATTTCCCATCAATAAATTGCGCATCACGCGTTGCATGCTTCCATATACTTTTTTGTTTATATCGGCTTCTGATAGTGATATTAAATCATCTGTTTTTAATTTATTGACTACCTGAAGCCATTGGTGAATGTATTGTATTTTTACGTCATCAAGATTGTCGAGTAAAATAATTCTCTTCTCTCCATTTCCGCGAATACTGGAGTGCTTTGCATTTTTAACCTCGAGCGCTGGAGATCTCTTTATCGATCCATCAGGTAGAACCACCAACTCACCCAAGGCATTTCTGTGTTGATAGTTGATAAAACAAGCATTTAGCCACTCGACAGGACGCAGTCCAATAAGAAGGTTTGCTCTGATGAAGAGTAGTAGGTTGTGAGTGGTATCTGATTTTTGATTTAAGGTCTTTTTCATAAGAAAATCAAAAACCTCATCAGAAAATGATTTGAGTTTATTTGAAGAGGTGTTTTTTGATTTTTTCGGCAGAGCGCCAACAGACATTGATGAGATGTCACGGTACGCCAATTCAAATCGCCATAAATCACAGGAACCAGAGTCCATGGCCATCTTTCCTTGATCTGCCAAATAAAATAGGGCCGCAGCTTTCTCTAGGCGTGCAGTCGCCTGTGTGATTTTTTTCGAGTCTATACGTTCTTGCAAATCTCGCACAAAAATTTCAGGCGCTAGTTGTTGATAGTTATTAACGGATGCGCGAATCGCGACTTGCCTAATTTTCCTTAAATATAAGCCTATGGTATCCGGGGACAATGATTCGCCAACTGATTCCTCTGTTGCAATGCGACACAATAATGTATTCGCACGAAGTGTGCCATTAAATGATTCTCTATACATACTATGTGGAAGCAATGTGGTAAAAGCCTGGTCTTGCTTTCGAATCCCGAGTGGGGACAAGATTTTATTAAACACTGATACAGGAGTCGCCGAGTGGGCGCAAGATGCTATGAATTCGCAATCAAAACAGCGCATTGACTGGATTCATAAAGCATAAAGTTTGTTGTCAAGCATCATGATTATGGCGACAAAGTATGGTTGCAGGAGTGCTTGTTTCGATGGCAAGTTCGAACCGCATCGTTCGCAGAGGGTGTTTTCTTGGTCACAGTGCAGCATTACTCCCCAAAAATGTGTACGTATCGCCGCCAAAAGTGGTATGTATCGCAGCAAGAAAAATCCTGAAAATGCTGTCAATAAGGTCAATTTGTGCCAAAAATCAGCAAAAATGTGTACGTATCGCAGCAACTATGCATTCGGCAAGAGTCCATTCGATGCGCGGCGGCAAAATTTCGGGGAGTAATGCTGCACTCCCGCTTTGTGACCAGAAGAAATATTTTGAGGCGAACAGATAAGGCAACCTCTATTTGCCATCATGGGTCGTATATGTGCTGAGAAGGTGTCGCATAAGCTCGCGAATGCGTTACGAAGGAAAGTAATGCAGCATCCCGTGAATAGCGCCATCACGGAGCCATCACGGAGCCATCACGGAGCCATCACGGAGCCATCATGGAGCCATCATGGAGCCATCATGGAGCCATCATGGAGCCAATACGACACCTATACAGTACATATCATCTGAATTACCCTCCTTATGCCATTTGGGGCATAAATTGGTGGTTCTTCAGCTCTTACTATTATCTTTTGTTTTGTCTACAGGGCCGGTTTTTTGCTTCTGCATTTGCGCATAGGTTTGGCTGAAAACCTGATGCGCGATGGGCAGGTACTTCCGCACGAGCGGCTGATCGTGCGGGAAGCGATTTGCAGCAACATATTCCTTCGATTGCAATTCAAAGGCCTGCCGCCCGTACTGGTAGAACACGTCATTGCGCTCTTGCAGGGGGAGCTTTGCCACCGCCTTCATGGCGGGGAAGGCGATGGAAACGGCCCCGAGGAAGGCCATTCGCATGCCTTCGTAGTCAGCGCGCAGCGCATGCGCCTGCTCCTGCTGCAACTGGATGTGTTGTCGCAACTGAGCGTTTTCAGCGGCAAGCCGTTCATTGGCCGAGTACAACTTGTCGATAGTGGCGTCACGCTCAGCCACAGCCTGATTGCCGAGCACGGTAGCCTCATTCCACCCACGGGTGTACCCGTTCTCCAGGCCCATGTCGATACCAGCCTCCAGTCCACGGGCATGACCATTGTTGTAGCCAACGGATTCTGCAAGGTATGAATTGTCAAATCTGGACATGCTAATTAAACTCCCGGTGTTTGCTTATTCTGATTTCCACAATATTTTCTTGCCGGTGATATTGATCAGGTCAATATCATCCGTTGGATCGACAAATGTTTCACCATCACATTCGCACCCCCATCCCCATCCTTTTGAGTCAGGCTGCTCTTTATCCTGAAATTCAAAAATAACCGTGCATCTCTTTATTTCTGGTGCAGGTGAAGTCGGGCTCAGTGGTGGCATAACCATAAAAACGACCACCTCTTCAAACGAGTTCTGCTCCAGGATTTCCGCAGCAATCCCGGCCTTTGTCACCATAAGATGCGTTCGCCGTTTGTAAACGTGACCATCAGGCGCTTTGATCAACTGAATGCCTATGATGTGTAAAACAAGATGACCAGCAACTACTTCGGCAACGGGATAATGCCGAATCGGTCGCTCTTTCTCTCCAAAATTAATCATCGAACGTTCAAAACGTTGCTCTACTTGAAACATGGGCATCCTTGCAGGTTCTGGTTTTGATGCTTTTCCCACCGATTTTCAAAAGCGGCAGGGCGCTTAATTATGCGATATTCGCATATTCAATGATCGCATGCAACCTCATGGGCCGAGCTGCCCATGTACAAGACCCTCTACACCCGCGAATACCAGCAGATGCTTGCGCTGCTGCGCGCCAAACGCACAGATGCCCAAGTCAGCCAGGTGGAGCTGGCGCGCCGCTTGACTTGGACGCAAGCGGACGTGAGCAAGTGCGAAACGGGGGTGCGCAGGCTGGATGTGATCGAGCTCCGCATCTGGCTCAAAGCGCTGGGTTGCGAGTTGGCGGACTTTGTGCGGGAGCTCGACAGTTGTGCCCCCTTGTTGCCTGGCAAAATTCTGCCCCCGGCCATTCCCCGTCAGTGATACGCCCGCGCGTGGTTTTTGAACAGGGCTGCACAGTGTTTTTACCTCCCTCGCGTCCGCTCGCTTGGATGCCCTGCGAGCAGAAGAGGAGCACCATGCGCACGATTTCGTCGAACCAACCTCCAGGCGTTTGGCTGCGGCGGGAAGTCAAACTGCAGCAAGCATCCGGTAGGTTTTCCTTACAAAATCGCCTTTGACTCATTCCCCCAGGCGCGCTTCCAGCCACCGCCGTCCGAGGACGGTCATCGTTCATTGCCACATTTGCATTGAACGCCGAGCTGTGATCGGCGAGCGTCCGCAACGATGGTGCGAGTGGTGAACTTTGCATTGCACAAGTTATTGCAAAGGCAGTACATTTGCGTGACGCAATTGTCGAGACACTGCCATGTCACGCCTGAAGGACGAAACCCTTTCCATCCGCACCTCCGCCGAGATCAAGCAGCTTTTGCGGTTGGCGGCTGATCGCGAGCGCCGTTCAGTGGCGTCGATGATCGAAATCTTGGTGTTGGAGTACGCGCGAGTTCACGAATTGAGGGCCAGTTCCTCTGAGCACAAGCCGGGAGGGAATGGCGTATGAACAAGAAAGAGCTGTCAGAGCGCGACATCTGCACCAAGTTCATTACCCCCGCACTTGAGCAGGCGGGCTGGGATATAGCTACTCAGGTACGTGAAGAGTTTCCGCTCACCAAGGGGCGCATCATCGTCCGAGGCAAGCTGCACACTCGCGCTCAAAACAAACGCGCCGACTACGTCTTGTTCCACAAGCCCAACATGCCTATCGCAGTCATCGAGGCAAAGGACAACAAACACTCGTTGGGCGATGGCATGCAACAGGGGCTGGGATATGCAGAAATGCTGCAAGTGCCCTTCGTTTTCAGCAGCAATGGTGACGGTTTCCTATTTCACAACAAAATTGCCAAAGACGGCGTCATCGAGCGCGAGTTGGCTCTGCACGAATTGCCGGAGCCGGATGTGCTTTGGCAATGGTGGGCAGAACACCTTGGCCTAAACTCAACACAAAGCGAACTGGTTTCGCAGGACTATTACAGCGACGGCAGCAACAAAACCCCGCGCTACTACCAGTTACTGGCCATCAACAAGACCATTGAAGCCATCGCTCGCGGCCAGAACCGCCTGCTGCTGGTCATGGCCACCGGTACCGGAAAAACCTACACCGCCTTCCAAATCATTTGGCGCTTGTGGAAATCCAAAGCCAAAAAACGCATCTTGTTCCTGGCCGACCGCAATATCCTGGTTGATCAGACCATGACCAACGATTTCAAGCCCTTCGGTTCGGCAATGACCAAAATCCAGAAGCGGCAGGCCAACAAGTCGTATGAGATTTATCTGTCGCTGTATCAGGCTGTCACGGGTACAGAAGAAGAACGCAATATCTACAAGCAGTTCAGTCGTGACTTCTTCGACCTGATCGTCATCGACGAGTGTCATCGAGGCAGTGCAGCAGCCGACTCGGCCTGGAGGGAGATTCTGGAGTACTTCTCGTCGGCCACACAGATCGGACTGACAGCTACCCCGAAGGAAACCAAAGAAGTATCCAACATCGATTACTTCGGCGAACCGATTTACACCTACTCCCTGCGGCAGGGTATCGACGACGGCTTTCTGGCACCCTACAAGGTCGTACGCATTGACCTAGATAGAGACCTCACCGGCTGGCGCCCTGATAAAGGCATGGTCGATAAATACGGCAATCAGATCGAGGATAGGATTTACAACCAGCGGGATTTTGACAAAAACCTCGTTCTGGAAAAGCGCACGGAACTGGTTGCCAAAAAGATCAGCGACTTCCTGAAGCAAACAAATCGTTTCGATAAAACTATCGTTTTCTGCGACAACATCGATCACGCCGAGCGTATGCGCCAAGCCTTGGTCAACGAGAACGCCGATCTCGTGGCACAGAACAGCAAGTACGTGATGCGCATTACCGGCGACAACGAAGAGGGCAAAGCCGAGCTCGACAATTTCATCTTCCCTGAGTCCAAGTACCCCGTTATTGCCACCACCTCAAAGCTAATGACAACTGGAGTGGATGCGCAGACCTGCAAACTCATCGTTCTGGATCAGCGTATCCAGTCCATGACCGAGTTCAAGCAGATCATCGGGCGCGGCACGCGCATCAATGAGGATTACGACAAGTACTACTTCACCATCATTGATTTCAAGAAGGCCACGGAGCTGTTTGCCGATCCTGATTTCGATGGCGACCCGGTACAAATCTATGAGCCCAAGGGCATTGACTCGCCCGTACCGCCGGA
Source organism: Comamonas sp. (assembly GCA_028690035.1). Lineage (GTDB taxonomy): Bacteria > Pseudomonadota > Gammaproteobacteria > Burkholderiales > Burkholderiaceae_C > Comamonas. The sequence goes on along the minus strand of JAQVCA010000005.1, from coordinate 4,809 downwards.
TGAGGGCGAGGGTTTACCGGCCCAAGATGGTTTCACCTATGCGCCGACAGAAGAATCGCCGTGGTCGGGAGTAGCTGAACCTCGGCCCGGCGAGGAAGGCAGTAGCATCCGCCGCTACGTTGTCGCCAATGTAGAAGTCAAAGTGGCGTCCGAGCGGGTGCAGTATTTCGATGCCGCTGGCCGCTTGATCACCGAATCTCTCAAAGACTACACACGCAAGGCGCTCGCCAAAGAGTTCAGCTCACTCGACGATTTCTTGCGTCGCTGGAACGATGCTGAGAAAAAGCAGGCCATCATTGACGAATTGGCCAACGAGGGTGTGTTCTTTGATGCGCTTGCCGAAGAAATTGGCCGTCAATCCGGCAAGGAGTTCGACCCTTTCGATCTGGTCTGCCACGTAGCCTGGGACCAGCCGCCGCTCACCCGCAAAGAGCGCGTCGAGCAGGTCAAAAAACGCGATTACTTCACCCGCTATGGCGAACAAGCACAGCGCGTGCTGAAAGCCCTGCTCGACAAATACGCAGATGAAGGCGTTGGCCCCATTGAGGAAACCCAGATCCTTACGATCGCGCCCTTCACCAGTTTCGGCACCCCCATGGAAATTATCCGCGCCTTTGGCGGGCTGGATAAATACCAGCATGCGGTGCACGAACTCGAACAAGCACTCTATGGCTCACAGCAGCTGCGCGCATAACAAAAAACACGGAATACACAATCATGTCTATCGGTACCCTGATCAAAACCATCCAAGACATCATGCGCAAGGACGTCGGCGTGGATGGCGACGCCCAGCGCATCAGCCAAATTGTCTGGCTGCTGTTCCTCAAAATCTTCGACGACAAAGAGCAGGAATGGCAGCTCACTATTCCCGGCTACAAGTCGCCGCTGCAAAGTCGATTCCGCTGGAGCAATTGGGCCAAAGATGCCGAGGGCATCACCGGCGAAGAGCTGATTGACTTCGTCAACAACGAACTCTTCCCCTCGTTGAAAAAGCTGGCCACCTCCGCTGGCGTAACGCCGCACGGCAAAGTCGTGGGTTCGGTGTTCGAGGATGCCTACAACTACATGAAATCTGGCACCCTGCTGCGGCAGGTTATCAACACCATTGAAGATGATGTTGATTTCAACTCCTCCACAGACAGGCATCTGTTCAACGACATCTACGAAAAAATCCTGGCTGATCTTCAATCGGCGGGCAATGCTGGCGAGTACTACACGCCGCGTGCCGTCACCCAGTTCATGGTGGATGTTCTTGACCCGCAGTTGGGCGAGAGCGTGTTGGACCCGGCCTGCGGCACGGGCGGTTTCTTGACCTGCACCATCGAACACCTGAAAGCACAAGTCAAAACAGCGGCAGACCGCATCACGCTGCAAGACAGCATCCATGGCGTCGAGAAAAAGCCGCTGCCCCACATGCTGGCTATGACTAACCTGATGCTGCATGGCATCGATGTTCCCAGCAATATCAGGCACGACAACACCCTGAGTCGCCCACTCAAGGACTACGGCCCGAAGGACCGGGTGGACATCATCCTCACCAATCCGCCCTTTGGTGGCATGGAAGAAGACGGCATTGAGAACAACTTTCCGCGCAAGTACCAGACCCGCGAAACCGCCGATCTGTTCATGGCGCTGATCATGCATCTGCTCAAGCACGACACGGGCCGCGCCGCCGTCGTGCTGCCCGATGGCTTCCTGTTCGGTGAAGGCGCCAAGACCACGCTCAAACGCGAACTGCTCGAAGAGTTCAACCTGCACACCATCGTGCGCCTGCCCAAAGGTGTTTTTGCGCCCTACACCAGCATCGCCACCAATGTGCTGTTCTTCGAAAAGGGCGAGCCGACGAAAGATGTCTGGTTCTTTGAACACCCGTACCCGGATGGCTACAAGAGCTATTCACGCTCCAAGCCACTGGAGATCAAGGAATTCGACCTCGAAAAGGCCTGGTGGGGTGGCCCCTCACGCAAAGGACGGAAGACAACAGAGAACGCCTGGAAAGTGTCGGCTGCAGACATTGCGGCACGCAACTACAACCTGGACTGCAAGAACCCCCACGCGGTGGAGGTGAACCACCGTGATCCAGCTGAGTTGATGGCGGAGTATCAGGAAATCAGCCGCCAACTTACCGAGGCACAGAATGCACTCAAGGCTGAGCTGATGCTCGCACTCGGGGGGCAGTGATGGAACTGTTGGAGCAACACTTCGATACGGCCTTTGCCACGCCCGATGGCATCCCGAAGTTGCGCGAGCTGATTTTGAAGCTTGCGATGCAGGGAAAACTGGTGCCGCAAGATCCAAATGACTCACCGGCCAGCGAACTGATCAGGACGATTGAAGCCGAAAAGAAGCGGCTGGTTAAAGAACGCAAGATCAAAACGCCCAAAACCTTGCCGGAGATCACCGCCAGTGATGAACCCTACTCTTTGCCCCACGGGTGGCAGTGGGTTCGACTCGGTGCGATGGGCAATATTTTCAATGGCAACAGCATCAATGCATCCGAAAAAGAATCGAAATATGCCGGTGTCGAGGGGTTGCCCTACATAGCAACCAAGGATGTCGGCTACGGTTTCGAACCGCTGGACTACGACAACGGCATTTGCATTCCCCCGGATGAAGAAAAATTCAGGATCGCACATCAAGGCGCTGTGCTGATTTGTGCTGAAGGTGGCAGCGCGGGGAAGAAGTGTGGACTGACAGATCGCGACATCTGTTTCGGCAACAAACTGTTTGCAAATGAATTGTATGGGCATATTCCGTCTCGATTCATCCTCTACGTTTATCTGTCCCCAGCCTTCCGCGCTTTATTTACAGCCGCGATGACCGGAATCATTGGTGGCGTCTCCATTGCCAAGTTTGTCGAGATACCAATCCCACTCCCACCACTTGAAGAGCAACACCGCATCGTCGCCAAAGTTGATCAACTAATAGCGCAATGTGATGTGCTGGAAAATCTGCGAATTGAGCGCGAAAAAAAGCGCTTGACCACACACGCTGCTGCGCTCTCGCAGCTGCTCGACACTACTGGCGACCGCAGCGCCGACGATGCTTGGGCCTTTATCACCCAGCACTTCGGCGATCTATATTCAGTCAAAGAAAATGTCACAGAACTACGTAAGACCATCCTGCAGCTTGCCGTGCGGGGCAAGTTAAGCGATCAGACCGATGAGGACGGTTCAGCGACTGAGACCTTAGCTAAGGTAGCGTCAGAACGGCGTCGCCTCAAGATTCAAGAGTCACCCAATCCGATTTGCGATGCCAAGCCATTAGGCTACGAGATCCCTGGACACTGGGAGTGGCACTGCCTCGGCGACCTTCTTGTCTCTGGGCCAACCAATGGATTCTCGCCGAGGGCAGTTGACTATGAGACTCCAGTGCGTTCACTGACGCTCAGTGCGACAACTTCGGGTGTGTTCAAAGGCGAACACGCGAAATTTATCGCGGACGAAATTTCGTCTGACTCCGACCTTTGGCTGCGTGACGGCGACATTCTGGTCCAACGAGGGAATACGCTGGAGTACGTTGGCGTACCTGCTGTTTATCGGGGTGAGCCCAACTGTTACATCTATCCAGATTTGATGATGAAGCTCCGTGTGTCCTCGGAGCTTGACACTGATTACCTGTACTTTGCGATGAGTTCGGAGCCAGCAAGAAACTTTCTCAGGGAGCGAGCATCCGGAACGTCGGGGACGATGCCGAAAATTAACCAAAAGACTCTAAAGAGCCTCCCAATACCAATCCCGCCGATTCAAGAACAGCACCGAATTGTGGTGAAGATCAATCGGCTGATGAATATGTGCAATGCATTGGAAGAGAAGATTGACGCCGCCGCCAACCAGCAGGCAGCGTTGTTGAGCTCCCTGATGGTGAAGATGTGAGAAAACAGTCATGCGCCTGAAATCACTCTTTGTCAGCAACTACAAGAATCTAAAGAATTTTACGTTGAGTTTTGATGGCACGAGCTTTATCGATGTGTTCGTAGGAAAGAATGGCAGCGGCAAGTCGAATCTATTCGAGGCGCTGATTGAGGTATTCCGGCATCTAGATCAATTTGGCCGCCCTGCGAATGAAATCTCCTTCGATTACCTCGTGAGTTACGAAATCGAAGAGCAAGAGACTGAAATCGAATGGAAGGCGGGAAAACTGCGAATCAACAAGGACGAAGATCGCAAAACGCTGGGGCAAACACCATTCCCCGACAACGTCTTGATCTATTACTCTGGCCACAACACTACTGTTACCGACTTGATTGCCGACTACGAAGAGAAATTTCGTGGACGCATCAAAGGAGCCAATCTTGAGGACTCCCGTCGTTTCCTCGGTATCGGTCAAGAGTACAAGGCACTGCTATTGGCGGTATTGCTGGTGCAACCCTCAGATAGCAGAGCTCACACATTCATTCGACAAAAGCTGAAAATCGATAGACTTGGCATCACAAAACCTGGAACTGCAGACGTTTCCGAGCCTGTGTTGAGGATTGATTTACAGCGGCCGGACTACGCGCGAGGTGGCGAGAAGGAAAAGTACGACATCGACAATGTTGATGCCGCCTCGCGTTATTGGCGTCCACTCGGCATTACAAAGGATTTTCTCGGCATCTTGAGCGATTGTGTGTGGGATAACACAGAGAAGCTGACGGTGACAGAGGGGTATTTTCCTACTGAGGATCGTTACATCCTATACCTCATCCCATTACACACAAGTCCCCGCCTCGCCAAACTCCCTGGCGTAGCGGGCACCCTCGACAAAGATGGCTACCTCCTGCAAGCCTAGCCATAGCGTCTTGGCCCCGGGCTCACCATCGCCCTTTCT
>JAQVCA010000015.1 GCA_028690035.1 Comamonas sp. | reverse complement strand
GGGCAACAGGTCTTTGATGCGCTCCCATTGGGCATCAAGGAGGGCGTATCTTTTACTCATGGCCTCTACGTGGCGCTGGGGCTGTGACTTTCAACTACTCGGGTATTGATTGATGACACGCCCTAGTGCAGTCCACTTATCAGCTATCGGTGGCTGATTTAAAGGTTCAAATTCCTTTTGGCGAAAGAATCCCTAACCAAGCCACACTCGCCAAAACCAGAACTGCCAGTGTTGCTTCCATGAACAGGCTCTGGCGTAGCTTAGCGACTGCTTGTGCATGATTTCCAGAGGTCAACGATGCCTCCAGACTTGGACTTAGCCGGAACCGATTTGCCGAAGCCAACGCAAGCATTCCGAGAACCAGCATTAGCTTGCCTAACAGCAACTGACCATAGAGTGTCGAAACAAGCGGATCAAGCGAAGGCCCTGCGATCAATACGTAGTTGAGTACACCACTGATCCCCAGAACGACCACGATCAGCGTCCCTACCTGGGCGAAGCCATTTGATGTTCGGCTCAATATTGCTACTGTGTTTGATGCCTTATTCGCACTCGTTACGGCCAAGATCAAAAAGGCGAGTAACGCGCCGACCCATGCACCTGCTGCCCAGAGGTGCGAGATGTCCGAAGCCAGGTGGATGTATCCCCGCATTCCATCGTCCATCGCACCATGACCACTCCAAGCCAGGGTCGCCAGTGCCACACCGCTAGATCCGGACATGGCAACGAAGCGAAACGTTGGATTGAACTTCACTAGGGCAATCAAGATGCAAAGCGCTAGCGCAAGAATACGAATGCACCAAGCAAGGCCCATGTGAGTGCCGGTGATGAGCATCTCGAAGATATGCGTTGACAACTCAGCGTAAGTTTGAGCACCGGACATGGCCTTGGCAAGGACTGTCATGCTGACCACGGACAGGCCAATTCCGAATGCTGAAAATGCACCGACACATATTCGATAGCAGCGCGCAATTGCCAAGGATCGCTCGTCATGGCCAAGGGCATAAACGCCAAACATGGCGACGCCAAAGGCCGCTGCCATGTCCAGATACAGCGCAAGGCGCAATACGATGGTGAACCAATCCTCGGCCATTTGCTTACTTCACCTGGAATGTGACGTTGCCATTGATAGGGTGTGTGTCTGACGACACTGCACGCCAATCCACGCGATAGGCACCGGGTTGAAGCGTCTGAGCGGGAGTAATGACCATGGTTTTGCCATCGCTAGCGCCAGAGACGCTTGCGCTGACCTTCATTGCGCCGTGGTTCGGCATTCCGGGCATCCCCGTCATGATCAAGTTCGCTGCCGAGAACTGAGGAACCAGCGTCTCAGAGAACTTCAACTCAATCGTGGCAGGTGCCGCGACCTGCGACTTATCCGCAGGAGAGGAGGAAACTAACGAAGGATGTGCAAATGCTGCGGAAGCGAACAGTGTTGCGGCAATTGGCGCGATGAACTTAGCGACCAGGTTTGAGCGGTTCATGAGAGACTCCTATCGAAGTGTGATGGTGGTTTGAAAACAGATGTCGAATCTAGGTCTGTAGAGTTGGCGCTCCCAAGGACGCGCCAACTAGGAAGGGGACATTGGTCTGGCTAGAACCAGAAGCGGACACCGGCCACCCAACGTGTTTGCTGCGCACGGCCACCGTCGGCACGAACGAGATCTGCGGTTCGCCCGAAACTTCCCGCACGTTCCACTCCGATATATGGAGCGAACTGACGGCTGAACTCGTAGCGCAGTCGCAGGCCAGCAGATGCTTCGGCTAGGCCCTTGCCGATATGCCGCTCTGGATCATCCTTGCCGTAAAACTGCATTTCAGCTCTAGGCTCAAGGATCAAGCGTTGAGTCAGCAATAGTTCGTAGCTTGCATTTAGGCGAAGCGCAGTTCTGCCGCCACTGCCAACATAGGCTGTGGCCTCCAACTCGAACCAGTAAGGGGCTAGGCCCTGTACACCAAATGCCAGCCATTGACGGCTAGGTCCCACGCCGTTGTCTAAGCGCAGACCCAACTGTGTGTCCCAATAGGTTGTGGCAGCACGGCTCCAAAGCAGTTCGGTGCGAGACTCTTCGAGCTTTCCTTTGGCGATGTCACCTTCTGCCTTTAAGACAGCTTTGTTGTATGAGGTCCCGTACCATGCTTGCAAGTCATAGGCCGTTGAATCATCACCTCTGCGTGAAAAACGGCGTTCCAGGGTCTCACCACGCAGCGAGGCAAAGGTATGCTCGTCCGCAAGCATCAAGCGCGGGACGCCAGGCACCGCGTAATCGCCCGATCCCAAGGTCAACCCATTGGAATACCCATGAGGGTCGCGAGCATCTGGAGGTGCGGATCCCCCTTGCATCTGCATGCTGCCGTGATCCATCGCAGGGCCGCTTGCAGCGCTGCCGGTCATAGCACCATGACCTGCATGTGGATCAGCTGCAGTTGCGGCAGGGCTTGCCGGTGCTTCCATTTGCATATCCGCTTGGCCATGCGATGAATGGTCGCTTTGCGCTTGGGCCGCCATACTCACCAGAGCGAGGAGCGCAGTGGACAATGCACGAATAGGGAGTGCTTTGGACATTTTTGATCTTCCTTGTGAGGTTTGTTCAAGACACTACGACTTCGCGGAACATGCCTGCATCCATGTGGAACATCAGGTGGCAATGCCATGCCCAGCGCCCCAGAGCATCTGCCGTCACCAAGAAGCTGATGCGTTGTGCAGGCTGTACTGGCAAGGTGTGTCGACGGGCGAGGAATCGACCATCAGGGCTCTCCAGTTCACTCCACATCCCATGCAAGTGCATAGGGTGAGTCATCATCGTGTCGTTGTGCAGGATGACTCGCAAACGCTCGCCGTGACGGAAGTGAACAGGCGTTGATTGCCCGAACTCCAATCCATCAAGAGACCAGGAATAACGCTCCATATTGCCCGTCAGGTGCAACTCCACCTCTCGTCCAGGACCGCGCGAGTCCATCGGACCTGAAGGTGTATGCAGATCTGCCAAGGTCAGCACCCGTCTGCCGTTATTGCGCAGACCGATACCGGGATCGTCAAGATTGGTGCGGGCCATATCGACTCGCATATCTGTTCTTGCGCCATATTCAGTGCGAGCATGGCGTGCGGTGGTGCTGGGCACTGCCAAGCCCCCAGCAGACTTGGCATGCTGACTATGGTCCATCGCCATACCACCGTGATTCATGCCTCCCATCGCACCATGATCCATGCCGGACATTGCCCCCGACATACCAGCCATCCCGGCCATGCCCGTCATCTCAGACATGCCAGTCATCCCAGTCATTCCAGACATGCCGGTCATGTCCATGTCGGCTCCGGAAGTGCCATGGCTCATGGCGCCCATCATGTCGCTCATACCGAGCCATTCGACGGGATCGAGTGCGGGGACAGGAGCTTGCAGACCTTCGCGCACTGCTAACGTAGCGCGTGCGTAGCCTGTTCGGTCCATCGACTGAGCAAAGATCGTATAGGCGTCATCACGTGGCTCGACAATCACGTCTATGGTTTCGCCAGGGCCGAATCGGAATTCATCGACAGTCACAGGCTCTACGTCTACGCCGTCAACATGCACCACCGTGAGCTTCAGACCCGGAATACGTACGTCATAGAAGGTATTGCCCGCGCCGTTGACCATGCGCAGCCGGACACGCTCGCCCGGACGGAAAAGAGCAGTCCAATTGCCGGCAGGTGTGACGCCATTTGCGAGGTAGGTCAGGGTCGCAGAGGAGAGGTCGGCTAAATCCGTTGGATTCATGCGCATCTCGTTCCACATCTTGCGCTTGTCTAATGCCGCTGACACGCCATCACGCGATGCATCACGGAAGAAATCAAAGACCGTGGGCTGGTTGTAGTTGTAGTAGTCGCCCTGAACCTTGAGCTTTGCGAAAACGCGCATCGGGTCTTCGTCAGTCCAGTCAGAGAAGAGCACGACATGGTCACGATCTGCTCGAATAGTCTCAGGTCCTGCGGGATCAATGATGATCGCTCCATACATGCCGGTGAGTTCCTGCATGCCTGAATGTGAGTGATACCAGTAGGAACCGCTTTGCTGAACCTTGAAGCGGTAGGTAAACGTCTCTCCAGGAGGAATGCCCGCAAAGCTGATGCCTGGAACTCCGTCCATCTGGTAGGGCAAGATAATGCCGTGCCAATGAATAGAAGTGGCCTCGCGAAGCTTGTTCGTGACGCGAATCGTCACCGTCTCACCCTCTCGCCAGCGCAGGGTTGGTGCAGGAAGCGATCCATTGATCGTTGTCGCCATCCCTGGCTTGCCCGTAAAGTTCACGGCGGACTCGGCGATCACCAAATCGAACTCGTTACCCTTCAGCACCGGAGCGGCCCCGCGGACTGTGGAGCTCTGCTGTGCGAATGCCATGAGCGACTGCGTTGACAGGCCCGCCAGAACGCCTCCTGCGGCCAGCCCCTGAACGAAGCGCCGACGAGAGAACCCTTGAGTGGGAGTGACAAAAAATGGCGAATGACGCGGCATAAGGTGAAATCCTCCAGTGCTTTCAAAATTTCGTTATCGGCGACGCTTGCTTGAAGCAAAGAGCGCTCGATCTGTTCAATATGCTAGGGTGTGCTGAATTTCGGTAGAGTGACTCATTCATTACATTCATGTAATGAATGAGTCATGTTCAGTGCGACGGGTGGGCTTCTATCCAGCAATGCCTTTGTTTCAGCCAGGAGATTTACTCCGCTCGCTACGCTTGATGACTTTCCGGGAAGGAACAACTAGGTAGTGCTGAGCCTTTCTATCGCCAGGTTTTCAGGAGCATTACATTTTTCTTATCTTCATGTCAGAGAGCATCAAACTCGGCACACTCTTAACCGTTCACTGCAGCGGAGCGAGTACATGAGGATTTTGATTGTTGAAGATGAGCCTAAAACAGGTGAGTACCTGCGCCAGGGACTGACCGAGGCTGGCTACATTGCTGACCTCGTCCCAAATGGCTCAGACGGCTTACATCTTGCATTGCAAGGGGAGTACTCCTTAGTGATCTTGGATGTTATGCTGCCGGGCCTCAATGGTTGGCAGGTGCTCCAGTCTCTGCGTGATCGAGGACTACATATGCCGGTCCTGTTTCTTACTGCACGGGACCATGTCGAGGACCGTGTCAAAGGTCTAGAGCTCGGCGCAGATGATTACCTAGTAAAGCCGTTTTCGTTCGCAGAGCTACTCGCCAGAGTTCGCATCATTCTTAGACGTGGACATCCGGCCAACGAAGGTACTACTCTGACTGTTGCAGATCTCGAACTGGACCTGCTGCGTCGCCGCGTATCTCGCAATGGCAAACGTGTTGACCTCACAGCCAAAGAGTTCGGACTCTTAGAGTTGCTGATGCGCCGGCATGGTGAAGTGCTGCCACGTTCATTGATCGCATCGCAGGTATGGGACATGAATTTCGACAGCGACACCAATGTCATTGAGGTGGCCATGCGCCGTCTGCGAGTCAAAATTGACGAAGGCCACTCGATCAAACTGATCCAGACCGTAAGGGGCATGGGCTATGTGCTTGAAGTCCCTGAGGAGGAATAGGTGCAGCGTCTCACTTGCAAGGGAAAGCTCTCTTTAACGAGCCGTTTGGCACTATTTTTCACGGCTGTCGCGGCAGCCGTAGTGCTAGGTCTAGGCGGCCTATTCCTAGTCGTTACAGAAAAGCATTTCGTGGAATTGGACCGAATGACGCTTCAGGACAAGCGCCATTTGATTGAGAAAATTCTCCAGAACACCAAATCGGTCGAGGATGCTCGCTGGCGTTTAAATGAGGCACTGAACTATCACGAGGATCTTCAGGTCCAGGTGAAAGATGCCCAAGGAGAAACCGTATTTCAATCGCCCGCATCCGGCTTTGCAGTGCCGGATCGCAATTCGGCATTTATCGACAAGGAAGGATCGTTTGGGGTGTGGCGGCATGCAGATGCAGAATTCCACACCTTAAGCTTTGAGACACTTCCAGCCTACGCTCCGTCGCCATTAAAGGTACTGATCGCTGCAGACACCAAGCATCACATCCAATTCCTCGACGGAATTCGAGCGAGCTTCGCCATTTATGTGATTGCCGCAATTTTGCTGTGCTCGCTTCTGTCTTGGCTCGCCGCTCGACAAGGGCTGGCACCGCTGCGAGAGATGAAATCACGGGCGGCTGTTGTGACGGGACAGAAGATGAGTGAACGCATGCCGGTCGAGGCTGTTCCCGTAGAAATGGCTGATCTAGCGCACGAGCTCAATCGCATGCTGGATCGGTTGCAGGACGAGTTTCAGCGTCTGACAGATTTCGCGTCTGATCTGGCCCATGAACTACGCACGCCCATCAGCAACCTGTTGACGCAGACTCAGGTGGTGCTGGCATCCAAGCGTGATGTCGCGACATACCGAGACATTCTTGCCTCTAATGCCGAAGAGTTTCAGCGTTTGGCACGCATGGTGTCAGACATGCTATTCCTGGCCAAAACTGAACGGGGCGTAAGCCTGCCGCGCAAGGAGCAATTCTCGGCACAGCAAGAATCGTATGCATTGCTGGAGTTCTACGAAGCTGTCGCTGAAGAAAAGCAAATTCATTTGAAGTTAAAGGGCGATGGACTCGTTGATGGTGATCGGCTGATGTTCCATCGTGCTGTGAGTAATTTGCTATCTAATGCTTTGCGCTACACGCCGCAGCCAGGCATGGTCACCATCGACATTGAGACCGCAGCTTCCTGGACACTTGTCACTGTGGAAAATACAGGACAGGACATTGATCCCAAAGTCCTGCCCAGGTTATTTGACCGCTTCTACCGAGCTGACCCTTCCAGGGCTCACCCGGACTCAGACGGTAGCGGATTGGGTTTGGCGATCACCCGAGCGATTGTTGAAGCCCATGGTGGCTCCATTACCGCCACTTCAGCCCATGGACTAACTCGCTTCACCTTGAAATTCCCTACTCCGCAACCGACTTCCTCAGCAGATCAGAAAACAGGCTTTTCTTGAAAGCAAGAAGACACTATCCGCAGCAAGATGTCTGAATCGACCAGCCTTTCCTAGATAGCCGCCAGCCTCACGGAATGACGTCTCTCGAACTCTATGAGAGACAGGCCATCTGCAGACGAATGTCTGCGGATGGGGTTGTAAAACATTTCGATGTAGCTGAAGACATCGCTGTGTGATTGAGCCAGGAAAGCCCAATCAGAATGCCTACATCGAATCATTCAACGGAAGGTTCAGAGATGAATGTCTCAACGAGCACTGGTTCACCAGCTTGCAGCATGCCAAGGCGGTCATCGAGAGCTGGCGACGGGAATACAACGAGGATAGACCCAAGAAGTCGCTGGGCGGTTTGCCGCCGGCGATCTACGCAGAGACTTTGAAGCAGAAAGGCGTTTAATTGACCCCGGACTCTAAAGCCAGGTGCTACTGAAAACGGGGAGACGTCGACGGGTCTCGAGAGGCGTTGTTGCACAAATGCCGGTCGCAGCTGAGGTAGGCTCGGGAGATGAGAGAGACGAGCTGGGGTCGGGTTAAGTACCGCACAACGAACTGGAAGGCTTACAACGCAGCGTTGAAGGCGCGAGGTGAGCTGACCATTTGGCTCGATAGGGATATGCAGTGGCTAGCTCGGCCCACGGGCAAGCGTGGTCGTTGCCAGAAGTTCTCAGATGCGGCCATCCAGTTTTGCCTGACCATCAAGTGCTTGTTTGGCCAGCCCTTGCGCCAGACACTGGGCCTGGTTGAGTCGCTATTGGGTATGGCAGGCCTGCATTGGCCAGTGCCCGACTACAGCACGGTGTGTCGCAGGCAAAAGAGCTTGGATGTGCAGGTGCGCTACCGTGCAAGTGACAAAGGCTTGCACATGCTGGCCGACTCCACGGGCATCAAGTTCTTGGGCGAAGGTGAGTGGAAAACCAAAAAGCACGGTGCCGAGCGCCGCCGCCAGTGGCGCAAGGTGCATCTGGGTATTGATGCCCAGACACTGCAGATTCGGGCCATCGCAGTAACAACCAATGAAGTGGGCGACTCGCCCATGGCAGCAGACCTGCTAGGTCAAATTCCAAGCAATGAAGAGATAGCTAGCTTTACCGGTGATGGGGCGTACGACACGCAGGATGTACATAAGGCGTGCTACCTGCGGGGAGCCATTCCAATCATCCCGCCGCGCAAAGGAGCGAAGCTGCGCAAAGGGCTGGCATTTGCTCACCGCAATGAAGCGGTCAAGGCGTGTAGGCAGTTGGGGCGGGCTATCTGGAAACGCTGGAGCGGCTACCACCGAAGGTCACTGGTGGAGACCAAGATGAATTGCTTCAAGCGCCTGGGCGAGAAGGTCATGGCCAGGACGTTTGAGCGCCAGGTGACCGAGCTGCACATCCGAGCTTCAATCCTCAATCAATTTACCGCTCTGGGCACGCCCCAGACAGTCGCTGCTGCGTAAATCTATTTGGGATTGGGGATGCCTTGGCCTATGGCCGATTTATGCAACAAAGCCATCGAGAGAGTGGTTCTCAAATCTACTTCACAGCTCATTGCGTAACGGCAGCCTCACCTACACATCGAAAGATGTGTAGGTTTTTTTTGGCTGCTCGCTTACAAAAAGTAGTAATGCGGGTGTTGATTGTATAACGTCTGGACGTTATATTTAGCCATGTCGATAGGTGCGGATTCCAGTCTTACTTGATCACCCGTTCCAGTGCTCGTGGACAGGTTTCCAAAATTACGTGGACACGTAGCCAGTCAACTTGGACGGCAGCAAGTGACCCATTGCGGTCTTCCAAAATAAGGAGAAGCAGTCATTCGCTCCGTGATAGATGCTGCGCGATTTCACTTGCAGTGTCGCGAGCGGTACGCATGACGCCAATAAGCGTGGCAGATGCAGGTCCTGTCCATTCACCATAGCCCACCAGCCACAAGCCGGGCCGGTCGCTTGCCCGCGTGCCCTCCACGGCAACTTTGGAATCATTCACCAGGCCAAGCGATTCCAAAGGCTGTAGAGCGGGCCGAAACCCAGTACACCAAATGATCGCATCCAAGGCCTTTGAGCTCCCATCGGCCCACTGGGCTCCTTCTGTGATGAGGCGCGTGAACGGCCCCACAGAATGCAGCACACCACGATTCCGTGCGTCGAGGACCGGGGGAACCATCACGATGTCACCAAATCCACCCGGCAGATTCTCAGGATCTTTGCCTTCCTGCAAGGCCTGCCAACGTGCGGTAGCCCGCTCGAAGAGCACTCGCCCATCGACCTCATCAGGTAGAAAAGCTGGAGGCTCCAATGTGACCCAGGTCGTGGACTCCGCTACGAGTGAAACTTCCGCCAGGATCTGAGCGCCGGAGTTCCCTCCCCCGACCACCATCACTCTCTTGCCTTTGAACGGCTCAGGAGATACGTACTGAGCTGAGTGCAACTGTTGTCCTTTGAAGGACGCCATACCTTCAACTTCGGGCACAAATGGGTTTCGCCATGTACCCGTGGCGCATACAACAGCACGTGAATGCCAGCTTCTCGCACCCGCGTTGACCTGGAAACCTTGCTCCGTTTGCTCAATGCCAGTGACCAGTACCGGCCTCTCGATCTTGAGCTCGTAACGTGTTTCGTACTTGCGGAGATAGTCGACCACATGGTCACGACTTGGATACTGCTCGCCAGAAGGCGGCATAGGCCATCCGGCAATGGAGCTCCAGGAAGCAGGAGAAAACAGCCTCAGCGAGTCCCATCCATGTTGCCAAGCTCCTCCACCGACTTCCTCCGCATCAAGCAGCAGCACCGATAAGTTGGTGCGACGCAGGAAATACGCTACCGATAAGCCTGCCTGGCCCGCACCAATGATGATCACATCGTGGAAAGACATCGTTTGCTTCCTATTGTTGTCGCTGCCCCAGGCGCTCCCTCTAGGTGCCATGTGTAACTGCTTAGATGCTGCGCTGATTGACCCGTTTAGACAGCTCTTCGGCGCTTTCACGGCGCTCGCTGTAGCGATCCACCAGGTAGTCCGAACAGTCTCGCGTCAGCAGAGTGAACTTGACCAACTCTTCCATCACGTCCACGACCCGTTCGTAATACGAAGAGGGCTTCATCCTGCCAGCCTCGTCGAACTCGGCAAATGCCTTGGCAACAGACGACTGATTCGGGATGGTGATCATGCGCATCCAGCGACCCAGCACCCGCATCTGGTTGACCGCATTGAAGGACTGCGAGCCCCCCGAGACTTGCATCACCGCCAATGTCTTGCCTTGCGTCGGTCGCACGGCACCAGCGGACAAAGGAATCCAGTCTATCTGCGCCTTGAGGATGCTGGTCATCGCACCATGACGCTCAGGAGACGTCCAGACCATACCCTCGGACCATACAGCCAGCTCACGCAGTTCCTTGACCTTCGGGTGATCGTCAGGGGCACCATCGGGCTGCGGCAGGCCACGCGGATCGAAGATCCTGGTCTCGGCACCCATCTTGCGCAGCAGGCGCGCCGCCTCTTCGGTCAGCAGTCGGCTGTAGGAGCGGTCACGAACCGAGCCATACAGAAGCAGAATGCGCGGCGCGTGCTCAGCACGCTGTGCGGGCAACAGGCCTTCCAGGCTGGGCTTTTCAAAAACTTGTTCGTCGAGGTTCGGTAGATCAGTGCTTGCCAATTCGATTTCCTTTCGAGTCAATGACGGCTTCTCCATCCTCTTTGGAGAAGGCGGCCTGCTGAGGCTGCGGCAGGATGTCCAGCACGGCCTCCGAGGGACGGCACAAGCGGGCTCCCAGAGGGGTGATCACTATCGGGCGATTGATCAGAATGGGGTGCTGGAGCATGAAATCAATCAATTGCTCGTCCGTCCATTTGGGCTCGCCCAAGCCAAGTTCGTCATACGGCGTACCTTTTTGGCGCAACACATCGCGCACGGGCATGCCCATGGCTTGGATCAGGCCCACCAGGGTGGCGCGATCAGGGGGTGTCTTGAGGTACTCAATGACCTTGGGCTCTTCCCCGCTGTTGCGGATCAGGGCCAGAACATTGCGGGAGGTACCGCAAGCAGGGTTGTGGTAGATCGTGATGTCGCTCATAGCGCTAGATTCCCGTTGCAAAGGTTCATGACGCCACGCTGAGCCGCAACGCCAGCGCTGCAAGTGTGATGAGCAGCACGGGCATGGTCAGCACCGCACCGACTTTGAAGTAGTAGCCCCAGCCAATCGTTGTGCCTTTCTTGGCGAGCACATGCAGCCACAGGAGCGTGGCCAGGCTGCCAATCGGCGTGATCTTGGGACCCAGATCGCAGCCAATCACATTGGCGTAGACCATGGCCTCCTTGACTGTTCCGCTGGCCGTGGATGCATCGATCGACAAGGCGCCAATCAGGACCGTGGGCATGTTGTTCATGATGGAAGACAGCACCGCAGACAGCACGCCTGTGCCCAGCGATGCGGTCCACACGCCACCGGCTGCAAACTGGTTCAGCAACATGGCGATGTAATCCGTGAGGCCCGCGTTGCGCAGCCCATAGACCACCAGATACATCCCCAGCGAGAACACCACGATCTGCCACGGAGCACCATGAAGTACTTTCCTGGTGCTGATGACATGGCCACGCGCAGCCACCGCCAGCAAGATCGCAGCCCCCACGGCGGCCACGGCGCTGACAGGGACGCCCAGGGGCTCCAGCGCGAAGAAGCCGACCAGCAGCAAGACCAACACGACCCAGCCAGCCTGGAAGGTGGCCAGATCCTTGATCGCAGCCGATGGCGACTTGAGCTGGGCCACGTCGTAAGTGGCAGGAATATCGCGTCGGAAAAACAGCAGCAATACACCCAAGCTAGCCAGGACCGAGGCAATGTTGACAGGAACCATCACCGATGCGTAGTCGTTGAAGCCGATCTTGAAAAAGTCGGCGGAGACGATATTCACCAGATTGGAGACGATCAGCGGCAGACTCGCGGTGTCGGCAATAAACCCGGCGGCCATGACAAATGCCAGCGTTGCTGCCGGAGAAAAGCCCAGCGCCACCAGCATGGCCATCACGATGGGCGTGAGAATCAGGGCGGCTCCGTCATTGGCGAACAGGGCCGAAACGGCGGCCCCCAGCAGCACGATGAAAGCAAACAGCTTGACTCCACTGCCACCACCCCAGCGGGCAAAGTGCAATGCGGCCCACTCGAAGAATCCTGCTTCATCCAGCAGCAGGCTGATGATGATGACCGCGACAAAAGTCGCCGTGGCATTCCAGACGATATGCCAGACCACAGGAATATCAGCTAAGTGCACGACCCCCAGCAGCAGCGCGATAACGGCTCCAATCGAGGCGCTCCAGCCAATGCCAAGGCCGCGCGGTTGCCAGATGACCAACGTCAGTGTGAAGATGAAAATCAGGATGGCCGTCAACATGACGTATGGGTCCTAGAAAAGCTTGGATGTGGCATCGGGGCCAGGCGTAGGTATTCCATCCCCTGGCTCGAGGCATGAGACGTAGGCATGAAGGCCTACATCTGGGTAGCGCAAAGGCTGTGCCGCTTCAGTGGGACGAGAGCTCACGCGCGGTGGACTGAAGCATGGCCTGCTCCAGCTTTTGTGCGGGAAGGTTGACCAACAGTTCCAGACGGCGACGAATCATGTGCATGGTCTGGCGGAAGGCTTCCAGTTTTACTTCTTCAGGCGCATCGCCTTCCGAGGGGTCCGGATAGCCCCAATGTGCAGTGGCGGGGTGGCCAGGCCAAAACGGGCAGACCTCCCCTGCGGCGTTGTCGCAGACCGTGATGATCAGGTCCATGTGGGGTGCACCAGGCACGGCAAATTCATCCCAGCTCTTGCTACGCAGACCTTCCACAGAAACGCCAGCCTTTTGCAGCACTTGCAGGCCCAGCGGGTTAGGTTGCTGGTTGGTGCGCGGACTGCTGCCCGCCGAATAAGCCTTGAAGCGGCCTTGGCCCATATTGTTGAGCAAGGCTTCAGCCAGGATGCTGCGCGCCGAGTTGTGGGTGCACAGGAACAGGACATTCAGGGGAGCTTTGTTGTCAGACATGATGGATCAGCAGCAGGACTTAGAAGAGGAACTGGGGGTGCAGCAAGACGAGGCTTGCACTGGCGCGATATGAGGCGTGCAACAGGCCGCGCTTTGTGCAACGACTCGCTCTGGTTCATTGAAGACCGGGATGTTGTCCAGCGTGTGAAAGTGCTCCCAGGCCACGCCCTGCGGATCGGTAATCCAGTGCTTTTCGCTGCGGGCATAGCAGCAAGTGGTGTCGCCTTCATCAAGAAGTGCCATATCAGCGGCCTGCGCACGCTGCTTGAGCTCAGCCAACTCGGTTGTCTCATCGAACTGGAAGCCCAAATGGTCAAGCCCTGCCGCCTGGTTCCCGCGCGTAGAGATGGCGAAGTTCACGCGTGGGTCGTCCAGCATCCACTTTGCGTAATCACTTTCCACACGAGAGGGCTCAGCCCCGAACAACTTGGAATAGAAGTCAATGTTCTTGTTCAGATCGTCGACATGCAGGTGTACGTGAAAGCGTTTCATGATGAAGCTCCTTTTAGCAATGGCATGAAGTTGCTGTGTCAGAGGTGCAAACCGCGCCTTGGCAGCAGTTCTCGGTGAGATACGCCAGCAGCTCATTCATGACAGGGAACGCTGCTCGATAGAGCACGTTGCGCCCCTGCCGCTCCTGGCTTACCAGATCGGCATGAAAAAGCTCTTTCAGATGAAAGGACAGTGCATTCGGTGCGATACCCAGTTGCTCAGCGAGTGCACTGGGTGTCAGGCCTTCAGGTCCGGCCACAACAAGAGCGCGAAATACGCGCAATCGGGCCTCATGCGCCAGAGCGGAAAGTGAGCGGATGACGTTTGCTTCTTGCATTAATTAATAATACATCAATTGTTGAATTGGTGAATAAATATGCGCAAAAAGTGGCCACCTTTTACGCGCGCAGACTGTCGATGACCGCTCATGGAGTCCAACACCGAGTGACTACTCTTGGCCGGCTACGGCACTTTAAAGATAAGCCAGTTAGCAGTCGTTCGCAAGCGAATTCATTGAGCTGATGCTCTGCCAGTGCATCGACTTTCTGGCCAATCAAGCGCATTGTGGTACTCCCTCAACTCAATGGGAGACCATCATGGAATCCGTCACCAGCGCTATCCATCGCGAGCCGTGGAACAAGGGAAAAATCGTGGGCCAAAAGTCCCCGTTCAAGGTCAAAGACATCTGGGCACTGCGTGTGCGACTACAGATGGAGCACCGAATCCGGGAGCTTGCACTTTTCAACCTGGGTATCGACAGCAAATTGCGGGGCTGTGACCTTGTGGCGTTGAAGGTCAGAGACGTTTGCCACGGCGATCAGATGGCGACACGCGCCATCGTTATGCAACACAAAACGCAGCGGCCTGTGCAATTTGAAATCACATCAACGACACGAGATGCCCTGCAGGCATGGATCAAGCATGCGGAGCTCAAATCCGATAGCTTTTTGTTCCCAAGCAGGATCCACAGATCCCCTCATCTGGGAACACGTCAGTACGCCCGTATCCTAGCCCACTGGGTGGATGAGCTAGGGCTGGAGCGCGCAAGCTATGGTACCCATTCGATACGAAGAACCAAGCCCACGCTGATCTATCGACGAACCAAAAACCTGCGTGCCGTTCAGTTGCTGCTTGGTCACTCCAAGCTGGAGTCGACCGTCCGGTATCTCGGCATAGAGGTTGACGATGCGTTGGAGATTTCCGAACAAACCGAAATTTGAAGCGAGCTTACGGTCGTGCTGCCCTTGTCATGAACCAGGCTGCACGACTTGAGCGGCTGCTTTACGGCAAAAGACGCGGAATGACACTCCCGGCCAAAAGCTGACGTTCCGGCAAACCGTAATTAACTAGATTTGGCCAGAAAAATGACCTCAAATGTCGCCATCTTTTCATACTGCTGCACCCGTGAAATCATCTATGCTATGTGTTAGATAACTTCTAAATAAAAATTTACGATGCTTGTTCAGACAAATGAAGACAACTTAATGCATTTGCAGGTCATGCTTGACTCGATGGAGCAATCCATAGCCATCTTAGCAAGTGCTATTCCTGAGGTAAGAAACCGACTCCAAGTGACGCGCTTGGTTTGGAGTAACAGAATGCAAACGCACTCTCACATGCTGACGCAAGCACAGGCATATCACTTGGATTTACTTCAAAAACAAAGCTCAATTCTTAGAAAAATAGCCATCCAGCTGGACGTACAGAACGGCCTTGGCGGACGTGATGTAGCACAGAACTACAACGTAACGCAATCAAGAGTCAGTCAAGTTTGCAGTGCACCAATCAGTTGGCAACCACCGAGCAATGACTAGGAATCTTTACTGAAAAAATTAAGTGTGCTAAAGTTTCATACGGATAGATAGCTACACATGCATGATGCGGAGCCAGTAAGTTAGCTGGCCTTTTTCGCACCTTGTAGCGCTCCTTGTTGAACTTTGCAATGCTTAATAAAGGCTGTTATGACTGATACCCTCAAGAAGATCGTCACTGCGACAACCGGCGCAATCACTGCGACAGGAGACGCGATCACTGACCAGATCGAAAAAGTTTCCTCCCCGGCAAGCCGCGCTGGCCATGTCGTTGAACGCGCAGGCAAGATGGACGAAGCGAATGTTGACCACGACGTCATTGCATTGCAAATGACGAAAAGAAGTCCAACGAAGACCGTCTATACAGCCAGAGATGTCAATGTGCTGGCAAATGTCTACCAAGACTCTAAGACTACTGTTCTGCTAACAGCTAAGCAGTCTCGTGCCCTTATAGAAGATGAAAAACAAAACAATCCCCAAGTCACACCAGACTTGGATGCCCCCATGTCTGCCTAAAAGCTCACCAACATGCCCCTTGATAGGGGCATTTTCATTGCTACCCCTTAGACGTTACCAAGATAAATTCAATTCGAAGGATTGCCTGATAGCCTCACCGACAAGCAGGTTTCTGATTTTGAAATGACTGCTTCGGGTCGATAACGCCACTTCATAGCAGGTGAGAGCGGACATTGAGCCCTATCTTGGCTAGCTTGTCCTCACTGTCCGCAACTCACCAGAAACCAGCCAGTGAGGGTTGGTTGCCGATGTACTCGGGATGACTGCTATCTGGCTGAAATCGGCAGTTCGGGCAGCCAACATGAACTGCCGCAACCGCTGCATAGCAGCCATAGACTTCATTTCGAGTAAAAAAATAGCCCGGAGCAATCCGGGCTATTTTTTCATCAACTTTGTCAAAAGTTTTTCACCAACTTGGCAAAGTTTTCAACAATGGTGACATTCGACAGCTCGCCGTCTTATCAGCGCTGCAGTAAGGCTTACGTGGCCACCGCTGGGCATCCTCAAAAAGATCTAAATTTAGCTGTTGATTGTTCGCAAGCATGGTGACTTTCCAGCCGCGCAGCTATACTTAGCTCAACGGCCCCCTGTGGCTGCACTGAACCGCCCCGGGTATCGAGGAGGCCGATTGGTTTAAGTTGACACCTCTGCCGAGGTGTTGCTGTTGGCGAGTTGCCTCCAGTAGTTTGCCTCAGCTTCTGCCGGAGGGATGCCCCCAATCGGCGTGAGCAGTCGGACGTGCTTGAACCAGTGCACCCACTGCAGGGTGGCCAGTTCCACGGATTCCCTGGTCTTCCAGGGTCCCCGGCGGTGAATCAACTCGGCCTTGTACAGACCGTTGATGGTCTCGGCCAGTGCGTTGTCGTAGCTGTCACCCCGGCTGCCCACCGAGGGCTGTATGCCCGCCTGGTCCAAGCGTTCGGTGTAGCGTATGCAAACGTATTGACTGCCCCTGTCGGAATGGTGTGTCAAGGCATGGGCTGCTGGCTGGCGGTCACACAGCACCTGTTCCAGCGCATCCAGCACAAAGTCCGTTTGCATGTTGCGGCTGACCCGCCAGCCCACGATGCGCCGGACGTACACGTCCACCACGAAAGCCACGTACAGCCAACCCTGCCAGGTGGAGACGTAGGTGAAGTCCGACACCCACAGCTCATTGGGTCGTCTGGCCTTGAATTGCCGGTTGACGTGGTCCAGCGGGCACGGTGCCGATGTGTCCGGCGTGGTGGTGCGCACCGCCCTGCCACGGCGTGCCCCTTGCAAGCCCATGGCACGCATCAGTCGCTCGACCGTGCAGCGCGCCACCTGGATGCCCTCGCGGTTCATCTGCAGCCAGACCTTATCGGCCCCGTAGACCTGCCAGTTGGCGTGCCACACGCGCTGGATGTCGGCCTTCAAACCCTCGTCACGCTGGGCGCGTTGACTGCGCAGTTGCGGGTTGCGTTGCCGGGCGGCGTGGCGCCAGTAACACGACGGAGCCATCTGCAACACCCGGCAGATGGGCTCGACCCCGTAGTCATCACGGTGGCGGTCGATGTAGGCCTTCACGACTTGAGTCGGCGGTCGAGCTCCGCCTGCGCGAAAAACGCGCTGGCCGTCTTCAGGATGTCGTTGGCCCGGCGCAATTCCTTGACCTCACGCTCCAGTTCCTTGATGCGCTGGGCGTCTGCAGTGGTGGTGCCGGGGCGCTGGCCGCTGTCGACCTCGGCCTTCTTGACCCAGTCGTTCAAGGTCTGCGGCACGCAGCCAATCTTGGGCGCAATCGATTCAATGGCTGCCCACAGCGATGGGTAGTCGGCTCGGTGTTCCTGCACCATGCGCACGGCGCGCTCGCGTACTTCCGGGGAGAACTTCGGTGATTTGCTCATGGCGCCATCTTCTCAAGAGTTGGAGCCTCCTCAAAACCCGGGGCGGTTCAGTCTACAAAACCCTGGGTGATTCAGGTTTTTTTGCTTGAGGCACCTCAGATCTGAGTATCTCCTGCAGTGCCTGAGCCCGCCCCTGCCAGATGGCCGATTCTTCTTTGCTGTGGGCAGCTTGGTCTTTGAGTGCCTCGAGCTCTTGCTGCGCAACCTCTGCTCGACCCTGCCAGCGTGAGCTTTCCTCGCGTGCTGCATTCACTTGCATCCTGAAAGCCTCGAGCATGGCCCTAGCGCCTTTAAGCTCCTCACTCAGTTGCTCAGCCTGGGTACGATGCATCTGCCGCAGCTCATCGGTTTGCTGCATAAGGTGGCGTCTATCTTCATCGGCCTGCATCTTGACTTGACGCAGTTCTTGGCTGTGCTGGGCTTTGGCACTCTCGAGGCCATCGGCATAGCGCAATTGCTCACTTTCCAGGCAGGCCTCCAGCTGGCCAACTTGTTCTTGGCTCAGCAGCAGTTCCTTCTCTTTAAGGTGGAGCTGTTCTTGCAATGCTTGATATTGCTGCCCCAGCTCCTGATGGGCTGCTTGTACGGCTTGGAGCTGGCCTTGGATGTGGGCCAGTTCGGCTTTGATTTCCAAATTTGCCCGCTCTACTTGGTCAGCCTGGTGCTGGGCAGCCTCTATTTGCTGCTGCCACTGGGCTTTGTGCTGCTCCAGTTCCTGCATTTTCTCGCTGTAGACCTGCTGCGCTTGCTCTTGAGCCTGCTCCCACAGCATCTCCATCACATCGTCAGAGGCTCGCACTAAAGCAGGGGGCAGGCTTGGGTGCTGACGCTGGGCTAGCACCTTGTGTGCGATTTCCTGGCGCCATCGGCGAATCATGTCGGAGACCACCTGTTGCCCGCCTTTGGAGCCAATGCATTGGTACACCTTCGCAAAGCTGACCGACTCGCCTTGCTGAAACAACTGTGCACAGGCCTGTGCCACCTGCTCGTACTGCACCTGTGTGGGGCGTGACATGGTTTTCTCCCGTAAAAACGCTTTAAGTGGCAGATTTTAGAGTTTTTAGCGTTTGTATCCGCACGTATTTCGCTATTTTTAGCACGTCATAATGAAATTATTAGTCATTATTACCATAATGTCAAAGAGTAGCGCTACCATCACGCAAACCTACCCAAAAAATCCACTGTACAGGCCGATGTTTCACGGCAAAAAACGCCAATTTTTGGCATACAAACAATGAAATCATTAGCTTAAAAAGCTTTCCTTCGCGCTTCTCCAGCCCGTGAAACATTGCGCCCCCCCCCTGTGCTCCATCGCGCTGAATGCCACAATCACCCACATGAGTCACGCCAACGCCCTGCCCCGCCGCAAGCTGCCCATAGGTATCCAGACATTTGCTCGGATACGCGAAGACGGCTGCTACTACGTCGATAAAACGCCGCACATCCTGCGCCTCATCGATGAGGGAACGCACTACTTTCTGAGCCGCCCGCGCCGCTTTGGTAAAAGCCTGCTCATCGACACCATCGCTGAGTTGTTCGAGGGCAATCAGGCGCTGTTTGCCGGGCTGCACGCCCAGCAGCATTGGGACTGGAGCCATCGCAGCCCGGTGGTGCGCATCAGCTTTGGGGCTGGCGTACTGCACAGCCGCCAGGCGCTGGACAGTCGCATTCTTGGGCTGCTGCAGGACAACTACACCCGGCTATGCTTGCCGCTACCCCAAGGGCAAGACATCCCCGGACTGTTGGGCCACCTGCTGCGCCAACTGCACGCCCAGACCGGTCAGCGCGTAGTGGTGCTCGTCGATGAGTACGACAAGCCCATTTTGGACAACATCACCGATAGCGATACCGCCCAGCAGATGCGCGATGGTCTGCGCAATCTGTATTCGGTGATTAAAGATGCCGACGCACATATCCGCTTTGCCATGCTGACGGGCGTGAGCAAGTTCAGCAAAGTCAGTTTGTTCTCGGGACTGAACAACCTCAAAGACATCACTATCGACGCGCGTTATTCAGATGTGTGCGGCTACACCGATGCCGATGTGGATTCGGTGTTCGCCCCGGAGCTGCCAGGGCTGGAGCGATCTGAAATCCGCCGCTGGTACAACGGCTACAACTGGACGGGGCAGAGTGTTTACAACCCATTTGACCTGCTGCTGCTGTTTGACAGCCGCCAGTTTCGGCCCTACTGGTTCGAGACCGGCACTCCCACGTTTTTGATTGACGTACTCACCCGCCACCACACCTTCACCCCCGAGCTGGGCCAGACCGTGGCCATGGAAGATTTGCTCAGCACCTTCGATGTGGATGTGCTGGCACCCGAGGCGCTGCTGTTTCAGGCGGGCTACCTGACGATTGCCTCTGAATTTGCCATGGGCGCACGCATTGAGTACACGCTCAAATACCCCAATGTGGAGGTGCAGGCCAGCCTCAATGGCGCACTGCTCAAGGCTTTGAAGGGTGGCACCTCGGCCACCGATCGCCAGACCGGCCAGCTTTACCGCCTGTTGCAAGCCAACGACTTTGCGGGGTTGCACACCTTGTTCCAGGCATTTTTTGCCAGCATTCCCCACGACTGGTACCGCAACAGTCCCATTGCACGCTACGAGGGTTACTGGGCCAGCGTGTTCTACAGCCACTTTGCTGCGTTGGGGCTGGATATTCGGCTCGAAGACGTAACGAACCATGGCCGCATCGACATGACGGTGCTGTTCAATGGCCACATCTATTTGTTTGAGTTCAAGGTGGTGGAGCTGGTGCCTGAGGGACGGGCTCTAGCGCAAATCATCGAGCGCGGCTATGCCGACAAGTACCGCAGCCGGGGCGAACACATGCACCTGATTGGCGTGGAGTTCAGCCAGCAGGAGCGCTCGGTGGTTGGCTTTGAGGTGCAGACCCTGTAGGACAGGATGCGCAACACCAATACGACTGTATCACCCCAATGAGCACCCCCTCCCTCCCATCCCCAGCCTGGATGTCCTGCGGGCTGCCAGCTTTGCCCAGGCACCCGGCAGCCAACGTCGGTGCGCGCACGCTCACCCGTGCCGAGAATGATGTGGATGCTGTCTCTGGCTGGCTGCTTCGACACCAGAGCAGCCCACACACCTTTGACAGCTACAAACGCGAAGCCGAGCGGCTTCTGGCCTGGTGTGTCTCACGCTCGCAGACGCTTTCCATGCTGATGGCCGAGGATTTGGTGGCCTACCAGCAGTTCCTGCAAGACCCGCAACCGCGCGAGACCTGGTGTTTGCAGTCAGAGCCGCGTTACCTTGCACCGGGGGTGGCCAATCCAGATTGGCAGTCGCTGCGCAGGCCAGCGCGGTACCTGGCGGATGGCTCACCCAACCCAGCCTGGCGGCCTTTTGTGTCAGGGCTGTCGCCTTCGGCGGCGAAGCAGGCGGTCACCATCCTGTTTGGACTGTTTGAGTACCTGTGCGCGATTGGCTATCTGGCAGGCAATCCACTACGGGCAGCGCGCACCCGAGCGACCCGGCCACGCCAGCAGACGGTGCAGCGCTACCTGGGCCAGGAGAGCTGGCAGTTTGTGCTGGAGCATCTGGAGTCTTGGCCACGTGCAACGGCCAGGGAAGTGGCGCATTACCAGCGCACGAAGTTTCTCATCAGTTTTTTGTATCTGACGGGGCTGCGGCGCAACGAGATAGCGCAGGCGAGCACGGCGGATCTGGTGCAGCGCCGGGGCCAATGGTGGCTGCACGTCAGTGGCAAAGGACACACGGGCTTACCGGTGCCCGTTGCGCAAGATGCCTTGCAAGCCCTGCAAACGTACCGTATCTCTCTAGGACGCAGTCCTTGGCCGAATCCACACCAGCCGGAGCCACTGCTGATGGATTTGTATGGAAAAGGCCGACAACTCACGAGCAAGGCCGTGCACCAGATTGTGACGGCACTGTTTGACTCAGCGGCCAAGGCCTGTCCAGATCCAGAGCAGGCCAGGCTGCTGCAGTCGGCAACCACCCACTGGCTACGGCATACGGCGGCGACGCATCAGCTCGATGCGGGGATACCGCTCTTGGTGGTGCGCGATAACCTGCGGCATGCGTCAGTGCAGACGACCGAGCGCTATCTGCACGTGGACCCCGACCGCCAACATGCGCAGACACAGAAACATCGGCTAAGGCCAGGGGGAGAGTAAGCAGGACTCTCCTGTACTGAGCGAAATCTGTCTTAAATTCCTGCGTTTACTGTGTACGCACTTTGGTTTAGCCGCATGTAGAGCACTTCTATAGTTTTTTTTCCAATGACTGAAAAAAACTTGCTAAAAAATCTACCCTGAGCTATGCTGCAGCCCATGTTGATAATGCGAGACAGCAATGGCACGGGCAATTGATTTCAAAACGTCAGTAGCAATATCGCTGTTTGGCTTAGAGGTGTCGGCAAAGAAGCTGCAGGAGCTGTGTGGCCGAGAGAAGCCAGCGGGCCAGCACCACATGCGCTACATACCCTCTGATATACGCGCAGCGCGTTACCGCGCTGCGGGGGTAGAGCCACAGGCGACCGAACAACTGCCTTTGACATCAAAGCTGCCCCCCGTCATCGTCACCCGCATGACCAAGGGTGGTGTCGGAAAAACGAGCATTTCCGTCAACGTTGCAGCTGCAATGGCAATGATGGGCTACCGTGTTCTGGTCATAGACGCAGACCCCCAGGCTTCGGCATCGAACTTGCTGGGCATCGACACAGCCATCTACGACACCGAAATCCTGCACATCGGGCACTTCTTGAAGAAGGCAACAAACTCGCCAGATTCCGATTTGACCGGGGCAATCAAGCACATCTATGAAGGTGGCTTCCTCGACCTGATTCCGTCAGACATCACTCTGGCAGAGACAGACGCCAGTCTGGTTGCCGTGATGTCCAGTCACACTAGGGCAGAACTTTTCCTGAACCGTAACAGCACGTTTCTCGCACAGCATTACGATGTCATCGTCGTCGACACCGCGCCCGGAACCACACCCATTGGCCTCGCGTTCTCGTATGCAGCAAAAGACTCTGGCAAGGTACTCACCGTGGTTGAACCCGAAGGCAGCTGCCTGCGAGCCCTTGACTCCCTTGCCTCCAACCTGGCGGAAATCAAGGCCGTTACGGGAGCCAACATCACTATGGAAGTGGTAATCAACAAGTACCACCCGAGCCTCAAGCACGTGCGCGAGTCGATGGGCTTTCTTTATTCAAAGTACGGCTCGATGCTGAACGACTCTATCGTTCCGCAGTACTCGGGCTTTGCACGGCAGCTCAACCCTTCAAATAAGAACGTAGGGCCCTTGGTCGAATTCGAGTCGAGCTCGGTTGGTGCATCAGCAATCATTGACGTGGCTAAGAGCTTGATTCGCAGTTATGGCATCACTATGCCAGGCCTGCCTGGAGAAGAATGATGGCAAAGGTTCCTCCCAAGCTCTCAGGCCTCATCAAGACAGGCGTAGTGGTGCCCGCCACCCCCGCACACCCACTGGCAGACATTCCCGGGCCCAACGCCCTCGCTTTTCAGCAGGCGTCAACACCGGCAGCATCTGCTGTGGCCGTCGAGGTGCTATCCCGAGAGGCTCAAACACCCACACTGGATCCCAGCAAAGGCAGAAATCTGACCATGATTGGGGTCCACTTGATAGACCCCAACCCACTGGCTCCGCGGGAGGTTTACACCCCGGAGATGATTCTGAACCGTGCCGAAGACCTGCGCGCCCAAGGCCAGCACGACCCGATTCACGTTATTCCCAACCCGGACGCAGCGGGCCGCTTCATCATATGTGACGGCTGGACTCGTGTTCAGGCCTGCCGTGAGCATAAAGTATTCGATACGCTGCTGGCAGAAATTCACACCGAGCTTGGCATGCAGGAGTCTGCTTGGTTCGGCTACGAGCAAAACGAAGGGCGCTCACAGCACTGTGACCTAGACCGTGCAATGTTCTATGAAAAGCTCATTGCAGCAGGCGAATCCCAAGCCGAGGTGGCTCGCAGAGCAAAGGTCTCAAAGACCATGATGAGCTTCTACCGAGCGTACGCGAAGCTGCCAGAAGACGTGCTTGAGATTGTGCGGCTGCATCCTCATAAGTTCGGGGCGACCGAGGCCTACCAGCTGGCCAAGCTGCACGATAAGGCGGGCATCCGCAAAGCCGTAGCACTTGCGAACAAGTATGCTGCCGAAGACCAGACGCAGCGTTGGCTCACAAACCAGGTTCAATCCCTACTCAACCCTGTTGCACACAAGACGCAGACATCTGGCAAGACAATTCGCTACGCCAATGGCGTTTACAAGCAGCGTGGTGATATGTTCGAGCTGGTCATTACCGTGTCAGCTGAGCAGCGAGAGACGTTCGCCCAAGGACTGGAAGAGCTGCTGGAGATGGCGGCCATTCAGCCTGAGCCCGACGAATCCGTAGCCGAGGACGCCCAAGGCACGACATGAACGCGTTTAGTCAACTAAACGGTCAAACCTCCTTGCCTCGCGGCGAGCAGGTTAGGCTGTCTGTTGACTCGTCGGGGGCGGCGTTTAGTCAACTAAACGGTTTTGACTTTTCTGAGCGCGCCACCCAAAAAACTCACTCGTCTCAGGCCCGAGCGTTTAGTCAACTAAACGCTCGGGCTGTCGGTGGCCGCGCCACCCACGTAACAAAGCACTCGACTTCTGGAGCTGCGCGCAGGGGCAGAGTGTTTAGTCAACTAAACGCCAAGGGTGTAATTCCTCTCAGCCAGGCGCGGAAGCCCGCGTCGGCACGGGCAGCGTTTAGTCAACTAAACGCTTTGGGCTTGGTGGCCAGCAGCACTTGCTGCTCAGCACCCCGCTCTCGGCCTAAACCGGCCCCGCGACGCCCAGACTTTAGAGGTTTAAAGCCTCGGGCCTATCTACATACAGTACACGAACCCCGCACTACGCGGGGTTCGGTGCATTTGGAATCAGGAATTTGGAGAAATCGCATGAAGTAGCCAAAAACGCTCATACCAATGAAAAAACCCCCAGAGCGCTAACTCTGAGGGTTCTCAGGAATTTTGATGGATTCCACCCGTTTCGCCTAAACCGATGCCAATCGGTCAAAAGCTCCACCACAGAGCGAATTTTAGGTAATCGGCCGGACTTCATCAAGGACTTTCGTGTCTTTGAGGAGACTGCGATGACTGTTATCGCCCCTACCGTTGTTTACCCATCACTCATTAGCCGGGCTTGTGCCGCCCTGGATGAGTCCCCTGTGTTCAAAGATGTGCCTGATGGCTACCTTCGGGTCATCCTGCGCATCGTCAAGAAAATCAACCTGAAGCGGTTAAATTCTCCGATTTTGGCCAGTCGCGCCACTCTGGCGAAGGAATCCGGCAAATCTGTTGAAACCGTCCATCGGGTCGTCCGCTGGCTCGAAGAGCGTGGCCTGGTGGAGCGCGAACAGCGCGCACGCCCTGAGCTGCGCGGCTCATCCTCGCCCCTCGTGCCCACAAAGCAACTCCTGGACGCTCTGCTGCTGTCAGAAGCGGCACGTGCAAGTGTGGACGAGGCACACCCCAACACCGGTGCCAAGGCTTCGACAGGGAAGCCGTCTTCTGTTTCCAACAAGAGTCCAGATCGAGCAGCAAACCAAGAGACACCCTTTGAGTTTGAACGTATTGGCAAGGTACGGTTGCCTCGTGACCTAGCATGGTTGGTAAAGGAGCAAGGTATGAACTGCTCAGGGGTGCTGCACCTCATGAAGCTCGCAGGCCAAGCCAAGCAGCGCCTGTCGACCGTGGTGGTCGCCACCCGGAAATACCTCGAAGGCCTTCACGGCCGAGAGCTCTACGCCTACCTGCGTGCCCTGTTGGGCAAAGGTCGGGACTTTGGGTTCCGTGCAACCGAGGAAACTCGTGGAGTGGCAGAGACCCAGGAGCGCGAGTACCTCAAGCAGAAGGCACAGGATTTGGTAGGTCGAACCTTCCAGAACCGCGACCGGACGCTTTTGGTGACTGTCGAGGACTCAGGCATGCTGCTTGAAATCCGCAACGGGAGGCGGGCGGCAAGGCAGTTCTGCCGGTCTTTTGTGGAGGCTATTGAGGCAGGTCGCCTGCGTGGCATCTAAGAGGTCATCCTCCAGCCTGTGGATAACTACTAGGTGACCACG
This sequence comes from Comamonas sp., assembly GCA_028690035.1. GTDB lineage: Bacteria > Pseudomonadota > Gammaproteobacteria > Burkholderiales > Burkholderiaceae_C > Comamonas. The sequence goes on along the minus strand of JAQVCA010000015.1, from coordinate 2,888 downwards.
TGTCAGCGCAGACAGCTCTAAATCCAAGGTTTTTCAAACCTACAGTCTTACAGAAAACAACCGGACGGGGCCGGCGACTTATCCACAAAAAACAAAAAAACAGCCTGAAAACCGGGGAGAGGTATATTTGGACAAATGAGGTGAACAACAGCCAAACGGCCATGCTGGCTACTTCTGGAGCACAGAAAACCCCAGTCGGGCAAATGGCTCCGAAAGCAAAGATATCAGTAATTGCTGCCGATAAAATAACGTAACGTAACAAGCTTTGTAGCTCAGGAGTTCACCATGGGACGAGAGTCAGTAATCACGCAGGAAGAGGTCAATTCCGTTGCTGACCAGCTTCGAGCTACAGGTGCCAAGCCTACTGCCCGGGCTGTGAGGGAAGCACTTGGGGGTGGCAGCATGGCCACCGTGCTGAAGCACCTCCATGTCTGGCAGAGCCACCAGGTCCGTGCCCCAGATACACAGGCAGTGCTGCCTGTAGGCCTCCAACGTGCCTTGGTGGACTTTATCGCACAGGAAGTAGCCTCTGCCAAAGTGACGCTCGAGGCTGACCTGGTAACTGCTCAACAGGCCAACCAGGACTTGATTGCTGAATCGGAGCGCCTGGCTGCGGCACTGGAGCGCGAACAGTCGGCCGTGAAGACCTTGCAAGCTGACAAGGCAGAGTTGTCAGGTCGTTTGGGGCAGTTGACCAAAGACCTGGAAGAGGTTCGGGCAGAGGCTGTCGCTCAGCGTGAGGCCGCAGAGCATGCTAGAACGGAGAAGGCCAAGCTCGAGCTCCGCCTAGAGGGCGTCCCCCGCTTGGAGGCAGAGATTGAGCGCTTGAAGGTGGCTCTTGAATCGGAACGTAGCGCCAAGGTTGTCGCAGAGCAGCAGGCTGCAGTGGCCCAAGCCAGGCTGGAAAAGACGGAAGGCCAACTCAAAGAGCTGGTAGTCAACAATCCGGTTCCTCGCTTGGACGCCGAGCTTGTCAAGCTCAAAGCGTCTCTGGACGAAGAACGAGCAGTACGGGTAAGTGCAGAGCAACAGGCCGCGGTGGCCCAAGCAAAGCTGGAGAAGACCGAAGCCCAAGCTACCGATTTGGCGGCTCGATTGGCAAAGGTGGAGGCCTGGCTTGAGGAGGATCGTGCAAAGGCTCCCTCGAAGTCTTGAAAATGGTCAACTACAGACCTGAGGCGCGGCATGTTTCCTGGTGTTGATGAAGACCTGAAGGTGTTTCTTTTTCAGGGGGCCCCACAGTTCGAGATTACGCCACGCAATGGATGTGGCGGTACAACCATGAACGCCCAAATATGGCATTGGGCGGCATCACCCCCCAAACAGCGGCTTGCCATGGCCGCATAGCTCTACTTCTTAGAGCAATGGTTTAAGGGGGGATTACCCACCAACTGGTGTTTCTGAGCGACAACGGTGGCGCGTGCTGCGAGGCCCAAGGCTGGCTTATGAGCTTGGTGAGCTTGCCTAATGGGTGGATTTGCCTAAGCACCTACCCAAGAAGAAGCCTGAGGAAATTGGCCTTGGCCGCAACGTCGCGGTGTTTGAGTGGTTGCGCCAGTATGCCTACAAGCAGGTGAGGCACTACAAGCAGGACGTGCGCAACTTTGTGCTGTGGCAAACGCACCTAAACGGCAAGGCACTGGAGCGCAATGGAGAGCTGCACCTCCCCTTGGCCGGCAATGAGGTGTGGCATATCGCCAAGAGCGTGAGCAAATGGACGTGGAATAGGTTTGATTTGGCTGCGAGTGATGCTCGGTTTGTTGCGCTGCAAGCCCATCGTGGGCGGTTAGGTTGTGTAGCATTTGGTGCGGCGCGGTTTGCAGCTAGCGAAGACAAGCGAACCAGCGCACGCTTGATGGCCGCGGAGGGGCGTGGCGTGCGAGAAATTGCGAAAGAGCTTGGGGTTGGGAAGTCCACTGTAGCTCGTTGGGTAAGTGTCCCATGAAGCCATAATCACATAACAGCCTTTTATTTGTGCTCCCTTTCTTTACAATATATACGTTTGCATCTATCATCTCTGCGGTTTTTCCATAAAATTTAATCACTACAAAATGATCTCTATAAAAAGTACCGTTGTAGGCTTTCTTGCTTTATCTCCTCTTCTTTGTTTTTCCCAAATAGATAATAATCTTATCTATAAAATACATAATGTAACTACTAATACGAACCTTGTGACTTGCAATAACATAGGCTTTTGGTTGTCACGTGGTCAAGGGAGCGTAGTAGATTTGGATAAATGTATTTCTGATTCTAAGGAAGAATTAAAAATTTCTTTTAGAAAAATATATGATACTTTAGATATTAACCCAGAAGCACAAAAAAAATTAAAGAGCCATTACGTAAAATCTGTTAAGACTTTAGAAGAACTCAATTTATCGTCTGGAGAAAATAGCGTTTCTTACCAGAAACGATATGAAGATAACAAAAGAAAAATTGATGAAGCTTGGATAGCATTTGAGGTTGAGCTTTAGAAAATTTCTGTCTTTTGAAAAAATAGGCAGCTGATTCCTTGGTGTGGCTAGATGTCGAGTCCCGGATGATTGGCCTCTTAAAAATAAGCGTCCGTTGCTCTTCGGTCGAGAGGTATTGAAAGCTGCTCTGGCAACATGGCACTCCTGCACCAAGGATCAGCCATGTTGATTGCTCTACACAAAAATGCGACCACCATCCCAGCTACGCGCTTGGCGCTGCAGCAAGCATGCGGCAACTGACAAGGAGCTGGCGCAGCAATATGGCATCGGTGTGGGCACCGTGCGTAAATGCATCCCATTACACACAAGTCCCCGGCTTCTAAACTGCAACCTGCCTGGATGAGTACACAAGGAGACGGCAGTGGGACTGGAAGATGAGTTCAAGACGATAGAGCTGGGCGACCCACGCCTGAACCG
>JAQVCA010000014.1 GCA_028690035.1 Comamonas sp. | reverse complement strand
AAAGGGCGATGGTGAGCCCGGGGCCAAGACGCTATGGCTAGGCTTGCAGGAGGTAGCCATCTTTGTCGAGGGTGCCCGCTACGCCAGGGAGTTTGGCGAGGCGGGGACTTGTGTGTAATGGGATGGGTAGTACGGGGCAATGAGGGCCACCAGTTCGGCCCATGGCACCACGGTGTCCATTTGCTCCAAAAAGATGCGCTTGCGTGTTTTCTTGTGAGGCAGGTCGGCTGGCTGCATGGGGTTGATGGTCATCAGGGGCAACTGACGCTTAGCATAAGGCGGACGGGGTTGTGCAGATTTTCCTTAACTTGGAGCCTCATGAAATCCAAGCCGGAAGCATTTCACAGCAAAGCGGCACTGCAAAGAGCTACTGTGCAGAAAAAATTGATGACTTGGAAAAGGCGGTGAATGCAAAGGCAAAAAGAGCCGAAGCAAATGACCTAACATTTGAGGAGCGGCTTTGCATTGCCAAGGACTACAAGAGGCTGAACGAGGCTGACGTTGAAGACCTCATAAGGGCAGATTGTGATGTGATTCGTTTGCGGGGTGAAAAATCACAATCGTCAGACGAAATCACAAGAATCGCTCGTGTGCTAGACGTTCCTGCAATTTGGCTACAATACGGTGGTGAGGTTCACTTGCCAGCAAATAGCCACATTGGTGTTCGAGTTGGCAAGGAGAGTTTTATTTACAGGGAATCTCTGTACTCTAAAACTATCGAGTTCTACTCAAATTTGTCTGAAAATTGTGACCCCGATTGCGCGCAAGCACTCGTAGAGCAGCAGTTGGAAAACGACCAAGCGCTGTCGAAAATTTCTCGTAGGGCAGGCGGTCAGTGGAAAATGGTCAGAGGAGCCCTCATTTTTGTTGCATGGGTTAAATCTGAAGGGCTTCATCCTACCTGTGGAGCATGGTCTGATGAGGTGGAAGCCATGATTGCTGAGGAGTTGTCTACAAAGACTACTGTTTACAGTGCTTGGCTTTCTCTGAAAGCACGCTGCGAAGCCATAGGAATTTTCAAAGGGAAGTACCCTAGTCACGTAGAGCTGCATAAGCTGATAGAGAAGGAAAAACATTGCCTTCATTGATTTCGGGCTTTTGGATTCCCCGAGCTTTATTTGAGTTAAAAATTTAGCAGGTATTGGTTGCAACTATCGTGGGATGATGAATTGCATTAAATCCACGTGTTGTTCATTCATGCAAACCTCTCAGGGTGCAATGGCATTAAATGCTATTGCGCCCTTTTTTCCTGAAGCTCCCTTTGAAACCAGAATCTTCTGGTTCAGTGACCGTGTGGTTCGCAAGAACGTGTCCTAGTTTGCGCTATCGGTTCGCATTGGGCAGGGGCAGCAAGCAGCAGCAGACAGAAAGACAGTAAGCTTGTGCCGTTTATGTAGCGGCCATCTGGTACTTTCTACTGCACTTGGGGCGATGGTACAGACGCTTTTGTAGAGGCTGAAGGCATCCTAGTTGGGCGTTGTTGCACAAGCCCATGCATTATTACTGCGTTATTAAATTTATCAAATCGTCATATATTTCAGGCGGAAATTTTTTTAACCTAACATTCTTTCTTGCCTCAATAACTCCTTGCGGGAAAATTTCCTTGTTAGATTCGACGCTTGTAAGATAAGCATTTCTAATATGTCTCTCTGATATATTAAACTCTTCGGCAAGTATTGGTGTAGCTGAATTTTTGGAGTATTTCTTTGGATTTTCTCCCCGGGAGCTATCTTCGTATTTATCAACGTTCATTCTAGCTTCTATCGTGAGCCACCTCCAGGCCAAAACTTTATGTTTTTTTGCCGTACGCTTAACCCTTTTTTCAGTTTTTGCTCGCATCGAGTCGGAGACTGCCCTGACTCTTGTATCAGCCACCAGCTGCATCAAAACGTTTAAATCAATGCTTCCAAGGTTTTCATCAAGCCACTTTGCTGCCTTTTCCCTGTCTGGTTTTTCTGAATTTAATATTGAAGATAAATCTACTGATATACTTTGGTGGCTTTCATCGTTAAACCAGTCCTTGATTCTTTCTTGCTCTTTTTCATGCCAACTGGAAATTTTTGAGAGCGCCGAGAAGGATAAATTCTCTATAGAATAAAAGTGCTTACGGTCTAAGGCCTTAGATAGCCTTTTAAGCAAATCTTCATGTCTTTCTTGATAGTTATCATTATCAACATCACCACCATCTAAGTAGTCAAACATACTATCCCTCTAAAATTTCTGGGCAACAGAGACGGTTTAGCTTACCAGGGCCCTGTTGCACAAAGAGCTGCCGTCCAGCAGGTAGGCTAGCGGCATGAGTTCGAGCACCGAGAAGGCCTAACGCCGTTACCGCACCACCAACTGGCAACACTACAACGCTGCGCTCAAAGCACGTGGGTCACTCACGGTGTGGTTCACTGGTTTGCCGCTACCAGCAGCAAGCGCGGACGCAGCCCCACGTTCCCTGATGCCGCCATCCAGTTTTGTCTGACCATCAAGAACCAGTTTGGCCTGGCACTGCGCCAGGCGACTGGTCTGGTGCAGTCACTGCTGAGCTTATCCGGTCTGCACTGGCCCGTGCCTGGCGACATCACCCTGTGCAGGGTGACAACTGGGCCTGAACGTACAAGTGCCTTAACTGAGCAAAGAGTTTTTTCCCAAAAAATGCTGGTCAATCTGGTCAGCCTGCTCCGTGTGTTTCAACGTTTGTGCACACACCTCAAAGAAGCTACAGCCTCGGTCTCCAGCCATCTCTATTGGCAGTTTCTAAGTTACCAATCATCCTTTCAGCTTCTATCCTCCTGAGGCTGACCAGACTGACCAGAGAGCAAGAAAAACTTTCTGAAGCTGTCAGCCTGTGGGCCCGGTCAGATTGATGAAGACCGCAAACACAAGGATTTCTGGAAGAAAGGCATTTTTCAGTGCCGAGGGTTACCGCATCACATCAAGTCTGGTTGCCCTGGCAAGACATGCAAAACATCTTCCGCTGAACAACTCAAGCCAACCGACGGCACCAGCCTTAACACTTGGAGGTCACCGCCCTGACCAGACTGACCAGAGAAAAATCAAAAATCTTCTGCAGTGATGCAGCCTTCGGACCAAGTCATGTGCGGGCAGTTCGCAGAAAGCAACTTTGACTGCACACATCCCAGCCTCTTCCATGAGGCGGCCGAGAGGTTTCTGCGTGGCCCCCAGCTGAGCAAAATAGTTTTTCCCAAAAAATGCTGGTCAATCTGGTCAGACTGCTCCGCGTGCTTCAAAGTTTGTGTACGCACTTCAAAGGCGTACATCCATCCCCCTATTGACCAAGAAGAGGCTCAGGGCATGCGCTGAGTGCTCTACAGGCTGCCAGCTGTGGGGCAGCAGGCTAGCGATGTCGGCTTGCTCCTGGGCAGGCGCCTCATCACATCGCGCAAGTACGCATACCTTCAAAGAAGCTACAGGCTTGGCATACACCCACCTCTCTTGGCAAGTTCTCAGTTAGTTGCTGTTGACCTGAAGCTGACCGCTCTGACCAGACTGACCAGGGGAAAAACTTTCATCCGGTTGCGCGTGACACCTCGGCATTCATGCCGGGGAAGCGCTGAAGGTGCAACTGCAGGAGGCGCTGGAGCTGCTCCCAATCGCAAGCGAAGCTTTTGTAAAAAACGCGCTGGGCAGCTTCAATGCCTCGTTGACCCGGCGTCTTTCCTTGACCGCACATTCGGGCTCCTTGACCTGCTAGTCATCAGCTGTGGGGGTGCGTTCGCGCTTGCATGCGCTCCCCCGAAACCTCCCGATTTGTCGTGACCAGTATCCCGATTTGTCGTGACACGGATAGGCATGAATGACAGGAGCGGGAATCATGAGCACATCTGTTCCACAAGGAGTGCCGAATGAAAAATTGCACCCACAGCCAAGGGCTTCAGATAGCCCACCGAAGCCTCGGTAAGGACACCACTACTGACTTGAAGAAGGCAGAAGTAGTTCTCTTCGAGCAGCCAACCGTAGGCCTCGTTTCCCTTTTTCCAGCCGTAAATTTGTAAGGAGTATCTGTATGAGCGAGAAAACTTTTATCCCGATGAGCTATGCAACAAGTCTTGCCAACACTGGCAACTTCCGTATCTCAACCCATCAGCTAGCCGAGTGGGACGGTTGCTGCTGGCAATTGATATCCAAGGATGACAGCATGAGACAAGCGTTTACTTACATCTATGAAAACGAGGGTGAGGTCATGGCCACCAGTCGCAATGCGAAACAAGCATACGAGGCGGCACTGCTGTATCTTGAACCATTGGGCAAGCCCACCGAAAAAACTGTCATTCCTGTCCGTAATGGCTACGTGCATTTGTCGGCATCAGGTGTGTCTTTGGAATCGCATGACAAAGCGCTGAACCTTCGCTACTGCATCAACTGCAACTACGACCCTTTGGCAGTCGCCCCAACCAAGTTCATGGAATTTGTGGAGCGTATTCTTCCTGACACCGAGGTGCGTCAACGGGTTCAGGAGTACATCGGCTACACGTTGCTCCCTGATGCTCCGCACCAGATTGCTCATTTTTGGTTGGGGACAGGGGCAAACGGCAAGGGCGTGATGGCCAACATTGTTCAGGCTTTGCATCGCCGCGTGGCAGCCGTCAACTTGGATGAATTGGACGGTTTTAGTTTGACAGAAGCACTGGATGCCTCTCTCGTATATTGTGACGAGGCTCCCCAGAATCGCATCAGCAGTCGCACGTTCAAGATGGTGACAGCGGCCGAAACTGTAACCATCAAGCGAAAATATCGTGACCCTGTCTCCGCAAAAATAAAGGCTAAGTGGTTGATTTTGGGGAACCACATCCCAGAGACAACTGACCATTCAGGAGGCTTTTGGCGCAGACTTGAAATCGTACCCTTCAGCGTCACCATCCCTCTTGCTGAGCGCGACCCTAAGCTGGCAGATTACATCGTTGAGCATGAACTCAGTGGGGTGCTCAATTGGGCCATTGAAGGAGCGCTACGGTTGCAGGCACGGGGTCGCTTTGACCCGGTACTTCCCAAAGCGATGAGTGACGCAATCAGCTCTGCAAAAGCTGAGTCGAACAGCGTCATCAGCTGGTGGCAAGACACTGAAAAAGTCCTGAAGTCGACGGTAGACACTTTGAAGGTCGATGTCTACAAAACCTACTCAGGCTGGTGCAAGGCCAGCGGCATGTCATCTCTTTCCATGCCCAAGTTCTGGCAGCGCGTTACTGCAGATATCCCAGGCTTTGTGGAGAGTCGGTTGACAACCCGAAGTGGGCAGCGTCCACGAGTCTGCAACATTGCACTGTTTACTCGCTGACCGCCGTACTGAATCAGGCACCTGATACCCATCGACAAAGTTAGGTGGGTAGGCGCTCTCAAGAAGCAGGATTCCGTGTGACCGAAAAGGAAATTGTCATAGAGGCGCTCAACCGTCGTTTGAGCAATTCCGATTCGTTTACCGGCCCGGGCTATTAGCAGTAGTAGCCAAAAAAACAGACTCGAAAGCGGGCCAACGCTTCGAGTCTGCATCTTCAACTTACTATCAATCAACGTGTTCAATTATCCTTCTCAGCACCCACCAAGTCAATCTGACGATACCAGACCCGTGAAAGTGTGGACCCCGGAAAGGAACGCTGGGAGCTGTGCTCGAAGGTGCTGGCCAGGACTGAACTGTTGGAGCGTCTCAGCGAGGGGTGGTGAATTTTTCGGTTGTCTTGCTATGCCAATTCAGCCGTTTGATTTGAGTTCCATACCGGCGGCCCAATGCGCGCCACGACACCTTTTGTCCTGCCCTTCGAATCCGATGCTCTTGATGTCGACCCGTCAACCCCTGGCTCTCATCATTACATTGGCGCTGGCCAGCCTCCCTGGAGTTTACAGGGCCCGCGCCCCTCAGTTCGACAGCACAGCGCTTCTGACGCCACAGCCCACGAGCTTTGCGCAGTGCCCGCAGTTCTTTGCCAACGGCCAGCCACCCGCTCTTTCACCACGTCCGCAACTGCGGGAGCTTTGTTACGAAGCGTTTGCGGTGCTGCACAGCGGCGCGACCAGGACGCCGGTGTTTGTCGCGCAGCGGCTCAACCGCCAGAGCATCGAGGACGCGGACGAAAAGCGGGCCAAGCGCTTCTTTGCTGATGCGCGCCTGCCGAGTGGCGAACGTGCGGAGCTCGAGGACTACAAGAACTCGGGGTACAGCCGCGGGCACATGGCCCCGGCAGGACACATGCCCACGCCCACCGCGATGGCCCAGAGCTTCAGCCTGGCCAACGTCGTACCTCAAGACGCCCAGCACAACAGCGGCGCGTGGTCCAAGATTGAGCAGAACACGCGGTTCAGGGCGCTGAGCTGAGCTTGTTCATAAGGTCTTTGACTTGGCGTTCTAGCGCGTCCACCTGACCCGCGTAACGTGCTGCTTCTTCCATGGCCTTCTCGGCCTTCTCTGTCTGGGCAGCACACTGCTGACCAGCAACCTGGGCTCCAGCCTCAGACGCCGCCAGTCGCTCACGTACCTGTGCGAGCTCAATGGCCAGTGCTTGGGATTTGCTATTCACCTCTGCATCTGCAGCCGTCAACTGGTCACGCATCTTTGCGACCTCAGCCAAGTGCTCCTTGAGGGTGACCTGTAGTGTGGCCAGTTCAGTCTCATGCTGGTCATTGGCTGCCTTTGTCGCCCGCTCAGCAGCCAACAGGCGCTCTTTCAGCTGGGCAATCTCAACCGACGGCATTTGGTTGGTGGCTACGGCCTCATCGAGCTTGGACTGCAAAAGTTCTACTCGCTGATGCACGACATGACCTCGGATTTCCTGGAGGCTCACGTGACCCAACGTGAGTACCTGGAAGGAATACTGTACTTCAAGAAACGCTTTGATTTGGAGGGTGCCGTGGTGGAAGACATCAGTCCCCAACATCTGAAATCAGCGCAAAACCGCCTGGCGAAGCTGACGGGAACCGAGGTTTCTTGACTACTCTCCCCTGCAAATTAGCCGAGGCACCTCGGTGCGCTCGGTCGGCTTACCCTGCATCTTGCCCGCAATCAGGCCATCAATCATGGCCCAGTTCCCATCCAAGCCCCTGTACCAGAGCCATGAAGACAGGCACGCCAACGAGCCCAGGCAAAGGCTTGAGTCAGCCAGGTCACGCCACGGGCCTATGCGCCCTCAAGAATTTGTCACATGCAAAGGGGAAGCCTTTGACGTACTTTTTCCGTTTCGTGAGCTGACCTTAATTTGTACTGTTCTGGGAACCTATTAGTACAAATTAGGAACAGGTTTTCCCTACATCCATTAGCAAAAAACCGGCATGTTTGCCGGTTTTTCTCGGTTGTAGGCCCTCTTTAGGCAGGGTCGAGGCATTCCTCTTGCAATTGAATTGGCTTGGTATCAGATGGCGGCGGTTCCAGTGTTTCAACGTTCCAGTAGCCAGGCTTTTCTTTTTGGTTTGATGGGATGTACTGCAGCTTGAAGCGTGCCTCAACCTCTTTCTCTGTCAAACACTCTGTGCCGCTGGCCATGCTCAGGGCCATACCAGGCGCAAAGCGAACCCGGAATTTGGAGATGTAGCGCCCCTCTTTGCCCTCAAAAACCACCATAGGAAAAAGCCTGGCCAAAATTGTGCGCAGCTCGTGCGGCGGTACGTCGGCATCGAACAATTTGGATAGCATCTCGCGCGGGTCGACTTGCAACTGAACCTCAACCGCTGACCTATCCAGTACCTGGGCACCCGCTTGCAGCTTGGTCAGCTGCTGCTGTGCCTCGATGACCTGTTTGCGCGTTTCTTTATACCGTTTCTCCAAGGTCTCATCGTCTCCTTCGGCATCTGCAAGCATGCAAGAGATGCGCTCTTGTGCGTTTTTGAGTTTTTTCAGGCGCGCGGCGCATTCTTCGATTTCTGCACTGTTGTCGCTCGTCAGTCGTTGTCGCAGGGATTGCCTAAATGCGTGCAAAAAAGGTCCCGAAATAAAGCGCTCCAGGGCTTGGATGAGCATGAACTGCACCCCTGCTACCGCAACGGTGGCGGTTAACCCGTTTGTGGCTCCCGTTGAGCTTTTAAGTTCTGTACATACCGGGCAGTACAGCGAGCGGCAACGCCGCATCGCCGACACGGCAAGCGTTGCACCGCAGCAGCCACAGGTCAGGACACCGGTCAACGCATGCTGTCCACCGCCGTAGCCCGAGCGGCTCACGGAACGGTTGTTGCACCGGGTCCAGACTTCGTCGCTGACCAGGCGTAGTTCTGGCCGCGGGTACTCTACGCTCTGGACCTCATCGCCGAGTTCTTTCATCTTTTTGGCGTACGTGGTGGAACCACGCCAGACAAAGATTCCCTTGTAGATGGCGTTTTTCAGCATGTTTTTGACCCGTGCTGGGCGCCAATGGGCCTCTTGTCCATCACGGCCTTTTCTGCTGCAAGAGACGCCTTTTTGATTGAGCCACGCGGCAATCTTGTGCATTGACTCGCCTTTGGCGCGCTTGTCAAAAACTTGACGCACGATGCTCGCGTTCTCCTCATGGATGCCCCAACGGCTACCAATGTGATTTTGGTTGTCATCGAACACACGCTGCAGACGATAGCCGAACGCCGGCGTGGCAATCATGTACCCACGCTCCAACTGCCCGACCATGCCCCGGTCGACGCGGTAACTCAACTTGCGGCTTTCTTGCTGCGCAATCAAACCTTGAAAACCCAGCCGCAATTGCCAATCGGGGTCTTGTGTGTCTACGCCGTCTGCGGTTATCAAGCGCACGCGCCGACTTTTTTCCAGTCGCTTTTGCAAGACGGCTTGCTCGACGTTATCTCTGCTTAAGCGACTGAATTCATCGACGACAAGGACGTCGAATTTGCCAGCATCCCAATCTTCACGAAGGCGTCGATAGCCCTCTCGCAGCGCATCGCCTTTGTCCGTGCCCGATACCGCAGCGTCTGTGTAAATCAAGTCCTTGCTGACAGACATACCATGGCGCTGTGCCAGTTCAGTGCAGCGCCGTATCTGGTCTTCGAGGGAAGTTTCGTTTTGTTTGTCGCACGAGTAACGTGCGTAAATTGCCAGTTGTGTCATGGCTGTCTCCCTACTGCCCTGGTTCTGTGCGGGCAGCTTGTTCTTGCATCAATTCATCAGCAGCTATCTGCGCAAGCAGCTCTGCCAAGTCCCGCACCTGGGCCGGTAAGGCTGTGGCCTGTGCCAAAAAACAGGATTGGTTGTCAGGTATAGGCACGCAAAAGCGTGTGTGACCCACTTTTTTCGAATTGGCGTCATAAAGGTTCGGTTTCAGCGGTGTGCTCATCGGTGACCTCGGCAAAAGAAGGTGAAAAAGAGGGTGCAGGTGCATGCACACGCACCAGCCCTGGCCAGGGCTGGTGGCAAATAGTGAATGGGGTGGGGGCCAAGCAGCGCAGGGCAGGTGCGTGCGGGCTATGGTTGGGGATGCGTTATTGCCCCGGCGCAGAAGAGCCGTAGATTTCTCGGGCAAACAAAGCAATGGTTTTTTGGATTAGCTCGTTGTCTGCCTGCAGTTGTAGCAGCCCATATTCGAGTGCAGAGATGCGCTGCTCTGCATCTGAAAGTACCGGGGCAGTCGCTATGGATGCCGTGCTGTCAGTGCCTGGAGGGCACTCTTGTGGAGCGCCGAACTCTAAGAGCCAGCGGCGCACAACGCTATCGACCAAATTGAGGTCTTTGCACACTTGTGCGACGGTCAGGTTTTGCTCGCGCATGAGCTGGACGACCTGGTGTTTGTAGTGCGCATCAAAGTAGCGACGGCTGCGGCGTTTTTTGGTGAGCACCGTGGCTTGCAATGCAGGTGCTTCATGGGCTTTTGCTACGGACTGCGCTGGTTGCGCAGAGTAGCCCAGCGAAGCCAGACGTTTGATCGCTGTCACTGCGCGCATGCCTCGCCCCAGTGCATGCTGCAGTTCGGTGACAGATGTGGGGTTGCGTTGGAGCACATGCAGTGCTTCAGAGAGGCCATCGATGGCGCGATGGCATAGAAGGTCGCGGTCACATTCAAACTGATCCGCTAAGGGGGTGGAGTGAGTAGATGGGGAAGGCGCAGGCGAGGGCGCACAAGGGTGCAGATGTGCCATGGGTACAGGCTCCGTTACGAGGCTTAAAACCCACGCACCGCGTTTTGAAGCACGATGGTGGACGGGATGTTCAAAACACGGGTAACGCCGTGCGGCCAGCCTCGCGGTGTGGCCCATCCCGCCCAAAAAATATGGACGTGACAAAACCCCGCTAGACGGTGGGGGTTGCAACCGCGCTACCAATGGTGTTTTGAAGCACCGGGTCTTTCGACCTTGTGAAAATGTAACATGCCTGAACCGATTACGCAATGCACTGTAGGGGCCAGGTCGGCAGCGTACGGAGAACTGCTGTTACGCCTCCTGCTGGCAATCTACGGTGGATTGAGCGCATGTGGGGGCGGATTCAAATCTGAAGTGCAACGCCTAAGCTGCCGTAAGGTACGCAGATGTCGCCGCAGTCTAGAACCTACCGCCAACTCCAACCCGAAGACCGTGTGACCCTCTCCAGCCCCAAGCAGCAAAACTACAGCATGCGTGAGATCGCCAGTGTTCTCGCTCGTTCTGTCAGCACCGCCGCATACAGAGCCGCTCGGTGCGTAAACTGCATCCGACGCCATCTTGTTTGACCTCGTGCAGCACTTGCTGCGACAGCGCTGGTCGCCAGAGTAAATTGCCCTGACACTGGCGCTCATCTACCCCAAGGGCCATGAGCTTCGCGTGTCGCATGAAACCATCCGGAACCTGGCATCTAGATCAATCCAGGTCATGTATTTACAATAGCTATACACTAAGAAAAAATCAGTATATCTTTTGTACCTAAATCAGTAGGAGAGTCCAATGCGTGATGCCGCCATCAATCTGCGAGCCCTGCCCGAGCAGCGCGACCTTATCGATCATGCTGCCAGCCTGCTCGGAAAGAACAGATCCGACTTTATGCTTGAAGCAGCTTGCGACCGTGCGCAGTCCGTTGTACTGGATCAGGTCTTTTTCAGCCTAGACGCCGATAAGTTCAAGCAGTTCACTGCGATGCTTGATGCACCACCGAGTCCCAATCCCAGGCTTGAATGTCTTATGGCAGTAAAGGCTCCCTGGAACACCAGTGCACCATGAGCTTGAAACTGAACGCACCGACTCCGCTATCTGTGACCCACATTCTGAATGATTTTGCTTGCGGCGAAGCTATTCTTGATGAGTGGCTTAAGAGGCGGGCACTAACCAACCATTTAAGCGGTGCCAGCCGCACCTTCGTGGTTACCGATCAAGAAGAGCGTGTCTACGGCTACTACGCGATGGCCGCAGGTGCAGTTTCACATCAATTTCCTACGCCGACCAGTGCAAGAGCCTTACCGTGCTGCGCCGTGATCTGCCCGAGTGGGCCGACGCGGCCAATTGCTCCAGCCAGCAAATGACGCTGCGCCGTCTGGACAAAGCCTTTGCCGCCTTCTTTCGGCGGGTGAAGGCGGGGCAAACACCGGGGTTTCCGCGCTTCAAGTCGCTGGGACGTTTTCCGGGTTTCAGTTTCAAAACCCATGGCGATGGTTGGCGCTTTACACCCGAGGATGGCTGGAGGCACGGCAGTCTGCGCCTGTCGGGCGTGGGTCAGATTCGCGCCCGTGGCCAGGCCCGCCAGGGCGGCGAGATTCGCGCGTCCGACATCCTGCACCGCGATGGCCGCTGGTATCTGTCGCTGACCGTGGCCGTGACCAGCCCAGAACGCACCCGGCAGGCCGATGGCGCACTGGCCTATGACTGGGGCGTGGAGAGGTTCCTGTCTGGCGTAACGCACACCGGTGAGCTGGAGAACATCGACAACCCGCGCTGGTGGCAACAGGAGAAAGAGCAGACCATCCGGTTGCAGCAAGCCGTTTCACGCAAGAGCAACAGGCGCTCCAATCGCAGGAAAAAGGCTGTGCGCAGGCTGGCAGCAGCGCGCGCCAAGGTAGCCCGCAAGCGTCTGGACTGGGCACACCAGCAAACGGCAGCACTGGCCAGCCGTTATGCCCTGGTGGCGACGGAAGAACTCACGCTCAAGAACATGACCCGCAGCGGCGCAGGCACTGTGGAAGAACCGGGAAAACAGGTGGCCCAGAAGGCGGGCCTGAACCGGGAAATCCTGGACACCGCCCCTGGGCTGTTCACTTCGCTATTTCGCTACAAAGTGCTGGAAACTGGTGGCGAATGGGTGGACGCTCCGACCCGCAAACTCAAGCCCAGCCAGCGCTGCCCCCAGTGCTGGCATGTGGCCAAAAAGCAGTTGTCGCAGCGAATGCACTGCTGCGAGCAGTGCGGGCATGAGGAAAACAGGGATACGGCTTCAGCGCGTGTGGTGCTCTGCTGGGCCTTGGAATCAATATCCGGTCAGGAACTGGCCGAGACGGGGGTTCATTCTCCCCGTGAAACTCCATCCTTTGCAGCGCATAGGGTGGAGTAGTTCATCAGCAAGGAGTCCATAGCATAGCCAAGTCACCAAAGGCTATGAGATTGCCATCGTGCCGACGGTATTGCCAAAACCCAAAAGCGGGCGGCGTCTTCGGTGCGCAGGTGAAAAGTCTGGACCGGCACTTCAATAAAACAGGTCACGCTCCTACCGCAAGTGCAGTCGCAAAAAAGGGTGATATTCCTTAGTGAGAGCAGCCCCACCAGGGTGTTTTCCCCCACAGCACAATGTCCGCAAAACGGAACCTTCGTGGTGCTGTTGCCAGCCCAGGAGGCCTCTGATGCCTAAGAAGAAAAGGTGGCAGAGGCCATCGGACTGCCTGCGCAGGTCATTCGCACGCGGTGTCAAAAGCTGTTGGATGAGGACAGCTAACGCCGCTTGAGCACATCCAAAATGCAAATACCACCGCCGACTGCGGCTTCATACGCGAGGCGATGTTTAGCGAACAAGCAAGAGGCTGAGTCTTAGCTCCGTTTCCTACGTTCTCTGCAACCACAGCGGCAATGGCGCATCGCGCCTCCTAGCCAACCTAAAAGTACGGCAAAATACCGTACAGAATGCAAAAGGAGCTGTCATGACCACCACCACCGCCCGCCTGGACCTGCGTTTGAGTGCCCGCGATAAAAGCCGCATTGCACGTGCTGCGGCGCTGCGTGGCATGCCTGTGGCTACCTTTGTGCGCAATACCGTGCTGCGCGAGGTGGATGCGGCCATCGCAGCCGAGAGCACCGCCATGCTGTCTAACGAAGAATCGCGCCGATTTCTGGCAGCTCTGGATGCGCCGTTTACTCCCAACGAGCGCCTGCAGCACGCCATGCAGGCAGCCGCTAAACTGCAACCGCGTTGAGCAACGGTTGCTGCAATGGCACTGCGCATTACCTTGCTCGACGGCAAGCTCCATGACCGCTCGGGCTTTTCTTGTGGCATTGCCGCGCTGGATGACTACCTGCACCAACGGGCAGGGCAGCACCAGCGCGACGGCATTGCCACCACCCATGTATTGACCGATAACACCCAGCCTGCGCGGATACTGGGGTTTTGCGCTCTATCGGCAGCACAGATGCACCTGAGTGAGCTGCAGCAAGCCGATCTCAAGCGCCTGCCTGCCTACCCAGTGCCTGCCATGCGCATGGGGCGCTTGGCGGTGTCGGCGTCTGAGCAAGGCAAGGGCTATGGCCAATTACTACTGGGGCATGTGGTGAACCTGGCGCTCTCAGTACGGCAAACGATGGGGGTGCGGGTGCTTATCGTGGACGCCAAAGATGCACAGGCTGCCGCGTTTTATGAGCGTTATGGTTTTCGCCCAACGACCAGCACAGCCCTGAGCCTCTACCTGCCGATTTCTGCTGCATGAGGCGTTGTTGCATAAATCGTTGCTCTTTCGGCGGTAGGCTCGCTGCATGACTCATGCCCAGCAATCCTCGCTATCGAACCAGCAACTGGAAGCAGTACAACGCAGCCCTCAAAGCGCAGGGCTCTTTGACGGTGTGGCTAGACAAGCGCATGTGCTGGTTTGCCGCTTGCAGCGGCAAACGCGGACGCAGTCCGAAGTTCTCTGATGCGGCCATCCAATTTTGTTTGACACTCAAGAACCTGTTTGGCCTAGCCCTGCGGCAGACCACGGGGCTTGTGGAGTCGCTATTGCACTTGTGTGGGCTTGCTTGGCAGGTGCCTGACTTCAGCACGCTATGCAGATGACTGCTCGATTTGAATGTGCAAGTGCCGTACACACGCAGCCAATCAGGGCTTCATTTGCTGGTTGATTCAACAGGAATTAAGTTCTTGGGTGAAGGCGAGTGGAAATGTAAAAAGCATGGGGTTGAGCATCGTCGGCAATGGCGCAAGCTGCACATTGGCATCGATGCCAAGACACTGCAGATTCGCGCTATCTGTGTGACGTCCAACAACGTCAGTGATGCAGCAGTGATGCCTGAGTTGCTACAGCAACTGCCACAAGATGAGGTAATGCACAGCCTAACTGGCGACGGTGCTTACGACACGCAGTCAGTCTATGAAGCGATCCTCAAGCGAGGTGCCATACCCATCATTCCTCCACGCAAGAATGCTCGAATACGCAAAGGCCAAGACTTTGTGCATCGCAAATTGAACTCAACAAGGAAAGAAGCAAAATACAGCACTTTCCTACAACTTGACCAGAGACGTAGCACTCAAAAATGTAGGGTATGTAGGGTCATGCATAGTTTCCATGTGAGTCGTACTATGGTCCTTGTGCATTCTTTCTGGCCACGTTTTTTTGCTTTCGCGCGTGAAGCACCTCATATGGAAAAATGCTACATGACCCTACACGGTTAGGAGCAAACAATAAGCAAGTGCAAACATCAAGAGAGCCAAGTGTGTAGTGCCATGAACACCCCATATGGAGAATGCTACAGATCCTACACACCCTACATGTTTAGTAGCCTCGGCTCATGCGTTCGTATGAACTTGGGTACTTGTTTTGCGCGTGCCAAGTCTTCAGTTGCAACCCTGCGAAATACATCCCAGCCGAAGACCTCGGAAGCTTTTTAAACTTGCGCTCTAGACGTTGACTGAAGAGTTTACTTGAGTCCGCTTTTTCGCCGTTAGTCACCTTCCACCGCGCATAGTCAGCGTACAAGTCCGACGACTTAGCGCGCAGACCCTCGCCCACAATGCAGAATTCGCTAACCCAGAGCTCTATGTCGTTCTGCTCTAGCATGTATTCGTTGCTTGAATTTGTAACCGACTCAGGTATGCGTAGTCCGTCAGCCGCCCATCGGCGGGCTCCCTCGATAGCCCACTTCAGGATCCCAGGATACTCAGCTTTTAATTTTTCGGGCAGCTGACTATCACAGCGTGGACCAGTGAATCGTTGATTGAACGGAATGAGCACCATCCGACGGATCATTGCCGGGTCATCACCCTTCAGGCGCGGTTTGAAATTTCCAGCAAGCAAATGCTTGTGAGTGATATCGAATGTGAATTCGTTGCCGCGCATGTAGCGCGCTGTGAGTGTTGCGTCCCCGGTTAGTTGCTTAATGCGCGCTTCTGCCCAATGCGCTGATTCTTCGAGCTCACTACTGATTGCCAGACGCTTGCCCTTCAATGCAGCTAAGGTTGTCGGGTGACGCTCGTGCTTTGCGGTCATAAGTGCTTCACTCGGCAAGTTGTGACTGTACTTGCCACCGATTGCACGCAACACTTCCAGCAGCACACTCTTGCCGTTTGAATCACACCGGGTTTGGTGGAGGCTAGTTTGTTGAAGTGCAGGCGTTAGCCTGCACGGTATTGGCAACTTGCCGCCAGTAGTTTGCCTCAGCTTCCGCTGGCGGTATATGCCCTATGGATTCCAGCAGCCTGTCATGGTTGAACCAGTGCACCCATTGCAGCGTTGCCAGCTCCAGTGATTCCTTTGTTTTCCACGGCCCTCGTTTGTAGATAACTTCCGTTTTGTACAAACCGTTGATGGTTTCGGCCAAGGCGTTGTCGTAGGAGTCGCCAGTGCTGCCCACTGAGGGCATCAGTCCAGCTTCTTCCAAGCGTTCGGTGTAGCGAATGGACACATACTGACTACCCCTATCGGAGTGGTGAATCAGTTCCGTATCGCTTGAAGGTCGTCTGGCGTACAGCGCCTGCTCCAGCGCATCCACCACAAAGTCCGTGCGCATGTGGCTGCTGACCCGCCAGCCCACTATGCGACGGGCATAGACATCAATCACAAAGGCCACAAACATTTGCACTTGCCATGTTGATACATAGGTGAAGTCTGCGACCCAAAGCTGGTCAGGGCGCTGGGCTGTGAACTGGCGGTTGACCAGGTCTTGCGGGCTTGGCCGAGCCACATCTTGGCGTGTCGTACGTACCTTCTTGCCTCGCCTTGCCCCTTCAAGGCCCAGCTTGCGCATCAGGCGTTGCACTGTGCAGCGGGCAATCGGCAAACCCTCTCGGTGCATCTGCTTCCAGACTTTGACGACGCCATACACCTGCCAATTGGCGTGCCACACCCGTTGAATATGACTGCAACGTTCTTCATCCGATTGGCTGCGCTTGCAGCGCAGCCAAGGGCAGTTTCTTTGTTGAACCCTGCGCCTGTAGCCCGATGGGGCAATTTGCAGCAACTTGCAAATTGGCTCGACCCCATAGGCATCACGATACTGGTCTACAAAGTCAATTAACTCTTGATGCGACGGTCCAGCTCCGCCTGTGCAAAAAAAGCGCTCGCAGCCTTGAGGATGTCGTTGGCACGGCGCAGTTCCTTGTTCTCTCGCTCCAGTTGCTTGAGTCGCTCACGTTCATCCGTGGTCAACCCTGGCCGTTGGCCTGCATCTATGTCTTTGCGCTGCACCCATCCATGCAGGGTGCTAACAGAGCAGCCAATCTTGGGGGCTATCGATTCACATGCACCCCAAAGTGATGCGTAATCCGCTTGGCATTCCTGCACCAAACGTACGGCACGTTCACGTACCTCTGGGCTAAAACGAGCAGCTTTAGTGTTCATGACTCAATCCTCTCAGGAGTTGAGCCTCCACGGAAGCCGGTGTGATTCACAAACACGGAGATCAACAAGCCGATCCAAATCCAGAACAGCTTGGCAAAGAGCGCGACCTGTGCAGCCTGCATTGACATGGATCGCTCCTTTTTGGCCTCCAGCACAGGCATGTTGCCGATGGGCGGTCCGACCTCGTCAGCTGCTTTGACGTGAACGGACTGCGGAAAGTGGGATCACTTCTGGAGGCGTTGCGAAGGCGATCCCCCCCAGCCGGCCTTCGTGTACTACTTCAGCGTGAAGCGAACGGAGGCAACCGACTTGCCGGCCTTCGAGACGGCGACGACGGCTTTGGTACCTGCGGGAACCTTGAAGCTGCCCGACGCTTCCAGCTTGCCGTCGCCGACCTGGAGCTGAACTTCCTGCTTCTCGCTGCCAGCCAACAGAGTGACCTTGGCGGTCATCCCCGTCACAGCAACGGGCTTCCCGTGGTCGCGCATATAGAGCTGCAGTTTGTCGGCGCTAGCAACGAATTCGTACTCGACCTCCTTGGCTTCTGCAACAGCACCACCGTGCATCGGCTTTAGGTCGTGACCGTGATTGTCCGCAGCGAAGGCTGCGCCCGAGATCGACACTGACAGGGCGAGAATGAGTTGGGAGAGTTTCATGACAGTTCCTTTGGGGTTGGAGAAAAGGGACGGTCCCACGATCAGCGAGCGGGACCGTTTCAACTACGCGGACGCGGACACGGACACGTCTGGGGGATGCGAGGGCTCAGCGGACACGTCCTCATCTTCCTCATCGGGCCGGTGGGCCAGACGGTAAAGAATCGGCAGCACGAGAAGCGTGAGCAGCGTGGACGAGAGAATTCCGCCGATCACCACGGTGGCCAGGGGACGCTGGACTTCAGCGCCAGTGCCTGTCGCAATGGCCATGGGAATGAAGCCCAGCGAGGCCACCAGGGCAGTCATCAGAACCGGCCGTAGCCGGGTGAGCGCGCCGTCACGGATTGCTTCGTCAAGACCAACGCCGCCTTCCCTCAAGCTGCGGATGTACGAAATCATCACCAGACCATTGAGCACGGCCACCCCAGAAAGCGCGATGAAGCCGACAGCCGCAGAGATAGACATCGGAATGTCGCGAAGCCAAAGCGCCAGGATGCCCCCCGTCAAAGCGAATGGGATGCCAGTGAAGACCAGCAGACCATCCTTGACGTTGCCGAACATAGCGAACAGCAGCACGAAAACCAGCAGCAGGGACACCGGCACGACGATCTGCAGGCGCTGCGTGGCCGACTGCAAGTTCTCGAAGGTTCCGCCCCAGCTCGTCCAATAGCCGGTAGGAATCTTGATCTGGGCCAGGCCTTGCTCAGCCTCTGCGACGAAAGAGCCCACATCGCGCCCGCGCACGTTGGTGCTCACGACGATGCGGCGCTTGCCGTTTTCTCGGCTCACCTGGTTGGGGCCAGGAGCAAGCTCGAATGTTGCTACCTCGCCCAGCGGGATGAAGTTCGTTTTGGCCTCTGTCCCATTGGCAGAACGCGGCAGCGGGATAGGAAGGCGCTTCATCCCTTCGAGATCGTTGCGCAGGGATTCAGGCAGACGAACCAGGATGTCGAATCTGCGGTCGCCCTCGAACATAGTGCCGGCCTCGCGTCCACCGATAGCGGTGGCCACGGTGTCTTGAATGTCGGCAACGTTCAGACCATAGCGAGCAGCCTTCTGGCGGTCGATGTTCACGGTGAGCATCGGAAGCCCCGTCGTCTGCTCAACCTTCACCTCAGAGGAGCCCTGAATCTTCTGCAGCATTGCGGAGACTTCTTCTGCGGACTTGTTCAGGACATCCATGTCGTCACCGAAGATCTTCACGGCTACGTCGCTGCGCACCCCTGAGATCAGCTCGTTGAAGCGCAACTGAATGGGCTGGGAGAACTCGTAGTTGTTGCCGGGGATCTTGCCAATGACTTCCTGGATCGCAGCGAGCAGTTCATCACGGGTCTTTCGAGGCTCGGGCCATTCATCCATCGGCTTGAGCATGATGTACCCGTCAGAAATGTTCGGCGGCATGGGGTCCGAGGCAATTTCTGCCGTGCCGGTTCTGGCGAAGATGCGTTCGATCTCGGGGAACTTCGCTTTCAGGGTCTTTTCGATCTGCTGCTGCATCGCAACCGATTGGGAAAGGCTGGTGCCCGGAATGCGCAGCGCCTGGATCGCGAAGTCGCCTTCATTGAGGTTGGGCACAAATTCACTGCCCATGCGCGTGGCGATCAACCCGCACAAGATCACGGCAACTGCTGCAATGGTCAGTACAACCGCCTTGGCGGCCATGACGCGGTCGAGCAGCGGGGCGTAGAGGCGCTTGGCATGGCCCAGCAGGAAGTTCTCCTTCTCGCTGACCCGATTGCCGATGAAGAGGGCCACGGCTGCCGGAATGAAGGTCACCGACAAGATCATTGCCCCCACCAAGGCGGCGACAACAGTGAATGCCATCGGGTGAAACATCTTTCCCTCAACGCCCGTGAGCGCGAAGATGGGCAGATACACCACCATGATGATCAACTGTCCGAACAGCAAGGGACGGCGCGACTCCTGGGATGCCAGGAACACTTCATGGAAGCGCTCCGCTCGCGTCAGCGGTCGACCGTGATGCGCCTGCGCATGGGCAAGACGCCGCACGCAGTTCTCCACGATCACGACAGCACCGTCAATGATGATGCCGAAGTCCAGGGCTCCTAGGCTCATCAGGTTGGCACTCACCTTGTAGTGGACCATCCCGGTGAACGTGAAGAGCATCGACAAGGGGATGACCATTGCCGTGATGACTGCGGCCCGGATATTGCCCAGAAAGAGGAACAGGATCACGATCACCAGTACCGCGCCTTCCAGCAGGTTCTTCTTGACGGTATTGATGGCCTTGTCGACGAGCACGGTACGGTCATAGACCGTCACCGCGTGCACGCCCTCTGGGAGGCTCTTGTTGACCTCCAGCATCTTCTTGTCCACTGCCTGCGAGACGGTCCGGCTGTTTTCTCCGATCAGCATGAACACCGTGCCGAGAACCACCTCGCGCCCGTTGTCAGTTGCGGCACCCGTTCGCAGTTCCCGGCCAATGCCCACCTCGGCCACGTCGCGCACGCGCACAGGGACACCGTTGGCACTGCTCAGGATCACGTTGCCAATGTCCTCCAGCGACTTGACCTGTCCAGGGGCACGAATCAGGTACTGCTCGCCGCGCTTTTCGATGTAGCCGGCGCCCACGTTGCCGTTGTTGCGATCCAGAGCGGTGACCACATCTTGCAGTGTCACGCCCAGGGACGCCAGGCGCTCGGGGATCGGTGCGATCTGGTACTCCTTGGCAAAGCCACCAATGGAGTTGATTTCAGTCACGCCAGGAACATTTCGCAATTGCGGCTTGATGATCCAGTCCTGGATCTCTCGCAGATCAGTGGACGTGTAGGGGGAACCGTCGGGCTTCTTTGCTCCGTCCTTGGTTTCAACGGTCCAAAGATAGATTTCCCCCAGCCCGGTCGAGATGGGTCCCAACGCCGGTGTGATGCCTGCAGGCAGTTTGTCCCGTGCCTCCTGGATACGTTCGTTGACTAGCTGGCGTGCGAAATAGATGTCAGTGCCGTCTTTGAAAATGACGGTTACCTGTGACAGTCCATACCGCGAAAGCGACCGGGTTTGTTCCAGGTTCGGCAGACCGGCCATGACCGTCTCAATGGGGTACGTGACCCGCTGCTCAGTCTCCAAGGGCGAATAGCCAGGAGTCTGAGTGTTGATCTGAACCTGGACGTTCGTGATATCGGGGACTGCATCAATCGGCAGCTTCTGATAGCTGAAAACGCCGAGCGCAGCCATGGCGAGGGCCGCAAGTAGCACCAACCATCGTTGTTCGATTGAAAATCGAATGAGTTTTTCAAACATGTATGGGCTCCGTGATTAGTGCGTGTGTTCGGCAGATCCCTTGCCGAGCTCGGATTTCACGACGAAGCTCCCCGATGAGGCGTAGGGCATTCCGGCCTTGAGGCCTTGAAGGACCTCGATCCGCTTGCCGTCGCTGCGCCCCAGCTTCACTGGCTGGGTAATGAAGCCATCGTTGACCTTGAGGAAGACAACGGGCTTGTCTCCAACGTTCTGCACGGCGTCAGCCGAGATCGTCACGGGCGCCGCCGTTTCTTCGGACACAACTTCGACGTTCACGAACAGGCCGGGACGCCAGGCGCCCTTGGGATTTTCAAGAACCACGCGGGCTTTTGCTGTGCGGGTTTGCTCGCCGATCAGTGCCCCCACAAATGCGACGGTGCCAGTGGCGGATGCGTCAAACGCCGTCGCTTTGATGGTGACTTTTTCGCCCACCCGCACCGATGGCAGATCCTTTGCCGGGACGTTGATCTCCGCCCATACTTGGTTGAGGTCCGAGATGGTGAACACGGCTGCATCTTCCTTCACGGCCTCGCCGAGACTCAGGTGCTTTTCGATGACGATGCCGTCAAAGGGGGCACGCAGTTCGATGCGATTCAAGCCGGACACTGACGAGGTGGACAGACCCAGCGCACTCAGTTTCTGATTGGCGTTGGCCATAGCCACCTCTGCTTCGCTCAATGCCTGCTTGGCCTGCAGGTAGTCCTGTTCAGCCGATACCTTTTGCTCCCACAGCTTCTTCTCCCGCTCGTAGGTGGTCTTGGCCAGCGTCAATCGTTTTTGAGCGGTCTGCAGTTCGCTGCGTTGCTCAGAGGCGGCCGGACTTGCAATGGCGGCCAGCACCTGCCCCTTCTTGACGACCTGGCCAAGGTTGGCGCTGACACTTTCCACGACTCCTGCAAGACGGGGGACCACGTGCGAGGTGCGGTCTTCATTGAGTCGGATCTCGCCGGGCAACAGCAGTGCCGTCTTGATGTTCGCGGCGGACGCGGTGTCCACGCTGATCGATGCCGCCTTGATTTGGGCGTCGGTCAGTTCAATCTTCCCTTCTTCTTTGCTCATCACGAACATGAAGGGTTCGGTGGCAGTCTGCGCAATGATCTCGATCTCGAAAGCATGGGGTTCGGCAACGATTTCGCGGCTGACCAAGCTATCTTTATCCTGGGCGAAAGTCAGCTTCTGCTTTTCGTCAGTCGGGCGGGTCACCGTTGCTGTGACCGTTGCCGCATTCAGGGGAAGAGCTTTGTCTTTGTCGAACAGCCAGATGCGCAGCCGAGGCTCGCCGCCGTCTTCTGAAAGCAGTGCCTCCAAGCTGAAATCCCCTTCTTTGAAGACGGTGCCGTCATGGGCGCCCTTTGCTTCGCTCTTTTCGTGGTGCTCGCCGTCCGCATGGCCCTTGTCATCGTCGTGGCCATTTTCCCCGCCCTTGCCATGGTGCTCACCATCACCGTGCCCCTTGGCCTCGGTGTGGCCGCCGTGGCCATGGCCATCTCCCTCTACGGCCGCGGCTTTGGGCTTGCCGCCGCCCTGCAAGATGTAGGTTCCCACCCCGCCCCCCAATGCGAGGACGACGGCAATAGCGATCACGTGCTTTTTGCTGATGGTGGATTTGCTGGTGTTCATAGTCATTCTCAGTTCTGCGGTGCGGTTAAGCGGGAATCGTGGGGGCCGCCGAGCAGGCGATCAACATCGGCCGCTGCGCGATGAGCCTCGCCAAGTGCTTTGAGATACTGGGACTTGGCGGTGAAGTAGGTGCGCTGGGCATCGAGCACCTCCAGGAAGTTGAACTTTCCGTTCTCGAAGCCAATGGTGGCCGCGTCGTATGCCGACTTCGCGCCGGGCAGGACGTCCTGTTGCAGCGACTGGATCTCCGCAGTGATGGTCGAAAGGCGTTCGCGCGCCTGCGCCACTTCGCTGTGCAGGCGCACCGTGGCCCCTTGCAACTCGTCACGGGCCTTGTCCTCAAGCTTGAGCGCTTCCAGCAGGTTGCCCTGGTTGCGGTCAAACACAGGCAGAGGCACGGAGACACCAAACAGCAGGACGTTGCGTTGGGTCTCGTTGCTGCGCTGCATGCCGACGCTGACGGTGACATCGGGCACGCGCTTGCTTTGCTCCAGTTCAGTCAGGGCCTGGCGCCGATCCACCTCGATCCGGGCGAGGACAACGCCTGGCGAAGAAGATATCAAGGGCTGAAGATCGGCGAGGGGCGGTACCGCGGGAAGGTTGTCGGCTTTGCCCTCGAGGACGGTGAACGGCGCGTTGATCTGTCCCACCAGCGCAAACAGGCGAGACAGTGCATTGCGTTGTTCGCTGGCTGCCTGGGCGAGCTCGACGCGAACGCCGGCTTCCGCAACGCGGGCCTTGGACTCTTCCACAGGTGACACCTTGCCAGCGGCTACGCGCTTGGCCACGGTATCCGTCGACGACTTGGCCAATGCCACGCTGTCTTTGGCGAGCGCCAATCGCTCCTGCGCCGTCAGGACATCGAAGTAGGCTGCGGCCACATTGGCCCGCACGGTCGCCTTCAGCTCAGCGAGCTGGGCCGCCGCCTGCTCGCGTGACTTTTCGGCCGCTTTGGTACGCGCTGCACGCTTTCCCCCCAATTCCACGGGAAGGTTGAGCTGCCAGCTTTGCGTACGTGTTTTGGACCGTGCGTCCTCCAGCGAGTAGGCAAGCTCGGGATTGGGGCGTGAACGCCCTTGAAGAATCTGCCCCTCTGTTGCCTCCAACTGGCGCGTAGCGGCAGCCACCTCTGGATTCCCTTCCAAGGCCAACTCGATGGCCTTGGCCAGCGACAGAGGCCCAGCGGGAGACACCGCGGCAGTCTGGGGATCCTGTGCTCCAACGACTGGATCTTGCGACGTGCCCTGAGAAAAGGCCCCGCCCGAGAAGGTCAGCAATATGGCCGCGGCACCTGCCGCGAGCCTGAATTTAGTGCGGCCGCGCCATGCGTGCGGCTTTCCTTGAAGGTAAATACCCTTGAACATCCGATTCTCCAATGATTTCAAAGCACGAAGGAATCGGCGGGGCGGCAACCGTGCAGTTACCTGGCAACTCGTCACTCAAAACAGCCGCGACGCGCGCAACTACGTCCGCCTGTCAGACGGGTACGAATGACTGAAAGAAAGAGAGGTGCCCCGCCGATTTAGGCGAGGACAGGCCACTGAGGGCGGTCAGGGGGGGAAGGTGTTACCTCTGCCACCCGCTCATTGGGCTGGACACCCATGTCGCCATCGTGGGAGATATTTTGCTTGGCAAAGGCAAAGTGGAGCGCGCCGATGCCGGCGCCATGGCAAACCCAGCAATCGACATCAGACTGGCCGGTGTTTTGCCCGTTTTTGTCGGCTTGGCCGACCACGCTGTTGGCAGCATGCTTGTGCTCATGATGCCCCACGTGCTGCGCCTGAGTCGTCGCACTTTCATGCATGCAATAGGCAGCCACCGCAGACCAGCTGAACTGGAACGGTAGCAATGCAAGCATAAAAACAGCTATCAAGCGGCGCATTTTTTGATCTTAGCACGCGACAATGAAGTCTTCGTGTGGGTACGGATGGACTCTGGATAGAGGCTATGCGTTGCAGAATCAGCCGCCCGTGCCGTACAGTTCCTGCATCCGTTGTTTTTCAGCGGCAGACATATTCAGGTATTCCTGTTGTACCTGCTCGCGCGTCTTGGAGGGGCCCGTTGCCTTGACAGGCAAAGCACCGCCGCGCTGGAGGATGGCCAGCGTGCCGTCCTTGCGGGCGGCGGCCACAGACTGAAGTACCTCCGCACGGGACATTGAACTCTGGAAATGGTCGGGATGGGTGGTGAATCCCACTTCGCCACCGGCGGGATGATACAACGAAGATGCAGATGCCAGGCCTGGAGCCGCGATGGCAAGGACGATCAGGGAAAGCGTGAGGGGTTTGCGAACAATCATGGTTTTGTCTCAGGGTTCAGGTGAGCCCTTGGCGACTTGCTTGGGCTATGCCTTGCGACACGGGGTGAACTTTAGAAAGCGAACCGCGACAAGACACCAACAGCCAGATGACAAATTCGTAATCTGCGAACGAGCCGCATTCTTCGAGAATGACACCATGAAAATCTTGCTCATCGAAGACGAAGTCAAGCTTGCCGAGTACCTGCGTAAGGGCCTCGGAGAGGCCGGGTATGTGGTGGACGTTGCCCACAACGGGGTAGATGGCCTGCACCTGGCGCTTGAAGGCGAGCACAACCTACTGGTACTGGACGCGATGCTTCCAGGGATCGACGGTTTTAGCCTCCTCACCGCTTTTCGCAAATCCAGGCAGACACCTGTCTTGATGCTGACAGCGCGGGTCAGCGTCGAGGACCGTGTGCTGGGACTGCAGACTGGTGCTGACGATTACCTGGTCAAGCCCTTCGCGTTTTCCGAATTGAACGCACGCATCCAAGTGCTGCTCAGGCGCACCTATGGCGCGCGCGATGCGGCAGAGCCCACGCAACTGCGCCTTGCCGATCTCGAACTGGACCTAGTGCGGCGCAAGGCATCCCGCGGCGGTCAGCGGTTGGAGCTGACCGTAAAGGAATTCCTGCTTCTGACGCTGTTCCTGCGAAGGAAAGGCGAGGTACTGTCTCGCACCGAGATTGCTGAGCAGGTGTGGGACATGCACTTCGACAGCGAAACCAACGTAGTGGAGGTCGCTATTCGTCGCTTGCGAAGCAAGATAGACAAACCCTTTGACACTGTGCTGCTTCACACCATCCGAGGCATGGGCTACATCATGGAGGAGCGTAACGGATGAAGGCATTGATCCACCATCGCTCGCTGCGCCAGAGGCTGTCGTGGTGGTTGGCGTTGCAAAGCTTTGCAG
This sequence comes from Comamonas sp., assembly GCA_028690035.1. Taxonomy (GTDB): domain Bacteria; phylum Pseudomonadota; class Gammaproteobacteria; order Burkholderiales; family Burkholderiaceae_C; genus Comamonas. The sequence continues at coordinate 4,290 of JAQVCA010000014.1, read as the reverse complement.
GCTTAGGCCTGGTCTGCCTGGCCGTGTATCTGGTGACCGAATTCAACTTTCGCGATCGGCAAGAGGAAACGCTGGCGCAAAAGGAGAACGTCATTCGGCATCTCTTGGTAGAGGGGAAGGAGCACCGGGAGTCGGAAGCTCTCGCTCACAAGCTCGATGACTTCCTGGTGGGGCATGGAGATTTATCGCTTGAGGTGTCACTGGCCGATGGGACCGTGCTCTACGCGCACACCCGCAACCAGAATGCACAGACGGTATGGCGCCAACGGAAATTCGAGGTGGCGCAGGTTGCAGGCCCTGCCTCGCCGGCTTTGCACGTCCAGCTGTCGCTGGATATTCAAACCGACAACCAGTTGTTGCACCGGCTCGCACTCACCCTGCTGGTGGCTGCCATCGGGGGCGCCATCGTGGTTTCACTGGGCGGCTTCTCCCTGGTCAAACTCGGCCTTGCGCCTGTGCGAAGGCTGGCCGGCCAAACGCGAGCACTGTCGGCGGATAGCCTGCACCAACGGCTCGATGGCGACGAGCAACCTCTTGAACTCGTGCCGCTGATCGACCAGTTCAACGCCCTCCTTGCACGCATTGAGAAGGCCTACTCACAGATGGCGGGTTTCAATGCGGATGTGGCGCACGAGCTATGCACGCCACTGGCCACGCTTATTGCCAACAATGAACTGGCTCTAAGGCGTCCTGAGCAGGCGGATATGCGGGAGGTCCTCGCCTCAAATCTGGAGGAACTGCATCGCCTGACCGGCATCGTCAACGATATGCTGTTCCTATCGCAAGCTGATCGGGGTGTAGGCGCGCGTCGCGTTCCCGTATCGAGTCTTGCATCGGTGGCTGTAGACGTGCTGGACTATCACGAGGCGGCACTGGCCGAGGCCGGGCTCACCGCCAAAGTAGTCGGCGACGCACATGGTGCCTTCGACGTGCCCCTGTTGCGCCGAGCCTTGTCAAACCTGCTGGGGAACGCCACCCGATACGCGAGAAATGGCTCGATCGTCCAAGTCAACTTCAGGACCGTTGATGAGGACCGCGTGCTGATCAGTGTCTCCAACTGCGGAGACAGCATCGATCCCGAAATACTCCCTCACTTGTTCGATCGATTTTTCCGCGCCGATCCCGCTCGCAGTCATGGACAAAGCAACCACGGCCTAGGCCTGGCCATCGTTGGCGCGATCGCTCGCATGCATCAGGGCAAACCAGTCGCATGGTCGGAGAGCGGGGTGACGAGCGTTGGGCTGGAGATCCGAGCCCAATGACTTTTGGCAGTCAGCCCTTACGGTTAATGCGCAGCTGTTTGGCAGCGGCTCCGATTTCGCGATGCACGCCAGGTGGATGCGCTTCATTGGGGTTGGCTGTAGGCATGTGATTGTGTTGGCGCGCCGCTATTGCCAGGCCGCCCAAGATGCCGCAGTCCCCGGCCAGGTGACCTGGCGAACACTGCTGCTGCAGACTGCGCAATTCTAATTCCAGCACCTGGAGTTCCCGGATTCGCGAGACGACATGATCAATGTGCTCCTCAAGAAGCGCATCCACCGCGCCACAGTTCTCACCAGGTGCGTCCTTGAAATGCAACAGCACGCGGATTTCATTGAGTGTCATGTCCAGGCAGCGGCAATGCCGGATGAAGGCAAGACGCTCGATGTGGCTGCTATCGTAGATTCGGTAATTGCTTTCCGTACGTATCGCCGCCGGCAGCAGACACTCCCGCTCGTAGTAGCGAATGGTCTCTGTCTGGGTGCCGGTGGCCTTGGCCAATTCGCCGATCTTCATGGCACATCCTTTGCAAATGGGGGTAGTGCCTGACGGTGCTGGGGCGCATTTCGCGCTGTCACTTGACTTTAAGGTCACTACAGGGTTTCCAATTAAGCCATGAAACTAGAAACCAGCACCTCTTCAAGCGTTGACACCTGCTGCTCAGCGGGATGCTCCAGTTCCGCCTCTCCGGTCAATGCCGCCGCAAGCGGCCCGGGCCAAGTCAAGCTGTTCAGAATTGCGACCATGGACTGCAGCGCCGAGGAGGCGGAAATCCGCCGCGCGCTGGAACCCTTGGACGGAATCCGCTCTCTGGGCTTCCAGCTCGGTGCTCGCACGTTGAAGATCGATGCGGCAGAAAGCACGTATCCCTTGGCCCTGGAGGCTATCCGCAAGGCGGGCTTCGATCCACAGCCGGTGGCCGGCGCAATGAACTCCCAGGGGGGGCCGGCAGTAGGGCCTGTCGAAGGCGACGACGATGGACATGGGTTCGCTGGCGGCATTTCTCGCCTGGTGGCTGCGCTTGTGTTCGCCACGGGCGCGGAGGTGCTCTCCTTCTTCGCGCCCGACCAGATGGCCTGGAAGGTGGCAGGCATGGCCATCGCCGCGTTGGCCATCTGGCTGGCTGGAATCGACACCTACAAGAAGGGCATCGCAGCGCTGCTACGTGGCAAGCTCAACATCAATGCCCTGATGTCGGTGGCCGTCACAGGCGCTTTCCTCATTGGCCAGTGGCCCGAGGCTGCCATGGTGATGGCCCTGTACGCCATTGCTGAGCTGATTGAGGCCAAGGCCGTGGACCGGGCACGCAATGCGATCAAGGGGTTGCTGGAACTGGCGCCGGAAGAGGCTCTGGTTCTGGGCCCCAATGGCGCATGGTCTGCCACGCCGGTCGCCGCTGTAGCCATCGGTGCGACCGTGCGCATCAAGCCGGGAGAACGGGTGCCGCTGGACGGCAAGGTGACGAAGGGGAACGGGGCCATCAACCAGGCTCCGGTGACTGGCGAGAGCATTCCCGTGGACAAGGCACCCGGCGATCAGGTGTTCGCGGGCACCATCAATGAGACCGGTGAACTTGAGTTCGAGGTCACGGCCCTATCGAGCAACACCACCTTGGCCAGAATCATTCAAGCCGTTGAGCAGGCACAAGGCACGCGCGCACCGACACAGCGCTTTGTCGATCGGTTCGCCGCGATCTACACGCCTGCGGTCTTCGCCATTGCGGTGGCGGTGGCAGTTCTCACACCGTTCCTGATGGGACTGACCTGGCTGGAAGCGCTCTACAAGGCCCTTGTCCTGCTGGTGATTGCCTGCCCATGTGCCTTGGTCATTTCCACGCCTGTGACGGTGGTAAGCGGACTGGCGGCCGGCGCTCGCCGAGGCATCCTGATCAAGGGCGGAACCTACTTGGAAGACGCGCGGCTCCTGAAGGCGGTGGCGCTGGACAAGACGGGCACCATCACCGAAGGTAAACCCAAGCTGGTGCAGTGGCGCGTCTGGGGCGCTGGCGATGAAGCTGCAGCCCAACAGATGGCCGCCAGCCTGGCTGGCAGATCCGATCACCCGGTGTCCAAGGCGATCATCCAGGGTCTGGAAGTACCAGGCCCGGAGGCCGAAAACTTCAAGGCCTTGCCGGGGCGCGGTGTCGAAGGCGTGGTCAATGGAGTACGCCTCGTGTTGGGCAATCACCGACTGATCCATGAACGGGGACTGTGCACCCCTGAACTGGAGGCGGAACTCGCCATCCATGAAAAGCAAGGCCGCACGGTCACCCTCCTGGCTGACGATTCGTGCGTCCTGGCCTTGTTTGCTGTTGCAGACACCATTCGGGCGACATCAAAGCAAGCCATCGTCGATCTCAAGGCGCTGGGAGTGACCTCGGTGATGCTGACCGGCGACAACACGGCCACGGCCAAGGCAATCGCGGCGCAGGCGGGGATCGATGACGCCCGCGGCGACCTGCTGCCCGAAGCCAAGCTCGACGCCATCAAGGAGATGCAAAAGCGCTACGGCGCCACCGGCATGACCGGGGACGGCATTAACGATGCACCGGCATTGGCCCAGGCTGATATCGGTTTTGCCATGGGCGGCGCTGGTACCGACACCGCCATGGAAGCGGCCGACGTGGTCATCATGAACGACAACCTGCAGCGCGTCGCCGAGACTGTGCGGCTGTCCAAGCGCACGCATGCCGTGCTCTGGCAGAACATCACCTTGGCTCTGGGCATCAAGAGCGTGTTCCTGGTGATGGCGGTCGTTGGCACGGCGACTATGTGGATGGCGGTTTTCGCGGACATGGGCGCGAGCTTACTGGTAGTGGGCAACGGGCTTAGGCTGCTTCGCGGGACACTGGATCCAGCCTCCAAGCTCAACCGCTCAGAACCCAAGGAGCATGCCCATTCCCACTAGGGCGTGTCATCAATCAATACCCGGGTGTGTAGCCGGGCTGCCAGGGCTCATGCCAACCACACCATGGATGCCGCCAGATGGATGGCTCCGAGAAAGTTGCGAGCAGTCTTGTCGTAGCGTGTG
>JAQVCA010000001.1:95939-530429 GCA_028690035.1 Comamonas sp. | reverse complement strand
AAATTAGATAAGGTGCGACAAAGCTCCACTCTTCATCGCTCACATCGCTGGGGTAAGGCCTACGAGACATCCTCGAACTTTACCTACAGCTCGCTCCACCCTCTGCAAAGTTCATAACACGCTCTAGACTGGGGCTTTCAAGTTATTGGAGGATTGGGCGCATGGCTGGCAAAAAACAGTTCCCGAATGGGACGTGGCAGTACACATTCAAGAAGGCGGGAGTGCTGGAGAAGCCCATTTACCTGACCTTCGATACCGAAAAAGAGGGCGATGCCTTTGCTGCGCGATTGGAGGCGTTGCTAGCCAAAGGGATCGTGCCAGTGGAGTTCCAAAAGCAAGATCGTGTGTTGAGCATTGCAGAGCTTGTGCGCGAATACGAGCGTGACGCCCACCCGTCGAGTAAAGACATGGCAGCTTTGCGCACGATTCTGCCCAAGCGTGGCGCTGTCCTGTTGGACAAAATAAATGCCCGCGCTGACCGGCACCGAGGCGGCGCAGTGGCGCGATGGTGCTTGGCAGGTGCTGCCTGCCTACCCGCAGCCCCCCGCGCCCAGTGCCGAGCAGTTGCATGCGGAGATTGTTGCAGCCACCCAGCAGCGTCTTGACGACTTTGCGCGCACACGCAACCACGACGGGATTTTGAGCGCCTGCACCTACGCTACCAGCCTGGTGCCCAAGTTCGCCACGGAAGGGCAGTACGCAGTGCAAGCGCGCGATGCGACCTGGGCCACGTTGTACGCGCTGCTGGCCGAGGTGCAATCTGGCACGCGCCCTGCGCCCGCGTCTTTTGACGATGTGGCACCGCTGCTGCCCGAACTGGAGTGGCCGGCATGAAACAGCGCATCCTGAACCTTTCGATCGCCCTGGACCAGTTGGCCTACGTGCTGGTCACGCATGTACGCCATGCCCCAGCATAGGGCTTGGCGCTGCAGCGGCCAGCGCTGAAACTGAGGCCCAACGCATCTATGGAGATTCCCATGCTTGAGCCGCAAAAAACCAAGCCAGAAAAAAAGCCGCAGGCACGCGGCTTCCACCCTCATGCCATGGCGCAGGCCCAGGCACTGAACCAGCAGCCCGACAGCATTCCGGCGATGATGAAGCCCGGCGAGTATGTGTTGCCCCCGGACACGGTACAGGCGCTGGGTGGCCCCCAGGCGCTGGATGCCACCGTAGCCCAGACCCACACCCCCACCAATGCCGGTGCCATCGTGCCCCGTGGCTTTGGGCCGCGCCTGTTTTTCAACAATGGTGGGCTGGTGCAGGACGAAGAGCAAAAGCCCAAGCCCATCTCCCCGTCCAACATCTATCCCCAGGGCAGCCCCAGCGCCGGGGCCAATGTCTATGGTGGGGCCATCGATGCGGCCAAGTCTGCGGTGTCTGCTGCGGCCAATCCCCAGGGTGGTCAGCCTTTGGTCAATGGTGCCGCGCAGGTGTTCGGCCAGCGCGAAGCGCTACAGCAGCAAGGGCGCGAGCGTTGGGATGCTTCGGTGGCCGCGCGTCAACCAGCAGCGCCCAGCGCGCCGCAGCCGCCAACGACCGATGAAGCCAATACCCGCCTGAGCCAGCAAATCACCGCTGCACAGAACCAGCAGCAGGAGCGCATGGCCGCTGCCCAGCGCACGCAGGCCTACGACAACACGGTGCGCCAGCAGCTTGGCCAGCAAAGCACCGCCGATGCAGGCGGCACAGCCAGCTTTACCGGCGATGTGCTGCGCACAGCAGGCCAAGATGCCCAGGCCGCATGGCAGCGTGGTGGCGCCGAGGGCGTGGGCGCAGCGGCTGGTGCTCTGGTGCGCGGTTCAATGGCCACACCTGGCGCCATTGCCGTGGATGCCGTGGATTCGGTGGTCAATGGCCCCATTGGCCAAGGCGTCGGAGGCTTTGCCCGTGGGCTTTTTGGTGGCGCTGGCCAAGAGCCAGCCTCGGCAGCACCTGCAGCACCTGCAACACCTGCACGCCAGCCAGCAGCAGGCGGCACTGGCACGGGCGCAGCTGCACCAGACCGTACCCCTGAGCAACTGGCCAAGCAGTTGGGCGGCCTTGACCGCCAGCACGCCCAGAACGTGCAGCTGCAAGCAGCAGCGCGCACGCCAGAGCAGGCGCTTGCAGGAGCAGCGCAGCAACCCGCAGGCCAGCAGGTGCAGGGACTGCCCGGCGTGTACCAGCATGGCCGTGGCCAGTACAGCGACAGCGCCCAGGGCATGGGCTTTGCCCCAGGCTTTACCGGACAGCCCAGCGCGCGGAACATGCAGGCGGCGGGCAATCTGTCGGCCCAGCAGCAGGCCCAGAGCGCCGCGCGTGTTGCAGCAGCCCAGCAAGAGCCAGCAGCACGGGGCTTCCCTGGTTTTGCAGCGCCAGAAATCAGCCACAGCGGTAACGACTGGAGCACGCGCAACGAGCTGCGCAGCCTGCGCATGGCAGCAGAGCGTGCGATGGAGAACGCACCACGCAAGCGCTTTGCAGCCCAGCACCCCGCTGTGCAGGCCTATCAAGCAGCACTGCAAGGCGACATGGCGGCGCGCACCGGTGGGCAAGCGGCCTTGCAGGCCAAGACCAACGACACCAATGCAGGCCTGGTGCGCGAGCAGATGCAGCAGCAGGGCGCCACGCAGCGCGATATGGCGCGCAACGCCATCGACCAGCAGCGCGTGGGCCTGGATGGTCAACGCCTTGGTCTGGCGGCCCAGCAGCAGCAAGAGCAGTCCACGGCACGCGGCTTTGACATTCGCGCAGCCCAGCGCAAACAATCCTTCCAAGAGGCTTGGGCGAAGGGAACGAAAGAGCAGCGCGAACAGCTGCAGCAGATGTACCCAGACCTGATGCCCACCGACAAGGAAAAGCCACGGTTTGAAGTGGTTCGCGGGCGCAACAACCCCGTGACCGGCGAGTCTGGGCAGGATTACGTGCTGCGCATGCACCCGAATGGCACTGTGGAGCAAGTGCCTGTTGAGGGTATGGGCCAAGGCCAACCAAAACCCATGCCCAAAAACAAGGGCGAGCGTGTTGCAGGTAACCTGTATGTTGACAACAATGGCCAGCTGGTTCTCTGGACTGAGAAGGGTGCAGTTTCCGCCCAGTAAACGCGCCAGCGGGAGCAGGGTGGGGATGGGGTGGCGCATTGAAAATTTCTCAAAAACGCAAAATTTACCCACTTATCCCCAGCATCCACAAGGCATCCACAGGAACTATGAGGTAGATTAGGGTATCTGATATCTACATCAGATACCGATGAAACAATTGCCAGGAGTAGCTATGAACCACCTGCTAAATGTTTTGGACGGTTTTGCTAGCGCCTTCACATGGGGGCCATCTAGCCAGGCCTACCCAACCACCAAGCAAGGCTTTCAACGTGACCAAGAAAAGTTACGTGGCGATGTGAAAGCAGTTGGTCGCGACATGAAAAACACCCTAAAAGAGTATGGCGAACCGATCCTTGAAGGCAGAAGCGAAGAACGGAAGGGGTGAGCATCTCACCATCCACTCGCAGGATACAGACTCGCCAATCCTTCCTGTAGCTCAGCTAGAGCGCCTCCACTCCTTTCGCCCTGACTTGGTTGACTTTGTCATAACGCAAACCAGCAAAGAAGCCGAACACCGCCGTGTGCGGGAAAAGCGCGTCGACGTATTCATCTTCGTTGAACGCATACTGGGCCAGCTATCAGCCATCGTACTTGCCGTTTTAGGCATAGGCGGTGGCATTTACGCAGGCAGCCAGGGCATGGAGAAAGTTGCTATTGCCATCATCACCGCAACGATTGGCACACTGGCCGTAGCACTGGTTACGAAAAGCTGGTTGCAGAAAAGGAAGTAAACAACTTCAGCTGCAAGCCTAACCGCCTCCGGGCGGTTTTTTTGTCCCCGGCTAGGGTTCCCCTCTTCAAACACCGCCCAGCATAGGGTTTGCTGACTTTTTCATCAGGCGCGAGAGTTGCGCCCATGATGACACCCGACGAAATCCTGCGCCAGGCCGATGAGCAGATTGCGGCCCGTAAGAAACAAGAGTCTGCCCCACAAGCTGCCATGCAGGCCAGCGAGGTAAAGCAGGAGCCGCGCTACCTGTCCGAGACTGACATGGGGTTCGACGCCCCCGCGCGCGGCTTCTCTGGCTGGGCGCGCGATGTGGGCGCTACAGCCCTCAAAGGGGCCATTGCCGTTCCAGAGGCAGCAGTCGGCCTGATGGATATTCCCACGGGCGGGCGCGTAGGTAAATTCCTTGAAAACAAGGATGGTGCTTTTGGCTTCCGACCCAAGGAGGCCAAAGAAGCCGTCAACGAGTGGCATTCCGACGCCACCAAGCAAGCGCAGCAGAAGTTTCAGCAAGCCGATGGACTGGTGGACAAATTTGGTGTGGCGCTGGAGAACCCCTCCCTTGTGGCCACTGCTGTGGGCGAGTCCATTCCCAGCATGATGGCCGGTGGTGTGGTGGCACGCGGCTTTCTGGGTGCTGCAAAGGCTGGCGCTTTTGGCAACGCTGCCGCCAAGGCAGCTGACACCACCAAGGGCGCAGTGCTGGCCGGTGCTGCCGGTGAAGGCGCCACGATGGCGGGCGCGCAGGCCTCGGCCATTCGCCAAGAAACCGAGGATGGCTTGCTGACCCCTGGCCAATCTGGTGCCGCGCTGGCCACTGGCGCAATCGGTGCCGCGCTGGGCTACGGCGGCGGCAAACTGGCCGACCGGCTTGGCATTGGTAACGTGGACACCATGCTGGCCCAAGGCAAACAGGGCATGGCCAAGGAGTTCGCAGACTCTGCAGCTGGAGCTGCAACCAATCCGGCGCAAGCAGTCGCTGCAGCCAAGAGCCTGCCGCGCCAGGTCATCGAGGGCGCCATCGTCGAAGGGGTGTTTGAGGAGCTGCCCCAATCCGTGACCGAAACCGTCATCCAGAACCTGGCCCTGAACAAGCCCTGGGCCGAGGGGCTGGACGATGCCATCGTGCTGGGCCTCCTGTCCGGTGGTGCCATGGGTGGTGGCGCTGCGGGTTACAAGGGCTTGGTGACGCCGCGTGGCGCCGGTCAGCAGCAACCTGGACAGGCGCCAGATGGTGGGGCCCCTGCTGATGTGGCAGCAGATCCCGGGGCACCAGCGGGCACCGCCGTAGTGGGCTCCATCTCTGCCGCGTCGCAAGCCCAAGAGCCAGCCCAAGTAAGCCATCTTTTTGACAACGCCAACGCGCCGGAGCCGTTTGTCAATCAAAGCGCCATGGAGGCAGCAGGCTTTGCACCGCGCCCTCCTGAGCCGGTGCTGGACACGCAGCGCCTGGATCGAGCACTTGCGCCGCAAAAGCCCAGTGAGGCCATGGGCCTAGACCCCAATGCAGGTGCGCTTTCTGCTGCCGCTGCCCTGGCGGTGGACTCTGGCGCATCGCCGGTTGCACCCGCATTGCCTGCAACAGCGGCTGCACAGGCGCGAGAGGTCATTGATACAGACACAGGGGAAGTTTTCCCCCTAGAGGCCACTGGTGCAGCCGCATTGTCTGATGAGCAGCTGCGTGGTGCGCTGCGAAATGCACAAAGCAAAGAGGTGCGCGCCCAAGTCGTGGATGAAATCCGCCGCCGCCGCGATCTTGCAGAGCAGGCCAGCAGCCAAGAGGCAGCCCCCGCCGAGCGCATTGCCCAGCTGCAGGCCCAGGCCGATGCCGCCGAAGCCACCGCAGCAGACTGGGGGAGCCGCGACTACAAGCCCAACGGCATGCCCTTGCCAGAGTACGAGGCCAAGGGCGGCCCTGCCGATGTGGGTGAAGCCAATGAGCAGCGCCGCCTCAAGGCCATTCTTGAAGCCAAGGGCCAAGCTGCCCAGGCCAACGCACAGGCCCAGGCCTTGATTGAGCAAGGCAATGCCCAGGCGGCCATGGCCGCTCAAGCCGACAAAGCCGAAAAACCCAGCGTGGCGCAGCTGGCCGCGATTTCACGCAAGCAAATCCCCGACATGACCGATGGTGAGCTGGTGGCGCTGGCCAGCGCCACTGCCGCCGACCACCCCCGTAAAGAAAAACTTGCAAAAGCCGTGCAAAAGCGCGGCCTGCAAGCGCAAGCAGCTATCAACGAAGGAGCAAAAGCCGATGGCACGCAAACCAATCAAACCCAGCAAGGCGGCCCGCAACCAGCGCAAGCAGGAGCAAAAAAAGGCGGCACACAAACTGCTGCCGCAGACAATGCAGGCAGCCAAGGAGGCATGCCAGTTCTCAGCGCAACTGGCAGCACGAGTGCTCCTGGTGACCAAACAACCCCAATAACCCCCAATGCAGGCGTGGAGCAGGCCCAGGCCGCGCCAGCAGCCGTGGTGGCTGCGCCAGAGCCACGTGCCCAGCGTGTAGCCCAGGCGGGCCAGCAGTGGGCTGGCATGATAACCGCACAGCGGCAGGAGGCCGCGGCCCGCGCCAATGGCATCAAGCCAGTGATTGCCAAGAACCTGCCCAAGGCTGAGTGGGGCAAGTTGAATGCCGATGTGCAGGGCAAGCTGGCCGATGCGATGGGCACCACGCCAGCGCAGGATTTCGGGGTAAATCAGCCCCCACCCCGCACCCAGCAAGAGCCAAAAATCAAGAAGAGCGATGCAAAAGCGCTTTTCTCTGGAAAGGCGATGGACAGCACCCGCAAAGCGGTGCCAGCCGATGCGCGCGCCATGGAGCAGTTCATTGCCGACGGCAAGGAGGCAGAGTTCCAACGCCTTTTGTCCATCCGCCAGACTGGCCGCGACAACTTGACCGATGAAGAAACCAACCAGTTTTATGACCTACGCACGGAGCGCAATCAAGCCAAGGCTTCCGTTGAAAACGCTGGGTACGACCGTGTAAAGCCAAGCCCGCCCCCGGCCCAATCCCAGCAAGCGCAAGCAGCTAGAAAGCCAGAAGCAAGCGCAGCTACTGACTTCATCCCAGCGCCCGATGGCGGCCTAGACTACGGCGAGATCACCCCGGAAATGGGCAAGACCATGCGGCGGCAGGCGGGCAAGATTAGGCTGCGTCAGGGTAATGAGGCATGGGGACTGACGCATATCGAGAACCGCCACGGCAAAGATTTTGCCGCTCTTGGGTTCAAGAGCGCGCAGGACTTCGTTTCTCAGGTAGCCAGCGGGTTCACAAAAATCTACAAAGGGCGTGGCACCGCCCTGGATGTGGTACTGGATGAGCAAGCGCGTGGCATGTTGATCGTGTCGCTTGAGCCGTCTGTGGATGGTGACTTTTACGACATCAAGACAGCAACGCCGATTCGACGCGACCAGTTCAAAAACGAGACACCGCTTTGGGAGCGCGCCGGGCCCAGCGCGTCAACTGCCGTGAAAGGCAGCTCCCCTTATCCCAAGGGCCAAAACGGTATCGAAAGTGTACCACCCACCGATGCCGCAGAGCAACCGGTCACCCGCGCAGACGTGCAGGCCGCCCAGCAGCAGGCCGCAGCTATCATTGGCGCACGCATTGATGCCATGAGCGCCGGTGACGTGAACAAGATTGCCAAGAAGTTTCTGCCCACCATGGGCATGAAGCCCACTATGAGCAAGGCCAACAACAAGGCGGCGATGACGGACTCCGGGATCAATCTGGAGGCCGCTGCTGCTGAAGTGGGTGCAACTCTACCCACCGAGGTCACGCGCGCATTGCAGGCAGACATGGAGGGGCGCGTGGTGGGGGGTGAGCAGCGGCCAACCCCACAAGCATCAGCGGTTGCGGGTGCCGAAACCGCGAAGCAAAACGCAGTGGGCGCCGATGACTTCCCCATGAATGAGGCGCAAAGGAGCTACAGTGGTATCTCCCACAGCGGCAGCGCGCGCGCCCTTGGTGACAAAGAAGCCTTCGATGCCTTTATGCAAAAGGCCCAGAAGGATGTGGAGGCAGCGCAGACCGACGCCCAGCGCACCGCAGCGCAAGAGGCACTGCAATCACTGCGCGCCGATTACCTGAGCGCCTACCGCTCCCTGATGAATGTACGCGCGGGCACCTACGGCGGGTATGTGGCGGGGCGTGGCAATATCAATTCCAAGCAAGCCAACGCGCGCAACAACGCTTTAGACAAAGCCATGAGTCGCTTTGACGACTGGCGTGCCGACAACGCCAACCGCGTGAAGCGGGCTATCCGTGACGCGCGCACGCCTGAACAGGTGCAGCAAGACCAGGCCGCGCTGGCCAAGTCGATAAAAGACAAAGCCGCCAAGGTCAGAAGCGGTGAAAAGGACTTTGTGCGCAAGGTTCTGGGCTGGAAGAAGGGCGATGAAACCAGCGTTGGCAGGGCTGGCTTTTTGGTGGGTGTCAATTTTGATCGTGATGGCTACCCCAGCACGCTCAAGATGAAGGCCGCCGATGGCGCCAAATTGCTAGACGACAAGTTCGATCTGGCAGCACTGCTGCGCAAGAGTGGGGAAAGCGTATCAGACGCCAAGCGCAAGGTGCGTGAGCTGGTGGACGAGGTTCGCGCCGAAGCTAGTGATGGTGATACACAGAGCGCCCCTGCTGCGCCTGCCAGCAAAACACCAGCCATTGACGCGCAAGACGTTGTTTTCAGCCAAAACCTGCTTTCCCCCGCGGCATCAGGCTCTAAACCAGCGCCTGAGCAGATTCAGCAGCTGGTGGATAAGGTGCAGCAGCTTGCCAAGGGTGGTTTCCTCGTGAGGGTAACCGGTAGCCCAGTAAATGTGCCTGGGGTGAAAGTCCCAGCCGGAGCCAAGCCGACCGGCGCGGTCATTGACGGGAACATTTACCTGTTCACCGACAACCTGAGCAGCATCGGGGATGCCTATGTCACGATGTTCCATGAGATTTTTCACCTGGGATTGCAAAAGGTTCTGCCTGCCGAAGATTATGCGGCCGTGCTCAAGCAGTTTGCGAGCAACCCCTTGGTGGCCAAGTTTGTACGCCAATGGGAGGCATCGGCTGAGGGCATAGAAAAAGCCGCCAAGATGCCTTCTGCCGCCTACGAAGCACTGGCCACAGAAGAAGCCTTGGCGATGATTGCGGAGGAGCTGTCGGTCAATGATGGCGATGGTACGCGCAACATGCCAGGCTTGGCAAAGAAGATGCTGTCTTGGTTTGCCCAAGTGGCGGACAAACTTGGATTCCCCCCCAATTTCTCCAACTGGGTGCGCAACCTGACGCGTACGGATGCCGAGCGGTTCGTCAACGACATGACGCGCGCTGTATTGGGTGGCTCCAAGAATCTGGCAAAAACCAAAGCTAAGTACGGCTCCATGGCTGCGCAGATGGTGGATGCGCGCCAAGGGTTCTTCCTGACCTCCTCCCCTGAAATCGCAAGCGAATATGCCGAAGAGGCTGGCGCAAATGGCGGTGCCAACATCATGCCCGCCTACGTGTCGCTGCAAAACCCGCTGGTCATCGACGAGGGTGGGCGCGACTACGATGCAGAGCGCTTTCGCGACTACATCGAGCAGGCCCAAGAGCAAGGCCACGATGGTGTGCTGCTGCGCAACACGGGCGATGGGATGTTCAAGAACGGCCGCACGGGCGATACCGTGATTGCCTTCCGTTCTGAACAGATCAAGAGCGCCATTGGCAACAATGGCCAGTTTGATCCGGCCAACCCTGACATTCGCTACAGCCGCATGGATGACAATGCTGCAACCGAAGGAGTGAGCAATGAGCAGCGACAAACACCAAACGGCATCCCTGCAGGATTACCAGCCACCAGCGACCCCGACTCCCAGTACCTTGAGCGACGAATCAACAACTGGCTCCAAACGAGTGGGTGGCGGGCTGATAGGCTCAGCGCCGTATCGCTGCCTATCGAACTCCGTACTGCGCTGGATAGATTCACTGACGCCACAGGAACGAGAGTCGTTTTATTCAGAAACCTTACCCCAGAGATCGAGGACTTCAACGGGGTCAATTTCCGAGATGGACGAGTCTTCATCAACGAAACCAGCCAACACCCAGCAACGCTAACGGCTGCCCACGAATGGGTGCATAACTTCAGGCGCACGAACCCAAAGCTGTACCAACAGCTTGAAGACGAGGTTCGTGAACAGGGGCGCATTCCACAGTGGCATCAGCGCAATATCAAAGAAGAAGGCATGGATCGAGGGATTGACCATGCCATCGAGGAACTAACCGCGGCGGCGGTGTCAGACGCCATGACCGATCCTGCTTTTCTAGAGCAGTTGGCCCTGCGCAACCAAGGCGTTTTCCGTCGTGTAGCACAGGCATTTCTGGATTTTTTGGATACGCTGACTGCTGGCTGGCGCGACCAGGGAAGCAACGCCTATTTGCGTGATGTGCAGGCGTTCCGCGACAAATTGGCGCAGGTATTGGATCAACTGCCATCCATCGGGCAGGATGCCGCCAACTTTGCCACCAACCCAGCGCGCCGCCCAGGCAGCGCCCAGGACAAGGCCGTCATGCAGGCCATCGCGGACGGCAAGACCACCCGCGATGTGCTGCGCCTGGTGGCCAATGGCTCCAAAGACCCGTTCCTACGTCAGGTGGCGCGCCTGCTGCTCAAGGCAGGTATCACGCCCAACATTCAGTTCGGCTACATCGGCAAGACCAAAAAAGGCAACCCGATCTACGGCCAGTACCGAGGCAAGAGCGACACCATCGCCATTGCTGGCAGTGCCGAGTACGCGGCAGAGCGCATCTTCATGCACGAGGCCATGCACGCGGCCACGATGCGGGCGCTGGCCAAGCCGGGCCTGCCCAAGCTGCAGCTGCAAAAACTTCTGGAGCATGTGCGCAAAAACGGTGGCGCTGATGGCTTCTATGGCCTCAAGAATGTGGACGAGTTCGTGGCCGAGGTGTTCACCAATCCCGACTTTCAGGCTGCGCTTCGCACCATGAGCGCCCCAGCGGGTAGCCCACTGAAATCGGCATGGCACAGCTTTGTGCAGGTGCTGCGTCGCATTCTGGGCTTGGGCGACAACTCCACCGGCGTGCTATCGCAGGCGCTGGAGCTGGGGGTGGCTGCTGTGCGCCAAGACATGCAGCTGCGCCGCCAAGGCGCGCGTGCTTCGGGCCGTGCCAACCCCAACATCAACCGCTCCTTCGCTGGCCAGCAAGCCCCCCGCACCCCCGCCGCCACCATCCGCGCCGCCATCACCAAAGCCTACGGCAAGCTGCTAGGCCAGCTTGAAAGTAAGGGCCTGGTCACGCTGGCGCAAACGCAGGACGAGGCCATCGAGGCGGCAGCGCAGGCGCGCACCAAAAAGACTGGTGAGCCGGTAGAAAATGTGCGTGAGCGTTTGATGGCAGGTGTGCGCAACTCGATTGCGACGCAGCGCGTCTTGGATGCCGATGGGCTGGCACGACTGCGGCGCGTGGCCGAGATCGTATCCAACGGGAATGTCCCGTCAGGTCAGAAGATTGGCCTGGGTCGCACACCCTCTGTGTTGCAAATGCTGGGCGCCTTGGATGTTCGCCTAAACCTCGACCCTCACAAGCTGACGGATGCGCTCAAGCCCGGGAAAAAGCACGGCTTGAGTGTGGATGCCGTAGTGCTGGCGATAGAGAATCTTGGCGACCCGCTGGCCGTGATGAAATCACGCACGCGCGCTGATTCGCTGCTGGTACTGACCGAGGCCACAGAAACCGATGGACGCCCCATGGTGGTTGCAGTCACGCTGGGCAAGGACGGTCAGGTGAATGCCGTCAACAAGGTTGCTAGCGTTTATGCCAAGGATGGCTCGGAATCCTTTATGGCATTGAACAGGAAGGAGAACAACTTCCTGTACGTCAATAATGAGAAACGCCAGTCTCTGCCGGAAACGAGGAGGCTCCAATTGCCCTTGGGTGGAGTTGCGTCCACCATTACCTCAGATCCTGCGACTGGCGTGGGTTCGACTATACGCTCAGAAAAAGACCTGGTCAATTTTGAGCAAGGACTAGACATCAAGCGCAGCGCCAACGGCGCAGTGCAAGGCTTCTTTGACCCGCAGACCGGCCAGTCTTTCCTGATTGCCGACAACCTGACTGCTGAAGCCGCGCCCGGCGTGCTGATGCACGAGGTCGGCATCCACATGGCCGCTGACGGCAGTATGAAAGCGCTATTCAACCGCGCGGCGCTGATGCTCAAGATGCAAAATGCCGACCCCTTCATGCAGCGCGTGCAGGCCCACATGGACGCGGCCAAGGAAACCAGCAACGAAGAGGCCGCAGCCTACCTGGTGGAAGCCTACGAAAACGACCGTGCCAATGCCCCGGCCAGTGTGCGCAAGTGGTTGGCCGACCTGCTGGCCGCAGTGAAGGCGTGGATGTACCGCAAGGGCATCACGGGTGCCGGCAGCCTCACGGTGGCCGACATTGCGGCTGTGGCCAGGGCCAATGCCAAGAGCTTTGCCCAGCGGGAGAGCCCGTCTCGCGCCGGGGGGCTGGATGCAATTACAGGACAGCGAGGCGTGGATACAGGTGAAAGCCTCATATTCAGTCGTTCGCGCCTAGCCGATCTCAAGGCCAGCGCCATAGACCGGGTACACCAGACCATGACCCACCCCGGCAAGATGAGTCTGTGGGACAAGACCGTGGGCACCATGCGCCATATTGCCGAGCGCTACCCGGCCTTCAAGCCCGTCTATGACGCTGCCCAGCAGTTCATTGACGATGTGGCCAGCTTGGCCAACACCGCGGCCAACGTGGCCCCGCGCCTGATTCCCCGGGTGGACAGCCTGCGCGACATGCTCAAGAAGCCCATTTCGGTGGACGACAACAAGGCCATTGCCAAGGCATTGTTCGAGGGCACCTTGGACTGGGGCCGCGACCAGCGCGGCAAGGCCATGCCCATGGACGAGCTGCGCGCCAAGTACGCAGGGCTGAACGTCCACCAAAAGGCCGAGGTGCTGCTGGCCGCTGGCAAGGTTCCCCCCCAGGTGATGGCCATGTGGCGTGGGCAGAAAATTGAGCAGTTTGAAACGCTCATTCACAACAAATTTGAGAGCGTGATCCTCAAGCCCGGCGCAGAATTCAGCGAAAAAGAGCTGAAAGAATTTTTCAACCTGAACGGCGAGCAAATCAGTTTGTACAAGGAGGCGCGCGCCACCGTGGCCAAGTCCTTGGACATTACCGCCCGCGCGGAAATGATGCGCCACCTGGGCCACGACTTTGACCACCTGCGCGCCATGGTGCTGGATGCACCCAGCCTGGCCGATGCCTGGAAGCTGCTGGACGATGAGCTGGAGTCGCGCGCACGGGAGGTTCCCGACAGCCGCGACCTGATGGCCGACAAGATGTTCCAGCTGCGCGCCACCGTGGACAGGGTGCAGGACTTGCTCAAGCACGGCTATATGCCGCTGTCGCGTTTTGGCAAGTACACCTTGGAGGTGATCGACCAGGATGGCGAGCGCGTGTATTTCGGGCTGTTTGAGAGCCAGGCCGACAGCAACCGCATGGCGCTGCAAATGCGCAATGTGTACAAGGGCGCCAAGGTCACCCAGGGCACCATGAACGACGAGAAGTACAAGCTGTTTGCAGGCATCACGCCCGAGACAGCGGAGCTGTTCGGCAACATGCTGGGCCTGGACGAAGAAGGCCAAGACGCCAAGAGCAAGGCCTTCCAAGAGTACCTGCGCATGGCCAAGAACAACCACAGCGCCTTAAAGCGCCTGATCCACCGCAAGGGCACGGCAGGCTACAGCGAGGATGTGGGCCGGGTGCTGGCCAGCTTTGTGTACTCCAATGCACGCCTGGCGGCCACCGGCCTGAACGCAGGGCGCATGGAGGGCGCCATCCACCGGCTCAACACCGAGCACAAGGAGCAAGGTGAGCTGGGCAAGATCGCCATGCAGCTGCGCGAGTACATCCAAGATCCGCAGGAAGAAGGTTTGTGGCTGCGCGGCATGCTGTTTGCCCAGTACCTGGGCGGCTCCATTGCTTCGGCCCTGGTGAACACCACGCAGCCGTTTGCCGTGACCATCCCCTGGTTGAGCCAGTACGGTGGCATGGCCAAGGCCAGCTCCTACATGGCCAAGGCCGTGCAGGACATGGGTAAGCGCGCCATGAACAAGGGCAGCACCACCTACGAGGCCGACTTGGCCGCAGCTTTGAAGCAGGCCGAGGATGATGGCGTGGTGTCGCCCCAGGAAATCCACCAGCTCATGGCCCAGGCGCGTGGCGCTGGCGGCCTGCGCACGGGCGACGGCACCAAGCTGGGCAATGCCCGCGCCCAGGCATCCAACTACTGGGAGAAGGTCAAGGTGGGCTGGGGCCAGCCGTTCGCGCTGGCCGAGCAGTTCAACCGGCGCAGCACCTTCATTGCCGCGTACCGGCTGGCCAAGGATCGCAACATGGGCAACCCCGCTGAGTTCGCACGCCGCGCGGTGCTGGAAACCCAGTTTGTGTACACCAAGGCCAACAAACCCCAATGGGCACGCGGCACCATCGGCGGCACGCTGTTCACCTTCAAGACCTACAGCGTGTCCTACCTTGAGCTGATGCAGCGCATGTGGACGCAAGGCGGCCCCGAGGGCAAACGCGCCGTGGCTTGGGCCATGGTGATGCTGATGCTCATGGGTGGCGCTGGCGGCCTGCCCTTCATGGAAGATGCCGAGGACTTGATCGATGGCATGGGCCAGATGATGGGCTACAACATCAGTGCCAAGGAGTGGCGCAAGCAGGCCATGGCCGATGTGCTGGGGCAGGAGCTGGCTGGATTCCTGGAGCAAGGCGTTTCCGGCCTGCCCGGCGCGCCCATCGATGTATCTGGCCGCCTGGGCATGGGCAACCTGATCCCCGGTACCGGCCTTTTCCTCAACAAGCAATCGAGCACCCGCGATGTGGTGGAAATGATGGGCCCGGCGGGCGACTTGGTTTCGCGCGGCTTTACCGCTGGCAAGGATGTGCTTGCCGGTGTGATTGGCGCAGACCTTGGCCGCATTGGCAAGGGAGCCATGGAGCTGGCCCCCAATGCTGTGCGCAACGCTGCCAAGGGCGTGGACATGATGGCCAGCGGCATGTACAAGGACACGCGCGGCAACAAAATCATCGACACCACGTTGGACGAGGCGCTGTGGAAGATGATCGGCTTCCAGCCTGGCAGCGTGGCCCAGGCCCAAGAGGGCGCGCAGTTCCAGCAGCGCACGCGCAGCTTCTACACGCAGACCTCCAACGAGATCCGGCAGGAGTGGGCGCGTGCGGTGTTCAACAAGGACGAGCGCGCCTTGGAGCGCGTGCGTG
Organism: Comamonas sp.; assembly: GCA_028690035.1. Taxonomy (GTDB): domain Bacteria; phylum Pseudomonadota; class Gammaproteobacteria; order Burkholderiales; family Burkholderiaceae_C; genus Comamonas. The sequence goes on along the minus strand of JAQVCA010000001.1, from coordinate 515,326 downwards.
ACCGTCTGAGCAATTGGAACGAGCAAAACCCCGAGTTGCAAATCCGTATCAACATGGCCGACATCCTCAAGCGGGTGAACAACATGAAGAAGGATCGCGCACAGCGCATGGCCGACACCGCGCCGCGCGCCATGCGCCAGCAAATGCAGGAGTGGGCAGCCCAGCAAAGGTAGCAGGGCCACCACCAGCACTGCGGAAAAAACCATCCCCCTGCCTGCTTTTGCGGCCAGGGGGATTTTTGTTGGCCCAGCATAGGGTTTGGTGCAGTGCGCCCCCAGCAAGACACTTGCGCAAATTAAGCAACTTCTTGCCTGCGGCAAAGGCCCGCCATGGATCAATACATTCAACACCTTAAAGACCTGCTGGGCTTGGCCAACGGCCTGAGCGCCGAACAGAAGCACGACATCGTGAAAGCCGGACTCCAAGCAGCACCAGCAGGCACCGCTGGTGTGGGTGCCACGATTTCCCCGGTAACTGAAACGACGTTCCTCGGTTTCACAGGCAACACCTGGGTGGTGTTCGCCAGCTTGCTGTTCATCAGTCTGCAGATCGTTCATTTGCTGTGGAAGTGGCGCCGCCAAGCACGCATCGACACGCAGCGCAAAGCTGATGGCTTGCCGCTGGAATCGCTGGAGCGCTGATATGCAGCACAAGTGGAAAACACTCGGCGCCCTGGTGGCGGCAGTTGTTGCCGGGGTTTTTGCTATCGAGGGCGGCTACGTCAACGACCCCAACGACGCAGGCGGCGCTACCAACCACGGGATCACAGAGCAAGTTGCGCGCCAGCATGGCTATGCCGGGCCGATGCAGAGCTTGCCCAAAGGCATGGCCCAAGACATCTACATCAGCAGCTACATCGAGCAACCGAAGTTTGACAGGGTGCTGGCCCTATCGCCTGCCGTGGGCACCAAGCTGGTGGACGCGGGGGTGAACGCTGGCCCTGGCCGCGCCAGCCGCTGGCTGCAGCAAAGCCTGAACGACCTGAGCCGGGCAGGGCGGGACTATCCGCAAATCGCGATGGACGGCGTGATTGGCACCAGCACCTTGGATGCCTACCGTTCTCTTGAGAAAAAGCGCGGCCGCATAAAGGCCTGCGAGCTGACATTGAAGTTGATGGACAGCTACCAAGCCGCGCACTACGCCAAGTTGGCCCAAAGCAAGGCCAACGCCAGTTTCATTGTGGGCTGGCTGGATCACCGCGTGGGCAACGTGCCACTGTCGCGCTGCGCTGAATCTGTGCTGGGGGATGACGCATGAACCCGCTTTTCTTCTACATGCTGTACGACCCGCGTTTTTACTGGTGGTGGTGGCGCCAATGATTCAAGAGCTTCGCAACGGCATCTGGTGGCTGCTGGTTGTAGCTGCTTTCCTGTGTGGCTGGTGGGCGCAGGGCTGGCACATGAGTGCCACCTTGGCCAAGCAAGAGACTGCACAGGCAAAGGCGGCTCAAACGCAGACCCAGCAAGCGCTAGGCGCTGCAGAAACCAAAGCAAACGCGCGCATAGACCACGCTGGCCAACAACAAGACAACACCCATGCTTACACGCAAAAACTTCGGGAGCTGGAAGCTGCCCGCATTGCTGATGCTGGCCGCATTGAGCGGTTGCAGCACGACCTACGAGCCGCAAGCACAGCCCACGCCCAAGCTGCAAGTAACGCCGCTGCCTGCGGAAATCTTGCAGATCGACACCAGCAGCTCACAGCCCATCTTGCAGAGGGCACAGCAGTGGTTGCAGGACTTGGAGGACTGGTTAAAGAACGGGATTCCCAAGCAGCCGACTTGAAAGCCCAAGTTCTCACAGACCGGCAGCTGCTGGAAGGCGCATGCCGGTAGCCCTTCTTTTCACAACAACATTGGAGTTCCAAAATGATTTTTAAGCCCCTGCACTTTTGTTTCCTGGCCGTGCTCTTCGTTATGTCCCTTGGCGTGAGCACGCACTTGGCCTTTACTGGGTACAGAGCTGGCCCCGCATTGCTCAGACGGGCCACTGCCGCAGCCGCGCCCACTGAGTGAAGAAATCAAACTGATTGGCGCGCATGCCGTGGCCGATGTGATGCGGGAGCAGGCCGGGCGCATGATGCCTTGGGGCAGTCTTGATACGTGCGCGAGCGAAACAGCTCAAGTAATGCGCAAGGCGCTACAGGGGTATCAACACAACTGCAGCGCATCGACACCATGCTCATACCGCCATGCAAATGGCACGCCAGCGCCGGAGTCTTGCACCAGCTAACCGGCCACCAGCGCCACAAAAAGAAAACCCCAAGGCGGTCGGACGCCCTTCCAAATAAGGGAAGCCGAGCCGCTGGAAGCGGCTGTTTCTGGGCTAGAATTTCTAGCTCTTTTGGAACGGTTGGTAAAAAGAACTGGTAATTTTTCTAAGTTCTTTATTTTTAAAGGCGTGCGAGGCCCTTACAAGGCGTAGGTCAGCGGTTCGACCACGTTAGCACCCACCACTCATGCAAGGGCCTGGATTTTCCAGGCCTTTTTTGCGTTTCTGCTTCGTTCAGGCCCTGCCTGGGGCGCAGTTAGAATCCAGCGTTTGCCTGCAAGCTGCCTTGGTGATCCATGCGCCTGTGGGCTCGTTGTTTGCAGATTTTTGCCTCCGAAAGACCTACTATGCTCGAATCCATCCGCAAGCACTCCAAGTTCGTCATGATCTTGCTGTTCTTGCTGATCATCCCCGGCTTTGTTTTCATGGGCGTCGATAGCAGCTATTTCTCGGAATCCAGCCCTGTGGTGGCCCGGGTAGATGGCAAGGACATCACCCAGCTGGAATGGGACAACGCCCATCGCATGGAAAGCGATCGTCTGCGCTCCGAGAACCCCAACCTGGATGCCAAATTGCTTGATAGCCCACAGGCACGCTACGCCACCCTTGAGCGTCTGGTGCGCGATCAGGTCTTCCAAGTGGCCGCACAGAAAATGCATTTGGTGACCAGCGACGCCGCCCTGGCACGCGCGCTGCAGGAAATTCCTGCCATTGCCGCCTTGCGTAAGGCTGATGGTTCGCTCGACACCGAGGGTTATCGCAACCTGCTGGCCGCCCAGGGCATGACCCCGGAAGGCTTTGAGGCTTCTATGCGTCGTGATCTGTCGTTGGCGCAAGTGGTGGGTGGTGTGGTCAACACCGCTCTGGCGTCCCCCGTCGTGGCCGATGTGGCGCTGAATGCCATGCTGCAGCGCCGCGAAATCCAGGTAGCCATGTTCGCGGCCAAGGATTACGCCAAGAAGGTGCAAGTCACCGATGCCGATCTGCAGAACTATTACCAACAGCATTTGACGCAATTTGAGCAACCTGAGCAGGCCAGCATTGAATATGTGGTGCTGGATTTGGATGCCGTGCGCGCGCGCATCGCCTTGAACGAAGACGACCTGCGTACCTATTACCAAGAAAATGGCGCCCGCCTGGCTGGTGTGCAGGCCCAGCGCCGTGCCAGCCACATTCTGATCAACGCGCCCAAAGAGCAGCCCCAGGCCGAGCGCGATGCCGCCAAAGCCAAGGCACAAGAGCTGCAGGCCCAGGTGAAGGCCGATCCTGCACGCTTTGCGGCCTTGGCCAAAGAGCACTCGCAGGATCCTGGCTCGGCAACGCAGGGCGGTGATTTGGGCTTTTTTTCCCGTGGCGCTATGGTGCCCGAGTTTGAACAAGCGGCTTTTTCCCTGTCCAAAGGCCAGATCAGCGATGTCATCGAAACCGAGTTTGGTTACCACATCCTGCAAGTGACCGAGGTGCAGGAGCCGGCGCTGCCCAGCTTTGAGACCCTGCGCCCCAAAATCGAGGCCGAACTCAAGGACCAAATGGCACTGCGCCAGTTTGCCGAAGCAGCCGAAAGCTTTACCAACACCGTGTATGAGCAATCCGAAAGCCTGGCCCCAGCAGCAGAAAAACTGGGCTTGAAAGTTGTGACGGCCACGCAGGTGCAGCGTCAGCCCCAGCTCGGTGCTACAGGCGCGCTGGCCAACGAACGTTTCTTGGAAGCCCTATTTGCCAGCGACAGCCTGGAGAACAAGCGCAACACCGATGCCATTGAATTGGGCAGCAATCAGCTTGTCGCTGGCCGCGTGACCACCTATACCCCAGCCAAGCAGCTCTCTTTGGAGGAAGTACGCGGTCGCGTGGAGGCATTATTTGTGGCCCAGAAGGCAGCAGAACTGGCACAGCAAGATGGCATTGCGCAGCTGGCAGCCTGGCAAAAAGACACCAGCCAAGCCCAGCAGCTGCAACCAGCGTTGGTTGTAGCTCGCAATACCCCACAGAATTTGCCACCCCAAGTGCTCACAGCGGCATTGCAAGCCCAAGTGCAGCCCCTGCCAGCTTGGGTGGGGGTGAATCTGGATGCGCAGGGCTACGCCATCGTGAAAGTGAACGAGGTACTGGCCGCAGAGAATCAGTCTGTAGAGCTATCGAAGCTGGCACAAGGCCAATACGAGCAGCTCTACGCCCAGGCTGAGGCCGCTGCTTACTACGAAGCATTGAAGAATAAATTCAAGGTGCAATTCAAGGTGGCACGCCCCTGAGAGCACTTTTTCTGAATTTCTGAAAATTGCTCAGAAACAGCAAAAAGAAGGCTATAATTCAATTTTTCTACGGTGGCTGTAGCTCAGTTGGTAGAGTCCAGGATTGTGATTCCTGTTGTCGTGGGTTCGAGCCCCATCAGCCACCCCAAATAAAAAAGCCCTGCTAAGCAATTAGTAGGGCTTTCGTTTTTTTGCTCTGTTCAATTTGCCGTGTCAGCTGCGGGCGCGGCACTCCAGTCCAGGCGGTTCCACTCAATGGCGCGTTTGCGCCAGTGGGTGTCGATGGTTTGGGTAAAGTCCGGGCGCACCAGCTTGGCGCGCGTTTCGCACCACTGGGCCGATTCTTGGCGCACGACCACACCTTCCAGGGTGCCAGGGCGGTAGCGGCTGGGGGTGTTTTCCAGCATGCTTTTGAGGTCGGTCAGCGTGCGACGGCCCTGGAATAGGGTGGGTACGGTGACCAAGCCGCAGTCGGCGGCCAGGGCGTTGCGCCGGGCGCTGCTCCAGAAGCGCCCGCTGGCGCGCTCGTACACATCAAACAGCAAAAACCAGTCGGGTAGGGCGTTGTAGTCCAGCGAGTGGCGTGCGGCGCACCATTCGCCAAACAGCATCAGACCGGCATCGGCGTGCAGTGCCAGCGCGGTGTGTACCGCATCGCCGTGCAGCGCCAGCCAATCGGGCAAGCGGGCAAATTGGCCCGCATGCGGCGTGGCCAGGTACTGCCCCCGGTTTTGGGCACGCACGCTGCCATCTGGCGCCAGCGAGAAGCCCAGGTTGGCGCCGTCGAGCTTTTCTTCGACCGAGACGTCGTGTGCCAGCAGTTGCTGCACTTCGGCGGCACTGAGCACCTTGTCCTCGCGTGGCATACCCGGGGCCAGCCAGTCGATGTGTGCGGTTTGGGGAAAGCGGAAAAATTCAGTCATGGGATGTAGGGATCGTGGTGAAAGAGGCGCTTGAGCGCCGCTTTTTTTCAGCGTGTTTTTGGCGCGACCAAGCATCGATGATAGGTTCCAGCAGCACCTGGTGCGTGGCCAGGGCTTGCTCCCAATCGTGCCAGTCGGTATCGCCGGCAAAGGCCACGCAGCCTTCGCCATACAGGGCGTGAGCGGCCAAGGCCGCTGCCACCATTTTGCGATCGGCGTTGTCGTGCACGATGGGCGCAAGGGCGTCTGGCAGGATGGCGTGGCCATCGGCATCGAAATCAAGGTCCACAAAATCGGCGGCGGCGGTGCTGAACTTGTGCATCACCACCTGGATGCCAAAGTCGTTGAAGCCCAGCTTGTGCTCGTACTCTTCCAGGATCTTGCCCGCGCTGTCCAGGATCAGGCGCGCATCGCTGTGGGAAAACGCATCCAGCCATTGCCAGACTTGCTGGCGCAGCAGCGGGTCCGGGGGCGTGGCATCCACATCCTTGGGGTGCAGGGGATCGGCGGCGCTGGCGGCGATCAGCACATTGGTATCGACCACATAGCGCGCCCTCATGTCTGGGCACTCTGTTGGCGCGCCAGCATGAGGCGCGCCTGTTCGCGCGTTTCGCCCATGGCGTCGCCAAAAAAACCTGTCGGCCAGTTTTGCACGCGGCCATAACCGTCCAGTGCCAGCGCGCGCAGTTGGGCGGTGGGGCCGCTGCGCTCGACAAAGTACATCGCGGCATCGTCGGGGTCCACCTGCTGGCGCGCAATCAAGGTTTGCATGCGCCGAAACAGGTGCTCGGAATGGGTTTCGACAATGAACTGCACCTGGCGCTGCTGGCTGATTTCCACCAGCAGCTCGGCCAGCACCGACTGGGCCAGCGGGTGCAGGTGGATTTCGGGTTCTTCCAGCACGATGGTGCTGCCGCCGGGGGCAAAGTAAGCCAACACCAACACCGGCAGCACCTGCGCCACGCCGATGCCCACGTCGTACAGATTGCAGGCCACCCCCGCGCGGTGCACGATGAGCGCGTAGCGGTTGGAGCGCCCCTGCTGGCGCAGCTCCAGGCGGTCGGCCACCTGCATGCGCGCCAGCCAGGACGAGACGCCGTGCAGCATCTCTTGCCCGGCGCTGCCCTTGAGCAAGGCGCTGGCCAGCAGCGCATCGATGGCGCTGCGCCCGTCCACGCCCACCTCGCCGGGTTGGGCCTTGTTCCAGAGGTAATCGCGCTCGGGGCGGCGACGCAGCGGCCCCAGGTAGCTGATGCCTTCGAGCTCGTGCCGGATGGCCAAACTGAGGTCTTCCACCACGGGGCCGTCTTGGTCCAGCACGGCAATGGCGTCGGCAGAAAACGCCACCGAGCGCTCGGGCGCGTACTGCACGCCTTTGGCGCGCGCGTGCGCTGCGCCATCGACGCGCAGGGCGTAGGCGCCCTTGTCGCGCCGCAGGGCTTGAAAGTGCCGCCCTGCGGTGTGCAAGTCCAGCGTCTGGATGGCCACGCTGCCCGCCGCAGTTTGGCCATAGGTGGCTTTGAACTGTCCAGTGCGCACGCGTTCGCCAGCGGCGCGGTGAAAGTCAAAGCCAATGGAAAACTGGCGCACGCCCTCGGCGGCCTGACAGAGCACGTCGTCAAAGCGGCCAAAGTGAAACAGGTCGTGGATGCCGTCGCCGCCCAAGTTCAGGTGCATCGTGCGGTCGGGCGCTTGCACGGTTTGCTTGAGCAGCAGCAGGCTTTGCACCAGCGTGGATTTGCCCGAAGAATTGGTGCCCAGCAGCATCGTGACCGGCTTGAGGGCCACATCGCCACTGTCTTTCCAGGCTTTGAAGTTGGTCAGTCGCAGGCGGGTGAACATGGGGACAGCGCTCCAGATGGCAGGGGGATGGTGTCCATCATAGTACCTGCCAGCTGGAAGGATTCTTTATTTTGATAGCTGCTGCCGCTTGACCACAAAGCATTCCAGTATCAAAAGTATTTGATATCCTTATAAATAGAGCGCAAGCAGCTATACTTTTTTATCGGCAAGCACGATGGACGCTGCAGCAGCAGGCGCCGTGGCGGTGGCTTGGCCGTTGAGCGTGGCATGGAGGCGCTGCATGTCCACGCCGTTTTCCCAGCGCGAGACGACCACGGTGGCCACGGCGTTGCCGATGAAGTTGGTCAGCGAGCGGCATTCGCTCATGAAGCGGTCCACGCCCAAAATCAGCGCCATGCCGGCCACTGGCACTTCGGGCACCACGGCCAGGGTGGCGGCCAGGGTGATGAAGCCCGCACCGGTCACACCTGCGGCGCCTTTGGAGGAGAGCATGGCCACCAGCAGCAGCATGATTTGCTGGCCCAGCGACAGATCGGTGTTGGTGGCCTGGGCAATGAACAGGGCGGCCAGCGTCATGTAGATGTTGGTGCCGTCCAGGTTGAAGGAGTAGCCCGTGGGCACGACCAGGCCGACCACGGATTTTTTGCAACCGGCCTTTTCCATCTTGTCCATCAGCGAGGGCAGGGCCGATTCGGACGACGAGGTGCCCAGCACCAGCAGCAGCTCTTCCTTGAGGTAGCGAATCAGCTTGAGAACCGAGAAGCCGCACAGGCGCGCCACCGCGCCCAGCACCACCAGCACAAAGATGGCCGAGGTGATGTAGAACGTGAGCACCAGCTCGGCCAGGTTCACCAGCGAGCCCAGGCCAAACTTACCGATGGTGTAGGCCATGGCACCAAAGGCACCAATCGGGGCGGCCTTCATGATGATGTTCACCAGCTTGAACACGGGTTTGGTCAGCGCTTCCAGAAAAGCCAGCACCGGCTTGCCCGCCTCACCGCTCATGGCCAGAGAGACACCAAACAGCACCGCCACCAGCAGCACCTGCAGGATGTTGTCGCCCACAAACGGGCTGATCAGCGTTTTGGGGATGATGTCCAGGGCAAAACCGGTCAGCGACATGTCGTGCGATTTGGCCACGTAGCCCTTGACGGCGCTTTGGTCCAGATCGGCGGGGTTGATGTTCATGCCCGCGCCGGGCTGAAACACATTGGCCACCACCATGCCCACCACCAGCGCCAGCGTGGAAAACGTCAAAAAGTACGCCATGGCCTTGCCAAACACGCGGCTGACGCTGCCCAGGTGGCTCATGCCCGCAATGCCGGTGACGATGGTCAGAAAAATCACCGGCGCAATGATCATCTTGATGAGCTTGATGAAGGCATCGCCCAGCGGCTTCATCGCTGCGCCGTACGCCGGTTCAAAGTAGCCCAACAGAACGCCCACCACAATGGCAAACACCACCTGGAAGTACAACTGGCGGTAAAACGGCAGCTTGGGGGTGGCCGCAGCGAGGGCTGTGGCCGGGGCAGAGGGAGCGTGCATACACAGTCTTTCGTAAAGTTCACAGCACCACCGTGGTGCAACGGTGCGATTTGTACCGCCGGGGCGCGCAGATGCCGATAACCTATTGGTATTAGGTGGTGGGTATCAAGAGTGGCGCGCGGGCAAATGGGGGCACACTGAGCGCCATGTTTTCCCCCCTGAGCCGCCGCCGTCGCCCGATCTGGACTGCCACCATCTTGCTGGTGGGCACGGTGCTGAGCATGGGGCTGGTGGGCTGGCTGACCTGGTGGCAGGCCCTGCGCAGCGAAAGCGAGCTGTTCCAGCGCCAGCTGGAGGTGCGCGCGCAGGCGCTGACCCAGCGTGTGGATCGCTATCGCACCCTGCCCGAAGTGCTGTCGCTGGATACCGAGTTGCGCCAGGCGTTGCAGCAGCCGCTCAGCGCCGAGCAGGTGCAGTACCTCAACCGCAAGCTGGAGCGTGCCAATGGCGCCAGCCAATCGTCCACACTCACGCTCATCGACCGACAGGGCATTGCCATTGCCGCGAGCAACTGGCGCGAGACGCACAACAACGTGGGCCAGGACTACAGCTATCGCCCTTACGTGCAGCAGGCGCTGGCTTCGGGCAGCGGGCGCTTTTACGGCATTGGCACCACGACGGGGCTGCCGGGGTACTTTCTCTCACAGGCCATCTACAGCGAATCGGGCACCATCGTGGGGCTGATTGCGATCAAGATTGCCCTGCAGGAACTGGAGCGCCAATGGCCGCGCACCGAAGATGTGGTGCTGGTCTCAGACGCTTACGGCGTGGTCTTTCTGACCAGCCGCGCGGCCTGGCGCTACCACCTGCTGCGGCCGCTTACGCCCCAGGCGCGTGCCGAGCTGGCGGCCACACGCCAATACCAGGGCGAAACGCTGGTACCGCTGGAGCTGCACGTGCTGCAGGAGCTGGACAACGGCAGCCAGCTGGTGCGCATCCACGATGCCGAGCTGCCCCGGCGCATGCTGCTGCAAAGCGTGGCGCTGCCCCACAGCGACTGGCACATGCACCTGCTGCACGACACCAGCGCCAGCGCCACCACCAGTTGGTGGGCGGCCACGGCCGCTGCCGGTCTGTGGCTGGTGGGAGGCCTGCTGGTGCTGTTTGTGCGCCAGCGCCAGCGCATCATTCGCCTGCGCCTGCGCAGCCGCCAAGAGTTGGAAACCGTGCTCAAGCAGCATGCCCAGGAGCTGCGCACCGCCCAGGACGGCATCGTGCAGGCCGCGCAGCAGGCCGATACGGGCCTGTCGCGCAGCCTGGAGCATTTGCCCCAGGGGGTGGTGATCGTCGATGCCGACCTGAATCTGGTGGCCTGGAACTCGCGCTACCTGCAGCTGTTTCGCTATCCCACCGAGCTGGTGCGCGTGGGCGCGCCGATCGAGCAGCTGCTGCGCTTCAATGCCCGCCGTGGTCTGCTGGGCGATGGGCCGATGGAGGAAGCCATTCAGCGCCGCCTGCAGCACCTGCGCAGCGGTAAATCCCATCTGCACGAAAGCGAAAAAGAAGATGGCACGGTGCTGGAAATTCGTGGCAACCCGTTGCCCGACGGTGGTTTTGTCACCAGTTATGCCGACATCACCAGCTACAAAAACGCCGCACGCGAGCTGCGCTCACTGGCCGATGCCTTGGAGCAGCGCGTGGCCGAACGCACGCGCGACCTGGACGCTGCCCGCCAGGAAGCCGAGCGCGCCAACCGTTATAAAACCCGTTTCGTCAATGCAGCGGTGCACGACCTGCTACAACCTTTGAACGCTGCGCGTATGTTCACCAGCCTGCTGCCCAGCCATATACACGACGATGCTGGACGGCTGGTGGTGAACAGCATCGACGCGGCCCTGGCCTCGCAAGACGCCATCTTGTCCAGCATGCTGGACATTGCCCGCATGGAATCGGGCCAGCTGCCCGTGCAGCGGCGCGACTTTGCCTTGGACAGCCTGCTCGATGTGGTGCACAACAACTTTCGCCTGTTGGCCGAAAGCGAGGGCCTGCAGCTGCGCACACATGCGTGCCATTTGGTGGTGCGCAGCGATGAGGCGTTGCTGCGCCGCATCTTGCAAAACTTTGTCTCCAATGCCATCCGCTACACGCGCAAGGGGCGCATTGTGCTGGGCTGTCGCCGGGTGGGGCAGCAAGTGCGCATTGAGGTGCACGACCAAGGGCCAGGCATTCCAGAGAGCCAGCACCAAGAAATTTTTGAAGAGTTTCGGCGCTTGGATGAGGGCCACACCGACGACCGGGGCACCGGCCTGGGGCTGGCGATTGTGGAGCGCCTGGGCAAGCTGCTGGGGCATGAGATCGGTCTGCGCTCCACCCTGGGCAAGGGCAGTGTGTTTTGGGTGCAGGTGCCGCTGGGGCAGGCACAGACAGTACAGCCCACACAAGCTGCGCCGTGCAGCACCGTCACCATCATGCAAGAGGGCGATGCCCCGCTGCAAGGCGGTGTGGCTTGGTACATCGACGACGATGCCCAGACCTGCAGCGCCACGCGCACGCTGCTGCAGCGCTGGGGCTGTGCGGTGCCGTACGCCGGTGGCCCGCAAGGAGCGCTGGAGCTGGCCCAGACGCAGCCGCACAGCGTACCCCAGCTGGTGTTGCTGGACGTGCATCTGGGCCATGGTCTGTACGGGCCGCAGGTGTACGCCCAGCTGTGCGCGTGCTGGGGCCAATCGCCCCCGGTGATTTTGGTCACCGCCGAGCGCGATGCCCTGTTGCGCCGTCAGGCCGCCGAGCGTGGTTGGGGCTTTCTGGCCAAACCGGTGCGCCCGCCCGCGCTGCGCGCACTGATGAGCCAGACCCTGCTGCGTCTGCACCAAGGCGATGGAACGCGTTGATCAAATTTCGGCGTCGTTTTCCAGGCTTTTGACCAGCACGGCAGCCTGGGTGCGTGAGTAGCAGGCCAGTTTTTTCAGGATGGCCGTCACGTGCACTTTGACGGTGTTTTCGGCCAGATTCAGCTCGTGGGCGATTTGCTTGTTCAGCAGGCCATCGGCCAGGCACAGCAGCACACGAAACTGCTGCGGCGTCAGCTGTGCCAGGCGCGCGGCCAGGTCGGCGTCGGCCTGGGAGCGCTCGGCCGCCATGGGCGGGAACCAGCTGCCGCCCTCCAGCACTGTGGCAATGGCCAGGGCAATGTCTTCAGCGGGTGCCGATTTGGGGATGAAGCCTGCCGCGCCAAACTGCTGCGCGCGGCGGATGACGCGTGGGTGGTCGTTGGAGGAGATGATGACCACGGGAATCTGCGGGTGTTCGCCGCGCACATGCAGCAGGGTTGAGAAGCCGCGCGCACCCGGCATGGTCAGATCCAGCAGCACCAGCTCCACCTCGGGGTGCTCTTGCAGCATGCTGCCCACGGCGGTGGCGCTGGCCGCTTCCAGCGTGGTGGCGTGCGCGAAGCGCTCGCGCAGCACATGCAAGATGGCAGCGCGAAACAGGGGATGGTCGTCGGCAACAAGCAGGGTGGGTTCAGGCATAGCTGTGCAGTCTGCCATGCGCAGGCCAGCACGAACCGGGGTGCAGGCAGAGAAGTTGCTCAGGGCGTAGTGGGTAGCGCTGCCTGGCGGGCTTGCTGCAGCCAGTCATCAACCTGCTGCTGGTGTGTTCGGATCCAAGCCTGGACGTGGCGCTGTACGTCGGCAGGCTGGTTCTGGCCCTGGCTCATGAGGTGGTTTTGCGCATTCACATCGGCCAAGGGCAGCTGCATGACTGCAAACAGCTTGGCAGCGGCAGGATGGGCCTGGGCCCAGGCCTGGTTGGCCACGATGTGCTGGCTGTTGACGGTAAAGCCGTAGTTCTTGCCGTTGGGCAGGGTGGTGTCCAGGCCCTTTTGCGCGCCGGGCAGTGAGGAGAAAGGCACCTCCAGCCAGACCACGTCCTTGCCGGGCTGGAGCTCGTTGCTCACCCAGTAGGGTGTCCAGGTGTAGTAGAGGACGGGTTTGCCCGCCTTGTAGCGCGCCAAAGTATCGGCAATCAGGGCCGCGTAGTTGCCCTGCTGGTGTGTGATGGTGGCGCGCAGCTGGTAGGCATCAAGGTGGTGCTCCACCACGGCCTCGCAGCCCCAGCCGGGGGTGCAGCCGGTCAGATCGGCCTTGCCATCACCATCGGCATCAAACAGCTGCGCGATGTTGGGATCCTGCAGCTGCGCGATGTTGGTGATCCGGTACTGGTCAGCGGTTTTTTTGTCGATCAGGTAGCCCTGCGCTGCATTGCGGATGTAGGTGCCTTGGCGGTAGAGCTTGGCATCGCCGCCGGCATTTTTATAAAAATCGGCGTGCAGCGGGTTCCAGTGCGAGGCGATGAAAGTGGCATCGCCTGCGGCAATCGACATATAGGCGGTGGGGTAGTCCACCTCTTGAAAAGGGCGCACGGTGTAGCCCAGTTTTTGCAGCAGTTCCATGACCAGCAGGTGCTGGAAGTTTTCTTCCTGCACCGGATTTTTTACGGGCTGGACGATGACACCCTTGCCTGGCAGCTCGTTGGTGAGGGCAGGGGTATTGCTGGCGCTGGCAGTGCTGGCCAGCAGGGCCAGGCCGCAGCCCATGGCCAGGCTGTGGATGCGCTGGCACAGACTGCGGCCCTGGGAAGGTGAGATAGGGGCAACGCTGGGCAATGTTGGGGGGGTGTAAGCAGTCATGTGGGTGTCTCCTGATGGATGGGATGAAAAAAGCGCCACCCTGGGGGCAGGTGTGGCGCTGTGAAAAAGCAGGTTATTTGGCGGCAGCCTTGGCCTGGGCAATCCAGTCGTCGAAGGTGGCCTGGTGCGCCTTGATCCAGCCGTTGACGTGGCGCTCAATGTCGGCAGGTTGGTTCTGGCCCTGGCTCATGAGGTGGTTTTGCGCGTTGATGTCGCCCACGGGCAGCTGCATGACTTCAAAAAGCTTGGCTGCGGCTGGGTTGGCTTGGGCCCAGGCCTGGTTGGCCACGATGTGCTGGCTGTTGACGACAAAGCCGTAGTTCTTGCCATTGGGCAGCTTGGTATCCAGCCCCTTTTGCGCGCCGGGCAGTGAAGAGAAAGGCACCTCCAGCCAGACCACGTCCTTGCCGGGCTTGAGCTCATTGCTCACCCAGTAGGGCGTCCAGGTGTAGTACAGGATGGGTTTGCCCGCCTTGTAGCGCGTGATGGTGTCGGCCATCAGTGCCGAATAGGTGCCCTGGTTGTGCGTGACGGTGTCGCGCAACTGGTAGGCGTCCAGCTGGTGCTCGATCATGGCCTCGCAGCCCCAACCGGGGGTGCAGCCGGTCAGGTCGGCTTTGCCATCGCCGTTGTTGTCAAAAATTTTGGCAATGGCCGGGTCTTTGAGCTGGTCGATGCGGGTGATTTTGTATTGGTCGGCGGTCTTCTTGTCGATCAAATAGCCCTGCGCGGCATTGCCCGAGAACACGCCCTTGCGGTACAGCTTGGCCTCGCCACCGGCGTTCTTGAAGTAATCGGCATGCTGCGGGTTCCAGTGGTCGGCCATGAAGGTGGCATCGCCATTGGCAATCGCGACGTGGGCGGTGGGGTATTCAACCTCTTGGATCGGCTGCACGTCGTAGCCCAGTTTTTCCAGCGCCTTCATGACCAGCAGGGTCTGGAAGGTTTCTTCGGCAATCGAGCTTTTCAGCGGCAACACTTTGACGCCCTGGCCGGGCAGGTCGGCGGCGTGGGCGCTCAGGCCGGTCAGGGCCAGGGCGGCGGTCAAGAGGGTGGGGCGCAAGAAATTCAACATGATGGGTCTCCTAAAAAATAGATAAAAAGTGCCATAAACGCTTGCTGGATAAGCGCTACCAGCTATGAAATTAAGATGTATGGCCGCGCTGCTGCAGCAACCAACCCAGTGGCCCTTGCTGCCACCAGCGCTGACTGCCCCGGCGCGGTTCGCCCATGGCCTGGGTAATGCGGTCGAGCACGATGGCCAGCAGCACGATGCCCAGGCCGCCCACGGTGGCCAGGCCCATGTCCAGACGGCCAATGCCGCGCAGCACCATCTGGCCCAGGCCACCGACGGCAATCATGGAGGCGATGACCACCATCGACAGGCTGAGCATCAATGCCTGGTTGATACCGGCCATGATGCTGGGCATGGCCAGCGGCAGCTGCACCTTCCACAACAGCTGCCAGGGCGAGGCACCATAGGCGCGGCTGGCTTCGATCAGGTCGGGGCGCACCTGGCGGATGCCCAGGTTGGTCAGGCGCACCAAAGGCGGCAGGGCAAACACGATGGTGACGATGACACCGGGCACATTGCCAATGCCAAACAGCATCACCACGGGCACCAGATAGACAAAAGCGGGCGTGGTCTGCATGGCGTCCAGCAGCGGGCGCAGCAGGTTTTGTGCGCGGTCGCTGCTGGCCAGCAAGATGCCCAGGGGCAGGCCGATGAGCACGCAAAACGCCAGGGATGTCAGCACCAGCGCCAGGGTGACCATGGCCTCGGGCCAGATGCCCAGCAGCGCTATCACTGCCAGCGACAGGGCACTGCCCAGCGCCAGCCCGCGCCCGGCAAACTGCCAGGCTATCAGGGCCAGCAGCACGGTCAGCACCGGCCAGGGCACCATCAGCAGCGCCTGCTCCACGCCCGTGAGCGTGGCATCGATGGGCGTGCGCACAGCCTGAAAGAAGGGGCGAAAGTGCGTGACCACCCAGTCCAGCCCCTGGTTGATCCAGTCCTGCACGGGCAGGCCATCTTGCAGCAGCTGCTGCCACAGGCTGGGCGCAGCTTCGTTATGGGTGCTGGCACTGGTGTTGGCCGCGCTGCCCAGCCAGTCGCTGGCCGGTGCGGCGTCGGTGCCCACGGCATCGCTGCCCCAGGGGTCGGAGCTGTCGCTCGCGCTGGGGGCACTGGTGCTGGCCGCGCTCCAGGGGTCGGCTGTCGCCGCGCTGGATGCGCTCCAAGGATCGGGGGTGGTCGTGGAAGTGGCGGAGGTGGCGGAGGTGGCGGAGGTGGCGGGAAGGGTGTCGGTGGTGGGGCTACTCATGCGGCGTCTCCTTGGGGGCGAGCGGGGGCCGACCGATCGCTGTACTCGGTAAGCAGGGCGGGCGCATCCGTCTGGCCTGTGGGAAATTGCGGGTTGAGCTTGATCGGAGGCAGCTCGTCCTGCGGCGGGGGCAGGGGCGGTGTCTCCCGATCGAGAAAGCGCAGCAGCGTGGTGCGGCTGATAACGCCTTGGTAGCTGCCCGCGCCATCGACCACTGGCAGGGCAAATGGCAGCGAGGCGGCCAGGCCAAAGAGATCGGCCACGGGGGTGTCTGCGGCAATCGGCACCACCTTGGGCAAGAAGGCATGTTGCAGACCCAAGGGGCCTTGGTGGCCACGCAGGGCATCGCGCAGCGACTGGGACGAGACCACCCCCAGGAATTTTTTCTGTGGGCCCAGCACGTAGGCGTACTCGTAGTCCACGTCTTCCAGCAGGCGCAGCGTGGCGCGGCAGCCTCGGTCGCTGTGCTCGGAAAACACCGTCATGGCCTGGCGGGCGATGTCGCTGGCTTTGAACACCACCGACGCATCCACGCCTTGCACAAAGCTGCGCACGTAGTCGTTGGCCGGGGCGCGCAGGATTTCATCGGGTGTGCCCACCTGCACCACCTGGCCGTCTTTCATGATGGCGATGCGGTCGCCAATGCGCATGGCCTCGTCCAGATCGTGCGAGATGAACACGATGGTGCGGCGCTTGATTTGCTGCAGGCGCAGCAGCTCGGACTGCATTTCGGTGCGGATGATGGGGTCCAGCGCCGAGAAGGCCTCGTCCATCAGCAAGATGGCGGGATCGGCCGCCAACGCCCGCGCCAGGCCCACACGCTGCTGCATGCCGCCCGACAGCTCATCGGGGTAGCTGGCGCCCCAGGCCCCCAGGCCCACCTGCTCCAGCGCGGCCTGGGCCGCCTGCTGGCGCTGGGCCTTGTCCACGCCGGCCAGCTCCAGGCCAAAGGCGGTGTTGTCCAGCACCGTCATGTGGGGCATGAGGGCAAACGACTGAAACACCATGGAGATGTCTTTGCGCCGCAGTTCGCGCAGCGCGCCATCGCTCAGGGTGTTGATGTCCTGGCCATCGACCACGATGCGTCCGGCGGTGGGCTCAATCAGGCGATTGAGCATGCGCACCAGGGTGGATTTGCCCGAGCCCGACAGGCCCATGACCACAAAAATTTCGCCGGCTTCAATCGTGAAATGCGCGTCAAAGACGCCGATGGATTGGCCGGTTTTTTCTAGAATTTGTTGTTTGGAATGGCCTTGCCGTACCAGCTCCAGCGCTTGCTGGGGCTTGTCGCCAAAGACCTTGAACACATGCTCGATGTGGATGGATTTCGCCACTGGTTGTCCTCTCTTGTCCGTGTTGTAGAGGGTGGAACACAGTGCAGCGGACCGCCTGTCTGAGCAAGCAGCCTGCCAACACATGAAACCAGTTTTTTGATGCGACCAGTACACCGCACGACACCAATGGCCGGGCGTGAAGAACCAGATGCAACCACCACAGGTGGCTGCAAGAGACGGGTCCGATGGCGCAAGCCAGAGTGCGCGCAAGGGCCACAAAGAAGGTTGGAGAGCAGCAACCAACGGTCAGGACCGCCGGAAACCTTTCACCTGGCAAGTCTGCTGCACGCAGCAGGCTTGGGAAAAGTCCGTGCACCAGAGCCAAAAAACTGGCCTGTGGCAGTGCGGTGCTACGTGGTAGCGACCGGCAGCTGCCGGGTCGAGCCTGCCTGTGAAAAAAAGGCAGGATTACCTGCATTGCAGGTTGTTAAGGAGGGCTTATTCTAACGATTGACTCCAAAAAAAGAAGTAGTTGCGCTTTTTTGCCGACAGGATGGCGGGTTTTTATGATTTTTAAGGGTTTTCCCCGGAGGAAAAAAAGAGCAAATCTGGGGGTGGCGTCAGTAGGTTGTAAGTCCCCCGCATGACAGTGTGTGTGCTTTATTTGCTTGCCGCGCCTGTGCTGGCCTCGTATGGCAGATCGGCATAGGAACTACAAAAAACCTTGAAGGAGACACCGCATGACATCCAACGCAATTCAGTCCGTTTTGGTAGAAAACCGCGTTTTCCCCCCCTCTGAAGCCGTGCAGAAAGCCGCGCGCATTTCCGGCATGGAAGGCTATCAGGCACTGTGTGCCGAGGCTGAACAGGACTACGAAGGTTTCTGGGCCCGCCTGGCGCGCGAGAACGTGGTGTGGACCAAACCCTTTACCCAGACGCTGGACGCCAGCCAAGCACCGTTCTACAAATGGTTTGCCGATGGCGAGCTCAACGCCAGCGCCAACTGTCTGGATCGCCACATGGGCACGCCCACGGAGCACAAGACGGCCATCATCTTTGAGTCGGACGATGGTCAAGTCTCCAAGTTCACCTACCGCCAGCTGCTGGAGCGTGTCTCGCAGTTTGCCAACGGGCTCAAAGCACGCGGCGTGCAAAAGGGCGATCGGGTGCTGATTTACATGCCCATGACGGTGGAAGGCGTGGTGGCCATGCAGGCCTGCGCACGCATCGGCGCTACGCACAGCGTGGTGTTTGGCGGTTTCTCGGCCAAGGCGGTGCAAGAGCGCATTGCCGACGTGGGTGCTGTAGCGGTGATCACGGCCAATTACCAAAAGCGTGGCGGCAAGGAACTGCCCCTGAAGGCCATCGTGGATGAAGCCCTGAACATGGGCGGCTGCGACAGCGTGCGCCACGTTTTTGTGTTCGAGCGCACCACCACCGCGTGCAACTTGGTAGCCGGTCGCGATGTGACCTTCACCGAGCTGTTGGATGGCCAAAGCACCGAGTGCCCCGCCGAGCCCGTGCCTGCCGAGCACCCGCTGTTTGTGCTCTACACCAGCGGCTCCACCGGTAAGCCCAAAGGTGTGCAGCATTCCACTGGTGGTTACATGCTGTGGGCACGCCAGACCATGCGCTGGTCGTTTGACCTGCAAGACAGCGATGTCTTCTGGTGCACAGCCGACATTGGCTGGATCACAGGCCACACCTACATCGCCTATGGTCCCTTGGCTGCAGGTGCGACGCAGATCGTGTTTGAAGGCGTGCCGACCTACCCGAACGCCGGTCGTTTCTGGCAGATGATCGAGCGCCACAAGTGCAGCATCTTCTACACCGCGCCCACGGCGATTCGCTCGCTTATTAAGGCGTCGGACGCCGATGCCAGTGTGCATCCCAAGTCTTCTGACCTGAGCAGCCTGCGCCTGCTGGGCTCGGTGGGCGAACCCATCAATCCTGAGGCCTGGATGTGGTACTACAAAAACGTCGGTGGCGAGCGTTGCCCGATTGTGGACACCTTCTGGCAGACCGAAAACGGTGGTCACATGATCACCCCGCTGCCCGGTGCCACGCCGCTGGTGCCTGGCTCGTGCACGCTGCCACTGCCTGGCATCACGGCCGCGATCGTGGACGAAGCAGGGCACGATATGCCCAACGGTGCCGGTGGCATGCTGGTGGTCAAGCGCCCCTGGCCTTCCATGATCCGCACGATCTGGGGCGATCCCGAGCGCTTCAAGAAGAGCTATTTCCCCGAAGAACTGGGCGGCACCACCTATCTGGCTGGTGACGGTGCTGTGCGTGATGCCACCACGGGGTATTTCCGCATCACAGGTCGTATCGATGATGTGCTGAACGTTTCAGGCCACCGCATGGGCACCATGGAGATCGAGTCTGCCTTGGTGGCCAAGACCGATCTGGTGGCCGAGGCGGCCGTGGTTGGCCGTCCTGACGATCTGACGGGCGAGGCCATCTGCGCGTTTGTGGTGCTCAAGCGCCCAGTGCCGACAGGCGATGAGGCCAAGGCTCTGGCCAAGGAGTTGCGTGACTGGGTGGCCAAGGAAATTGGCCCCATTGCCAAGCCCAAAGACATTCGCTTTGGCGAGAACCTACCCAAGACACGTTCCGGCAAGATCATGCGCCGCCTGCTGCGTTCGCTGGCCAAGGGCGAAGCCATCACCCAAGACACCAGCACCCTGGAAAATCCGGCCATTCTGGATCAGTTGGGGCAGGCCAACTAAGGTCTAACGGCTAGAAAACCTCCCCTATACATGCCACCGGCACTTTGTCGGTGGCTTTTTTTTGGGGAGGCTCTGCGGCGAAAATGTCGAACACACTCACATCTGGAAGGATTTCAAAAATGAAAGCACGTACCGCACTGCTGGTATTGATTGTGGTCGCTTTGGGCTACTTGGCTTTTTTTAATTTTTCGACGTTGGCACAAAACACTACCATGTCTTTGGGCTTTGCCGAGGTACAGGCCCCGCTGGGTTTGGTGTTGCTGAGTCTGAGCGCTCTGATGGCGGCGATTTTTCTGGCGTATGTGATTGCCATGCAAGCCACTTGGTTGCTGGAGGCGCGCGCCCACAGTAAAGAGTTGCAGGCGCAGCGTGAGCTGGCAGAAAAGGCCGAAATTTCACGTTTTACCGAGCTGCGCAGCACGTTGACCGAGCAGCAACAGCAATTGGAAGCACGCCTGCTGGAGCGCATGGACAGCCTAGAAAATCATTTGCAGGCACGCGCTCAGGAGAGCGACAACGTACACGCTGCTTATTTGGGACAGTTGGAGGATCAGCTGCGCAATCAATCACCCAAGGGATAAATGGCGTGGTGCGTTGGCGCAGGTGTCACACAGATGTCACACGCGATGCGTACATTTCTTGTTGTGGACAAACCCACATATTTTCACAGCACAAGGAATTCCAGCATGACCAGCATTGCCGCACGCGCCTTTGCCATATTGACAGTGACAGCCGCTTCCTGGGGTGCGCCCGCCTGGGCCCAGCAAGAAGCCACCGGTGCGGGCGCTACCTTTCCGGCGCCGCTGTATGCCAAGTGGGCCTCGGAATACAACAAGGCTACCGGCGTGAAGATCAACTACCAATCCGTTGGCTCCGGTGCGGGCTTGCGCCAGATCGAAGCCAAGACGGTGGCTTTTGGTGCCTCCGACATGCCTTTGAAAGATGAAGACCTGGAAAAGAAAGGTTTGGTGCAGTTCCCTACCGTGATCGGTGGCGTGGTGCCAGTGGTCAACATCAAGGGCATCGCTCCTGGTCAAATCAAGCTGACAGGCCAGGTGCTGGGCGATATCTATCTGGGCAAAATCACCAAGTGGAACGACCCCGCCCTCAAAGAGCTGAACCCCGACGTGCCCCTGCCCGATGCTGACATTGCGCCAGTGCGCCGTGCCGATGGTTCGGGTACCACTTTTGTGTTCACCAACTACCTCAGCAAAGTCAATGCCGACTGGAAAACCAAAGTGGGCGAGGGCACGGCTGTGAACTGGCCTGTGGGCGCTGGTGGCAAGGGCAACGAGGGCGTGGCCGCTTTTGTGGGCCGCCTGCCCAACTCCATCGGTTACGTGGAGTACGCCTACGTCAAGCAAAACAAAATGACTTACACGCTGCTGCAAAACGCGGCAGGCAAGTTTGCATCTCCTGACGATACGGGCTTCAAGGCAGCTGCTGCTGGTGCGGTGTGGCCCAAGAGCTTTTACCTGATTTTGACGAACCAGCCTGGCGATGCCACTTGGCCTATCACCAACCCCACGTTCATCCTGATGCACAAGACGCAGGAAAAGCCTGTGGATGCGGCCACTTCGCTGAAGTTTTTTGACTGGGCCTACCAGAATGGCGACAAGACGGCTGCCGATCTGGACTACGTGCCCATGCCTGACAGCGTCAAGAGCGTGATCGTCAAGTCCTGGGGTGGTATTCAGGACAATGCTGGCAAAAGCATTAGCCTGCAGTAAGCCGTAAGTAGTTGGCAGCCGTGCCCGGTGTGCTGTGTGCATCGGGCCGCTGCTTTGTTTGACTGTGAGTAATCCTCTCCATGCCAACCTTATCCAGTTCATCACCTCCTGCCGCCGCCCACGCTGCGTCTCCTGTGCCGCCACGCAAGCCCGTTATTTCAGGGCGCATGGCGGATCGTTTGTTTGGTGCTCTGGCCCGTGCTGCAGCACTGGTGACGCTGGGCCTGCTGCTGGCCATCATGGTCGCCTTGCTGATCGGTGCCTGGCCAGCCATCAGCAAATACGGCCTGTCGTTTCTGACCAGCAGTGTCTGGGACCCTGTACAGGATGAGTACGGCGGTCTGGTCATGATTTACGGCACCTTGGCCACTTCCATCATTGCCTTGGCGATTGCTGTGCCGGTGAGCTTTGGTATTGCCCTGTTTTTGACGGAACTCTCTCCGGCTTGGCTCAAGCGCCCGCTGGGGATTGCGGTGGAGCTGCTGGCAGCGGTGCCTTCCATCGTGTACGGCATGTGGGGTCTGATGGTGTTCGGCCCCGTGCTGGCCACCTACGTGCAGCAGCCGCTGCAGTCGATGTTCGAGGGCGTGCCCTATTTGGAAGCCTTTGTCTCAGGCCCCCCAGTGGGCATTGGAATTTTGGCAGCCGGCATCATCCTGGCGATCATGATCATTCCCTTTATTGCATCGGTGATGCGCGATGTGTTTGAGGTCACGCCTGCGCTACTCAAAGAATCGGCTTACGGCCTGGGTTCCACTACCTGGGAAGTGGTCTGGAAAGTGGTGCTGCCCTACACCAAGACCGGCGTGCTGGGCGGCATCATGCTGGGTTTGGGGCGTGCGCTGGGGGAAACCATGGCGGTGACCTTTGTGATTGGCAACATGAACCAGTTGAATTCGCTGTCGGTGTTTGAGGCGGCCAACAGCATCACCTCGGCCCTGGCCAACGAGTTTGCAGAGGCGGGCGAGGGCTTGCACCAGGCCTCTTTGATCTATCTGGGGCTGGTGCTGTTTTTCATCACCTTTGTGGTGCTGGCACTGTCCAAGCTGCTGCTCAGCCGCTTGCAAAAATCGGAAGGGGCAAAAACATGAGCACGACAACCTCCAGCAAGATCATCTCTGCTGCCGCACAGGTCCAAGCGCGCCAAGCCAAGTACAACCAGCGTAAGCGCCTCAATCAACTGGCGCTGACCCTGTCCATGGCGGCCATGCTGTTTGGCGTGTTCTGGCTGATCTGGATTTTGTGGGAAACCATCCGTCTGGGGCTGGGTGGTATGAGCTTGGCCTTGTTCACCGAGATGACGCCTCCACCCAATGAGGCCGGTGGCCTGGCCAATGCCATCTTTGGTTCGTTGGTGCTGGTGGCTCTGGCCACCTTGGTGGGCACGCCGGTGGGCGTCATGGCGGGTGTGTATCTGGCCGAATATGGTCGCCAAGGGTGGTTGGCCAGCACCACGCGCTTTGTGAACGATATTTTGCTGTCGGCACCGTCGATCGTGATTGGTCTGTTTGTGTACACCATGGTGGTGGCGCAATTTCGCAGCTTCTCGGCCTGGGCGGGCATTGTGGCGCTGGCGCTGATTGTGGTGCCGGTGGTCATTCGCACCACCGAGAACATGCTGATCTTGGTGCCTGCCAGCCTGCGCGAGGCGGCCTATGCCCTGGGCACGCCCAAGTGGAAAGTCATCATCATGGTGACTTTGCGTGCCGCTCGTGCCGGCGTGATCACCGGTGTGCTGCTGGCCGTAGCGCGCATTGCGGGCGAAACTGCGCCCCTGCTGTTCACAGCGCTGAACAACCAGTTCTGGAACTCTGACCTGGCCAAGCCCATGGCCAGCCTGCCGGTGACCATCTTCAAATTTGCCATGAGCCCCTATGAAAACTGGCAGCAGCTGGCCTGGGCCGGTGTGTTCCTGATCACGGTGGCGGTGTTGGGCCTGAACATCTTGGCGCGTTTCATCACCCGCCAAAAATAACAAGCGCTTTCGAGAAAACTATGACTGCAAGCACTTCCCCTGTTTCTTCCCTTTCCAGCAACGTCAAGCTGGCAGTGCGCGACTTGAACTTCTACTACGGCAAGTTCCATGCCCTGAAAAACATCAATCTGGACATCCCAGAGAAAAAGGTCACAGCCTTCATTGGCCCTTCGGGCTGTGGCAAATCGACGCTGTTGCGCACCTTCAACCGCATGTTTGAGCTCTACCCCGAGCAGCGGGCCGAAGGGCAAATCCTGCTTGATGGCGATAACTTGCTCACCAGCAAACAAGATGTGGCGTTGATCCGTGCCAAGGTGGGCATGGTGTTCCAAAAGCCCACGCCGTTTCCCATGTCGATTTACGACAACATCGCTTTTGGCGTGAAGCTGTTCGAAAACCTGAGCCCATCCGAAATGGACGATCGGGTCGAATGGGCACTGAAAAAAGCCGCGCTCTGGAAAGAGGTCAAGGACAAGCTGCAGCAAAGCGGCTCGGGGCTGTCCGGTGGCCAGCAGCAGCGTTTGTGCATTGCGCGCGGCATTGCCATCAAGCCCGAAGTGCTGCTGCTCGATGAACCGTGCTCTGCGCTGGACCCGATCTCCACCTCCAAGATCGAAGAGCTGATCGCCGAGCTCAAAAATGATTACACCGTGGTCATCGTGACCCACAACATGCAACAGGCCGCACGCTGCAGCGACTACACCGCGTACATGTATCTGGGCGATTTGATGGAGTTTGGCGACACCGAACAAATGTTCTTCAAGCCCCAGCGCAAAGAAACCGAAGACTACATCACAGGCCGTTTTGGCTGAGGCACCAAGGGATCCCTATGACAGAAAAACACCTCTCCAGTCAGTTCGATGCCGAGCTCAATCGCGTGTCTGCACGCGTGATGGAGCTGGGCGGTTTGGTCGAGTCCCAAATCCGCACCGCCGTGCAGGCGTTGACCAGCTTTGACACCGCCGCCGTCGAGCAGGTGGTGGCCACGGAAAAGCGTGTCAACACCATGGAAATGGAAATTGACCAAGAGCTGTCCTCCATCATCGCGCGCCGACAGCCTACCGCGCGCGACCTGCGCCTGCTGATCGCCTTCTCCAAGGCCACGGCCAACCTAGAGCGTGTGGGCGATGAAGCCCACAAAATGGCGCGCATGGTGCAGTCCATCATCGAAAGCGGCGCTTCGCGCACGCTGCCTACGGGCGACTTGCGCGTGGCTGTAGAAATGGCCTCCGATTTGCTGCGCAAGACGCTGGATGCCTTTGCGCGCCTGGACACCCAAGCCGCTGTCAATATCCTGAAAGAAGACGATCTCATTGACGAAGAGTTCGATGGTTTCGTGCGCAAGCTCATCACCTACATGATGGAAGACCCGCGCAAGATTTCGGCCAGCCTGGATTTGCTTTTCATTGCCAAGGCCATTGAGCGCATTGGCGACCACAGCAAAAACGTCGCCGAGCAGGTGATTTACCTGGTCGAAGGCAAGGATGTGCGCCACCAGACCATCGAACAAGTGGTCTCTGCCCTGCAATCTGTGACCCGCCCATGAGAAAAATGCCGCAGGTGTTGATCGTGGAAGACGAATCCGCGATCGCAGAATTGATCGCCATCAACCTGCGCCACCATGGTTTTACGCCGGTGTGTGCAGAAGATGGCCCCAGCGCTCAAAAAGCGCTGGAAGACAGCGTGCCCGACCTGATCTTGCTGGACTGGATGCTGCCTGGCGGCACCAGTGGCCTGGAGTTGGCCAAGCGCTGGCGTAGCCAGTCGCGTACCAAGCAGGTGCCAATTTTGATGCTCACGGCCCGGGGCGATGAGCCGGACAAAATTGCCGGGCTGGATGCCGGAGCAGACGACTACATCACCAAACCCTTCTCGGTGCAAGAGCTGTTGGCGCGCATCCGCGCCGTGCTGCGTCGCCGTGCGCCGCTCAGTGTGGGTGAGGAGCTGAAAGTCGGCGCCTTGCACTTGAACGGCGCCACGCACCAGGTCAGCTACCAGGGCCAGACCCTGAAACTGGGGCCGATGGAGTTCAAACTGCTCAGTCATCTTATGCAACACCCTGAGCGCGTACACAGCCGCAGCCAGCTGCTCGATCAAGTCTGGGGCGACGATGCTTACATCGAAGAGCGCACGGTGGATGTTCACGTCAAGCGCCTGCGCCAAGCTTTGGGCGAGGCGGGCACCATGGTGCAAACCGTGCGCGGGGCGGGCTACCGTCTGAGCGCAGACGCGCAATGAATGTCCTGTGGCAGCGCTGGCTGCTGTTGCTGCTTGCCCAGGCCGTGCTGGGGGCGCTGGGCGCCTGGCTGGCAGGCTGGCCTGCGGCCCTGGCAGCGGTCTTGCTGGGCAGCTGGTTGTGGCTGCTGGCCGACTCGTGGCAGGCGCGCAAGCTGTGGGGGTGGCTGCAATCGGGCGATGTGGCCGATGTGCCGCCAATGCGCGGCCTGTGGGCAGCGCTGGGTGCATCGATGCGGCGCTGGCTGCGCGCCAAAGAAAAATCGGTGCAAGCGGCCGACCTGCGGGCGCAGGGCGTACTGCATGCGTTCCATGCCAGCCCCAATGGGGTGATTCTGGTGGACGACCAAGGCCAGATCGAGTGGTGCAACCGTATGGCCGAAAGCCATTTCGGGCTGCAGGCCGAGCGCGATCTGGGGCAGATGCTGGGCTACCTGGTGCGCGATCCGGCCCTGTCGGCATATTGGCATGGTCAAGATTTTTCTGAGCCCTTGAGCATGGAAGGCATCCAGGGCGCGCGCCTGTCGGTGCGGTTTTATCCGTATGGCAAAGGCAAGTTTTTGCTGCTGGCGCAGGATGTGACGGCGCTGGAGCAGGCCGAGGCCATGCGCCGCGAGTTCGTGGCCAACGTTTCCCACGAAATCCGCACGCCGCTGACGGTGCTGATGGGCTTTGTCGAAACCTTGCAAACCCTGGAACTGTCCGAGCAGCAGCGCCAGCGTTACCTGGACTTGATGGGCCAGCAAGCACAGCGCATGCACCATCTGGTGCAGGATCTGCTGACCCTGTCGCGCCTTGAGGGCAGCCCTTTGCCCAACTACGACCACGCGGTCGGGGTGCGCACCATCTTGCAGCAATGCGAGGTGGAAGCGCGTGCGCTGTCCAAGCTGCTGTGCAAGGACGAACCGCTGCATGTGCTGCAGTTTCCCACTGCCGATGACGCGGGTATGGACACCGAGCTGCTGGGTGCGCAAGTGGAGCTGGTCAGCGCTTTCTCCAACCTCATCACCAACGCGCTGCACTACACCCCACCCGGCGGACAGGTGCAGGTGCGCTGGCTCATGCATGCCGATGGCAGCGCTTCGCTGCAGGTGCGCGACAGCGGCCCGGGCATCGCGCCCGAACATGTGCTGCGTCTGTCCGAGCGCTTTTACCGCGTCGATCGCAGCCGCTCGCGTGAAACGGGCGGCACCGGTCTGGGGCTGGCCATCGTCAAGCACGCGGTGCAGCGCCATGGTGCGCAATTGCACATCGAAAGCAAAGTGGGTCAGGGCAGCGTGTTCAGTGTGCACTTTCCGGCACGGCGCCTGCGCACACCCTCATCTGGAGCGTGACATCGGGTCATCTACAAGAACAAGAAAGTTAAAAATAATAGCTGTAGCCGCTGATTCATAAAAGTTTTTAGATACAAAACATCCTGAAATCCTTTATCCATCAGCGGGTGCAGCTATTTTTTTAATAAGTCTTGGCAGTTCATGGAGTTGTCATAGAAGATCAGCACACTGGCGCCAGACCCATAATGGACACGCGCTGGTGCGTTATTTTTTGAACCGATCTATGTCGAACACGCCTTCCCCTGATGTCCCGCAGGACGCAGCCGCTACCCCACAGCCTGCAGCTGCACCGGTATTCCTAGAACGGGATGCGAACGCCATCATCCTGCACGAGCCCGAGCCACAGGCCCAGCTGGAAGAGGCCATTGAAGTGGCCGATGTGCTGTTGCAGACCGTACCGCAGCCCCAGGTGGCGCCGGCCCAACCGCAGCAACTGCTCGATCGCGATATGAGCCTGCTGGCTTTCAACGAGCGTGTGCTCAGTTGGGCCGAGCGCAAGGATGTGCCCTTGCTGGAGCGCCTGCGCTATCTGTGCATCGTCTCTTCCAACCTAGATGAATGGTTTGAGGTGCGTGGCGCTGCGCATGTGTCTGCCGCCAACGCGGGCGAGGAGCAGGGCTTGTACACCCGTTCCAGCTTCCTGGCACTGATGGACAAGGCCCAGGCGCTGGTAGCACGCCAGTACCAGCTGTACAACCAGGCATTGATCCCGGCCTTTCACCAGCAGGCCATCCGTCTGGTCTCGCATGGCGAGCGCAACACGCTGCAGCGGCGCTGGGTGCGCGAATACTTCCTGCGCGAAGTGCAGCCGCTGCTGGTGCCGGTGGGGTTGGATCCGTCCCATCCCTTTCCCCAGGTGGCCAACAAGGCGCTCAACTTCATCGTGCGCTTGCACGGCGTGGACGCCTTTGGTCGCGCCAACGAGGTGGCCATCGTCAAGGTGCCACGCGCTTTGCCACGCCTGATCGCCATGCCCGAAAAAGTAGCGGGCAAGCAGCGCTTGTTTGTCAGCATCTCCAGCGTGGTGCGCGCGCACCTGTCGGAGCTGTTCTCTGGGCGTGAGGTGGCCGAGTTCTCGCAGTTTCGCGTCACGCGCAATTCGGATCTGGCCGTCGATGAAGAAGATGTGAGCGACTTGCGCATGGCCCTGCGCCAGGGTCTGCACCACCGCCACTATGGCCAGGCGGTGCGCCTGGAGGTGTCATCGGCTTGTTCGCCCATGCTGGCCAATTTGCTCTTGGAACAGTACGGCCTGCCGCAACAGGCGCTGTTCCGTGTGAAAGGCCCGGTGAACCTGGTGCGCCAGATGCAGCTGATCGACCTGGTGGACGACCCGGCACTGCTGTTCCCCCCCTGGAAACCCGCCTGGCCGCGCCAGCTGGAGGTGGGGCGCTCGGTGATGGCGCAGATGCGCAAGGGCGATGTGTTGATCCACCAGCCATTCGAGAATTTCGATGCCGTGCTGCAGCTGCTGCGCGAAGCGGTGAACGATCCACAGGTACTGGCCATCAAACAGACCATTTACCGCACCGGCTCAGACTCGGAAATCATGCGCCTGCTGGCCGAGGCCGTGGGCCGGGGCAAGGAGGTGCTGGCCGTGCTGGAGCTCAAGGCGCGCTTTGACGAAGAGGCCAATATCAACTGGGCCGAAAAGCTCGAATCGCTGGGCGTACAGGTGGTGTACGGCGTGGTGGGCCTGAAGACGCACGCCAAAATGCTGCTCATCACGCGCCGCGACAAGCGCACCGGGCAGCTGCAGCGCTATGGCCACCTGTCCACGGGCAACTACAACGCCCGCAGCGCGCGCCTGTACACCGACTTGAGCCATCTGACCTGCGATACGCAGATCACCGAGGACATGGACGCGGTGTTTCGCCACCTTTCCAGCCACAACCACCTGCCAGAGCTGCAGCGCCTGGTGATGGCGCCCTTCCATCTGCACAACCGCATGCTCGCACTGATTGAGCAGGCGGCAGCGGCGGCGGCCAAAGGCGAAGATGCACGCATTGTGCTCAAGATGAATGCCTTGACCGACGAGGCCTTGATCGTTGCGCTGATCGAGGCGGGCCGCCAGGGCGTGCAGATCGACCTGATCGTACGCGGCGCTTGCCAGCTGCCGGCGCAGCGCCCGGGGTGGACGGACAACATCCGTGTGCGCTCCATCATTGGCCGCTTCTTGGAGCATTCGCGCGTGTTTTACTTTGCTTGGGGCAAGCATGAAGAGCTGTACCTGTCCAGTGCCGATTGGATGCGCCGCAACATGCTGCGCCGCGTGGAGTTGGCTTGGCCCGTGACCAACCGCAAGCTGCGCCAACGTGTGATCGACGAGTGCCTGGCCGCCTACCTGCACGACGACCGCGATGCCTGGGTGCTGGAAGCCGATGGCAAGTACCAGCGCCCCATGCGCCCCACCGATGGTTTTGGCGCGCAGAAAAATTTGATGAAAAACTACGGTGGCCTGGCTTGAGGCTCTACCCCGCGTAAAAAAGCCCGAGGTGGATACCCCGGGCTTTTTTTGTGGTGGATCGTGGTAGATGTCTAGGGCACGGTAGCGCCCTTGCTATCCCGATCAATGCTTGGCGTTTTTCAGCAGGAAATCGAGCACTATCTTCTGCTCGTCGTCATTCAGGCCCGCCCGCTGGAACATGCTGGGGGTGATACCCAGCCATTGCTTTTCGGTGAAGTGGCTGGGTTCACGTGGGCCATGGCACACCGAGCAACGCTGGTAGTAGATTTTTTCCGCTGGCGACAAGGATGCCGTGGCTTTCTCGCGCAATACAAAGGCGCGATCCAGTCCGAAGAAGGGATCATCAAACTTGATGTCGCTTTTGGTGATCTTGGGCGGATCGAAGGCCTTGGTGCCACCGGGATCGGCATCGGTACATTTGCGAATCGAGGCAACGCAGGTGTTGGCTGTGGTGGCTTGCGTCAGGCCACTGGCGCTGCGGCTGGAAGTCAGGAAATTGACCAAACCGTTGTTGCACCGCCCCTTGCTGTCCAGCTGTGGCCAGGCGCCTTCGTACAGACTGACCACGCCGGGCATGATCTTGTCGGACACGCGCGCGCCCACCACCACCGCGCCACGTTCGTTGGACAGCTCAACCAGATCGCCATCGCGAATGCCGTTGGCCTTGGCATCCTGCACGCTGATGGTCAGCGGCTCGCGTGTCTGGATGGTGTAGCGCTTGCGCAGGCGCTCGGAGTTGTTGAGCTGTGAGTGCAGACGCCAGTAGGGGTGGGGGCTGACCACATGCACCTGGCCTTTTTTGGCGTTGCCCAGGTACTCACCAGGCTCTTGCCACTTGGGCATGGGCGGCATGTCGGGGATGCCCATCTTCTCGATGGTGGTGGAGTACATCTCAATCTTGCCGCTGGCAGTGTGCAGGGGGTTCTTTTCCGGGTCAGTGCGGAAGTCGCCATGGCGCACCCACTTGTGTGCCTCGGGGGGGACGGGAATATGCGCCACGCCATCGGCCCAGAATTTTTCGAACGGGGTGTACTTGGAGGCGCTGCTGGCCTGGTAAGCGGCCTGGACATAGTCCATCTGCGTCTTGCCCTCGGTGAAGGCGTATTCGACACCAAACAGCGCAGCCAAGCGACGGAAGATTTCAAAATCGTCCAACGCATCGTGCTGGGGCGCAATGATTTGCTTCATTGCGTATACCTTGTCGATGCTGTAGGTGCCTGCCGAGCTGATGTCGTTGCGCTCCACCGTCGTGGTGGCGCCCAGCACAATGTCGGCCCAGCGCGCCGAGCCGTTCCACCAGGGTTCGTGGCAGATGATGGTGTCCACGTTCTGGATAGCGCGTGCCAGCTCGTTGAGGTCTTGCTGGTGCGAGAACGCGTTGTTGCCCGCGTTGTAGATCAGCTTGACCAGCGGGAAGGTGTAGGTGCTGCCGTTGTAGGTGAACTCTTTGCCCGGGTTGAGCAACATCTCGCTGATGCGCGAGGCCGGGCAGATCTTCTTGACCGGGTTGCGCCCTTGCGACAATCCAGTCGGAGCTGTGCCGCCCGATTGCGCCGTACCACCGCCGCCATAGTGCCAGCTGAAGCCCACGCCCTGGCCGGGCAGGCCGATGTTGCCCAGAATGCAGGCGAAATTGACGATGGCCCAGTACGGCATCTCGCCATGGTGGGCGCGCTGAATGGCCCACGAACCACACAGCTGCGTGCGCTTGGAGGCCATCAGCTCGGCCAGCGCGCGGATCTTGGTGGCGGGGATGCCGGTGATTTTTTCGGCCCACTCGGGGGTTTTGGGGGCGCTGCCGTCCTTGCCTTCCAAGTGGGCGCGGTACTTGTCAAAGCCCACGGTGTACTTGTCGATGAAGGCCTGGTTGTGCTTGTTCTGGCTGAGCAGGTGGTAGCCCATGGCCATGAACAGGGCAGTGTCGGTGTTGGGGACGATGCGCACCCACTCCGAACCCATTTTCTCGTCGGTGGTGGTCACCTGTGGGTTGATGGAGATGAACTGGCAGCCCGCCTGTTTGATGGCATCCCAGCCCGAGTACATCTCGTGGTCGCACACGGTGTATTCCACGCGGTTGTTTTTGTCCGGGTCGCAGCCAATGAACACCACGAGTTCGGTGTTGTCGCGCAACTGCTCCCAGGCGGTCTGCGCCGAATACACCTCCATGTCGCCAATCACCATGGGCATGATGATCTGCCCGGCACCCGCCGAGTAGTCACCAGTGGTCATGGAGGAGCCACCCAGCAGGTTGAAAAAGCGCCCCTGCAGCACGTTGGGGCGGAAGATGCCCGCGTGCGACCAGCCGCCGTACGAACTAGAGAAACACCCCTCGTTGCCGTATTTTTCAATCGTGTCCAAGATGGCCTTGGCCGTCAGGCCCAGCGCCGTGTCCCAGCTCACTTGCACCCATTCGTCCTTGCCGCGCAGCTCGGGCTTGTTGCTGCCTTTGCGCCCGTTTCGTTCCCACTCCAGATACGACTTGCGCACCATGGCGCCGGCAATGCGGGTCTTGTCGTAGGTGCGATCCAGCACACCTTCCGTCAGCATGGCAGTGGGCATCTTGTCGCTGGCCTGCGCCTCAATCTTGACGATGCGGCCTTTTTCGACCGTGGCCAGCAAGGGGCCGTAGTGGGTGGCATGGGGTACCACACCGCTAAAGGATTTCAAAGCGGCCAACTGCGCGTTGGCGTCCAATTCAGCGGCAGCCAGCGCCTGCGCAATCGGTGACAGTTTGAGGCCATAGGCCATGGCGCCCAGCATACCAACTGCGCTGGTGCCCATCCATTGACGTCGTGTGAGGTTCATTGCCAACTCCCGGTTACATAGTGAAGCCATTAAGCAGCAAATTTGAACCATGGGCAATGGGCTGATATAGGGATTTTTCCGGGCGCAGACCGAGTGCTTCAATGCTGCAGCTGCAGCGTCCAGGGCGTCTTGCTCCAAGCCAGAGCCTCTTGCTCCAACAGACGGGCCGACTGGGGGTAGGCGCTGGCCCAGCCACTGGGGGTATGCAGGCGGCAGGTGCTGCCATTGCGCTCCAGCACGATGCCGTCTAGGTGCGGGGTGCGGCGGGCATGGCACAGCTGGATGGCCAGGCGCAGTGCCATTAGGGGTAGGGCCAGGTCGGGCGCATGCAGTGCATCTTCC
The DNA here is from genome assembly GCA_028690035.1 of Comamonas sp. Lineage (GTDB taxonomy): Bacteria > Pseudomonadota > Gammaproteobacteria > Burkholderiales > Burkholderiaceae_C > Comamonas. The sequence goes on along the minus strand of JAQVCA010000001.1, from coordinate 482,688 downwards.
AGTTTGCGCAGTTTGCCTTGATGCCCTAGCACCAGCTGCCCAATGCGCTGGCGCAGTGCGCTGTCCCAGGTGGCGTGGCCACAGTGCTGCACGATGTAGGCCCCATGGTGGTGGTAGTCGTTCAGGGCCACGCGCATGCCCACTTCGTGCAGCAATGCAGCGGCATGCAGGGCGCGATCGGTCACACCATCGGTTGCGCTGGGGCGAATGCTGTGCCACAAGGCGTGGCTCACTTGGCGGATGCGCTCAGCCTGTGCCATATCGACGCCAAAATCTTGCTGCAGGCCCAAGATCTCGGCCGCTTCCTTGTCGGCAGGCGGCTCATGGTCGAGCAGGTCGTGCAGCGCGCCTTGGCGCAGTGCGCCCTGGGCCACTTCCAGCTCGGCAACGTCCAGCAGCTCCACCACGGCCAGCATCACGCTGATGCCGCCCGCCAGCACGGGGCGGCGCTCTTCTTTGAGTGCGGGTAGGCGCAGCTTGTCGATGTGCCCAGCCTGCAGCAATTGGTCTTGTAGGTGGCGCAGTAGGGCGCGCGTGAGGATGCGGCCCTCGTGCCCCATCGCCGTGAGGATTTCCCCCAGCGCGTTGGCTGTGCCCGAGGAGGCATAGGCGCAGTCCCAGGCCGTGCTGGGGTAGGCGGTGATGGCCGCAGCCAGGGTGCTCTGCGCCGCTTCCATGGCGGCAGCAAAATTGGCCTTGCTGAGCATGCCATCGGCAAAAAAGCGGTTGCTCCACGACACGCTGCCCAGCGCAAACGAGGCGCATTGCAGCGCCTGGCTGTGCTGGCCGATGATGATTTCTGTGGAGCGCCCGCCAATGTCGATCACCAGGCGGCGCTGCTGGCTGGGTGCCAGCACGCTGGCCACGCCACGGTAGATGAGGCGCGCTTCTTCTTCGCCGCTGATGACGCTGATGGGAAAGCCCAGCAGCTCGCTGCCCCGGGCAATGAATTCATCGCGGTTGCGCGCTTCGCGCAGGGTTTGCGTGGCCACGGCGCGCACATGGGCCGGGGCAAAGCCGGTCAGGCGTTCACCAAAGCGCGCCAGGCAGGCCCAGCCGCGTTCCATGGCTTCGCGCGTGAGCTCTTGGCGTGCATTCAGGCCTGCGCCTTGGCGCACGGTCTCTTTGAGGTACTCGACGCGCTCGATGCGCTGGTGGGAGCCGATGCGGCCAATCTCTAGGCGAAAGCTGTTGGAGCCCAGGTCAACAGCGGCAAGCAGGGATTCAGGTGCCATGGTGCAGAGGAAGTTTGCAGTAAAAAAGGCTGCGGCACGCTGCGCGGGCCAACAGACAAGTGTGTGGAGAATGTGTGTCTGTCATATGACAGCGCGCAGAGTAAATCAGGTACCGCGCTGGGACAGGTCATGCTGCTGGGTAGCCAGCACACGACGCAGTAGATATATAAAAATAATAGCTACTACCGCAAGTGATACCGTGATTGCAAGCCAAAAAGGTGTTGGATTGTTGGCCCAGTAAGCGCTACTAGCTATATTTTTATAAGCCAGCCAATAGCCAATGCCCAGGCCACCGCCCCACAGCAGGGCACAGTACACCAGCAGCGGTGCCAGCGTGACGCGCCAGCTGCGCAGCAGGAAAATGCACACGCACTGCACACTGTCGGCGCATTGGTACAGCGCCACCCACAGCAGCAGGGCGCTGGTCAGGGTGGCCACCTGGGCATCGCTGGTGTAGATGTGCGGCACCCAGGCGCGCCCCAGCAGCAAGGCCACGCACAGGCCTGCGCCCGAGATCAGCGCCAGCCGCACCCCCAGCCAGGCCACTGTCTGGGCGCGCAGCTCTTGCCCCTGGCCGCGCCACCAGCTGGCCCGGGCGCTGACGGCAATGCCCAGCGACAGCGGCAGCATGTAGCACAGCGCGCCCAGGTTGGCGGCAATCTGGTGGCTGGCGGCGGCCAGTGTGCCCTGGCGTGCCACAAACAGCGCCACCAGGGTGAAGGAGGTGACTTCCACGGCAATCGCCAGCCCAGCGGGAATGCCCATCTGCAAAAACGCACGCAGACGTGGCCAATCGGGCGCTTCCATGCGCTGCCACAGCTGCAGCGGCAGGTACAGGCGCTGGGTGCGCATCAGCACCAGCGCGATGGCGGCGATGGCGTAATCGACCAGCAGTGTGGCCCAGGCGCAGCCAGCGGCGCCTTGCGGCTCCAGCCCCCAGCCGCCAAAGGTGAACCAGATCGATAAGGGCACCTTCAGCACCAGCGCCCCGACCTGAATCCAGGTGACCAGTTGCGGATGGCCCAGCGCCTGGTTGAGGGTGGTGTACAGGCGAAAAAACAGGGCCGAAGGCAAGGCCCAGCCGACGATGATGAGGTAGTGGCGCACGCTGTCGCGCATACTGTCGGGCACATCGGTCCAGTCCAGCAGTGGGTCGGGGAACAGCAGCAGCGCCATGCCCAGCACACTGGCAGCGGCGGCCAGGTACAGCGCCTGGCGAAACGATGCGCCAATGGCCGCCAGTTCGCCGCGCCCATGCTGTTCGGCCCAGATCGGCAGCAGGGCTTGCAACACGCCCATCAGGGCGACAAAGACGCTGATAAACACTGCGGAAGCGACAGACAGCGCCGCCAGCGCATCGGCAGAAAATTGACCGGCCACGATGGTGTCGGTCACGCCAAAGGCCATGACGGCCAGTTGGCCCGCCAGCACGGTGCCAGCGTGGCGGGCGATGATTGCAAGTTCAGACATAGCGCACAAAAAACATCAGGGGCGCTGGCGCAGCAGCAGCCAGTGGTCGTGGCGCTGGGTGGGGCGCACGATGGTGGCGTAAGGGAGCCAGTTTTGGGTGTGTTCTTGGGGGACATCCGCCCAGGCCTGTGGGGTGGTGAGCAGCCAGGGACAGCTGGGGAGCGGTGTGTTCTGCGGTAACGCACGCAGCGCCTGCACCTGCCAGGCGGTGTGCCAGCGCAGGGCGCCGATGTCGGCGCTGTCCATCGCCCAGGTGGTTAGACAGGTGGTGCTGGGTGGCGCAGCGCTTACTAAACGCTGCACCTGGGGTGCGTAGCTGCGGCCATAGTCCAGCATGGGTAGCCACAGGGTCATCAGCAGTACCCAGCCCAGCACACTGCCACCTGCGGGCAACGCCAGGCTTTTCCAAATTGCTTCGCGGTGGCGGCGTGTGCGCCAGAACACCAGCAGCAGCCATGCCACGCTGGCCAGCAAGGCGATGACAAAAGGCCCCGCTTCAAACGGTGGCAGGTAGCCATCGGACAGGCGCATGACGTTGGCGGCAGGCTTGGCAGGCCAGCCGGTTTGTACCGAGAGCCAAACGATCCAAATCGTGAGTGCGCAGACGGTGAAAAACACCAGGGTGAGCCAGTCGATGAGCGCGCTCAGGCTTCGGCGCAAGGTGGGCAGTGCAAACGCGGCCACGGCAGCGATGGCTGGCAGGGTCAGCAGCAAGGCGCTGTCGCGTTCTGGCCCCCAGGTGGCCAGGCCCAGTGCCAGCAGCCACCAGCCGATGGGGATGGCCAGATGCAGCTGACGCCAAGGCTGGGCCAGCTGCTGGCGCCAGCGCCACAGCGTCCACAGCGCCAAAGGCCAGGCAGGCCAGCTGAACCATGTCAGTGCGCGCGCCAGGCTGTCCCAGTCGCGTGCGCCTGCGGCCGTCCAAGGCCATTGCCAAAGATGCAACAGGGTCGCCAAGCCCGATGCCAGCACGCCACTGAGTAGCCACCATGCGGCCCAGCTGTAGCGCGGTGTGGGGCGTGGCCGAGGTGCCATCAGTACCATGGGCACCACCAGCAGCACCAGGGCCAAGGCCAGTTCAGGCGCGCCGGCCAGCGCCAGCGCACTGGGCGCCAGCAGTGCAGCCACGGCAGCCTGGCGTGGTTGCCACCACAGGTTGCTGGCGGCATACAGCAGGGCGCAGGTGGCACTCAGCTGCAGCAGTGCGTGGGTGGTGCTATGCCCCAGCTGTGCCAGGCCCAGGCAGGCGAGCAAGGCAAGCAGGCCCCCATCGGCCAGCGCACAGGCGTAATCGCGTGGCTGTGCTTCGCCGCCAAAGGCAAAGGCCACGGGCTGTGCCGAGGGCAGACGCGCCAAGCCGTACACCGCCCACCAGGTGCAGGTCAGCGCCAAGGCCAGTGCCGCTATGAAGGGTAGGCGTGTGACCATCTCGGCAGGCCAAGAGACTGGTGCCCACTGCAATGCCCAGGCCCCCAGCCAATACTGCAGCAGCCCTGGTTGTGCTGGGAAAAGGCCATTGACATGCGGCGCCAGCCAACTGCCGTGCCCCTGTGCCAGGGCCTGCATCATGGTGAAGGATTCCATCTCTGCCCCACGCCAGGGATGGCGCCCCACAAAGCCCGTCAGGATATAGGTCGTGCACAACAGCACGATCACCCAGCGCGGCAGGCGTCGTACGGCGCTTTGGGCAACGATAGCGGGGGTAGGTAATGGCATGGCAGGAGGTCGGAAAAAAGCAAACAAAAAGGCAGCCTGGTTGCCCGGCTGCCTTCTTGGCGGTAGCGGAAAAAATTATTTTTTGCCGAAACGGTTGCGGAAGCGTTCCACGCGACCACCCATGTTGTCCACCGATTTTTGTGTGCCGGTGTAGAAGGGGTGCGATTCGGAAGAAGTGTCCAGCTTGAACAGGGGGTACTCTTTGCCTTCAAAAGTCTCGGTTTCTTTGGTATTCACGCAGGAGCGGGTCACAAATTTGAAACCGTTGGACAGATCCACGAACAGAACTTCGCGGTAATTGGGGTGGATGCCTTCTTTCATGATCTTCCTTCGTTCAAGTGCGGTAGCCGTGCCCAGCCGCCTGCAACCATTGCAAGGCTTAAAAAACTCAGCGTACTTGCCGCATAGAAAAGCCCTCAATTCTAGCGCGATCTTTGGGGTAGGCGTTGAGCTAGACCTCGCTTAGGCCCATAGTTGCATGGGCTTTGCTGAGTGCCTCCATGCTGCGCTCCAGTATCTGCAAAGCATCGAAACCGCAGGCACTGGCGAGGTGGTGGATCTTTTCAGACTGATTGGCTTCGCTGGCTTGGGCCAAAGCCAGTGCGGTGTGGTAAATGCCCTCCTGACCCAGCAGGGCTTGGTGGATGGCTTCGGGCAGTTGGGTGTGTTCCAGCAATTGGGGGAGTGGGTGGCCAATGAGCAAATCCAACATGGAAAACAGGCCCAGGATGAACAGTTCGTCCTTGCGGTCGGGCACCTGACCCAAACCGGCCAGACTTTCCAGAAAAAAGGCGCGCGCCAAAGCCTGCTCGATCAGCAGGCGCTCGCGAAAACCCGTCTGCTTGATATCAAACAGCAGCAGCGACAGCCAGCGAAAGCAGCGCTCGCGCCCGAGTAACAGCAAAGCCTTATCGATGGTCAGAATCGGAGTCTGCAGGCCAATGGCTGGAGAATTGAGGTAACGCAGCAACTTGTAGGTCATGACCGGATCTGCCGTGATCTGGTCGGCAATGACTTTGAGTTCTTCGTCGGTGCGCAATAGGTTGAGCAGCTTGAGCGCCAATACGCGGTTGATTTCGCTTTTGGGTGGATGCCAGTCCTCACGGCTGGTGATGAAGTGGCCCTGGAAATAGTCAAACCCCATGTGAAAGCACAGATTGAATTCGTCAAAGCTGTGCAGCTCAGTTGCCAGTAAATGCAGCTTGCCTTGGTGCAGGCTGCGTCTGGAGGTCAGCGCCTTGTGCAGGCTCTCGATCTCGCGGCCATTGAAACTGGATACCTGCAATTGCAGGTAATCGGCCTGGATGGCCAATTGTGTCAAGGAGGGGTGATGCTCCTTGAGCGTGGTTTTGCTGAGCACCCAGCCATGGGCAAATCCGGCTTTACGCAGGGCCTGCAGCTGTGGAACCAATTCGTCGATATTCAGCGGCTGGCTACTGGGCTTAAGTATGAGCACCGTGTTTTTCGGTGGCAGCTTCATGAGCAGCGGGTTGCTCAGCGAGGTAGGGGTGATCGTGACAAATGCCAGCCGATGCTCCAGCAGGCTGGGGATGTTGAGGGTGGCCAAGCTGCGCAGCAGAGCGTCATCGTAGGCACGATGTAGCATGTCTTGGCGCCCCTGCAGCCGGGTTTGCAGACCTTCTTGCAGATCGAAGGTGTAGCCGGCAATCTGTTCGCGCTGGTTCAGCACAGGCTCACGGCAGACAAAAGAGGCTGTCAGCGACGGAGTTTTGTGTTCTGCCGCTGCTGAGGTGCCGCGACTGGCCTCTTTTTTGCGTGGCGCACCGGACTTGAGTGGGGCGAGTTGATTAAGTGTGTCAAACTGCTTCTGGGGGGTGGCAGGAGTGGGTGCTGGTTTGGGCGTACGTCCCAGCAAGCGTTGGAGAAAATCAAGCATGTGGCGACCATTTCAGCATCATGGTTAAAAAACGTGTCTTCAACGCCGTGGAGTGCCTGGATTCTAGAGGACGCCAACCGCATGTGCCCTGGGATATGCCTCAGCCCAGGGTATTTGCCTTATCCCCCCCGACGCATCGCCTCAAAAAACTCTGAGTTGTTTTTGGTCTCTTTCATCTTCTTGATCATCAGCTCCATGGACTCAATCTCGTCCATGTTGTACATGAACTGACGCAGAATACGGGTCTTTTGCAGAATTTCGGGCGCCAGCAGCAACTCTTCGCGGCGCGTGCCGCTCTTGTTGAGCTCAATGGCTGGGAAGACGCGCTTTTCGTACAAGCGGCGGCTCAGATGTACCTCACTGTTGCCTGTGCCCTTGAATTCTTCAAAGATTACTTCGTCCATGCGGCTGCCCGTATCGACCAAAGCCGTGGCGATGATGGTCAAGCTGCCGCCTTCTTCCACATTGCGCGCTGCACCAAAAAAGCGCTTGGGGCGCTGCAGGGCGTTGGAATCCACACCCCCGGAGAGTACCTTGCCGGAGCTGGGAACCACGTTGTTGTAGGCACGTGCCAGACGGGTGATGGAGTCCAGCAGAATGACCACATCTTTCTTCAATTCCACCAAGCGCTTGGCGCGCTCAATCACCATCTCGGCCACATGGACGTGGCGTGTGGCCGGTTCGTCAAAGGTCGAGGCGATGATCTCACCCTTGACCGAACGCTGCATTTCAGTCACTTCTTCCGGGCGCTCATCCACCAGCAATACCATCAGGTGTACGTCTGGGTTGTTGGCCGTGATGGCATGGGCGATGTGCTGCATCATCATGGTCTTGCCGCTCTTGGGCGGCGCGACAATCAGCGCGCGCTGGCCACGGCCAATCGGGGCGATGATATCGATGATGCGACCGGTGATGTTTTCCTCGGACTTGATATCGCGTTCCAAGCGCATCTGCTGCTTGGGAAACAGCGGCGTCAGATTTTCAAACAGCACCTTGTGCTTGTTGTGCTCGGGCAGGCCACCGTTGACACGATCGAGCTTGGTCAAAGCAAAGTAGCGCTCGCCATCCTTGGGGATGCGCACTTCGCCTTCGATCATGTCGCCAGTGTGCAGGTTAAAGCGACGCACCTGGCTGGGGCTGATATAGATGTCGTCGGTGCTGGCGGTATAGCTGGTGTCGGGGCTGCGCAGAAAGCCAAAGCCATCGGGCAGGATTTCCAGGACGCCATCGGCAAAGACCTGTTCGCCCGCTTTGGCGCGCTTTTTGATGATGGCAAACATCAGCTCTTGCTTGCGCATGCGGCCAATGTTTTCAATGCCTAGCTCTTCGGCCTGCTGGGCCACTTCAGACACATGCAGTGCCTTGAGTTCATTCAAGTGCATGAAAAATACTCCTTGAGGCGGAGTTCACAGAATTTGTGGGGGGTGTGCGGCGTGCTGCCAAGGTATCCGGGGAGGAAAGGTCACCAGCCGCGCGGTGTAGGGGCTGGCCGCTGCAGGCGCCCGTATGGGACTGGGCTGTTGCGCTACAGGGCAGTTGCTTATTATGACAGGAAATAAAGTGGCCCACTTGGCAGTCTTTGCCAAGTGGGCCACTGGGTAAGCGTGCGGGAAGGTTTTAGGCCAGTTGTTGATCGATAAAAGCGGTCAGCTGGGCCTTGGACAGTGCCCCCACTTTGGTGGCAGCGAGCTCGCCGTTTTTGAACAGCATCAGCGTGGGAATGCCACGGATACCGAACTTGGCGGGCATGGCACGGTTATCGTCCACGTTCATCTTGGCCACGGTCAGCTTGCCTTGGTAAGCACCGGCGACTTCGTCCAAGATGGGCGCAATCATCTTGCAGGGGCCGCACCATTCGGCCCAGAAGTCCACCAGCACCGTGCTGCCCGGTTGCAGCACGTCGGCTTCGAAGCTGGCGTCGGTGATGTGCTTGATGAGGTTGCTTGCCATGAAATGAGATCCTTTGCTTGGCTGACAGCCCCGAACATATCGGGGGATAAAAAATGATGCGGCGATTGTGACAGAAACCATGGGGCATGCCATTTATAAAGCCACAAGCCGCTTCGGACAGCAGGGCGGTATGCTGCGCGCCCTTAATGCGCCATGTTTCGTGGCGCGCACCATTTTTGAAGAGTATGTGTATGACCGATTTGCCGACGTTGCCGGTGCTCGATTGCGATGTGGCCATTGTGGGCGCAGGGCCCGCCGGACTGATGGCCGCTGAGCAACTGACGGGCCAAGGCCTGCAAGTGTGTGTGTTTGATGGCAAAGCGTCGGCTGGACGCAAATTCTTGCTGGCGGGCAAAGGTGGCATGAACCTGACGCATTCCGAAGTATTTGATGACTTTGCCCAACGCTATGGCCATGCAGCCACCACGCTGACCCCCATGCTGCGCACCTGGGGCGCCGAGCAATTGCGCGCCTGGGCGCAAGGCCTGGGGATTGCAACGTTTGTGGGCAGCTCCGGGCGCGTCTTTCCCTCCGATATGAAAGCAGCCCCCTTGCTGCGTGCCTGGTTGGCACGCTTGCGTGCGCAGGGGGTGCGGCTGCTGATGCGCCACCGCTGGCAGGGCTGGGATGACCAGGGACGGCTGTGTCTGCAGACGCCACAAGGTCTGCAACCGGTGCAGGTGCGCGCCACCTTGTTGGCTCTGGGCGGCGGCAGTTGGCCGCAACTGGGTTCGGATGGCGCATGGCAAGCGCTGCTGCAGGCACGTGGTGTGGACATCGCCGCGCTGCAGCCGGCCAACTGTGGTTTTGACGTGCAGGGGCGCACAGGAACGGGCTGGAGCACGCATTTTCAAGAGCGCTTTGCCGGTGCGCCGCTGAAAAACGTCGCCATCACGTGGACGCAAGCCGATGGCAGCCTGTGGCAGCGTCAGGGGGAGTTTGTGGTGACCGCCAGCGGCGTCGAGGGCAGCCTGGTGTACGCGGCCTCTGCCGTGCTGCGCGATGCGATTGCGTTGCAAGGTCAGGCCCAGTTCATGCTCAACCTGTTGCCCGCCTGGGCCCCAGACAAAGTGCTGGCAGCCGTGCAGCATCCACGCGGCGCGCGCAGCCTCTCGAACCATTTGAAAAGCCGCCTGGGTTTGGATGGGGTGAAGTTGGCGCTCCTGTACGAGCTGCTCACCAAAGAGCAAATGCAAGACAGCGCGACTTTGGCACACGCCATTCAGGCATTGCCCGTGGCACTGAGCCGGCCACGCCCCTTGGCCGAAGCCATCAGCAGCGCCGGTGGTGTGCGCTGGATGGCTTTGGACGATGGTCTGATGCTGCGCGCCTTGCCTGGCGTGTTTTGCGCAGGCGAAATGATCGACTGGGAAGCACCGACAGGCGGCTATTTGCTCACCGCCTGCTTTGCCACCGGGGTGCGTGCCGCGCAGGGGATCGCAGCGCATCTTGCGCCCCGGGCATGAAAAAGCCACCTGCAGGGGATGCAGGTGGCTGGGTGTTGGGGTGACGAGCCTGACCCCGGCACTGGTTTCACGGTTAGGGCTGCTTGGTTCCCCACCTGACCCGGTTGGCCGCTTCCCCATGCGGGAAGGCCCGTCAGCGCCGGATTATAGACGGGTAGGCGCAGGCGCACACCGTAGAATGGACGGTTATGTCTTATTTAGTGCTCGCCCGTAAGTACCGACCGCGCAACTTCTCCGAAATGGTGGGGCAGGAGCACGTCGTGCAGGCCCTGACCAACGCGCTCACCCAGCAGCGTCTGCACCATGCGTATTTGTTCACTGGCACGCGTGGCGTGGGCAAGACCACGGTGTCGCGCATTTTGGCCAAATCGCTCAACTGCACCGGCCCGGATGGCCAAGGTGGAATCACTGCAGAGCCTTGTGGAGTCTGCCCGGCGTGCACCGAAATCGATAGCGGGCGTTTCCCCGATTACATCGAGCTGGACGCGGCCTCCAACCGGGGTGTGGACGAGGTGCAAAGCCTGCTGGAGCAGGCCGTGTACAAGCCCGTGCAAGGGCGCTTCAAGGTCTTCATGATCGACGAGGTACACATGCTCACCAACACGGCCTTCAACGCCATGTTGAAGACGCTGGAAGAGCCGCCCGAATACCTGAAATTTGTGCTGGCCACCACCGATCCGCAAAAAGTGCCCGTGACGGTGCTGTCGCGCTGCCTGCAGTTCAACCTGCGCCCTATGGTGCCTGAGACGGTGTTCGAGCACCTGAGCAGCGTGCTGCAGCGCGAACATATTCCCTTTGAGGCCCAGGCCGTGCGCCTGCTGGCGCGTGGCGCGCGCGGCTCCATGCGCGATGCGCTCAGTCTGACCGACCAGGCCATTGCTTTTGGCAGCGGCCAGCTGCAAGAAGCGGCTGTGCGCCAAATGCTGGGCGCGGTCGATCGCACCCATGTGCTGCAGCTGATTGCTGCCTTGGCTGCGGGCGACGGTCAGGCGCTGGTGCAGACGGTGGAGCTGCTGCGCACGCATGGCATTTCGGCGGCCGGCACGTTGCAAGAGCTGTGCCTGTTGCTGCAGCGCATGGCCGTGCTGCAGGCCGCTCCCGGCATGGGTGCCGATCCCGCCGACCCCGATGCCGAGCAGCTGCAGACCCTGGCCGCGCACATGCCGCCCGATACCACCCAGCTGTGCTACAGCATTGCCTTGCATGGTCAGCAGGAGCTGGGCTGGGCGCCCGATGAATACGCCGGTTTGACCATGGTGCTGCTGCGCCCGCTGGCATTTGTGGCCCCGGTATCTGCCCCAGTAGAAAAAAAAACGCTGACCACGCCGATGGCTGAGCCTGCACCGCCAGCGCCCATGCCACCGGCAGCGGTGCAGCTGCCTCCACCCGACGCTCCAGCGGCTGTGCCTGAGCAGGCCGTGGCCGCTGAGCAGTCGGATGGGTCTATTCCGCCTTGGATGGATTTGCCCCCCGAGGCCCACCAGGGCACCGTTGCGGTGTTGGCCGAGCCCGTACCCGAACCACCACCGCAGGCGCCAGCCATCCCCGCTCCGATGCCCGCTTCTGTCCCAGTCCCTGTCACCGCTGCATGGCCACCGACGGAGGTGGCAGCCAATGCAGACCCAGACCAAGCGCAGGCCCCTGCCACCGAGCTGGGCGATTTCTGGTTCCAGTGCGTGACGCAATTGCTGGCCGAGGGCCGCATTGCCAAACTCACACGCGAACTGGCTCTGCAGGCGCAGTTGGTGGCGCGCAGCGACAGTGGCTGGCTGCTGCAGGTGGCCAATGCCTCGCTGGCCCACGAGCAGCATGTGCAGCGCCTGGCGGCGGTGCTGCAAGAAGTAGCGGCATGCCCGGGGCTGCAGGTGCAGGTGGGCGCTGTGCACGACACGCCCCAGCTGCGCAACCAGCAGCTGGCCCAAGCGCGTCAGCGCCGCGCTGAGGAGATCGTGGCTCAGGATGCCCAGGTGCAGTCTTTGCAGACGCAGTGGGGCGCCAGCATCGTGCCCGGCAGCATTCGCCCACTGGAGGGTTCCACCGCGGCAGCATCCTGAGCGCCAGCTTGGCGCGGCAGGTGCGCAATCGTGGCACCATCGCGTGTTTTGATTTTTTGCCCAGAAAAGGAAATAGCACCATGTTCAACAAAGGACAAATTGCCGGTCTGATGAAGCAGGCCCAGGCCATGCAGGACAACCTGAAAAAAGCCCAGGAAGAACTGGGCAACATTGAAGTGGAAGGCGAATCGGGCGCCGGTCTGGTCAAGGTGGTCATGACCTGCAAGCACGATGTCAAGCGCATCACCATCGACCCCAGCCTGCTGGCCGAAGACAAGGACATGCTCGAAGACCTGGTGGCCGCCGCCTTCAACGCTGCCGTGCGCAAGGCCGAAGAAACCAGCAGCGAAAAGATGGGCAAGATCACTGCAGGCATGCCCGGCCTGCCTGGTGGCATGAAGTTTCCTTTCTAAAAAAGGAGCTGCTCGCGCTTGCTTGGAAAGGATTTCAAATGTTTTTCATACTGAAATCGTTGTAAGTCAAGCGCAAGCAGCTATCACTATAGAAGCGCAAGGGAAAGTCCAGGCTTTCCCTTTTTTCTGGTTGTCGCTGGTGGCTTTGCCCAATACCCGATATCTGATACCCGATGTCTGAAACTTCTGATGCCCAGCCCCTGCAACCGCTGATTGCCGCTCTGCGCCACCTACCCGGTGTGGGCGTGAAAACCGCGCAGCGCATGGCCTTTCACCTCATGCAGCGCGATCAGGCCGGCGCACGCCAGCTGGCCCATGCGCTGGTGCACGCGCTGGATACGGTGGTGCATTGCCAGCGCTGCCACACTTTTTCGCACCAGCCGATCTGCCCCATCTGCAGCGACAGCGGTCGTGACACGGCGCGCCTGTGCGTGGTGGAAACGCCCGCCGATCTGGCCGCCATGGAGCGCACGGGCGCCTACCAAGGCTGCTACTTTGTGCTGATGGGGCGCATCTCGCCCATGGATGGCGTGGGCGCGGCCGATATTGGCCTGGCGCAGCTGCTCGAGCGCGCGCTCGATGGCCAGGTGCAGGAGGTGATTTTGGCCACCAGCTTTACCACCGAGGGCGAGGCCACCGCGCATTTGGTGGCCGAGCTGCTCAGGGCGCGCGGCCTGCAGGTCACCCGCTTGGCACGCGGTGTGCCTGTGGGCAGTGAGCTGGAGTACGTGGACTTGGGCACCATTGCCCACGCGCTGGTAGAGCGGCGCTGAACGGCGCCAGAGCCGTTTAGCGCTTGCGTTTGGCGGGGGCGCCGCCGCGTTTTTTCGGGGTGTTTTGTGCCACCTTGGCGCGCTTGCTGGGCGTGCCGGTGGCGCTGGATCTGCTACGCGGGGCTGCCGGGGTGATTTGCAGGCGCAGCGTCTGGCCAGCGCGCAGCTGCGCTTTGGGGGCCAATTGGTTCCAGCTGGCCAGCTGCGCCACGCTGATCTGGTACTTGCGCGCCAGGCTGTGCAGGGTATCGCCGCGTTGCACGCGCACGGCCTTGCCTTTTCCGGGGGGCGATAGGCTGTATTCGGGGGTGAAATCCAGGCTGGCGTTGTTGGCAATGTGCAGTGCCACGTCCTGGTTGAGGTTGTCCGAGCGCGTCACCATCAGTGCCGAACCGGCCTTGATCATCATGCGCGGGGGGATGTTGTTGGCTTCGCGCAGCTGCGCCTCGGGCATGCCCACTTGCTCGGCCACGTCGGCCACGCTCATGGTTTTGGGCACGGTCCACACCGTCCAGCTGGCCAGCCTGCCCACGCTGGAGGTGTCGTTTTTGAATTCACGCAGGTTTTGCTCAAACACCTTGGCGTTGTCCCAGGGCAGCAGGATTTGCGGCGTGGCTGCGGCAAAAATCACCGGCTTTTTCAGCGAGGGGTTGAGTGCCTTGAAATCGTCGAGCGAGACGTCGGCCAGCTCGGCCACGACTTTGGCATCCATGTCACGGTCGATGTCCACCACTTGGAAGAAGGGGTGGTTTTCGATCACGGGCAACTCGGTATCGAAGCTGTCTGGATCGGCAATGATGTTTTTCACGGCCTGCAGCTTGGGCACGTACTGGCGCGTTTCAGCGGGCAGGTTCAAGTCGGTGTAGCGCGTGCCCAGGCCGGCTTTTTCGTTGCGTTTGATGGCGCGGCTGACGCTGCCTTCGCCCCAGTTGTAGGCGGCCAAGGCCAGGTGCCAGTCGCCAAACATGTGGTGCAGCTTTTGCAGATAGTCCAGCGCGGCGCGTGTGGAGGCCAGCACATCGCGCCGGTCGTCGCGCAGCATGTTTTGCTTGAGGTCGAAGTAGGTGCCCGTCGCCGGCATGAACTGCCACATGCCCGCTGCTTTGGCGCTGGAGACGGCCTGCGGGTTGAAAGCACTTTCGATGTAGGGCAGCAGCGCCAGCTCGGTGGGCATGTTGCGCTTTTCCAGCTCTTCGACGATGTGAAACAGGTACTTTTTGGAGCGCTCGGTCATGCGCAGGATGTAGTCCGGGCGGCTGCTGTACCACTGCTCGCGGTCGGTGACATGCTCGTCCTCCAGATCGGGCATGGCAAAGCCGCTGCGGATGCGCTCCCACAGGTCTTGTGGGGGCTGCAGTGATGCCACCTTACCCGAAGCCAGTTGTGTGGTGCCCAGCGGTTTTAAGCGGCTGTCGGAGTGGGACGCATGGCCCATGCTGGCATCTTGCTGGGTGGCGCAACCGGCCAGCCACAGCAAGCTGCAGACAAGAAGGAGACGTAGAACAATCATGCAAAAACGTTTTTCCAGGCGCGCAGCGCAGCCAGCACCTGGGCGGGGTCGGTAGGGGAAGTTGACGGTTCGAACTGCTGGGCAGCGCGCACGACGGCGGGTATTTCACAGCGCAAAAAGGGGTTGATTTCCCGCTCCCGGTCGATGGTGGAGGGCAGGGTGGGCTGGCCACTGTCGCGCTGTGCCAAGCACCACATGTGGTACTGCTGCAGTGCAGCATTATCGGGCTCAACGGCCAGGGCAAAGCGCAGATTGCTCACGGTGTATTCGTGGGCGCAAAACACCTGGGTGTCGGCAGGCAAGGCCGCCAGTTGTTGGAGCGAGTGGTGCATTTGCTCGGCTGTGCCCTCAAACAGCCGCCCGCACCCGCCAGAAAACAGCGTATCGCCGCAGAACAGCGCGGGCTGTGCGCCCAAAGTGGGGCAGTACCAGGCGATGTGGCCGGCGGTGTGTCCGGGCACCTGCAGCACCTGCCAGGGCTGGCCCAGCAGCGTGAGGGTGGTGTGGGCATCGACGCGCGTGACCGGCTCGGGCAGCGCTTCGCCCACTGGGCCGTACACAGGGCAGTTGTGGGCTTGGCGCAGCTGGGTCACGCCACCGGTGTGATCGCGGTGGTGGTGGGTCAATACAATGGCCTGCAGCTGCAGTTGCAGTTGCTCCAAGGCAACCAGCACAGGGGCCGCATCGCCAGGGTCCACCACCACGGCCTGCTGGCCGTTGTGTACCAGCCAGAGGTAGTTATCAGAAAACGCGGGCAGGGGTACCACCAGATTCATGAGCAGTTTTATCCAAGGTCAGGGCCGCGCAGGGCAGGCGTCGGGGCGCTCGGCCTGGCAGCAGTGTTTGTTGCGATGGCAGCAGCAGCGCTGCGATGAAGCAGTGGCCGATATTTTTGGTTATCACAGCCTGCAAGTGGGCTGGCCTGCTCTACAGGCCTTGCGCTGTAATCGCATGCCCCGGCGCTGGCTGGCCGCACAAGAGGTCGATTTGACCTGCGAAAGCGGCGCTTGCCAAGTGCCTGGCGCATTGCCCACACAAGCGCCGGCAGGTGCCCACCTGGTTTGCCATCCGGAGGCGCTGCCGTTTGGCGAGGCCAGCCTGGATCTGCTGGTGCTGCCCCACACACTGGAGCGTTGCCAGCAGCCGCACGCCGCCTTGCGCGAGGTGGCGCGTGTGCTGGTGCCTGAGGGCAAGGTGCTGATCTTTGGCCTCAACCCCTGGAGCGTCTGGGGCGCACAGCATGCCCTGGAGCGCCCTGCAGGCTTGAATGCGGCGCGGGCGCTGTCGTATTGGCGGCTGCGCGACTGGCTGCAATTGCTGCAGCTGGAGGTGCTGGCGGCCGACTTTGGTTGCCACGGCGCCGCGCTGGATGGCCCCCTCTGGCAGCAGCGCTGGCACTGGCTGGATGCGCTGGGCGAACGTGCCTGGCCGGTCTTGGGCGGTGCATACTGCGTGCTGGCCGTCAAAAGGGTGCAGGGCGTGCGCCTGCTGGGGCCCAGCTGGCGCTATCAGACCGCACCCGTGCAGGCGGCGACCGCGCCAGTGCGCAAGCATCTAGGAAAAAAAACTTGAACCATGTTGTGATTTACACCGACGGAGCCTGCAAGGGCAACCCTGGCCCGGGTGGCTGGGGGGTGTTGCTGCAGGCGGGGCCACACCGCAAAGAGATGTGGGGTGGCCAGGCTGATACCACCAACAACCGCATGGAGCTGACGGCGGTGATCGAGGCGCTCAAGGCGCTCAAGCGCCCGTGCGATGTTCAGCTCTATTTGGACAGTCAGTACGTGCGCAAGGGCATCACCGAATGGTTGCCTGGCTGGAAAGCCAAGAACTGGCGCACCGCCTCTGGGCAACCCGTAAAAAACATCGATCTCTGGCAGGCCCTGGATGCGGTGGTGGGAGGCGCAGGCCATCGCATCGATTGGCGTTGGGTCAAAGGCCATGCGGGTGACCCGGGCAACGAGTGCGCCGATGCGCTGGCCAATCGTGGCGTGGAGCAGGTGCTGGGTTTGGCGCGCTCCATGGCCTAGGCAGATTGCCCGCAGTACAACTACAGCGTTGGTGACACGCCGCTGGTAGCGCCGTGCCACGCTGGCAACTGCTCCAGCTGTTGCAGTTCTTCCAGCGTATTGAGATTGCAAAAGGCTTGGGAGGCGTCTCCCGGCTGGTCAAACGCGCACAGTAGCCGATTGTGCTGGGCTGCCCAAGCGCCGATCTTGCGCCCCCCTTGATCCAAGAAAGTCTGCAGACTGGGCAACAGCGCGCGCTGCAGCAGCGCAAAGGTCGGCTGGGGGCGTAGCACTCCCTGCGCATCGGGGGCTGCGGCCAGCACCAGGGAGGCGCCATGTTGCGTGGCGCAGGCCAGCATACGTTGTGCCAGATCGAGCGGAAACAGCGGGCTGTCGCAGGGCACCGTGAGCAGCCAGGGGGTGGTGCAATGCGCCAGCCCCGTTGCAAACCCGGCCAAGGGGCCGGCAAAGTCGGACCATGCCACGTCATCGGCCAGCACCGGATAGCCCCATGCCGCATAGTGGCTGTGGTGGCGGTTGGCGCTGATGAGCAGCGGCCCCACCTGCGGCGCCAGGCGCTGCGCTGCGTGCAGTGCCAGCGGTTGGTTGTGCAGAAGCTGCAGGCCTTTGTCCACACCACCCATGCGGCTGCCCTGGCCCCCAGCCAGCACCAAGCCGGTGAGGTCTGCACGGGCGTGCAAAGTGGAGTGGGTGTGTTCAGGCATCAGGCAGCACAGGCATCAGGCAGGATTAGCCGCCGATGTAGCTCATTTCGATGCGCTTGCGCCCATCCGGGCCCTGCGCCTGCGTTGCAGGGGGCAACTGGGCGCGCAGCTCGGAATAGCGATCGGTGCGCTGCGTCCAGATGGCAGCAATAGCGGCACCGATATGGGCATCGCTGGCGCCACCACGCAGCAGGCTGCGGATGTCCCAGCCCTGATGGGCAAACAAACACAGATACAGCAGCCCTTCGGTAGAGAGGCGGGCACGGCTGCAGTTGCGGCAAAAAGCGCGCGTCACGCTGCTGATGACCCCCACTTCGCCCAGGCTGGGGTCGTATTGCCCCTGGGCGTTGGCATAACCCCAGCGCTGGGCGGTTTCGCTCGGGGTGTTGGGCTCCAGCGGCACCATGGGCAGCACCTGCTGAATGCGCTCTATAACCTGCGCTGAGGGCAACACCTCATCCATGCACCAGCCATTGGTGGCACCCACGTCCATGTATTCGATGAAGCGCAGTGTTACCCCCGTGCCCTGGAAATGCCGTGCCATGGGCACGATGTCGTGGGCATTGGTGCTGCGTTTGACGACCATATTGACCTTGAGGTTGTCAAAACCTGCCGCGTGTGCCGCGTCGATTCCGGCCAAGACCTCGGCCACGGGAAAGTCCACATCGTTCATGGTGCGGAAGGTGGCATCGTCCAGGCTATCGAGGCTGACCGTCAGGCGTTTGAGTCCCGCATCCTTGAGCTGCTGTGCCTTGCGCCGCAGCAGTGAGCCGTTGGTGGTCAGGGTCAGATCCAGTGTCTGTCCTTGTGGTGTGCGCAGTGCAGCCAATTGGGCAATCAGTCGTTCCAGATCCTTGCGCAGCAGTGGTTCGCCGCCTGTGAGACGAATCTTGGTCACCCCATGCTGGACAAATAGCCGCGCCAGGCGCGTGATTTCTTCAAAGCTCAGCAGGGCACGGTGCGGCAAATAGGGGTAGTCCTTGCCAAACACCTCTTTGGGCATGCAGTAGTTGCAACGAAAGTTGCAACGGTCGGTGACGCTGATGCGCAGGTCGCTGAGGGGCCGTCCATGCACATCTCGAAATGGCGTGGCTGCAAGGGGGGCGTCAACATCCACAGGTGGCGGCGGCAGATGCCGTACCGAGGATTCATACTGCAAGGGGATGACAAGGCGCTCAGACATAGCGTGCAGATTGTGCCCCAGGCGGCTATCTGGTTGGGGCAGGGCTTATGTGCTAGTGGACGGTGCCAGGCATACGCAGTTGCGGCCTTGGTGCTTGGCTTGGTAGAGCGCGGCATCGGCCAGAGTGAGCAGCAGGTGGGGGTTGGTGTCAGCCTGGGGCAGGAGATGGGCGGCGCCCACACTGATGGTCAGCCAGGGTGCGCTTGGGGAGGCTGCATGGGGCAGTTGCAGTGCCTCAATGGCTGCACGCAACTGTTCTGCCTTGGCAGGTAGGTGGGCAGCAGTGCAGCCCGGCAGCAGGCAGACAAACTCTTCTCCACCGTAACGTGCTGCCAGATCGTAGGGGCGCTGCATGAGCTGGTGTACCGCACTGGCGACGGCCTGTAGGCACAGATCACCCTGCTGGTGGCCGTAATGGTCGTTGTAGTACTTGAAGTGGTCAATGTCGAACATGACCAAGGCCAGCGGCTCCCGGGTGCGCACTCCATGGCGCCAGGCCGCCTGTAGTGCATCGTCAAAGCGCCGTCGGTTGGCAATACCGGTCAGCCCATCGACAAAGGCCAGCTGGCGCAGAAAGTCTGTCTGTGCCTTAAGTGTTAAATGGGTAGCAACCCGCGCCCGTACCACGGCCGGATTGACCGGTTTGCTAATGAAATCAGCACCACCGGCCTGCAAGGCGGCAGCCTCTTCTTCAGAGCTGGACAGGGCGGTGACAAAGATGATGGGGATGTCTGCCGTGGAGGGCTGTTGCTTGAGCTGCTGGCACAGCGCCAGTCCATCCACTTCGGGCATGACGATGTCCAGCAAGATCAGATCGGGCAGGGGCTGGCGTTGACACAGTTCCAGCGCTTGGGCGGCGCTGGTGGCGGCAAAGACCTCGTGGTCCTGCTGAAAAATCTGGTACAGCGTCTGGATGTTGATCGGCTGGTCGTCCACCACCAGCAAGCGCGGGCGGCGCAGCTCGTATTGGTTGTGGAAGGTGGCGCTGGCTAGTGCGGGTGGCGGGCTTAGGTGCAGAGACTGTCGATCCATAACTGACTGAGGTGTACGGCTTGCTCAAAATCTAGTGCTTCGACGGCACGGCACAGGGGCTGGGCTAGTGCGTGGGGCTGAACAGCCAAAGGCCCGAGCAAGGTCAGGGCCTGCATGTTGTGCGTGTGCAGCATAGCCTGTAAGGCACGCAATGACTCCAGAACATCCTGTGGTGCGGCTGCAGTGGTTGGCTCTGTTGGCGTTGGTGCGTTAGCCCAGGTGGCACTGGCATACAGCAATGGCTCCATCGTGGCAGGCCACAGTTGCTCCAGTGAGAGCAGCACAGGTGCCAACGCAGCAGCCACCTGCGCAGGACTGCGGTTGGTGCGTTCTTGGCGCAGGGTTTCCAAGGCGCTCTGGGCCAATGCACTCAGCGGCATGGCCCCTACGGTGGCTGCCAGACCCTTGAAGGTATGCAGCAGACGCTCGGCCTGGGCGATATCTTGTGCCTGGAGCGCTTGGCGGATCTGCTGTGGGCATGCGTGCTGTGTCTGGACAAATTCACGCAGCAGGCGTGCGTACAGCGCTTGGTTGCCGCCCAGCCGTTGCACGGCGGCATCCAAGCTCCCTGCGTCCAGTGCGTGAGGGTGGTCGTTGTTGCAGTCACTGTCTAGGGCGGCAGGCTCTGGCAAGGGTGCGGCATCCTCCTGCTGAGGTGCAGCCAGTGGCGCATACGGCTGCAAGGCCTCGAGCAGCTGCCGTGCATCGATGGGCTTGGCCAGGTGGTCATTCATGCCAGCTTGCAAACAGGCCTGCTTATCGTCTGAGCTGGCATTGGCGGTCATGGCGATGATGGGGGGTTGTGGCGCCAGTGCCATGGCGCGGATGCGGCGCGTGGCTTCGTAGCCGTCCATCACCGGCATCTGGATGTCCATCAGCACCACATCCCAGTTGCTCTGGTGTGCTTGCAGCAAGGTGACAGCCTCCAGACCGTTGTGGGCCAGACTGACCTGGGCACCTGCCTGTTGCAGCAACCCCTGGGCCACTTGCTGGTTGAGGGGGTTGTCTTCCACCAGTAAAACCCGCAACCCCCGCAGGTGTGCCTGGCCTGTGCCCCCCAAGAGGTGGGGGTAGTGGATGGATTGCCCGCCGGTGGCCAGCGCCACCGCATCAAACAGTGCCGAAGGCGTAATGGGTTTGATAAGGTGCTGCACCGCCAGCATGCTGCTCCATGTGGAGGGCTGCTGCAGGCGATTTTGTTCCTGGTGGTAGAGCGTGCTCATCAGCACGATGGAGGGCCACGGAATGCAGTGCGCCAGCATGAACTGCTCCAGCTCCTCGTTGTGGGGGCTGGGTAAAGCGCTGTCCACGCACACCACATCAAAAGGCTGCTGCTGCTTTTGTGCCAAGGTGAGCTGCTGGATGGCCTGCGTGCTGTCGGCCACGGCCATACAGTGCCAGCGAAAGTTCTGTGCCATATGTAGCAGTACGTTGCGTGTAGGCGCGTGGTCTTCCACGATCAGCACCCGCAGGGTGCCCAGCTCGGGATGCTGCTCGCCCCCGTTGGGCTGACCGATGGTGGCTTGGGGCTCAGACAAACAGGCCATGCGCAGGCGAAAGACAAAATGGCTGCCTTGGTGCAGGGTGCTTTGCACTTGGAGCTCGCCACCCATCAGATGCACCAGCGCGCGGCTGATGGACAACCCCAGGCCGCTACCGCCGTACTCGCGGGTGGTGCTGGTTTCGGCTTGGGTAAAACTGTCAAACACCGCATCCAAACGCTGGGGTGCAATACCGATGCCGGTATCACTGACCGAGAACTCAATCTCCACATGGTCGGGTACAGCGCTGGTGTTGGCATCCAGACGTTTGAGGCACAGCACCACCTCGCCGCTGTGGGTGAACTTCAGCGCATTGCTGCCCAGGTTGAGGAGTACCTGCTGCAACCGCAGGGCATCGCCGCGCAGCTGGCGAGGAATGGAGGGATCGATCTCAAACAGCAACTCAATGGGCTTGTTGCCCACGCCGGTGGCCAGCACCACGGCGAGGTTGCGTAGCAAATCGTCTAGGGCAAATGGCGCGTTCTCGATTTCCAGTCGCCCGGCTTCGATTTTGGAAAAGTCGAGCACATCGTTGAGCAGAGACAACAGCGACTGTGCTGCCCCACGCGCCTTGAAGCAGTAGTCGGCCTGCTGAGGCTGCAAGGCAGTGCCCTGCAGCAGCTGCAGCATGCCCAGCACGGCGTTCATGGGTGTGCGGATTTCGTGGCTCATGTTGGCCACAAATGCACTCTTGGCGGCGTTGGCACTGTCGGCTGCTTCTTTGGCACGCTGCAGCTCTTGGCGCTGCTGCTTGGCCAATGTCACATCTTGGATGTAGCCATGCCAGAGCACATCGCCATGGTCCAGCGCCTGTGGGCGAGCCACCCCGGCCAGCCAGCGCTCACCCCGACGCGGCAGGATGACGCGGTACTCATCGGACCAGATGCTGAGTTGCTGGGCGGAAAGGCTAATGTTTTCCACCACCCGTGCGTAATCGTCGGGGTGAATGCGCTCCAGCACCACACGGGCATCGTGCAGGGCATCCTGTGGTGCCGCCTCATAGACATCGCGAATGCCTTCGGAGCTGTACTGAAACGAGCTGCGCCCATCGGCATGCAGCACGTACTGGTACAGCATGCCTGGTACGTTTTGCGCCAGATTGTCTAAACGGGTTTGCTGTAGATGCAGTGCAGCATCGGTGGCGAGCAATTGACGGTATACCACTTTTTCGCGCCGCTGCAGCCACCACAGCAGCGCCGAGGATGAGCCCACGATCAACAGATACAGCAGGCCCATATTCCAGGCCCGCACGCGCCAAGCTGCAAAGATGGCATCCGTTTGCCGCCCGACCACCACCACCAGCGGGTGGCTCATGTGCAGCTCGGGGGGCTGTACCGAGTACTGCACCAGCAGGCTGTGGTGCCCCGTGGTGCGCAGGATGCCGGTGCTGATAGTTTTGCTTTGTTGGCTGCGCAAGTGGTTCACAAACAGAGGGCTGGGCTCTGGCTTGAGCAGATTGGCACGCTGCTGGCGCATGGACTGCGGCGTGGTCACAAACAGATCGCCATTGCTATGCACGATGGCTGCCAGCATGTCTGGGGTGTAGCGTATGGCGTCAAACAGTGTCTGTGCATTGTGGGGCGTGATGCTAGCCACCACCAAGCCGTTGGGCTGACCTTGGGCATCGAACAGCGTCATGGCAAAGGCCTGGGCATGTTGCCCCAGCAGATTGCGGTAGGGGGCGATCACGTACAGCGTGTCGCGTTGACCGTTGCCCAGGGCCGCCTGGGCCTGGTATTGGGCAAAAGCGGGAAATGGACGACCAATCAGCTCAGGCATGCTCGAAGCCTGCACCAAGCCCTGCTTGTCCACCACATGCATCATTTGTACGGCATTGATGTGCTGCGTCAAACCATACAAATGGTGGTTGATGGAAGCCAGCGTCGCTGCCGCGCCCAACCTGCCGCCATTGGCCTGCCAATGGATCCACTCACTGCGCATGGCCAGCAGTACACGCTGGATGCTGCCCAGTTGCTGCTTCACATAGCCCTGGATCACTTCCGAATGTTTTTCCAGCTGCTCCTGTTCGCGCAGGTACACGCCCTTGCGGTCTTCAAAGAGGAACACGAACCCCGCCAGCGCCAAAATGAGCCAAGCGGCCATCAGGGTGAGCCATTGGGTACGCAAATGCTGGCTAAAAAAGGCCGGGTTGGAGGCCGGGGGAGGTACGGGCATGCTCGTCGTTGGGGGCGTAGAGTGGATTCACTCGGGTTGGTGCTCACGGCGCTTGGGTGGCTCATAGCCGACAAAGCGCGGGAAAAACTGCAGCACCGCTGCGCCGTTGCTGTCCCAACCCGTGCAGCGGCCCAAAAAACCGGGCGGCTGGTCGTCACGGCCTTGAAACGCCTCGGAAATACTTTGGAAAGCAGCCGTCCCCATGTTCAGCAGCAGTTCGCGCATATGGGTGCAGCCGGCCACACCATGCAGATGGGTGTCGATGGCCTTGCGCCAGCCACGCGCCATGCTGCAGCCGACCATGCGTTGCATGGCTGCCAAGGCGCCCGGGCAGGGTTGCAGGGGGAAGGCATCCATCACAGCGTCGATGGCATGCACCACCAGATCGGTGTCGATGGTCACCCGGATGTGCATGTGGTGGATGGGCTCGCCCGCTCTGAACATGCCGCCATCCAGGCGTGGCAGATCCACAGCTTTGGTGTCGATGAGTTCACCTTCCACGTCCCATAGGCCATCGCTGCGCTCAAAGCTGCGGTAATGGACTTGACGGATATGGCGCGCTTGGCGCTCAACAGGTGCAGGAGGCAGGGGCATGGCAATCGCAAAAGAAAAAAACCTGGTATGCACCAGGTGGACAAGTCGAAGGTCGGTGGATAGCAAAAGCAAAAACGGCACCCATTGTGCAAGAACGTGCATGCCAGCATCGACTGGTGGGGAGAAGTGTTTTGAATAAAAAAACGCTTAAACGCAGAATAGATAAGCGGTAGCAGCTATCAATTTTAAATGTTCTATCGCCACAGCAGCCTGTTTGCAAGGCTGCTGCAAGATGGCTGGGCCTAGAATGCGCTGTTTTTTCGTTCAGGCCTGGCACGCGGGCCTGAGGTTTTTTAGCACTCTTGGCAAGCACAGCATGTCCTTTGAAAAAGTTACCCCTGGCAAGAACGCCCCCGAAACCTTCAACGTGGTGATTGAAATCGCCGCCAACTCCGATCCCGTCAAGTACGAAGTGGACAAAGAAACCGGCTGCGTATTTGTGGACCGCTTCATGGGCACGGCCATGCACTACCCCTGCAACTACGGTTATGTGCCCCAGACCCTGGCGGGCGACGGTGACCCCGTGGACGTGTTGGTGCTGACGCCCTTCCCGCTGCCCAGCGGCGTGGTCGTGCCTTGCCGTGCCATCGGCATCCTGCACATGGAAGACGAAGGTGGCGTGGACGGCAAGGTGCTGGCGGTGCCTACCAAGAAAATCCTGCCTGCCTACGAAAAAATCGAGAGCCTGGACGATGTGCATGAGCTGACGCTGCAGCAGATCGCCCACTTTTTCGAGCACTACAAAGACCTGGAAAAGGGCAAATGGGTCAAGGTGCTGGGCTGGAAGGGTGTGGACGAGGCCAAGAAAGAAATCACCGACGGCATCGCCAACTACCAAGGCTGATCCGGCTTTGCCAGCGACTACCTAGAAACGCTGAAAGCAATCAGCAAGGAAGCGCGCAAAGCCTTCCTAGAGGCGGGCGGTCAATAAAAATAATAGCTGCTTGCGCTTACCCCATAAGGGTAAAAGCCACTTTTTATGCTTAAAAAATGAACAAACCTGCCCCGCTGTCCTCTGGACGTGGGGCAGACCCAACCGCCGTGGGCTTAGGCAGACCAGGCGGTGACGCCATCGACCTGCAAAGCGCGCACGCGGCCCAGGGCTTCCAGGGTGTGCAGCAGCGTGGGCAAGCCTTTCTTCCACGGGCCACGGCCTTTGAAGTGGGCCGCCAAGGCCTCCACCCCCAAGGGCACGGGGCTGGCGGCCACCACGTTGGCCACGGCGCGCACCTGTTCGGGCAAGGTGGCGGGCCAGGGCTGGGTTTGCTTCTCTTTTGATAGCGTTTTTTGCTCTACCGAATCGGCCTCTTGCGTAGGTGTATTGAGCGGTACAAGCTCTTGTTTTGAGAGCGATTTTTGCGGATTTTGGAAGCTGGGGCGCAGCCAGCGGATGTGGCCTTGCGCTTCTTCGCGGGCGCGTTCGGCGTTCAGCGCCACCAGCCGGTGCAGCACGGCATCGGTATCGGCATCGGCGCTCAAGCTGTAGGCGGTGAGGACTGCCGCGTCCAGCTCGTCGTGCAGCTCGCGCAGCACGCCCACCAAGCCCTGGGTGTGGATGGTTTTTTCTTTGGCCGTGAGGGCACGGCCTGCGCGCAGCGCGGCGAGGACGTTGTACAGGCCGGTGAGGGTGAGACGTGACCGCGACTTCACCGTGTTCGCCAGGTAGTTCGTGCGTAACTGCATAAGCAGTGCCTTCACCTGTGCTTGATGCAAGCACCGTCATGGTGATGCGCACGGCAGCGCCATTGGCGCTGTCCACCCACGGGTGGTCAGAAATCGCCATTTCCAGATGGGTGCCTTTGTCCAACGCCGCCTGTACTACACGCCGGTTGAAAACCATCGTCAGGCTGTTGGTGTGGTGGGGCGGCAATGTTGACATCCTCCCCGCCCTGAAGAGACGGGGATTCCTACTGCGTTAATGGAGCGCGTTGAGCGCTCCATTAATCGCCTCGGCGGGTTCCTGCTTCTTAGAAATTGCACACCTTGCCTTTGCAGGCTTGGCGCGACTGACATTTTCTCCACAGGCTAAAACGCGATGTCCTCGCGCTAAAATATTGATCGCACCAACATGGTCAGCATGTGCTGTGTGGTCACAGGCCACGCAGCAAAATACCGCCTGAGTTTTGCGATTATCAGCATGAATATGACCGCAGCGCGGACATTCTCTACTGGTATTTTTTGGATCTACAGCGACAAATATGCCGCCAGACCACTGCATCTTGTATTCAAGCTGTCGGCGAAACTCGCCCCAACCTTGATCCAAAATCGACTTGTTTAAACCCGATTTTGCTTTGACATTTTTTCCAGGCGCTTGCGCGTTGCCACGTGCAGATTTGCTCATATTTTTAATGCGCAAATCTTCCACCACAACCATCGCATTAATGCTGCAGATTTCGCTGCTGGTCTTGTGCAAAAAATCTTGGCGCACGTTCGCTATGCGAGCATGCATGCGCTGCAAGCGGGCCTTGGATTTTTTCCAATTCTTGCTGCCCTTGCACTTGCGACTCATGCTTTTTTGATAGCGCCGAAGCCTTGCTTCATGGCGCTTAAAACTATGCAAGGCTTCGATGTGTTTGCCGCCTGAGTCTGTCGCAAAGCTCGCAATTCCAACGTCTAGGCCAATCGCTTGAGTGCCAAGCGGCACAGTCGCTTGCACTTCACGCTGCGTTTGCACACTGAAATACCATTTGCCAGCGCGAAGCGATACGGTGATATTGCGCAGCTCGCCCAGGATATTGCGCGATTTTCTGTATCGAATCCAGCCTAATTTTGGCAAGAAAATACGGGCATTGGGTTCGTCTAATTTAAACTGCTTGGGATCTGGAAATCTGAATGAGCAGTTATCACCTTTGCGCTTAAATTGCGGAAAAGCTGCGCGTTTTTCGAAGAAGTTTTTATAGGCTTTTTCGAGGTCTTTAAGCGTTTGTTGTTGAGATTGAGATGGCCCCTGAGACAGCCAAGCTGTCTCAGGGGAATTTCGCCAAACAGTTAAATTCTTGGTCAGCGCGGCATAGTTCAAAAACTTATTGCCGGCTTCGTGATTTTCTTTCTGGAGAGCAAGTGCTTGATTGAAGACAAAGCGGCACATGCCGGCAAATTGGCTCATTTTGCGCATTTGCTGGCCGTTAGGCATGAGTTCAAATTTAAAGGCTTGCAATCGTTGCATAAATTAGATTTTAGCTTGCCGCCGAGAAACACCCAAATTCAAACATCCGCCCGCCGGGCCATGGCCGCTTACGCGGCCAGCGCTATCCATCCTCGGCCTGAACGCCGAGGCTTTTCGCGCATTTGGTAAGGGCACTGTGGCCAGGTGGCCGCTCTGATGGGCCTAGCGCAGCAGCGCCACCAGCGCGGGCTCCAGGCGCGGGTAGCGCCAGTCAAAGCCGCTGGCCTGTGTGCGTTGGGGCTGCAGGTGCTGGCCGCCCAGCAGCAGTACCGACATCTCGCCCAGCGCCAGGCGCAGCGCCCAGGCTGGGGCGGGCAGCAGGGTGGGGCGGCGCAGCACTTTGCCCAGTGTGAGGGTGAAGTCGCTGTTGCGCACCACCTCAGGGGCGCAGGCGTTGAAGGCACCCTGGGCATCGTCGCGCTGCAGCAGGTGCTCGAACAGGGCCACCAGATCGTCCAGATGAATCCACGGCATCCACTGCTGGCCTGTGCCCAGGCGTCCGCCCAGGCCCAGTTTGAACGGGGGCAGCAGGCGGGCCAGCATGCCGCCCTTAGGGGCCAGCACGGGGGCGATGCGCAGCCGTACCACGCGCACGCCGTGGGTGCTGGCGCGTTCGGCCTCTTGCTCCCAGGCCATGCACAGGGTGCTGCCAAAGTCTGTGCCGCCAGGGGGGCTGGCTTCGGTGAGCGGCGTATCGCCCTGATCGCCATACCAGCCGATGGCCGAGGCCGACAGCAGCACGCGCGGTGTAGCGGGCTGCTGGCCCATCCAGTCCACCAACTGGCGCGTTAGCTCCACACGGCTGCGCCACAGCAGTGCGCGGCGCGCCGCCGTCCAGGGGCGGTCGGCAATGGGCGCGCCAGCCAGGTTCACCACGGCGTCAAAGGGCTGGGCGGGGTCGAGGTCGCCCAGCCGCTGCACGCTGCGTGCGCCGCTGCACAGGCGCTGGACTTTGTGTGGGTCGCGGCTCCAGACCCACAGCTCGTGGCCTTGGCGTTGCCAGTGCTGGCACAGGGCCTGACCAATCAGGCCGGTGCCGCCGGTAAGCAGGATGCGCATGGGGTTCTCCTTGGTACGGTGGGCAAAAGGTGGGAAAAAGTGGGGAAAGGGAGACAAAAAAATTACCAGGGCAGACGCTGGCCATCGTAGGCCCAGAAGCCGCCGCTGTCTGCGGGCTGCAGTGTGTCCAGCACGGCGAGCAGGTCGCGCGCGGCATCCGGGGCGGGACGGCCGATCAGCGCCCCGCGAAACGGTGCCGACAGCGCCGAATCCACCGTGCCGGGGTGCAGCGCCGCCAGCACGGCCTGGGGGTGGGTGCGTGCCACCTCAATAGCAGCGGTTTTGAGCAGCATGTTCAGCGCCGCCTTGGAGGCGCGGTAGCTGTACCAGCCGCCCAGGCGGTTGTCGCCGATGCTGCCCACCTTGGCCGACAGCACCGCCAGCAGGCTGCGCTCCCCCTTGGCCAGCTGCGGTGCGAAATGCCCCAGCACCAGCGCCGGGCCGATGGTGTTGGTGGCAAAGCTGGCGGCCAGGTGGGCGGCGTTCAGGTCGGCCAGGCGTTTTTCGGGGCCGCCGGTGGGGCCGGTGAGCATGCCGGTGGCCACCACGATCAGGTGCCAGGGGCCTTGTGCGCGCAGCGCCTCGGCGGCTGCGGCAATGCTGTCGGGCTTATCAAAATCAATAGCAGGCGTGCTTTGGCGGCTCAGGGTGCAGACCTGGGCACAGCGTGGGTCGGCCTGCAGTTGTGCGGCGATGGCCCCACCGATGGCCCCCGTGGCACCCACCACCAGGGCGCGGTAAGCCGTGGCCAGCGAGGGCAGGGTGGGTGGCAGCTGCGCCGCCGGGGTTGTGGTGGGGCTCATGGGCTGCTCCACAGGCGTTGGTAGGTGCCGCCCGGGTCGTAGGTGGCGGCCTGCTGGATGGGGTCAAAGCGGCGGCCCCCGCGTGGGTCGGTGCCCCGGCCAGCGATGTAGAGCCAGTTGCCCTGGTTGCTGTACACGTCGTAGTCCAGCAACTGCGCCTCAAACCAGGCGGCACCGGCGCGCCAGTCGCAGGCCAGGTCGTGGATCAAATAGCTGGCTGCCACCTGGCGCAGGCGGTTGCTCAGGTAGCCGGTGGCGGCCAGTTCGCGCATGGCGGCATCTACCAGCGGTTGGCCGGTGCGCCCGGCGCACCAGGCGGCAAAGCGCTGCGCGTCGTGCGGCGTGGCCCGTTGGGGGCCTAAACCCCGCGCCCGGTACAGCGCGGGGCCGTGCTGGAGGTGCAAAAAGCGGAAATAGTCGCGCCACAGCAGTTCAAACCACAGCCAGTAGCTGCCATCGCTGGCACCGTGCTCCGCTTCAAACTGCCGCAGTTGGGCCATGGCCTGGCGCGGCGACAGCGCCCCTGTGGCCAGCCAGGGCGACCATTTGCTGGAGTAGTCCAGCCCCAGCAGATCGTTGCGCGTGCGCTTGTAGCTGTGGGGCAGGCCGCGTGCCAAATACTGCTGCAGGTGGGCCAGCGCCGCTGCTTCACCGCCGTGCAGAGCACCTTGCAAATAGGGGAAGGCGCTGCGTGCATCGGCAGCGGTTGGACTTCCTGCCAACGCTGCCAGGGTCTGTGTGGGATCGCCCAGCCAGTCGTTGGGCACATTAGGTGGCGCTGGGGGCAACGCTGCAGGCGATGGCAGGGGCGCGGCGGGTTGTAGCCCTGCCTGTTCAATCTGCTGGCGAAACGGCGTGAACACCGCAGGCAGGCGCTGCACCGGCCAGGGCAGTTGCTGCGGGTGCAGCAGGCTGCTGTGCCACACGGTATGCACCTGCAGCCCAGCGGCACGCAGGGCAGCCACTTGCGCCTGTTCTTCGGGCGCGGCAACGTCTTCACAGACAAGGGTGGTGGCACCCACGGCACGCGCCAGGGCAGGCAGGGCGGTGGCTGCCGGTTGATTCAAAAT
Source organism: Comamonas sp. (assembly GCA_028690035.1). GTDB lineage: Bacteria > Pseudomonadota > Gammaproteobacteria > Burkholderiales > Burkholderiaceae_C > Comamonas. The sequence continues at coordinate 452,847 of JAQVCA010000001.1, read as the reverse complement.
CAATAGCTGGCTGCGCTTGCTGGATAAGCCTTGGAGCAGGTTTTGAAGGGTATTTGCCAGCCAGGCGCGCCGGTGTGGGCCGATGCGGGCAAAGCCCCAGGCGGTGGTGGCTTGCACATCGGGCAGGCAGACCACGGGCAGCAGGTGCTGCGCGCCTAGCTGGCAGGCGGCGTGCAGTGCGCTCTGGTCGTGCAGGCGCAGGTCGTTGCGAAACCAGAACAGCACGGTGCTCATGGCTGCGCTCCGGTGCTGCCAGCCGTGGGGGCGGCACTGCGCTGGCGGCGGCAGCGCTCGGAGCAGTACTTCACCTCGTCCCACACCTTGGCCCATTTTTTGCGCCAGGTGAAGGGGCGGCCGCAGCACTGGCAGGGCTTTTCGGGCAGGTAGGGTTTGCGGTGCATGGTGTGTGTCCTGGGGCGTGGTTTATGCCGTGCACGTTGCCAGCGTGGCGTGCACGCGCTGGGCCAGATGGCGGCCACTGAGCCAGGCGCCTTCTACGGTGCCGTTGTGCAGCCAGTCGCCGCACAGGCCCAGGCCTGCCTCAGGTTGCCACCAGCTGTTCACATTCAGTGGCGGTGCGGTGTCGGCATACAGCCAGCGGTGGGCGGTGGCCTGCACGCTGCCCGGATCGGGGCCGCCCAGCTGGGCAAACGCCTGCAGCAGGGCGGTGGTGACGGCGGCGGCATCGTCGTGTACGTGCGCCTCGCTCCAGGCGTGGCTGGCGTGCAGCAGCCAGGTTTCGGGGCCGCTGCGCCCGGGTTTGCTGCTGTCGCGTGCGATCCAGCGCAGGGAGCTGTGCTCGACAAAGCAGCCGTCCACGGGCAGCGCTACGGGCTGCGGGCAGCGCACCATGACCGACCAGCAGGCGCGCATGGGGGCGCTGCGTGCCAGGGTGGCGGCCTCGGGGGCTACTGCGTCCAGCAGGGGCGCGGCTTGGGGTGCGGGCACGGCCAGCAGCACAGCTTGGTAGCGCTGCGCTTCGGGGCCGTGCTCGGGGCTGTGCAGCTGCCAGCCAGCGCCTGCCGGGGCTTGCAGCGGTTGGACGGTGGTCTGCCACTGAAAGCGCACGGGCAGGGGCAGCTGCTCCATGCGGCACACCAGATGCGCGGCGGGCGAGGTCATGCGCGGGGTGCCGACAAAGCGCTGCAACGCGCTGTCGTGCAGCACAAAGCCTTGGCCATCGTGCGTGCCGATGCGGCCTTGCCACAGCGCGGCTGCGCCGGTGTGCTCCCACTCGGCCACCTGGGCGCGAAAGTGCGTATCCCGCGCGGTGAAGTACTGGGCGCCGTGGTCGCACTGCCACTCGGTGCTGCCATCGCTGCTGCGGCGTGTGCTCATGCGCCCCGAAGGGCCACGGCTTTTGTCAAACACGTGCACGCGGTGGCCCGCCTGGGCCAGAAACTGCGCACACGTCAGCCCGGCCAGGCCTGCGCCCACGATGGCAATCGGCAGGCCCGCTGGGGGGAGGGAGTGGGTCATGGTCATGGTCATGGTGGTGGTCATGGCTGTGGGGTTAGCGGGCATCCGCAGGGTCGGTGCGCGTGTGCGTCACCCAGATGAAGGCCTCGGTGTTCACGCCCAGGGCCTGGGCACGTTGCACGATGGCGGCTTGGGTGTCGGGGGGGAGGGTCTTGTCGCGCGCCAAAATCCAGGCGTAGCTGGTATCAGGCCCCAGCACCAAGGCCCAGCGGTAATCGGGGTCGAGTGCAGCCACGTGGTAACCACCATAGAACGGGCCAAAAAACGACACCTTGAGCGAGCCGGTGGTGGGGGTACCCGTGAACAGGGCCTTGCCCACGGCTTCACTCCAGCGGTTTTGTTTGGGGTGAAAGCCACGATTGACCACGCGCACGCTGCCATCGGCCTGGGGTGTGTAGAAGGCGGATACGTCGGTCATGCCGCGTTCAAACGCGTGGTCCAGCCGCGCAATTTCGTACCAACGGCCCTGGTAGCGCTCCAGCGAAAACGGCGTGACCGCCGTCACCCCTGCGGGCGGCGTGGTGCTGCCACAGCCCGCCAGCAGGGCCAGGGCCAACGCCAGCAGGGGCCGCTTGAGGCACCACGCCAGCCAGGGCCGCGCTTGCTTGCGCGGCGGGGCCAGAGGGGCGATGGCAAAGGGGGCAGGGGGGTGCGCAGTGGCCATGGTGGTCTCCTGGGTCAAAGGGAAGAATGGGTGCTGCGCCACTGCAGAACCAGGGGCTTGAGCGCCGACAGTGGCAGCGTAGCGGTGATGCCTTCCAGCGGTTTGTGGTACAGCGCGGGGCAGGAGCCACCCACCCACAGCGCGATCCGGGAGGGCAGCTGCGCGCGCAGTTCGCGCAGGTTGGCCAGCACCACGGTGCCGTTTTGCGCGGCGGAAAAACTCAGCAGCACCACATCCACCCGGTGCGCTTGGGCGGCCTGCACCACGTCCAGCAAAGGCGTTTGGGTGCCCAGGGACACACAGGTGCAGCCCTCCAGCACCAGCATCGCCTCCACCATCAGTAGGCCCAGGCCATGAAGCTCCTGCGGCAAGGTGGTGAGCAGCACTTTGGGCCCCAAGGCCGGGGGCGAACCATGCAGCGGAGCGAGCGAGGCAATCGCCTGGCGCAGCACGCCGGTGATGACCTCGGTGTACAGGTGCTCTTCAAAAATTTCAAACCGCCCCTGCACCCACGCCTCGCCCACGGCCACCGTCAGCGGGGCCACCAACTCGGTGATGAACGGCCCCAGGCCCATGCGCATTTGTGCATGGTGCAGGGCATGGCGCAGTCCCTGGGGGTCGTGGGCGGCAATCGTGTCCAACAGGGCCGACAGCTCGGCAGGGTGGGAGGGCAGGGTGGTGCTGTTTGTCTTAGACAAAATTGCGCTGCTGGCCTGGCTGTGTTGGGACAAAAGCTGGGTCAGTGCTGCCGCATCCAGCCCAACCACTTTGTTGGGGCGCAGGCCAGCATCGAGCAGGCGGCGCACCAGCAGCAGCCGCTGCACCTGCTCTGCAGGGTAGAGGCGGTTGCCACTGGCATCGCGCAAAGGTTGTGGAAAACCATAGCGCTTCTCCCAGACGCGCAGGGTGTCTTTGGCCAATCCGGTCTCGCGTTCGACAGCGGCAATGGGCAGGCCAGTTTCGCTAGAGGGGATAGGGGGGGGCGTTCATGCGGCAGCCTCCAGGTAAAGCGGATGGAGAAAGGGTGAAACCTGATCAGGCATGGTCATGGACAAAATCGTAATTTTTAAAATTGTCTAGGACAAAATTATGTTTGTCTAGTACAGTAGCGATCTTATCAGCCCTGCACACAGCGCCTGCTGGGCGTTGGCAGATTGCGAGTCGCTATGAAAATTGCTGTCATTGGTTCGGGAATTTCGGGTTTGGCCGCTGCGCACCGTTTGCGCCAGCATGCGCGCGTCAGCGTGTTTGAAGCCGGCAACTACTTTGGTGGCCATACGCACACGGTGGATGTGACGCTGCCCAATGCGCAGGGGCACCCAGTCACCCATGGTGTGGACACCGGCTTTCTGGTGTTCAACGAACGCACGTATCCCGGCCTGATCGCTTTACTCGATGAGCTGCAGGTGCCCAGCGCCCATTCGGATATGTCGTTTTCTGTGCAGGTGCCCGGCGCAGGGGCGCTGGGGGCCCAGGCGCTGGAGTGGAGTGGCTCCAACTTGGCCACGGTGTTCGCCCAGCGCCGCAACCTGCTGCGCCCGCGCTTTTGGGGCATGTTGCGCGAGCTGCTGCGCTTTAACCAACTGTGTACCACCCTGGCCGAGGCGGGCGAAGAGGCGGCGCTGGCCCAGCCCTTGGGCGATTTTTTGGTGCAGCACGGCTTTGGCGGCGCGTTTCGCGATTGGTATTTCCTGCCCATGCTGGGCTGCATCTGGAGCTGCCCGACCGACCAAATGCTGCGCTTTCCGGTGGCCACCATGATCCGTTTTTGCCACAACCACGGCCTCATTCAGGTGAGCAACCGTCCGCAATGGTTCACCGTGGCCGGTGGTGCGCGCCAGTACGTCGATAAATTGCTGCGCGGCTTGGATGCACGTTTGGGCGTGCCGGTGCAGCGCATCGTGCGCGATGCCGCTGGCGTGCAGGTGCATACCAAGGGCCACAGCGAGCGTTTCGACGCCGTGGTGCTGGCCGTCCACAGCGACCAGGCGCTGCAATTGCTGGCCCAACCCACCGCGCAGGAAAGCCAGGTGCTGGGTGCCATCCGCTACCAGCCCAACCGCGCCGTGCTGCACACCGATGACAGCGTGATGCCGCGCCGGCGCAGCGCCTGGGCGGCCTGGAACTACGAGCGTGCCGCCAGCAGCCAGCAGGAATCGGCGCGTGTGTGCCTGCACTACTGGCTCAACCGCCTGCAGCCCTTGCCGTTTGCCGACCCGGTGCTGGTGTCGCTCAACCCGGCACGCCCGATTGCGCGCGACAAAGTGCTGGCCGAATTCGACTACGACCACCCCGTGTTCGACCTGCCTGCGATTGCTGCGCAAGACCATGTGCCACTGCTGCAAGGCACACAGCGCACCTGGTACTGCGGTGCCTGGACGGGCTATGGCTTTCATGAAGATGGCTTGCAGTCGGGCTACCGCGCGGCCGATTTGTTGCTGCAGCAGCTGCACCGCCGGGAGGCCGCATGACCGCCCCTGCCCCTGCGCTGGCCGCCCACCGGCCCCACATTGGCTTTGGCCATGTGTGGCACACCCGACTGCGCCCACGCCGCCACCGCTTTATCGTGCCAACATTTTTTCTGCTGCTGCCCATGCGCACGCTGCGCGCACAACCCAAAGCGGCCGGCGTGCTGGCGCTGAACCGGCCCGGTGCGCTGGCCTTTCGCGATGCCGACCACGGCGATGGCCGCAGCCCCCAAGCGGGCGGCGCGCTGGCCTGGCTGGAAGAGCTGCTGCACAGCGAGGGTATCGACGGCGTGGATGGAGAAATCTGGCTGCATTGCTACCCGCGCGTGCTGGGCTATAGCTTCAAGCCGGTGAGCTTTTGGTACTGCCACCGCGCCGATGGCAGCCTGCGCGCCATTGTGGCCGAGGTGAACAACACGTTTGGCGAGCGCCATGCCTACTTGCTCGATGCACCGCAGTACGGCCAGGAGCTGCGCGCGCGCAAGGTGTTCCATGTGTCGCCGTTTTGCCCGGTGGAAGGCGGCTACCGCTTTGAGTTCAAGCGCAGCGGTGCCCAGGGCCTGCACTCCACACGCGTGCGCATTGATTTTGACGATGCCCAAGGCCCGCTGGTGCTCACCGGCGTGGCTGGGCGCTTGCAGCCGCTGGATGCGGCCAGCCGCCGCCGCGCGCTGTGGCATTACCCCTTGCTCACCCTGGGCGTGATGGCCCGCATCCATTGGCACGCGCTGCTGCTGTGGGCCAAGCGTGCGCCGTTTCACCGCAAGCCTGCGCCGCCCACCCAGCCCGTAACCCGATCTTCTACGCCTTCTACGCCGAGCCTTTGACCATGAACACCACTACCGCCTCACCGTCCGCGCTTTCGCTGCCTGCCAACATGCCCGCTGCGGCACGCCAGGGCCTGCGCCTGCTGCAGCGCTTGCAGCATGGCACGCTGCACCTGGAATTGCCCGATAGCCAGGTGTTGCAGCTGGGCAGCGGCCAGCACCCACACGCCAGCATGCGTTTGCACAATTGGCAGGTGTTTGCTGCGGTGCTGCGCTCGGGCGACATTGGCCTGGCCGAAGGCTATATCGCCCAGGACTGGAGCACCCCCCATCTGGCCGAGCTGCTGGGCCTGCTCATAGCCAACCGCGCGGCGCTCGAATCGCTGGTCTATGGCGGCTGGTGGGGGCGGCTGGCCTACCGCCTGCGCCACTTGCTCAACCGCAACACCCGCGCGGGCAGCCGCCGCAACATCCACGCCCACTACGACCTGGGCAACGATTTCTACCGGCTCTGGCTCGACCCGAGCATGAATTACTCCAGCGCCTGGTTCCAGGGCGATTTGCAGGGCGACTTGACCGAGGCGCAGCACGCCAAAGTGCGCCGCGCCCTGCACAGCGCCGGTGTGCAGCCCGGCCAGCGCGTGCTGGAAATTGGCTGTGGCTGGGGCGCCCTGGCGGAAATGGCGGCGGGCCAATTCCAGGCCCAGGTGACGGGGGTGACGCTGTCCACCGAACAACTGGCCTGGGGCCGCCAGCGTATGCAGGCCGCCGGTGTGGCTCCCCAGGTGGATTTGCGCCTGCAGGACTACCGCGACATTCAAGACGCCCCGTTCGACGCCATTTGCTCCATTGAAATGGTCGAGGCCGTGGGCCAGGCCTACTGGCCCAGCTACTTTGGCACCGTGGCGCGTTTGCTGAAACCAGGCGGGCGCGCGTGCATTCAAAGCATCGTCATTGACGACGCGCTGTTCGAGCGCTACGTACAGGGCAGCGACTTCATTCAGCAGTACATCTTCCCCGGCGGCTGCCTGCCCAGCCCGGCACGTTTTCGTGCGGCTGCCCAAGCGGCGGGCCTGCGCGTGGTGGAGGAGTTTGCCTTTGGCCGTGACTACGCCGAAACCCTGCGCCGCTGGCACCAGCGCTTTGCCCAGCAGCGCAGAAAGGTACAGGCCCAGGGCTTTGATGCGCGCTTTCAGCGCACCTGGGAGTTCTATTTGGCCTACTGCGAAGCAGGCTTTGATGCGCGCAGTATCGACGTGGTGCAGTACACGCTGGTTAAAGAAATGTGAAAAATATAGTTTTTTTGTGCGAAGTGTAAGCGCCTGTTAATCTGATGCGTTGTTGGCGATAGCACAATACTTTTATCTCAGATTTTTCCGTAGGGGTTTCCTATGTCTTTTTCTCGCATGACCGTGGCCACGCGGCTGTACATCGGTTTTGGTTTGATGCTGGCGCTGCTGGTGGTGGTCACGGCCGTGGCGGTGGTCAAGGTGCACCGCATCGACCAGGCGCTGCGCGACAACAGCGACATCCATGTGCAGGTGCAGCGCTACGCCATCAACTTCCGTGGTTCGGCGCACGACCGCTCGATTGCCGTGCGCGACGTGGTGCTCAGCCCCACGCCGGCCGAGCGCGACAAAGAAATTGCCACCATTGCCGCGCTGGCCGACTTTTACGCCCAGTCGGGCGCGCCGCTGGAAAAACTGGTGCACCGTGTGGGCGCGCCGCCCGAGCTGGCGCCCCTGTACGAAGGCATCCGCAGCGCCGAAGCCCAGGCTGTGGCCACCACCCAGGCCATCATTGCCCAGGTCAAGGCGGGCGACACCGCCGCCGCCCAGACGCTGTGGACCCAGGCCAAGCCCCAGTACGTGCAATGGCTGGCAGCGATCAACAAGCTCATCGACTTCAAGGAAGGGCGCATCCAGAAAACCAACCAGAGCGCGATGTACGAGGCCGACAGTTTTCTGGGCGTGATGTTCATCGCTTTGGGATTGGCGCTGGTCTTGAGTGCCACGGTGGCCTGGTTGGTGGCGCGCAGCATCGTGCGCCAGCTGGGTGCCGAGCCCGTGGCGCTGGCCGAAGTGGCCAGCCAGGTGGCCCAGGGCGATTTGCAACCGGTGGCCGGTACGGGCCAGGCCGAGCCGGGCAGCGTGCTGGCCTCGCTGGGGGCCATGCAGGCCAGTCTGGCGCGTGTCGTGGGGCAGGTGCGCCAGGCATCGAACGCCGTCACGCTGGGCTCGGAGGAAATCGCTGCCGGCAACATCGGTCTGTTGCAGCGCACGGAAGAGCAGGCCTCCAATTTGCAACATGCGGCCTCGTCCATGGAGCAAATGACCGCTTCGGTGAAAAACAATGCCGATTCAGCCCGTCAGGCCACCCAGGTGGCCACTTTGGCCAGCGAAGCCGCGCACAAAGGCGGCGCCGTGGTGGAGCAGGTGGTCAGCACCATGCAGGAGATCACCGCCAGCAGCCACAAGATGTCCGACATCATTGGCGTGATCGATTCGATTGCTTTCCAGACCAACATCCTGGCGCTCAACGCCGCCGTGGAAGCGGCGCGCGCCGGTGAGCAAGGCCGGGGCTTTGCCGTGGTGGCCGGTGAAGTGCGCGCCCTGGCGCAGCGCAGCGCCGATGCGGCCAAGGAAATCAAGGGCCTGATCGACAGCAGCGTGGCCAAGGTAGAGCAGGGCGCGCGCCTGGTGGGCGATGCTGGATCGACCATGACCGACATCGTGCAGCAGGCCCAGCGTGTGGCCGGTTTGATTGCTGAAATCAGCACCGCCACTGCCGAGCAAACCGATGGCATTGCCCAGGTGGGTGAGGCCGTGGCGCACCTGGACCGCTCCACCCAGCAAAACGCTGCCCTGGTGGAAGAAAGCGCCGCCGCCGCGCAGACCCTCAAGCAGCAGGCGGCGCAACTGGCCGAAACCGTGAGCGTGTTCCGCCTGGGCTTTGACGCCGCAGCCAGCAGCAGTGCCCACAGCAGCCCACGGCGCAGCCATGCCCTGCCAGACCGTGCTGCAAGTGCTGCACCACGCTTGCCTGGGGTGTGAGTTGATGCTCTTGAAGTAATAGCTGCTTGCGCTTTCTGTATATGCCTTTCAGCCCATTTTTAAGCTTAAAACCTTGGCTGCGTGCAGTCGCCGCCAGCGGGGTGCTGGCCCTGGCGTTGCTGCACCCCGTGGCTGCGCAAGAAGGCAGCGGTGCCGCGCCACAGTGGCTGTACCAGTCGCTGGCCGGTGCCACGCTGGCGGGCGAGGGGCAGATGCGCTTTTTCGGTTTGCGCATTTATGACGCGCGGCTGTGGGTCACCCCCGGTTTTGAGGCCAGCCGCTTTGGCGCGCATCCGCTGGCACTGGAGCTGACCTACCACCGGGCTTTCACCGGCGCGGCGATTGCCCAGCGTTCGGTCGAAGAGATGCAGCGCCAGGCCAGCGTGCCACCCACCCAGGCACAGCGTTGGCAGCAGCGCCTGACGGAGGTGGTTCCCGATGTGCAGCCGGGCGACCGGCTCACGGGCCTGTACCAGCCGGGCCAGGGGATGCGCTTGTGGCGGGGCAACCAGGAGCTGGCCGCCATTGACGACGCTGAACTGGCCCGCCTGTTTTTTGGCATTTGGCTCTCGCCACAGACCTCTGAGCCCGCCTTGCGCAGTGCCTTGCTGGCGCGCAGCCAGGCAGCCACAGCGCCATGACTGCCTCGGCCACCCCCGCACACACCGGGCCGCTGCCACGCTGGTGGTCGGGCCCGGCCTATGGCTTGCTGGGGTTGCCGTTGGCCTTTGTGGCCTTGCCGCTGTACGTAGTGCTGCCGCACCACTACGCCACCACCTTGGGTTTGCCGCTGGCCAGCGTGGGGGCCTTGTTGATGCTGGTGCGCCTGCTCGACGCTGCGGCAGAACCCCTGCTGGGCCGCTGGAGCGACCGCCTGTACCAAGGGCCGCTGCCGGTGGTGCTGTGGGTGGCCGGGGCCTCGGCCCTGGTGCAGCTGCTGGGCTTGGCTGCGCTGTTTTTTCCACGGGTGCAGGGCGCGCAGGCGCTGGCCGTGTGGATGGTGGCGGGCCTGCTGCTGACCTGCCTGGCGCACAGCCAGTTGGTCATTGCCCACCAGGCCTGGGGCGTGCGCCTGGGTGGCGATGCCGTGCAGCGCGGCCATGTGGTGGCTTGGCGCGAAGGGCCGGGGCTGATCGGCGTGGTCACGGCCAGTGCGCTGTCGGTGGCCTGGGGGGCTGAGCCCATGCTGTGGGTGTTTGCCCTGGCGTTGTGGATGGGGTGGCTGGCACTGTGGTGGGCACCGCGCCCGGTGGCTGCGCTGGCGCAGGGCGTGTCGGCCCGCTTGCCCTGGTCGGCCATCTGGCAGCCGCTGCGCGAAATGGCGTTTCGCCGTTTGCTGGCGGTGTTTGTCTGCAACGGCATTGCCAGCGCCATTCCGGCCGCGTTGATGTTGTTTTTTGCCCAGGACCGTCTGCAGGCCACACAAGAGCAGATTGCGCTGTTTCTGGTGCTGTACTTTGTCAGTGGGGCGCTGTCTATGCCGGGCTGGTTGCGCGTGGTGCGCCGCTGGGGGCTGGAGCGTGCCTGGCTGGGCGGTATGTTGCTGGCGGTGGCCTGTTTCGGCTGGACGACGTTTTTAAGCAGCGGGCAAATTGCCGCCTTTGCGCTGATTTGCGCGCTCTCGGGCATCGCCCTGGGGGCCGATTTGGCTTTGCCGGGGGCTTTGCTGGCGCGGCTGGTGGAGCACCACGGCGCCCAGGGCCGCAGTGAAGGCGCTTACCTGGGCTGGTGGAATTTGGCCACCAAGCTGAATTTGGCCCTGGCCGCCGGGGCCGCGCTGCCGATGTTGCAGTGGGGTGGCTACAGCCCCGGCACCCTCGATGCCCAGGGGCTGCAGCGCCTGGCTTGGGCCTACGCCGTGCTGCCTTGCGCCCTCAAGCTGCTGGCCGCTGGTCTGCTGTACCGCTTGCTGATTCGCCCTTTTCCGCTGTTGCCTGACCCAGGAGTTTCCCCATGAAAACCCGCCGCCACGCTTTACTCACCTTGCTTGCCGGTACGGCCGTGCTCACCGGCTGTGCCAGCCCCCAAGTGACCGACTACGCCCAAGAGCGCCCGCTGCTGGAGCTGGACCGCTATTTCAATGGCCGCATCCTGGCGCATGGGGTGTTTCAAAAGCGCAGTGGCGCCGTGGCGCGCCGCTTTACCGTGGTGATGGACTGCCACTGGGAAGGCAACCAGGGCGTGCTCGACGAGGCTTTCACGTATTCGGATGGCAGCACCGAGCGGCGCATTTGGCGCCTGACCAAGCACGCCGACGGGCGCTACACCGGCACCGCGGGCGATGTGGTGGGCGAGGCCCAGGGCCAGACCTCGGGCAATGCCTTTCGCTGGAACTACACCTTGCGCCTGCCGGTGGACGGCAAGGAGTACGAAGTGCAGTTCGATGACTGGATGTTCTTGGTCGATGACCGGGTGATGCTCAACCGCGCCACCATGAGCAAATTTGGCGTCACCCTGGGCGAGGTGCTGCTCTCGTTCACCAAACAGTAAGGAGGGGTGCCATGCCTTTGAACCCTGCCATTGCTGACTGGCGCGGCAAGCGTGTGTGGCTGGTAGGTGCCTCCAGCGGCATTGGCCGCGCCGTGGCCGTGCAATTGCACGCCCAGGGTGCGCAGGTGATCGTTTCGGCACGCCAGCAGGCGCTGCTGGATGCGTTTGTGCAGCAGCACCCCGGCAGCCAGGCGCTGGTGCTGGACGTGACCGACGCCCAGGCGGTGCAGCACGCCGCCCATCACCTGCAGGCGCAGGCGCCGCTCGATTTGGTGTGCTACTGCGCGGGCCATTACAGCCCCATGCGCGCCGACGCGCTGGCCCTGCCCGAGCTGCTGCGCCACCAGCAAGTGAACCTGACTGGTGCGCTGCACCTGTTGGCCGCTGTGGTGCCGGGCCTGCGGGCCTCGGCCCAGGCCGGGCGCACGCCGCATTTGAGTTTGGTGGCCAGTGTGGCGGGCTGGCGTGGCCTGCCCCAAAGCTTGGCCTATGGCCCGACCAAGGCCGCGCTCATCAACCTGGCAGAAACCTTGTTTTTGGACTTGCGCCCGCAAGGGGTGGGGGTGAGTGTGGTGAACCCTGGGTTTGTTGATACCCCGCTGACGCGCCAAAACGATTTCACCATGCCCGCCTTGCTCACCCCGGAGCAAGCGGCCCAGGCCATGCTGCGCGGCTGGGAGCGGGGCGACTTTGAGCTGCACTTTCCGCGCCGCTTCACGCTGTGGCTCAAGCTGCTGCGCGTGCTGCCGTACCGTTGGTACTTTCCTTTGGTTCATCGCATGACGGGGCTGTAACGCATGACGCACTTGCCCGATGCCCAAGCCGCTGCCACCCGCCTGGCCCAGCTCTACGAGCAGCTCACCCCCGCCCGGCTGGCGCAGCTGGACGATTACTACGCCCCCGATGCACGCTTCAAAGACCCGTTCAACGACGTGCAGGGCGTACACGCCATCCGCGCCATCTTTGCCCATATGTTTGAAAGCCTGGAGCAGCCGCGCTTTGTCGTCACCCAGCACGTGGCGCAGGGGCAGCAGGCTTTTTTGCAGTGGGAATTTCACTTTCGCATGAAGCGCTGGCGCGCGCAGGTGCCGCAATGCATCCACGGCGGCACACTGGTGCATTTCGACGCCCAAGGCCGTGTGACGCTGCACCGCGATTACTGGGACACCGCCGAAGAACTCTATGAAAAGCTGCCCGTGCTCGGGCGCTTGATGCGCTGGCTGCGCCGCGCTGGCGCCACCCCCGTGCCACCTTCAACACCCCGCTGACCCTGCTCCATCTTGTGGCACCATCCTGCCCATCTGGGCATGGGGGGCTCAAGTAAAATGCGCCCATGGCCATACACAGCACATCCTCCATTGCCCCTTGCAAAGCCTGCCAGGATCGCCCGCCGCTGACGATCGATTTCAGCATGGCGTTTCAGCCCATTGTCGATGTGCGCAGCCGCGAGGTGTTTGCCTATGAGGCGCTGGTACGTGGCCTGGACGGCAGTGGCGCCGCCCACATCCTGGGCCAGGTGAACGATGACAACCGTTACCAGTTCGACCAGGCTTGCCGCGTCAAAGCCGTGCGCCTGGCGGCCCAGCTGGGCATGGGCTGCCACGTCAGCATCAACTTTTTGCCCAATGCGGTGTACGAGCCTGCCGCCTGCATTCGCACCACGCTGGAAGCCGCGCAGCAGCACCAATTCCCCACCGACCGCTTAATTTTTGAAATCACCGAAAACGAGCGTGTGGTGGACAAAGACCACCTCAAGCGCATCTTGCAAGAGTACCGGCGCCGGGGCTTTAAAACCGCCATTGACGACTTTGGCGCGGGTTACGCGGGCCTGAACCTGTTGGCCGAGTTTCAGCCTGACATCATCAAGCTCGACATGGAGCTGGTGCGCCAGATCGACACCAACCCGGTGCGCCACGCCATCGTGCAGGGCATTTTGGGCGTGTGCAAGGCGCTGTCGATCGAGGTGATTGCCGAAGGCGTGGAAACGCTGGCCGAATACCGCGCCCTGCGGGCCCTGGGCATTCACTACTTTCAGGGCTACCTGTTTGCCAAGCCTGCGTTCGAGCAGCTGCCCGCCATCCACTGGCCTGAGGACTGAAGCCGCACGCGCTGGCGCCAACGCTACGGTGCGACGGCGACTTGGTTGCGGCCGCTGGTTTTGGCGCGGTACAGCGCCTGGTCGGTGCGCCGCAGCAGCGTGGAGCTGCATTCGCCCGGCTGCCAGGCGCCCACGCCCAGCGACAGGGTGATGGTGCCCACCACGGCATCTTGCTCGCAGGCCATGGTGCGGCGGATGCGTTCTGCCAGCTCCTGCGCCGCAGCCAGCTTGCAACCGGGCAACACAATCAAAAATTCCTCTCCCCCCCAGCGGATCAGCGCATCGCCGCTGCGCACCGTGCGGCTGAGCAGCGCCGCGCAGCGCTGCAGCACGCGGTCGCCCTCATCGTGGCCAAAGCGGTCGTTGATGGACTTGAAGTTGTCAATGTCGGCCAAGATCAGCGCGTAGTCCTGGCACTCCAGTTGCGCTGCCCGTTGGCAGCGCTGGAGCTGCTGCTCGCCGGCGCGGCGGTTGAGCAGGCCGGTCAGTGCGTCGTGGTGGGCCTGCTCGCGCAGCTCCTGGGTGCGCGTCACCAGCTCGGTCACATCCTTGGTCACGCTGACATAGTGCTGCGTGGCCCCGGCCTTGTCTTTGAGCGGCGTGATGGTTTGCGCCGCGTGGTACAGGCTGCCGTCTTTGCGCCGGTTGGCAAAGGTGGTTTGGTAGCTTTCGCCGCGCTCCAGCGCTTCGCGCAGTTGGGCGTAGAAAGCAGGCGTGTGCTCGCCCGATTGCAAAAATTTGGGCGTGCGCCCCTGCACTTCGTCGCTGCGGTAGCCCGTCAGGTCTTCAAAAGCCTGGTTGACGAACAAAATCTGCGCCTGCTCATCGGCGATCAGCACGGCATCTTGCGTGGCGTTCAGTGCGCGTGCCAGCAAGGCCTGGCGCTGCTCGGCCCGTACCCGTGCTGTGATGTCCTGCTGCACCGACACATAGGCCTGCACCTGACCCTGGGCATCGCGCACGGGGGAAATGTTCCATTCCACCAGATAGCTGCTGCCGTCCTTGCGGTAGTTCACCGTGGAACCCTGAAAAAACCGCCCTTGCTGCAAGCATTCGCGCAGCCGTTGCAGCACCTGCGGGTCGGTTTTGGGGCCTTGCAGCAGGCGCGGCGAGCGGCCTAGCAACTCGGTGAGGGCGTAGCCCGTCATGCGGCAAAACGCGGAGTTGCAATAGGTGATGCACGGGCCACCATCGTGCAAACCGGCATTGGTAATGACCACCGCATTGAATGCCTGCTCCACAGCGGTTTGCAGCAGCTGCGCCAGATCGGGGCAAGTGGTTGCGGGTAGGGCAGGCAGCGAGTTCACGATGGGGGTGTGGTTCATAAGCGGCATGGGGCGGGGTGCTAGCATACCAAGCTTGGCTTTTTCTCTGCCCATCCTGGCCTTGTTTTGACAGGTTTGCCCATGCCCCGTACTGCCCTGGTGTGGATGCGCCGCGATCTGCGCTGCGACGACCACGCCGCCCTGTACCACGCACTGCGCCGCTTCGAGCGCGTGTATTGCGCTTTCGTGTTCGATACCGACATCTTGGATGCCCTGCCCACGCGCAGCGACCGGCGTGTTGAGTTCATTCACGCCAGCGTCGTGGCGCTGGATGAGGGGCTGCGCCAGCTCGCCGCGCGCAGCGGCGCCCCCGGTGGCGGTCTGATCGTGCGCCATGGCCCGGCGGCGGCGACCATCGTGCAGCTGGCGCGCAGCCTGGGGGTGCAGGAAGTGCTGACCAACCGCGACTACGAACCCGAGGCCATCGCCCGCGACCAGCAGGTTGCGCAGGCGCTGCAGGCCGCAGGCATGGCCTTCAGCGACTACAAAGACCAGGTACTGCTGGAAAAAAGCGAAGTGCTCACCCAGCAGGGACAGCCTTACAGCGTGTTCACCCCCTACAAACGTGCCTGGCTGCAAAAGCTCGATGCCTTTCAGCTCACGCCCTACCCAGTGGAGCGCTACGCCCGCCACCTGGCGCCACCGCCCGCAGGGGAGCGGCTGCCCAGCTTGGCCGACCTGGGCTTTAGCGCCACCAACCTGGGCACGCTGCCCTTGCCGCCGGGCATGCAGGGCGCGCAGCAGCTATGGAGCAACTTCGTGCCGCGCCTCAAAGGCTACAAAGACGCGCGCGATTTTCCGGCACGCAAGGGCGTGTCCTACCTGTCGGTGCATTTGCGCTTTGGCACGGTGTCCATTCGCCAGCTGGCGGCATTGGCAGCGGCGCAGGCCGCGCAGGGCTGCGCGGGCGCGCAAACGTGGCTCTCCGAGCTGGCGTGGCGCGACTTTTATTTCATGATCTTGCGCCACCACCCGCATGTGGTCACGCAGTCGTTTCGCCCCGCCTACGACCGCGTGCAGTGGGACGATGCGCCCGCACTGTGGCAAGCCTGGTGCGAGGCGCGCACCGGCTACCCGCTGGTGGACGCGGCCATGCGCCAACTGCTGCAAACGGGCTACATGCACAACCGCCTGCGCATGGTGGTGGCCAGCTTTTTGACCAAAGACCTGGGCATCGACTGGCGCCGGGGCGAGCGCTTTTTTGCCCAGCACCTCAACGACTACGACCTGGCCGCCAACAACGGCGGCTGGCAGTGGGCCGCCTCCACGGGCTGCGACGCCCAGCCGTGGTTTCGCATCTTCAACCCCATCACACAGTCGCAAAAATTTGATCCCGAGGGCAAGTTCATCCGCCGCTACGTGCCCGAGCTGGCGCGCGTGCCGGACAAGCACCTGCACTTTCCCGCCGCCATGAAACCGCTGGAGCTGCAAGCCTGTGGCCTGCGCCTGGGGCAGGACTACCCGCTGCCGGTGGTGGACCATGCCCAGGCCCGTGAGCGCACTTTGCAGCGCTTTGGGGTGCTGGGGCAAGCGGCAGAAAGCTGACCAACAGCGCACGGCGTGCGTCCCCAAAGAGGCGTACATGCCACCGCCATAATCGCCCCATGCTGGCCTACGTACTCAAACGCATTTTGCTCATGCTGCCCACCTTGCTGGGCGTGCTGCTGCTCACTTTCATCGTGATCCAGTTTGTGCCCGGTGGGCCGGTGGAGCAGTACCTGGCCGAGGCCAAAGCCGGCGCAGCCGGTGCAGGCGGGGAGGGTGCCGGTCTGGCCTACCGGGGCGCGCAAGGCGTGGACGCACAGCGCCTGCAAGAGATCAAGGCGCTGTACGGTTTTGACAAACCTGCGCCCGAGCGTTTCCTGCAGATGCTGGGCCAGTTTGCCCACTTTGACTTGGGGCGCAGCTTCTTTCAAAACAAAGATGTGTGGCAGCTCATCGTGGAAAAGCTGCCCGTTTCCATCAGCTTGGGGCTGTGGACGTTTTTCATCAGCTACCTGGTGGCCGTCCCGCTGGGCATTGCCAAAGCGGTGCGCGCAGGCTCCAGCTTTGATCTGGTGACCACGCTGGTGATTTTGGTGGGCTATGCCATCCCTGGCTTTGTGCTCGGGCTGGCGCTGCTGGTGGTGTTTGGTGGGCAGTTGCAGTGGTTTCCGCTGCGCGGGCTGACCTCGCCCAATTGGGAGCAGCTGAGTCTGATGGGCAAAGTGGTCGATTACCTGTGGCACATCACCTTGCCGGTGCTGGCCATGGTGGCGGGCAGCTTTGCGGTGACGGCCATGCTCACCAAAAATGCCTTTCTGGAAGAGATTCGCAAGCAGTACGTACTCACCGCGCGCGCCAAGGGCTTGAGCGACCGGCAGGTGCTCTACCGCCACGTGTTTCGCAATGCGCTGCTGCCCATCGTGACCGGCTTTCCGGCGGCCTTTATCGGGGCGTTTTTTACCGGCTCGCTGCTCATTGAGACGCTGTTCTCGCTCGACGGCCTGGGCCTGCTCAGCTACGAGAGCGTCATCCGCCGCGATTACCCGGTGGTGCTGGGCACGCTGTACCTGTTCACCTTAATCGGGCTGGTGACCAAGCTGATTTCTGACCTGTGTTACGTCTGGGTGGATCCTCGTGTCAAATTCGACTGAAACGCTTGCCCAGCAAGCGCTAGCAGCTACTGAAGTAGGAGCTTCTCCCGCCCGCCGCGCCTGGCAGCGTTTTGCGCGCCATCGGCTGGGGCTGTGGAGCTTGTGGTTGTTTGTGGCGCTGCTGGTGGCCAGTCTGGGGGCCGAGCTGCTGAGCAACGATCGCCCGTTGCTGGTGCGCTATCAAGGGCAGCTTTACACCCCGCTGTGGCACGACTACCCGGAAACCACCTTCGGCGGCGACTTCCAAACGCCCACCGACTACCTCGACCCCTTCATCCAAGCGCAACTGGGCCGCGATGGCAACTGGGCGCTGTTTGCCCCCAATCGCTACGGTGCCAACACCATCCACTACTTTGCCGAGCAGCCCAACCCGGCGCCGCCGTCGCGGGCCAACTGGCTGGGCACCGACGAGCGCGGGCGCGACATGGCCGCGCAGCTGCTGTATGGCTTTCGCGTCAGCGCCCTGTTTGCCCTGGCACTGACCACCGTGGGCGTGGTGCTGGGCGTGCTCGCTGGGGCCATCCAGGGCTTTTTTGGTGGCAAGACCGACTTGGCCTTTCAGCGCTTTATTGAAATCTGGGGCTCCATGCCCGAGCTGTACCTGCTCATCATCTTCAGCGCCGTGCTCGCGCCCAGCATTGGCTTGCTGCTGGTGCTGCTGTCGCTGTTTGGCTGGATGGGCCTGTCGGACTACGTGCGCGCCGAGTTTTTGCGCAACCGCCAGCTCGATTACGTCAAAGCCGCGCGCGCGCTGGGCGTGTCCAATGGCGCCATCATCTGGCGCCACATCCTGCCCAACAGCTTGACGCCCGTGGTCACCTTCTTGCCGTTTCGTATGAGTGCGGCGATTTTGGCGCTCACTTCGCTGGACTTTCTCGGCCTGGGCGTGCCGCCGGGCACCCCCAGTCTGGGCGAGCTGCTGGCCCAGGGCAAGAACAACATCGATGCGTGGTGGATTTCGCTCTCCACCTTTGTCGTGCTGGCGCTGACGCTGCTGCTGCTGACCTTTATGGGCGATGCCCTGCGCGATGCGCTCGATCCCAGAAAGGCGCAATGAGACTGCATATGACCGACACCATCGTTCCCCAGCTCACCGCACGCTTTGATGAACTCAGCCAGCAACTGCCCGACGAGGGCATTGAGTTCTGGTTTGCCCGCGACCTGATGGAGCCTCTGGGCTATGCCCGCTGGGAGAACTTCACTACGGCCATCCATCGGGCGATAGCGTCTTGCAAGTCAACGGGTTACATAGAGGTCGATCATTTTCGTGGCGTCACGAAAATGATCGAGACAGGTCACCAGAGCAGCTGCCACCAGAAGAAGACATCAAAAAGCTGGAGCGCCGGGTGAAAGCCGAGGACAAGAAAATCGAAAAGCAATCGGGCAAGCTGCCTGGGTCTTAGGAGCAGAAACCGCTGTGGGTACGGGGGAAAACCGTTGGCATGGAGAGGCCACGCGTGAAGCGAACACGGTAGAGCCACACCAGCTGCCCATAATCGCGCCCATGCCCCACGCCCGTAAAGACCACCTTGATACCTTGGCCATGGGCCTGCTGCTGGCCTGTTGCCTGTTTTGGGGCTTTCAGCAGGTGCTGACCAAAGCCACCATGGCCGAGCTGCCCCCGGTGTTTCAGGCCGCCGTGCGTTTTGGCATCGCTACGCTGGCGCTGCTGGCCTGGTGCTTGTGGCGCGGCATCGCGGTGCTGGCGCGGCCCCAGGCCTGGGGTGCAGGGCTGCTGGTAGGTCTGCTGTTCACGGCTGAATTCATTTGCCTGTACCTCGGGCTGCAGTACACCTCGGCCTCGCGGCTGACGGTGTTTTTGTACGCTGCGCCCTTCTGGGTGGCCTTGCTGCTACCACGCTTTGTGCCCGGCGAGGGTTTGCGTGCGTTGCAGTGGGCGGGTCTGGCCTGCGCTTTTGTGGGTGTGGCGTGGGCACTTACCGATAGCCTGGCAGGCCGCGCCCAAGCCGCCCTGCCCTATGGCTGGTGGGGCGATTTGCTGGCCCTGGGCGGCAGCCTGTTTTGGGCGCTGACCACGGTGGTGATCCGCAGCACCCGGGTTGGCCACATGGCGCCGGAGCAGCAACTGCTGTTCCAGGTGAGCGTCAGCAGCCTGCTGTTGCCGGGCGTGTCGCTCGCGCTGGGCGAGTCCTGGCCTGCGCTCGGGCAACTCAGCGCCTTTGCCTGGATGTCGCTGCTCATCCAGGGGCTGGTGGGCGCTTTTGCCAGCTACCTGGCCTGGGTGTGGATGCTGGCCCACTACCCGGCAACGAAGATTTCCGCGTTTGTGTTCCTGACGCCCGTCTTCGCCTTGCTGTTTGGCGCAGGCTGGCTGGGCGAGCCCATCACCCCCGGCCTGCTGGGCGCGCTGGCGTTGGTGGCCGCAGGCATTGTGTTGGTGAATTACAAAAAAGCACGGTAGCCAGGTGGCCAGAAATCGGAGTCTTTCGCCTTTATCCATACCGACCACATCAAGGCTCGCATGGCCGAGTTATTTGGAGCAGACATGCAATTCGACGTGATCATTGGCAACCCGCCGTACCAGTTAAGCGATGGCGGCTATGGCTCTAGCGCCGCGCCCATTTACCAATTGTTTGTAGAAAAGGCCTTGGAACTAGACCCGCACTACGCGGTGTTTGTGACGCCATCGCGCTGGATGGCGGGCGGCAAAGGCCTTGATGGCTTCAGGGCAAAAATGCTCTCCGACAAGCACCTGCGCAACATCGTGGACTTTCCCAAGCTGTACGAGGGTTTTCCGGGTGTGAAGATTCGCGGCGGTGTTTCCTACTTCTTGTGGGACCGCCAGCACAGCGGGCCGTGCTCTGTGCAGACGATGTGGGACGGACAGCCCACAGGCCCAGCGGTTGCGCGCCATTTGGATGCGTATGACATCTTGGTGCGGCGCAATGAAGCGGTGCCGATCTTGGAAAAGGTGCTCACAAAAGACAAAGCAACCCTGAGTAATCGGGTTTCCAGCCAAAAGCCATTCGGACTGCGAACTTTTTTCCACGGCAAACCGAACTCCAAGGGCCTAAAAAACCCCGTAAAACTTTTCGGCTCTCAAAAAGTTACCTGGGTCGAGCGTTCGGATATCCCAACGAATACCGCCTGGATCGACAAGTGGAAGATTCTGATGACTCGGGTTCAGGGAACCAGCGCAGCTATCGAAACCAAATTTTTGAGCAAGCCGATCATTGCCGAACCCGGCACGGCATGCACGGAGAGTTACATCGTGGCTGGGCATTTCGAGTCTGAAGCGGAGGCGAAGCACTACGCCAGCTACTTGCGCACTCGATTCGTGCGATTCCTTGTGTCGCTGCGTAAGCCCACCCAAGATGCTGCCCGTGGTGTTTACGGCTTTGTTCCAGAACTACCACTCGACCAGGAATGGACAGACGCCAAGCTCTACCAGCGTTACGGCCTGACGACCGAAGAAATCGCCTTCATTGAATCCCAAGTCGCCGAGCACGACGCGGAACTGTTTGACGAGAACGCTGCCGATGAGGGCGAGGATGAATAAGCCCAGCATCGACGAAGTCCTCCCGTCCAAACCCCAGGCCCGCCCGCGCATTTACGCCTATTCCATTGCCGATGCTGCGCACCACGGCCAGCTCAAGGTGGGCCAGACCACGCGCAATGTGCGCCAGCGTGTGGCTGAGCAGCTCAAAACCGCCGCCATCCAGAACTTCACCATCGAGCTGGACGAGCCCGCAGAGCGTGACGACGGCAGCGTGTTTTCTGATCACGACGTGCGCGCTGCGCTGGTGCGCAAAGGCTTTGCAAACACCCAACTGGAATGGATGCGCTGTACCGTCGCCGACGTGCAAACCGTGCTGGCCGAGCTGCGCAGCGGCCAACGCCTGGGCGGCACGCACCATGAAACCTTTGGCCTGCGCGCCGAGCAGGCCGAGGCGGTGAACAAAACCTTCGATTACTACCAGTCCATCTGGGCCGAAGACCCGCAAGCCGCGCCGCGCTTTTTGTGGAACGCCAAGATGCGCTTTGGCAAAACCTTCACCACCTACCAACTGGCGAAAAAGCTGCAAGCCCGCCGCGTGCTGGTGCTGACCTTCAAACCCGCGGTGGAAGACGCCTGGCAAACCGATCTGGAAAACCATGTGGACTTTGCCGGTTGGCAATACCTGTCGCGCAACGCGGGCAGCGACCCCACGCAGGCCGACCCCAGCAGGCCGCTGGTGTATTTCGGCTCGTTTCAAGACCTGCTGGGGCGCGATGCGGCAGGCAATATCAAAGCCCGTAACGAGTGGCTGCACACGCTGAACTGGGATGTGGTGGTGTTCGACGAATACCACTTTGGCGCGTGGCGCGACACGGCCAAAGAGCTGTTCGAGGGCGAAGACGATACCAGCGTCAGAAAAGAAAAAGAACTGGAGGGCGTGCTGGAGCAGGTGAACGAAGAGCTGGGTATGCGCGCCACGCTGGAGACCGACTTTTTGCCCATCACCACGCGGGCCTATTTGTACCTGTCGGGCACGCCGTTCAAGGCGCTGGCCACGGGCGAGTTCATCGAAGAGCAAATTTTCAACTGGACTTACACCGACGAGCAGCGCGCCAAAGCAGCCTTTGCCCAGGAGTACCCTGGCCAGCGCAACCCGTATGGTGCTTTGCCGCAAATGCGCTTGCTCACTTACCAAATGCCCGATGAATTGCTGGCGGTGGCTAGCGGTGGCGAGTTTGACGAGTTCGATTTGAATGCGTTTTTTGAGGCCAGCGGCAGCGGCGCTGGAGCGCAGTTCAAGCACAAGGGCGATGTGCAAAAGTGGCTGGACATCATTCGGGGCGGGCATTTGGCGCAGTCTGCCGAGCTGCTGAAAACCGGCACGCGGCCACCGTTTCCGTATTCCGATGTGCGGCTGCTGCCGTATTTGCAGCATTCGTTTTGGTATTTGCCCGACGTGGCCGCGTGCCACGCCATGGCGAATTTGCTGGCCGAGCGGCACAACACTTTTTGGCATGGCTACCAGGTCATCGTGGCCGCAGGCAGCGCAGCGGGTATTGGGCTGGCAGCGTTGCCGCCGGTGCGCCAGGCCATTGGCAGCGGCTTCGACAGCCAAACCATCACCCTGTCGTGCGGCAAGCTGACCACGGGCGTGACGGTGGCGCAGTGGTCTTCCATCTTGATGCTGCGCAATCTCAAGTCGCCCGAGAGTTACTTTCAGGCAGCGTTTCGGGTGCAGTCGCCGTGGTCGATCAAGAACCCCAACGGCGACAACCCGAACGAGGAAGAAATCCTCAAACCCGTGTGCTTTGTGTTTGACTTTGCGCCTACGCGCGCGCTGCGCCAGTTGTCGGAATACGGCATTGGTCTGTCGCCGGGCGAGTCCAACCCCGAAAACGCGGTGCGTGATTTGGTAGCCTTTCTGCCGGTGCTGGCGTTTGATGGCGCCCACATGACGCAGATTGACGCGGGCGGCATTTTGGATATTGCGATGGCGGGCACCTCGGCCACGCTGCTGGCGCGCAAGTGGGAAAGCGCGCTGCTGGTGAATGTGGACAACGGCACCCTGCGCCGCATTCTCGACAACCCCGAGGCCATGGCTGCCGTGGAGCGCATCGAGGGCTGGCGCGCGCTGGGCGACAAGGTGATTGAAACCATCATCAACAAGAGCGAAAAGGTCAAAGCCCTGAAGCAAAAGGCCAAGGACGAGGCGCTGTCGGCCAAAGAGAAAAAAGAGCTGTCCGCCGAAGAGCGGGAATACAAATCGCAGCGCAAGCTGGTGCAGGAGAAGCTGATCAAGTTTGCTACGCGCATCCCGGCGTTCATGTACCTGACGGACTTCCGCGAGAACACCTTGCAGGACGTGATTACCAAGCTGGAGCCAGAGCTATTTTTGACGGTGACGGGCCTGACGGTGCAAGACTTTCACCTGCTGGTGCAGCTCAAGGTGTTCAACACCGAGCAAATGAACGCCGCAGTATTTGCTTTTCGGCGGTACGAGGATGCCTCGCTGCGTTACACCGGGATTGATCGCCACCAAGGATTGACCCAGGTTGGCTTGTACGACACGGTAGTCGCAGTGGAGTAGCTATGTCGGAAACGATCTCTACCGCAATCCCCCCCCTGCTGCAGGTGCAAGACCTGCACGTTGCGTTTGGTGGCAAGCCCGTGGTGCAAGGCGTGAGTTTTGCCCTGCACGCGGGCGAAAAACTGGCCCTGGTGGGCGAGTCTGGCTCGGGCAAGTCGGTCACGGCGCTCAGCCTGCTGCGCTTGCTTGATGACGCCAAAATCAGCGGTTCAGCCTTACTGGATGGGCGTGACCTGCTCACTTTATCTGAGCGCGAATTGCTGGGCGTACGCGGCAGCGACGTGGCCATGATTTTTCAAGAGCCCATGACCGCGCTCAACCCGCTGATGCGCATGGGCCAGCAGATTGCTGAGGTGCTGCAACTCAAGCAAGGTTTGGGCGCGCAGGCGGCCTGGGCGCAGGCCATCGAGCTGCTGGCCGCTACCGGCATCCCGCAGCCGCAGCAGCGCGCCAAGGCTTGGCCGCATCAGCTCTCGGGCGGGCAGCGCCAGCGCGCCATGCTGGCCATGGCGCTGGCCAGTCGCCCCAAGCTGCTGCTGGCCGATGAACCGACCACCGCGCTGGATGTGGCGCTGCGCACGCAGATGCTGGAGCTGCTCTCCGACTTGCAGCGCCAGACCGGCATGGCCGTGCTGCTTATCACCCACGACCTGCATTTGGTGCGCCGCTTTGCCGACCGCGTGGCGGTGATGCAGCACGGCCACATCGTTGAGCAGGCCCACACCGCGCACCTGTTTGCCAACCCGCAGCACCCCTACACGCGCCAGTTGCTCGACAGCACGCCGCAGCGCCATGTGCACCCGGCGGCGGACGATGCGCCGCTGCAAATCGCTGCCGAGCAGCTGCGCGTGACCTACCCCACAGCGCTGCCGGGGCTGCGCGGCTGGTTCAAAAAGGGCGAGTTTGTCGCCGTGCAGGGCGCCAGCTTTGCGCTGCGCCAAGGGCAAACGCTGGCCGTGGTGGGCGAATCGGGCTCGGGCAAATCCACCTTGGCGCAGGCGGTGCTGGGGCTGCTGCCCAGCCAGGGGCAGTTGCAGATTGCCGGGCACAGCTGGCAGCAACCGGCCACGCGCAACACGGCAGACAACCGGGCGCTGCGCCGCGTGGTGCAGGTGGTGTTCCAAGACCCGTTCTCGGCGCTGTCGCCACGCCTGACGGTGGAAGAAATTGTCGGCGAGGGCTTGTTGGTGCATGCGCCGCAGCTCGATGCCAGCGCACGGCGCCACCGGGTGGTGCAGGCGCTGGCCGAGGTGGGGCTGCACAGCCACCAGTTCCCCGGCCTGCTGCAGCGCTACCCGCATGCGTTCTCGGGCGGGCAGCGCCAGCGCCTGGCGATTGCGCGCGCGTTGATCTTGCAGCCGCAGGTGCTGGTGCTGGATGAACCCACCAGCGCCCTGGATGCGCGCATCCAAAAGCAGGTGCTGGCGTTGTTGCAGCAGCTGCAGCGCGAGCACGGCCTGGCCTATTTGCTCATCACCCACGATATGGACGTGGTGCGTGCTATGGCGCATGAGGTGCTGGTGATGAAGGATGGCGCGGTGGTGGAGGCCGGTGGCGTGGACGCCGTGCTCGATGCGCCCCAGCATCCCTACACGCAGCAGCTGGTGCAGGCCATGCTCTGAAAATCAAAGCTGTTAGCGCTTGAATTACCAGGGTTTTGGGTAGAAATCTATCTGAAATCCTTGTATATCAAGCGCGAGCAGCTCTACTTATTGATGAAATTTGCCCAGACGCAGGCACGGCATCTGCAAGTTCTTCTCTCTGCCGCAGCGATCACTTTCGCCAGGCGCAAGGGTGTCCCACCGGGGTAATTTTGTCGGTTTGCCTGCCGTGGGGGGCTGGATATGAAAGAATGCGAGGTTTTTCACCGACCCCATTCCCTCAGGAGCAATCAACATGGGCAACAAAATCGTTACCGAAGCCGATCGCAAACGCACCCCCCGTCCCGTTCCCGTCAATGGCTACAGCGTGCCCACCGGTGGCCGTGGCCAGCGCGTGAGCCTGGAGCGTGGCGTGCACACCCGTTTCAAGAAAAACCCAGGCAAGCGCCACGGCTAAGCCCTGACCGCCTAGGTGGCGTGCCCCTGGCCGCCGACAGCCCCGTGTGCAAGCCCGGGGTTTTTTTATGTGTGACACAAGGATTGGTACCGCATGAGCCTGGCCCAGCCCCAATGCCCATCGCCATCGCTGCGCCCCGACTGGAGCGTGGTGTGCCTGTGCGCCCAGTGGTGCGCCACCTGCCGCGCCTACCAGGACACCTTCACCACGCTGCAGGCCCAGTATCCGTACCCGCAGTGGCAATGGGCCTGGGTCGATGTGGAAGACGAAGAAGAGGTCGTGGGCGATGTGGAGGTGCAAACTTTCCCCACGCTGCTGATTGCCCAGGGCGATGTGGTGCGCTTTATGGGGCCACTGGTGCCGCAGGCGGCGGTGCTGCAGCGCTTGCTGCAATCGCTGCAAGAGGCGACATCGCCCCAGAGCATGGGCGTGGATGCGCAGGCCCAGCAGCTGTGGCAGCGCCTGCAGCCTTGGCTGGCGCAACGCGCCCTCTAGTGGCGCGTAACACACAGTGGGCGCTTGGCTTTTCAAGCGTTTACCCGCTATAATCCGCAGTTCACGACCAAACGGGCGGGTAACAACCGCCCGTTTTTTTTGGTCGTTTGCAAGTGGTTGGCAGCCGCCTGCAAGCAAGATGCCCCTACAAAATCGGTGCTTGCTGTGGCCGGTTGCCTGTGTTCCCCCCTTCGGAAAGATAAGAGCAGGCAAAGTGGCATTGCAGCAAATCGTTGAGCAAACCGTAACAGGCTTGGGTTACGACTTGGTAGAGATCGAGCGCTCTGCCGGGGGACTTTTGCGGATCACCATCGATTTGCCCTGGCAGCCCCCCCAAGCAGGAGAGGCACCGGCGCAAGAGCCAGCGCAGCAATTTCCCCAGCCTGAAGCCTTCATCACCGTGGAAGACTGCGAAAAGGTCACGCGCCAGCTGCAGTTTGCGCTGGAAGTCGATGGCGTGGACTACCAGCGCCTGGAGGTGTCTTCGCCTGGCATCGACCGCCTGCTGCGCCACGAAATGGATTTCGTGCGTTTTACGGGCGAGCTCATCGACGTCACTCTCAAAGAGCCCATCGGTGCTGCAGCGCAAGGCCAGGTGAACGCCAACCGCAAAAAATTTCGTGGCACGCTGGAGCGCTTGGAAGGCAGTGACGGCAGCTGGCAGATCGTCTGGAGCGATGAGCCCGAGCGCAAGCCGGGGCAAAAAATCAGCAAAAAACATGTTCCACCGCCCTTGCAAGCCATGGTGTTCACCCTGGATGAGCTCAAGGAGGCGCGCCTGGCGCCGGTGGTCAATTTCAAAGGCCGTGCAGCCAAACCGTTGCAGGCCTAAGTGGTCGGTCGTACGAGTAAAGCAAGAAGACGCCAGTGGTGTGCGCCCCCCGAGCTTGTTGCTGGTGGGGCACAGCGGCTGGTGCCGTCAAAGGATGAAATGAGGAGTGTGGTCGCATGAATCGCGAGTTACTGATGTTGGTAGAAGCTATTTCGCGCGAAAAGAACGTCGAGCGCGACGTGGTATTCGGTGCGGTAGAGCTGGCCTTGGCCCAGGCTACGAAAAAGCTGTTTGAGGGTGAGGCCGACATCCGCGTGGCCATTGACCGCGAATCGGGCGATTACGACACTTTCCGCCGTTGGCTGGTGGTGCCAGACGATGCCGGTCTGCAAAATCCGGCCGCTGAAGAGCTGCTCATGGATGCCGTTGAGCGCCAGGCCGATGTGCAGGTGGGCGACTACATTGAAGAGCAGATCGAATCGCTGCCCATTGGCCGTATTGGCGCGATGACGGCCAAGCAAGTCATCCTGCAAAAAATTCGCGATGCCGAGCGCGAGCAGCTGCTCAACGAATACATGGCGCGTGGCGAGAAAATTTTCTCGGGCACCGTCAAGCGTCTGGACAAGGGCGACATCATTGTCGAGTCAGGCCGGGTGGAAGGGCGCCTCAAGCGCAGCGAGATGATCCCCAAAGAAAACCTGCGCACCGGCGACCGCGTGCGTGCCATGATCATGGAGGTGGATTTGACGCTGCGCGGTGCGCCGATTTTGCTGTCGCGTTCGGCGCCCGAGTTCATGATCGAGCTGTTTCGCAACGAAGTGCCGGAGATCGAACAGGGTCTGCTAACCATCAAGAGCTGCGCGCGCGACGCGGGCAGCCGCGCCAAGATCGCCGTGGTCAGCCACGACAAGCGCGTGGATCCCATCGGCACCTGCGTGGGGGTGCGTGGTTCGCGGGTCAACGCCGTCACCAACGAGCTGGCTGGCGAGCGCGTGGACATCGTGCTGTGGAGCGAAGACCCGGCGCAATTTGTCATCGGTGCGCTGGCCCCGGCCAACGTGCAGTCCATCGTGGTCGATGAAGAGCGCCATGCCATGGATGTGGTGGTCGATGAGGAAAACTTGGCCATCGCCATTGGTCGTGGTGGTCAGAACGTGCGCTTGGCATCTGACCTGACCGGCTGGAAAATCAACATCATGGACGCCACCGAATCGGCGCAAAAGCAAGCCGAAGAAACCGATTCGGCGCGCAAGTTGTTCATGGAAAAACTGGATGTCGATGCCGAGCTGGCCGACATTTTGGTCGCAGAAGGCTTTGCCAGCTTGGAGGAGGTGGCCTACGTGCCGCTGGCCGAAATGCTGGAAATTGAAGCCTTCGACGAGGAAACTGTCACCGAACTGCGTACGCGCGCCAAGGATGCGCTGCTGACACAGGAAATTGCCCAACAGGAAACCCTGGGGCAGGTGGAAGAAGATTTGCGCACGCTGGAGGGCATGACCCCCGAGCTGTTGGCCAAGTTGGTCGAGGGCGGTGTACTCAACCGCGACGACCTGGCCGATCTGGCCATCGATGAGCTGACCGAGCTGACTGGCCAGTCGCCCGAAGCAGCCAAGGAACTCATCATCCGTGCGCGTGCCCACTGGTTCTCGCAGGATCAGGAATAAGTGTAGGGAGGTAGAACCGAGATATGTCATTGAATACCGTTGCCGATTTTGCGGCTGAACTCAAAAGAACCCCCGACACTTTGCTGGAGCAGCTGCAGGCCGCTGGCGTGCCCAAACGCAGCGCCAGCGATGAGCTGACCGAGGGCGACAAGCAACAGCTGCTCAACCACCTGCAGGCCAATACCGGCGTGGGTGGTGAGCGCAAGAAAATCACCTTGACCAAGCGTTCGACCAGCGAAATCAAGCAGGCCGACGCTACAGGCAAGGCGCGCACCATTCAGGTGGAGGTGCGCAAGAAGCGCACCTTCATCCAGCGCGAAGACCCCGCTGAAGTGGCCGCGCGCGCCGCCCAGGTGGCGCAGGCGGTCGAAGAAAACAAGGAACTGGTGCGCCGCGAGGAAGAAGTGCTGCAGCAAGTCGAGAACATTGCCTCCCAGGAGGCGCAGCTGGCCCAAGAGCGCCAGGAGCGTGAAGAGCGCCAAGAGCGCGAGCGCAAGGAGCGCGAGGCTGAAGAGCGCGCCCGCGCCTACGCTGCCTCTGAGGCCGCCAAGCAGCGCCAAGAAAAAGAAGCCAAGAAGGAAGCTGCTGCCGAGGCTGCAGCTGCCGCCGCGCAGCGCGTCAAAGAGCAGGAAGCAGCGCGCCTGCAGGCCCAGCAGGAAGCACAGGAGCGCGCCCGCGAAGAGGCTGAGCGCGCCAAGGACCTGGAAGACCGCCGCCGCAAGGCGTTGGCTGAGGCCGAAGCCATCCGCGCCATGATGGCCGCTCCCAAGAAGGTGCTGGTGGCCAAAAAGCCGGAAAAACCCGAAGAGACCAAAAAAGCTGCCACCCCCGCTACTGCGGCGGCCCAAGCCAAAAAAGCCGCTCCTGCCAAGCCGGGCGACAAGCCGGGGGCAGTGGCGGGTCGCAAGGATGCCCCAGGCAAAGACACCAAGGAAGTCAAGTCGGCCAAGCTGTCCTCCAGCTGGGCCAATGACGATGCCAACAAGAAAAAAGGCATCAAAACCCGTGGCGACAGCACTGGTGGCGTGGGCGCAGGCCGTGGCGGTAACGCTTGGCGCGCTGGTGGCAAAGGTGGCCGCCGTGGCAACGACCGTGGCGATCAGCGCCAGCAGCAGCCCCAGCAGCAGGAATTCCGCGCACTGGAAATCTCGGTGCCAGAGACCATCACCGTGGCCGAACTGGCGCACAAGATGGCCGTTAAGGCTTCCGAGCTGATCAAGGTGCTGATGAAGATGGGCCAGATGGTCACCATCAACCAGCCGCTGGACCAGGACACCGCCATGATCGTGGTGGAGGAAATGGGCCACACCGCCAAGATTGCGGCCCTGGACGATCCGGAAGCTTTCAGCGAAGAGGATGCCGTGCAGTACAGCGGCGAGCTGCTGTCGCGTGCGCCTGTGGTGACCGTGATGGGCCACGTGGACCACGGCAAGACCTCGCTGCTGGATTACATCCGCCGCAGCAAAGTGGCCAGTGGCGAAGCCGGTGGCATTACCCAGCACATTGGTGCTTACCACGTGGAAACCCCGCGCGGCATCGTCACCTTCCTGGACACCCCCGGCCACGAGGCGTTCACGGCCATGCGTGCCCGTGGTGCCAAATCGACCGACATCGTTATCTTGGTCTGTGCTGCCGATGACGGCGTCATGCCGCAAACCCGTGAGGCTATCAAGCACGCCAAGGCGGCTGGTGTACCGATCGTGGTCGCACTGACCAAGGCCGACAAGCACGAAGCCAACCCCGAAAAGGTCAAGCAAGAGCTGGTCGCTGAAGAGGTGGTGCCCGAGGAATACGGTGGCGATTCGCCCTTTGTGGCCGTATCGTCCAAGACCGGCATGGGCATCGACGAGCTGCTCGAGCATGTGCTGCTGCAGGCCGAAGTGCTGGAACTCAAGGCCCCGGTGGATGCCATGGCCAAGGGCCTGGTCATCGAAGCCCAGCTGGACAAGGGCCGCGGCCCGGTGGCCACGGTGCTGGTGCAGTCCGGCACGCTGAAAGTGGGCGACATCGTCTTGGCCGGTCAAACCTATGGCCGTGTGCGTGCCATGCTGGACGAAGTGGGTAAGCCCGCCAAAGAGGCTGGCCCCTCGATCCCGGTGGAAATTCAGGGTCTGTCCGACGTGCCGCAGGCGGGCGACGACTTCATGGTCATGGCCGACGAGCGCCGTGCCCGTGAAGTGGCCACCTACCGCGCAGGCAAGTTCCGCAACACCAAACTGGCCAAGCAGCAAGCGGCCAAGCTGGAAAACATGTTTGCCGACATGACCGCGGGCGACGTGCAGACGCTGCCGCTGATCATCAAGGCCGATATGCAGGGCTCGCAAGAAGCGCTGTCGGCCTCGCTGCTCAAGCTCTCGACCGACGAGATCAAAGTGCAGGTGGTGTACTCCGGCGTGGGCGGCATCAGCGAATCGGACGTGAACCTGGCGCTGGCTTCCAAGGCCATCATCATCGGCTTCAACGTGCGTGCCGATGCCCAGGCACGCAAGACCGCCGAGGCCAACGATGTGGACCTGCGCTACTACAACATCATCTACGACGCGGTCGAAGAGGTGAAGTCGGCCATGTCCGGCATGCTGGCGCCCGAGCAGCGCGAAGAGATCATCGGTCTGGCCGAGATCCGCACCGTGTTCGTTGCTTCCAAGATCGGCACCGTGGCCGGTTCGTACATCCTGCAAGGTCAGGTCACGCGCCACGCCCACTTCCGTCTGCTGCGCGACAACGTGGTCATCTACACCGGAGAGATCGAATCGCTGCGCCGCATGAAGGACGACGTCAAGGAAGTCAAGGAAGGCTTTGAGTGCGGTATCAAGCTCAAGAACTACAACGACATCCGCGAAGGCGACCAGTTGGAAGTGTTCGAGATCCGCGAGATCGCCCGTACGCTGTAAAGCCTGATAAAAACGATAGCTGCTCCCGCTGATTTGGCAAGGCTTCAAGGTTTAAAAGTATCTGAAACCCTTGCTGGATCAGCGCCTGCAGCTCACTTTATTTACAAGATGCCCCGTTCCCGTAAGCCCGCTGTGGCCCATCGCAGTTACCAGGTTGCCGACCAGATCCGCCGTGATTTGTCGGAGCTGATCGCGCGCGAGTTGAAAGACCCGCGCGTTGGCATGGTGACCTTGCAGTCGGTGGAAGTCACCCCCGACTACGCCCACGCCAAGGTGTATTTCAGCCTGCTGGTGGGCGATCCTGTGGCCACGCAGGACGCGCTCAACCAGGGCGCAGGCTTTCTGCGCAACGCCCTGTTCAAGCGCCTGCACATCCACACCGTGCCCACGCTGCACTTTGTGTACGACCGCACCCAGGAACGCGCCGCCGACATGAACGCTTTGATCGCCAAAGCCGTGGCGTCGCGTGGCCCTGAACAGGAATAAGCCCGATGAACGCCCCTCGCACACGGGTGCAGCGGCGCCCTGTGCATGGGGTGTTGCTGCTCGATAAACCGCTGGGCCTGTCCAGCAACGACGCTTTGCAAAAAGCCAAGTGGCTGCTGCGCGCCGAAAAAGCCGGGCACACCGGCACGCTCGATCCGCTGGCCACTGGCGTGCTGCCGCTGTGCTTTGGCGCGGCGACCAAGTTCAGTGCCTTGCAGCTGGAAGCGTCCAAAACCTACCTCGCCGTGGCCCGTCTGGGCCAGACGACGACCACCGCCGATGCCGAAGGGGATGTCGTGCAAGAGCGCCCCGTCGATGACGCACAACTGACGCCTGAGCGCCTAGCGGCTGTGGCCGCGCAATTTACCGGCGCCATCCAGCAGGTGCCGCCCATGCACAGTGCCTTGAAAAAAGACGGCAAGGCGCTCTACGAGTACGCTCGTGCTGGAGAAACCGTAGCACGTCCCGCACGCGACGTGGTCATTTACGCACTAAAGCTCTCGCTAACGCAAGACAGTGAAGCGCTACCAGCTATCGAAATAGAAGTGACCTGCAGCAAGGGTACCTACATTCGCACCCTGGCCGAAGACATCGGCGCGGCGCTGGGTTGCGGCGCCCACCTGCGCAGCCTGCGCCGCACGGCCACGGGCGGCATGGGGCTGCAGGGGTGCATCACCCTGGCGCAGCTGGAGGCCTTGCCCGAAGAGCAGCGCCTGGCGCAGGTGCTGCCTGCCGACCATCTGCTGCAAGGACACACCCCTGTCACCCTGGGCCCTGAAGATGCGGCGCGTTTTCTGACCGGCTTGCGCCGTCGCGGCACCTGGCCCGATGCGCCCGCTGTGGCCGTCTATGGCCAGACGCCCCATGCGCTGTTGGGCGTGGGCCATATCCATGCCGGGGAGCTGATACCGGATCGGCTGCTCAGTCCCCTGGAAATTCAACAAATTTTAGAAGGGAAGTCGCGCCCCTCATAAACGCGGCATTGGGAAATCTTATGAGCATACAAATCCGTAACATCGCCATCATTGCCCACGTGGACCATGGCAAAACCACCATGGTGGACCAGCTGCTGCGCTCCTCGGGCACTTTCGCGGCCCACGAGAAAGTCGTGGACACCGTCATGGACAACCACGCCATTGAGCGTGAGCGCGGCATCACCATCTTGGCCAAAAACTGCGCCGTGTCTTGGAAAGACACCCACATCAACATTCTGGACACCCCCGGCCACGCGGACTTTGGTGGTGAGGTGGAGCGCGCGCTGTCCATGGTCGATGGCGTGGTGCTGCTGATCGACTCGCAAGAAGGCCCCATGCCCCAGACGCGTTTCGTGACCAAGAAGGCCCTGGCTCTGGGTCTGAAACCCATCGTGGTGGTGAACAAGGTGGACAAGCCCGGCGCCAACCCCGACAAGGTGATCAACGCCGCTTTCGACCTGTTCGACAAGCTGGGCGCCACCGACGAGCAGCTGGATTTCCCGGTGGTGTACGCCTCGGGCATCAATGGCTGGTCGTCCAAGACCGAAGGCGCGCCCGGTGAGCAGTGGGGGCCGGATATGTCGGCGCTGTTCGACACCATCTTGGAGCATGTGCCCGCGGTGAAGGCGGATGCGACGGCGCCCTTGCAGATGCAGATTTCGGCGCTGGATTACTCCACGTTTGTGGGCCGTATCGGCGTGGGCCGCATCAACCAGGGCACGCTCAAGGCGGGTCAGGATGTGCTGGTTATGGCCGGGCCCGATGGCAAGAGCTACAAGGGCCGCATCAACCAGATCCACAAGTTCCAGGGTCTGGATCGCGTGCAAGTGACCGAGGCAGGCCCCTCAGAAATCGTGCTCATCAGCGGCATTGAAAACATCGGCATTGGCGAGACCATCACCGATCCGGCCAATCCCCAGCCGCTGCCGATGCTGAAAATCGACGAGCCGACGTTGACCATGAACTTCTGCGTGAACACCTCGCCCCTGGCCGGTCGTGAAGGCAAGTTTGTGACCAGCCGCCAAATTTGGGATCGTCTGCAAAAAGAGCTGCGCTCCAACGTGGCCCTGCGCGTCAAGGAAACCGACGAGGACGGCATTTTTGAAGTGTCCGGTCGTGGCGAATTGCACCTGACCATCTTGCTGGAAGAAATGCGCCGCGAAGGCTATGAGCTGGCCGTGTCCAAGCCGCGCGTGGTGTTCCGCGAGATCGATGGCGAGCGCTGCGAACCCATTGAGATGGTGACAGCCGATATCGAAGAAGGCCACCAGGGCGGCGTGATGCAGGCCCTGGGCGAGCGCAAGGGCGAGCTGGTGAATATGGAGCCCGATGGCCGTGGCCGTGTGCGTCTGGAGTACCGCATTCCGGCGCGTGGTCTGATTGGCTTTACCAACGAGTTCTTGAATTTGACCCGTGGTACCGGCATGATCAGCAACATTTTTGATAGCTACGAGCCTTACAAGGGCGAGATCGGTGGCCGCAAGAATGGTGTGCTGATTTCGATGGACGACGGTGAAATTTTCACCTATGCCCTGGGCAAGCTGGACGACCGTGGCCGCATGTTTGTGAAAGCGGGCGATCCCGTGTACGAAGGCATGGTGATCGGTATCCACAGCCGCGACAACGATCTGGTGGTGAATGCCACCCGCACCAAGCAGCTGACCAACTTCCGCGTCAGCGGTAAGGAAGATGCCGTCAAGATCACGCCCCCGATTGAGCTGACGCTGGAATACGGCGTGGAGTTCATCGACGACGATGAGTTGCTGGAAATCACCCCGACCAGCTTGCGCGTGCGCAAGCGCCACCTGAAAGAGCACGAGCGCAAGCGTGCTTCGCGCGAGGCGTAACTCCGATGCCGTGGTGGTGGCCACTGTGCCCCGCCATGCAAAAAAGCCCGCTGCCTGAAAAGCAGCGGGCTTTTTTTATGCCCCGTGTGTGATGTGTGTGGTGCGCTTTACGGCTGTGCCGGGTCGGTGATAAAGCCGATTTTGCGCACTCCAGCCGTTTGTGCTGCAGCCATGGCCTGGGCCACACGCTCATAGCGCACATCTTTGTGGCCCCGGATGTGCAGGTCGGGTGGCTTGGCTTTGCTGCCTGCAGTGCGCAGGCGGTTTTTCAGTTCCTCGTCGGAGATGGCTTCTTGGTTCCAGTGGTACTGGCCATCGGCGGTGATGCTCAGGTTGACGGTTTCGGGCAGGATCAGCTCGGGCTCGTTGCTGGCGCGTGGCAGATCGACATTGACCGAGTCTTTCATGACGGGCACGGTGATGATGAAGATGATCAGCAGCACCAGCATAACGTCCACCAGGGGCGTCATGTTGATCTCGTTCATCACCTCGTCGCTGTCGTCTTGGCTCCCAAAGGACATGACTTAGGCTCCTTTTTTCAGGGGCAGAACCTTGTTGGAGGGACTCTCCTGCGCTTTTTCGGCACTGACGCGGGCACCGGTGATGAAGTAAGCGTGCAGATCGTGCGCAAAGCTGTTCAAGGCGTTAATGATTTTTTTGTTGCCGCGCACCAAAGCGTTGTAGCCCAGCACGGCGGGGATGGCCACGGCCAAGCCGAAAGCGGTCATGATCAGCGCTTCGCCAATCGGGCCCGCCACCTTGTCGATGGACGATTGCCCCGACATGCCGATGGCCACCAGCGCGTGGTAAATGCCCCAGACGGTGCCAAACAGACCAATGAAGGGTGCGGTGGAACCCACCGAGGCCAAAATCGCCAGCCCCGATTGCAGGCGTTGGGTGCAGCCCTCCACGCAATAGCGCAGGGTGCGCGTTACCCAGTCGCTGATGTCCAGCGCATCGTGCAGATGGTCGGAGCTCTTGCGGTGGTGGGCTACGGCTTCGCGACCTTCCAAGGCGATGGTGCGAAATGGATTGTCTGGCTCCGGGCCCAGTTTATTCAGGGCCACGGCAAAGTCTTCGCTGTGCCAGAAATCCTGGGCGCGGCGGGTTTGCTGGGTCAGGCGAATGAGCGCCAGGGTTTTGATGACGATGACGGCCCAGGAGGCCACCGACATGAGCAGCAGCAGGATGGCAACGCTGCGGGTAACGAAGTCGCCTTGTGCCCAGACATGGGCGATGCCAAATTGAGATTCCATGAAAACTCCAGAGGGTTTTTATTCAAGTACGAAATTGATGGGCACGATGTTCCACATAGCCTCTGGCACACCATTGCGTGTGCCCGGGACGAACTTCCAGCGGCGCACTGCGTCCATGGCTGCCTTGTCCAGTCGCTCAAAGCCGCTGGATTGCTGCAGTTCGATCTGCTCGGGTAGGCCTTGGGTATTGACGTACACGCGCAGCATGACTTTGCCTTCCTCGCCCATGCGACGGCTGATGGAGGGGTAGGCCGGGCGTGGGTTGTTCAGGTAGCCCGCATTGCTGGAGGGCATGACCACTGTGGGGCCGCTGTCTGTGGTGGTAGCTGATGTGCGGGCAGAAGTGCTGCTTGGTGCGCTGGGTGCAGAGGCTGAATCTGTCGGGATAGAAGTCGGTGGTGCTGGATCGAGGGTGCCTGTGGGTGCGCTGCTGGACACGGGGGACGGATCGGCCACGGCCTTGGGTAAAGGCTGTAGCTCAGGCTTAGGCTTAGGCTTAGGTAGCGGCTTGGGGGTGGGGTTGGGCAGGGGCTTTGGCGCTGGCTGTGGCTTGGACTGTGGTGCCGGTTTTGGCGTGGCCGGTGCCACTGGTGGGGCGGCAACGATGGGTTCCGGCTCTGGCGTGATCAGGGACGCCAATACGGTAACTGGCACGATTTTCGGTGGTGTGCTGGGGTTGGGCAGTTGTTGTAAGGCCCACAGCGCAGTCAAGTGAGCCAGCAGTACCGCAAGGTAAATGGCAACCTTGTGACCAACACGATCGACAGCAAGTGGGTGGAAAAGCAGCATAAAAATTAAGGCACTAGCGCAAAAGCTAGGGGGAAGTCGATGGCCTGTGCCAGGGCCTGTGGGGGGTTATGTCCTGCTGGCAGGATTGGCAGATTCAGGATGCAGGGCTGCCACTGGCTGACTGCGACAGCACTGCGCCACTACATCGCGTGCCACAGCCTCGCAACAGCCGCATTGGGTGGCTACGCCCAACTCAAACTGGATGTCGTCAAAACTCATGCCCGCGTGGGCATGGCGGGCAATTTCACGGTCAGAGATGCGATGGCAGACACAGACAATCATGGCGCTTGACTCTCAAAGTAGGAACGGCATGAGTATAAATGAGAATCTATCTTATTTGTATAGCCTGATAGAGGCAGCCATGAAAAAACCGGCCTGAGCCGGTTCTTGGTGTGCGCAGTGCGCTATTTTATTTGACGTGCTTGCCGATGAGGCCCGCCATCTCAAACATCGAGACTTGGGGTTTACCAAAGATTTTTTCGAGCTTGGCATCGGCGTTGATGTTGCGCTTGTTGGCAGGGTCTTGCAGGTTGTTGGCTTTGATGTACACCCACAGCTTACTGATGATTTCTGTGCGTGGTAAGGGGTCTTTTCCCACTACGGCCGCCAAGGCTGCGCTAGGGGTCAAGGGCTTCATGAAAGCGGGGTTGGGTGCACGTTTTTTTTCAGGTGCTGCCGCAGCGGCTGCGGTGGTGGCCTTTTTTGCAGTTGCCATGTGTATTTCCTTGTGGGTGCTCGGGTGTAGGGGACAGCCCAGTGGGCTCCCCAGGGTGGTGCTGATGCTAATGCGAAAAAAACCCTTTACAAGCTTGCACCGAGGTTTTTTGTCTGGAACTGTGCCCTGCAGTCAGATTGCAACAGTTTTGTTGGTCAGAGGCTTGGCAGGATGGCTCGGAGCGGTGTCCAATTGTGGCCTTTTTCTGATGCAAAAGGAGTAAGTAAATGACGATCGCCCAACCAGCGTTTGCAACCTGCGATTTGTGCGATGCCCATAAGAGTGACACCTCTGATGGCTTTCGTGTGTTTCCCCCAGTTTTCCAGCACTATGGGCAAAAGCAGAAATTTGCGGGGCCAGTGAGTACCGTTAAATGCTTTGAAGACAACACATTGGTTAAGCAGGCTGTGGACAGTCCGGGGCAAGGTCGGGTACTTGTGGTGGATGGGGGGGGATCTTTGCGCAAAGCGCTGGTCGGAGGGAATCTGGCAGCGGCTGCTGCGCGCAATGGTTGGGCCGGGTTGGTGGTCTGGGGTTGTGTGCGCGATGTGGCCGAGCTCAACGCCGAGCCCATAGGTATCCGCGCACTGGGTTTGATGCCTTTGCCTACCGAGAAACGCGGTCAGGGGCAAATCGAGGTGGATGTGGATATTGCAGGTGTGCGTGTACGCCCCGGCGACTGGCTGTATGCCGATGCCGATGGCGTGGTTATCAGTACATTGCCTATGCACTCATAATGCTTGTTTATTTCATATTATGAAAATATAAAATCATCTAGCGAAATCCCAGAATGTTGCATAGCAGCATTCTGGGGGGGTGGTAGCGTGAAATTCCCACTTAGTGATCTTAAGTCATTGATTTTTAAATGTAAAAATATTGTCTTATATAAGACATAAGAGCTTGAGTAACTCTTCTATAAGACTTAGAGTAGAGCCTAAGAAGCTTACATAAGCGTCACGTTTTTACTTACCAACTGGAGAGAGCTACATGTCCCAAAATCAGCGTCTGAGCCGCGAACAACAAATTGCCGCCCTGGAAAAAGACTGGGCTGAAAATCCCCGCTGGAAGCTGGTCAAGCGCGGCTACAGCGCCGCTGACGTGGTGCGCCTGCGCGGCAGCCTGCAGCCTGAGTACACCCTGGCCAAGAACGGCGCAGAAAAGCTGTGGGAAAAGGTCAACGGCGGTGCCAAAAAGGGCTATGTGAACGCTTTCGGCGCCATCACTGCCGGCCAAGCCATGCAGCAAGCCAAGGCCGGTCTGGAAGCCGTGTACCTGTCGGGCTGGCAAGTGGCCGCTGACGGCAACACTTCCGAAACCATGTACCCCGACCAGTCGCTGTACGCCTACGATTCGGTGCCCACCATGGTGCGCCGCATCAACAACACCTTCAAGCGCGCTGACGAAATCCAGTGGAGCCGTGGCATCAACCCCGGCGACGAAGGTTTTGTGGACTACTTCCTGCCCATCGTGGCCGATGCGGAAGCCGGTTTCGGCGGCGTGCTCAATGCTTTCGAGCTGATGAAGAACATGATCGCCTCGGGTGCCGCTGGCGTTCACTTCGAAGACCAACTGGCTGCTGTGAAGAAGTGCGGCCACATGGGTGGCAAGGTGCTGGTGCCTACGCAAGAAGCCATTGAAAAGCTGATCTCGGCCCGCTTTGCCGCCGACGTAATGGGCGTGCCCACCATCGTGCTGGCCCGTACCGACGCCGAAGCCGCTAACCTGATCACCTCTGACCACGACGCCAACGACAAGCCTTTCCTGACCGGTGAGCGCACCCAAGAAGGTTTCTTCCGCGTGAAGAACGGCTTGGAGCAAGCCATCAGCCGTGGTGTGGCTTACGCTCCCTACGCCGACCTGGTGTGGTGCGAAACCGGCGTGCCAGACATCGGCTTTGCCCGTGAGTTCGCCCAAGCCGTACACGCTGCCTGCCCTGGCAAGCTGCTGTCGTACAACTGCTCGCCATCGTTCAACTGGAAGAAGAACCTCAACGACTCGCAGATCGCTTCCTTCCAAGAAGAGCTGTCGGCGCTGGGTTACAAGTACCAGTTCATTACGCTGGCCGGTATCCATATCAACTGGTTCAACACCTTCCAATTCGCCCACGCTTACGCCCGCGGCGAAGGCATGAAGCACTACACCGAAATGGTGCAAGAGCCTGAATTTGCTGCTCGCGAGAAGGGCTACACCTTCGTGTCGCACCAGCAAGAAGTGGGCGCAGGCTACTTCGACGACGTGACCACGGTGATCCAAGGCGGCTCCTCCAGCGTCAAGGCCCTGACGGGTTCCACCGAAGAAGAGCAGTTCCACTAAGCACAACATGCGGTTAGGGTCGCTGTACGTCTTTCATGCCGTACAGCGACCCTGCCTAGGAACCCAAAAGGGCTTGCAATCTGGCAAGCCCTTTGATTTTTGCTGCGGTTAGAATCGGTAGCTTCATGCATTTACAAGGGCGAGAAAGGCATCATCGGTTATGACACCGCGAACGACACCAACTACCTCCACTGGCTGCTAAAGCCTGTACGTTCGCGCTTGTACGATAGATTTTTGTTGCTTTGCTCGGCGCGGACTGGTTCCGCGCTTTTTTGTTGCTCGCGCGGCCCTCTTTTTTTGAATAAAAGTTAGCTATGTTGAAAATTACCCTTCCCGATGGTTCTTTGCGCGAGTTCGACGGCCCAGTGACCGTGCTTCAAGTGGCTCAGTCCATCGGTGCTGGCCTCGCGAAAAATACCGTGGCAGGCCGTGTCAATGGTCGCTTGGTGGATGCCTGCGATGTAATTGAGCGCGATGCGCGACTGCAGATCATCACGCCCAAAGATCCAGAAGGTGTAGAGATCATTCGCCATTCTTGTGCCCACTTGGTGGGGCATGCTGTGAAGCAGCTGTAC
Source organism: Comamonas sp. (assembly GCA_028690035.1). Classification (GTDB taxonomy): domain Bacteria; phylum Pseudomonadota; class Gammaproteobacteria; order Burkholderiales; family Burkholderiaceae_C; genus Comamonas. The sequence goes on along the minus strand of JAQVCA010000001.1, from coordinate 412,985 downwards.
CCAACAGCCAAGATGGTGATTGGTCCGGTCATTGAAGAGGGCTTTTACTACGACATCGCCTACGAGCGTCCTTTCACCCCAGATGATGTGGCTGCCATTGAGGCACGCATGAAAGAATTGATCGCGCAGGACTACGATGTCATCAAGAAGATGACACCTCGTGCCCAGGTGATCGAGCTCTTCCAGAATCGAGGTGAAGACTACAAACTGCGCTTGGTGGAAGATATGCCCAATGAAACACAGATGGGCCTTTACTACCACCAAGAGTATGTGGACATGTGTCGTGGTCCTCATGTGCCCAACACCCGTTTCTTGAAGGTGTTTAAGCTCACCAAGTTGGCAGGTGCTTACTGGCGCGGCGATGCTAAAAATGAACAACTGCAGCGTGTGTATGGCACAGCCTGGGCTGAGAAAAAGGATCTGCAGGCCTATATCACACGTATTGAAGAGGCCGAAAAACGCGATCACCGCCGACTTGGGCGTGAACTGGATCTATTTCACATTGATGAATGCTCGCCTGGTACCGTGTTTTGGCATCCCAAGGGCTGGCGCATTTGGCAAGAAGTAGAGCAGTACATGCGTCGTGTGTACCGCGACAATGGGTACCAAGAAGTCAAAGCACCACAAATTTTGGATCGCACCCTGTGGGAGAAGACTGGCCACTGGGATAAGTACCGTGACAACATGTTCACCACAGAGAGTGAAAAGCACGACTTTGCGCTCAAGCCCATGAACTGTCCGGGCCATATTCTGATATTCAAGCAAGGAATCAAGAGCTACCGTGAGCTGCCTCTGCGCATGGGTGAGTTTGGTCAGTGTCATCGCAATGAACCTACGGGTGGGTTGCACGGCATCATGCGCGTGCGCGCCTTCACGCAGGATGATGGTCACATTTTCTGTACCGAAGACCAGATTCAGCAGGAGGTGCTTAACTTTACGCGCCTGCTGCAACAGGTGTACCAAGATTTTGGCTTTACTGACATCATCTACAAGGTGGCGACACGTCCAGAGGCACGCATTGGCTCGGACGAAAGTTGGGACAAGGCAGAGGCTGCTTTGTTCGATAGCCTGAAAACCTCGGGATGTGAGTACCTTGTAGCCGATGGCGATGGTGCTTTTTACGGGCCGAAAATTGAATACACCCTGAAGGATGCTTTGGGGCGTCAATGGCAGTGTGGCACGATTCAGGTGGATTTTTCCATGCCTGAGCGCCTGGATGCCGAGTACGTCGGTGAGGATGGGAATCGCCACCGTCCGGTGATGCTGCACCGGGCTATTGTCGGGTCGATGGAGCGCTTTATCGGCATCTTGATGGAGCAGCATGCAGGGGCGTTACCCGTGTGGCTTGCTCCGCAGCAGGTGGCTATCCTTAACATCACCGACGCCCAGTCTGACTATGTGCAAGAAGTTGTGGCAAAAGTGCAAAAATCCTTGCCTTATCACGCCTTGAAGGTGTCTGCTGATCTGCGCAATGAGAAGATAACGTATAAAATACGAGAGCATGCATTGCAGAAACTACCTTATATCTTGGTCGCAGGCGACAAAGAGAAAGCAGCTGGCACCGTTGCGGTGCGTGCTCGGGGTAATAAAGATCTGGGTGTGATGGGGGTGGATGCATTCATTGAATTGCTGACCAACGACATCGCTACCAAAGTCTAGACGTTGAAAGAGATCCAGCACAGTGCGGTCTGATGGCCGCATGCCGTGCATCCAAGCAGCTACGCTTTTCGTAGCGTTTTGATTTTAGGGTGAGAGCCATAGCTACAGAATTTCGTGATCGTCGCCAGCGTGAAGAGCGCAAGCACCGCCTGAACCGTGAGATTACGGCGCCTGAAGTGCGTCTATCTGGTCCAGATAATGAGCCTTTAGGCATTGTTTCCTTGCAAGAGGCGCTGCGTGCTGCTGGCGAGTTGGACGTAGATTTGGTCGAGATTGCTGCCACCGCCAGCCCGCCTGTGTGTCGGCTGATGGACTACGGTAAGTTCAAGTACCAAGAGCAGAAAAAAGCTGCAGAGGCCAAGGCCAAGCAGACGGTAGTCGAAATCAAGGAAGTGAAATTCCGTCCTGGTACCGACGATGGTGACTACAACATCAAGCTGCGCAATATCCGACGCTTCCTAGCGGAGGGCGATAAGTGTAAAATTACGCTTCGCTTCCGTGGCCGTGAAATCACGCACCAGCAACTGGGTCTGGATTTGCTCAACCGCTTGCGCGACGACTTGGCAGACAGCATTCAAGTGGAGCAGTTCCCCAAGCTAGAAGGCCGCCAGATGATCATGATGATCGCGCCAGCGCGTAAAAAGCCTAGTGTGACAAAAGCTGCTGACGCAACCACTGCTGAAAAAACGGAATAATTTTCCCCCCATGCAGAAGCTTGCCGGGTTGACTCGGCAAGCTTTTGTATTGCTGGCCTAGTGTCCCAGCAATGAAAAGTGTCTCGGGGCCAACAAGTTTTGCTGTGGTGGCAAACGCCTTGCGAGCACAAGTAACAGGAGCATTCCAATGCCCAAAATGAAAACCAAGAGCAGCGCGAAGAAACGTTTTCGCGTTCGTCCCGGTGGCACCGTTAAGCGCGGTCAGGCCTTCAAGCGTCACATCTTGACCAAGAAGACCACCAAGAACAAGCGTAACCTGCGTGGCATCGTGAACGTGCATGAGGCCGATCTGGGCTCTATTGCCAAGATGCTGCCCATGGCTGGGCTGTAATTTCACTGACGAACAAGGAGTAAACACATGCCTCGCGTCAAACGTGGTGTAACGGCCCGCGCCCGTCACAAAAAAGTTCTTGCCCAAGCTAAGGGTTTCCGCGGTCGCCGCGGTAATGTCTTCCGCGTCGCCAAACAGGCGGTGATGAAGGCTGGTCAATACGCTTACCGTGACCGCCGCAACAAGAAGCGCGTGTTCCGCCGTCTGTGGATCACTCGTATCAACGCTGCTGCACGTGAACTTGGCCTGACCTACAGCCAGTTCACCAACGGTCTGAAGAAGGCTGCCATCGAGATCGACCGCAAGATGCTGGCCGATATTGCTGTGCATGACAAGGCTGCCTTCAGCAGCATCGTGGAGCAAGTCAAGGCCAAGCTGGCTGCTTGAGTTCACGATCGGTAGTTACTATTGATTTAGTAGCTTCTGGCGCACTATCAGCAAGGGCTAGGGCTTGAAAAGGCACTAGCCCTTGTGTTATTTAAAGCTCGAAAAAGAGTCGTTATGAACGAGTTGGATTCTCTGGTTGCCAGCGCGCAGCAGCTGTTTGCGCAGGCCGCCACCCCTGCTGATCTGGAAAACGCCAAAGCCCAGTTTTTGGGTAAATCCGGCAAGATGACCGAGCTGATGAAGGGCATGGCCCAGCTCAGCGTGCAAGAAAAAAAGACGCGTGGTGCGGCCATCAATGTGGCCAAGCAGGCCATTGAGGCTGCCTTGACTGCACGTCGCCAAGCCTTGGCCGATGCCGAGCTGCAGCAGCAATTGCAGGCCGAACGCCTGGACGTGAGTCTGCCCGGGCGCCGACGTGGCACCGGGGGGCTGCATCCCGTATCGCTGACGCTGGAGCGCATTGAGGGTATTTTTTCCTCCATGGGCTTTGAAGTGGCCGAAGGCCCAGAGATCGAGTCCGATTGGTTCAACTTCACAGCACTCAACACGCCCGAGGACCATCCCGCGCGCTCGATGCACGACACCTTTTACGTCGAAGGCGGTACGCCCGAAGCGCCCAATTTGCTGCGCACGCACACCAGTCCGATGCAGGTGCGCCATGCCGTGCAGCATGTGCAGCGCTATCGCAGCCTACTTGATGCTGGGCAAAGCATGCCTGAGATTCGTGTGATCGCCCCCGGGCGCACGTACCGCGTGGACTCGGACGCCACACACTCGCCCATGTTCCACCAGTGCGAAGGCCTGTGGATTGGCGAGAACGTGAGTTTTAAAGATTTGAAGGTCGTATTTACCGACTTTTGCAAGACGTTTTTTGAAAGCGAAGACTTGGTGCTGCGCTTTCGCCCAAGCTTTTTCCCGTTCACCGAGCCTTCGGCTGAAGTGGACATCCAGTTCCAAAGCGGCCCGCTGGCGGGCAAGTGGCTGGAAGTGGCGGGTAGCGGCCAAGTCCACCCCAACGTGGTGCGCAATATGGGCCTGGATCCTGAGCGCTACATCGGTTTTGCTTTTGGAATGGGGCCAGACCGCCTGACTATGCTGCGCTATGGCGTGAACGATTTGCGCCTGTTCTTTGATGGCGATATTCGCTTTTTGTCGCAGTTCCAGTAAGTGCGGCGCCTTCAAAGAACAATGAATGTCTAAAAAGTGAGCTGATACCGCTTATTCCACGTAGTTTTCATAATGAATGTTTTCTGAAAACCTTGTCTGTAAAGCGCGAGCAGCTCTTTTTTTAAATAGCAATGCCCGGGCCACAGGTGGCCCAGCGTGTTGCCTGAGATGGAATCACCATGCAATTTCCCGAATCTTGGTTGCGTCAGTACTGCAACCCTGCGCTCTCTACCCAGGAGCTGGCCGATACTTTGACTATGGCTGGTTTGGAGGTGGAAGAGCTGGAGCCTGTGGCCCCGCCCTTTACCGGCATTGTGGTCGGTGAGATCAAAGAGGCGGTGCAGCACCCCGATGCCGATCGCTTGCGTGTGTGCCAAGTGGATGTCGGTGGCCCAGAGCTGCTCAATATCGTGTGCGGTGCGCCCAATGCGCGCGTGGGCATTCGTGTGCCGTGTGCCACGGTGGGGGCGTTGTTGCCGCCGGGCCCCGATGGCAAACCGTTCCAGATCAAGGTGGGCAAGCTGCGCGGTGTGCAAAGCTTTGGCATGTTGTGCTCGGCCAAGGAGCTGGGTATTGCCGACGACCACGGTGGTCTGCTGGAGCTGCCCTTGGATGCGCCGCTGGGCCAGAACATTCGCCAGTACCTGAATCTGGACGATACGCTGTTCACCCTCAAGCTCACGCCCAATCTGGCCCACTGCCTGAGCGTGTACGGCATTGCGCGCGAGCTGTCGGCCCTGACCGGTGTGCCGCTGAAACCTCTGGCATTCCCTGCCAACCCTGTCGCCAGCGCAGACGTGCTGCCCGTCCAGGTGCTGGCACCTGACCTGTGCGGGCGTTTTTCGGGGCGCATCGTGCGCGGTGTGAATACGCAGGTGGCCACGCCGCAGTGGATGGCCGATCGTCTGGCGCGCTGTGGTCAGCGTACCGTGTCGCCTTTGGTGGACATCTCTAACTATGTGATGTTTGAACTGGGCCAGCCTTCGCATATTTTTGATCTGGACAAGATCAGCGGTGGTTTGCAAGTGGGCTGGGGCAAGGGTGGCGAGCAGCTGGAGCTGCTCAATGGCAACACGGTGATCGTGGATGAGCAGGTGGGCGTGATTGCCGATGGGCGTGGGCTGGAGTCGCTGGCCGGCATCATGGGCGGCGCTGCGACGGCGGTATCCGATGGCACGCAGAATATCTATATTGAGGCCGCTTTCTGGTGGCCCAAAGCGGTAGCCGGGCGCTCGCGCCGCTTCAATTTTTCGACCGATGCGGGGCACCGTTTTGAACGCGGCGTCGATCCTGCCCAGACGGTGCAGGTGCTGGAGCGCATTACCGAGCTGGTGCTGCAAATTTGTGGCACGCCGCACACTGCGTGCGGGCCGATCACCGATCTGCAGCCCAATATGCCAGCGCCCAAGCAGGTGCAGCTGCGCGTAGCGCGTGCTGCCAAGGTGATTGGTATGCCGGTGACGCAGCAACAATGCCTGGATGCGTTGAATGGTCTGGGTCTGCCTGCCAAGGCTGTGGCCGATGGTGTGCTGGAAGTGACGGCGCCGACGTTGCGTTTTGACATCAACCTGGAAGAGGACTTGATCGAAGAGGTGGCGCGCATGGTGGGCTATGAAAACCTGCCTGCCACCAAGCCGCTGGCGCCGATTGCCCCCAAACTGGGCGCAGAAAACCGTCGCAGTGCGTTTGCCGTGCGCCATGCGCTGGCGGGTCTGGGCTACCAAGAAACGATCAACTTCAGTTTCGTGCAGGAGCAGTGGGAGCACACCCTGGCGGGCAATCCCCAGCCGGTGCAGTTGCTCAACCCGATTGCCAGCCACTTGAGTGTGATGCGCTCGTCTCTGCTGGGGTCGTTGCTGCAGGTGTTGAAGTTCAATCTGGATCGCAAGGCAGCGCGCGTGCGCGTGTTTGAGCTGGGACGTGTGTTCTTGAAAGATGCGTCGGTCGCCAACTCCAACACGACGGTGCAGGGCTTTCACCAGCCGATGCGCGTGGCCGGGCTGGCCTATGGTGCAGCCGAGCAGTTGCAGTGGGGGCGCACAGAAAGCAAGGTCGACTTTTACGATGCCAAGGGCGACGTAGAGGCTTTGTTGGCCCCTCTGGCCGCTGTTTTTGAGCCTGCGCAGCACCCGGCCATGCACCCTGGTCGCTGCGCACGTGTGCTGGTGGGCGGCAAGGCCATCGGCTACGTGGGGGAGTTGCATCCCCAATGGCGTCAGCAGTGGGATTTGCCCCAGGCCCCGGTGTTGTTCGAGTTGGAGCTGGATGCGGTACAGCGGCGTGCGGTGCCCCAGTTCCAGCCGGTGCCCAAGCACCAGCTGGTGGAGCGCGACATTGCCGTGGTCGTGAAAGAGGCGGTGACCCATGCGCAGGTGATGGAGGTGCTGCACGCTGCGGTGCCGCAGCTGCGCACGGCGGTGCTGTTCGATGTATTCCGCCCCAAAAAACTCAAAGCGGGCGAGCAGGCTGCGCCTGGTGCTTTGGCGCAGGACGAGAAAAGTCTGGCCGTGCGTCTGACGCTTGGCAGTGGCACCGAAGCCTTGACCGATGCGCAAATTGATGCTGCCATGCAGGCAGCCATTGCTGCGCTGGCCAGTGCCTTGGGCGCCAAGCTGCGTGGATAACGGATGTCCACTATGACCGAAACATCGCTCCCCGCTGCACAAGGCTTGGAAGAAGCTGCGCTGACCAAAGCCGAGCTGGTGGATATGCTGTTTGAGCAGCTGGGTATGAACAAGCGCGATGCCAAGCAGGTGGTGGACAGCTTTTTCGACCTGATGGTGCAAAGTCTGGCGCGTGGTGAAGATGTCAAGCTCTCCGGGTTGGGCAATTTCCAGGTGCGCCAGAAGGCACCACGTCCTGGGCGCAATCCGCGCACCGGGGAGTTGGTGCCGATTGCCGCACGCCGTGTGGTGACGTTCCATGCCAGTGCCAAGTGCAAGGCTCTGATGCACGAAACCATGGCCTGAAAATGCCCATTTGTTTAGGCTAAGCATTTTTCTGGTTATAATCTGAGGCTTCGGCGTGTAGCGCAGCCTGGTAGCGCACTTGCATGGGGTGCAAGGGGTCGCGAGTTCGAATCCCGCCACGCCGACCATCCAAAAAAAGGGCCCTTGGTTTTTACCAAGAGCCCTTTTTGTTTCCAGAGGATGCACTACAAAATGCCGTACGGGCTGTGTGGAGTGCTTAAACAAACTCTGCTGCGTGATGGACTTGTGTGGGCAACGCCAAAACACGGTACGCCACCACATCCAGCGCGGGATAACTGATCCCTTGCTTGTCGGTCCAAACCTTGGGTGTCAGAGGCCCCACGAGGGAGACTACATCCCCCTCCTGCAAATCCTGCAGCTGCTTGCAAGGAACCGGATCAAACGCCACCACATTCACAAATAAACTGGCAGGGGTGTTATCTCCTGCGTTGGCACGCAAATTGCCATCGCCCACGGTAGCACGCATGCGGGCCACCATAAACGTCTTGCCAAAACGGTCGGTACGCTCGCTGGGGTCTGTGGTCAAACGTCCGGTAATGAGTCCTTCGATCATGGCGGGGAGGATTTCTGCTGCAAAAAATAAAAAAAGACATAAAAAAAGCCAGCACGTTTTAGGTGCTGGCCTTTGAACATGGTCGGCGTGGCGGGATTCGAACTCGCGACCCCTTGCACCCCATGCAAGTGCGCTACCAGGCTGCGCTACACGCCGAAGCTACGAATTATATACCAAATATAAGTTCCAGAATCCAAGCTCCACAGTGTATGTTGGGGCGAGTACTCGGGCAAACCCTGGACAATAGCCCCCTTGCCTCTGGTGCAGTCAGCGCCAGCGCGACCACCAGATTTTTGAAAGTACTTATCACATGACTACAAACCCGACACCTATCGCTGATCGTCCTGCCTTGCCCGACCATCTGTCCATCGATCCGCGCAGCCCGCACTTTGTGGCGCAAGTGTTTGAACACGATGTGGGCATACGTTTCAATGGCAAAGAGCGCAACGATGTGGAGGAGTACTGCATCAGTGCGGGCTGGGTGAAGGTGCCTGCTGGCAAAACCCTGGATCGAAAAGGGCGCCCATTGCTGATCAAGCTCAACGGCGTGGTGGAGGCTTTTTACCGCTGAAATTGGCTTGAGGCTGTCTTGGTGCAAGCACCGCCATTGGCTGCTGTCACCGCCTGCATGATCACCGCCTTCGAGATGTCGTGCGCGGCCAGGACAAGGGGAAAGACTGATAATTGCCGCCTATGTCTTCCCCCAAAGTTCTGTTCGGCTTTCACGCCGTAGGCGTTCGCCTGAAAACTGCCCCTCAATCGATCGTTGAGGTTTACTACGAAGCCACGCGCCGCGATGCGCGTATGCGTCAGTTCTTGGAACGCGCACGCGAAGCCGGTGTGCGCTTGATTGAAGCAGATGCGCTGCGCATTGCCAAGTTGGCTGGCAGCCATGGCCATCAGGGCGTAGCGGCACGTGTGGAGCCGTTGGTGCAGCAAAATTCCCTTGACGATCTGCTGGACGATTTGGAGGCGACAGGCGTGCGCAACCCTTTGCTGCTGGTGCTTGATGGTGTGACCGATCCGCACAATTTGGGTGCCTGCCTACGCGTCGCTGATGGTGCTGGCGTGCATGCAGTGATTGCCCCCAAAGACCATGCCGCAGGGATCAATGCCACGGTGGCCAAGGTGGCCAGCGGCGCTGCCGAGACCGTGCCTTATTTCATGGTCACGAATCTGGCGCGCACTTTGAATGAGCTCAAGGAGCGCGGCATCTGGGTGATTGGTACCAGTGGCGATGCGCCTGCACAGCTTTATGACATGGATTTGCAAGGCCCAGTGGCTTTGGTGCTGGGCGCAGAAGGGGATGGTATGCGCCAGTTGACCCGCAAGACTTGCGATGCGTTGATGCATATTCCGATGCAAGGCGCGGTGGAAAGTTTGAATGTGTCGGTGGCCAGTGCGGTGTGTTTGTACGAGGCCGTGCGCCAGCGCAGCCGCTCTTTGGTATCACCAGCCCAGTAGCACCCCTGTGACTGCACCGCCGAGCAGTAGCCACATCAGATGCAGTCGCGTCTTCCAGACCAAGAAGGCTGTCAATAGCGTTAGCGCCCATGGCCCCAGACTGTGTGCTGCTTGGCTGGCACTGCGAGCCAGTACCCAGCCCGACGCCAGCACCAATCCCACGACCAATGGCGCCATTCCCCAGCGAAATGCGCGTACGGTGCGGCGCTCGCCATTGCGTTGCATCCATTTGGTTGCAAACCACGTCAGCAGACAGCTGGGCAGCAGCATGCCCAGCATGCACACCAACGCACAGGCCAAAGCCAACGTCCAGCTGGGCAACCATGGCCAGTGCGGTGCCGCATTCATCCCCATGTACCACCCGAGTAGCGAAACGAACAGCACATTCGGGCCTGGTGCTGCCTGCGAAATGGCAATCGCTGTACCAAACTGACTATCGCTGAGCCACTGTTGGCCGAGTACGAGGTGGCGGTGCATGTCCGGCGCGGTGGCTACGGCACCGCCGATTGAAATCAGCGAGAGGCCCGCGAAATAGCCTAATAGTTGGAGCCAGTGCCAGACATTGGAAAAATTGGAGCTCTGCTCCAGCAAGGTGTTAACCATGGTGCTACTCCTCTGGGGCGTTGGAGGAAGGCGCTTTATGACTCGATAGTTTTAGCCAGGTGAGTGCATACCCCACAGATCCTACGCTGAGCAACACTGCCAGCAGTGGCCACTGTAGCCATGCCATCAATACAAAACCCAGAGCAGCCAAGCCGACACACAGCCACAGCGGTAGGGGGTGTGTGGGTAAGGTGTGAGCTAGTTTGCAGCCAGACCCTAGCACCATGCCTGCAGCCACCGCTGCCACGCCATGCAAGGCGCCAGAGACGATCGCGTTGTCGGCCCAATAGGCATAAGCGCTGCCCGCAGCCAGCATCAGTAGCATCGGCAGCAGAAACATGCCTGCAACGGCAGCCATAGCGCCGCGTGCGCCCAAAAAGCGCTGGCCAATCATCATGGACAGGTTGACCACGTTGGAGCCGGGCATGACCTGCGCCACGGCCCAATCCTGCATAAATTCCTCAGCGCTCAGCCATTGGCGCCGTTGCACCACTTCGCGCTGGATGATGGCCATTACGCCGCCAAAACCTTGCAGCGCAATGCTGCTGAAGGCCCAAAACAAACTCCAAGCATTGCGGGGGCCTGGCACGGAAGGTAGAAGAGGGGGAGACAGGAGGGACATACAGCCGATGCTAAGCCAGAGCTCGCAGAATTGCTGCGTGGCTGCCGTGTAAGGTGCTTGAAGAGCCAAAAATTCAGCGGTGGGCTGCGGCACAATCGCTCCCATGTTGATGTACCCGCAAATCGATCCAGTGGCTCTGCAGTTGGGCCCAGTGGCCATTCACTGGTATGGCCTGACGTATTTGGCCGCTTTTGCACTTTTTATGTGGCTGGGGAGGCGGCGGTTGCAGCATCCTCCGTTTGTGCATTTGCAGGGTGTGCAGGCTTGGAAGCGCCAGGATGTCGAAGACATCTTATTTTTGGGCGTGGTCGGGGTAATCGTGGGAGGAAGGCTAGGCTACTGCCTGTTCTACAAGCCAGCCTACTACCTCGCGCACCCGCTGGAGATCTTTGCGGTGTGGACGGGGGGGATGAGCTTTCACGGCGGCTTGCTGGGGGTCATCGGCGCCATGCTGTGGTTTGCGCGCTCGCGTCAGCGCCCCTGGTTACAGGTGGCGGATTTTGTGGCCCCTTGTGTACCCACGGGATTGGCTGCGGGCCGGTTGGGCAACTTCATCAACGGTGAGTTGTGGGGACGTTTTACGCAGCACGATCTGCCTTGGGGCATGGTGTTCCCCCACAGCGGCAGTTTGCAGCCGCGCCATCCTTCACAGATGTACCAATTTTTGCTGGAAGGACTGCTGCTGTTCGTACTGCTGTGGCTCTACGCACGCCGTGAACATGCGCGGGGTCAAGTGGCAGCAGCTTTTTTGATTGGCTACGGCAGCCTGCGTTTTATTGCCGAGTATTTTCGTGAGCCAGATAACTTTCTGGGACTGCTGTCATTGGGTATGAGCATGGGGCAGTGGCTCTGTGTCCCCATGGTGCTGGCGGGTGTGGCGCTGTGGGTATGGGCTGGCAGGCAGGCGCGGGTCGGTACTGCAGCATAAACGGCAGCCTGCCCACGCCTATTTATACCCAGTCCTCACCAAACACTGCCTCATAGGCCTGCGCCAGATCGCGCTCCAGATCGGCGGCATCTTCCAAACCAATGCACAGGCGCACCAGACGACCTGCCGCCACTGCGCCACGTCCGTGGTGGCGCATCTCGTCCAGGTCGTAGGGCATCACCAAGCTCATGTGCCCACCCCAGCTGTAGCCTAGGCGCAGCCACTGCAGCCGGTTGCAAAACGCATCCACCGTGTCTTGGTCAAAGCGCGCATCCAGCACAAAGCTGAAGATGCCTGCTGCCGCGCCCAGGCCGTCTTGTGCAGCACCACACACCTGCTGCCAGTGCGCATGCCCCGGCGAGCCGGGGAGCGCCGGGTGCAGCACCTGTACCACTGCGCTTTGGCGCTGCAAAGCCTGCGCCAAGGTGCGTGCCGTCTTGTCCTGGGCGTGGTAGCGCAAGGCGATGCTGGGCAAAGAGCGCAGCACCAGCTCCACATCGTTGGCACCCACCCCTAGGCCCAGACGCATGTGGCACAGCTTGATGCCCATGTGCAGCGCCTGAGCGCAGGTGGTGATACTGCCCATGAGCACATCGCCACCGCCGCTGGGGTATTTGGTCAGCGCGTGTACCGACACATCGACGCCCAGACTGCCGCCATCGCGCAGCAGATCAAATGGCGAGAACGCCAAGCCAGCCCCCCAGGTGTTATCCAGCGCACAAACCACGCCGCGCTCCTTGCACAAACGCACTTGCGCCAGCAGATCGGGAAACTCCATCGTCACCGAGCCAGCCGCTTCCAGCCACACCAGGCGCGTTTGCGGGCCGATCTTGGAGCGCAAATCGTCCACGCTCATGGGGTCGTAGAACTGGTGGCCGATGCCCCAGCGCGCCAGTTCCACTTGGGCAAAATCTTTATTGGGGCCGTAGGCGTTGTCGGGCAATAGCACCTCGTCGCCCGCGCTGAGCAGTGCCAGCGACACCGTGCTCAGCGCTGACAGGCCGCTGGGGACCAGTAAGCATTGGCGCGCACCTTCCAGGGCGCACAGACGCTCTTCGAGCACAAACGATGTGGGCGTGCCATGCAGGCCATAGGTGTAGCTGCTTTTATCCAGCCAGCGGCGGCTGCGCACAGCAGCCACATCGGGAAACAACACGGTCGAGGCCTTGTGCACTGGCTGCTGGGGTGCTTCAAACCCACCGGGGGCTTGGTAAGGGTGGTGAATCAGGGCGGTACTTAGGGCCTCAGGGGCGAGCTTGGGGGTATCAGACATAGAAAACAATGCTAGCGTATGCCGCAGCGCACACCGGCGAAAATGCCAATCTGGTTCTCCCTTGCTTATGCGCTATTTGCGCTTGACTGGGGCTTGAAAGTCACTCGCCCAACACAACATGCCCGTCATGACTACCACTGCTACCTTGCAAGACAATCCCCTGCTGCACATCGACGTGCTGCCCCGGTTCGATCAAATCCGCGCTGAGCACGTTGCCCCAGCCATTGAGCAACTCATTGCTCGCGCCAGTGCAGCGCTGGAAACGGTCACAGCCCCTGACTTTCCAGCCCAGTGGCAAGCCGTTGCCAAAGAGCTCGATACCGCCACCGAGGCACTGGGCCGCGCTTGGGGCGCTGTCAGCCATCTGAGCAGCGTGGCCGACACACCCGAGCTGCGCGCTGCCTTCAACGCCGCTTTGCCCGTGGTCACCGAATTCTGGACACGTTTGGGCGCCGACGAGCGCCTCTACGCCAAATACAAAGCCATGGATGTGGACAGCCTCACCACCGAGCAGCGCAAGGCCCATGCCAATGCACTGCGCGGTTTTGTGCTTTCGGGTGCCGAACTGCAAGGGGCCGCTAAGGAGCGCTTTGCCGCCATTCAAGAGCGCAGCGCCGCCTTGGCACAAAAATTTAGCGAGAACACCTTGGATGCCACCGATCGCTGGGCCTACTACGCCAGCGCCGAAGAAATGGCTGGCATCCCCAGCGATGTGCAAGAAGCAGCGCGCGCTGCCGCTCAGGCCGAAGGTAAGGAAGGCTACAAGCTCACCCTGAAAATCCCCTGTTACCTGCCCGTGATGCAGTTTGCCCAAAGCAGCGCATTGCGCGAAAAGGTGTACCGTGCCTACGTCACGCGCGCCTCGGATCAGGCTGAAGGCGACGGCAAGCAATACGACAACCGCACCATCATTGAAGAAATCCTCGCCCTGCGCCGCGAAGAAGCACAACTGCTGGGCTATCAAAACTTTGGCGAAGTCTCTTTGGTGCCCAAGATGGCCAACTCGCCCCAGGAAGTGATCGACTTCTTGCGCGACCTGGCCCGCCGCGCCCGCCCTTACGCCGAGCAAGATGTGCGCGACCTGCGCGCTTTTGCCAAGGAGCAGCTGGGTATCACCGACCCGCAGCCCTGGGACTGGACCTTTATTGCCGAAAAACTTAAAGAACAGCGCTACGCCTTCAACGAGCAAGAAGTCAAAGAGTATTTCACCGCGCCCAAGGTGCTCGCGGGCCTTTTTAAGATCATCGAAAGCCTGTTCAATGTCCGCATCGAGCCAGACACCGCCCCGGTCTGGCACCCTGCGGTGCAGTTCTATGCCTTGAAGCGCAACGGCCAGACCATCGCGCAGTTCTACCTGGATCAACCTGCGCGCAACGGCAAGCGCGGCGGCGCATGGATGGACGATGTGCGCAGCCGCTGGCTGCGCCCGGACAACGGCCAACTGCAAACGCCGGTGGCGCACATGGTGTGCAACTTTGCCGATGGGGTGAACGGCCAGCCCGCGCTGCTCACGCACGACGATGTGATCACCCTGTTCCACGAATCGGGCCACGCCCTGCACCACATGCTCACCCAGGTGCAAGAAAAAGACGTCAGCGGCATCAACGGCGTCGAGTGGGATGCTGTCGAGCTGCCCAGCCAGTTCATGGAAAACTTCTGCTGGGAGTGGGAAGTGCTGCGCCATATGACCGCCCATGTGCGCACCGGCGAGCCGCTGCCGCGTGCGCTGTTCGACAAGATGGTGGCCGCCAAAAACTTCCAGGCCGGCATGCAAACCCTGCGTCAGGTGGAATTTGCCCTGTTTGACATGCTGCTGCACACCCAGCACGACCCGGCTGGCGACTACCAAGCTCTGCTCAACGCCGTGCGCGACGAAGTGGCCGTGCTGCCCACCACGCCCTACAACCGCAGCACCAACACCTTCAGCCACATCTTTGCTGGCGGTTACGCTGCAGGCTACTACAGCTACAAATGGGCGGAGGTGCTCTCTGCCGATGCCTACGCGGCTTTTGAAGAAACCCAAGGTGCCGATGGCAGCCACAGCAGTGCCACCGGCCAGCGCTATCTGCAAGAAATCCTGGAGCGCGGTGGCAGCCGCAGCGCCTTGGAAAATTTCACCGCCTTCCGTGGCCGCGCCCCGCAGCTCGATGCCTTGCTGCGCCACCAGGGTATGGCCGACACGCCAGCGCAGGCCGCGCACGCATAGCGCCAACGTTGGGTGATGATTGGCATAGGGCGCACATGGGCATGGGATAGGCCATGTGCGCCCTGCAGCAGGCATACTCGGCGCCTATGCCTGAACCGACCTTTCTTTGGCACGACTACGAAACGTTTGGCGCCAATCCCCGTTACGACCGCCCCGCGCAATTTGCTGCGGTGCGCACCGATATGCAGTTGCGCCAGATTGGCGAACCGTTGGTGTTGTACTGCAAGCCATCCCCCGATTACCTGCCCAGTCCCGAGGCGTGTCTGATCACAGGCATCACCCCCCAGCAGTGCTTGGCCGAGGGGGTGAGCGAGGACAGCTTTGCGCGCCAGATTGAGCAGGCCTTCAGCCAGCCGGGGACGATCGGTGTGGGCTTTAACACCATCCGCTTTGACGATGAAGTCACGCGCCACCTGTTTTGGCGCAACCTGATCGACCCCTATGCGCGCGAGTGGCAAAACGGCTGTGGCCGCTGGGACATTCTGGACGTGGTGCGCATGATGTATGTGCTGCGCCCAGAGGGCATGCAATGGCCCAAGAAAGAGGATGGCAGCGCATCCTTCAAGCTGGAAGACTTGGCCCGCGTCAATGGCTTGCTGCACGACAAGGCCCACGATGCCCTGAGCGACGTGTACGCCACCATTGCCTTGGCACGTCGGATGCAGCAGGAGCAACCCAAGCTGTTTGAGTTTGCCCTGGGCCTGCACAAAAAAGACCGCGTGCTGCAAGAGCTGGGGCTGCCCGCCACCGCCGCGCAGGCGCGCCCCTTCTTGCACGTCAGCGGCATGATCCCGCCCGAACGGGGCTGTCTTACCATCATGTGGCCGCTGGCGCAGCACCCCACCAACAAAAACGAAATCATCGCCTGGGACTTGCGCGCCGACCCCCGCGAGCTGGCCACGCTGGATGCCGACACGCTGCGCTTGCGCCTATTTACGCGTGCGGCCGATCTGCCCGAAGGCGTCACGCGCCTGCCCATCAAAACCATCCACGTGAACAAGTCGCCGATGGTGGTGCGCAACCTGAAAACCCTGTCGCCCGAAATGGCGCAGCGCTGGGGGCTGGATGTGGATGCCTGCCTGCAGCATGCGCTCATAGCGCGCGATCTGCCCGACATGAGCGCTTTGTGGCGCCAGGCCTACACCACGCCAGCGTCGCCAGTGGCAGGCCCGGTGGATGTCGATCAGAACCTGTACGGGGGCTTCATCGGGCCGCAGGATCGGCGTCGCTTGCAGCAACTGCGCGCTTTGCTGCCCCAGGAGCTGGCCGTGGACAACACCGGCTGGGACGATTCGCGCCTGCCAGAGCTCGTCTTTCGCTGGCGCGCGCGCAACTGGCCCGACAGCCTGCGCCCCGAAGAGCAGCAGCGCTGGCAGCAGCACTGCATCCAGTCGCTGCTGCACGGCCAGGGGCGCACTGTGGAGCAGCTGTTCACCCAGCTTGATCAACTGTCGGAAACGGTGGACGAAGCGGGCGAAGCCATCTTGAGCGCACTCTACGATTGGGCTGAGATGGTGGTGCCTGAGACTTAGAATCCATGCCCTTGCATTGAGCACCCTTTCCCGTCTTGTCTGTTTTCTGGCCACGCTTTTCCCGTTTGCACACCGCCCAGCGCGCGCGTTGGCGTGGGCGCGTGTTTGCGTGCTGGTTGGTGCTGCTGGCCGTGTTGGCGCCCACCATGGCACAGATGCACGGTGTGCTGCACACACCGCAGGCACGCTGGCTGGCTGCACCCCAACAAGGCGCTGTCAGCAACGATGGCGCGTCTGTACCGGCGCAGACCACAGCTGGCGCACACCGCAGTGTGGCAGCTTGGTTTGCACACCACGCCGCACTCGACTGCTGGGAGTTGGAGCAACTGGGGCATGGCCACGACCTGCCCACCTTCGTCTGGCAAGGGGCAAGCCCTTGTCCGGTGGCCACCGTGCAGTGGCACCCTCACACCGTCGCGGCCAGCGCCCCGGCCCGGCGGTTTCAGGCACGCGCACCGCCTGCCCAGTCCGTGGTCTGATCCAGACCGCAAGCCTTGCGCTTTTGAAAATCCTAAAAACATAGCTGCTAGCGCGCTCTGGTAGTGCGTTTGCGGCCTATTTCTTATAAATCGTCACAGCCCTGGGTGCTGGCCTATGCCGCGCCGCAGGTGGCTGTGCGCCTGAACGACGAAATTCCGACATGACATCGATTGTTTCCGCTTCCCATTCTTTCCCGGTGCGTCCCTCTGCCTGGAGCCCCGTCGCCGTGGCTGTGGCCCTGTGTGTGGCCACACCGGCCTGGGCGCAAGAGGTGGCAGAGCCTGCCGCCACCCCAGTGGCCAACACCGTGCAGGGCACCTCGGCCCCTGCTGCTGCCCCTGCTGCATTGGCAGAAGTGACCGTCACCGGTATGGCCATGGAGGCTGCCGACATGGCCGCCCCGGTCAGCGTGCTCGATGGAGAAGTCTGGCGCTTGCAACGCGCCGCCACTTTGGGCGAGAGCCTGGCCGGTGAGCCTGGCATCCACGCCACACACTTTGGCGCGGGCGCATCGCGCCCCATCATTCGCGGCATGGACGGCCCCCGTGTGGGCGTGCTGGCCAATGGCATGGAGCTGCACGATGCCTCCACCATCAGCCCCGATCACGCCGTCGTCGCCGAGCCCTTGCTGGCCAGCCAAGTGGAGGTGCTGCGTGGCCCGGCCGCCTTGGTGCACGGTGGTGCCGTGGGTGGCGTGGTGAATGTGGTGGATCAGAAAATCCCCACTGCGGTTCCCGCCCGTGGGGTAGAAGGGGCGGCCGAGGTGCGCTGGAGCAGTGCCGCGCGCGAGCGTGCTGGGGTTTTTGGCCTGACCACTGGCCAGGGGCCCTTGGCGGTGCGCATTGAAGGTGCCAGCCGCCGTGCGGGCGACTACAAGGTGGGCTCCGGCTGGGAAGGTGGCAGCAAGGTGGCCAACAGTTTCAACGACACCGACACCGGCAGCCTGGGTCTGTCCTGGGTGGGTCGCGACGGCTATCTGGGCGTGGCCTACACGCGCCAGCAGGCGAAGTACGGTCTGCCTGGCCACGCGCACGACTTTGAAGGCTGCCACCTGCACGCCTTGCACCTGCACTGCGGCACCCATGGCCCGGCCGATGGGCACGACCATGGCGATGAGGACCACGATCACGACCACGAGGCACACGCTGCGCCCTACGTCGATATGACCAGCCACCGCTGGGATGTGCGCGGTGAATGGCGCGCACCGGTGCAGCAGATTGAGGCTGTGCGTCTGCGTGCCAGCCACACACGCTATGGCCACGATGAGATCGAGGGCGATGCCGTCTCCACCCGCTTTCGCAACCGTGCCCACGACGTGCGCCTGGAGGTGCAGCACGCCCCCCTGGCCGGTTGGCGTGGTGTGTGGGGCGTGAGCTCGGGCCAGCGTCAATTCCGTGCCGATGGCGAAGAAGCCTATGTCTTGCCCACCGACACCCGCCGTCTGGGCCTGTTTGCACTGGAGGAGTACACGCTGGGCGACTGGCGCTTCCAGGCCGCGCTGCGCCACGACCGCCAGCGTGTGCGCGCACTGGAATCGAGCGATGAGCGCAAGCACCACGGCACCTCGTTCTCGGTGGGCGCGGTGTGGCGCTTTGTGCCGGGCTACCAGACCAGCGCATCGCTGAGCCGTGCCCAGCGCATGCCCAGCGCCGAAGAGCTGTACGCCAACGGCATCCACATGGCCACCAGCACCTACGAGCTGGGCAACCCACGCTTGAAGAAAGAAACCAGCCAAGCGCTGGAGCTGGGGCTGGGTAAAACGGCAGGTGCGACCACCTGGCGCGTGAATGCCTACCACTACCGCATGCAGGATTACATCTATGGTCAAACCCTGGATGTGGACGCCGACAACGGTCTGCAGTTGCTCAAATACAGCCAGAACGATACCCGCTTTACCGGCATGGAAGCCCAGGTGCGCCAGCAGCTGGGTCGCCACCTGGGGCTGACCCTGTGGGGCGATATGGTGCGCGCCAAGCTGACGCAAGGCGGTGGCCCGCTGCCACGCATTCCGGCAGCGCGTGTGGGCGTGCGTCTGGATGCCAGCTGGCAAGGCTGGGAGGGCTTGGCTGAGTGGACCCAGGTGCTGCGCCAAAACCGCATCGCTGCCTATGAAACGCCCACCAGTGGCTACGGCGTGCTGAACTTGAGCGTGTACAAAGCCATCGATGGCACCCCGTGGCAGGTGTACGTCAAGGGTGAGAACCTGACCAACCGTCTGGGGTTGGTGAACACCTCGTTCATCAAGAATGTGGCCCCCATCCAAGGGCGCAGCCTGACGGTGGGTGCGCGCGCTGAGTTCTAAGCGCAGTAGCGTGCCCATAAAAAAGCCGGACATTGGCAGCGCGCGTGATGTCCGGCAGAGGGGGCTGCCGCGTCCAGCGGCGCGGTTTATGCCGCGCTGCGCTCGGCCGCTTCCATGGTGTTGACCAGCAGCATGGTGATGGTCATAGGCCCCACGCCGCCGGGCACGGGGGTGATGTAGCCAGCGACTTCCTTGCAGCCTGCGTAGTCCACATCGCCGCACAGCTTGCCTTCGGCATTGCGGTTCATGCCTACGTCAATCACCACGGCGCCAGGCTTGAGCATGTCGGCCGTCAGCACATTCACCTTGCCCACGGCAGCGACCACGATGTCGGCTTGGCGCGTCATGGCGGCCAGGTCAGCGGTGCCGCTGTGGCAGATGGTGACGGTGGCGTTGGCGGCCAGCAGCATCATGGCCATGGGTTTGCCCACGATGTTGCTGCGGCCAATCACCACGGCGTGCTTGCCGCGCAGGTCTTTCATGCCGATGGATTCGAGCATCTTCATGCAGCCGTAGGGTGTGCAGGCCTTGAAGCCGACTTCGCCGACCATCAGCGCACCGGCGCTGGCCACGTGGAAACCGTCCACATCCTTGGTGGGCGAAATGGCTTCAATGACCTTGTGGTCGTCGATGTGTTGGGGCAGGGGCAACTGCACCAGAATGCCGTGGATGCTGGGGTCGTTGTTCAACGCCTCGATGCGTGCCAGCAGCTCGGCTTCGGTCATGGAGGCGTCGTATTTTTCCAGCACCGAGTGAAAGCCCGCCTCTTCACAGGCCAGCACCTTGTTGCGCACATAGACCTGACTGGCGGGGTTGTCGCCCACCAGCACCACCGCCAGACCTGGCGTGGTGCCCCGGGCTTTGAGGGCAGCGGCGCGTTGCGCGACTTCAATGCGGAGTTGGGCGGAGAGGGCTTTGCCATCAATGATCTGTGCAGTCATGGTCGGTAGCGTGTGGTGCAAAAGATGAATAAAAAACGCTGCCAGTGCGGGAGAGCGCTGGCAGCCTGGGGGGTGGTCGTCAAAGGGGCAGCGGGTGTGCTCAGGCCCCGATTTTGCCGCTGGGGCCCAGCGCGACTTTCAGCAGGTCGGCAACGGTGTTGGCACCCATTTTTTCCATGATGTTGGCGCGGTGCGCCTCCACGGTCTTGATGCTGATGCCCAGGTCGTCGGCAATCTGCTTGTTCAGGCGCCCGGCGACGATGCGCTCCAGCACCTGGGCTTCGCGGCCCGTCAGTTTGGCCAGCAGCGCATCGCGCGTGGCCGCTTGCTGCTGGTCGGCGTACGAGGTGCGCGCACGCTCTAGCATGCGCTCGACCACGCTGACCAGCGCGTTCTCGTCAAAAGGCTTTTGGATGAAGTCCAGTGCGCCCTTTTTCATGGTTTCCACCGCCATGGGCACATCGCCATGCCCGGTGATGAACACGATGGGCAGAGGCGAATTGCGTTCCAGCAATTTGTCCTGCAGCTCCAAGCCGGTCATGCCGTGCATGCGGATATCGGCAATCAGACAGGCCACCTCGCGGGGGTCATAGCGGCTCAAGAACGCTTCAGCAGACTCAAAACAGCGAACCCGGTAGTCTTTTCCTTCCAGAAGCCATTGCAGCGAATCGCGTACGGCTTCATCGTCATCGACCACGTAAACGGTGCCTTTTTTGGGCGTCATGCTCATGCTGTGTCCTTATTCGTTATGGGTTCTGTGTGGTGCAAGGCGTCGGTAGGCAGGCTGTTGGGGTCCGTGCTAGCTAGGGGAATCCAGAATGAAAAACAGCACCCCACCACATCCGTTCCATTGTAGAGGTTCTGCGCTTGCAATCGGCCACTGTGCGACTCGACAATGCTGCGGCACAGGTTCAGCCCCATGCCCATGCCTTCGCTTTTGGTGCTGAAAAAAGCCTCGAACAGGCGGTTCAGCACCTCTGGCGGCAAGCCCGGCCCGGTGTCCTGAATGGCAAATTCCACGCCTGCGCGCCCGTCCAGGTGTTTAGGGCGCACCAGCAGCTCCACGCTGCGCTGGCCTTCAGGGCGCCCGCCCATATCAATGGCCTCGGCAGCGTTTTTCATCAGGTTGACCAGCACCTGCTCGATCAGGATCGAGTCGGCCATCACCGGTGGCAGGCGTGCAGCAATGTGGTGCGACAGGCGCACATTGCGTCGGCGCAGCTCGATGTTGGCCAGTTCCATGGCCTCGGCCACCATGTCGTCCACCTGGGCCGGCGCGCGGTTGGGTTCACTGCGCTTCACAAACGAGCGGATGTGCTGAATGATCTGCCCGGCGCGCTGGGCCTGGTGTGCGGTTTTTTCCAGGGCAAAGCGCATCTGGCTTTCGGTGAGCGTGCCGTTGTCCAGCCGCGAAAGCATGCCGCTGCAGTAGTTGCTGATGGCGGTGAGTGGCTGGTTCAGCTCGTGCGCCACGCTGGAGGCCATTTCGCCCATGGTGATCAGGCGGCTGGCATTCTGGGCGCGTTCGGCCTGCTGTGCGGCCTGCTCTTCGGCCAGATGGCGCGCGGTGATGTCGGTGGCAATCACCATCTGGGCCAGACGCCCATCGACCCAGGTCAGATAGCGCGAACGCACTTCCAGCCACCTGTCGTGTTCGGGCAAATAGATTTCGGCGTTTTTGTTGCGCGCGCTGCTGCCCATGGGCGTGGACATGCCCGAAGGCGTGGCGCTGTGTACTTTCACAATCCCGGCCTGCTGCAGCAGCTGCAGGTGGCCGTCGGTGTGTGCGCCAAACCAGTGGCGGTACAGCTTGTTGGCAAACAGCAGTTCGGCGCTGCCCAGCGGCGCCACAGAGACCGAGGCATCCAGCGCTTCCATGACCACCGTGAAGCGCTCATGCGAGGCAGCCAGCTGCTCGCGGATGCGGTTGGGCTCGGTGATATCGGTCATGGACGACATCCAGCCGGTGTGCTCGCCATGGGCATCGATCAGCGGCGAGACGTACATGCGCGCATCAAAGCGGCTGCCGTTTTTGCGCTGCACCCGCACCTGAAAGCCACCGGGCATGGTTTTGCCACTGAGTTCTTCCTTGAGCTTGAGCGCCAGGGCCTCGTGCTCCCCCTCGGGCCAATAGGGGTAGGGTGGCATTTGCCCGACCAGTTCTTGCTCGCTCCAACCGGTCATTTGGCAAAACGCGGTGTTCACATAGGTGATGCGGCCCTGCAAATCCAGCGCGCGCATGCCAGTAAGCACCGAGTTTTCCATGGCGCGGCGAAAGTTGGTCTCAGCCACCAGAGCCTCTTGCGTGCGCAGGCGCTTGCGGGTGTGGCGCCAAGTGCCCAGCAGCAGCCAGGCGGTGAGCACGCTCAAAGAGCCCACCAGCCAGAACAATCCATTGCCCACCACCCCCGGCGAGGTGCGGTACGACACCGCCGACATGATCAACCCATCGCCCACCGGTGCGACCGGGGTGGCATAGCTGCTAAAGCGCTGGAATGCTGCCCACGGCAGCGTAAAGCGAGGCTTGGCATGCGCGACCACCGGACTGGACAGCACCTGGCCCTGCGCATCCAGCATGGTGACGGTATAACGCGACAGCACTTCAGCCGGGGTGGCATAGCGCAGCAAGTTGTCCACGGAAAACTCCACCAGCAACGCGCCCTGGAATTCACCCGCAGGCGTGAGCATCGGCACCAGCAGTTGCAGCATCGGTGCAGCCTGCCCCGGTGTTGCGGGCGGTTGCACGTACAGGCTGAGTCCGTGCAGGCGCACTTGCTCCAGCGCGCTGGCCGTTGGCCCGCTGGGCAGTGCCTGCCCGCGTTGGCGTTGTTGTGCGGCACTCAGGGACGGTGCGCTCTGGCTGGACAGCACGATGCCTTGCGCGTCGATCCAGCCGATGGCCTGCACCTCCGGGTACTGGTCGATCAGCACTTCGGCACGGCTGGTGAACCAGTCCGGGGTATGGCCCTCTGGGGCTGGCGCGGCCACGGCCAGATCGCGCGCCAGACGCAGCACCTGCTCCTGGCGCTCCAGCAGGCGCAGGCGCATCTGCTGCTGGGCGTAATCGACAGCACGCACCAGCGCGTCCTGCTCGCGCGCCTGCTCCTCCGCGCGCAAATACCAAAAAGAAGCGGCAATCGCGAGCAAGAACAGCGCCACCGCCACCAGCGGCGCCCAGGTGGCCAGCCGATCCTGGCGCGAGGGCGAGAGGCTGCCCCACCACGCGCGCCACCAGCGGTGGGGAGGCTCTAACGAGAAGGGATTGGTCGGAGCCAAATCAGAGTGGCGCTGGGGTGCAGGTTTGGACATGCGCAAAGTGTAGAGGAGGCGCAGGTCGTGCATGCCATGTGCAAACGCAGCAATTTTTCATAATGCAAAAACATAAAGCATGATTTGAAATTTTTAAAAAATATGAGAAACTGCGCGTTAAAGTTTCGACCGCCTCTTGATCAGGAGACAACCCATGACCACCCAACCCCCTACCGCAGCACCTTCCCTGCTGGATCCCCAGGAATCGCGTGAATGGATGGACGCGCTTTCTGCCGTCATCGACCGCGAAGGTGCCCAGTATGCACACCAGCTGATTGAAGAGGTGCTGGAGCACGCCCGCCAAAACAGCGTGGACTTTCCTTTTTCGGCCCAGACTGGCTATGTGAACACCATCGAGCCTGATCAGGAAGCCCGCTGCCCCGGCAACCTGGAGCTGGAAGGCCGCCTGCGCGCCTATATGCGCTGGAACGCCATGGCCATGGTGGTCAAGGCCAACCGCCACAACCCGCCCGAAGGGGGTGACCTGGGCGGTCACATCGGCTCGTTTGCCTCGCTGGCCAACATGTTTGCTGCCGGCTTCAACCATTTCTGGCACGCCGAAAACGAAAACCACGGCGGCGACTGCCTGTACATCCAGGGCCATGTCTCGCCGGGCATCTACGCGCGTGCGTACCTGGAAGGGCGCATCACCGAAGAGCAGCTGCTCAACTTCCGCCAGGAAGTGGACGGCAAGGGCATCTCCAGCTACCCCCACCCCAAGCTGATGCCCAACTTCTGGCAGTTCCCCACGGTGTCCATGGGCCTGGGCCCACTGATGGCCATCTACCAGGCACGTTTCCTGAAGTACCTGCACGCGCGCGGCATCGCCAACACGGAAAACCGCAAGGTCTGGGTGTTCTGCGGTGACGGCGAGATGGACGAGCCCGAAAGCAAGGGCGCCATCAGCCTGGCCGCGCGTGAGAACCTGGACAACCTGATCTTCGTGATCAACTGCAACCTGCAGCGCCTGGATGGCCCGGTGCGTGGCAACGGCAAAATCATCCAGGAGCTCGAAGGCGACTTCCGTGGCGCGGGCTGGCATGTCATCAAGCTGCTGTGGGGCAAGGGCTGGGACGAGCTGCTGGCCAAAGACAAAGACGGCGTGCTCAAAAAAATCATGATGGAGTGCAACGACGGCGACTATCAGGCCATGAAGGCCAACGATGGCGCCTACGTGCGCAAGCACTTCTTTGGCCGCGACCCGCGCGCGCTGAAGATGGTCGAGCACATGAGCGACGACGAAATCTGGAACCTGCGCCGTGGCGGGCACGACGCGCAGAAGGTGTACGCCGCCTTCCACGCTGCCAACACGCACCAAGGCCAGCCCACCGTGCTGCTGGTCAAGACCGTCAAGGGCTTTGGCATGGGCAAGGTCGGTGAAGGCAAGAACACCGTGCACCAGACCAAAAAGCTCAGCGACGAGGACATCAAAGCCTTCCGCGACCGCTTCAACATCCCCGTCCCCGACAGCCAGATCGCCGACATCCCCTTCTACAAACCCGCCGACGACACACCCGAGATCAAATACCTGCACGAGCGCCGCAAGGCCCTGGGCGGCTACCTGCCTGCACGCCGTGAAAAGGCCGACGAAGCTTTCACCGCACCGGCGCTGGAGACCTTCAAAGCCATTCTGGAGCCTACCCCCGAAGGGCGCGAAATCTCCACTACCCAGGCCTACGTGCGCTTCTTGACGCAGCTGCTGCGCGACAAGAACATCGGCCCGCGCGTGGTGCCGATTCTGGTGGACGAAGCGCGCACCTTCGGCATGGAAGGGCTGTTCCGCCAAGTGGGCATCTACAACCCGCAAGGCCAGCAGTACACCCCGGTCGATAAAGACCAGGTGATGTACTACCGCGAAGACAAGGCCGGCCAGATCCTGCAAGAAGGCATCAACGAAGCGGGCGGCATGGCCTCCTGGATTGCGGCAGCGACCAGCTACAGCACGTCCAACCGCATCATGATTCCGTTCTACGTGTACTACTCGATGTTCGGCTTCCAGCGCATTGGCGACCTGGCCTGGGCAGCGGGCGACATGCAGGCGCGCGGCTTCTTGCTGGGCGGCACCTCGGGCCGCACCACGCTCAACGGCGAAGGCCTGCAGCACGAAGACGGCCACAGCCACATCCTGGCCAACACCATCCCCAACTGCGTGAGCTACGACCCCACCTTCGCGCACGAAGTGGCCGTGATCATGCAAGACGGCCTGCGCCGCATGGTGCAAAACCAGGAAAACGTCTTCTACTACATCACCTTGCTGAACGAAAACTACCCCATGCCCGGTCTGACCGAAGGCACGGAGCAGCAAATCATCAAGGGCATGTACCTGTGCAAGCCCGGCGCGGCCACGTCCCAGACCGGCGAGCGCGTGCAACTGCTGGGCTCGGGCACCATCCTGCGCGAATCGTTCTTTGCGCAAGAGCTGCTGGAAAAAGACTGGGGCATTGCCGCCGACGTGTGGAGCTGCCCATCGTTCAACGAACTGACCCGCGACGGTCAGGACGCCGAGCGCTACAACATGCTGCACCCGCTGGAAGCGGCCAAAGTGCCCTTCGTCACGCAGCAGCTGCAGTCCAGCCAGGGCCCGGTCATTGCCTCCACCGACTACATGAAGGCCTACGCCGAGCAAATCCGCCCCTACATCCCCCAGGGCCGCACCTACAAAGTGCTGGGCACCGATGGCTTTGGCCGCTCGGACTTCCGCCGCAAGCTGCGCGAGCACTTCGAAGTGGATCGCCACTACATCGTCGTCGCCGCGCTCAAGGCCCTGGCCGATGAAGGCAAGCTGCCCGCCGCCAAAGTGGCCGAAGCCATTGCCAAGTACGGCATCAAGGCCGACAAGATCAACCCCCTGTACGCCTGATTGGAGAGACAAGCATGGCACTCGTAGAAATCAAAGTACCTGATATTGGCGACTTCGACAGCGTGGGCGTGATCGAAGTGCTGGTCAAAGTGGGCGACAGCATCAAGGTCGAACAGTCGCTCATCACCGTGGAAAGCGACAAAGCCTCCATGGAAATCCCCTCCAGCCACGCCGGCGTGGTGCGCGAGCTCAAAGTGGCGCTGGGCGACAAGATCAGCGAAGGCAGCCTGATCCTGATGCTGGAAACGGCCGATGCCGCCGGTGCCGCTGCTGCTGCTCCTGTAACAGGAGCTGCCAGCGCACAGCCAGCAACGATTGCAGAGGCAAAATCTGCTGAAGTGACCGCTGCACCAGCGGTGGCTGCTCCTGTAGCAGTAGCGCCGGCCGCTGCCGTGGCCAGCGTGCAGAACATCGTCGTGCCCGATATTGGCGACTTCCAGGACGTGGCCGTCATTGAAATCCTGGTCCAGGTGGGCGACACCGTGGCCCTGGAGCAATCGCTGTTCACCGTCGAATCGGACAAGGCCTCGATGGAAATCCCGTCGCCGGCGGCTGGCACCATCACCGCCTTGACGCTCAAGCTGGGCGACAAGGTCAACGTGGGCGACGTGGTCGGCCAGATGACCGTGCAGGGCGCCGCCGCGCCCGCTGCTGCTGCGGTAGCAGCGCCCGCTGCGGCACCGGCACCTGCAGCACAAAATGTGGCTACAGCGCCCGCCGCTGCTGCGCCTGCAGCTCCTGTTGCTGTAGCACCTGTGGCCGCTGCCGTGCCCGCGCACAACCCCACCGTGGCACCGTCGGCCCAGCTGCCGCACGCCTCGCCCTCGGTGCGCAAGTTTGCGCGTGAACTGGGCGTGCCCCTGGCCGAGGTCAAGGGCTCGGGCCACAAGGGCCGCATCACCCAGCAAGACGTGATGGCCTTCACCAAGTCCGTCATGGCTGGTGCCGTGCAAACCGCCGCGCAGGCGGCCAACGCGCCCAAGGCGGCTGCGGCGGGCGGCGGCAACATCGGCGGTCTGGAAGTGCTGGCCTGGCCCAAGGTGGACTTTGCCAAGTTCGGCGCCGTCGAGCGCAAGGACCTGTCGCGCATCAAGAAGATCAGCGGCGCCAACCTGCACCGCAACTGGGTGATGATCCCCCACGTCACCAACAACGACCTGGCCGACATCACCGAGCTGGAAGCCTTCCGCGTGCAAACCAACGCCGAGAATGCCAAGGCCAAGAGCGACGTCAAAGTCACCATGCTGGCCTTTGTGATCAAGGCCGTGGTCGCGGCGCTGAAGAAATTCCCCGAGTTCAACGCCAGCCTGGACGGCGATACCCTAGTCTACAAGCAGTACTACCACATCGGTTTTGCCGCCGATACGCCCAACGGCCTGGTGGTGCCGGTGCTCAAAGATGCCGACCAAAAAGGCATCCTGCAAATCAGCCAGGAAATGGGCGAGCTGGCCAAAAAAGCGCGCGACGGCAAGCTGGGCGCAGCCGACATGCAAGGCGGCTGCTTTTCGATCAGCTCGCTGGGCGGCATTGGCGGCACCGACTTCACGCCCATCATCAACGCGCCGGAAGTGGCCATCCTGGGCCTGTCCAAGAGCAGCATGCAGCCCGTCTGGGACGGCAAGCAGTTCGCCCCGCGCCTGATGCTGCCGCTGTCGCTGTCGTACGACCACCGCGTCATCGACGGCGCCGCCGCCGCCCGCTTTAACGCCTACCTGGGCGCCGTGCTGGCCGACTACCGCCGCATCCTGCTGTAACTGAAAGGGCACCACGTATGGCAACCATTGACATCCAAGTGCCCGACATCGGCGATTTCGCCGAAGTCGGTGTGATTGAAATCCTGGTGCAACCGGGCGAGCGCGTCGCGCTGGAACAGTCCCTGATCACCGTGGAAAGCGACAAAGCCTCCATGGAAATCCCCTCCAGCCACGCCGGTGTGCTCAAAGAGCTCAAGGTCAAGCTGGGCGACAAGGTCAGCATGGGCAGCATCATCGCCACCATGGAAGTGGAGGGCGCTGCTGCGGCACCTGCACCTGCTACGCAAAACGCAGCTGTCAGCGCAAGCCTGGCAGCGTTTTCTGCAGTAAAGACCGAGCAAACCCAAGCCCCGCAAGCGGCAGCAGCTCCTGCACCTGTAGCAAGCAGCTACAGCGGCAGTGCCGATCTGGACTGCGACGTGCTGGTGCTGGGCGGTGGCCCCGGTGGCTACAGCGCCGCTTTCCGCGCCGCCGACCTGGGCTTGAAAGTCGTCCTTGTCGAGCGCTACGCCACCCTGGGCGGCGTGTGCCTGAACGTGGGCTGCATCCCCTCCAAAGCGCTGCTGCACGTCGCTGCCGTGATGGACGAGGTCAAGCACCTGGAAGTGGCCGGCATCCAGTTTGGCGCGCCGCAGGTCAATATCGACCAGCTGCGCGGCCACAAGGAAAAGGTCATCAGCAAGCTGACGGGCGGGCTGGCCGCCATGGCCAAGATGCGCAAGGTCACCATCGTGCGCGGCTACGGTGCTTTTGTCGGCGCCCACCATCTGGCAGTGGAAGAAACCACCGGCAGCGGCCAGGAAAAAACCGGCAGCAAGAAGGTTGTGCAGTTCAAAAACGCCATCATCGCGGCCGGTTCGCAGGCCGTGCGCCTGCCCTTCATGCCGCAGGACCCACGCGTGGTGGACTCCACCGGCGCGCTGGCACTGCAGGGCGTGCCCAAGAAGATGCTCATCGTGGGTGGCGGCATCATCGGTCTGGAAATGGGCACCGTGTACTCCACCCTGGGCGCGCGCCTGGACGTGGTCGAGATGATGGACGGCCTGATGCAAGGCGCGGACCGCGATCTGGTCAAAGTCTGGCAAAAGATGAACCAGCATCGCTTTGACAACGTGATGCTCAAGACCAAAACCGTTGGCGCCCAGGCTACCCCCGAAGGCATCAAGGTGCAGTTCGAGGGTCTGGACGGCACCAAGAGCGAAGGCACCTACGACCTGGTGCTGCAAGCCGTGGGCCGCACGCCCAATGGCAAAAAGATTGGCGCCGAAGCCGCTGGCGTGGCCGTCACCGACCGTGGCTTTATCGACGTCAACATCCAAATGCGCACCAACGTGCCGCACATCTTTGCCATTGGCGACATCGTGGGTCAGCCCATGCTGGCGCACAAGGCCGTGCACGAAGCGCATGTGGCCGCCGAAGTCATCGCCGGGGAATTGCAGGGCAACAAAGAGCTGGCGGCAGCCGCCTTCAACGCCCGCGTCATCCCCAGCGTGGCCTACACCGACCCCGAAGTCGCTTGGGTGGGCCTGACCGAAGACCAGGCCAAAGCGCAGGGCATCAAGGTGAAAAAGGGCCTGTTCCCCTGGAATGCCTCGGGCCGCGCCATCGCCAATGGCCGCGACGAAGGCTTTACCAAGCTGCTGTTCGACGAGGAAACCCACCGCATTCTGGGCGGCGGCATCGTCGGCACGCATGCGGGCGACA
The DNA here is from genome assembly GCA_028690035.1 of Comamonas sp. Lineage (GTDB taxonomy): Bacteria > Pseudomonadota > Gammaproteobacteria > Burkholderiales > Burkholderiaceae_C > Comamonas. The sequence goes on along the minus strand of JAQVCA010000001.1, from coordinate 383,204 downwards.
TGATTGGGGAGATTGCCCTGGCCATTGAAATGGGCGCGGACAGCGTGGATATCGGCAAGACGATTCATCCGCACCCGACGCTGGGGGAGAGCATTGGCATGGCGGCGGAAGTGGCGCATGGGTCTTGTACCGATGTGCCGCCAGCGCGCAAGTAAGTTCGCTGAACTGAAGCAGTCGCTGCTTGAAGTAAAAAGGCAACCTTGAGGGGTTGCTTTTTTTTATTGGTTGAAATTATTTTTGATAGCTGGAGACGTTTGTTGGGTAAGGGGTTAAGGCTATTTTTATGCTTATTTTGGCTTATTGGCCCTAGCTGGCAGCATGCCCGTTTTACGGGCGGGGGCCGGGTTTCGCCCCGGCGGGCGAGTTCCTTTTTGTGTGCGACAAAAAGGAACCTTCGCGCTTGCGCGGGGCGGAACTCATATTGCGAAGCAATGTGAGTGGAGACCAAAAAGCGCGTCTGCCGACCTGCCCGATGCCGAGCGCCAAGCCCTGCGCGCGCTGATCCTTGACGAGCTGCGCCGCCTGCACGAAGGCGTGCTGGCGCGTTATGGCCTGCGGCCCAGCCAGCTGCAGGCGTGGAAGGATGCGCAGGGTTTGTAGTTTTGATAGCTACTTGCGCTTGCTGGATAAGCCTTAGAGGCATTTTTCCTACAAGCTTAGTGTTCAAAGCGCCTAGGTTGAAGCAAACCGAGGCGGTTTGAGTCGCGCTCAGACTTATTTGGCGTTCATGCGGATGGCGCCGTCCAGGCGGATGACTTCGCCGTTGAGCATGTCGTTTTCGAAGATGTGGCGTACCAGTTTGGCAAAGTCGTCGGGGCGGCCCAGGCGGCTGGGGAAGGGGACGGTGGCGGCCAGCGCATCCTGCACTTCTTGGGGCATGCCAAACAGCATGGGGGTGCCAAAGATGCCGGGGGCAATGGTCATATTGCGGATACCGTTGCGTGCCAGGTCGCGTGCGATGGGCAGGGTCATGCTGACAATGCCGCCTTTGGAGGCGGCGTAGGCGGCTTGGCCGATTTGTCCGTCGTAGGCGGCCACGCTGGCGGTGGTGATGAGGACGCCGCGCTCTCCTGTGGCGGCTTCGGGTTCGTTTTTGCACATGGCTTCGGCGGCCAGGCGCAGCATGTTGAAGCTGCCGATCAGGTTGATGGCGATTGTTTTTTGGAAGTTGGCCAGGCTGTGTGGGCCATTTTTGCCCACGATTTTTTCTGCAGGGGCCACGCCTGCGCAGTTGACCAGCCCCATCAGTTTGCCCAGGGAAACGGCTTTGGCCACGACGGCCTGGCCATCGGTTTCGCTGGTCACATCGCAGCGCACAAAGGCGCCGCCAATGTCTTGTGCCACGGCTTGGCCTTTTTCTTCTTGCATGTCGGCAATGACGACGGTGCCGCCTGCTGCAGCCAGCATGCGCGCTGCACCTTCGCCCAGGCCCGATGCGCCGCCGGTGACGATGAAGACTTTGCCTTGAATGTCCATGATGTGAAGCTCCTTGGGTTCTCGTTGACGTAAACGTCAATTATGTGAGGGCTTTGCAGGAATGCCTATCCGCAAGAACACTGAGTGCAGGCAGTGGTGGTCAGCGGGACAGGGGAAATGGAGGGCAAAAAAAAGCCCAGTACAGAACTGGGCTTGAAGGGATCCAGAAACTGGGTTTCGAGAGGATCCAAGGAGACAACCGAAAACTTGTGTGAACAAGTTGATAGAGTGAATTATAGGGTAAACCCTTTATTCTGTCTTTGCCCCATCATTTTTAGGGTTTCCCACTGGGCAGTGGATTACTTCTTGACGCTGGGTGCAGTGGTCGCAGTGGTCACGGCTTTGATGTTGGCTTCGGCCAAATCGGAAGCTTGCTTGACTGCTTTTTGCACACTTTCGAATGCGTTGTTGGCAGCCGACACGGCGCTCTTAACCATGGCCACGGCAGATTCGGAACCAGCAGGTGCATTTTTGGCAGTGGCTTCGACCAAGCTGTTGAAGCTTTGCTGGTACTGGCCAGCTTTTTCTTCCAGGGCCTTCTGCAGCTCTGCGCTGGTGCTGCTGGCGATGTTGAAAATGTGGCGGTTGTAGGCAGCAGCTTTTTCAGCCAGGGGCTGGAAATAGGCGGTTTGCAGGTTGACCAGCTCTTGCACATCCTTGGCGCCAGCCAGGGCTTGGCTGTGGGCAGCGGCTTCGTTCAGGGCAGCGCGCGAGGCATTGACATTGAGTTCAATCAGCTTTTCCACGCCTTCAAAGGCTTTGCTTGTCAGGCCAAAAACGGCGTCGATGTTGGCTTTGTGGGCGCTCAAGACTTGTTCGGGGGTCAGTGCCATGGTGTGCTCCTAATCAATCAATAAGGGTGAAGTACAGGGTGCTGCAACGCATGGTCACGCATTTATGTTGCAGTGCAGCATGGGTGCATTGTAGCCCGTTTTATGGTCTGCGCAAGTTTTTTGTTGCGGTGCAACACATCAAAGATGTAAGCAGCAGTGCTCTTCTGTGGGGCGGGTATTCGTCTCTTTGCCCGTACCGCTGTCCGTGCTGGGGCATGGTGGTTTTGTCGTGGCGTGAAGGCTAGCCTTATTACACTCGGGCCCCTTCTGCAGGTATTGCGCGCGCAGCACGTGGTACGCACTCCGTACTGCGCTATATCCAATATGCGATACACCCTGCAACGACAGATACAAGGAGAGTAGATTTGCTCAAGACATTCCATACCAGCGCCTTACTGATGTGCTTAGCTCTATGGCCGGGCTGGGCCAGCGCGGCCACGCTCGATGGTGCCAGTCTGTCGCTGGCTTGGGGAGTGCCGTTTGCGGGGGTGCTGCTGTCGATTGCGTTGCTGCCGCTGTGGGTGCCTGCCATCTGGCACAAGCACTTTGGCAAGATCACAGCAGCTTGGGCGCTGGCCTTTGTACTGCCATTTACCGCAGCGTTTGGTGTGGAGGTGGCTTGGGCCAATCTGGCGCACGCACTGCTGGCTGAGTACCTGCCGTTTGTGATCTTGCTGACGGCGCTGTTTGTGGTGGCCGGTGGCATCTATATCCGGGGCAGTCTGCAGGGGACGCCGCTGCTCAACACGGGCATTTTGGCCATAGGCGCAGTGTTGGCCAGTTTTATGGGCACGACGGGTGCCTCGATGCTGCTGATTCGCCCGTTGATACGGGCCAACGCCCAGCGTTCACGCATGGCGCACATTGTGGTGCTTTTCATTTTTGTGGTGTCCAACGCGGGCGGGTCGCTGACACCGCTGGGCGATCCACCGCTGTTTCTGGGCTTTTTGAAGGGGGTGCCCTTCACCTGGACGCTCTTGCATATCTGGCCTGAGACGCTGCTGTTGGTGGCCGTGCTGCTGGCGCTGTTTTTTATGCTCGATACGTGGATGTTGCGTCAAGAGGGCGCTGCGCTGCGCCCCCACCCACAACCTGATGAAGTGCAGCGCGAACGCCTAGGTTTTGACGGTAAGTTCAATTTTGTGCTGTTGGGTGCTGTGGTGGCGCTGGTGCTGATGAGCGGCATCTGGCGCAGTGAGGTGGTCTTTAACGTAGCAGGCACTGAGGTGGGGTTGCCCGGTTTGGTGCGTGACCTGGGTCTGATGGCTGTGACGCTGATCTCCTTGCTGACCACAGCGCGTACTGTGCATCTGGCCAATCAGTTCAGCTGGGATCCGATGCTGGAGGTGGCAAAGCTCTTTGCGGGTATTTTTCTGACGATCATTCCGGTGATCGCCATGCTCAAAGCCGGCACCGAAGGGCCGTTTGCCAGCATTGTGCGCGCGGTGACACAGCCCGATGGTTCGCCCGATCCCGCGATGTACTTCTGGGCCACCGGGCTGCTGTCCTCCTTTTTGGACAACGCACCCACCTACTTGGTTTTTTTCAACACCGCCGGCGGCGATGTGGCACAGCTGACCACCAGCATGGCCACGACCTTGGCCGCCATCTCTGCCGGGGCCGTATTCATGGGGGCCAATACCTATATTGGCAATGCGCCCAACATGATGGTCAAGGCGATTGCTGAAGACCGGGGCGTGCGCATGCCCAGCTTTTTTGGCTACATGCTCTGGTCGGGTGGCATTTTGGTGCCGCTGTTTGTGCTGATGACCTTCATTTTCTTCCGTTGACGGTTCACGCATGAGCATTGCACGTACCTTGCCGCGCCTGATTGCTGCGCAGGTAAGTATCCATGCCTGCATGACCGGACTGCGCATGGCTACGCCGCTGCTGGCACTTAGCCAAGGCTATAGCCCAGCAGCCGTTGGGGTGTTGCTGGCGCTGTTTGCCCTAACCCAGGTGTTTTTGGCATTGCCTGCCGGGCGTTATGCCGATCGGCACGGGCTGCGTCGGCCGCTGATGATCAGTGTTGTTGCGGCCAGCCTGGGGCCGGGGCTGGCGATGCTGTTTCCGGTCTTTCCCATGCTGTGTGTGGCAGCGCTGCTCAGTGGTGCGGCGACAGGGATCGCGCTGATTGCCCTGCAGCGCCACGTCGGGCGCAGTGCGCACAACCAAGTGGAGCTGCGTCAGGTGTTCAGCTGGTTGGCGCTGGGGCCGGCGATCTCCAATTTTCTGGGGCCGTTTGCTGCCGGGTTGCTCATCGATCATGCGGGGGGACAGGCAGGCAGCACGCTGGGCTTTCAGGTGGCGTTTGCGCTGCTGGCGCTGTTGCCCTGGACCGCGTGGTGGCTGGCGCGCTCGGTACAAGAGCTACCGCCCGCCCAAGTGCCCGCCGGGCAACGTACTGGTCCGGCATGGGATTTGCTGCAGGGGCAGGGCTTTCGCCGTCTGTTGCTACTGAACTGGGCCTTGGCCTCGTGCTGGGATGTCCACATTTTTGTGGTGCCGATTCTGGGGCACGAGCGCGGGCTCTCGGCCTCGGTGATTGGCAGTATTTTGGGCGGCTTTGCCATTGCCGCCATGGTGGTGCGCTTGGTGTTGCCCTTGCTGGCGCAGTATGTGCGCGAATGGGTGGTGGTACTGGGGGCCATGCTGTGCACCTGCGTGCTGTTCATGGCCTACCCGCTGATGCCGGGGGCGTGGAGCATGGGGGTCTGCTCGGTGCTGCTGGGGTTGGTGCTGGGTTCGGTGCAGCCGATGGTGATGAGCATGATCCACCAGCTCACCCCCGAGCACCGCCACGGCCAGGCGTTGGGCCTGCGCCTGATGGCCATCAACACCTCCAGCGTGATGATGCCGATGATCTTTGGCAGTCTGGGCGCAGTGCTGGGCGTGTCGGTGCTGTTCTGGGCGACCGGCGCTTTGGTGGGTGTGGCTTCGCGCCTGCCGTGGCTGCTGGGGCGCGACAGTTTTGGACAGGATGGGCCACTGTATGCCGATCGTGCCAGCTAGATTTTCTCGCCGTTGAGGCGGTAGAAGTTCTGGATATGTTGCCAGGCTTCTTCAGGGCTGTCGGCATAGCGGAACAGCTTGACGTCTTCGGGGCTGATCATGCCTTCTTCGACCAGCATATCGAAGTTAAACAAGCGCTTCCAGAACTTGGAGCCGTACAGCACGATCGGCACAGGTTTGATTTTGGTGGTTTGCACCAGGGTAAGCACCTCAAACAGCTCATCCATGGTGCCAAAACCGCCCGGAAAGGTGACCAGCGCCTTGGCGCGGATCAAGAAATGCATTTTGCGCAGGGCAAAGTAATGGAACTTGAAGCTCAGGCCTGGACTGATGTAAGGGTTGCCCTTTTGTTCGTGGGGCAGCAGGATATTCAGCCCAATGGTCGGGGTCCCGGCCTCGTAAGCGCCGCGATTGGCCGCTTCCATAATGCCCGGGCCACCGCCGGTGCAGATGTACATGCGTTGGTTGGTGGGGTGGCGGCGGCTGTAGTCGGCCACCAGATGGGCAAACTGGCGTGCTGCCTCGTAGTGCGCGGCGTTGCGCACGGCACGCTGGGCCAGTGCAATGGCCTGGGCATCGCCACTGGCCTGGGCCTGCTGCAGTTGTTTGGCAGCGGTGGCAGCATCGACAAAGCGTGCGCTGCCATAAACAACGATGGTGTGCTGGATGCCCAGGGCCTCCTGATCCAAATCGGGTTTGAGCAGTTCCAACTGAAAACGGATGCCACGTACTTCACGGCGTGACATGAATTCGGGGTCGGCAAACGCTAGGCGGTAAGAGTTGGGCTGGGTGGGGTCTTGCGCTAGGTCGCGGGTGGCATCGGGCCCTTGTAGGGGGGCCAAGTCTTCCATTAAGGAGCGCGTGTAGAGTTCTGGAGGGGGCATAGAGGTTTATAAATTTATAAGAAATCACGCTAAAACCATTGCTGGGTAAGCGCTAGGTGCTATGAATATAAATGGCTACTGAACCGAGTCTATGCATTGGCGCGAGATAGCCAAGCTTGCATGCTGTGCCAGCCTGCTGCCGTCAGCAGCACCGAGGCTGTTACATGGCCCGCTGCCCAGCACAGCGCCAGCGTCCAGCGCTGCGCTTGCAGCAGGGTGAAGACTTCCGCGCTGTAGCTAGAAAAAGTGGTTAGTGCTCCTAGAAAGCCGGTAACCAGCAGCAGCCGCCAGACAGGATCTATCTGTGGGTGAGCATGCAGCCCGGCCAGTACCAGCCCGACCAGATAGCCCCCCAGCGCGTTGGCAGCCAATGTGCCCCAGGGCAATACGCCGGGGGTGTGGAGCCACAGGCCCAGTCTCCAGCGCAGCAGAGCACCGACACAAGCACCTAGACAGATGGCCAGAATATGCAGCATGGATGGGGGAACGGTGGAGAAAAGTAGCAGGCAGCGGCAAGCGCACAAGCCAGGCCCAAATGCTTATTGCTGGGTGCTGTCGCGTTCGCTGGCTGGTGCAGCCTGTCGTACATTGGTCACGGTGCTACTGATGCTAGGTGGTACGGACGCGCCTTGGCGGCGGTCACGAAACAAGGCTGCACGCATCAGGAAAATGGTGGAGATCGGCACAGTGACAGCCACAAAGACCGCCAGCAGCAGAGCATGCAAGGCCAAGCGCTGCTCGCTGACCGAGTAAAACAGCAAGGTTGCCCACATGATGAGCCAGCACCCCATGGTGGCGATGATGGCCGGGGTATGTACACGCTCGTAGTAGGTTTTTAGGCGCACCAGCCCCCAAGAACCTAGTAAGGCCACCAAAGCGCCCAGCACTGCTAGGCAGGCGATCAGCCACTGTGCCCAGAGAGGAAACTCGTCCAAACTCATTCGATGACCTCGCCACGCAGCAGGAATTTGGCCATGGCGGTGGTGCTGACACAGCCAAACAGAGCGATGAGCAGTGCAGCTTCAAAATACACTGCGGAGCTGTAGCGCATGCCCAGCACCAGCACCAGCAGCATGCTATTGAGGTACATGCAATCCAGTGCCAGCACCCGGTCGTAGGCATTGGGGCCGCGCAGCAGGCGCACCAAGGTCAGTGCTATAGCTATGGCCAGTAACAGAATGGCCAGTGAGAGGGCCCAACTCAAAGGGCTGCTCATTCAAAAATCTCCATCAGAGGGCGCTCATAGTGGGTTTTGACGTAGTCGGTGATGCGTTCGGGGTCGTCAGCCTCCAGCACATGCAGCATCAGCATGCTGCGGTCGCGGGAGATTTCCGCCCATGCCGTGCCGGGTGTGATGCACACGATCATGGCCAAGACAGCCAGACCGTTGGGGTCGCGCAGTTGCAGCGGAATGTGCACAAAGTCGGCACTGTGGCGACGCTGGCTGGGCAGCAGCAAGAAACGCACCACATTCCAGTTGGAGACGGTGGAGTCATGCACCACGCGCAGTGCCAAGCGCAGGATGGTGCCTGGTCGGCGCACCCGCACTGGCAAGGGGCGCAGTCCCCGGGTGAGCAACGGGATCACCCAGCCCAGTAGGGCACCCAGCAGCATATGCCCTAGCGACGCACTGTGATTGAGTAGCAGCCACAGTGCAAACAGCGCCACCGAGAGCAGGGGAGCAGGTAGTAAGCGGTGCATCATGGCTGTGGCTCCTGAGGAGCAGGTACCGGTTGGGCACCCAAAACGCCCTGGATATAGCCAGTCGGCTGCAGCAGCGCTGTGGCCGTGTCGGTGGTGTAGCGCATGGCGCTTTGGGCTTGTATGGTCAGGGCCATGCACAGCCCCATGAGTACGGCAATCGGCAAGCCTTCGGCCAGGCGGATTTCAGGGTTGCTGCGCTCGTGCGTTGCCCAAAAGTGGCGAATGCCTGCACGTGTTAAAGCGATCAAGGCCAGCAAGCCCGTGCCGATCATGAGCGCCAGCAGGGCCCAGTCGGCGGTGTGCAGGGGCAGACGCTCCACCGAGCCCAGGCCCGTGGGATTGAGTAAGGCCGTCAGCATGGCAAATTTGCCTATGAAGCCCGACAGCGGCGGTAGGCCTGTGACCACCAGAGTACACAGTAGAAATGCCAGACCCAAGAACACGGTAGCCGCAGGAATGGGGCGGCCAATCAGTGCTTGCTCGTTGTCGTCCAGATTCATGTGCTGCGCGGGAATGAGTTCAGGGCTTAGAAAAGGCGCCTGCTCATCGTCCCAGTCCCCAAAGCTGGAGCCGTCGTTGCGCCAGCGGTCGATGGTGTCGGCCAGCATGAACAGGATGGCTACAGCCAGCGTGGAACTGGGCAGGTAGTACAGCAGCCCGGCTGTCAGCATGTGCTGGCCAAACCCCAGGGCTGCCAGCAATGTGCCCGAGGACAAAATGGCTGCATAGCTGGCAAGGTGCGTCAGGCGTGTGGCGGCCAGCATGCCCACGCCACCGAATACCATGGTCAGCATGCCACCAATGATCAACCACTGACCACCGAACTGAGCCGAAGGGCCCGCGTCGTCAGAGAACACCAGCAGCCACAGCCGCAGTACGGTATAGATGCCCACTTTGGTCATAAGAGCAAACAGCGCACCCACTGGTGCTGTGGCCGCGCTGTAGCCGGGCACCAGCCAGAAGTTCAAGGGCCAGACGGCAGACTTGATTAAGAACGCCATGGCCAAAATCCCGGCGGCAGCGTGCAGCAAGCCTCGGTCGGCGGCGGCTACGTTGGGAATGATGCGCGCCAAGTCGGCCATGTTCAGCGTGCCAGTCAGGCCGTAGAGCATGGATACGCCAATCAAAAATAGCGACGAAGCCGCCAGGTTGATGGCTACATAGTGCAGCCCAGCCTGAACACGCAGGCGTCCCGAGCCATGTAACAGCAGGCCGTAAGAGGCGGCGAGCATGATTTCAAAGAACACAAACAGGTTGAACAGGTCAGCTGTCAGGAAAGCACCGCTGAGGCCCATAAGCTGAAACTGAAACAGCAAATGAAAATGCACGCCCGCCTTATGCCAGCGCGCCAGGGCAAATACCCCACTGGCCAAAGCAATGCAGCTGGTAAGCAACAGCATCATGGCGCTGAGTCGATCCAGTGCCAAGCTGATGCCAAAGGGCGCAGCCCAGTTGCCCGCCAGATAAACCCCCAGCGTTTGTGGCTGTTGATCGCTCCATAGCAGCAGGGCGACGGCGACCAACAGCCCTAAGCCGGTGGAGACTGTGCTCAGGACCGCTTTGGTACGCTGGCGTTCTTCACCCAGCAGCAGCATCAGGGCCGATGTCAGCATTGGCAGCACGATCGGTGCCAGTAGCAGGTGGGGCATGCTGGCGTTGGCGAAGGCGAGTAATGCACTACTCATGGCATCTCCTGCGCATCGCGTGCTCGAATGCCATCGACATGGTCGGTGCCCGACATACCCCGCGAGGCCAGCAGCACCACCAGAAACAGGGCTGTCATGGCAAAGCCGATGACGATGGCCGTCAGCACCAAGGCCTGGGGTAGGGGGTCGGCGTAATTGAGCAGGTTTTCGGTCAGATCCGGGCGTAGTACGGGCTCTTTATCGACGGCCAGCCCCTTGCGTCCCATACTGAAGATGAACAGGTTGACGGCGTACGACAGCAAAGACAGGCCGATGATGAGTTGAAAAGTGCGTGGACGCAGCAGCAGCCAGACCCCTGAACCTGCAAGTACCCCGATAGCGATGGCCAAGATGGTTTCCATTACGGCATTCCTTTGTCGTTGTCCCGATCTTCTTCCAAGCGCAGGGCTTCTTCCAGGGTGCGTGCGTGGTAGCGGTGCGCACGCACCGACTGGTGGGCCAAAGCGGTCAAAATGAGCAGGGTGGAGCCCACCACTAAGGTGAAGACGCCAATGTCAAAGAAGGTGGCACTGGCCAAGTGGATCGCGCCGATGAGCGGCAGGTTCCAGTGGAAGGTATGGCTCGTCAGGAAGGGGTAGCCCACGACCATGGAGCCCAAGCCGGTGGCAATCGCACACAGCAGACCTATCCCGATCCAGCGGCGAGGGAAAAGAGGCATATGCGCTTCGACCCACTGCGTGCCCGAGACGATGTACTGCAACAGCAACGCCACAGCAAACACCAGCCCTGCCACAAAGCCCCCGCCGGGCTCGTTGTGGCCACGCAAAAAGATGAAAGCCGCGACCATGGTGGCAAAGGGCAGCAGCAGACGTACCAGCACCGCAGGCACCATCAGGTAGCCGATGGCCGTATCGTGGGCATTACGCGGGTTGAGTAGGTCGGTCTGCAAATCGCCTGCCAGGAAGCGCTGTTGTTCGGGCAAGTCCATGGTTTCGCGTGCTGGACGAAAACGCCGCAGCAGGGCGTAAATGGTCAGTGCCACGATGCCCAGCACGACGATCTCGCCAAAGGTGTCAAAGCCCCTGAAGTCGACCAGCATCACGTTGACGACGTTGGTGCCACCGCCCTCGCTGAGTGAGCGCTCCAAGAAAAAGGTGGAGGTGCTTTCATCAAAGGGGCGGCTCATCATGGCAAACGCCAGCCATGCCACGCCGCTGCCAGTGGCCACGGCAATACCCAAGTCACGCAGGCGGCGTAGCCGGGCGTGGTGCTGTTCCCGACGCGAGGCTGCGTGCTGCACATGCTGATCGCGCGGCGGCAGCCAGCGTAGGCCCAGCAAGAGCAAAATAGTGGTGACGATCTCTACCACCAATTGCGTCAGTGCCAAGTCTGGGGCGGAAAACCAGAGAAACGTCAGGCATGTGGCCAAGCCAGCTCCGCCCATCATGATGAGCGAGGCCATGCGGTGGAACTTGGCTTTCCATGCAGCGCCCAGGGCACACAAGCCACCCACCAGCCACAGCAGGGCAAATGCCGGGCTGAGCGGCAAATTGCCACGCGTGCCCAGTTGCACGCTACCCAGCATCAGGGGCAAGGCACCTGCCAGCAAGGACAGCAGTACCAGCCAAAGCATCTGCCACTGCAGTTGCTGGGTGTTGAGGCGCCGACGGGTATTACGCGCCAGCAGCGTGAGGCGTGCCAATAAGTTTTCAAAGCTGCGCTTGCCATCCCAACGGTGTAGGACGGGAGGGTGGGTATCCAGCACTTGGCGGGCACGCAGCCAGCGCAAGGCTGCAAACAAGGCAATGCCGCCAAGCAAGGCCATCACGCTCATAATGAGCGGTGTATTGATGCCATGCCAGATGGCCAAATCCACCGGCGGCAGTTGCCCGCCTACCACAGGGGCTGCCGCCGCCTGCAGGATGCTACCCACTGTCCAGGCCGGAAAGATGCCGACCACTAGGCAAATTAGCACCAGCAATTCCACCGGTACGCGCATCCAGTGGGGTGGCTCATGCGGGGTGCGGGGCAAATCGCAGGCTTTGGGGCCGAAAAATACGTCGACGGTGAAGCGCAAGGAATAGGCCACGCTGAACATGCCAGCCAAAGTAGCCGCCAAGGGTAAGGCGATACGCACCCAGGGTGCAGCATCCAAAAAGACCGTTTCCGCAAAGAACATCTCTTTGGAGAGAAAGCCGTTCAACAAAGGCACCCCCGCCATGGCTGCGCTGGCCACGCAAGCCAGCGTGGCTGTGATCGGCATGGTGTAGCGCAACCCGGAAAGTCGGGTGATGTCGCGCGTGCCGCTTTCATGATCCACAATCCCCGCCGCCATAAACAGCGAGGCCTTGAATGTGGCGTGGTTGATGATGTGGAACACCGCAGCGACTGCCGCCAACGGGCTGTTTAAACCCAGCAGCAAGGTGATCAGACCCAGATGTGAGATGGTGGAGTAGGCGAGCAAGCCTTTGAGATCGTTTTGGAACAGTGCCAGGTAGCCCCCCAGCAGTAAGGTGGTGACACCGGCGCCACCGACTAGCCAGAACCATGCATCGCTACCGCTGAGCACGGGCCACAGCCGTGCCATGAGAAACACACCGGCCTTAACCATGGTGGCCGAGTGCAGATAGCTGGACACCGGCGTAGGCGCAGCCATGGCATGGGGCAACCAGAAATGGAAGGGAAATTGCGCACTTTTGCTCAAGGTGCCCAGAAGCACCAGCACGAGCATGGGGGTGTACAGGTGGTGTGCATGCACCAAATCGCCCGATTGAAGCACGACATCCAGGTCGTAGCTGCCCACGATGTGCCCCAGTACCAGCACCCCGGCCAACAAGCACAGTCCCCCGGTGCCTGTCACAGTCAGCGCCATACGTGCTCCCCGGCGCGCATCCTGGCGGTGGTGCCAGTAGCCGATCAGCAGGAAAGAAAACAGGCTGGTCAACTCCCAGAAAAACACCAGCTGGATGGTGTTGCCCGACAGCACCACCCCCGACATGGCGCCCATGAACGCCAGCAAAAAAGAGAAAAAGCGCGGCACCGGATCGGCGGGCGACATGTAGTAGCGTGCGTACAACACCACCAGAAAGCCAATGCCCAGCACCAGCATGCTGAACATCCATGCAAAACCATCCATGCGCACCACAAAGTTCAAACCCAGGGCCGGTAGCCAAGCGATTTCTTCGCGCAATACGCCGCCATTGGCCACTTCAGGAAACAGTAGCGCTGCTTGTACGGTGCAGGCCAAAGCAATGATGCCTGCCAGGGTAGATTCGGTGTTGCGAGCGTTTGTCGGCAACACCGCTGCAAGCAGGCTACCGATAAAAGGCAGGATGATCAGCGAAATTAGGGGCATGGAGGCAGGAGATAAAAGCTAAAAGCGTGCCCACGCAGGCACTGTAGCAAACCTACCAAGTTTAGAGTCAAAAAAAGCCCGTAAATGACGGGCTTTGTGGAACTCAGGGAGAAAAGGCGAATTTTTAATTTTTAACGGCTTTTGTGTTTGTTTGAGCCGGTGGGGTGTTCTCTTTTTTCTGAGCAGGCGTGCTTGTTGCAGCATCCTTATACGTCCTACCGTCCACTGTCAGGCCGTTCTTGGAAAACGCATCGGCATTTGCGTTGCCCACGCCTTTGACGCGGGTGATGAAGTCGTCCCAACTCTTGAAGTTGCCGCTCTTGCGCTCTTCCAGAATTTTGGTGGCAGTGGCGGGGCCGATACCCTTAACCTGCTGCAAATCTGCCTCGCTGGCTTTGTTTACATCCACGGCCGCCCACGTCAGGCTGGCAAACAACAACGAGCATCCTGCTAACCATTTTTTCAGCATCAAGGTCTCCTTGGGGGTAAAGAACAACAGCATGTCGCTGCCGTCTGGCATGCTAAGGTGCCCAGAGTCTCAATAGCTTAGAGATATTGCCTAGCTAGGCAAAGTCAATAATGCATGCTACATAGCCGATATATACGTACAAGTTGGCAGCCAGAAAAAACAAAAAAGGCTACGACAACGCCGTAGCCTTTTGGTTGTGGTTGCGAGGGATGGATTTGAACCACCGACCTTTGGGTTATGAGCCCAACGAGCTACCAAGCTGCTCCACCTCGCGATAAATGGTGTCTGTTGATCTGGTGCCCGGGGCCGGAATCGAACCGGCACGCCTTGCGGCGGGGGATTTTGAGTCCCCTGCGTCTACCAATTTCACCACCCGGGCGATCAATCAGAGAAGCTGCAATTATGGCACATTTACGGAATGCGAAAAACATATCCTTCCATTGAATCGACAATTGGTGCCACCCCTTTGGTGGCGTTGCAGCGTATTGGCATCCAAGAGCATGCGCAGCGGGGCAATGTGCTGCTGGGCAAGCTGGAGGGCAACAACCCGGCGGGCTCGGTCAAAGATCGGCCAGCGCTGTCCATGATCCAGCAGGCCGAGGCGCGCGGCACGATTCGCCCGGGCGACACACTGATCGAAGCCACTTCTGGCAACACCGGCATTGCCTTGGCGATGGCCGCAGCGATCAAGGGCTACCGCATGGTGCTCATCATGCCGGAGGACTTGTCCATTGAGCGTGCGCAGACCATGAAGGCCTATGGCGCTGAATTGGTGCTCACCCCCAAAAGTGGCGGTATGGAGTACGCACGCGATTTGGCCGCACAGATGGTGGCGCAGGGCAAAGGCGTGGTGCTCGACCAATTTGCCAACCCGGACAATCCGCTGGCGCATTACACCGGTACTGGCCCAGAGCTGTGGGCGCAGACCGAGGGCCAGATCACCCACTTTGTCAGCGCCATGGGCACCACCGGCACGATCACCGGGGTGGCCAGGTTTTTGAAAGAAAAGAACCCGGCCATCCGCATCATTGGCGCCGAACCTGCCGAAGGCTCGCGCATTCCAGGCATTCGCAAATGGCCGCAGCAGTACCTGCCCAAAATTTACGAGCCCAGCCTGGTCGATGAGCTGATCACCGTTACCCAGGACGATGCCGAGGACATGGCGCGCCGTCTGGCACGCGAAGAGGGGATTTTTGCGGGCATCTCCGCTGCCGGTGCTTGCTGGGTGGCGCAGCAGGTGGCGCAGCGCGAAACCAATGCCACGATCGTCTTTGTGGTCTGTGACCGTGGGGATCGTTATCTTTCGACGGGTGTTTTCCCCGTCTGAACGTGAAAGTTAGTTGTATGGACCACCAACCAGAAATTCATCAAGAAGTGGACGCACGCGGGTTGAATTGCCCGTTGCCCATTTTGAAAGCCAAAAAAGCCTTGGCGCAGATGCACAGTGGCCAGGTGTTGAAGGTGATTGCCACCGATACCGGTTCGCTCAACGACTTCAAAGCATTTGCCAAGCAAACGGGCAACGAGTTGCTGGAGCAAAAGACCGAGGGTGGCGAGTTCATCCACCTGCTGCGTCGGCGTTGAGCAGGGGGGCGTTGCAGAGGGCACAGACAAAAAACCAGCACCTGGGGTGCTGGTTTTTTTATGGGTGCCCCCCACAGTGCCGTGCAGTGCCGTCTGTGGTGCCGTCTCAGGCCTGGATGGTTTGCAGATAAGCGCGGAACGCTGCCCCCACCTGCGGGTGCTGCAACGCCAGCTCGACGGTGGCCTCCAAGAAACCCTCTTTGCTCCCGCAATCGTAGCGCTTTCCGCTGTACTGGTAAGCGTAAACGGCTTCGTGCTGCATCAGCTGTGCAATGGCGTCGGTGAGCTGAATCTCACCCCCCACGCCCTTGGGAAGCCTGCGGATCTCGTCAAAAATGCGTGGGGTCAGCACATAGCGCCCGGCCACACCCATGCGCGAGGGCGCCACCTCGGGGGCAGGTTTTTCCACGATTTCATCGACACGCAGCAGCGGCCCGCCTGCGGCTTCGCCCTTGACGATGCCGTAGCGCTTGGTGTGCTCGGCAGGCACTTCCTGCACGGCCAGCAGCGAGCGGCCTTGTTTTTCGAAGGCGGCCGTCATCTGCGCCATCACACCGGGGCCGCCCGAGTTGCCCACCATCAGGTCGTCGGCCAGCAACACGGCAAAAGGCTCATCGCCCACCAGCGGCTGGGCACACAGCACCGCGTGGCCCAGGCCCAGGCTGCGTGGCTGGCGCACGAACAGGCAGTGCATGTCGGCCGGGGCGATGCTGCGCACCAGCTCCAGCATTTCGGTCTTGCCTGCCACTTGCAACTCGCTCTCCAGCTCATAGGCGGTGTCGAAATGGTCTTCAATTGCGCGTTTGCTGCGGCCGGTGACAAAAATCATGTCGCGGATGCCGGCTTCGTAGGCCTCTTCGACGGCGTACTGAATCAGTGGCTTGTCCACCACGGACAGCATCTCTTTGGGCGATGCCTTGGTGGCCGGCAGGAAGCGGGTACCCAGGCCTGCGACAGGAAAAACGGCTTTGCGAACGCGATTGGAGCTCATAGGGGGTTCCAGTTGTAAAAGAAGTAGCTGGTTGCGCTGATGTATCAAGGGTTTCAGGTGTATTTCGCCCTGAAAGCCAATGCCTATCAGCGCAGACAGCTCCGGTTTTTATGGCAGAGCCGCTCAGCCCAGACGGGCCAACTGCTCTTGCACACGGATCAGCGTGGCGCCAAAGTCGGCCACGCGTTTGCGTTCTTGCTCCAGCACGGCGGCCGGGGCCTTGGCGCAGAACGCCTCGTTGTTCAGCTTGCCATTGGCCTTGGCGATTTCGCCTTCCAGGCGCTGGGCTTCCTTGGACAGGCGCGCTTTTTCGGCATCCACGTCGATTTCGACAAACAGGGCCAGACGGGCATCGCCCACCACAGACACCGGCGCGGATTGCGCTTCGGCTTGCCATGCGGCTTCGTCGCTGAACACTTTGACGTCGCTGAGCTTGGCCAGGTTCTTGAGCACGGCGGCATTGGCTTGCAGGAACTCGGCGGCCTCGGCGTTGTCGCCCAGGGCCAGCAGCGGCAGGCGCTGAGCGGGCGATACGCCCATCTCACCGCGCAGGGTGCGGCAGCTGTCCACCATGGCTTTGATGCGGCCCACGTAGGCAATCGCAGCTTCGTCGATCTTCTCGGGCTGGGCTTCGGGATACGCTGCGATGGCGATCGAAGCGCCTGCACGGCCCGCCACGGGCGCGACCTTTTGCCACAGTTCTTCCGTCACGAACGGAATCACGGGGTGGGCCAGACGCAAAATGGTCTCCAGCGTGCGAATCAGCGTGCGGCGGGTGGCGCGCTGCTGGGCTGTATTGCCGGTCTGGATTTGCACCTTGGCAATTTCCAGGTACCAGTCACAGAACTCGTTCCAGACAAAGTCGTAAATGGTGTTGGCCACGTTGTCCAGGCGGTACTCTGCAAAGCCCTTGGCCACTTCGGCTTCCACCTTTTGCAGCTGCGACACGATCCAGCGGTCGGGCTGGCTGAACTGCAGGTAGCTGCCCGCAGCGCATTGCTCTTTGGCGTGCATGTCCAGGCCGCAGTCGTGGCCTTCGCAGTTCATCAGCACAAAGCGCGAGGCATTCCACAGCTTGTTGCAGAAGTTGCGATAGCCCTCGCAGCGCTTGCTGTCGAAGTTGATGGAGCGGCCTAGCGACGCCAACGCCGCAAAGGTAAAGCGCAGCGCATCCGCACCATAGGCGGGAATGCCGTCGGGGAACTCTTTTTGCGTGTTCTTGCGCACTTGCGGTGCGGTTTCGGGCTTGCGCAGGCCGGTGGTGCGTTTTTCCAGCAGGGGCTCCAGCGCAATGCCGTCGATCAAGTCCACGGGGTCCAGCACATTGCCTTCGGACTTGGACATCTTCTTGCCCTGCGCATCGCGCACCAGGCCGTGGATGTAGACATGCTTGAACGGCACGCGCCCGGTGAAGTGCGTGGTCATCATGATCATCCGCGCCACCCAGAAGAAGATGATGTCGTAGCCCGTGACCAGCACCGAGGAGGGCAGGTACAGGTTGAAGTCATCATCGGCGGCATCGGTCTGCTGGGGCCAGCCCATGGTGCTGAAGGGCACCAGCGCAGACGAGTACCAGGTGTCCAGCACGTCGGCATCCCGGCGCAGTGTCTTGCCGGGGGCTTGGGCTTGCGCTTCTTCTTCGTTGCGCGCGACATAGACCTTGCCGTCTTCGTCGTACCACGCGGGAATCTGGTGGCCCCACCAGAGCTGGCGCGAGATGCACCAGTCTTGGATGTTGTTCATCCACTGGTTGTAGGTGTTGACCCAGTTTTCGGGCACAAACTTCACTTCGCCAGAGGCCACCGCATCGATGGCCTTTTGCGCGATGGACTTGCCGGTGGGGTCTTGCTCGCTCACCTTGTTCATGGCCATGAACCACTGGTCGGTCAGCATGGGCTCGATCACCTGACCGGTACGGTCGCAGATGGGCACCATCAGCTTGTGCTTCTTGATCTCGACCATCAGGCCGAGTTCTTCGAGGTCGGCCACGATGGCCTTGCGGGCCACAAAGCGGTCCATGCCGCGGTACTTTTCGGGCGCTTCGTCGTTGATCTTGGCGGTCAGGTCAAGCACCGTGATCATGGGCAGGTGGTGGCGAATACCCACTTGGTAGTCGTTCTGGTCGTGTGCCGGGGTGACCTTGACCACGCCGGTACCGAATTCCTTGTCCACGTACTCATCCGCAATGATCGGGATCTGGCGGCCCACCAAAGGCAGGGTGACGGTCTGGCCGATCAAGTGCTGGTAACGCTCGTCTTCGGGGTGGACCATCACGGCCACGTCACCCAGCATGGTTTCGGGGCGGGTGGTGGCCACCACCAGATTGCCAGCGCCGCTGGTCAGGGGGTAGGCAATGTGCCACAGGCTGCCATCTTTTTCTTGGCTTTCCACTTCCAAGTCCGACACAGCCGATTGCAGTACGGGGTCCCAGTTGACCAAGCGTTTGCCGCGGTAGATCAGGCCCTGTTCGTACAGCTTGACAAAGGTTTCGGTCACCACCTTGGAGAGCTTGTCGTCCATGGTGAAGTACTCGCGGCTCCAGTCCACGGTGTCGCCCATGCGGCGCATCTGTGTGGTGATGGTGTTGCCGGACTTTTCCTTCCACTCCCAGATTTTCTTGGTGAATTCGTCACGGCCCAGGTCGTAGCGGCTCACGCCTTGGGCTTGCAGCTGGCGCTCCACCACGATTTGGGTGGCGATGCCGGCGTGGTCGGTGCCGGGAATCCACGCGGTGTTGGCGCCCTTCATGCGGTAGTAGCGGGTCAACGAGTCCATGATGGTCTGGTTGAACGCGTGGCCCATGTGCAGCGTGCCCGTCACATTGGGTGGGGGCAGCTGGATGGCGAAGTTGTTGCCAGCAGCTGCGGCCTCCAAACTGGGTTTGCCCGTGCCGCAGTAACCCGCATGGCCGTAGCCGCGCTGTTCCCATTCAGGGCCCCAGTGGGCTTCCAGAGCGGCAGGTTCGAAGGATTTGGACAGAGATTGCAGGCCCGGCTGGGCAAGTTCTTGGCTCATGGCAGATGAAAAATCGGTGAGAAAACGGTAAGAAAACGGTCGAGATAAAAGCAAAACGGCATCCGATCGTCAGATGCCGTCATAGGCAGAGATTTTACGAGCTGGCCAGTGCCGCCTGGCGCCAGGCTTGGGCTGCTTGGGCTGCGTCTTCGCGTTGTTCGGCCATGATGGCCAAAGCCCGCCAAGTGCTGGCACGCAGGGCCGCCGTGGGCAAGCCCGGCAGGCACAGGCGCAGCAGCTGTTCGGCTTTACCCCACAGCTGGTGCTGCACACAGGCCATGCCGCCCAGATATTGCAGCAGGGCTTCTTTGGGGTAGCGCTGCTGCGCGGCCTCAATGCGTTGCAGCCAGGCTGTGTCCAGGTCTTCCAGGCAATGCTGCAATGTCAGGAACAGGCGCTGGGTGTGTTCCGGGCTGAGGTGGCCTTGCAGGTACGCCTGCCACAGCGGCAGCAGCCAAGTGCGGGCCTGGTGGCTGGAGCCTTGCACATCCACCAAGCGGCGTGCTGCCGCCAGGGCCACGCTGGGCAGTTGTTGCTCGGTGGCTGGCAGCCGCTCCCACAGGCTGTGCAACTGCTGGGCATCGTGGCATTGCTGCAGCTGCTCCAGCACCAGACTACCAACCAAACTTTCGGCCACGCGCGGGCTAAAGCCCCCATGTTTGGCCAGCAGGCGCGTGGTTTCCAGGGCCGTGGTGTTGTCACGCGCCATGCGCGCGGCTTTGAGCCTGATACGCAGTGCCAGGGTGCGCCGTCCGGCCCCCTGGGGCAGTTCGGCCAGGCGCTGCAGGCTTTCCTGGGGATTGCGGTCGTCCAGCGCCCAGCGGGCAGCGCGCATCTGGGCGCCTTCGCGCACTTCTTGCGCCAAGGTACTGGGCTGGGTCTGGGTCGCTTGCAGCAGGGCGGCATAGTGCTGGTCACGTGCAGCAGGGTCTTGCAGCGCGTGGGCACTGTCTGCGGCCAGCAGGTGCGCAATGGCACGCAGGCTGGCATCGTGGGGTACGGCGGCATTGCTGTGCTGCAGACTGTGGCTGTGGCGCAGCAGCTCATCGGCGGCCTTGCCCGCACGCACAAAACGACCAGCTTGCAGGTGCGCCAGGCTGCTGACCAGCGCGCTGTACAGGCGCCGCTCTTTTTGCTGTTGGCGCCAGCGCTTGGCCTGCAGGGGCAGCTGGCCCAGCACCGTCAGGCCACGCAAACTGGCGTACCCAAACAAAAACAGCGCCAGCAGGCACAGCAGCGCCATGTTGAGTGAAATATCCAGCCGATACGGTGGCAGAAACAGGCTGACAATGCCCTGGTTGCTACCCGCAAACAGAGCCATGGCTACGGCCAAGGCAAACAAACCTACAAACCAAAGGGCGGCGCGCATCATATGGCTGATCCCCCTAATTGCCGTTGCTGGCCGTGGCGGTGGCCAAGGCGGCAAAGGTGTCTTGCAGATTGGGCTGCTGCGCGCTGCGCAGTTGCTCTTGCAATTGGGTCAGAGCCACTTGGGCGCGATAGGTACGGCGCGACTGGGCGACGAAGTATTTCTCGATCTGGGCCTGGGCCTGGGCCAGATTGGCGCGTGCGGCATCGTGCTGGCGTGCCAGCAAGGCCAGGCGCGCGTTGAGCAGCTGCAGCTTAAGATTTTCGCGTAGGAACAGCCCTTGCTCTGGCGCGAGCAAGGCAGCCTCGGGGGTGCTGAGGTGACTGATGCGCAGCACATCGCCGGCCTGGCTGCGCACGCCCTGCCACATCTGGTCGGCGCGCGCTTGCCACCAGATCCACTGCAGCGGCCCGGGCGCGCTGCCGCCCTTGGCTTGTGCAGGAGGGGCTGCAGCGTCGGTCGCCCCCAGACTGCCAACATGGCGCGATGGCAGGTGCTCTTCGGGGGGCTGAGGGGGGCCACTTTGCAGGGGCAGATCGTCCATCAGGCGCAGCACCTCATCCAAGCGCACCAGCAGGCTGGCGGTGTCGGTGGTGGGGGTTTGGCGCAGCAATTCCAAATCACGTTCCATAGCCTGCAGCACAGGAGCTAGGCGCGGCTGAGCCGATTTTTCTATGCGCTTGCTGGCGCTGCGCAGGCTGGCAATCAGCGGCTCGGTGCTGCCCGTCAGCTGTGCCTGCTGCACGGCCAAGCGCATGGCCGCTTCCAAGTCCAGCGCCAGGGTGTCGTCCTGCGAGCGCGAGAGATTGCGTACCAGTTCTTCCAGCTGACCGCGTTGCAGGCTGACTTCGGCCAGGCGCGCCTCGAGTACGGTCAGGCGCGTATTGGCAGCCAAGCTCTGGTCTTGCGCCTCTTTGGCAATGGTGCGCGCTTCGGTCGACTGGGCCTGGGCCTGGGTGGTTTGCTGCGCCAGCAGCTCTTGCATGCCATTGACCTTGTTCCACAGCAAGGCCGCCGTGCCCAGCCCTAGCGTACCAATCAGCAGGCCCAGCCAAGTCCAACCCGGGGCGGCAGGTGCTGGCGTGGGCGCAGGCACCTGACCGGGGGAGGGGGGAGGGGCAGCGTCGTTCTCGAAAGGGACTGCGTGCGAAGGGATGGAGGGGCCGTCGGTGCTCATGCTAGGGATTGTATGCAGCGGTGTAGGTCGTCCAGCGCAGGGCGGGACTCGATCACATCGGCAAAACCCAGGGTGCGGGCTTGTTGGGCGATGCGTGGGTGCGTGGCCAGCGCCGTATGTGCTTGCCAGAGACCCGGCAGGGCAGGGGTGCAGAGTTGCTGTAGGTTCAGCACACATTCGCTGCTGCTGAACAGCCAGCGCGCCGGTTGGGCCAGGCAGGCTTGCAGCTGTGCCTGCCAGGCTGCATTGGCGCTGGGGGGGTGGCGTTCGTACACCGGGGCAAACACTGCCTGCGCACCGCGCGCTGCCAACTGCTGCGCCAGCCAAGCACGGCCACTGCCTTGGGCGGGTTGGGTGCCGCCTCCGGGCTCTGCACCGCGCACGATGAGCACCCGATCGCCGGGTTGCACCTGCCCAGCCACTTGCTGCCACAAGGTTTCGGATTCGAATTGCGCGGCCTGGGCAGCAGGGGCATCGATCAGCGCTGGGGCGATGCCTGCTGCGCGCAATGCGTGGCTGGTGCCAGGGCCGGGCGACCAGCAGCGCACGGCCAGCGTGGCCGGTGCAATGCCCGCAGCCTGCACCAGCGGGTGTGCAAAAAAATAGCGCACGGCGTTGGTGCTGACAAACATCAGTGCCCGGTAGTGCGGCCAGTGCGCCAGTGCCTCGGTCAGGGCCTGCAGCGCTTGAGGGTGGGTGCTGGGGGCAATCTGCATCAGCGGCAGGCTCAGTGTGCGATGCCCCAGCGCCTGCAATTGCGCGGCCCAGCGCTGGTTGTCCGGCTCAGGCCGGGTGATGACGACAGGGGCAGCCATAGCGCGCGATCGTCACTTACTGGGCGCCGTCCACGCGTGCGCCCGCTGCCTGCAACGCCTGGGCCACGGCCAGGCCCAGAGCATCGGCTTGCTCCAGGGTGGTGACCTGGGCGCTGTGCTCCACACGCACCAGGGGGCTGCGGCCTTCGGGGTCGCCCCAGGCGGCACGCAGGCGCAACTGGTGGCCATCCAGGGTGGCGTAGGCGGCCAGGGGCACCGAGCAGCTGCCGCCCATGCCGCGGCTGACGGCACGCTCTGCCGTCACGCGCAGCCAGGTCGGCATATGCACCAGCGGCTGCAGGGCTGCGTGCAAATCGCTGCGCGCGCTGCGAATTTCAATGCCCAGCGCGCCCTGACCGGCGGCGGGCAACATCTCTTCGGGTTCAAAAATATGGCGAATACGCGCTTGCAGCGCCAAACGTTTGAGGCCAGCGGCGGCCAGCACAATGGCGTCGTACTGCCCTTCGTCGAGCTTGCGCAGACGTGTATCCAGATTGCCGCGCAGCGGAACGATCTTCAAATCGGGGCGCAAATCGTGCAGCAGCACCTGGCGGCGCAGGCTGGAAGTGCCCACCACCGCACCCTGGGGCAGCTCGGCCAGGCTGGCATAGTGTGGCGAGACCAACGCATCGCGAGGATCTTCGCGCTCCATCACGCAGGCCAGGACAAACCCCTTGGGCAGTTCCATGGGCACATCCTTGAGCGAATGCACCGCGATGTGGGCGCGACCTTCTTCCAGTGCCACTTCCAGCTCTTTCACAAACAGGCCCTTGCCGCCGACTTTGGAGAGGGTGCGATCCAGAATCTGATCGCCCTTGGTGGTCATGCCCAGCAGCTCGACCTGCAGCCCCTGGGCACGCAGCAAAGCCTGGACGTGGTGGGCCTGCCACAGGGCCAGACGGCTTTCACGGGTGGCGATGATGAGTTCAGAAGTTTTCAAAACGGTGTCCATAGAGTTCATGCAGCAAGGCCCTTGGGGGCAGCGGGGAATGCTAGCATGCGGCGCTGCAACATCCAGGCCAGAAAGCGCTTTGGCGCTTTCCAGGCCATGAACATGAACCTGAGCATGACCATGACGCAGACAGAGCACCTACAGACAGTGAGACACCACCCCGCCCATGCCACGCCCGCGCCAGCCGCAGCGCTGCTGGAAAAGGAAAAACCCCTGCAAGACGACATCCGCCTGCTCGGTCGCATTCTGGGCGACATCATCCGCGAGCAAGAAGGCCAGGCCACCTTTGCCCTGATCGAACAGGTGCGCCAGCTGTCCGTGGGCTTTCGCCGCGACCACGACCCCGAGGCCGACCGCCTGCTCAAGCAGTTGCTCACCAGCTTGACCACCGACCAGACGGTGGTGGTGATTCGCGCCTTCACCTATTTCAGTCACTTGGCCAACCTGGCCGAAGACCGCCACCACATCCGCCGCCGTGCCATCCACGAACGCACGGGCAGCTTGCAAGAAGGCAGCATCGAAGTGGCGTTCGCGCGCCTGCAGCAAGCAGGCATCACCCCCAGTGCGATTGCCCAGACCTTGGCCCAGGCCTATGTGGCTCCCGTGCTGACGGCCCACCCCACCGAAGTGCAGCGCCAAAGCATCTTGCAGGCCGAGCGCGACATCGCTCGCCTGCTGACCGAGCGCGACGACATCCTGGCGCGTGGCCAGCAGTTTGCGGCGGGCAAAGATGCCCTGACGCCGCGCGAACTGGCCGCCAACGAGGCCCAGCTGCGCGCCCGCGTGGCCCAGCTGTGGCAAACGCGCCTGCTGCGCTACTCCAAGCTGACGGTGGCCGACGAGATCGAAAACGCGCTCGTCTATTACGAAAGCACCTTCCTGCGCGAGCTGCCCAAGCTCTACGCCAGCCTGGAGCAGGCGCTGCCCGGCCAAGAGGTACACAGCTTTTTGCGCATGGGCCAGTGGATTGGCGGCGACCGCGATGGCAACCCCAACGTCAGCGCCGAGACCCTGGAGCTGGCGCTGCGCCGCCAAAGCGAAGTGGCACTGCGCCACTACCTCAACGAGGTACACCTGCTGGGCGGGGAGCTGTCCATGTCGGCATTGCTGGTCAAGGTGTCGCCCGCCATGCAGGTGCTGGCGCTGGCCTCACCCGACACCAACACCCATCGCCAAGATGAGCCCTACCGCCGCGCTTTGACCGGCGTGTACGCGCGCCTCTCTGCCACCCTGACCGTGCTCACCGGCGGTGTGCAGGCCGAGCGCCACGCCGTGGCAGCGCAGCAGCCCTATGCCGATGCGGCCGAGTTTTTGCACGACCTGCAGACCATCGACACCTCGCTCTCGCGCCACCATGGCGAGGCGCTGGCCCTGCAGCGCCTGCGCCCGCTGATCCGCGCGGTGCAGGTGTTCGGCTTTCACCTGGCCACGGTGGACCTGCGCCAAAGCTCGGACAAACACGAAGCCGTGGTGGCCGACCTGCTGCGTACGGCACGCATCGAAGCCGACTACCTGAGCCTGGACGAAGCCGCCCGCTGCGCGCTGCTGCAGCGCATGCTGTGCGACGCGCGCCCGCTGCGCGTGGTCGGCGCGCAGTACGCGCCGCTGACCGTCAGCGAAATGGCCATTTTTGAAACCGCGCGCACCATGCTGCAGCGCTACGGGCGCGAGGCCATTCGCCACTACATCATCAGCCACACCGAAACCGTGAGCGACCTGCTCGAAGTGCTGCTGCTGCAAAAAGAAGTGGGCCTGCTGCAGGGCACGCTCGACAGCAGCAGCGCGCAAGCGCAGCTCATCGTCGTGCCCCTGTTTGAAACCATTGGCGACCTGCGCGCCGCCGCCAGCATCATGCGCGACTACTACGCCATCCCCGGCGTGGCGCAGCTCATGCAGCGCAGCGGGGGTGAGCAAGACATCATGCTGGGCTACAGCGACAGCAACAAGGACGGCGGCATCTTCACCAGCAACTGGGAGCTGTACCAGGCCGAGCTGGCCCTGGTGGACGTGTTCGACCAGCTGGCCGCCGACTATGGCCTGCGCCTGCGCATGTTCCATGGCCGTGGCGGCACCGTGGGTCGGGGCGGTGGCCCCAGCTACCAAGCCATCTTGGCCCAGCCCCCGGGCACCGTGCGCGGCCAGATTCGCCTGACCGAGCAGGGCGAGGTCATCGCCTCCAAATACGCCAACCCCGACATCGGGCGGCGCAACCTGGAGACGCTGGCTGTGGCCATGCTCGAAGCCACCTTGCTGCAGCCCACCAAACCGGCCACGCCCGAGTTTCTGGCCGCCGCGCAGCAGCTGTCCGACGCCAGCATGGCCGCCTACCGTCAGCTGGTCTATGACACTCCCGGCTTTGCCGAATACTTTTTCACCGCCACCCCGATCCGCGAGATTGCCGAGCTGAACATCGGCTCGCGCCCGGCCTCGCGCAAAGCCACGCAAGCGATTGAAGATTTGCGCGCCATTCCCTGGGGCTTCAGCTGGGGCCAGTGCCGCCTGACGCTGCCGGGCTGGCTGGGCTTTGGCTCGGCGGTGGAGCAATTCCTGCAGGCCCCGGGCAGCACGCGCGCTCAGCAACTGCAGCTGCTGCAGGCCATGTACCAGCAGTGGCCGTTCTTTCGCACGCTGCTGTCCAACATGGACATGGTGCTGGCCAAGAGCGATTTGGCCCTGGCCTCGTGCTACAGCGAACTGGTGGCCGATACCGCGCTGCGCACGCGCATCTTCGATGCCATCAGCGCCGAATGGCAACGTACGGTGGAGATGCTGGCCCTGGTCACGGGCGAGGTTGATCGCCTGGCCAGCAACCCGGCCCTGGCACGCTCCATCCGCCACCGCTTCCCCTACATCGACCCGCTGCACCTGCTGCAAGTCGAGCTGGTACGCCGCTGGCGCGCCGGGCAAAGTGACGACCGGCTGAAGAACGGCATCCATATCAGCATCAACGGCATTGCTGCCGGGCTGCGCAATACGGGCTGAGTTTCTTAAAAAAGTGAGCTGCTACCGCTTATTTGGTAAGCATTTCAGGATAAAAACCATCTGAAATCCTTACTGATCAAGCGGTAGCAGCTCTTTTTTTTATAATTATTGTTTGCCTGGGGCCACAAAAAAACCGCGCCTGAGAGCGCGGTTTTTTCAGAGGGTCGAGCCAGGTTTATTTCTTGGCGAAGGGCTCAGGACGGGGGGTCTTGTCGCTGGAAGGCGGCAGGATCGGCAGGGTCAGCTGGGGCTGGTCGCCGGTCAGGGTTTTCAGGAAGGCGACGATTTTGGCGTTTTCTTCAGGCGTGAATTTTTTGCCCAGCTGGATGCGGCCCATGGTGTCCACGGCCTCAGCCAGGGTGTCGGCTGCGCCGTCGTGGAAGTAGGGGTAGGTCAGCTCCACGTTGCGCAGGGTGGGCACTTTGAAGTTGAAGCGGTCGGCATCGGCACCCGTCACGGCCACGCGGCCTTCGGCGGGGTTGTCGGTTTTGTAGGGTTCGACCAAGCCCATGCGCTGGAAGGAGTTACCGCCCACGGCCACGCCGTTGTGGCAGGCCACGCAGCCGTTGTCGCGGAACAGTTGGTAGCCTTCCAGCTCGTTTTTGGTCAGGGCTTTTTGGTCGCCTTTGAGCCATTTATCGAAGCGCGCGTTGGGCGTGACCAGGGTTTCTTCAAAGGCGGCCAGGGCATCGGTCACCTGGTCGATGTTGATGGTGTCTTTCTTGAACACCTGTTTGAACTCGGCCTGGTAGCCGGGGATGGAGTTGAGCAAGTCCACAGCCAGCTCGTGCGTGAAGGCCATTTCCATCGGGTTGGCGATGGGGCCACCGGCTTGTTCTTTGAGGTTGGCCGCGCGCCCATCCCAGAACTGGGCCACGTTCATGCTGGAGTTGAGCACGGTGGGCGAGTTGATGGGGCCTTCAGCCCAGTTGTGGCCGATGGAGGTTTTCAGGTTGTCACTGCCACCCATGGACAGGTTGTGGCAGGAGTTGCACGAGATAAAGCCCGACTTGGACAGGCGCGGATCGAACCACAGTTTTTTGCCCAGTTCGACCATCGCGGGATTGGTGACTTTGGCAGCAGGAATGGGCGAGATGGGTTCGTTATTGGGCTGCAGGGCCCATGCGGTGGTGGTGGCACCGGCAACCAGCAGGGCAGCAAGTGCGAGGGGGCGCAGGGTGTTTTTCATGGTCGTCTCCAGGTTGCGAAGGTAGGCGCGAACAGCGTGTCAGGGCAGGGGAAACAGCGGCGGTATGTACTATCACCTATCGTTAACCCGTAAAACCAGTGTATTTCAAACCCTAGAATACAGACGGTTATTCCAGATTGAATTGCTATGGAATTCATAGAAAACACTTGACGTCTGGTGCCAGTTCTCCACGCTGAGCACCTTTTTCTCGCTTACTTTAAACCACAAGGAAGACATCCCCGATGAACAGTCCATTCAATCAGCAGCTGGATCGCAACGGCGCCAACTTTGCCGCTCTGACCCCCTTGAGCCACATCGAGCGCTCGGCCAGCATCTACCCCGATCGCCTGGCCATCGTGCACGGTGATCTGCGTCAGACCTGGGCACAGACCTATGCGCGTTGCCGTCAGCTGGCCCATGCCCTGCAAAAAGCTGGGATTGGCAAAAACGATACGGTGGCTGTCATCCTGCCCAACACCCCCCCGATGGTGGAAGCACACTTTGGCATTCCCATGGCCGGTGCTGTGCTCAACACGCTGAACACGCGCCTGGACCCCGAGGCCGTGGCTTTCATGCTGGACCACGGCGAAGCCAAGGCGCTGATCGTGGACCCCGAATTTGCGCCCCTGATTGCCAAGGCGCTCAAGCTGCGTGAGCGCACCGAGCCGCTGCTCATCATCCAGGCCGAGGACGCGCTGTACGGTGCGGCTGCCGTGCAGGTGGGCAGCATCGGCTACGAAGATTTCCTGGCCCAGGGCGACCCCAACTTCGCCTGGCAGCTGCCCGAAGACGAGTGGGATGCCATTGCCCTGAACTACACCAGCGGCACCACTGGCAACCCCAAGGGCGTGGTGTACCACCACCGTGGCGCGGCCATCAACGCCATCAGCAACGTGCTGGAGTGGGACATGCCCAAGCACAGCGTGTACCTGTGGACGCTGCCTATGTTTCACTGCAACGGCTGGTGCTTCCCCTGGACGGTGGCCGCACGTGCGGGCGTCAACGTGTGCCTGCGCCGCGTGGAAGCCAAAGCCATTTTTGATGCCATCCGCGAGCATGGCGTGACGCACTACTGCGGTGCGCCCATCGTGCAGTCGCTGCTCATCAACGCGCCTGCTGAACTCAAAGCAGGCATCCCCGCTGGCGTGAAAGCCATGGTGGCCGGTGCGGCGCCTCCGGCCTCGATGATCGAAGGCATGGAAGAAATGGGCTTTGACCTGACCCACGTGTATGGCCTGACCGAGGTGTATGGCCCGGCCACCGTGTGCGCCAAGCACGACGCGTGGAATGCGCTGAACATCGGTGAGCGCGCGCGCCTGAACTCGCGCCAGGGGGTGCGTTACCACCTGCAGCGCGATGTGCGCGTGATGAACCCCGAAACCATGGAGCCCGTGCCGATGGACGGCGAGACCATGGGCGAGATCATGTTCCGCGGCAACATCACTATGAAGGGCTACCTGAAGAATCCTGCGGCCACCGACGAGGCCTTCCGTGGCGGCTGGTTCCACTCGGGCGACTTGGCCGTGCAGTACCCCGATGGCTACATCCAGATCAAAGACCGCAGCAAGGACATCATCATCTCGGGCGGCGAGAACATCTCGTCCATCGAGGTGGAAGACGTGCTCTATCGCCACCCCGCTGTGCTGGCCGCTGCCGTGGTGGCCAAGCCCGATCCCAAGTGGGGCGAAACACCGTGCGCCTTCCTGGAAATCAAGCCCGGCGCGAATGTGACCGAAGAAGACATCATCGCCCACTGCAAGCAGCATCTGGCCGGCTTCAAGGTGCCACGCCACATCGTGTTTGGTGAAGTGCCCAAGACCAGCACCGGCAAGATCCAGAAGTTCGAACTGCGCAAGCAAGTCGGCTCCAGCTCGGCCATCGTGGCGGGCTAAGTAGAGTCTCTCAGAGAGTGACGCAAGGGCTGGGATAATCCCGGCCCTTATGTCTTTGCAGATCACCTTCCCCGAGTCGCTACCCGTCAGCGCGCGCCGCGACGAGATTGCCGCCGCCTTTCAGGCGCACCAAGTCATCATCGTGTGCGGCGAAACCGGCTCGGGCAAAACCACCCAGCTGCCCAAAATTGCCCTGTCCCTGGGGCGCGGCATGTGCAACGCCGCCCCTGGGCAGCGTGGCCGCCTGATTGGCCACACCCAGCCGCGGCGTATTGCCGCCAGCAGCGTGGCCAAGCGCATTGCCGAAGAGCTGAAAACCCCGCTGGGCGAGGTGGTGGGCTACAAGGTGCGCTTTCAAGACACCTTGCACAAGGGTGCGTCGGTCAAGCTTATGACCGATGGCATCTTGCTCGCCGAGACGCAAACCGACCCGCTGCTCAAAGCCTACGACACGCTCATCATCGACGAGGCACACGAGCGCAGCCTGAACATCGATTTTTTGCTGGGCTACCTCAAGCAAATCCTGCCCCAGCGGCCCGATTTGAAGGTGGTGGTCACCTCCGCCACCATCGACGCCGAGCGTTTTGCCCAGCACTTTGCCGATACCCAGGGCCAGCCCGCGCCGGTGATCATGGTCTCCGGGCGCACCTACCCGGTGGAGATGCGCTACCGCCCGTTTGAAGAGAAAAAAGACTACAGCCTCAACGATGCGATTGCCGATGGCGTCGATGAGCTGTGGGCCGGTGGGCGTGGCGGCGATATTTTGGTGTTCCTGCCCGGTGAGCGCGAAATCCGCGAAGTCGCCGACCACCTGCGCAAGCACCTGCAGCATGACCCGGTGCTTAGAAGCGCCGAAGTGCTGCCGCTGTTCTCGCGCCTGTCGCAGGCCGAGCAAGACCGCATTTTTGACGGCCACACGGGCCGGCGCATTGTGCTGGCCACCAACGTGGCCGAGACCTCGCTCACCGTGCCAGGCATCCGTTATGTGATTGACGCAGGTACAGCGCGCGTCAAGCGCTATTCTTTTAGAAGCAAGGTCGAGCAGCTGCTGGTCGAACCCATCAGCCAAGCAGCGGCCAACCAGCGCGCCGGGCGCTGCGGGCGCGTGGCCAACGGCATTTGCATCCGCCTGTACGACGAGGCCGACTTCAACCAGCGCGATGCCTTCACCGACCCCGAAGTGCTGCGCTCGTCGCTGGCGGGCGTCATCCTGCGTATGAAAAGCCTGGGCCTGGGTGATGTGGTGAACTTCCCGTTCCTGCAAGCGCCCTCGGGCCGCGCCATTGCCGATGGCTACCAGCTGCTGCAAGAGTTGGGCGCCGTGGATGAACGCGGCCAGCTCTTGCCCATGGGCCAGCAACTGGCGCGTCTGCCGCTCGATCCGCGTGTGGGGCGCATGATTTTGGAGGCGCGCGCACGCGGCGCCGTGGCCGAGGTGCTGATCATTGCCGCCGCGCTGAGTGTGCAGGACGTGCGCGATCGGCCCCTGGAGGCGCAAGCCCAAGCCGACCAGCAGCACGCCAAGTTCGACGACGAAAAAAGCGAGTTTTCTGGCTACATCCGCCTGTGGCAGTGGCTGCACGATGCACGCGGAGGCAAGGCCGTGGCCACCTCGCGCAAGGAAATGGCCGCGCACACGGCCGCACAGACGGCCACGCGCCCCGCAGCACGCAACCAGGCCGTGCTGCCCGTGGCCCAGCGTGCGCTGGCCCCAGTGCCGCAACCAGCGCTGCCAGCACAGCCTGCCGTCTCGCTGGGGCAAGACACGCACAAGCTGAGCAACCGCCAGTGGGAGCAGCTGCTGCGCCAAAACTTCATCAACATCCGCCGCGTGCGCGAGTGGCGCGACATCCACTCCCAGCTCCTGACCGTGGTGCGCGAGCACAAGTGGCCCATCAACACCGAGCCCGCGGGCTACGACGCGGTGCACCTGTCCATGCTCTCGGGCCTGTTGGGCAACATCGGTTTTAAGGGCGAGGAAAGCGATGCTTACTTGGGCGCGCACGGCATCAAATTCCACCCCCATCCGGGCGCACACCTCTCGAAAAAGCCCGGGCGCTGGATTGTCGCGGCCGAGCAGGTGCAAACCTCGCGCCTGTACGGGCGTGGCATTGCCGCCATTGAGCCGCACTGGCTGGAAGAAGTCGGTGCGCACCTGCTGAAAAAACAGCTGCTCGATCCGCACTGGAGCAAAAAACGCGCCGACGTCATCGCTTACGAGCGCGCCACGCTCTATGGCCTCGTGGTTTACAACCACCGCGGCGTGAGCTATGGCCGCATCGATCCGGTGGATGCGCGCCAAATGTTCATCCGCCGCGCGCTGGTGGAGGGCGAGTGGGAAACCCACTGGCCCTTTCTGGCCGCCAACCTCAAGACCATGCGCAAGGTGGAAGAGCTGGAGCACAAAAGCCGCCGCCAAGACGTGCTGGTCGATGACGAGCTGATCTACGCCTTTTACGACCAGCATCTGCCCGACGGCATCTTCAGCGCCGCGACCTTCGACAAGTGGTACCGCAGCGCCAGCCAAGCGCAGCCCAAGCTGCTGCACCTGACGCGCGATGCGCTCATGCGCCACGAGGCGGCAGGCATCACCACCGACCGCTTTCCCAAAACCGTCAAGCTGGGCGGTGTCGATTGCAGTGCCAGCTATCTGCACAACCCGGGCGATGCGCGCGACGGTATCACCGTGACGGTGCCGCTGTTTGTGCTCAACCAGGTGAGCGAAGAGCGCGCCGAGTGGCTGGTGCCCGGCATGCTCAAAGACAAAATCCATGCGCTGCTCAAAAGCCTGCCCCAGCGCCCGCGCAGCCGCTTTGTGCCGCTGCCTGAGCACGCCCAGCGCCTGGCCGAGCATTTCTTGGACAGCACGCGCTGGGCACAGGGCAGCTTGATCGATGCGCTACTGCAGCAAACGCGCGCCGAGACGTCGCTGGACATCAAGCGCACAGATTTCAAGCTGGACATGCTCAGCCCGCACCTGTTCATGAACCTGCGCATCACCGACGAGCATGGCCGCCAGCTGGCCCAGGGGCGCAATATCGCCGCCCTCAAAGCCCAATGGGGCAGCAAGGCGCGCGGGGCGTTTCAAGCGCTTGCTTCATTAAAAATAGCTGCTGGCGCTGATTCTGAAAAGGTTTCAAGCCAAAAAGTACCTGAAAACAAGCAAGATCAAGCGCAAGCAGCTCCTAAAAAAACCAATGCCCCTGCATCGGCTGCGGTGGCTGCGGAGACGCGTTACACCAGCTGGAGCTTTGGCACGCTGCCCGAGCTGATGGAAATCCAGCAAGGCAAACAAACGCTGATGGGCTTTCCGGCGCTGATCGACCAGGGCGATGCCGTCACCATCGAGGTGTTTGACGAACCCGAACTGGCCGCTGCGCGCCACCGCCTGGGGCTGCGCCGCTTGTTTGCGTTGCAGATCAAGGATGCGCTCAAGTACCTAGAAAAGAACATTCCCGATCTGCAAAAAATGGCCGTGGCCTACATGCCGCTGGGCACGCAAGAAGAACTGCGCGCGCAGATTTTGAATGTGGCACTGGATCGCGCCTTTTTGCAAGAGCCGTTGCCGCAGGATGCCGAGCAGTTTGCCCAGCGTATTCAGGACGGGCGCGCGCGCTTGACGCTCATCGCCCAGGAGGTGGCCCGTCTGGCCAGTGCCATCCTGACCGAATACGCGGCGGCCCAGCGCAAAATCAAGGACACCAAAAATGCCCCTGAAGCCACGCAGGACGCAGCCAAGCAGCTACAGGATGTGATGCCCAAAGACTTTATCGCCCGCACGCCGTGGGTGCAGCTGCAGCACGTGGTGCGCTACTTGAAAGCGATTGCGGTGCGCCTGGACAAATACCGCGCCGACCCGGCGCGCGACGCCGCCCGCCTCAAAGAGCTGCAGCCGCTGGAAC
The DNA here is from genome assembly GCA_028690035.1 of Comamonas sp. GTDB lineage: Bacteria > Pseudomonadota > Gammaproteobacteria > Burkholderiales > Burkholderiaceae_C > Comamonas. Next base: position 349,957 of record JAQVCA010000001.1, on the reverse strand, counting down.
AGCGCTACACGCGCCTCTTGGCCCAGCGCAAAGGCCAGCACGATGCGCGTCTGGAGGAGTACCGCTGGATGTTGCAGGAGCTGCGCGTGAGCTTTTTTGCCCAGGAGTTGCGCACGCCATACCCGGTCAGCAGCAAGCGGCTGGACAAAGTCTGGGCACAGTTGCAGCATTAAGGCCTGCTCTCGGCTTACTATGCGCCCTGAGCTGTATGAGCTGCCCTTTTTCTGGTGACCACCGCTGTGCTACCCACAACCCCGCTGCCTGCCGCACCCGCCCCTGAGTCTTCCCGCTGGATCTTGCCTCCCTGGGGTGCTGCATGCGTGGTGCTGGCGCTGGGCGCGTTGGTCTGCACGCTGCTGTGGCAGCAGCAGCGCAACAGCATCCGCACCTTGGCACAAGAGCGCTTTGAGCGCCAGGCCCAGGGCTGGGCCGACCAGCTGCAGCAGCGCATGGGCGGGCTGAGCGAGGTGCTCTACGGCGTGGGCAATTTGTTGGTCGTCCAGCCCCAGCTGAGCCGCAGCCAGTTCGAGCGCGCGGCGCAGCAGCTGGAGCGCAGCAGCTGGCTGCCCGGCATGCGCAATCTGCACTTCACGCGCTATGTGCCCGCGCGCCAGCGCGCGGCATTCGAGGCGCAGGCGCGCCAGGATGCGCATCTGGATGGCAGCTTGCCGCAGCGCTTTGTCGTGCATCCGGTGCTGGAAGGGCAAACCGAGTTTTATGTTGCCGATTTTGTCTGGCCTCTGGCAGGCAATGCCGCGGTGCTGGGCCTGAATATCCACAGCCAGCCGGCCAACCTGCAGGCCATCGAGCGCGCGCGGCGTACGCGAGCGCTGACGGCTTCGGCGCCCTTCGAGTTGCGCCAGGAACAAAGTTTGCGCACTGGCGTGGTGCTGCGTGTGCCGGTATGGCACACCGATGGCCAAGGGCAGGAGCATTTTCTGGGGGCAGTGGGCATCTCCGTGCGTTTGAGCGATGTGCTCGAAGCCATCAACGCACAAGGCTACACGCAGGGCCTGGCCTGGCAATTGAGCGACCATGGCTGGCGCGATGCGGTGCAGGCCCCAGGCAGCGCGACGCTGATGGGCAGCCGCCAGGGGCCCCTGTGGGATGCTGATCTGCAGTGGCAGCGCACGCTGGAGGTGGGCGGGCGGCGCTGGGTGCTGCAGGCCCAGCCGATGCACAGTTTTCTATCGCCCACCGAGGAGCGCCAGCCCCTGGTGCTGGCATTGGGCGGCATGGTGACCGCCTTGCTGCTGGCAGCCCAGGTGATGTGGTGGATGCGTACGCGCCAGCGCGAGCGTCGCCATGCGCAGCAGCTGGATCAGGCCTTGCAAGAGAGCGAGCAACGCTTTTTGGCGCTGTTCAACCAGGCGGCCGTGGGAGTGGCACAGCACGAGTTTGTGGGCCAGCAAGCGCAGGTCGGTGTCGGGCGCCTGCTGCTCATCAACAACAAACTTTGCGAAATGCTCGGCTACACGCGCCAAGAGATGTACAGCCTGCGCTTGCGCGACTTGAATCACCCAGAAGATGCCCAGCGCGAAGACCTGTTGCTGGGCCAGCTGCTGTCTGGGCAGATTCAGTATTACCAGTTTGAAAAGCGCTACCGCCACAAGAATGGGCAGGTGCTCTGGGTGGGCTTGACCGTGTCCATGGTGCAAACCCACGACCCCCAGCGCAGGCAAACGTTTGCCGTGATTCAGGACATCGACGAGCGCAAACGCATGGAGCAAGCCCTGCGCGACAGCGAAACGCGGTTGCGCAACATCCTGAGCCACATCCCGGTAGGGGTCAGTCTGGAGCTGAACGATGCAATCGTGTACCGCAACACCCGCTACACAGACATCATTGGCTACAACGCCCAGCAGGTGCCCCATGCAGCAGCATGGTGGTCATTGCTGGTGCCCGATGTGGAGCAGCGCCGTCAGGCCATGCAGACCTGGCAAGCGCGCTATATCCAGGCACAGCGCAGCAGCGATGGGTATATTGAGCCGCTGGAGTTGAACATCACCACCGGCAGCGGACAGGTGCGTGCCGTGGAGCTGTCGGGCCAGTGCATCGAAGGTGGCGATGTGATCGTGCTGCAGGATTTGACGCCGCGCAAAGCCGCCGAGGAGGAAATCCGCCGTCTGGCGTACTTTGACTCCCTCACGCAGTTGCCCAATCGCCGCTTGCTGATCGATCGCCTGGCCCAGGCGCAGGCTCTGAGCGTGCGCAACCAACAGTGGGGCGCCGTGCTGATGCTGGATCTTGACCACTTCAAAATCATCAACGACACCCAGGGGCCCGAGCAGGGCGACCGCCTGCTGTGCGCCGTGGCGCAGCGCCTGCGTGCTTGCGTCCACGACGAAGATACCCTGGCGCGCCTGGGCGGCGATGAGTTCGTGCTGGTGATGAGTGAGCTGGGCGACAGTGCCCAGGCGGCAGCACAGGCCGCTGAGGCCCAGGCCCAGGCCTTGCTGGATGCACTGCAAGAGCCGCTGCCCGTGGCCGAGCAGTTGCTACATACCTCCATCAGTATTGGCATCAGCGTTTTTCAGGGGCAGAGGCACAGCGTGGATGAGCTGCTGCAACGCTGCGACATCGCCATGTACCAGGCCAAGACTGCAGGGCGCAACGCTTTGCGTTTTTACGATCCGCAGATGCAAGTGGCCGTTACGGAAAAGGCAGCACTCGAAGCCGATATGCGCCAAGGCTTGCAACAAGAACAGTTCGTGCTGTACTTCCAGCCCCAAGTCGATTGCTACCGCATTGTGGGTGCCGAGGTGCTGCTGCGCTGGCAGCACCCGGGCAAGGGCTTTATTTCACCAGGGCAGTTCATTCCTCTGGCCGAGAGCAGCAACCTTATCGTGCCGCTGGGGCAGTGGGTGATCGCTCAGGCGTGTACCACCCTGGCACAGTGGGCCAGCCAGCCCGGGTTGCAGGAAGTGGTGCTGGCCGTCAATGTCAGCCCCCGGCAGTTTTATGAGCCCAGCTTTGTAGAGCAGGTGCAGCAAGCTTTGCGGCACAGCGGCGCGCCGGCGCAGCGCCTCAAACTGGAGCTGACTGAAGGCATATTGCTGCAGGACATTGCCGGCACCATCACCAAAATGGAGCAGCTGCGCGCGCTGGGGGTGAGTTTTTCCTTGGACGACTTTGGCACCGGCTATTCATCGTTGGCCTACCTGAAGCGCTTGCCGCTGCAGGAATTGAAAATCGACCAAAGCTTTGTGCGCGATGTGCTGCACGATGCCAACGACGCCGCCATTGCACGCACCATCATCGCCCTGGGGCAAAGCCTGAATTTGCAGGTGACGGCCGAGGGGGTTGAGAGTGAGGCACAGCGCAAGTTTTTGGAGTGCAGCGGTTGCCATGCCTGGCAGGGCTATTTGCTCAGCCCACCGGTGCCGCTGCCGGTGTTTGAGGCGTTGTGGCGCCGCCACCATGCCGACCAAGCCATCTAAGCCAGCGGCACGTGGGGCGTGGGACGTGGGATCTTGTGCTCAGCGCTCCAGCATGGCCAGTTTGCCGGGCTTGCCGTTCCATTCATCGGCATCGGCCAGCGCGGCTTTGCGTTTGGTGATGCTGGTCCAGCCTTTGGCAAAAGACAATTCGGCGTTGAGCTTGATGAATTGCAGCTGATCGGCGGGGGTGTCTTCCTCCGCAAAAATGGCATCTGCCGGGCATTCAGGGATGCACACCGCACAGTCGATGCACTCATCGGGATCGATGACCAGCATGTTCGGGCCTTCGCGGAAGCAATCCACGGGGCAAACGTCCACGCAATCGGTGTATTTGCACTTGATGCAGTTTTCTGTGACGACGTGTGTCATGGCAGTATTTTTTATGCAGAGAAGAATCAAAGAAGGGACGGATTCTAGGGATTTTCCCAAGTCTTGACACCCTAAGCCCCTATTGCCGCTGCCTGCGCGCACTTGAGTAGGTTGGGAGCCATGCCTTTTTCTGTTCGGAAGTTGGCAGCCAACGCTCCATCTGGATTTTTATTGGTATAGAATCGCGGCTTCTGTTGAAAAGCAGGCGCGTAGCTCAGTTGGTTAGAGCACCACCTTGACATGGTGGGGGTCGTTGGTTCGAATCCAATCGCGCCTACCAAATTCTTTAAAAAATCCCGCCCATGTGGCGGGATTTTTTTTGTCTTTTTTTGCCCATTGATGGCTTCACAAGGGTGTCCATGCCTGCTGCCTTGCCCCCGCTGCGCTGGGATATTTTTTGCCAAGTTATTGATAATTTTGGTGATATTGGCGTGTGTTGGCGCCTGGCCTGTGCCTTGGCGCAGCGTGGCGACACGGTGCGCTTGCGCGTGGACGACGCCAGTGCCCTGACCTGGATGGCACCCCAGGGCTGCCTCGGGGTGCAGGTGCTGCCCTACGACGCACCTTGGGATGCTGCCGTGGCGCCACAGGCCGTCATCGAGGCCTTTGGTTGCGAAGCGCCTGCCGCTTATTTGCAGGCACTGGCCCAGCAGCCCGTGCCACTGGTCAATCTGGAATACCTGAGTGCCGAGACCTATGTAGAGCGCTGCCACCGCCTGCCGTCCCCCATTCAGCATGGCCCAGGTCAGGGGCTGACGCGCTGGTTTTTTTATCCGGGCTTTACGGCTGGCACAGGTGGCCTGCTGCGCGAGGACGATCTGGCGCAGCGCCAAGCGGGTTTTGATCGCTGGGCTTGGCGCCAGCAGCATGCCGTTGCGCCGCAGGCGCTGGCCATCACCCTGTTTTGCTACGAGCCCGCAGCGCTGGAGCCGTGGTTGCAACAGCTGATGGCATTGCCGCAGGCGCAGCCTGTGCAGCTGCTGGTCACGCCGGGGCGGCCCACGGTTGCAGTGCAGCAGGCCTTAAAAAATTTAAACAAAATTGGCCATCAGCCCTTATCAGATAAGCGCGAGCAGCTCTCTATTTCATACTTGAAGCCGTGCGCACAGCCACAGTTTGATGCGCTGCTCTGGGCCAGTGACCTCAATCTGGTGCGCGGCGAAGATTCTTTGGTGCGCGCGCTGTGGGCGGGTCAGCCCTTGGTGTGGCACATCTACCCCCAGGACGACGATGCCCACCATGCCAAGCTGCAGGCATTTTTGGATTGGCTGCAGGCCCCGGCCAGCTTGCGTGCCTTCCACTGGGCGTGGAATGGCGTGACCGCTGCCACCAGCTTGCCGCCCATCAGCGCGCAGGTGCTGCAGGAATGGGGCGACTGCGTGCGTGCCGCGCGCCAGCGCTTGTGGGCGCAGGATGGCCTTCTTGATCAATTGCGGAGATTTATTTTTGAAAAAAGCTAAAATCCGCGTTTTTCCGCTTGGTGCCCGCACCATCTAACCCGTTCACATACTATGAAAATCGCTCAAGAAATCCGCGCCGGTAACGTCATCATGCAGGGCAAAGACCCCATGATTGTTCTGCGCACCGAGTACGCCCGTGGTGGCCGTGGCGCTGCCACCGTTCGCATGAAGCTCAAGGGCTTGCTTACCAACACGGGCGCCGAAGTGGTGTTCAAGGCCGATGACAAGATGGACAACGTGGTGTTGGACAAGAAAGAGTGCACCTACTCCTACTTCGCCGATCCGATGTACGTCTGGATGGATGCCGACTACAACCAGTACGAAGTGGAGTCCGAAAACATGGGCGACGCGCTGAACTACCTGGAAGACGGCATGACCGCTGAAGTGGTGTTCTACGACGGCAAAGCCATTTCGGTGGAGCTGCCCACCATCGTGGTGCGCGAAATCACCTGGACCGAGCCAGCCGTCAAGGGCGACACCTCGGGCAAGGTGCTCAAGCCAGCCAAGATCGCGACCGGCTTTGAAGTGCCAGTGCCCATCTTCGTGGACCAAGGCGACAAGGTGGAAATCGACACCCGCACTGCCGAATACCGCAAGCGCGTCTAAAGCAAGCACAAGCGGTTGCCACACAAAAAAGCTTCTCTGCGTAGAGAAGCTTTTTTTATGGCCCGTACAGGCGCGCTTTTACACGGCCACTGGCGCTTTGATGGCCGGGTGGTGCTGGTAGTGCAGCACTTCAAAATCCTCCAGCGCGTAGTCAAAGATGGAGGCAGGCCGACGCCGGATGTGCAGCGTGGGGTAAGGGTAGGGTGTGCGTGCCAGCTGGGTAAGCACCTGCTCTTGGTGGTTGCTGTAAATGTGGCAGTCGCCGCCCGTCCAGATGAAATCGCCCACCTGCAGATCGCATTGCTGGGCCACCATGTGCGTCAGCAGCGCATAGCTGGCAATGTTGAAGGGCACGCCCAAAAACAAATCGGCGCTGCGCTGGTACAGCTGGCAGGAGAGCTTGCCTTGGGCCACATAAAACTGAAACAGCGCGTGGCATGGCATCAGCGCCATCTGGTCGAGCTCGGCCACGTTCCAGGCACTGACGATGATGCGACGGCTGTCCGGGTTGGTTTTCAGCGTGTCGATCACCTGCTGAATTTGGTCGATGTGCCCACCGTTGGGCGTGGGCCAGCTGCGCCACTGCACACCGTACACCGGGCCCAAATCACCATCCTCGCGCGCCCATTCGTCCCAAATGGTGCAGCCGCGCTCTTGCAGCCATTGCACGTTGCTGTCGCCGCGCAGAAACCACAGCAGCTCCAGAATGACCGATTTGAGGTGAACCTTTTTGGTGGTAATCAGCGGAAAACCCTGCGACAGGTCAAAGCGCATTTGGTGGCCAAAGATGCTTTTGGTGCCAGTGCCGGTGCGGTCGGCTTTTTCCGTGCCATGTTCGTGGACATGGCGCAGCAGTGCCTCGTAGGGGTGGGCGGTGGTAGCGGGTGGAGTCTGCATGTTCAAAATTTATATAAAAAGTGCCTGAAACCCTTGCTGGTATTGCGGTAGCAGCTACTTTTTATGATGGCTCTTGGGCCAAGACACAGCCCGGGTTCATGATGCCTTGGGGGTCGAGGGCGCGCTTGATGGCACGCATCATGCCCAGCGCCACGGGCGATTTGTACTGCGCCAGCTGATCGGTTTTGAGCTGGCCCACGCCATGTTCGGCCGAGAACGAGCCGCCAAACTGCGCCACCGCGTCATAGACCAGCTGGTTCACGCGCGCCTCTTGCTCGCGCAGAAACACCTTGCCATCGGCGCCGGCGGGCGCTTGCACGTTGTAGTGCAGGTTGCCATCGCCCAAGTGGCCAAAATTGACCAGGCGCACGCCCGCAATTTCACGCTGCAGCAGGGCATCGGTGTGGGCGACGAAGGCGGGAATGCGCGAGGCAGCCACCGAGATGTCGTGTTTGATGTTCAGGCCCTCTTGCGCTTGGGCCAGCGGGATGCTCTCGCGGATGTGCCACAGCTCATCGGCCTGGGCCAAGTTTTCTGCGACCACGGCATCGAGCACGCAGCCGTCTTCCAGCGCCAGCTCCAGCAGGCTTTCAAAGCGCTGGCGGGCGTGGTCTTCGGATTCGCTGTCGCTGTTTTCCAGCAGCACGCAGTAAGGGGCGCCTGCCATACCGGCAAAGGGCACGCGCAGCTGCGGCATGTGCTGCACCACCAGTGACAGGGCAAATTGGCCCATGACCTCAAAGCCGGTCAGCCCCGATGCCAAGTGTTTGTGTGCCAGGCCCAGCAGACGCACCGCCGCTTCCATGCTCGGTACGGCCGCCCAGGCGGTCAGCTGCGCGGCGGGCTGGGGGTAGAGCTTCATGGTGGCAGCGGTGATGATGCCCAGCGTGCCTTCACTGCCAATGAACAAGTGGCGCAGGTCGTAGCCGGTGTTGTCCTTGCGCAGGCCAGACAGACCGTCCCAGACCTCGCCTTGCGGCGTGACCACTTCCAGCCCCAGACACAGCTCGCGCGTGTTGCCGTAGCGCACCACCTGGGTGCCCCCGGCGTTGGCGGCCAGATTGCCGCCGATGGTGCACGAGCCTTCAGCGGCCAGCGACAGCGGAAACAAAAAGCCCGCCTGCTGCGCGGCTTGCTGCAGGTTGTGCAGGATGCAACCGGCCTCGACGGTGATGGTCAGGTTGTCGGCATCGATGGCGCGCACGGCCTGCATGCGGGTCAGATTCAGCACCACCTGGGTGCCGCTGCCGTCGGGCGTGGAGCCCACCGACAACCCGGTATTGCCCCCCTGGGGCACGATGGCCACGCCTGCTGCGGCGCAGGCCTTGACCACGGCGGCCACTTCCTGCGTGTTGCCGGGGCGCACCACGGCCAGGGCTTTGCCCTGTTTGCGACCGCGCCAATCGCGCTCGTAGGCGCTCAGGTCACCGGTATTCAACACATGGGCAGGGCCTACGGCGCTGCGTAGGGCTTGCAATAAAGCGGTGTGCATGGCGTTTCTCCAAGAATAAAAATAACCCGACGAACCCCGTTCGTGCAGCCGCCATCAGGCACCAGCGGTGCTGGCTTTGGCGTCTTTCAGGCGCAGGCGAATGTGCAGGGTGCAGGCCGTAAAAATGAGTAGGCACAGCAGCACTTCGGCCCAGGCGTAATAGCTGCTGGGGGCGGCATCGCTGGTGGCGCGCACCAGTCCTTCGGTGCAGTACAGCCAGATCATCAGACTTAACCAGCGGTAGGTGTACATGCGGCGCTTGAGTAGGCCTGCCAGCGGTAGGGCCAGAGGCAGCGCCTTGAGTGCCAGCAGTGTGCCCCCGGGGCGCAGCGGTGCCAGCCACAGCTCCCAGGCGACGCACAGCGCCATCAAAGCCAGCACGCCAGCGACGGTCAGTGCCTGGGTGGCATGGACGTGGCGCGGAACGGAGAAGGGGGGGATCGAAGCAGGTTGCATGGGGGTGGCATCATACGGCCCATGCCTGTGTCCTTATTCCAACGCAAACCATTGCCATCCACGTCTGAAAGCAGCCTGCAACCGCAGTTTTCATGGCACAACACCTTGCGTACGCTGCGCCAGCGCTTTGCCCAAGATCAGCTGGGGCTGACGGCGAGCAGCCTGACCTACACCACGCTGCTGGCCATCGTGCCGTTTTTTACCGTGCTACTGGCCGTGTTCACGGCCTTTCCCAGTTTTGGCCGTTTGCAAGCCAATGTGCAGGGGTGGCTGGTGCAAAGCCTGATTCCTGAGGCCATTTCTGAGCAGCTCATGGATTACATCCTGCAATTTGCCAGCAAGGCCAGCCAGCTGGGGGCCGTGGGCCTGGGTTTTCTGGTGGTGACGGTGATTCAGCTGACACTGACCATGGACAAAACCCTGAACCGCATCTGGCGCGTGCAGCGCCTGCGCCCGCTGGGACAGCGCCTGCTGATTTATTGGGGTGTGCTCACCTTGGGGCCGCTGCTGCTGGGCATGAGTGTGGCCACCACGTCGTACGTGGTTTCGGCCTCCAGCGGACTGGTGCAAGCGCTGCCCCAAGCGGTGCAGTGGGGCTTTAATTCTCTGGAAGTGCTGGTGCTGGCCGCTGCCATGGCCGCGCTGTACCACTTTGTGCCCAATACCCCGGTGCGTTGGCGCCACGCCTGGGCGGGTGGGGTGTTTGTATCGCTGGGTATGGCACTGTCCAAAAAATTGCTGGGCCTTTACCTGGCGACAGTGCCCACGTATTCGGCCATTTATGGCACGTTTGCCACGCTGCCCATCTTGCTGCTGTGGGTGTACATCTGCTGGGTGATTTTTTTGTTGGGTGCCATCATCGCCGCCTATTGGCCCAGCCTGCGTGCCGGTGCCAGCCGGGCGCTGGACGGGCCCGGGCAGGATTTTTCTCTGGCGCTGGAGGTGCTGGCCGAACTGGCGCCCCTGCGCGACCAGGCCGAGCGCGGACTGGCCGGGCACGCCCTGGCACAGCTCCTGCATGTGGATCGGTTGCAGATCGAACCTGCCTTGACGGCCTTGACGGCTTTGCGCTGGGTGGGGGCCACCCCCGAGGCAGCCACCTCGTATCTGGAAGAGGGCGAGCCGCGCTATGTGCTGCTGGCCGATCCGCACACCACGCCGCTGGCACCTTTGCTGGAGCAGTTGCTGTTGCGCCACGAGGGCGCCGCTGTCGCGCTGTGGCAGTCCAGTGGCTGGGGCGAGCGCACGCTGGCCCAAGTGCTGCCTGCCGGGACGCTGGACGTCGAAATGTAAAGCTTGGTAGTCTATTTAGACGTTGTCAAAAGGCCTAGTCGTCAAAGCGTCGGCAGGCGGCTGGCAAAAAGATTGGGCTATCATCGTTCGCTTATCGTGCCGTTGTAGTTACCAACAATCTTGAAATAGGAGGCCAGCAACCATGAAAGTCAGTGACATTTTGCGCGTCAAGGGTGGAACCCTGTACGTGGTCAAGCCCGACGATAGCCTGGCCCAGGCGATGGCCACCATGGCCGAGAAAGACATCGGCTCCCTCGTGGTGGTGGAGGGCGGCGCAGTGGTGGGCGTGCTCACCTTCCGCGAAGTCATCAAAGATGTCGTGAAAAACGGCGGCAGCGTGGGCACCCTGAGCGTGCGCGACGCTATGGAATCCAACCCCCTGCTGTGTACCGTCGATACCGAAATGGACGAGGTGCGCCGCATGATGCTGGAGCGCCATGCCCGCTACATGCCCGTCATGGATGGGCACATGCTGATGGGCGTGGTCAGCTTCTACGACGTGGCCAAGGCGGTGGTGGAAGAGCAAAACTTCGAGAACCAGCTGCTCAAGGCCTATATCCGCGACTGGCCCCAGTCGGAAGGCACGCCTGCCTCGGCCTGAAGCGACGCGGTAGCACCCCAACCCCCTCAGCCTGCCCACCGTGGCAGGCTGTTTTGCGTGTGGGGCACGGGCATAATCGGCGCCACTATGAGCGGCAATACCCTAGGCACCCTATTTACTGTTACCAACTTTGGTGAATCCCACGGCCCGGCCATTGGCTGCGTGATCGATGGCTGCCCTCCCGGCATGGAACTGTCGGTGGCCGATATCCAGCACGATCTGGACCGGCGCCGTCCGGGCACCAGCCGCCACGTCACACAGCGGCAAGAGCCCGATCAGGTGGAAATCCTCTCGGGCGTGTACCAAGGTGTGACCACGGGCACACCGATTGCACTGCTGATTCGCAACACCGACCAGCGCAGCAAGGACTATGGCGACATCGCGCAAAGCTTTCGCCCCGGCCATGCCGACTATGTGTATTGGAGCAAATACGGCGTGCGCGACCCGCGCGGCGGCGGGCGCTCGTCGGCACGCTTGACGGCGCCCACGGTGGCCGCAGGTGCCGTGGCCAAGAAGTGGCTCAAACAGCAATTTGGCACCGAGCTGCGCGCCTGCATGACGCAGCTGGGCGAGTTGCCCATTGCCTTTGACAGCTGGGAGCATGTGCCCCACAACCCCTTCTTTGCCCCGGTGGCCGACGTGCAGGCACTGGAGGACTATATGGACGCGCTGCGCAAGGCCGGCGACAGCTGCGGCGCGCGCATTCTGGTGCAAGCCAGCGGCGTGCCTGTGGGGCTGGGTCAGCCGATTTACGACAAGCTCGATGCCGATATTGCCTACGTCATGATGGGCTTGAACGCCGTCAAGGGCGTGGAAATTGGCGCCGGTTTTGCCAGCGTGGCCCAGCGCGGCACGGTGCACGGCGATGCCATGACGCCGCAGGGCTTTGCCAGCAACCACGCCGGTGGCGTGCTGGGCGGCATCAGCAGCGGGCAGGACATTGAGGTGAGCATCGCCATCAAGCCCACCAGTTCCATCATCAGCCCGCGTCCTTCGATTGACATCCATGGCCAGCCGGTCGAGGTGGTCACCAAGGGGCGCCACGATCCCTGTGTGGGCATTCGCGCTGCGCCGATTGCCGAGGCGCTGCTGGCGCTGGTGCTCATCGACCATGCACTGCGCCACCGCGCCCAGTGCGGCGATGTGGCCCAAGTGCTGGCGCCCATTCCTGCGCGCATGAATTAAAAATCGTAGCTGCTCGCGCTTGCTCATCAACAATAATCCAGATGTTTAGGCTGAAAAAGCCCAGCCAGTAAGCGCAAGCAGCTATCAAAAATATAAAGCCGCTGCACCCTCCGAGTGACCGGATGGTGCAGCGGCTTTGTGCTGGCCAGGCTCTCAGTGATGAACCCTGAAGCCTCAGCGCAGCAGCTGGATAAAGCCTTGGATCATGAAGGCGTTGACGATGTCGATAAAAAACGCCCCCACCAAAGGCACGATCAGGAAGGCTTTGTGCGACGGGCCGTATTGGTTGGTGATGGCCTGCATGTTGGCTACGGCAGTAGGCGTGGCGCCCATACCAAAGCCACAGTGCCCAGCGGCAAGCACAGCGGCATCGTAGTTTTTGCCCATGATGCGGAAGGTAACGAAGGTGGCGTACAGCCCCATAACCACGGCTTGCACCGCCAAAATCACCATCAGCGGGGCTGCCAGATCGGTCAGCTCCCACAGTTTGAGCGACAGCAGCGCCATGGCCAGGTAAATGGACAGGCCCACGTTGCCAAACACGTCGATGGCGCGGTCAAAAATCTTGACGCCAAACACATAGTCCAGCACGTTGCGGATCACGACCCCCGTGGCCAGCGCCCAGACAAAGGTGGGCAGCTGGATGGCCGTGCCCTTGGTGATGTGGGTCATGAACTCGGCGCAGGCCAGGCAGGCGGCAAACATGGCCAGGGTCTCGATGGCGGCATCGGCCGTGATCAGGCGCGGTGCGCTGGAGGGGTGCTCAAAGGCGGTGGCTTGGGTATCGTCGGGGACAGTGGCCGTGGCCTGGGTCTGTTGCTCCAAGTCGCTGCGCTGCGCAGCAAGCTGGTGGCGTGTGACCAGGCGCTTGGCCAGCGGCCCGCCCAGTAGCCCGCCCATCACCAGTCCGAAGGTGGCGCACGCGATGCCCAGCGTGGTGGCGCCGGTCAGGCCATATTGGTTCTCCAGCACCGCACCCCAGGCACCAGCCGTGCCATGGCCGCCCAGCAAGGTGATGGTGCCAGCGACCAGGCCAATCAAGGGATCCAGCCCCAGGGCCATGGCCAGACCGATGCCCACCGAGTTCTGTACCACGATGAACATGGCAATCACGCCCAGAAAAATCACCAGACCGATACCACCTTCGCGCAGTTTGGCAAAGTTGGCTCCCAGACCGATGGAGGAGAAAAAAACGAGCATGAAGGCCGATTGCAGGCTGCTTTCAAAGCCCAGTGTCAGGCCTGTGACTTCGTGTAGGGTAAAGATGATGGCGGCCACCACCAGGCCCCCGGCCACCGGCTCGGGGATGTTGAAGTCGCGCAGCACGCGCACGCGCTGCACCAAGAATTTGCCGAGCAGCAGTACCAGCACGGCCAGGATGAGGGTGTAGTAGGCGCTGAACTGGAAGTGCATACAAAACCTGCTTTCTGAATCTGAGTATCAAGTGGAGGGTCGACTGCCGGATCGTTTACCGGATGCGCAGCCAAACCACAGCGGGCCGCGATTATAGAAAGCGGTTTACTTTATGTATCTTTGTGTACCGTTGGTTCAACCCAGCACGACCTTGTGGCCCCCCATACGCAGGGCTTGGCGCAGCGCACGCGCCGCACGCTCTAGGGTGTGTTGCGCCGTTTCATGGGGCAATTGCTCGACCAGGCCAGCACTCAGGCCGATGGTGGCCATCACATCGCCATGCAGTAGGGGGCGTAGGGCCAGTTCCTGCTGCATGCGCGCCAGCATCTGGCTGGCTTGGCTGGCAGAGCAGGCGGGCAGCAGCAGCACCAAGTGTTGGTCGGTGGTGCGGCCCACCTCGTCCTGAGGGCGCAGCAGGTTGCGTGCCACTTGGGTGAGGTGGCGCAGCGCCAGGTCGTGGCCGTCGGGGCCCAGCGCGTGCAAGGTCTGCGCGGACAGCTCCATTTGCAGGACACCCACGCTCAGTGCGGTGCGCAGTTGCTGGCTGCGCTGGGTTTCGGCCAGCAGCGTTTCTTGCAACCCTTGGGTGTTGAGCGCACCGGTGCAGACATCGTGGCGGCTGGTGTCTTGCATGCGCTGCAGGTGGGCACTGAGTTGGTGGATCTGCGCTTCCTGCGCCTGCGCCTGTTCGCGCAAATCTTGCAGGGCGGCCACGGCATGGCAGCTGTCGCGTGCCAGGCGGTTGCCCGATGCGACCACCGCCTCGAACAGTTGGGCCAGTTCGCCCAGGTGTTGGGTCTGCTCAATGTGCGTGGCGCAGTCTTCGAGCTGGTGCTGGTGTTGTTCGCTGTGTGTGCTCAGCTCGGCCATATGGTGGGCGTACTGCGCCAGCAGATCCTTGATGCGCTCGTGTGCCTCTTGCGTGCTGGTGTGCAGCTCCAGGTGGCGAAAGAGCAGACTTTTGAGGTGGTACTGAATGTGGCCCAGCTGGGTGCTGGTCCATGCCGGGGCCATGGCCTCACGCAGTTTGTCGGCTTGTGCCAGCAGCGGCGGGTCTTGCGCACCCAGTTGGCACAGGTGCTCGATCGTCATGTGCAGCAGCTGCTGGATGTTGTGCGTGCGCTGCGCTTGCTCTTGGCCAACGAAGGACATGCGCAGGCTGTAGTTGGTGAGCATCTGCTCCAGCGCGTAGGCGTCCGGCGCAGACTGGCGCAGAAAATCCACCAGCTGCAGGGAAATGTCGCGGGTGCGAGCATCTTCGGTGCCCAGCACGGCGACGGTGTTTTCGATCAGACGCGCCAATGCCTCGGCCAGGCCGGGGGAGAGGGTGTCCAGCACCTGCGGGATTGAGGGCAGGGCGGTGATGTGCGGCTGGCTGGTCAGCTCCAGCTGGGCGTATTCCACGATGGCCGTTTGCAACTGTAGCCAGTCTTTGGCCTCCACAGCTTGGGCAAAGGCTTGGGTCCGCTGGGCCTGGCGTGGGGTTTGTGATGGCAGCAGCGTGGCGATATGGCGCAGGCGGCGCTGGGGGAAGGCTTCCTGGGGCAGCAGGTTGGCCACCTCTTCGTAAGTGGCCTGGTAGTTCTCCGGGGTGGGGTGCAGGTGGCGCTTGGCCAGCAGTTGCAAGGTCTGGCGTGCGATTTCGGCAGGTGAGCGGGGCGGCATGGCGGGGAGGACCACATAAAGTGCGCAGGCAGCACCCTACAATCGGGCGCCCGTAGCGCTGTACCTAAGACATGAAAATACTGATTTCCAACGATGACGGCTTTCAAGCCCCCGGTATTGTGGCCCTGCACGCTGCCATCTCTGGCATTGACGGGGTGCAGGTCGAGGTGGTGGCGCCCGAGCACAACAACAGTGCCAAGTCCAACGCGCTGACCTTGCATTCGCCGCTGTACGTGCAGCAGGCCAGCAACGGGTTTCGCTATGTGAACGGCACGCCTGCCGACTGCGTGCACATCGCTCTGACGGGGTTGCTGGGTTATCGTCCCGATTTGGTGCTTTCAGGCATCAACAACGGTGCCAACATGGGCGACGACACCATTTACTCCGGTACGGTGGGTGCGGCCATGGAGGGCTATTTATTTGGCGTGCCTGCCATTGCCTTTTCGCAGGTGGAATATGGCTGGAAACACTTGGACGCAGCCGCTCAGAAAGCCAAGGAAATCGTGCAGCAATTGCGCCAGCAGCAGCTGGTGGGCACCGCCCCCTGGCTGCTGAATGTGAACATTCCCAACCGGCCCACCCAAGAGTTGGGGCCGATCAAGCTGTGTCGCTTGGGACGGCGCCATTCGGCCGAGCCGGTGATCACCCAAGTCAGTCCCCGTGGACAGACCATGTACTGGATTGGCAGCGCCGGCGCGGCCAAAGACGATGCCGAGGGCACCGATTTCCACGCCACAGCGCATGGCCATGTGGCCATGACACCGCTGAAGGTGGATTTGACCGATCACCAGCATCTGGGCTATTGGGCGCAAACGGCGGCGCGCCTGCAAACGGGTCTGCAAGCGCAGGCCCCTGTACCGCTGCAGCAGTTGGAGCAAAAACCGCTATGAACCAACCACGTCGTCCAGGCTTTCCTGCCCGCATTGACTCCTTGAGCACTGGCCCTGGGGCCGGCGCCCGTGGGGCCGGCTCTGCGCGCTCCACCGTTGCGCCTACGGCCACCGGTTGGGGTATGGACTCTGCAGCGGTGCGCATGCGCATGGTGCAGCGTCTGGCGGCCGAGGGCATTCAGTCGCCGTTGGTGCTGCAGGCCATGGGACAGGTACCACGCCACCAGTTTGTTGATAGCGCACTGGTGGTGCAGGCCTATGAAGACACCAGCTTGCCGATTGGCTTGCAGCAGACCATTTCCAAACCCAGTGTGGTTGCGCGCATGATCGAGCTGCTGCTGGGTGCGGCCTGTGTGCAGCAGCACGGCGGTTTGGGTCGTGTGCTGGAAGTGGGAACAGGCTGTGGCTACCAGGCTGCCGTGCTGGCGCAAGTAGCGCGTGAGGTGTATTCGATTGAGCGCCTGCGCGGCCTGCATGAAAAAGCCCAGGCCAATTTGCGCCCATTGGGGCTGGACAACGTCCACTTGTTGTTTGGCGACGGCATGCTGGGTTATCCCCGGGGCGGGCCGTACGCGGCCATCATCGCCGCCGCCGGTGGTGAGTCCTTGCCCCCAGCCTGGCCGCAGCAACTGGCCCCCGGCGGGCGCTTGGTAGCCCCTATGGTGGCTGAGCGTGGTCAGCAAATGCTGCTGGTCCTCGACAAGAACACGGATGGCAGCTGCACGCAGACGATCCTCGAGGCGGTGCATTTTGTCCCCTTAAAATCGGGAATTGCTTGAATGAGAAGGCGTATGACGAAGCGAAATCGAGGTGCAGCGGGCTGGGCTCTGCTGCTGGTTGCAGGTATTTTGGCTGGCTGTGCCCAAACCAACGAGGCCCCGGTCGAGTCGCGTGGTGGCTTTGGCTCAAGCGCGCAGACTGTGAACCCGGCCACCTTGCCAGGTGCAGAAAACGCGGGCAAGCCAGGCTACTACACCGTCAAACCTGGTGACACCCTGATTCGTATTGGCTTGGAGCACGGCCAAAGCTGGAAAGACATCGCCCGCTGGAGCCAGCTGGCCAATCCAGACATCATTGAAGTGGGGCAGGTGGTGCGCGTGGTGCCTCCAGGACAGGCGCCAGGGGAGGGCGTCAAGCCCGTGGCTTCGGTGGCCACCCCAGTGGTGCAGGGCACGGCCTTGCCGCCAGCGGGCAGCAGTGCGGCGGCACCGGTGGCGTCTGCGGCGCCCGCCTCAGCACCGACCACTCCCGCGGCCACACCGGATAGCGATGCCCGTGGCCAAGGCTTTATCTGGCCCGCATCGGGCGCCGTGGTCGCGGGCTTCAACGAAAGCACCAACAAAGGCGTGGGCATTGCCGGCAAGGCGGGCGACCCTGTGGTGGCTGCAGCCGACGGCAAGGTGGTGTACGCAGGCGCTGGTCTGCGTGGCTATGGCCATCTCATCATCCTGAAGCACAACAACACGTATCTGACGGCCTACGCGCACAACCAGAAGCTGCTGGTCAAAGAAGACCAGAACGTGAAAAAAGGCCAGAAAATCGCCGAGATGGGCAACACCGATGCCGATCGTGTCAAGCTGCACTTTGAGGTGCGTCGCCAGGGCAAACCGGTGGATCCCATCCGCTATCTGCCCCCGCGCTGAACCACATCCTGTGGTGTGTGTCAGGCCCGGTTTGTCCGGGCCTTTTTTCTCCCCTGTATTTTTCACAAGCAAAGGCTGCCCATGACCGAGGCCCTTCCCCCCAGCGACCTCAGCCCCGACGATTGGGAGGGCGATGGCGACGCGCCTGAAGCCAGTCCGTTCCTGGTGGACGATGCGCCCGTCGAGCTGCGTCAGGTCGATGTGCCCCTGGCCTTGCATGGCGTGCGCCTGGACAAGGTGCTGGCCGAGCTGGTGCCAGAATTTTCACGCAGCTACTTGCAGCAGCTGCTGGCCCAGGGATCGGTGCAGCTCAATGGCCAGCTGGCCAGCAAGCCTGCCGCCAAGGTCAAACTGGGCGATACCTTGCAGGTGGCCATGCGCCCCACGGCACAAAGCCAGGCCTTCAAGCCCGAAGCGATGGCGCTGGACATCGTGTTTGAGGATGCGCATCTGCTGGTGGTAAACAAACCTGCGGGGCTGGTGGTGCACCCGGCACCCGGCAACTGGAGCGGCACCTTGCTCAATGGCCTGCTGGCACACCACGCCGGTGCCAGCCAGGTGCCGCGTGCGGGCATCGTGCACCGTTTGGACAAAGACACCAGCGGTCTGATGGTGGTGGCCAAAACCCGCGCCACGATGGATGCTTTGGTGGCGCTGATTGCCGCGCGCCACGTCAGCCGCCGCTATGTGGCGCTGGCCCATGGCGCCTGGCGGGGCGCGCCGCTGCACACCGTGGATGCGGCCATTGGCCGCGACCCGCGCCAGCGCCTGCGCATGGCGGTGGTCGATCCGGCCCAGCACCCGGGCAAACCGGCACGCACCGACATCACCTGTCTGGACAGTACCGACCGGCACTGCCTGGTGCACTGCAAGCTGCACACCGGGCGCACGCACCAGATTCGGGTACACATGCTGTCGCTGCAGCACCCGCTGGTGGCCGACGCCCTGTACGGCGGCGTGGCTGAGGGTGGGCTGCAGCGCCAGGCGCTGCACGCCTTTCGGCTCGGGCTGCAGCACCCGGTGACCGGCGCGGCCATGCAATGGCATGCCAGCCCGCCGCCCGATTTTTTGCAGGCGGTCGAAAATCTGGGCCTGCATTACAATCCGCCGCTCTAAAGCTGGCCCGCTGCCAGCCACCGCCTGCCCGTGAGGGTCGGCCCCTCCTGTGTTTGGATCTTTCCCGGTATGCCTATGGATGCCACCCTGGTGCTGGAAGCCGCGTTGCTCAGCACCCCCCAACCCCTGACCGTTGCCGCGCTGCGCACCCTGTTCGATGGTGCGCTGGACAGCGCCGACATCGAACAGCGCCTACAGCACCTGCAAGCCCAATGGCAGGGCCGTGGCGTCGAGCTGGTGCGCGTGGCCTCGGGCTGGCGTTTTCAAACCCGCCCCGAGGTGCGCGACCACCTCGATCGCCTGCACCCCGACAAGCCGCCGCGCTACAGCCGCGCGGTGCTGGAGACGCTGGCCATCATTGCCTACCGCCAGCCCGTCACGCGCGGCGATATCGAAGACATTCGCGGCGTCACCGTCGGCAGCCAAATCATCAAGCAGCTCGAAGACCGTGGCTGGATCGAAGAAATCGGCTACCGCGAAACCGTAGGCCGCCCCGCCTTGCTGGCCACAACGCGCCAGTTTCTGGACGATCTGGGCTTGCGCTCCCTGGCCGATCTGCCCCTGCTCGATCCGCAGGGCGACCCCGCCGAGCAAGAGGCGCTGCTGGCCGCCTTGCAACAGGCGGGCGATGCGTCCGAGCAGACCGCTCCAGCCACAGCCGCAGCCTTTACCCCCGACCTGTTTGCCGAGGATGGCATGGCGCTGAAAACGCCTGCCCCCTGATACACCGTCTGCCGCCCGCCACCGGTGGCGGCTGTGCAAGTTTTTCATCATTTTTTCGGATTTTCTGACCATGTCCCGTCCTTCCCGTAACCCGCGCGCCGCTGCTGGCGCCCGCCGTCGCCCTGCCAATGGCAGCAACCCCAGCAACCGCAGCAACCCCAATGCCACCAGCCGTGGCAACAGCAGCCCCGACCGCCGCCGCACCACGCCGCGCGCACCGGCCACAGCCCCCCGGCAGGCCGAGTACGACTTTGCCGACATCGTGTCCGGCCAGCTCGATGCCGATTGGGCCCAGGAAGAAGGCGCTGCCCAGCTGCACGATGCGGCCCCTGCCGCGCCCAAGCGCGTGCTGCAGCCCGAGGCGCAATCGCCCAAGCTGCACAAAGTGCTGGCCCAGGCCGGGCTGGGCTCGCGCCTGGAAATGGAGCGTTTCATTGCCGAAGGGCGCCTGACGGTGAACAACGCTGCGGCCCATGTCGGCCAGCGCGTGCAGGTGGGCGACATGATCAAGCTCGACGGCAAGCCTGTGCGTGTGCGCATCGAGCAGCAAACCGTGCGCGTGCTCGCTTACCACAAGCCCGCAGGCGAAGTGGTCACGCACGACGACCCGCAAAACCGTCCCACGGTGTTTCGCCGCCTGCCCTATTTGGCGCAGGGCAAATGGCAGTCGGTGGGCCGCCTGGACTTGAACACCGAAGGCCTGCTGCTGCTGACCAACTCGGGCGATCTGGCCAACCGCCTGATGCACCCCAGCTTTGGTCTGGAGCGCGAATACGCCGTGCGCGTGCTCGGTGCCCTGACGCCCGAAGAAAAGCAGCAACTGCTCGATGGCGTGATGCTGGACGATGGCATGGCCGCGTTTGGCAGCATCGACGATGGCGGTGGCGAGGGTGCCAACGTCTGGTACCGCGTCACCATCAGCGAAGGGCGCAACCGCGAAGTGCGCCGTATTTTTGAGGCGCTGGGCCGCGCCGTGAGTCGCCTGATCCGCATTCGCTACGGCGCCATGCAGCTGCCGCGTGGCCTGCGCCGGGGCACGCACTTGGAGCTGGACCACAAAGACATCGCCGCCCTGGTGGCCGCCAGCGGCGCCGATCGCGCGCTGCTGCGCAAGCCCGAGGCGCCCACACAGCACATCCGCCGCCAGGCCGACCGTGTGGGCTCGCGCGCCAAGGCCGATGTCAATGCCGCCGAAGAAGCGCGCCAGCTGCGCGCGCGCCGGGCGGGCAAACCGCGTCGCCCTGGCAACGCGGGCAGCCCGATGCCAAGCAACGAGGCCGCCGCCGACAAGGCGCCGACCTTGATCGGTCACGACAGCCTGCAGCGCGCTCGCGATGCGCAAAAGCGCCGGGCTGCGGGCAAGCGCGCCGGCCAGCGCTGAGCGTGGTTAATATTTTTATAGCTGCTACCGCAGACTTCATAAAGATTTCACAAATGAAAGATATTGAAAACTTTATGTATAAAGCGATAGTAGCTATGAAAAAAATAATGCCACGTCCATTTTTTCCTAGAAGGCTTGGTAGCACGATTAGAATGTTAAGTTTTGCCCGGTGGTAAAAAAAGCACTGACAAGCACTTTCAACGCAAGGAAAAATTCCATGACTATCGAACGCACCCTCTCCATCATCAAGCCCGACGCTGTTGCCAAAAACGTGATCGGGCAAATCTACAGCCGCTTTGAAAACGCTGGCCTGAAGATTGCTGCAGCCAAGCTGGTGCACCTGTCGCGCGGTGAAGCCGAGCAGTTCTACGCTGTGCACAAAGAGCGCCCTTTCTTCAAGGACCTGGTGGACTTCATGATCTCCGGCCCCGTGATGATTCAAGTGCTGGAAGGCGAAGGCGCCATCCTGAAAAACCGTGAACTGATGGGCGCCACCGACCCCAAAAAGGCTGAAGCTGGCACCATCCGCGCCGATTTTGCCGACAGCATCGACGCCAACGCTGTGCATGGCTCCGACGCTCCTGAAACCGCTGCCGTGGAAATTGCTTTCTTCTTCCCCGGCATGAACGTGTACGCACGTTAATCTGTCGCTGCCCCACGGCCTTCGCCCCATGCAGCCCGGTGTTGCATGGGGCATTGCCTTTTGTGCCAAGGTCAGCACCTACGCACTCGACGATGGCGCCCGGCCAGCACTTTCCCATGAGCACCACCTCTACTTCCCCCACCAATCTGTTGAATTTTGACCTCCCAGGCTTGGTTGCCTATTGCCAGAGCCTGGGGGAAAAACCCTTTCGCGCCACGCAGCTGTTTCGCTGGATCCACCAGCGCGGTGCCACCGAATTTGCCCAGATGACCGATCTGGCCAAGTCGCTGCGCGAAAAACTCACCACCCAGGCCTGTATTGAGGGCCTGAAGATACTCACCCAGCAAGAATCGCGCGACGGCACCATCAAGTGGCTGTTCGATGTGGGCGATGGCAACGCGGTAGAGGCCGTGTTCATCCCCGAGGACGATCGCGGCACGCTGTGCGTGTCCTCGCAGGCCGGTTGTGCGGTGGGCTGCCGTTTTTGCTCCACGGGCCACCAAGGCTTCAGCCGCAACCTGACCACCGGCGAAATCATTGCCCAGCTGTGGTTTGCCGAGCACTTCCTGCGCCGCCACCTGGGTACCTCTGAGCGCGTCATCACCAATGTGGTGATGATGGGTATGGGCGAGCCGCTACAAAATTATGCGGCCCTGGTGCCTGCGCTCAAAACCATGCTGGACGACCACGGCTATGGCCTGTCGCGTCGGCGCGTGACGGTGTCCACCTCGGGCGTGGTGCCGATGATGGAGCGCCTGGGCCAGGATTGCCCGGTGGCGCTGGCCGTATCGCTGCACGCGCCCAACGATGCGCTGCGCAACGATTTGGTGCCTCTGAACAAAAAATACCCGCTGGCCGAACTGATGGCCGCTTGCCAGAGCTATCTGGCGTTTGCGCCGCGCGACTTCATCACGTTTGAGTACTGCATGCTCGATGGCGTGAACGACCAGCCTGAGCATGCCCAGCAGCTCATCGATCTGGTGCGCAGCCACGGCCAAGGCAAGGCCTGGTGCAAGCTGAACCTGATTCCGTTCAACCCCTTTGCGCAGTCGGGGCTGCAGCGCTCTGGCAACGCGGCGGTGCAGCGCTTTGCGCAGCTGCTGGTGGATGCTGGCATCGTCACCACCGTACGCAAGACCCGTGGGGACGATATCGATGCCGCCTGTGGTCAATTGGCCGGTGACGTGAAAGACCGCACCCGGGCCGCCGAGCGCATGGCAAAGCAACGTACCATTAGCATCTACCGTGCCCGCTAGGGCGCTTGTTGTTTTTATCCGTCGAAAGGACGTGCATGCCGACGCTCAAGACCCCCTTCTTCTCTCGTAGTGCGCAGAGCTTGCGCCAGGCTTGTGGGAGTGGGGCGTTGGCCATCGTCCTGGCCGCAGTCTTGGCAGGTTGTGCCAGCACCAGCGCCCCGCAGCAGTACCAAGACCCGGCTTATCCCAGCAGCGATGTGGATGCCGAGCGCCTGCGTTTGGCGCAAACACGTGTCCAGTTGGGTGCCATGCACTTTGCTGAAGGGCGCTATGACATCGCCTTGGGTGAGGTGGCGCAGGCGCTGCAAGTGCATCCCAGCTACGCCGATGCCTACAACCTGCAAGGCTGGATTTACCTGAGCCAGCGCGACTACACCAAGGCCGACGCCAGCTTTGACCGGGCGCTGAGTCTGCGCCCCGGCGACCCCGATACACGCTACAACCAGGGCTGGTCGCAATGCCAGCAAAAGCATTTTGAGAACGCCCACCTGCACTTTGATGCCGCGCTGGCCGATGTGCGTTTTGCCGATGCCGGGCGTGCGCGCACGTTGCTGGCCAAAGGGGTGTGTTTGCGCGAGGAGGGCAAAACCGACCAGGTGCTGCCCGTCTTGACGCAAGCCTACGAACTCGATCCGGGCAGCCCTTCGATCACCTTGGACTACGCCCGCGCTTTGATGGACAGCGGCGATATGCAGCGCGCACGCTTTTACGCACGCCGTCTGAACAACAGCGAGTTTGCCAACGCAGCCTCGCTGTGGCTGGGCATACGCATCGACCAAAAACTGGGCGATGCCTTGGCAGTGCGCCAGCAGGGCGATCAGCTGCGCCAGCGCTTCCCCTCGTCCCGAGAGCGCGACTTGTACGAGCAAGGGGCCTGGAATGACTGACCTGCTGCGTACCGCTGCCGCCACCGATACAGATACCGATACTTCAAGCCCGATGTCCACCGACGCTGTTTTGTCCCCCGATACCCATTCCGAGTCCCTGCCGTCTGCAGCACTGTCCGTGACGCAGGGCGCCGGGCAATTGCTGCGCCAGGCGCGAGAGGCTCAACATCAAGAGCTGCCTGTGTTGGCCCACATGCTGAAAGTGCCGGTTGAAAAACTGCAGGCGCTGGAAGATGAAGACTGGCAGCGTCTGCCTGATCTGGTGTTTGCGCGCGCTTTGGCGCTGGGGGTGTGCCGCCATTTGCACATCCCGTCGCAGCCGATCATGGACTTGCTGCCCCTGCCACCTACCAAGCGCCTGCCCAATCGCACAGGCATCAACGAACCGGTGCGTTACCGCAGCGTGCCCTCCATCCTGCCCCAGGCTGCAGGGGTGCTGGTGCGCAGACTGGGGCTGCTGGCCATCTTGCTGCTGGGAGCCATGCTGACCTACGGTGTCTGGCAGTGGCAGCAAGGGCGTTTTGCTGCTTCGGAAGACGACGCTGCGGCTGCGCTGCAAGGGGCGGCATCCTCCTCCGAGGATGGGCAGCCCTTGTTTGCGCCCGGCCAGGCGCCCACTGAAGCACCGTTGGAGCCTGAAGATACCGAGCCAGCAAGCGCCAGCCCCAGCGCAGCCCCAGCGCAGGCACCGTCGCTGGCACTGCCTACCCAGGGGGGTGCGCTGGTATCGACCACGCTGTCTGCAGCCCCTGCAGCGCTGCAGGCCACCGGCACAACCACCAGTACCAGTACCGATCCCCGCGCGCCAGCAGCGCTGGAGGCAACCCCGGCTACCAGCCCTGCGACCATTGCGCCTCAGGCTGCCACTGGCACAGCCCCCGCGCTGCGCCTGCGTGCCACGGCCCAGTCCTGGGTGCAGGTGCGCGATGGCGAGGGTCGCCTGGTGATGGAAAAAATTCTGCGCCCCGACGAAGTGTTTGAGACTTCGGCCCGCCGGCCCCTGTCTGTGGTGCTCGGGCGCGCCGACGCCATTGCGGTCGAGGTCGATGGCGCAGCGTTTGACCCCCAGACCAAGAGCCGCGACAACGTGGCCCGTTTTGAGGTGAAGTAAATCGTGTCTGAACCAACTCCTTGCGCTGCCAGCCCCATTGCGCTGGCCGCTCCCATGCCACGGCGCAGCCGCACGGCCCGTGTGGCCTGGGGCGAACATGTGGTCACCGTGGGCGGCAGCGCCCCCGTGCGCCTGCAGTCGATGACCAATACCGACACCGTCGATGCGGTGGAAACTGCGATTCAAGTGCGCGACTTGGCGCAAGCGGGCTCCGAGCTGGTGCGCATCACCGTGAATACGCCCGAGGCAGCCGCAGCGGTGCCCTACATCCGCGAGCAGCTCGATCGCATGGGTTGCCCGGTGCCGCTGGTGGGCGACTTTCACTACAACGGCCACCGCCTGCTGAACGATTTTCCCGACTGCGCGCAGGCGCTGTCCAAGTACCGCATCAACCCCGGCAACGTCGGTAAGGGCGAGAAAAAAGACAAGCAATTTGCCCAGATGATCGAAATTGCCGCGCGCTACGACAAGGCCGTGCGCATTGGCGTGAACTGGGGCAGCCTGGACCAAGAGCTCATGGCCCAGCTCATGGACGTGAACAACCAGCGCGCCCAGCCCTGGGATGTGCGCCAGGTGATGTACGAGGCGCTGATCACCTCGGCCATCGACTCGGCGCGCCGCGCGCAAGCGCTGGGGCTGAACGGCGACAACATCTTGCTGTCGTGCAAAGTCAGTGGCGTGCAGGATCTGATTGCCGTGTACCGCGAGCTGGCGCGCCGCTGTGACTATGCGCTGCACCTGGGCCTGACCGAGGCGGGTATGGGCACGCGCGGCACGGTCTCGTCCAGCGTGGCGCTGGGCATCTTGTTGCAAGAGGGCATTGGCGACACGATTCGCGTCTCGCTCACGCCCCAACCCGGCGAAGCGCGCACGCAAGAAGTGGTGGTGGCTGCTGAAATTGTGCAAGCCCTGGGCATGCGCTCGTTTGTGCCCAGCGTGACGGCGTGCCCCGGTTGCGGGCGCACGACCAGCACGGTGTTTCAGGAGCTGGCCAAAGACATCGACGACTTTTTGCGCGCGCAGATGCCCATCTGGCGCGCCCAGTACCCCGGGGTGGAGAGTATGAAAGTGGCCGTGATGGGCTGCATCGTCAACGGCCCGGGCGAGAGCAAGCACGCCGACATCGGCATCAGCCTGCCAGGCACCGGCGAGGCACCTGCTGCGCCGGTTTATATCGATGGTGAAAAAGCCATGACGCTGCGCGGCGAGCGCATCGCGCAAGAGTTTCAGGCCATCGTGCTCAATTACATCCAGCAGCGCTACGCTGTTCAAAAATCATAGTGTTTGTCGCTTATCCATCAAAGGTTTCCGACTTAAAACATATTGAAATCCTTGCCAGATAAGCGCGACCAGCTCTCTTTTTTAACTTATGGCCAAGAACGAAAAACTATCCGCCGTCAAAGGCATGAACGACATCCTGCCCGGTCAGTCCGAGCGCTGGCAGTGGCTCGAAGACCAGATCCGCGCGCTGATGGACAGCTTTGCCTACCGCAATGTGCGCACGCCCATCGTCGAGCACACCCAGCTGTTTGTGCGCGGCATCGGCGAGGTGACCGACATCGTCGAAAAAGAGATGTACTCGTTTGAGGACAAGCTCAACGGCGAGCGCCTGACGCTGCGCCCCGAAGGCACGGCCAGCCTGGTGCGCGCCACCATCGAGAACAACCTGCTCTACGACGGTGGCAAGCGCATGTGGTACATGGGCCCCATGTTCCGCCATGAGCGCCCGCAGCGTGGCCGCTATCGCCAGTTCCACCAGGTGGGCGCCGAGGCGCTGGGCTTTGCGGGCCCGGATGTGGACGCAGAACTGATCTTGCTGGCCGTGGCCCTGTGGAAGCGCCTGGGCCTGAGCCAGTGGCGTCTGGAAATCAACAGCCTGGGCCAGCCCGAAGAGCGCAAAGCGCACCGCGAGGCGCTGATCGCCTATTTGGAGCAGCACCAGGACGTGATGGACGAAGAGGCCAAGCGCCGCATGTACAGCAACCCCTTGCGCGTGCTGGACACCAAAAACCCGGCCATGCAGGACATGGTCAATGCTGCGCCCAAGTTGATCGACTATCTGGGCGAAGCCTCGCTGGCGCACCTGCGCGGCGTGCAGGCCATCTTGGATGCCAACGACGTGCCTTGGACGCTCAACCCGCGTCTGGTGCGTGGTCTGGACTATTACAACCTCACGGTGTTTGAGTTCGTCACCGACCTGCTGGGCGCGCAGGGCACGATCTGCGCCGGTGGCCGCTACGACTACCTGATCGAGCAAGTGGGCGGCAAGAGCGCCCCAGCCGTGGGCTGGGCGCTGGGGGTGGAGCGCGTGCTGGAGCTGGTCAAAGAGCTGGGCACCGATATTCCTGCCCCGCAACTGGATGCCTACGCCATCGTGCCCGATGCCGCGAGCATGCCGCTGGTGCTCAAAACCCTCACGCAGCTGCGCGAGGCGGGCGTGCGCGTGCAAATGCATGCGGCCACCGAGCAGGGCATGGGCAGCATGAAGTCGCAGTTCAAAAAAGCCGATGCCAGCGGCGCCCACTTTGCGCTGATTTTTGGCGGCGATGAGCTGGCGCGCGGCGAGGTCACCGTCAAGTCGCTGCGCGATGGTCAGGGTGCGCAGGTGGTGCGCGCCTTGGCCGAGGTGTCGGCCTGGGCGCCCAGCCTACAATGGCGCGCTTGATTTTTTCCATTTTTTGACCCTCAGCACATGGCAACGCACCTGGACTTAGAAGAACAAGAGCAGCTTGATCAGCTCAAGCATTTCTGGAACCAATGGGGCACCCCGATCACCAGCGTGCTGGTGGTGGTGTTGGGCAGTTTTGCCGCTTGGAATGGCTGGCAGTTGTGGCAGCAGCGCCAGGCTGCGCAGGCCGCAGCGCTGGACGATGCCGTGACCGTGGCCGTGCAGGCCAAGGATGCCGGGCGCATGGCGCTGGCGTTTGAGTCTTTGAAGCAAGACTACGCCAGCACCGTGCAGGCCAGTCAGGCAGCGCTGCAGGTGGCTAAGTCGGCCTACGCTGCCGATAAGGACGATGTGGCCGTGGCGGCGCTGCAATGGGCTATCGACCATGGGGTCGATGCAGGGTATCAGGCGACCGCCAAGCTGCGTCTGGCGGCCATCCAGATCGAAAACAAGGAATGGGATGCCGCAGTGGCACTGTTGCAAGGCAGCTTTCCAGCCGAGTTTCAGGCGCTGGAGCAGGATCGCCTGGGCGATGCCCTGCAACTGCAAGGCAAGATGCCAGAAGCGATTGCTGCTTATCAGAAGGCGTGGCAGCAGATGGATGAGCGCTTGGAGTACCGCGCTCTAGTGGGCTACAAACTCAACGCCTTGGGCGTGGCAACGACACCGGAGTCGCAATCGTGATGCAGCAAATTTCCACTCACACCCCTTTGTGCAACCAGTTTTTGCCCCGCTGGGGGTGGCGCACGCTCTTGTCCCTGGCATTGGTCGCGGGGTTGGGCGCATGCTCTTCCAGCAAGCCGCCCAAGCCTGCCGACCTGGGCCCCAATGTGGTGCAGCTGCCTGTGCGCCAGGTCTGGCGCACCAGTATTCCTGCCTTGAAAGATGTCAGCCTGGCGCCTCAGGTGCTGGGCCAAGAGGTGGTGCTGGCCAGTGCCGATGGCACGGTGATTGCTGTGGATGCGGCTTCTGGCCGCGAGAGTTGGCGTGCGCAGGTGGGCAGTGCGCTGCACACGGGTGTGGGCAGCGATGGCCGTCGCACGGCGGTGGTCACCACGCGCAATGCACTGACGGTGCTGGAGCAGGGGCGCACGCTGTGGAGTCAGCTGCTGCCTGCAGCCTCGTACACCGCGCCGCTGGTGGCTGGTGGGCGCGTTTTTGTACTGACTGCCGATCGCCAAATTTCCGCTTACGACGCACAGGACGGTCGTTTGTTGTGGAAGCTGCAGCGCGACGGTGAGCCTCTGGTGCTGCGACAGCAAGGCGTGCTGCAGGCCCATGGCAATATGTTGCTGGCGGGGCTGTCGGGGCGTTTGGTGGCATTGAATCCCGATACAGGCGCCGTGCTGTGGGAGGCCCCCATCGCCGCCCCGCGAGGCACCAACGACGTAGAGCGCCTGGTGGATTTGGTGGGCCCCACAGCGCGCGATGGCGATGTGGTGTGCGTGCGTGCCTTCCAGGCCAGCGTGGGCTGTGTGGATGTGGCCCAAGCGCGCCTGTTGTGGAGTGCGCCGGCTAAAGGTTCCGTGGGGGTGGCTACCGATGGTCAGAAGGTGTTTGGCAGCGAAAGCAATGGCGTGGTGCAAGCCTGGAGCCGTACCGATGGTGGTAAGGACTGGAGCATCCAGCAGCTGAAGCACCGTCAGCTGTCCGCCCCCCTGGTGTTGGGTCGCTCGGTGATTGTGGGCGACAGCACCGGGTTGGTGCATATGCTGTCCAAGCAGGATGGCAGTCCTTTGAATCGCTTGACCACCGACAGCAGCGGTGTGGCTGTGGCTCCTGTGGTCGCAGCCGATACCCTGGTGGTGTTGACGCGCAACGGCGGCCTGTATGGCTTCCGCCCCGATTGATCTGCACTCGGGATTTTTTCTTGAAGTTTTTCGCATGAAACCAGTTATCGCCCTTGTGGGGCGGCCCAATGTGGGCAAATCCACCTTGTTCAACCGTCTGACCAAGTCGCGCGACGCCATCGTCTCCGACTACGCAGGCCTGACGCGCGATCGCCACTATGGCCAAGGGCGTCAGGGCAAGCTGGAATACATCGTCATCGATACCGGTGGTTTTGAGCCCGATGCCTCGCAAGGCATTTTTCGGGAAATGGCCAAGCAAACGCGCCAGGCGGTGGCCGAGGCCGATGTGGTGGTGTTTGTGGTCGATGCCCGCGATGGTTTGTCCGCGCAAGACCATGAAATCTCCAACTACCTGCGTCGCTTGAGCAAGCCTTGCCTGCTCGTGGCCAACAAGGCCGAAGGCATGCAAGCGGGCGCGCAGCTGTCTGAGTTCTACGAGCTGGGACTGGGCGAGGTGTACCCGGTCTCTGCGGCCCACGGCCAAGGAGTGCGCGGGCTGGTGGAATTGGCGCTGGAGCCACTGCAGCTGCCCGAGCCGGAAGAAGAGGTGCCAGAGCTGGAAGATGAAGCCTTGCGCCCCATCAAGCTGGCGCTGGCTGGACGCCCGAATGCGGGTAAGTCCACCCTCATCAACACGTGGCTGGGAGAAGAGCGCCTGGTGGCGTTCGATATGCCTGGTACCACACGCGATGCCATCAGTGTGCCGTTTGAGCGCAATGGGCAAAAGTTTGAGTTGATCGACACTGCCGGTCTGCGTCGCAAGGGCAAAGTCTTTCAGGCCATCGAGAAATTCTCGGTGGTGAAGACTTTGCAAGCCATTGAATCGGCCAACGTGGTGGTGCTGCTCATCGATGCCACCGAGGGCGTGACCGATCAGGACGCGCATATTGCGGGCTATGTCTTGGAAAGCGGTCGCGCGGTGGTGCTGGCTGTGAATAAATGGGATGCGGTGGACGATTACCAGCGCCAGCTGGTGGAGCGTTCCATCGAAAATCGCTTGGCATTTCTGAAGTTTGCCGCAGTGCACTTTATTTCCGCCACCAAACGCCAAGGGCTGGGGCCGTTGTGGGCATCGATTGCTCAGGCACACAAAGCGGCAACCTGCAAAATGCCAACACCGGTGCTCACGCGCGTTCTGCTGGAGTCGCTGCAATTTCAGACACCGAAAAAGGTGGGGGCCTATCGTCCCAAGATGCGTTATGCCCACCAAGGTGGCATGAACCCGCCGCTGATCGTGATCCACGGTAATTCTTTAGAGTTGGTGACCGATGCGTATCGGCGCTTTCTTGAAGGGCGTTTTCGCAAAGAGTTCAATTTAGTGGGAACTCCGTTGCGCATTGAGTTCAAAACCTCGCACAACCCTTACGCTGACAAATCGCGTTAAGGGGGGCACCGCCTCAGCGGCAAACACCCCACAATCTTTCGTTCGTCCAGTCGGGGCACTACAAGCCGCGACTGGGCTGTGTTAAGGTGTCGGTTTACAACAACATATCCGAACACGGAGTTATATCGTGAGCAATAAAGGCCAACTTTTGCAAGACCCCTTTCTGAACGCACTGCGCCGTGAGCATGTGCCCGTCTCGATTTATTTGGTGAATGGCATCAAGCTGCAGGGGCAGATTGAATCTTTTGACCAATACGTTGTGCTGCTGCGCAACACCGTGACGCAGATGGTGTACAAACATGCCATTTCGACCATTGTTCCCGGCCGCCCGGTGAACTTCAGCATTTCCGAGTCTGGCGACGGCGCTGCAGCTTGAGGCAGTCCCACTCCTCTACGCCGGCGCTCCGGCCCGATCGAGCCATACACGCATGAGCGCTTCTCCCCTTTCCCCTGAAGTATCCACCCCAGTCCTGTTGGTCGGGGTGGATTTTGGTTTTCCCCACTTTGATGCCGATTTGCAAGAGCTGGCGCAACTGGCGCAAACTGCAGGTCTGCGACCTGTAGCGCACCTCACCTGCAAGCGCAAGGCCCCTGACGCTGCGCTGCTGGTGGGCAGCGGTAAGGCCGATGAAATCAAGCTCCTGGCGCAGATGCACGGTGTGCAGGAGGTCTGGTTTGACCAGTCCCTGAGCCCAGCCCAGCAGCGCAATCTGGAGCGTTACCTGGAGATGCCGGTCAATGACCGCACCATGCTGATCTTGGAGATCTTTGCCCAGCGCGCGCGCAGCCATGAAGGCAAACTCCAAGTCGAACTGGCGCGGCTGCAGTACCTCAGCACTCGCTTGGTGCGCCGCTGGAGCCACTTGGAACGCCAGCAAGGCGGTATTGGTCAGCGTGGCGGCCCAGGTGAGACCCAGATTGAATTGGATAAGCGCATGATTGGCGAAGCCATCAAGCGCACCAAAGAGCGCCTGTTGAAGGTGCAAAAGCAGCGTAGCACACAGCGACGCCAGCGCCAGCGTCAGGGCGTTTTCAGCATTTCCCTTGTGGGCTACACCAATGCGGGCAAGTCCACACTGTTCAATGCCTTGGTGAAGGCGCGCGCCTACGCTGCGGATCAGCTGTTTGCCACACTGGATACCACCACGCGCCAGATGTACCTGGCCGAGGCGCAAACCACCGTGTCCATTTCCGATACCGTTGGCTTTATCCGCGCTTTGCCTCACGGACTGGTGAAAGCCTTTCAGGCAACGCTGCAAGAAGCCATTGATGCGGATTTGCTGCTGCATGTGGTGGATGCTTCCAACGAGGCTTTTCCTGAGCAGTTGCAGCAAGTGCAGCAGGTGCTGCATGAGATCGGTGCCGATCGCATTCCCCAGCTGCTGGTGTTCAATAAGCTTGATGCCCTGCCCGCCCAGCGTCGTCCCGCAGTCCTGCAGGACTGGTACGAGGTTGATGGTCAGCAGGTGCCACGCATTTTTGTTAGTGCTGCTGCCCATCAAGGCTTGGACACACTGCGCCAGTACTTGGCACAGACCGTGTTGGCAGCGCTGGCCAATGATCCCGACGCTACGACCGATCCATCTGCCATCGACACCGACACTGAAACCACGGCGCAAGCCGAACCTCCTGCAGTGGCTTGACCGCTGCATGCTGTTTCATTGAGATCCATTGAGTTTGTGCCCATGAATTTTTTGAATCGTCTGCCCCGCTGGGCGGCCTTGCCCCAGGGTTTGCGAGGCATGTTCAACCTGAACGATCCCCGCTGGGGACGTAATGAAGATAAAGATCGTGCGGACAGCGATCCCGTATCAAATGGCGACAGCGAACGCGATAACGATCGCACCCCTCCGCCACCGCCACCACCGCGTGGTGGGCGTGGGCAGATGAACTCGGGAGGAGGTCAGCCGCCGGATCTTGACGAGCTGTGGCGTGACCTGAATCGCAAACTTGGGGGGCTGTTGGGCGGGCGCTCTTCAGGTGGTTCAGGGGGAGGCCAAGGTGGCCGTCCAGGCGGCAGTCCACCACCGGAAATGAAAGGCACAGGCCTGGGGGTTGGTGTCATTGCTGGCGTGGCGGTGTTGATCTGGCTCGGTACCGGGTTTTTCATTGTGCAAGAAGGGCAACAGGCCGTCATCACCCAATTTGGTCGTTACCACTCCACCGTGGGCGCTGGTTTTAACTGGCGTTTGCCGTATCCGGTGCAAAGCCATGAGCTGGTGTTCGTCACACAGATTCGCTCGGTGGATATCGGGCGCGATATCGTCATCAAAAGCACGGGGTTGCGTGAGTCGGCCATGCTGACCGAGGACGAAAACATCGTGGAAATCAAATTTGCGGTGCAGTACCGTCTAAGCGATGCGCGTGCTTGGCTGTTTGAAAGCAAAAACCCCGATGTGGCTGTGGTGCAGGCAGCCGAGTCTGCCGTGCGCGAAGTGGTGGGCAAGATGAAGATGGATTCGGCACTCGCCGAAGAGCGTGACCAGATTGCACCCCGTGTGCGTGAGCTAATGCAAACCATTCTGGATCGCTACGCTGTGGGTGTGGAAATTGTCGGCATCAACTTGCAGCAAGGCGGTGTGCGTCCCCCTGAGCAGGTGCAGGCGGCGTTTGATGACGTACTCAAGGCAGGGCAGGAGCGCGAGCGCGCCAAGAACGAGGCCCAAGCCTACGCCAACGACGTGATTC
This sequence comes from Comamonas sp., assembly GCA_028690035.1. Classification (GTDB taxonomy): domain Bacteria; phylum Pseudomonadota; class Gammaproteobacteria; order Burkholderiales; family Burkholderiaceae_C; genus Comamonas. The sequence continues at coordinate 316,840 of JAQVCA010000001.1, read as the reverse complement.
CGCGTGCTACTGGTACCGCTTCACGCCTGGCGCAAGAGGCCGAGGCCTATAAGGCCCGTATGGCAGCGCAGGCTGAAGGTGATGCGCAGCGCTTCAGCTACCTGCTGACCGAATACAAAAAAGCCCCGCAAGTGACACGCGATCGTTTGTACACCGAGGCCATGGAGCAGGTGTACAGCAACGTTACCAAGGTGGTGGTGGATTCGCGACAAGGCTCTAACCTGTTGTACCTGCCGCTGGACAAGATCATGCAAAGCGCAGGCTTGGCGGCCCCCGCTGCGCAGGAAGCAGCAACGCGCCTGGCCGCGCCGCCTGCACCTGCGGCGCCCAACTCTGCTGCCAACGTAGATGCGCGAGTGCGGGATCTGAGTCGCTCGCGTGAACGTGAACTGCGCTAAGGAGAAGAACACACTATGAATCGTTTGGGTTTTTTGGCGACCACCGTCCTGGTGGTTCTGGCATTGGCCAGCTCCATGCTGTTTGTGGTTGATCAGCGCCAATTTGGCGTGGTGTATGCCTTAGGGCAAATCAAAACTGTGATTACCGAGCCGGGGCTGAACTGGAAGTTGCCACCACCGTTCCAGAATGTGCGCTACATCGATAAGCGTCTGCTCACGCTGGACAGCTCTGACACAGAACCGATGCTGACAGCAGAAAAGCAGCGCGTGGTGATCGATTGGTATGTACGCTGGCGCATTACCGATCCGTCGGAGTACATCCGCAACGTAGGGCTGGACGAGATGGCCGGTGCCATGCAGCTTAATCGGGTGGTGCGCAACGCCTTCCAAGAAGAGATCAACCGCCGTACGGTGCGCGAGCTTTTATCGTCTAAGCGCGAGACGCTGATGGCCGATGTGAAAAAAGAAGTGCTGGAAGCCATCAGCCGTGGCAAACCTTGGGGCATGGATGTGGTCGACGTGCGCATCACGCGTGTGGACTACGCTGAGACTATCACCGAATCGGTGTACCGCCGCATGGAAGCCGAGCGCAAGCGTGTCGCCAATGAGTTGCGCTCCACCGGCGCGGCCGAAGGCGAAAAAATCCGTGCCGATGCCGATCGGCAACGCGAAATCGTGGTGGCCAATGCCTACCGCGATGCCCAGAAGATCAAGGGCGAGGGCGATGCCGAAGCGGCGCGCATCTACGCGCAGGCATTTGGGCAAGATGCGCAGTTTGCCAAGTTCTATCGCAGCCTGGAGGCCTACAAGGCCAGCTTTGCTAGCAAGAGCGATGTACTGGTACTTGATCCGGCAAGCACCGAATTCTTCAAGTCCTATCGCAGTGGTGGCGCGGCTGTTGCAGGTGGTGGCGACTGAACTTCGCGCCCACTTTGGCTCGGGCTGCAAGCCTAGGGCCGCATACCACAGCACAGGCCTGGCCCTTTTATCGGGGTCGGGCCTGTGAACCGATAGAATCACGCTTTTAACAGCCCCCCCTTTTTTTCATGTCTGCTTGGGTCCTGCCGGATCACATTGCCGATGTGCTGCCCTCCGAGGCGCGCCACATCGAGGAATTGCGCCGAGGTTTGCTCGATACAGCGCGCAGTTATGGGTATGAGTTGGTCATGCCCCCCCTGCTGGAGTACCTGGATTCCCTGCTTACCGGCGCAGGCGAGGCACTCAATCTCCAAACGTTCAAGCTGGTCGATCAGATCTCTGGCCGTACCTTGGGCCTGCGTGCCGATACCACCCAGCAGGTGGCGCGCATCGACGCCCATTTGCTCAACCGCCAAGGCGTCACCCGTCTGTGCTATTGCGGCCCGGTGCTGCACACGCATCCCGATCGCCCGCGCGCCACCCGCGAGCCCCTGCAGTTCGGCGCCGAAATCTATGGCCATGAAGGCGCAGAGGCTGATGTTGAAGCCCTGGCGCTGGCTCTGGATTGTGTGCGCGGTGCCGGGGTGCAAGGGTTCAGTGTGGATCTGTCCGATGTGCGCATCGTGCGCCAGCTGTGCGCGGGGGTGATGGTTGATCCGGTCGTGTTGCAACGTGTGCATGCGGCGCTGGCGGTCAAGGATGCCACCGAGATCGCACAGCTCACGAAAAACTTTCCGGCACCAGCACGTGAAGGCTTGCTAGCAATATTGCAGCTGTACGGGGACGTTCAGGTTCTAAAAGAAGCTGAAATAGCCCTGAAATCCAATCCTGGTGTGCGCAAGGTGCTCCAAAATTTGAAATCTTTGGCCGAACAGTTCCCGGATGTGAACATCACCTTCGATCTGGCCGACCTGCGTGGCTATGCCTACTACAGCGGTACGCGCTTTGCCTTGTACGTGCCCCAGGCCAGCGATGCGCTGGTGCGTGGGGGGCGTTACGACGAGGTGGGCGCCGTCTTTGGCCGCAACCGCCCGGCTGCAGGTTTTAGCTTGGATATCAAGCAACTGGTGGCGGTGGTGCCTGCGCGCCCGCTCAAGGCTGCCATTCGTGCGCCCTGGGCGACCGATTTGGGCCTGCAGCAGGCCATTGCCCAGCTGCGCGCTGCTGGTGAGACCGTCGTGTGCGCCTTGCCAGGGCACGACAGCCGGGTCGATGAATTCCACTGCGACCGCGTGCTGGTACACAGCGCAGGTCAGTGGCTGGTGCAGGCTCTTTAACGCATTTTTCCTTTCGAATGGATGTGGACGCGATGAACGCAAACAAAGCTCGTAACGTAGTGGTGGTCGGTACCCAGTGGGGTGACGAAGGCAAGGGCAAGTTGGTCGATTGGCTGACAGAAAGTGCCCAGGCCGTCGTGCGCTTTCAAGGGGGGCACAACGCTGGTCACACCTTGGTCATCAACGGGCAGAAGACAGCGCTGCACCTGATCCCCAGCGGCATCATGCGCCCTGGGGTGAAGTGTTTTATCGGCAACGGCGTGGTGCTGTCGGTGGGCAAGCTGTTTGAAGAGATTGAAGGCCTGGAAAAGGCCGGTGTGCAGGTGCGCAACCGGCTGCGCATTTCCGAAGCCTGTCCGCTGATTTTGCCCATCCACCAGGCGCTGGACGTGGCACGCGAAGCGGCACGCGAGGAAGGTGGCTTGCAAAAGATTGGCACCACCGGCAAGGGTATTGGCCCAGCCTATGAAGACAAAATTGCCCGCCGTGCCTTGCGCGTGCAGGACTTGAAGCACCCCGAGCGCTTTGCCTCCAAGCTGCGCGATGTGCTGGCGCTTCACAACCATGTGCTGGTGCAGGTGCTGGGCAGCCGCAGCTTTGAGTTCCCCGAAGCGCTCAAGCCTTACATCGTCAACGGTGAAGTGCAATTTGATGCGGTGTACGCAGAAGCTATGCGCCAAGCCGAGGTACTCAAGCCCATGATTGCCGACGTCTCGCGCGAGCTGCATGACACCTATGCCGCCGGCGGCAACCTGCTGTTTGAAGGCGCACAGGGCACGTTGCTGGATGTGGACCATGGCACCTATCCCTTCGTGACCTCGAGCAACTGTGTGGCGGGCAACGCCGCCGCCGGTGCGGGTGTGGGCCCGGGCATGCTGCACTATGTGCTGGGCATCACCAAAGCCTATTGCACCCGCGTGGGCAGCGGCCCCTTCCCGACCGAACTGGAATGGGAAAAACCTGGCACTCCTGGGTACCACATGAGCACCGTGGGCGCTGAAAAAGGCGTGACCACGGGGCGTGCGCGCCGCTGCGGCTGGTTTGATGCGGCGCTGCTCAAGCGCTCGGCGCAGATCAACGGCCTGTCGGGTCTGTGCATCACCAAGCTGGACGTGCTCGATGGCATCCAAGAGCTGCAGCTGTGCGTGGGCTACGAGCTGGATGGCGAAAAAATCGACATCTTGCCCATGGGTGCTGACGACATCGAGCGTTGCACGCCCATCTACGAAACGATGCCCGGCTGGACAGATTCGACCGTGGGTGTGACCGATTACAACCAACTGCCCGTGAACGCGCGCCGCTACCTGGATCGCATCCAGAAAGTGACGGGCGTGCCGATCGCCATGGTGTCGACCAGCCCCGATCGCGATCACACCATCCTGCTGCACAACCCCTACAGCGCTGCTTAAGGCCCACTGGACAACTGGATGGCTCCCATGCTTACTGAAGACGGTCAACACCTTTACGTCAGTTACGACGACTACCACGCGCTGATTGAAAAGCTGGCGCTGCAAGTACACAAATCGGGCTGGGATTTCGACATCATTCTGTGCCTGGCCCGTGGTGGCCTGCGCCCGGGCGACATTCTGAGCCGCATTTTTGGCAAGCCGCTGGCCATCATGTCCACCAGCTCCTACCGTGCCGAAGCTGGCACGGTGCGCGGGCATCTGGACATCAGCCGCTTTATTGCCACCCCCAAAGGGGAGATCGCCGGGCGCGTGCTGCTGGTGGACGATCTGTCCGATACCGGCGTCACCCTGACGGCAGTGGTGCAACGTCTGAAAGAAAGCTACCCCCCGATTACCGAGCTGCGCAGCGCCGTGATCTGGACCAAGGGCATCTCCACTTTCCGTGCCGATTACTCGGTGGAAGACCTGCCCACCAACCCATGGATCCATCAACCCTTTGAAGGCTACGATGCGCTGAGCCCAGAGAAGCTGCTGCAAAAATGGCAGCTTTGATCTGCTGACCTGTCTACAGAGCGCCGCTTGCGGCGCTTTGGTGTTTTGGTTATGTGGTTAAGGGCCTTCAGTCCGCCATGGCCCGCTTGCTGTCCTCTCACTTACCTTTTTTCCCCGAACTGCATTTTTTGCACTTGTCCACCATGAGCCAACCTGCTTTCACTGTTGCCGATATTCGCAAGACCTTCTTGGATTTCTTCGCGGCCAAAGGCCACACCATTGTCGAATCCAGCCCGCTGGTGCCCGGCAACGACCCGACCTTGATGTTCACCAACAGTGGCATGGTGCAATTCAAGGACGTGTTTCTGGGCACCGACAAGCGCTCTTACAACCGTGCCACTTCGGTGCAAGCCTGCCTGCGCGCTGGCGGCAAGCACAACGACCTGGAAAACGTCGGCTACACCGCGCGCCACCACACTTTCTTTGAAATGCTGGGCAACTGGAGCTTTGGCGACTACTTCAAGCGCGAGTCGCTGAAATGGGCGTGGGAGCTGCTGACCGAGGTGTACCAACTGCCCAAAGAGCGCCTGCTGGCCACCGTGTACCAGGAGGACGACGAGGCCTACGACATCTGGACCAAAGAAATCGGCCTGCCCCCCGAGCGCGTGATTCGCATTGGCGACAACAAGGGCGGGCGCTACAAATCGGACAACTTCTGGATGATGGCCGACACCGGCCCCTGCGGCCCCTGCTCGGAAATTTTCTACGACCACGGCCCCGAAATTCCTGGCGGTCCTCCGGGCAGCCCCGATGAAGACGGCGACCGTTTCATCGAAATCTGGAACAACGTGTTCATGCAGTTTGAAATGCATGAAGACGGCAGCGTCACTCCGCTGCCTGCGCCCTGCGTGGACACGGGCATGGGTCTGGAGCGCCTGGCCGCCATCTTGCAGCACGTACACAGCAACTACGAAATTGACCTGTTTGACGCCCTGATCCGCGCCGCAGGCCGTGAAACCGGTTGCCAAGACCTGGCCAATCCTTCGCTCAAGGTGATTGCCGACCATATCCGTGCTACGTCCTTCTTGATCGTCGATGGCGTCATCCCCAGCAATGAGGGCCGTGGCTACGTGCAGCGCCGTATCGTGCGCCGCGCCATTCGCCACGGCTACAAGCTGGGGCAAAAGACGCCGTTCTTCCACAAGCTGGTCAAAGATTTGGTGCAGCAGATGGGCAGCGCCTACCCACGCCTGGCCGCGCAGGGAGCGCGTATCACCGAGGTACTGCGCGTGGAAGAAGAGCGCTTCTTCGAGACCCTGGCGCACGGCATGGACATTCTGGACAGCGCCCTGGGCGGTGGTGCCCAGCAGTTGCCCGGGGATGTGGCCTTCAAGCTGCACGACACCTATGGCTTCCCGCTCGACTTGACCAACGATGTGTGCCGTGAGCGCGGCGTGAGCGTGGACGAGGCCGGTTTCAACGCCGCCATGCAGCACCAGAAAGAAACGGCACGCGCAGCGGGCAAGTTCAAGATGGACAAGCTGCTGGACTACCAAGGCGCAGCCAACCAGTTCACCGGCTACGAGCATCTGGTCGAAAACACAAAAATCGTAGCACTTTACGCTGACGGCACGCCAGTTTCAGAGCTGAAAGCTGGTGAAAATGGCGTCGTGGTTGCGCAAAGCACTCCTTTTTATGCAGAAAGCGGTGGTCAGGTGGGTGACCAGGGCGTCATCAGCGCCGCTGGTATGCGCTTTGCTGTGCACGACACGCAAAAGATCAAGGCCGATGTGTTTGGCCACCACGGCCAGGTGGCCGAGGGTGTGCTGCGCGTGGGCGACAGCGTGCACATGGCCGTCGATGCGCCGCTGCGCGCCGCCACCATGCGCAACCACTCGGTCACGCACATCATGCACAAAGCCCTGCACGAAGTGCTGGGCGATCACGTCCAGCAAAAAGGCAGCTTGGTCAACGCCGAGCGCACGCGCTTTGACTTCACGCACAACGCACCGGTCACCGCCGAGCAAATCCGCCAGATCGAGGCGCTGGTGAACCAGGAAATTCTGGCCAACACCCCCACCCAGGCGCGCGTGATGGACATCGAAGCGGCCAAGGCCACCGGCGCGATGATGCTGTTTGGCGAGAAGTACGGCGACACGGTGCGCGTGCTGGACATCGGCACCAGCCGCGAGCTGTGCGGCGGCACGCACGTGCAGCGCACGGGCGACATTGGGTTGTTCAAGATCGTGGCCGAAGGTGGTGTGGCCGCGGGTGTGCGCCGGGTGGAGGCTATCACCGGCACCAATGCCCTGGCCTATGTGCAGGGCCTGGAAGCCACGGTGGACAGCGCCGCTGCTACGCTGAAAACCCCCAGCGCTGAGCTGACCAGCCGCATTGCCAGCACTTTGGAGCAGGTCAAGGCGCTGGAAAAGGAAATTGCCGCACTCAAAGGCAAGCTGGCCTCCAGCCAGGGGGATGAACTGCTGGCCCAGGCCGTGCAGGTCAAGGGCGTGCAATTGCTGGCAGCCCAGCTGCAAGGCGCCGACGCCAAGACCTTGCGCGAGACCCTGGACAAGCTCAAGGACAAGCTCAAAACCGCCGCCATCGTGCTGGCCGCCGTCGATGGCGACAAGGTGCAGCTGGCCGCTGGTGTGACGCCAGACACCGTGGGCAAGATCAAAGCCGGTGAGTTGGTGAATTTTGTCGCCCAGCAGGTCGGTGGCAAAGGCGGTGGCAAGCCCGACATGGCCATGGCCGGTGGCACCAACGCGGCGGCGTTGCCTGCTGCGCTGGCCAGCGTTAATGCCTGGGTGGCCGAGCGTCTGTAAACCGCTGTGCTGGGGATCGCGCGCAACCCCGATCCCCGATCCCAGCCAACCCCCAACCGCTGCCGCCGGGCAGCGGTTTTTTTATGCCCGCCCATCGTGTGTCTGGGCGCAGCCCAGGGTTTACAGCAGGGGCGAGAACAGGCGTGCCAGCCCCTCGGCCAAGCGCTGGTGCAGTGGCTGAGGTCGGCCATGGTGTACCACCTGGCACGAGCGCTGCAGGTCTTGCTCGAACTGCTGCGCCAGCTGCTGGGTGAACAGCGGGCCATAGACGACGGCACAGACCTCGTAGTTCAGGCGAAAGCTGCGGTTGTCGAAGTTGGCTGTGCCGACCATGCCCAGCATGTCGTCCACCACCATGGTTTTGGCGTGCAGCATGCGGCCTTGGTACTCAAAGACGCGCACACCGGCGGCCAGCAGCTCATCGAAGTAGGAGCGAGCCGCCGCACTGACCAGGCGCGAGTCGCTGCGCTGTGGCACCAGCACGCGCACATCCACCCCCCGCAGTGCGGCATTGGTCAGGGCCAGCATGGCCGCTTCGGTGGGCACAAAGTAGGGCGTGGCCAGCCACAGGCGCTGGTGTGCGGCGTGGATGGCCGCGACCAGCACGCGGTGGATGGCTTCGAGGGTGTTGTCCGGGCCCGAGGCCAGAATTTGCGCCACATACGGCCCATTGGGCTGCTGGGGCAGCAGATGGGCAAAGTCCTGCGGCAGGCTGTGGCCCTGGTAGTCGAGCGCGTAGGCCCAGTCTTCCAGAAACACATGCTGCAGCCAGCCCACCACCGGGCCTTGCAGCGCGATGTGGATGTCGTGGTAGGCGTTGGGGTGCTCGCGCTTGTCCTCCTCGTCGGTGATGTTCACACCGCCGGTAAAGCCGTACACACCGTCAATCACCACGATCTTGCGGTGCGTGCGAAAGTTGATGACCGGGCGGATGCGCCGCCCCAACCGGGGGGGATGAAACAAGGCCACTTCGCCACCGGCATCCAGCAGGGCCTGGTAATGGCGTCGTGCCAGGCGTTTGGAACCCAGCGCATCGACCAGCAGACGCACCTGCACGCCTGCGCTCGCGCGCTCGGTCAGTGCCGCCAGCAGGCGCTGGCCTGTGGTGTCTGGCTCAAAAATGTAGTACTCCAGATGCACATGGTGCTGTGCTTGGGCAATCGCCTGCACGATGGCATCGAAGGTATCGGCACCACCGACCAGCAGCTCCACGCGCTGGGCGGTGCACAGCGGCAGGGAGACACTGCTGGCCAGGCGCACCAGCTGCTGCAGCCGTTCGGGCGCTTGCGGTGCTTTGGCGCGCAGGTGCACCAAACTGCGGCGCATGCGGGTTTTGCGCTGGATACGCAGCCGCTTGAGGCGCAGGCGCTGAAAGCGCCGGGGGCCAAAGACAAAGTACACCAACACCCCCACCACCGGCAGCGCGGCCATGGCCAGCAGCCAGCTCAGGGTAGCCACAGGGGCACGGCGCTGGAGCACGATCCACATGGCCACCAGCAGCAGGTACATCGTCCAGATCAGCGACAGCGCCAGTGTGGCGTGGCCGTCGCTGATCCAATGCTGTATGTGCTGCCAGAGCGTGGGGAAGAGCTGCATGGGGGCAAAGCCGCGTGCTGCGCAGCCGCGCTTTAGAGCGGCACAGGCGTAGCTGCCTGCTCGGCAGACTGTGCCGTGCCCTGCGCCAAGAACATGCGCGCAGCATCCAGCACTGGGGTGGTTTGTTCCCGGTGGGGATGGTGCGCGCAGTCCAGCAGCAGCACCTGCCCCTGGGGCACGCCAGCGCCGATGCGCTGGGCAAACTCGGTGCTGCCGTACTCGTCGTGCGTGCCGTGGATAGCCAGTACCGGGCAGCGCACCTGAGGCAGCACCGCATCCAGCGACCAATCGGCAAAGTCGGGGTGCAGCCAGGCATCGGTCCAGGCATGGAACAGCCAATCGGTGCGCTCGCCATGCCATTTTTCCAGGCGGGCCCAGGCCTGCGGATCGGCAAAAAACACCTGCGCGGCGCGAATGCCTTCCAGCGTGCGGGGCTGCACATAGGCCTGTGCCGACAGCGACAGCACCGCCGTGCACTGCGCGGGATGGGTGGCGGCAATCTGCAGCGCCATTACCCCGCCGACACTGTGCCCCAACAGGGCATAGCGTGCGATGCCCAGCGCCTGCATCAGGGCAGGAAAGTGCTCTTGCGCCTCGTGCTCAATGAAGCGCAGGTCGGGGGGGCCGTGGCGGGGGCTGGACCGACCAAAGCCCAGGCGGTCGTAGGTCAGTACGGTGCGGCCCGTGGCCAGTGCCAGCTGGGCGGGGAAGTCGCGCCACAACCCCACGCAGCCCAGCGACTCGTGCAGCAGCACGATCGGTGCAGCGTCGGCCTCAGACCCCGTAGGAGGTGGTTGCCAGTGCTGTACGAATACCTGCCCGGCGGGCAGTCGTACCATCTCTGTGTGCGTGTGCATGGGGTGTCTCCTGATTTTTATGTGTCCAGTGGCACCTGTGCCCAGACCTGCTGTTGCAGCTCCAGGGGCAGCTCGTGCGCCAGGGCGGTATTTTCGCGCTCATGGTGGTGTTCGATCACGTGGCGCAGCGCGTGGATGGCATCAAGCAGGTACAGGCTGGCGCGGCGCTGTGCCAAGGCATCGCGGGGTGGGTGGTTGAGCACCAGCTGCAAGCGCTGGGCGTATTCCTCGGCCAGCAAGGCGATGCGCTCGTGCTCGCGCAGGTACACCGTGGCGGCCCAGCGTGCGCTTGTGGGCACATGGGGCAACAGCGCGGTGTTTTCGATGTGGATGTGCGTTTGCAGCGCCCCATGCCATTGGACAAACAGCCGCTGCGCCTGGGCAAAGTCGCCGCCTACGACCTCCAGCAGGTGGTCGGTGAGCAGGGCTTCGATGTGCGCGTGCTGCGCTTCAAAATGGCCGCTCATGGGCGTGCATCCTGGTGGGGGTTGGCGAGTTCGGCGCTGGCGTTGGCAGATTCGGCACCGCCCAGGGCTTTCCAGAGGGTGATGCGGTTTTGCTGCTCGGCCAGGCGCAGGCCAATCAGCGTTTGCTGCGCGCTGTACAGGCTGCGCTGGGCATCAAGCACGCTCAGATAGCTGTCCATACCGGCCTGAAAACGCGCTTCGGACAGTTGCAGCGTTTTCTGCGTGGCGTGTACGGTGCCGGTTTGTGCGCCCAGGCGCGTACCCCACTGCGCGCGGTCGGCCAGGGTGTCGGCCACTTCGCGAAAAGCCGTCTGCACGGTTTTTTCGTACTGCGCCAAGGCGATGCGTTGGTTGGCTTGTGCTACCTCCACCCCGGCGCGCAGGCGCCCGCCGTCAAAAATGGGCAGCTTGATCTGCGGCATAAAGCTCCAGGTGCCATTGCCGCTGGCAAACAGCGCATCCAGTTCCCGGCTGGCCGAGCCGACGCTGCCGGTCAGGGTAATGCTGGGAAACAGCGCCGCACGGGCGGCCCCGATGTTGGCCTGCATGGCGCGCAGCTGGTGCTCGGCAGCCTGCACATCCGGGCGTTGCAGCAACACACTGGAGGGCAGGGCCGGCGGCCCGGGGAGCAAAGCCAGGTTGTGGGCCGTGTCCTCCACCAGCGTTTCGGCGCTGGGCAGCAGGTCTGGTGGCAGGCTGCTGCCCAGCAGCAGCTGCAGGGCATTGCGGCTGCGCGCCACTTGCGCGGTGTAGGCCGCGACGTCGCCACGCGCGCTCTCCACACTGGACAGGTTTTGCGCCAGTGCCAGCCCGGAGATGGCCCCCAGCTCGAGCATGCGCCGGTTCAGCGCATAGGATTTTTCCCGGGTGGCCAGAGTGTCCTGCGCCAGCTGCAGGCGTGCCATGTCGGCGGCCACGTTGAGCCAAGCGTTGCCCACCTCGGCCAGCAGCCCGATCTGCACGTTGCGCTGGTTGGCTTGCGATTGCAAAAAGCTCTCGAGGCCCGCCGCGCTCAGATTGCGCACCCGGCCCCACAGATCCAGCTCGTAGCTGGTAAAGCCCAGTTGCGCGCTGTACTGCTCGCCAATGCTGGCTTGGCCGGTGTTGCCCAGGTCGGCACTGGTGCGGCTGCGCGTACCTTGCGCCTGCGCATGGATGCTGGGCAGCAAATCGGCGCGGGTGATGCCGTACTGGGCGCGGGCTTTTTCGACGTTGGCCAGCGCCACACGCAGGTCGCGGTTGTGTTCTAGCGCCAGAGTAAGGGTCTGGCGCAGCCGTGCATCCTGCACCCAGCCGATGGACTGCAGCCACGGCGCATGATCTGAAGTTGGCGCGGTGGGTGCCACAGGGGCCGTCTGCGCGGTTGGCTCCCAGTTTGGGGGCACCATGCCGCTGGGGCGCTCGTAGCTGGGGGCAAAATTGCAGGCCGAAAGAATTGAAGAAAAAATGGCTGTAGCGCTTATCCAGCAAGCGCTTGCAGCTATGGATTTTTTGTCTTTTTTCATGGGGTGTTCTCTGCGGGCGGGGTCATGGGTGCCTGGGTGGGGACGCCATCGTCGTCTTGTGGCGCACGGCTTTGGAACCAGGTGCGAATCAGCAGGAAGAACACCGGCACCATAAACAGCCCCAGCACCGTGGAAGCCACCATGCCGCCCAGCACGGCGGTGCCAATCGCATTGCGCCCACCGGCCCCTGCGCCGGTGCCAATGGCCAGCGGTAGCACACCAAAGCCAAAGGCCAGCGAGGTCATCAAAATCGGGCGCAAGCGCAGGCGCACGGCCTCCAGCGTGGCGTCCATCAGCTTGCGCCCTTGCTCTTGCAGTTGCACGGCAAATTCCACAATCAAGATGGCGTTCTTGGATGCCAGGCCCATGGTGGTCAGCAGCCCCACCTGGAAGTACACGTCGTTGGTCAGCCCGCGCGTATAGGTGGCCAGCAAAGCGCCCAGCACACCCAGCGGCACGGCCAGCATCACCGACAGCGGCACCGTCCAGCTCTCATACAGCGCGGCCAGGCACAAAAACACGAACAAAATCGAAATGGCGTACAGCAGCGGGGCTTGCGCGCCCGACTGGCGCTCTTGCAGCGAAGCGCCGGTCCACTCATAGCCAATGCCCGTGGGCAAGGTGCTCAAGATGTCTTCCACAATTTGCATGGCCACGCCCGAGCTCACGCCCGGCGCGGCGCTGCCGGTGATTTCGTAGGCCGAGGCGCCGCTGTAGCGCACCAACTGGGGCGAGCCGTAGTCCCAATAGCTGTCGGAGAACACGCTAAAGGGCACCATTTCGCCGCTCTTGTTGCGCACGCTCCAATCGCCAATGTCTTGGGGCAGCATGCGGTGTGGGGCATCGCCCTGGATGTACACGCGCTTGACGCGGCCGTTGTGCAAGAAGTCGTTCACATAGGTGCCGCCCATGGCGCTGGAGAGCGTGCTGTTGATGTCGTTGTAGGCCAGCCCTAGGGCAGCGGCCTTGCGGTCGTCGATGTGCAGGCGCAGCTCGGTGGCATCGTCCAGGTTGGTGCTGCGCACGCTGGTCAGCTCGGGGTACTGGCGCGCTTTGGCCAAGAACTCGTCTTTGGCCGCCAGCAGGGCCTCGTGGCCCAAGCCGCCCACGTCCTTGAGCATGACGTTAAAGCCCGCACTCGAGCCCAAGCCACGCACGGCAGGCGGCATCATCACAAAGATGCGCGCATCGCGAATGTGGCTCAGCTCCTGCGTGGCACGGTGCGCCACTTGCGCGGCGCCCTGGCTGGCCAGCGGACGCTGATCCCAGGGCTTAAGGCGCACAAAGGCACGCGCCGAGCTTTGGTCGCCACTCAGGCCAGAGACCTGGTTGAAGCTGACCACTTCTTCTTGCTGCATAAAGTAGCGGCGCACCTCATCGAGCACCAGTTGCAAGCGCGCATCCGAAGCGCCGGCGGGCAAGTTGACGTTGACGGTGACAAAGCCCTGGTCTTCATCGGGTAGAAAGGATGTGGGCAGACGCTCCAGCAGCACCCACATGGCCACCAGCACGGCCAAAAAAATCAGCAGCATGCGCTTGGCGCGCTGCAGCATCCAGGCCACGCGGTTTTGGTAGCGCAGCGCCGTGCTGTCAAAACTGCGGTTGAACCAAGCAAAAAAACGGTCGCTGATGCCCAGCAGCCCTTTGCGTATGAGCTTGTCTTGTCCAGCGTGGGCGGGCATTTTCAAGATCGTGGCGCACAGCGCGGGCGTGAGCGTCAGCGCCACAAACACCGACAGCGCCATGGCCGCGACGATGGTGATGGAAAACTGGCGGTAAATTACGCCCGTCGAGCCACCAAAGAAGGCCATGGGCACAAACACCGCCGACAGCGTGACGCCAATGCCCACCAGCGCCGAGGTGATCTCGCGCATGGATTTTTTGGTCGCTTCCTTGGCCGAGAGGCCGGTCTCGTGCATCACGCGCTCGACGTTTTCCACCACCACGATGGCATCGTCCACCAGCAAGCCGATGGCCAGCACCATGGCAAACATCGTGAGGGTGTTGATGGAAAAACCGGCCACGGCCAGCACCCCCAGCGTGCCCAGCAGCACCACCGGCACAGTGATGGCCGGAATCAAGGTGGCGCGGAAGTTCTGCAGGAACAAAAACATCACCAGCACCACCAGCACCACGGCTTCGCCCAGGGCTTTGAGCACCTCTTGAATCGAGGCGCGCACAAACGGCGTCGAGTCCGAGCTGACGAAGTAGTCGATCTCGTTGGGGAAGAAGGGCTTGAGTGCATTGAGCTTGGCGACCACCGCATCGGCCACCTGCATGGCGTTGGCACCATCGGCCAGCACCACGCCCATGCCCGCACCCACCATGCCGTTGAGCTTGGATTTGACGGTGAGGTTGTCCGGCCCCAATTCCACGCGCGCCACATCCTTGATGGTGACCACCGCACCATCGGGCGCAGCTTTAAGCACGATGTTTTCAAACTCCTGCACGGTCTTGAGCTTGGTGCGTGCCGTAATGGTGGCGTTGAGCTGCTGGTCTGCCACCGCTGGCAGTGCGCCCAGCTGGCCCGCAGAAACTTGCGCGTTTTGTGCGTTCAGGGCAGACACCAAGTCCGAGGGGATGAGCGCGTACTTTTGCATCAGCGCCGGGTCCATCCAGATGCGCATGGCATAGCTGGTGCCAAAGACGTTGACGTCGCCCACGCCATCGATGCGGCCAATCTCATCGACCACATAGGTTTGCAGGTAGTCGCCAATGTCCACCTGGGTCATGGCCGGGTCGGTGGAGTAAAAGCTGTAGGTGGCCAGAAAGTCCTGCCCACCCTTGTTGACGAACACGCCCCGGCTTTTCACCGCCTCGGGCAAACGGTTCATGGCCGCCTGCAGCTTGTTTTGCACCTGCACCTGGGCCACGTCGATATCCGTGCCCGGCGCAAACGTCAGCGTGGTGCGCGCGCGGCCTGAGGCGTCCGAGGTGCTGCTCATATAGAGCATGTTGTCGATGCCCTTGAGCTGCTGCTCAATGATCTGCGTGACCGAATTTTCCACCGTCTCGGCCGAGGCGCCCGTGTACTGGGCACTGATGGTCACGCGCGGCGGGGCAATGTCGGGGTACTGCTCCAGCGGCAGCGTGACGATGGACAAGGCCCCTGCCAGCATGATGACGATGGCAATCACCCACGCAAAAATGGGGCGTTGGATAAAGAACTGCGCCATGGCCTCAGTCCTTCGCGTTGGGGCCAGCGGTCTGGGCCTTGGCCGGTTTGGTTGGTGTAGAGGCCGCACCGCCGACCGACGCCCGCAGCGAAGCCGCTGCGGCCTGCGGATCGACCTTTTCCACGCTGCGCGGTTGGCTCAAGTCCAGCACCACGGGCTGCACCTTGTCGCCGGGCTTGATGCGTTGAAAACCTTCTACCACCACCTGCTCACCCGCTTGTAAGCCGCTTTCCACCAGCCAATGGCTGCCCACCGCCTGGGTCAGCTCCACCGGGCGTTTGACGGCCACCGGGGCGCTATCGACCTCCTGCACCACCAGCACACTGGCACGGCCTGTCAGGTCGCGGCTGACGGCTTGCTGGGGCAGCAGCAGCGCCTTCGGTGCCCGCCCGGTGGGCAGATGGGCCTGCACGAACATGCCCGGCAACAGCTGTCCCTGGGGGTTGGGCACCACAGCACGCAGGGTCACGGTGCCCATGCTGGGGTTGGCAATCAGGCCAGAGAACTGCAGCTTGGCCGCATGGGGGTAGCGGCTGCCGTCTTCCAAGTCAATGGCGATCGGCATGGTGTCGTTGTTGACTTTTTCATAGCGGCCCGCCTCCCAATCGCGCTGCAGTTGCAGCAATTGGGCGGTGGATTGGGTGAAGTCCACGTACATCGGATCGGTCTGCACTACCTCGGTCAAGGCCGTGGCCTGGTTGGCTGTGACCAGTGCGCCCGGGGTGACACTGGACAGACTGACCCGCCCGGCAATCGGGGACTCGATGCGCGCATAACGCAGCTGTGTGCGTGCTGTGTGCAGCTGCGCCTGGGCGGCAGCCACTTCGGCCTGGGCCACGGCCGCAGCGGCCTGGTTGTCTTCATGCTGCTGGGTGCTGATGGCATCGATGGCCACCAGCCCGGCCGAGCGTTTGGCCTGCAACTGCAAGCGCTGCGCGTTGGCCTGGGCCTTGGCCAAGGCGGCTTCGGCACTGGCCACTGCCGCTTGCAGCAAGGTGGCATCGAGTTGGTACAGCGCCTGCCCAGCTTGCACGGTTGCGCCTTCGCGGAACAGCTGCTTTTGCACAATGCCGCTCACCTGGGGCCGGATCTGGGCAATTTGCTGCGCTTGTACCCGACCCGGCAGAATTTCTTGCAGGCTCTGGCTTTGCGTTTGCAGGGTCACCACGCCCACCTTGGGCGCTGCCTGCCCGGCAGAGGGGCCTGAGCCTTGGCCGCTGGCTGGTCCAGATGGCTGATTGCAGGCTGCGAGCACCCCCACCAGCGCCAACGCCGTCGCCATGCGTCTGGCTTGCCGGAGTGCCAAGTGGTGCCACGTTCGGGCAGTATGGGGGGCAGAAGAACGTAAGGCAGCAGGCAACACAGGCAGAACAGACATCATGGAAGAGGGAGTTTCAAGGCAGTCGAAGCAAAGACATGCGCACCCCGTCAGGGCCAATGCAGCCTAGCAGGGTACGCAGGGAAAGGCCCAACCAGCGCACATTGTGACGGGTGTGGATGTCGCGTTTGTAAAGACGGTGGGGGGCGGGAGTTCCTTCCGTGTGGCAGTTGCCAGCGCCCAGCAGCTCCTTTGGGAAGTGGTTCATGCATTAAAAATTACTGTATATTTGTACAGTTACTGGTTAAAAATACAGTTAATTTATGCAGCTCGCTTTTCATACACCCACTCCCACTTCGTTTACCCACACCCTATCGGCGCTGGCTCCTGATGCCTTGGATGAGGCACCGTTGTACACCGTCTCTTTGCAAGACTATCCCGACCTGCCCGATGCCGAGCGCGAGCGCGCCCAGCGGCGCTATGCACGCGCACTGGAGCGCAAGTTGGGTGGGGCCCAGGCGGTGTACGACATCTTGAGCGTGTTACAAAACTTGGAAGACGCACCGCCGGACGACTTGGCACCTGAGCAGATCACTGAGTTGCAGGCGCTGTACCGCCGCTGGCAACAGGCCACACGCGCCGCACTGGAGGCGGGCCTGCAAGGGCTGGGCGGCGCTGAGGCGTGCTTTTTTGAAGTCCAGCTGCACCACCGCTGAGCGCGGTGCTGCAGCTGGCGGATGGCACGACGGTCAGGCCGTGTCGGCTTCTTGCGCGGCCTGTGTCAGCTGCTCAATGGCTTCACTCAGCTCCAGCCAGCGCTCTTCGCACTGCTCCAGTGCATCGCCCACCGTTTTCAGGCGCTTACCGGCTTCAGCAATTTCGCCGGGGGGAAGGGCGGTGGTCAGGCGCTCTTCCAGCAGCGTTTTCTCGTCGTTGAGCGCCGCCATCCGGGCATCGATTTTTTCCAGCTCTTTTTTTAGCGGTTTGGTCTTTTCGGCCAGGGCCTGGCGTGCCTGGGCAGCCAGTCGGCGCGCTTCGCGTGGGTCGATGGTGGGGGCCGCTGGTGCGCTGCTGGAGGTGCTCTCGCTTTGCTGGGCTTTTTCTTTTTCCTTGGCGGCTTCGCGCAGGCGGCGCGATTCTTCGAGCAGGTAGCGCTGGTAGTCGTCCAGCGTGCCGTCAAAAGTGCCGACCTGACCGCGCCCGACCAGCCAAAAATCGTCGGCCACGGCGCGCAGCAGATGGCGGTCGTGGCTGACCAGCAGCACCGTGCCATCGAAATCGTTGAGGGCCATCGCCAGCGCCTCACGTGTGGCCAAGTCCAGGTGGTTGGTGGGCTCGTCCAGCAGCAGCAAATTGGGGCGCTGCCAGACGATCATGGCCAGCACCAGACGCGCTTTTTCGCCGCCACTCATGCTGCCCACGCTTTGCGTGACCATATCGCCGCTGAAATTGAAGCTGCCCAGCCAGTTGCGCAAATCCTGCTCGCGGCTGGCCGCTGGGGCATCGGCCCCCAGGTCGCGCGCCAGGCGCACCATGTGCTGCAGCGGGTGCTCGTCGGGGCGCAGCACGTCCAGCTCTTGCTGGGCAAAGTAGCCAATGCGCAGGCCCTTGCCCTCGGTCAGTTTGCCTGCCAGCGGCTGCAGCTCGCGCGCAATGGTTTTGACCAGCGTCGATTTGCCCTGGCCGTTGGCCCCCAAAATGCCGATGCGCTGCCCGGCCAGCACGGTGCGGCTTACGCCCTGCAAGATGGTGGTGCTGGTGCCCGCTTCGCTGGTGTAGCCAAAGGCGGCATCGCTGATGGCCAGCATGGGGTTGGGCAGGTTGGCCGGCTCTTGAAAAGCAAAGGTGAAATCGGCGCTGGCCAGCACGGGCGCGACTTTTTCCATGCGCTCAATTTGTTTGACGCGGCTTTGCGCCTGTTTGGCTTTTGTCGCCTTGGCCTTGAAGCGGTCGATAAAGCTTTGCAGGTGGGCGATTTTTTCCTGCTGGCGCTCAAACGATGCCTGCTGCAGCACCAGCTGCTGGGCGTGCTGCTCTTCAAACTTGCTGTAGTTGCCGCCGTAGCGCGTCAGGCGCCCGTTTTCAATGTGCAAAGTGACGCTGGTGGTGGCGTCCAGAAACTCGCGGTCGTGGCTGATGATGACCAGCGTGCCCGCATAGCGCTTGAGCCAGGCTTCCAGCCATACCAGCGCGTCCAAGTCCAAGTGGTTGGTGGGCTCGTCCAGTAGGAGCACGTCGGAGGGGCACATCAGCGCGCGCGCCAGCTGCAGACGCATTTGCCAGCCGCCGGAGAAGCTGCCCACCGGCTGCTCCAGCTCACTGGTTTTGAAGCCCAGCCCCAGGATCAGCGCCTGTGCGCGCGCGACGGCATCGTGCGCACCGGCGTCCTGCAAATCGGCATGCAGCTGGGCCATCGCCATGCCGTCGCCCACCTGTTCGACCTGGGTCAGGCGCTGTTGCAGTTCTTGCAGGCGCGTATCGCCTTGCAGCACAAAGTCGGTGGCGTGGGCATCGGTTTCGGGCAGGTGCTGGGCCACTTCGGCCATGCGCCACTGCGGGGGCATGAAAAATTCGCCGCCATCTTCGTGTAAGCGCCCGGCCAGCAGGGCAAACAGCGAGGTCTTGCCCGCGCCGTTGCGCCCAATCAGGCCGACGTGCTCGCCGGGGTGGATGGTGGTAGAGATACCGTCCAGCACCACTTTGGTGCCCCGACGTAATGTGATGTTTTTTAAATGGATCATGTCAACCAAGCCCCGTGCGTGCAGCAGGGGCCAAAGAGAGGGTAGGGTGCAGGGCGCCCCCGTCGGATCAGGCCAGGCCTAGCAGGGCTTGGCGGGTCAGCAGCAGCACCTGGTCTTCGCCGGCGCTGGTGTCCAGCCAGAACACCGGCAGGCTGGGGAAGGCAGTTTCAAAAAAGGGCCGTTCGTTGCCAATTTCCAGCACCAGCACGGCGTTTTCCGTCATGCAGGCGGGCGCAGCGCGCAGCAGTTGGCGGATGAAGTCCATGCCATCGCTGCCACCGGCCAGGGCCAGCTCAGGCTCGGCGCGGTATTCGGCGGGCAGCTTGGCCATGCTGTCGGCATTCACATACGGCGGGTTGCACAAGATGAGATCCCACGGGCCGGGCACTTGCGCTAGGCCGTCGGAGTGCACCAGGTTGATGCGCTCTTGCAGCCCGTGCTGATCCACGTTGATGCGTGCCACGGCCAGGGCATCGGGCGAGATGTCGGCGCCGGTGACTTGTACCTCGGGATAGGCCATAGCCGCCAAGCAGGCCAGGCTGCCATTGCCCGTACACAGGTCGAGCACGTTTTGGGTCTTGTCGGACAGAAAGTGGTCGATGCTGCCATCGGCCAGCAGCTCGGCAATAAAGCTGCGCGGCACGATGGCGCGCTCGTCCACGTAGAACGGCACGCCCATCAGCCAGGCCTGGCGCGTGAGGTAGGCGGCAGGCTTGCGGCTGGTGATGCGTTCTTCAAAAAGAGAAGCTACTTGCGCTTGCTGGGCGGGCGTTATAGGCTTATTTTCTATTGAATCTTCTTCATCGCCCAGTGCGCTGTCCAGCGGCAGGTCTAGACGCCAGAGCACCAGCCAGATGGCTTCTTGTGCCGCGTCCTGGGTGCCGTGACCAAAACCCACGCCGGCGTTTTGCAGGCATTGGGTACCTGTACGAATAAGTTGCCCCACGGTGGTGCCGTGGGGCAGAGAGGAAAGAGTGGGCATAACTTAGGATGCTTTGGGGGCAGAGTCGGCACCGCTGTCGGCGTCGATCAAGAAATTGCTGAACATGGAGTCGCTGATCTGTGGGATGGGGGCCGGGGTGGTTGGCACGGCGGCTGCAGCTGCAGGGCGCACGGCTTGGCTGGCGTTTTGCATACGCCAGGTCAGGTTGGTGGGCGAGTCGGCATTGGCCAGGCCTTCAGCGCGCGAGATTTTGCCGCTTTGGATCAGGCGTGCCAGGTCTTCTTCAAAACTTTGCGAGCCTTCGGCCATGGACTTGTCCATGTAGTCGCGCACGCCGGAAAAATCGCCTTTTTCAATCAGCTCAGACACCAGCTTGGTGTTGAGCAGCACCTCCACCGCCGCCACACGCCCACCATCGACGGTGCGCACCAGGCGCTGGGTGATGACCGCGCGCAGCGACGATGCCAAATCGCCCAGCATGGTGTTGCGCACCTCGATGGGGTAGAAGCTCAGGATACGGTTCAAGGCGTGGTAACTGTTGTTGCCGTGCAGCGTGGCCAGACACAAGTGGCCCGATTGTGCGTAGGCGATGGCAGCCGACATGGTCTCGCGGTCGCGGATTTCGCCAATCAAAATCACATCGGGCGCTTGGCGCAGCGCGTTTTTCAGGGCAATTTGCATCGACTGGGTGTCGGTGCCCACCTCACGCTGGTTGACGATGGATTTTTTGTTGCGAAACTGAAACTCGATTGGGTCTTCAATGGTGAGGATGTGGCCGCTCATCTTTTCGTTGCGGCTGTCGATCATCGCCGCCAACGAGGTGCTCTTGCCCGAGCCGGTGGAGCCGACGACCAGAATCAGCCCGCGCTTTTGCAAGATCAGCTCGCCCAGCACCGGCGGCAGCTGCAGCGACTCCAGGCTGGGCACATGCTGCGAAATGAAGCGAATGACCACCGCCACCGTGCCGCGCTGGTGCATGGCACTGATACGAAAGCGTCCCACGCCCTGTAGAGGGATACCGATGTTGAGCTCACCCGTTTCCTTGAGCTGCTCCATGTCGCGTGCGGTGACGATTTCAGAGAGCAAGGAGCGCGGCCCTTCGACGGGCAGCAACTGGTTGTTGACTGGGATGCTCTCGCCATTGATTTTGATCAGGATGGGGGAGTTGACCGCCAGGTACACGTCCGATGCTTTTTTCTCGGCCATGAGGCGCAGGATGCGTTCCATTGTGCTCATAGGTCTGTCTCGCCTTTGTGGTTGGGGTGTTGGGCTGTTGGGGGTGTGTTTGGGTGGGCCTGTGATTGTCGCCCATGGTCGTCTGTGGCGCTGGGTAGCGTGTGCTTTTGTCGGTACGAGCGCACAACTCTGACAAGGCACTGACATTCTCAATTTTTCTATATGGAGGAAATCCCCCAGAGGAAAACCATCGTTCTTCTCTGAAAAAGTCATAAAGTTTTACAAATCTGAAGGAGAACGTTCGTGCTTTTGTGGAAACCTGCCCTGTGGATGCTGGCGCCGTGGCGGCTGTCGTCCAAATTTGCCCTGGTTGCACTGTTGGGGGCAGTGTGTGTGCTGTCCACCGCCTGGACGATGGCCGCTTTGCCAGGGCACTGGGCGGTGGCATGGGGGGTGCTGGCCGTGCTGGTGCTGCTCTATTTTTTGGGGGCGCTGCAGCACAGCGTGACGCAGGCGGTGCAGCAATTGTCGGTTGCCATGCAAAAAACCACGGCGGGCGATTTGTCGGTGCGCGTGACGCTGCCTGGCCAGGATGAACTGGCACAGATGGGCCAGTTGCTCGATGGCATGGTGGTGGCCTTGTCGAGCATGGTGGCCGATATTCGCAGCAGCGCAGCCCTGGTGGCGCATGCGGGGCATACCCTGTACCACGACAACCAGGCGCTGGCCGAGCGCACCGAGCTGCAGGCCACCAACGTGGCACAAACCGTGGCCAGCATGGAGCAAGTCACGGCCGGGGTGCAGAACAACACCGAGGCGGCCCAGACCGCCGAGCAACAAACCTTGCAGGTGCGCAGCGCCATGGATGCGGGCGTGGCGGTGATGGACCAGGCAGTGGGGTCGGTGGAATCGATAGAGCGCGGTGCAGGGCGCATGTCCGAGATCATTGGCGTCATCGATGGCATTGCCTTCCAGACCAATCTGCTGGCACTCAATGCCGCCGTGGAAGCGGCGCGTGCGGGCGAACAGGGACGCGGCTTTGCGGTGGTGGCCGCCGAAGTGCGCACCCTGGCGCAGCGCGCGGGCGCAGCGGCCAAGGAGATCCGTGGGCTGATTCAGAACTCCGTGCGCCAGGTGAACGCCAGCACTGGATTGATTCGCCAGGCCGGGCAGGACATGCAACGTGTGGCCCAGGGCATCCACAGCGTGGCTGGGCATGTGGGGGCGATTGCCCATTCCACGCAGGAGCAGGGCACAGGCTTGCAGCAGATCAACCAGGCGGTACAGCAGATCGACCAGGTGACCCACGACAACGCCCATATGGTGCGCGCAGTGGTGCAAGAGGCGCAGGCGCTGGAGCAGCGTGCCCAAGTGTTGACCCAAGCAGTAACGCGCTTTCGGCTGCAACAGGGCACCCCAGAAGAAGCGCAAGCCTTGGTCGAGCGGGCGCGCACTTTGCGTGGCGGCCACCGTCAGCCCAGGGCTTTTTGGCAGGCAGTGACGGCACCCCAGCACGGGCTGTTTGACCGCGATATGTATGTGTTTGTGTTGGATGCCCAGGGCCAGTACGTGGCCTTTGGTGGCAACCCCGGCAAGGTGGGCACCAGCGTGAACGATCTGCCAGGGGTGGATGGCCCACGGCTGCTGCGCGCCATCGTGACCCAGGCCGAGCGTGGCCCGGGCTGGGTGGAGTACGACTTCACCAACCCGCTCAGTGGCGTGGTGCAAAGCAAAATGTCCTATGTCTGCAAGGTGGACGATGCCTATTTGGGCTGCGGTGTGTACAAGAACTTTGCGGGCTGAAGGCCCGGCCCTTCAGTGGGCAGAGCCTCGCCCTAGCCTTGCTGGCGCAGCGCACGTGCCTTGGCCAGGGCGGCGGCAATGGCGCTGGCCTTGTCTGGCACAGCTGCAGCTGGGACGCTGGCCGATGCGCTTGCTTGGCTTGGTGGCACCGCTGCGTAGCGTGCCTGGCGTGCGGCGTAGCGCTGGCGCGCTGCATCGGCCTGGGCGGCACTCCACGCCTGCCAGCCGGTAGCGTCGGGCGTCACCACATCCAGCACGATGCAATCGACCGGGCAGACGGGGATGCACAGTTCACATCCCGTGCAGTGTTGCGCCATCACGGTGTGCATGCGCTTGTTGGCACCCAGGATGGCATCCACCGGACAGGCCTTGAGGCACAGGGTGCAGCCGATGCACCAATCTTCATCGATGCGTGCCACGGTCAGCGGGCCTTCGATGCCAAAGCGCGGGTTGAGGGGCTGGTGCGCTTGCCCTGTGATCGTGGCCAGGCGTTGCACGCCTTCCTGGCCGCCAGGGGGGCACTGGTTGATGGCAGCCTCGCCTGCCGCAATCGCTTGTGCGTAGCGGGCGCAGTCGGGATAGCCACAGCGCGTGCACTGGGTCTGCGGCAGCGCCTGGTCAATGAGAAAAGCCAGTCCGGCGAGGACTGGCTTGTGGGTGGGGGTATCGGGCATGGCGCGCAAGTTTAGCGCCTGAGGCTTAGCGCTTGGTTTTGCGTGCCTTGCTCTTGTTGGCGACGCTGGTGCTGTACGAGACCGGTAGCGCAGCAGCCTTGGCCGCTACAGGCGCAGCACCAGCGGGTTCCAGCGGCATCTGGACAGGGATGGATGTTTCTTTTTCAGGAGCTGTAGCCGCTTGCATCACATTGATTTCAGGGGCTTTTAATTCTGAAACCTTTGTCAGATCAGCGCTAAGCGCTTCTGAATTAGAAGTGGCGATAGTGACCAGCGTGGCTGCTGCCGATATCGGTTCAGGTGCAGCAGCAGCGGGTTCGGTGGCCGTGATGGTGATGCTCGCGCTCGCTGCGTGATTTTCGATGGCCGCACCGGTGCTGTTGTCTGCGCTGGCAGGCAACTGATGGTGGCGCAGGATGAAAGCGCGCACCTGGGGGTACACAATATTGCGCCAGCGGCTGCCGCTGAAGATGCCGTAATGGCCGGCACCGGCCACCTGAATGTGCTCACGCGCATCGTCGGCAATGTCAGAGCACAGCTCATGCGCCGCCTGGGTCTGGCCGACGCCAGAAATATCGTCCAGCTCGCCCTCAATGGTCAGCAAGGCCGTAGTGCGGATGTCCTGTGGGCGCACGCGCTCCAGCTGGCCTTCGGGATTGCGAATGTCCCAGGTGCCGCGCACGAGGTTGAAGTCCTGGAACACCACGCGAATGGTCTGCAGGTAGTAAGGCGCATCCAGATCGAGCACCGCGTTGTATTCGTTGTAGAACTTGCGGTGCTGTTCGGCACTGGCTTCGTCACCACGCGTCAGGCTGCGAAAGTAATCGTAGTGGCTGCTGGTGTGGCGGTCGGGGTTCATCGCCACAAAGCCGGTGTGCTGCAAAAAGCCAGGATAAACGCGCCGACCTGCGCCGGGGTAGTTGTCGGGCACGCGGTGGATGACGTTGTTTTCAAACCACTCAAAGCTGCGCTGCATCGCTAGGTTGTTCACGGATGTGGGCGAGCGCTGTGCATTGATCGGGCCACCCATCATGGTCATGGACAGCGGGGTTTTTTCGCCACGGCTGGCCATGAGCGAGACGGCGGCCAGCACAGGTACGGTGGGCTGGCACACGCTGATGACGTGGCAGTTGCCGTAGCGCGCTTGCAGATGGCGAATGAATTCCTGCACGTAGTTGATGTAGTCGTCCAGGTGAAATTCACCTTCAGACAAGGGCACCATGCGGGCGTTTTTCCAGTCGGTGATATAGACCTTGTGGTCGCCTAGCATGCTGCGCACAGTATCGCGCAGCAAGGTGGCGTAGTGACCCGAGAGCGGCGCCACAATCAGCACGGCAGGCTGGGTCAATAGCGTGTCCAGCGTGGCGGGGTGATCGGAAAAACGCTTGAAGCGGCGCAGCTCGCAAAATGGTTTATCGATCTCCACACGCTCGCGGATCGTGACGTCCACGCCGTTGACCTGCACAGCCTGAATGCCAAATTGAGGCTTTTCGTAGTCCTTGGCCAGACGGTAGAACAGGTCAAATGCTGCCACGGTACGTTGCGTCATGGGGGACTTGGCCAATGGGGTCAAAGGGCTGCTGTAGAGCTTGGCAGTCGCCTGCGCGAAGTCTGCAAAGGGTTCCAGCAGTGCGCGTTGTGCTTCGTAGATGTGGTACAGCATGTGGGATAAATAAAAATGTTGCGGTGCAGCAAATATAGCAAGAGTGCCTTTCCTTTGGCAAGGCGGGTCACTTTTCTTGACTTTTAAGGTTGTTGTTTTAATGACCTTTTTCTATCGCATCGGCGCAACCACGCTAGGGCAGACGCTCTTTTGCTAGGGCGATAGCTTGAAGACCGGGCCGCTGAGCCGCTGCCCAGTCTGGATACCTTTCTGGCTGAACCAGCCTTGGTTCATTTCCAGCACAAAGCGCACGGGCTCGCTGGAGCAGTGCGAGGTCTCATCCAGAGGCTGCATATCGGCCAGGTTGGTGATGCGGCCATCGTCGGCCACAAAGGCAGCGGTCAGGGGCAATGGCGTGTTCTTCATCCAGAAGCATTGCACGCCCGGGTGCTCGAAGACGAACAGCATGCCCTCGTGTGGCGGCATAGATGGGCGTTGCATCAGACCAATCTGACGTTCGATCGGGCGGCTGGCCACTTGGGCATCGATGCGGAACATGCCCGCGCGCAGCTCCACCCGCGGTAGATCCAGTTGGGGTATGGCCTGTGCGTGTGCCAGAGGTGTGGTCAAGGTGGCAGTTGCCAGCAGGGCAGACAGGGCGCTGGCCCAGCGGGTCGCTGCAGCAGGAAGAAAACATAGGGCGTGGAGCACGGCGAAACTATTCCAGACTCAGACAGTGCACCTGGGTGGTGTATGGATTGGCCAAGTAATGGCGCAAGGTGAGTGCAACGGTGCGAAACGACAGCGTGTCCCAGGGGATGTCCTGGGGGGTGAACAGGCGCGCTTCGATGGTTTCGCTGCCGGGAGCAAACTCTAGGCTGCGCAGGCGGGCACAAAAATACATATGCACCTGCCCCACATGCGGCACGCTGACGATGGAAAACAGGCGCCCCATCTCAAAATCAGCACCCGCCTCTTCCACCGTTTCGCGCGCGGCGCCTTGCTCCAGGGTTTCGTTCAGTTCCATGAAGCCTGCGGGTAAGGTCCAGGTACCCCAGCGCGGTTCGATATTGCGCTTGCATAGCAGAATGCGGCCATCGTCGGCTACGGGGATGGTCCCCACCACGTTAAGCGGGTTTTGGTAGTGAATGAAGCCGCAGTGCGTGCAAATGGCACGCTGGCGCGTGTCGCCGTCGTCGGGCAGTGCCAGGTGGGTGCGGTGACCGCAGCGGCTGCAAAAATCAATAGCCGTGGGAGTGAACATAAAGCGCCGGCCTCCTACACCACACGCACACGCAGTGGCGCCAACCCGCTGATATGTGCATCCAGTAGATCGCCGCGCTGTACCGCACCGACGCCAGCAGGCGTGCCGGTCATGATCAGATCGCCGGGCTGCAGCGCCCAGGCATGTGAGAGCTGGCTGACTATTTCGGCCAGTTTCCAGATCAATTCACGGGTGTTGCCACTTTGGCGCAGTTGACCGTTGACCTGTAAGGTGATGTTGGCGCTGTCCACCGCACCGGCCTGGGTGGCCGGGGTAAGTGCTCCGATGGGGGCGCTGGCTTCAAATCCTTTGGCAATGCACCAGGGACGCCCCTGCTTTTTGAGTTCTGCTTGCAGGTCGCGGCGCGTCATATCCAGGCCCACGGCATAGCCCCAGACATGCTGCAATGCATCGGTCACGGCGATATGGCTACCGCCTTGCCCGATGGCTACAACCAGCTCCACTTCATGGTGCAAGTCGGTCGTCAGGCTGGGGTAGGGCATATCGACAGCTGCATCCACCGGGGCGGACAAAGCGGCATCACCAGGCTTGAGAAAGAAAAAGGGTGCTTCACGACCACTGAATCCCATTTCCTGAGCGTGCTCGGCATAGTTGCGCCCCACGCAGTAAATACGACGTACAGGAAAACGCTGGGCATGGCCCACAACGGCCAAGCTGCAAGGTGGGGCTGGGGGAAAAACAAAATCCATGGCAAAACTCATTCATAGCCTGCGATGGCAGACGCTGGGAGCAAAGTGTGCCATGCCCATATGTGCTTTTCTGGCAAAGATACCTTG
Source organism: Comamonas sp. (assembly GCA_028690035.1). Lineage (GTDB taxonomy): Bacteria > Pseudomonadota > Gammaproteobacteria > Burkholderiales > Burkholderiaceae_C > Comamonas. The sequence continues at coordinate 289,598 of JAQVCA010000001.1, read as the reverse complement.
ATCGATGGCAGCAACGCGTATGCTGCGCAGATGGAAAATGCTGCATCTTTTTCTTCCTTGTTGCCCAGCGCCTGGTGGGTGCCGCAATGGCCTGCGATTGCGGGGGTGCAGGCCGTGTTCACCACGCGCCATGGTGGCGTGAGTCAGGCCCCATGGGACAGTCTGAACCTAGGTGTCCATGTCGGTGATGCTGCCCCCGCTGTGGCGCAGAACCGCCGTATTCTGGAGTGCAGTCTGTCCAGGGCTGCAGGGCGTGGCGTGGCGCTGCAGTTTTTGAATCAGGTGCATGGCTGGCAAGTGCAGATGCTGCCCTGTTACCAAGAGCTGCCTCAGGCCGATGCCTGCGTGACGCATCTGCCAGGACACGCTTGCACCATCATGGTGGCCGATTGTCTGCCGGTACTGATTGCGCACCGGCAGTTGGGTGTTGTAGGTGCCGCCCACGCCGGTTGGCGGGGCTTGCTTGGGTATGAAGGTGTGGGTGTACTGGAGGCGCTGTGGCAGGCCTACACGCACTTAGTGCGCAAGCAAGATGCTGGTGCCAGCCATGAGGCGATTGCCGCATATACCCAAGTGTGGCTGGGTCCGTGCATTGGGCCGACAGCGTTTGAAGTGGGTGCAGAGGTGTACCAAGCCTTCGTCCAAAAGCAGGCGCAGGCGCAGCATTGTTTTGCTCGTGCTACACCATCGGGCAAGTGGTGGGCTGACCTGGCTGGCTTAGCACGCCAGCGTCTGCAGACATTGGGCGTTACACAGGTGTACGGCAACGATTCGAGCCAGCAGTGGTGTACGTTCGGCAATCCATCACAGTTTTTCTCGCACCGACGCGATGCTGCTGTCCGTGGCAGTACCGGGCGCATGGCTGCGGCCATCTGGTGCTGTGCTGACCGCTGAGGTGAGTGCTGCTGCGCACGCTTGCTGGGCCGCGTCCCAGTCACGCTGTGCCTGCTGGCGTTGGGCATGCAAGCGTTGCTTGCGCTGCGGAGTACCCAAGATATACAACAGCAGCGAGCAAGGAAGCACGCCGTACAACAGAAAAGTGATGCAGGCGCCCAGAATGCTTCCACTGGGTGCAGTGACTTCCGCCAATGCCATCATGAGAGCAACGTACATCCAAGCAATAGCGATGAGATACATGAGTTTGACCAAAAAGAAAACGCAGATGTACTTCCAGTACACATGCAGATGGTAGAGTGTAAGTTGCATTTTTAGTTAGACGACATGTAAGAATGTCTGTCCATAAATTTTCTGCAGCTTAGTGCGGAAATATTGCCATATACAAACTCTTTGATAACAATCCGCTGGGATTGACGACTTGTAAGCTTCCATGCACGTTGGTACCTGATCGCCCGCATTGGGTTAACCTCGCTTCACAATTTTTACTTACCACACAAGGAAAACCGGCCTATGACACCCGACCCCCTCTGGACCGAAGGCGTACAACAGTTTTTTACCGATCATTGGGCCAAAGCAATGCAAAATTTTGCCCAGTTGAGTTCCGTACCCTCTGAGAAAAAGGCAACTGCCGTGCAGTTCGATGCGGCCAAGCTGCAGCAGCTGCAACAGCAGTACATTGATCAGGCCAGTCGTCTGTGGAGTGCTGGCGTGGGGACTGCGCCTGAAGTTCCAAAGGACAAGCGTTTTTCTGGTGAGAGTTGGGGGAAAAACCCGTTGGCAGCTTTTACGGCATCGGCTTACATGCTCAATGCCCAGGCTTTGGCAGGTATGGCTGAAGCGGTACAAGCCGATGAAAAGACTCGCCAACGCATTCGTTTTGCCGTAGAGCAGTGGGTCGCTGCTATGTCACCCAGCAATTTCTTGGCGCTCAATCCAGAAGCACAGAAAAAAGCCATTGAAACCAAAGGTGAGAGTCTAACCAAGGGCTTGCAAAACATGTTGCAGGATATGGCCAAAGGCTATGTCTCAATGACCGATGAAAGTGTTTTCCAGGTGGGTAAAAACGTCGCCACCACTGAAGGTGCTGTAGTCTACGAAAACGACATTTTTCAGCTGCTGGAATACAAGCCTTTGACGTCAAAAGTCTACGAGCGTCCACTGCTGTTGGTGCCACCCTGCATCAATAAGTTTTACATTTTGGATCTGCAGCCGGAGAACTCTCTCATTCGTTATGCGGTGAGTCAGGGGCAACGTACCTTTGTAATTAGTTGGCGTAACCCCGATGCCTCTTGTGCGCAGTTGACGTGGGACGACTACATTGAACGTGCAGTGATTGAAGCCATTGGCGTGGTGCAGGAGATCGCAGATGCAGAGCAAATCAATGCTCTGGGCTTCTGCGTTGGTGGCACGATGCTCTCGACAGCTTTAGCTGTATTGGCTGCGCGTGATCAGCATCCCGTGGCCAGTGCAACCTTGCTGACGACGCTGCTAGATTTTTCCGATACCGGCATTCTGGATGTATTCATTGATGATACGTTTGTGCGCTCGCGTGAGCTGCAAATGGGCAAGGGTGGCCTATTAAAAGGCCAAGAGCTTGCTGCGACCTTCAGCTTTTTGCGTCCTAATGATTTGGTGTGGAACTATGTGGTTGGCAACTATCTGAAAGGTGAAACGCCACCTGCATTTGATCTGCTGTACTGGAATAGCGATTCCACCAATCTGCCGGGACCGTGGTACGCTTGGTACCTGCGAAATACTTATCTCGAAAATAACTTGATTCAGCCTGGAAAATTAACGGTTTGTGGTGAGGCTGTGGATGTGACTACACTCGATTTGCCAGTGTATATCTATGGATCGCGTGAAGACCATATTGTGCCTATTCATGCATCTTACGCAGCCACCCATGTGCTGCCGGGTGAGAAGCGCTTTGTCATGGGGGCATCTGGTCATATTGCAGGAGTGATTAATCCTCCCGCAAAAAATAAGCGTAGCCATTGGATTCGTAGTGATGGTGCATTGCCCGAAACACTGGAAGAATGGCTGGGCGGCGCAGAAGAGCTGCCGGGCAGCTGGTGGACAGATTGGGCTGAGTGGCTCAAGGCCCATGCAGGCAAACAGATACCTGCTCCCAAACGCTATGGCAAAGATGGAAAATATCAGGCGATTGAAAATGCTCCTGGCCGTTATGTTCTGCAAAAAGCTTAAATTTTCTCCTCCAACCTTCAGGAATTTATATGGAAGACATCGTTATCGTTTCTGCTGTACGTACCCCAGTTGCCAAATTTGGGGGTAGCTTGGCCAAAGTCAGTGCCCCTGAGCTGGGTGCTACTGTGATTAAGGAAGCATTGGCTCGTGCCCAAGTGGGTTTGGATCAGGTCGGCGAAGTTATTATGGGGCAGGTGTTGACCGCCGGTGTGGGGCAGAATCCTGCACGCCAAGCTATGATGAAAGCTGGTGTGGCTAAGGAAACCCCAGCATTGACCATCAATGCTGTCTGTGGCTCGGGGCTGAAGGCCGTGATGCTGGCTGCTCAGGCCGTGGCAACGGGTGACAGCGAGATCGTGGTAGCCGGCGGTCAGGAAAGCATGAGCTTGTCCCCCCACGTATTGCAAGGCTCGCGCGATGGGCAACGCATGGGCGACTGGAAAATGCAGGACACCATGATCGTGGACGGACTGTGGGATGTCTACAACCAGTACCACATGGGTATCACGGCTGAGAATGTCGCTAAGGAAAACGAGATCACCCGCGCGCAGCAGGATGAGTTGGCCATCGCCAGCCAAACTAAAGCGGCTGCCGCGCAGGATGCTGGCAAGTTCAAGGATGAAATCGTGCCGGTGGTCATCCCTCAGCGTAAGGGCGATCCGGTGGTATTTGATAGCGATGAATACATCAATCGCAAGACCAATCTGGAAGCGCTGTCCACTTTGCGCCCTGCCTTTGACAAAGCAGGCACCGTGACAGCTGGTAATGCGTCGGGTCTCAACGACGGCGCGGCTGCGGTGGTGGTTATGAAAGCCAGCAAGGCTGCTGCGCTGGGCTTGAAGCCCTTGGCCACCATCAAGGCCTATGCCACCAGCGGTTTGGATCCTGCCACGATGGGCATGGGCCCAGTGTCTGCGACCCGTAAAGCACTCAAGCGTGCGGGTTGGTCCGTGGGTGATGTCGATCTGTTTGAGTTGAACGAGGCTTTTGCAGCCCAAGCCTGTGCTGTCAATAAGGTGCTGGGCATTGATGCAGCCAAGGTCAACGTCAACGGCGGCGCCATCGCCATTGGTCACCCGATTGGCGCTTCTGGCTGCCGTGTGCTGGTGACTTTGCTGCATGAAATGCAGCGCCGCGATGCCAAAAAAGGTCTGGCGGCTTTGTGCATTGGTGGTGGTATGGGCGTGGCCTTGGCTGTGGAACGCAGCTAAGGCAATTGCCCAGTTAAAAAATAAGGTAGTGGTATGGAATCACTACCTTGTGAATGATCGAAAAAATTTCAAGGAGAAGGTTTATGACCCAAAAAGTAGCGTATGTGACCGGTGGTATGGGTGGCATTGGTACCGCAATCTGCCAGCGTTTGCACGACGATGGTTTCAAAGTGATTGCAGGCTGTGGCCCCACACGCGATTATCAAAAATGGCTGGATGAGCAGAAAGCTTTGGGCTACACGTTCTACGCTTCGGTGGGTAATGTGGGCGATTGGGAATCCACCGTCGAAGCCTTTGCCAAGACCAAGGCAGAGCATGGTACCATCGACGTGCTGGTGAACAACGCAGGCATTACACGCGATCGCATGTTCGTGAAGATGACGCCTGAAGACTGGCGCTCTGTCATTGAAACCAACCTGAACTCCATGTTCAACGTTACCAAGCAGGTGGTGGCCGATATGGTGGAAAAAGGCTGGGGCCGTATCGTCAATATCAGCTCGATCAACGGTGCGAAGGGCCAAGCTGGGCAGACCAACTACTCTGCCGCCAAGGCCGGCATGCATGGCTTCTCGAAAGCCCTGGCACAGGAACTGGCCAGCAAAGGCGTGACTGTGAATACGGTCAGCCCCGGCTATGTGGGTACTGACATGGTGCGCGCCATCCGTGAGGATGTCCTGGAAAAAATCGTGGCAACAATCCCTGTCAAGCGTTTGGGTGAACCCAAGGAAATCGCTTCAATGGTGTCGTGGCTGGCTTCGGATGAAGGTGGTTACGCTACCGGCGCTGAGTTCTCTGTGAACGGTGGTCAGCACATGCAGTAAGGCTAGGTACTGAGGTAGCGTCCCTGCCTCAGGCACTATGCAAAACGCCTGCAGCAATGCAGGCGTTTTTTGTTGTGGGGTTTCAAAGGTGATAGGACAAACAAAGTGCAGTAGCACTTTGGGCCAACCAACCGCCTAGCGCTTACGATCGCGCTCGTCTTCGGGCCAGATAGAACAAGTTTCTGTACGCATGACAAACTCCAGCAAAGTGGGTGGGGTGCCGATGGCGCGTGCTCAGCCGCAGTGCGCGCAGCGTGCAGGGGCACGCTTGCGGTCGCGCTCGTCTTCGGGCCAGATGGTGGTGGGTTGGGTAGCAGTCATTGCTTTCACTCCTTTATGGAGCTTCAACGCAAGTTGATAACTGCTGGTTTACACACCCACTGCACTTTTTGGATTTTTTCTTTCGCTTGTCTAGCGCGTAATTTTTTAGATCTCGCTGGCCTCATCCTCGGGGTCTTGGGACTGCAGTGCCGCATCCACGCCCATTTTGTCGTCCACGCTGGCAAACTTGCTGTATTTGCCCAAGATGCCCACCAGCTGGCCGTAAGCACGCGGATTGCCTGCCAGACACTCGCGCTGTTCCAAGAAATCGGCTTCGCCGGTGAAGTTGCCGATCAGGCCACCGGCTTCGGTGACCAGCAGGCTGCCGGCGGCCACATCCCAGATAGACAGGCCGGTTTCAAAGAAACCATCGCAAAAGCCAGCGGCCACATAAGCCAGATCCAGCGCCGCAGCGCCGGGGCGACGCACACCAGCGGTGCGCTGGGTGATCTCGGCAAACATGCGCATATAGGCGCGGAAATTATCGCCAGGGCGGAAGGGGAAGCCCGTGGAAATCAGGCAATCCTTGAGCTGTGTGCGTTTGGAGACGCGAATGCGGCGCTCGTTCAAGAAAGCACCACGGCCACGGGTAGCCGTAAACAGGTCGTTGCGCGTGGGGTCATAGACCACGGCATGTTCAATCTTGCCCTTGAAGGCCAGGGCGATGCTCACGCAGTACACGGGGAAGCCGTGGATGAAGTTGGTCGTGCCGTCCAGCGGGTCGATGATCCAGACGTAGTCGGAATTTTTCGCACCGTGTTCATTGCCCGACTCCTCGGCCAGGATGCCGTGGCCGGGGTAGGCCGTGAGCAGGGTGGAAATGATGGCTTCTTCGGCAGCGCGATCGACTTCGGTGACAAAGTCGTTGACCTGCTTTTGGGCCACGCGTACAGATTCGATGTCCAGTGCGGCGCGGTTGATGATGGCGCCAGCGGCGCGGGCGGCCTTGATGGCCACGTTGAGCATGGGGTGCAGGTTGGACGACATAAGTGGTGCAAATGTATGCAGCCAGGGCCATATGCCCACCTGGCCCCCTTTCTGGTCGGCAGACAGGGCGACAGGCAAATCTTATGAACGTGCGGGTGGAACACACCGCTGGCTGCGGGGATGAAGAACAGGTCGGTCGCTGCGACGATGCGGACAGCGACAATAGGGGCGAAATTCTAACTGCCTTGCCCAGTTTTTTGCTGGGCTATTTTGTTTGCCATGAAAACTCGTTTTGTTCTGATTGAAACCAGCCATGCTGGCAACGTGGGGGCGGCAGCGCGCGCCATGAAAACCATGGGCTTTGACGATCTGGTGCTGGTGCGCCCGCGCTGGGCGAATGTGCTGCGGCGCGAAGAAACCATCCAGCGTGCCAGTGGGGCTTTGGACGTGCTGCACAACGCCCGCATCGTCGATACCCTGGATGAAGCGCTCGATGGCATCAGCCACCTGTGCGCCACCGCCATGACGCCGCGCGACTTTGGCCCCCCCACCAGCACGCCGCGCGTCCACTTTGAGGCCTTGGTGCAATCTTGGCGCTATGCAATACAAAAAAAGGAGCTGCTTGCGCAAGCTGGACAAGCGCTAGAGGCCGATTTTGTTCAAAATTCTACGGATGAGGCCAACGCCGGAGCCACAGAAACTGGCGTCGGCCTGCTCTTTGGCTGCGAGCGCTTTGGCATGGCCAACGAGGATGTGTACCGTTGCCATGTGGCGCTGACGATTCCCAGCAATCCGCAGTTTGGCTCGCTCAATCTGGGCGCAGCCATCCAGTTGATTGCTTACGAATGGCGCCAGGCGCTGGGGGGCTTTGCACAGCCACTGCCCACGGCCAGCACGCAGCGCGCCGATGCGCAGCAACTGGCAGGCATGCTGGCGCATTGGCAGCAGGCGCTGGAGCATGTGGGGTTTCTGGATCCGGCCGCGCCCAAAAAGCTCATGCCCCGGCTCAACCAGCTGTTCAACCGCGCCCAGCCCAGCCTGGAAGAAATCCACATCCTGCGTGGAATTGCCAAGGCCATGCTGCAAAGCCAGCCACCCAACCACTAAACTGCCCACCCCGTCGCGGTTTTCCGCACTTTGTCCATCCTCTGCGCTTTGCACCCAATTCGAATGTTTTCACGCCTGCGTTCCGACATCCAATGCATTCTTGAGCGCGATCCTGCCGCGCGCAGCACCTGGGAAGTCATCACCTGCTACCCCGGTCTGCACGCCATCTGGTGGCATCGCTCCGCGCACTGGTGCTGGACACACGGCCTGAAGTGGCTGGGCCGTTTTGTCTCGCACATCGGGCGCTGGCTCACCGGCATTGAAATCCACCCCGGTGCGGTGATTGGCGAGCGCGTCTTTATCGACCACGGCATGGGCGTGGTGATTGGTGAAACCGCCGTGGTCGGCGATGGTTGCACCATTTACCACGGCGTCACGCTGGGCGGCACCTCGCTGTACAAGGGCGCCAAGCGCCATCCCACCCTGGGGCGCAATGTGGTGGTGGCCGCTGGCGCCAAGGTGTTGGGCGGCTTTGAGGTGGGCGACGGCGCCAAAATTGGCTCCAATGCCGTGGTGCTCAAGCCTGTGCCCGCTGGGGCGACGGCCGTGGGCATCCCAGCACGCATCATCATGTCCAAGCCCGATGAAAGCGCCGATGTGGCCCATCTGCAAGAGCAAGAGCCCGTGGTGGGGCCACAGACCCAGGCCCAGGCCGCTGCTGCCGCGGCAGCGCATGTGGCGGCAGCCGTGGCCAGCGCTGCGCCCCCTGAGGCTCCGGCATTTGCCGCGTACGGTGTGACCCAAATGGAAGACCCCGTCACCCAGGCCATGCGCAGTCTGGCCGATGGTGCCGCTACGCACGAGCAGCAGCTGCAGCTGCTGTGGCAGGTGCTGGAAAAGCTGTCTGCCAAGATCGATGCCGACTGCATGCCGTGCGCCAGCGAGCGTCAGCAGCGCTTTGAAAAAGATCGCATCGACCAAATTCTTGGCAAGTAAATACTGGTTGATATTTCGACGATGGAGAAGATGCCCATGGACGTTTCCCAAGCCCTGCGCGCGCGCCGTTCGGTGCGTGCTTTTACCGCACAGGTGCCCAGCACCTCGTTGGTGCAACAGCTGCTGCAGGATGCGGCGCTGGCCGCCTCGGGTGGCAACCTGCAGCCCTGGCGGGTGGTCGCGATCACCGGCCAGCCCTTGGCCGATCTGCTGGCCCAGGTGCGGGCTCAGTCGCAGTCGGCCCCGCAAGAGGATGTGGCCTCCTACCCGCCCAGCCTGTGGGAGCCGTACCGCACGCGCCGCTTCGTCAATGGCGAGGAGCTGTACCGCTGCATCGGCATTCCCCGCGAAGACAAAGCCGGGCGTCTGCAGCAGCTGGCCAAAAACGCCCAGCTGTTTGGTGCTCCGGTGGGGGTGTTTGTGTTTATTGATGCGCGCATGGGCCAGCCGCAATGGCTGGATGTGGGCATCTATTTGCAATCGCTCATGCTGCGCGCCGCTGAAGAGGGTTTGGCCACCTGTGCGCAAGGCTTCTGGCGCCGCTACACGCCGCTGTTGCGTGCGCAGTTGCAGATCCCCGAGCCCTACACCCTGGCCTGTGCCGTAGCGCTGGGCTATGAGGATGTGCAGGCGCCGATCAACGCGCTGCGCACCGAACGCGCTGAGTTTGCCGAATGGGGACAGCTGCAGGGCTTTTAAAAAGAGAGCTGCTTACGCTTGTCATTTATGGTTTTCAGAGGTTTTTATATCTGAAATCAAATACAGGCAAGCGATGCCAGCTATAAAAATAATGAGCATGCGCATAAAAAAGCCCGCTCAGGGGAGCGGGCTTTTTGCTGGCTGGCAACACCGTGGTGGTGTGCCAGTCCATGGCGATCAACGCTGGTTCAGCGGCTTGACGTCGCGGGTAGCGGCGCCGGTGAACAGCTGGCGGGGACGGCCGATCTTGTACTCGGGGTCACCCATTTGTTCGTTCAGCTGTGCAATCCAGCCCACGGTACGTGCCAGAGCGAAGATGCCGGTGAACAGGTTCACTGGGATACCGATGGCGCGTTGCACGATGCCAGAGTAGAAGTCCACGTTGGGGTAGAGCTTGCGCTGGACGAAGTAGTCGTCTTCCAGAGCAATCTTTTCCAGCTTCTTGGCCAGAGCGAACATGGGGTCGTTTTCCAGACCCAGCTCGGACAGGATTTCGTTGCAGGTTTCTTGCATCAGCTTGGCGCGGGGGTCATAGTTCTTGTACACGCGGTGGCCAAAGCCCATGAGCTTGACGCCGCTGTTCTTGTCCTTGACCTGCTCCATGAACTCGCCCACCTTGGCGATGCCGCCGTTGGCCTGGATGTGCTCCAGCATGTTCAGGCAAGCCTCATTGGCGCCGCCATGGGCAGGGCCCCACAGGCAGGCCACGCCAGCAGAAATGGCAGCAAAGGGGTTGGTGCCCGACGAGCCGCACAGACGCACGGTGGAGGTCGAAGCGTTTTGCTCGTGGTCAGCGTGCAGGATGAAGATGCGGTCCAGAGCGCGCTCGACCACGGGGTTGACCTTGTACTCTTCGCAAGGGTTGCCGAACATCATGCGCATGAAGTTGCCTGCGTAGGACAGGTCGTTCTTCGGGTACATGTAGGGCTGGCCCATGCCGTACTTGTAGGCCATGGCCACCAGGGTGGGCATCTTGGCGATCAAGCGGATAGCGGCAATTTCGCGGTGCTCGGCGTTGTGGATGTCGGTGCTGTCGTGGTAGAAGGCCGACATGCCGCCCACCAGACCGGTCAGTACGGCCATGGGGTGGGCATCGCGACGGAAGCCACGCAGGAAGAACTGCATTTGTTCGTTGACCATCGTGTGCTGGGTCACGCGGTTTTCGAAGTCGGTCTTTTGCTGTGCGTTGGGCAGCTCACCGTACAGCAGCAGGTAGCAGGTTTCCAGGAAGTTGCAATTCTTGGCCAGCTGTTCGATGGGGTAGCCACGGTACAGCAGTTCGCCCTTGTCGCCATCGATGTAGGTGATGGCCGACTGGCAGGCCGCTGTGGACAAAAAGCCCGGGTCATAGGTGAACATGCCCGATTGGCCATACAGCTTGCGGATGTCGATGACGTCCGGGCCTACGGTGCCTTGGTACACCGGCAGATCAATGCTGGGAGCGCCGTTGCTAAACGATAGGGTGGCTTTGTTGTCAGCGAGTTTCATTTCCAACTTTCCTTCAGGGTTGTGCCAATCGGCTGGTTTTTTTAGGGTGCCGGTGGTACGGGTTTGCGCACCATGGCCAGCACTTCATGCACTTCGGCGATATCCAGATCACCCTGTGGCTCTTTGCGGCGCAGGAAGAGATCCATCAAATCGTTGTCTCCCAACTCCATCAATGCCGACAGACCGGTCGCATGGCGTTGTGTGAGTTGGGTGCCATAAGTTGTAAAAAACTGCTCGATGAACAGATCGTTTTCTACCAAGCCCCGCCGGCTGCGCCAGCGAAGCAGGTTGCGTTCACGTTCCTCGAGCAGCGTGTGAGCTGCACTCATGGCTTAAATCGTGCGGCGGGCGACCAATTCCTTGATCTTGCCGATGGCCTTAGCGGGCTTGAGGCCCTTGGGGCACACATCCACGCAGTTCATGATGGTGTGGCAGCGGAACAGACGATAGGGGTCTTCCAGATTGTCCAGACGCTCGCCAGTGGCGGTATCGCGGCTGTCGGCGATGAAGCGGTAGGCCTGCAGCAAGCCAGCGGGGCCGACGAACTTGTCGGGGTTCCACCAGAACGAAGGGCAGCTGGTTGAGCAGCTGGCGCACAAGATGCACTCGTACAGGCCGTTGAGCTCTTCGCGCTCTTCGGGCGACTGCAGGCGCTCTTTGTCTTCAGCGGCGTAGATGTCGCTTTGCAGGTAGGGCTTGATGGAGTGGTACTGCTTGAAGAACTGCGTCATGTCCACGATCAGGTCGCGGATCACGGGCAGGCCGGGCAGGGGCTTCAAGACGATGTCACCCTTCAAGGTGTTCATGTTCGTCAGGCAGGCCAGGCCGTTCTTGCCGTTGATGTTCATGGCATCCGAACCGCACACGCCTTCGCGGCAGGAGCGGCGAAACGCAATGGTGGGGTCCATCTTCTTGAGTTTGACCAGGGCATCGAGCAGCATGCGCTCGTGGCCATCCAGCTCTACTTGCACGGTTTGCATGTAGGGCTTGGAATCTTTGTCCGGGTCGTAACGGTAAATTTTGAAGGTGCGTAGCATGGTGTTCTTCTCTTAAAAGCTGCGTGAAACAAAAAGCGCTTAGAACGTGCGCACTTTGGGCGGAATGCTTTCCACCGTCAGGGGCTTCATGTTCACGGGCTTGTAGGTCAGGCTGTTGGTGGCGCTGTGCCACAGGGTGTGCTTGAGCCACTCTTTGTCGTTACGACCCAGGGGGAATTCGGCGTGGTCGGCAGGGTGCTCGTAGTCGTACACAGTGTGTGCGCCACGGCATTCCTTGCGGGCTGCGGCCGACACCATGGTGGCTTGGGCCACTTCGATCAGGTTGTCCACTTCCAGCGCTTCCATGCGGGCGGTGTTCCACACTTTGGACTTGTCGGCCAAGGTAACGCCACCGACGCGCTTGCGGATTTCGGCAATCTTGGCCACGCCTTCGTCCATGCTTTTTTGTGTACGGAACACGCCAGCGTGCTGTTGCATGGTTTGGCGGATGTCGCCAGCCAAGTCTTGCGCGTAGATGCCTTCTTTGGAATTGTCCAGTTGGTTGAGGCGCTCCAGCGTGCGCTCGCTGCCGTTGGCAGGCACTTCTTTGTGTTCGCCAAAGTCTTTGACGTAAGAAGTGATGTGCTTACCAGCGGATTTACCAAACACCAGCAGGTCCAGCAGCGAGTTGGTGCCCAGACGGTTGGCGCCGTGCACCGACACTGCAGCACATTCGCCCACCGCGTACAGACCGTTGACAACGTTGTTCTTCTCGCCGTCCCAGGTGACCACTTGACCGTGGATGTTGGTAGGGATACCGCCCATTTGGTAGTGGATGGTGGGCACCACGGGGATGGGTTCCTTGGTGATGTCCACGTTGGCAAAGTTGTGGCCAATCTCTTCCACCGAAGGCAGACGCTTGCGGATGGTTTCGGCACCCAGGTGGTCCAGCTTCATCAGGATGTAGTCCTTGTTGGGACCGCAGCCACGACCTTCTTTGATTTCCTGGTCCATGGAGCGCGACACGAAGTCGCGCGGTGCCAAGTCCTTCAGGGTAGGTGCGTAACGCTCCATGAAGCGCTCGCCTTCGCTGTTCAACAGAATAGCGCCTTCGCCGCGGCAGCCTTCGGTCAGCAGCACGCCAGCACCAGCAACGCCAGTGGGGTGGAACTGCCAGAACTCCAGGTCTTGCAGCGGGATGCCTGCGCGAGCGGCCATACCCAAACCGTCACCGGTGTTGATGAAGGCGTTGGTCGAGGCTTGGAAAATACGGCCAGCACCGCCGGTGGCCAGCAGCACCGCTTTGGCGTGCAGCTCGTACAGGTCGCCGGTTTCCAGCTCAATGGCGGTCACGCCCACTACGTCGCCTTGGGTGTTGCGGATCAGGTCCAGCGCCATCCATTCGACGAAGAAGTTGGTCTTGTAGGCCACGTTCTTTTGGTAGAGCGTGTGCAACATGGCGTGACCGGTACGGTCAGCGGCAGCGCAAGCACGTTGCACGGGCTTTTCACCGTAGTTGGCGGTGTGGCCGCCGAAGGGGCGCTGGTAGATGGTGCCGTCGGGGTTGCGGTCGAACGGCATGCCAAAGTGTTCCAGCTCAACCACCACCTTGGGTGCTTCGCGGCACATGAATTCCACGGCATCTTGGTCGGAGAGCCAGTCGCCGCCCTTGATGGTGTCGTAGAAGTGGTAGTGCCAGTTGTCGTCGCTCATGTTGCCCAGCGAAGCGGATACGCCACCTTGCGCTGCCACAGTGTGCGAGCGGGTGGGGAACACTTTGGACAAGGAGGCCACAGACAGGCCTGCTTTGGACAACTCAATCGCGGCACGCAGGCCCGAGCCGCCGGCGCCGACGATGACCACGTCAAATTTGCGCTTGGTGATATTTGCTTTGGTATAGCTCATGCTTGACTTTCAAATTCGGACAAGGTGGATGGCGCACTCAGATGCGCCACAGAACTTCAAAACCCCAGGCAGCGCAGCCCACCAGCCAGACAATCGACAGGGTATGCAGGGTAAAGCGCAGGCCAGCAGCAGGCACATAGTCCATCCACACGTTGCGGATGCCGACCCAGGCGTGCCAGAGCACGCCCACGATGAGTGCGGCAGTGATAAATTTCATCCACTGGGGTGCAAAGATGCCAGCCCACAGTTCGTAGCTGATCTCGCCTTGGGAGAAAAGCAACCGTGCCAGCACCACAACGGTGAACAGCACGATGACGACGGCGGTGGCACGCTGTACCAGCCAGTCGCGTGCGCCATAGTGGGCACCAGCCACGATGCGTTTAGAGCCGTAATTGACGGACATGATGGTTTTCCTTTATGGGTAGCAGCGGGACAAAATCAGTACAGACCAAACAGCTTGGCGCCCAGCGCCACGGTCAGGCCTAGGCTGACCACCAGCACGGCGATGGCCGAGCTGTGGCCCCATTCTTTAGAGATGAGGTCGTGGTTCATGTCCACCACGATGTGACGGATGCCAGCACACAGATGGTGCAAATAGCCCCAGATTAGGCCCAAGGTGGCGAGCTTGATGAGCCAACCGGGGACAAAGCCCAGGCCTTCGTTGAAAGCCGCTTTAAAAGATGCAAACGACAGCTCTGAGGACAGCGAGGTGTCAAACATCCAGAACACGAACGGCAGCAGCACGAACATGATGACGCCGCTGATACGGTGCAGGATGGAGACTTTCGCGGCTGCCGGCAAGCGATAGCTGGGCAGATCGTTAAAGACATTGATGTTGCGGAACTCGGGCCGCTTGGTTGCTTGTTCACTCATGGTTGTCGTGCTTTCGATGATGTAACTGCGTGGTAATCGCAAAAAGACAAACGGGCAAAATTCTATTGCAAGCCACATGGCAGAAGGCTTACAAAACGGTTTCTGCGTTAACTTAAGGTGTTGCGGTAGTGGTGGCTGTCGGTGCGGTATAGGCCACGACGCAATTCTATGGGCCTATCGTTGTAGGTGTAGGCAATGCGCTCCACACTTAAAAGTGGTGTATTTTCATCGGTTTGCAGCCACTGTGCTTGTTGTATATCGGGCAGCACGGCGCGGATTTTCTCTTCTGCGCGCACCATGCGCACGCCGTACTCCATTTCAAACATGGCATACATTGGCGCAGGGTAATGGGTCATCTTTTCGGCATCCAGACCCTTGAAAGGCTGGCTGGGTAGCCAGATGTCTTCCAGAATGGTCGGCACCCCACCCAGTGAGAGGATGCGGCGCACTTGCAACACGCTGTCACCACTGCGCAGCCCCAGGCTGCGCGCAATGTCCACCGTGGCACGCACGCGCTTGCATTCCAAGATGTGGCGTTGTGCGCGGCCTTCGTCTTGTTGGCGGCCCACATCCGGGTGCAACTGCAAGAAGCGGTATTGCACATGCTCTTCGTTGTGGGTGGCCACAAATGTGCCCTTGCCCTGGCGGCGCGTGACCAAGTTTTCTGCAGCCAACTCATCGATGGCCTTGCGCACCGTGCCCTGGCTGACACGAAAACGCGCCGCCAGCTCTATTTCGCTGGGGATGAGTTCGCCGGGCTTCCACTCGCCCGCCTGCAGACTTTGCAAAATCAGACCCTTAATTTGCTGATACAGCGGACTGAAGGCAGGGGTTTGCGCCACAACCGCACTGTCGATACGTGCAGGGGGGCTGACCTCAGGCGGGGTTGCAATATTGGGGGGCATATTTAGGGAGTTGGTGCAATGGCACCGTCAACGTATCAACGCGAATAGAGGGAGCGGCATCGCATCACGCTAGCGACATATCATATCTTATATAAGACATAAGACAAGTTGACCCAGGCATGTAATCGGCGTTAAACTGTGCGTCTGTTTGCAGTGCCTGCAAAGGCGATGCAGGCACTGGATACCCCGGACAATCCTGATAACCCTGACAACCCTGTTCCATCCCCACTCGGAGTTCTCATCCATGAGCAAAGCACCCGTTCGTGTCGCCGTTACCGGCGCTGCTGGTCAAATTGGTTACGCCCTGCTGTTTCGCATCGCCTCGGGCGAAATGCTGGGCAAAGACCAGCCCGTCATCCTGCAACTGCTGGAAATCCCGGACGAAAAAGCCCAGAACGCGCTCAAGGGCGTGATCATGGAATTGGAAGATTGCGCATTCCCCCTGCTGGCTGGCATTGAAGCCCATTCCGACCCCATGACCGCCTTCAAGGACACCGATTACGCCCTGCTGGTCGGCGCACGTCCACGCGGCCCCGGCATGGAGCGCGCTGATCTGCTGGCAGCCAACGCCCAAATCTTCACTGCACAGGGCAAGGCACTGAATGCCGTCGCTTCGCGCAACGTGAAGGTGCTGGTCGTGGGCAACCCTGCCAACACCAATGCCTACATCGCCATGAAGTCGGCCCCCGATCTGCCCGCCAAGAACTTCACCGCCATGCTGCGTCTGGACCACAACCGCGCTGCTTCGCAACTGGCAGCCAAGGGCGGCTTCAAGGTGGGCCACATCAAGAAGCTGACGGTGTGGGGCAACCACTCGCCCACCATGTACGCCGACTACCGCTTTGCCACCGTCAATGGCGAAAGCGTCAAAGACAAAATCAACGACCAGGCATGGAACAAAGATGTGTTCCTGCCCACCGTGGGCAAGCGCGGCGCGGCCATCATTGCAGCGCGTGGCCTGTCCTCGGCTGCCTCGGCGGCCAACGCTGCCATCGACCACATGCGCGACTGGGCCCTGGGCTCCAACGGCGAATGGGTGACCATGGGCGTGCCTTCCAACGGCGAATACGGCATTCCTGCCGGCATCGTGTTTGGCTTCCCTGTCACCACCACGCCCGACGGCGAATACAAGATCGTCGAAGGTCTGGAAATCGATGCCTTCTCGCAAGAGTGCATCGACAAGACCCTGGCCGAGTTGCAGGGCGAGCAAGACGGTGTGAAGCATCTGCTGTAAAAAGCATAGCTGCTAGCGCTTGAATGGTAAGAGTTTGAAGATAAAAACACCTTCAAATTCTTAGCTGTTCAGCGCGAGCAGCTCTTTTTTTAGAGGCATGCTGCAGCGGCTTTGCCTGCCCAAGTCGCTGCACCATTCCTTGTCTGGCCCAGTTTTCCCTGTTGTTGCATGACCGATTTCGCACATCCCCAAGATCTTCTGCTGGACGCGCAAGGCGTCTGTGCTGCTGCGGCCTTGCCGGTGTGCGACCACTACAGCGGTCAGCCTGAGCGCATGCGCAAAAGCCTGCAGTTACAGGCCGAGCTGACCGCCGAGCTGGGGCGCTGCGTATTCGATGTCACGCTCGATTGCGAGGATGGTGCGACCGTGGGCCAAGAAGCGGCGCATGCCGATCTGGTGGCCGATCTGGTGCGCACCCATACCCAGGCGCACCCCCAGGCCCGTGTGGCCGTGCGCGTGCATGCGCTGGAGCACACCGCGTTTGTGGACGATGTGGCGCGCATCGTGGGCCAGGTGGGTGATCGGCTCACGCACGTCATGCTGCCCAAGGTGGAAAACGTCGATCAAGTGGCGCTGGCCGCGCGCGCTTTGGATCGCGCCTATGGCCCCAATTTGCCGCTGCATGTGCTGCTTGAATCACCCGCCGCCGTGCAGCAGGCTTTTGCCATTGCCGCGCACCCGCGCGTGCAGTCGATCAGCTTTGGGCTGATGGATTTTGTCTCGGCCCATGGAGGCGCGATTCCTGCCAGCGCCATGGGAGTGCAGGGCCAGTTCCAGCATCCCTTGGTGCTGCGCGCCAAGTTGGAGATTGCTGCTGCCTGCCATGCCTATGGCAAAGTGCCCTCGCACTGCGTGGTCACCGAATTCCAAGACACCCAAGCGCTGACCCAGGCGGCCCAGCGCGCCAGCCAAGAGCTGGGCTACACCCGCATGTGGAGCATTCACCCCGCGCAGATTCGCCCCATTGTTGCCGCCTTTGCGCCGGTTGCTGCCCAGATCGAAGAGGCTTGTGCCATTTTGCTGGCTGGCGCCGCTGCGCACTGGGGCCCTATCAGTCACGCAGGGGTGCTACACGACCGCGCGAGTTATCGCTATTACTGGCACCTCTTGCAGCGTGCCCAGCAGACTGGCCTGACTTTGCCCGACAATGTGCGCCGCTGGTTGCCGCAGCAGGCGCTGGGTCTGCCAGCACAGCCCGATAGTTAAGACAGAGCAAGTTATTGCTGGAGATCGTATGAAACGTCTGATCGCCTCCACCCTTTTGCTGGCACCCATGCTGGCCCTGGCTGCACCTGCGGCCCCCAAGCCAAGCGGTGTGCAGGTGGCATCCAAGGCACCCGCCAAGGCCGTGGCCAAGGCACCGCAGAAAAAAACCCGTAATGTGGCGCGCAAGGCCGCCGCTGCCACCGCTGTGGCTGGCGCTGGCCTGGGCGGTGCGGCACTGGCAGCGAACATGGCTGCCCCCACCCCGCTGGATGCCAACGCCTTGGCGTTGGCCGACTTGGTTCACACCGGTCAGATTGGTTGCGAACTGGGCAAGCACGTCAACGTCACGCGCGATGAAGCCCATCCTGGCTATTTCAAAGTGGCAGGCAATGGCTTCAACTTCCATATGAGCCCCGTGCCCACCACCACCGGCGCGGTGCGTCTGGAAGACACCCGCGCCGGTGCGGTGTGGCTGCAAATTGCCAACAAGTCCATGCTTATGAACCAAAAAGCTGGGCAGCGTCTGGCCGACGAGTGCATGAGCCCGGCCCAGCTGCAAGTGGCCGAAGCCATCAAGAAAAATCCCTTGCCCAATCTGCTGGATGGCTCCGCGGGCAAGTAAGCCTCTGGTTGTTTTCGCTTTTTACTTTTTCACTTTTCAAAGACCACTACCCTGGAGAAAAAACGCATGTTGCAAGCCTACCGTGACCATGTGGCCGAGCGCGCCAAACTGGGCATCCCCCCCCTGGCGCTGGACGCCAAGCAAGTGGCCGAACTGATTGAGCTGATCAAAAATCCCCCAGCGGGCGAAGAAGCCTTTCTGCTGGATCTGCTGACCCATCGCGTGCCTCCCGGTGTGGACGATGCGGCCAAGGTCAAGGCCAGCTTCTTGGCCGCTGTGGCCCATGGCGACCTGCAAGTGGCCCTGATCAGCAAAGCCAAGGCCACCGAGCTGCTGGGCACCATGGTGGGTGGCTACAACGTACACCCCCTGATCGAGTTGCTGGACGACGCCGAAGTGGCCGCCGTGGCTGCTGAAGCGCTGAAAAAGACGCTGTTGATGTTTGACTACTTCAACGACGTGGCCGACAAAGCCAAGGCAGGCAATGCCAAGGCCAAGGAAGTGATGCAAAGCTGGGCCGATGCCGAGTGGTTCACTTCGCGCCCTAAAGTCGCTGAAAAGATCACCGTCACCGTGTTCAAGGTGCCCGGCGAGACCAACACCGACGATCTGTCGCCCGCGCCCGACGCGACGACCCGTCCTGACATCCCCATGCACTACCTGGCCATGCTGAAGAACACCCGCCCCGATGCGGCCTTCAAGCCTGAGCAAGACGGTGTGCGCGGCCCCATCCAGTTCATCGAAGACCTGAAGAAAAAAGGCCACACCGTCGCTTACGTGGGCGACGTGGTTGGTACCGGTTCTTCGCGCAAGTCGGCCACCAACAGCGTGATCTGGGCCACTGGCGAAGACATCCCCTTCGTGCCCAACAAGCGCTTTGGTGGCGTGACACTGGGCGGCAAGATTGCGCCTATCTTCTTCAACACCCAGGAAGACTCGGGCTCGCTGCCCATCGAAGTGGACGTTTCCAAAATGGAAATGGGCGATGTCATCGACATCTTCCCCTACGAAGGCAAGATCGAAAAAGACGGCACCAAGATTGCCGACTTCCAGCTCAAGAGCCAAGTGCTGCTGGACGAAGTGCAAGCCGGTGGCCGTATCAACCTGATCATTGGCCGCGCCCTGACTGCCAAGGCCCGCGAAGCTCTGGGTCTGCCCGCATCGACCGCTTTCCGTCTGCCCCAGGCGCCTGCTGAGTCCAAGGCTGGCTTTACCCTGGCACAAAAGATGGTGGGCCGCGCCTGTGGTCTGCCTGAAGGCCAAGGCATTCGCCCCGGCACCTACTGCGAACCCAAGATGACCACCGTGGGCTCGCAAGACACCACCGGCCCGATGACCCGCGACGAGCTCAAAGACTTGGCTTGCCTGGGCTTCTCGGCCGACATGGTGATGCAGTCGTTCTGCCACACCGCCGCGTATCCCAAGCCTGTGGACGTGAAGACCCACCGCACTCTGCCTGACTTCATCAGCAGCCGTGGTGGCGTGTCGCTGCGCCCTGGCGACGGCGTGATCCACAGCTGGCTCAACCGCCTGCTGCTGCCCGATACCGTGGGCACCGGCGGTGACTCGCACACGCGTTTCCCGATTGGTATTTCCTTCCCTGCAGGCTCGGGCCTGGTGGCCTTTGGTGCAGCCACCGGTGTGATGCCGCTGGACATGCCCGAATCGGTGCTGGTGCGCTTCAAGGGCGACCTGCAGCCTGGCGTGACGCTGCGCGATCTGGTGCACGCCATTCCGCTGTACGCCATCAAGGCCGGTCTCCTGACCGTGGCCAAAGCGGGCAAGAAGAACATTTTCTCGGGCCGTATCCTGGAGATCGAAGGTCTGCCCCAGCTCAAGGTGGAGCAAGCGTTTGAACTGTCCGACGCTTCGGCCGAGCGCTCGGCCGCTGGCTGCACGATCAAGCTGGACAAAGAGCCGGTCATCGAGTACCTGAAGTCCAACATCGTGCTGATGCAGAACATGATTGCCGACGGCTACCAGGACGCCAAGACCCTGCAACGCCGCATCGAAAAAGTGCAGGCCTGGCTGGCCAACCCCGAGCTGCTCGAAGCCGACAAGGATGCCGAGTACGCTGCTGTGATCGAGATCGACATGAACGAGATCAAGGAGCCCATCGTCTGCTGCCCCAACGATCCGGACGACGCCAAGTTCCTGTCCGAAGTGTCCGGCACCAAGATCGACGAGGCCTTCATCGGTTCGTGCATGACCAACATCGGTCACTTCCGCGCTGCAGCCAAGCTGCTGGGCGGCCAGCGCGACATCCCCGTCAAGCTGTGGGTGGCACCGCCCACCAAGATGGACGAGTCCGAGCTGATCAAGGAAGGCCACTACGCTGCCTTTGGCGCCGCTGGTGCCCGCACCGAGATGCCCGGCTGCTCGCTGTGCATGGGCAACCAGGCGCAGGTGCGTGAAGGTGCGACCGTGATTTCCACCTCGACCCGCAACTTCCCCAACCGCCTGGGCAAGAACACCAACGTGTTCTTGGGCTCGGCCGAGCTGGCAGCGATTGCTTCGCGTCTGGGCCATCTGCCCACACCGGCAGAGTACCTGCAAGAGATGGGCGTGATCAATGCCGACAAGGACAGCGTCTATCGCTACATGAACTTCAACCAGATTGAAGAGTATGTAGAAAACGCCAAGAGCGCTGCCGTCGCCTGATAAGCGCACAGCGTCGCAATCCAACCCCCACCAGGCCCCTGGCCCGGTGGGGGTTTTGTATTGGGCACGGCACATGCGGGTGGTGTTGGGGGGTATAAGATTTTTAATAAAATTGGGCTTAAACCCAATGCAGATAAGCGCTAGAAGCTATTGTTTTTATGGTTATGGATATTTCTTCGCTGCAGGCGTATGTCTCTGCCACTACGCAGGAGCGAGGGCGTGAGCTGTTGCGTAGTGGCCGTGTGCTGGAGTGCAGTTTGGATGTGGATGGCTTCGAATGGGCGGTTGTAGGGCGGGTACAGGGTACGCAGCGTCGTCCTTACCACACTCATGCCACGGTGGTCTTCGATGCATCAGGCAATGTGGATTGGTTTGAATCGACATGTTCTTGCCCGGTGGGGGACGATTGCAAACACGGCGTGGCACTGGTGGGCAAAGCCATGGACATGCAACGCAGCACGGCCCATGCCTCGGGGCCGGTAGCGGGCATGTCCGACAAACAGCAGCAGCGCATCACGCACTGGCTGCAGCAGCTGGAGCTGGTACAGGACAGCGCGCAGAACCCCGCAGCGCTGGCCTCCAGCATCGCGCCCGACGAAGAGCAGCCCGTGTACCTGCTGCAGGCCAGCACCCCGCGCGGGAGTTCCGTGGCCCAGCTGCACCTGTCGTGGAAGATGAGTCGGCGGAAAAAATCGGGCGAATGGATCAAGCCGCGCCCACCCAGCTTCATGGCGCAGTACGCGTTGGTCAGCGAGCGGGCAGAGCATGGGCTCTCGCCCGACCAAGAATGCATTCGCATCCTGCAAGGTTTGCAGGAAGGTGCCGGACATCTGCAGCGCCAAACCGATGCGCGCACCACGTTGCAGGGCGAAGTGGGTGCTTTTGTACTGCAAAAATGCGCCGCTACCGGGCGCTTGTTTTGGCAGGGAGAGGACGGATTGATCTCTGGTCTGCCCCTGTACTGGAGCAGTACGCCTGCCCCGTTGGCATGGGACTGGCAACCGGCCAGTGCTCCGGCATCGGCGGTGCCGCTGTGGCAACTGCAGCCGCAGGTGCGCGATGCGCAGGGGCAGGGGCGTCCGCTGTCGGACAACCTGCAGGTGTTTGCCGGCCCCCCTGCGCTGTATGTGGACTTGCAGCAGCACCAATGTGGTCTGCTGGCGCTGCCCGCTGGGATGGACGCTGCACTGCTGGCCGTGCTGCTGGATGCGCCGCCATTGCCCGCCGACGTGTTTCATGCCGCCCAGGGGCGGCTGGTGCAGCGCCTTGCCCCGCTGCAAAGCTTTCCGCCGGGGGTGGAGGCCCCCAGCGCCTGGCCGCAGTGCGCGCTGCAGCCGGTGCTGACGTTGCGCCCGTTGGCACCTGCATTGCGCCCCCAGCATGGGCTGATGCAGGCACAGCTGGCGTTTGACTACCAAGGCTTGGTCGGTGATTGGTGCGATCACACAGCGGTGGTGGCCGTGACCGATCCCCGTGCACCGGGTCGCACCGTCTTGCTGACGCGCGATCTGCAGGCTGAAGCGCAGGCGCATCGGCAATTGCAGGCGCTGGGCCTGCAGTGCACAGACCCCAGCATCGGCTATGTGTGCCCGAGCGAAGCGGTATGGCTGGAGTGGGCCGCCCAGGATTGGCAGCCGCTGCGTGCCGCAGGCTTTACGCTGCAGCTGGAGGCACAGCTTGACGGGTGGGTGCACACCGTGCAGGCGCTGGACGTGCGTTTGGCGGCACCGGATGGCATGGACACCAGCCCGTCGATGGGTGCGGAGGGCGATGGCATGCAGGATGCCAAGGCCGAGTCGGCTTGGTTCGATTTGTCCCTGGGCATTGAGATCGATGGACGCCGTCACGATGTGCTGCCCTGGTTGCCTGGCTGGTTGGCGCAGGTGCGCTCAGGGCCCAGTGGGCCAGAGCTTCCAACCTGGCTGTGGCAGGAGCAGGCCGATGGGCGCTGGCTGCGTCTGCCTTCAGCAGCGCTGCAGCCATGGCTGCAGGCTTTGCTGGAGTTGGTGCAGGAGCGCGATTTTTCTGGGGATCATGTGCGCCTGTCGCGCTTGGAAGCCTTGCGTCTGGCTGCAGGCATGGACTTGGGGGCGGGCCAAATTTGGGAGGGGGCCAAGCCATTGCGGGCACTGCTGGGGCAGTTGGACGATGGCAGCGGTACCTTGCCCGATGTGCCCGTGCCGCGGCAATTGCAGGCACAGCTGCGCCCTTATCAGCAGCATGGCCTCAATTGGCTGCAGTTTCTGCGCCGACACCAGCTGGGGGGCGTCTTGGCCGACGACATGGGTTTGGGCAAAACCCTGCAGACCCTGGCGCATCTGCTGTGCGAGCAAGAAGCCGGACGTTTGGATCGCCCCTGTCTGGTGCTTGCACCCGTGAGTTTGCTGGGAAACTGGCGCCGTGAGGCCGCGCGCTTTACCCCCAGTTTGCGCGTGCATGTGTGGCACGGATTGGAGCGCCACAGCGGCCCGTTTGCCGAAGACTGTGATGTGTTGATTGCCCCTTATTCCTTGCTGCAGCGCGACCGTGCACTGTGGTTAGAGCAGCGTTGGCATGTGCTGGTGCTTGATGAGGCGCAGCACATCAAAAATGCCAGCTCTCAGGCTGCCCAAGTGGTGCGGGCGCTGGATGCCCGCCAGCGCATTGCACTGTCGGGTACGCCGCTGGAAAACCATTTGGGAGAGCTTTGGAGCCTGTTCCACTTTTTGATGCCGGGTTTTTTGGGGAGTCAAAAGCGCTTCAATGCATTGTTTCGTGTCCCCATCGAGAAGCAAGGCGACCACGCGGCGCTGCAGCGCCTGCGCCAGCGCGTCACGCCGTTCATGCTGCGTCGCACCAAAACCACAGTGGCAACCGAGCTGCCCCCCAGCATCGAGAGCGTGACCAGCGTGCGCCTGACAGGCGCGCAGGCCGATCTGTACGAAACCATTCGCCTGACCACAGAAAAATCCGTGCGCGATGCCTTGGCGGAAAAAGGCCTGGCACGCTCGCAGATTCAGCTGCTGGATGCCCTGCTCAAGCTACGCCAGGTCTGCTGCGACCCGCGATTGGTCAAAAACAACACCCAGGCGGCCAAAGTCAAAACCTCGGCCAAGCTGGAGCGCCTGATGGAGCTGCTCCTTGAGCTGGTGGGGCAGGGGCGCAAAGTGCTGGTGTTTTCGCAGTTCACCAGCATGCTCACGCTCATCGAGGACGAACTGGCACGCGTGGGTCTGGCCTGGACCAAGCTCACCGGCCAGACGCGCGAGCGCGATGCCGCCATCGAACGCTTTACCAGTGGTATGGTGCCCATTTTTCTCATCAGCCTGAAGGCGGGGGGCACGGGGCTGAACTTGCCACAGGCCGATACCGTCATTCATTACGATCCTTGGTGGAACCCTGCTGTGCAGGCCCAGGCCACCGGGCGGGCGCACCGCATTGGACAGACGCGGCAGGTCGTGGTGTACCAGCTGGTGGCAGAGGGCACCATCGAAGAACGCATCCTGTCCTTGCAAGAACGCAAGGCCGCCTTGGCGCAAGGCCTGCTCACTGGCGCTGCCGTGCGCGATCAACCCTTGTTCACTGAGGCCGATGTGGCCGAACTGCTGCTCCCTCTGGGCGCATAAGTGCGTAGGCCGTGGCACAAAAAATTTGAAAAATCGAAAAATTCCCGAAACCCGAAAAAAGCCGTGCTAGAATTCAATCTTTCCGAAAACGACTGAAAAACAACTTAGTCACTCGGTAAAAATGCGGGAATAGCTCAGTTGGTAGAGCGCAACCTTGCCAAGGTTGAGGTCGACGGTTCGAGACCGTTTTCCCGCTCCAAGGTTTTTTTAGATTCGGCACTTGCCGGATGTTTGCGGGAATAGCTCAGTTGGTAGAGCGCAACCTTGCCAAGGTTGAGGTCGACGGTTCGAGACCGTTTTCCCGCTCCAAATATGCGCCTTACCCCAGTGAGGCAACACAAAGGAGCTCAGGCTCCTTTTTTGTTTTTGACGCTGTATCCCCAGCAATGCCCTCAGGTAAGTGCAATTGCGCATGAAGGGCAAGCGGGTCATGGGCTGCACCTAAAATGCTCGGTTTTGCCCTGTCCTGACCTTTGCCATGCCTGCCAAGCGCGCTGCTGAAAAATCTCCCTCCGACGAACCCGCCAGCTACGAGGCGGCCCAGGCCGAATTGCAGGCATTGGCCCAGGCCATGGAATCGGGCACGCTGCCCTTGGCACAAATGCTCGACGGCTACCGCCGCGCTTCGGTGTTGCTGCGCTATTGCCATGCCCAGCTGGATGCGCTAGAGCAGCAGATTTTGCAAATCGATGGTGGTGAGCTCAAGCCCTGGACGCCCGATGCGGGCACCCTCTGATGCCTCAGCCACTGCACACCCCACACCACCCCTTTATGAGCGTTTCAACCATGTTCGATTTTGCGAGCTGGGCACAGCCACAGCGTGCCCAGGTAGAGCAGGCCCTGCAGGACTGGGTGGGCGTAGGCGCGCCTGCCGGCCTGGGTGAGGCCATGCGTTATGCCGTGCTGGACGGGGGCAAGCGTTTGCGCCCCTTGTTGGTGTTGGCCGCGGCCCAGGCCGTGCAGGGCCATGCCGAGGCGGCGCTGCGTGCCGCTTGTGCGGTGGAGCTGATCCATGCCTATTCCCTGGTGCACGACGATATGCCCTGTATGGACAACGATGTTCTGCGCCGGGGTAAACCCACCGTGCATGTGGCGTTTGGCCAAGCCCAGGCCTTGTTGGCCGGCGATGCCCTGCAGGCCCAGGCGTTTGAATTGCTGACGCCGCCAGCGTCTGAGGTGCCCCCCGCCATGCAGGCCCAGTGCTGCCGTATCCTGGCCCAGGCGGCTGGAGCGCAGGGCATGGCCGGCGGGCAGGCCATCGATCTGGCCAGTGTGGGCCAGCCATTGACCGAGGCCCAGCTGCGCCATATGCATCGCCTGAAAACCGGCGCGCTGTTGCAGGCCAGCGTGATGCTGGGTGCGGCGTGCGGCACGGTCAGCGCGCAGGGGCAACAGGCCTTGCTGGACTACGCGCAGGCCTTGGGCCTGGCGTTCCAGGTGGTGGACGATGTGCTCGATGTGGTGGCCGATGCCGCCACTTTGGGCAAAACCCCGGGCAAAGACGCCGCCAACGACAAACCCACCTACGTGGCGTTGCTGGGGCTGGAGGGCGCGCAGGCGCTGGCGCAGCAGTTGCTGGAACAAGCCTGCACGGCGCTGGAGCGCAGCGGCTTGAGCGACACACGCGCCTTGCTGGCGTTGGCCCAGCAGGTGGTGGGACGCACACATTAGCGCGACACGGTGCCATTGCAGTGACCCAATGACTGCAAAAAAGATAGCTGGGGCCGCTGGCCCCTTGGGCTTTTCAGACTGAAAATGGTGGATAAATGACAGCCAACGCCTACCCCTTGCTACAAAAAATCAATGACCCTGCCGATCTGCGCACCATGGCGCGCGGTCAGCTGCCCGCGGTGGCCGATGAGCTGCGCGCCTATGTCTTGGACAGTGTGTCCAAGACGGGGGGGCATTTGAGCTCCAACCTGGGCACGGTGGAGCTGACGGTGGCGCTGCACTACGTCTTCAACACGCCCTACGACCGTATCGTCTGGGATGTGGGCCACCAGACCTACCCGCACAAAATCTTGACGGGCCGGCGCGACCGCATGGCCACGCTGCGCCAGCTGGGCGGGATTTCCGGTTTTCCACTGCGTACCGAAAGCCCCTACGACACCTTTGGCACGGCGCATTCTTCGACCAGCATCTCGGCGGCGCTGGGCATGGCCATGGCCGCCAAACGCAAGGGCGAAAAGCGCCGCGCCATTGCTGTGATTGGCGATGGCGCCATGACGGCGGGCATGGCCTTTGAGGCCATGAACAACGCTGGGGTGCTGGATGGCAATTTGCTGGTCATCCTGAACGACAACGACATGAGCATCAGTCCGCCCGTGGGTGCGCTCAACCGCTATCTGGCGCAGCTCATGAGTGGGCAGTTCTATTCGGCGGCGCGCCATGTGGGCAAAAACGTGCTCAAAAATGTGCCGCCCTTGCTGGAGTTGGCCAAGCGGCTGGAGCAGCACGCCAAGGGCATGGTGGTGCCCGCCACGTTGTTTGAGAACTTTGGCTTCAACTACATCGGCCCCATCGATGGGCACGACCTGGATTCGCTCATCCCCACGCTGGAAAATATCCGCCAGCTCGACGGCCCGCAGTTTTTGCATGTGGTCACCAAAAAAGGGCAGGGCTACAAGCTCGCGGAGATCGATCCCATCACCTACCACGGGCCGGGCAAGTTCGACCCCAAGGTGGGTATCGTCAAGCCGGCCACGCCGCCCAAACCCACCTTCACCCAGGTGTTTGGCCAATGGCTGTGCGATATGGCCGCACACGATCAGCGTCTGGTAGGCATCACCCCGGCGATGCGCGAGGGCTCGGGCATGGTGGAGTTCCATCGGCGCTTTCCTGAACGCTACTACGACGTGGGTATTGCCGAACAGCATGCCGTCACCTTTGCGGCGGGCTTGGCCTGTGAGGGCGTCAAGCCCGTGGTGGCGATTTATTCCACCTTCTTGCAGCGCGCCTACGACCAGCTGATCCACGATGTCGCGCTGCAAAAGCTGCCCATGGTGCTGGCGCTGGACCGCGCCGGGCTCGTGGGGGCCGATGGCGCCACGCACGCTGGCGCCTACGACATTGCCTTTGTGCGCTGCATTCCCAATGTCAGCATGGCCTGCCCGGCCGACGAGCGCGAATGCCGCCAGCTGCTCACCAGCGCCTACGAGCAAGACCACCCGGTGTGCGTGCGTTATCCGCGTGGCGCAGGGGTCGGGGTGGAGCCGCTGGACGATCTGAGCAGTCTGCCGTTTGGCAAGGGCGAAATCCGCCGCACGGTGCGTAACGCAGAGGCGTCGCAAAAAATTGCCATCTTGGCGTTTGGCACCTTGCTGTACCCAGCGCTGGAAGCCGCCGAGCTGCTGGATGCCACCGTGGCCAATATGCGCTGGGCCAAGCCGCTCGATACCGCACTGCTGCTGGAGCTGGCTGCCAGCCACGATGCGCTGGTCACGGTGGAGGAGGGGTGCCTCCAAGGCGGCGCTGGCAGTGCCGTGCTGGAAGCCTTGGCGCAGGTGGGGGTGGTCAAGCCGGTCTTGCAGCTGGGTTTGCCCGATCGCTTCATTGAACATGGCGACCCTGCCAAGCTGCTGGCCTTGCAGGGGCTGGATGCAGCGGGCATTGAGCGCAGCATCCGCCAGCGCTTTCTGCCCGCATCCTGACTGGCTGGCGGCCTATGCGCCATCGCTGGTGGCGCTGCCAGTCATCGCGTTTGGTGTGGCTGGGCTTGCCCGATTCGCATTTCTGGCCAGAAAAAAACGTGCGTGCTGTGAAATACTGCGCAGTTCGCGCAGCATAGGGCATGGTGCCCACGCGCATGTTTTTCTTCCAAGGAGATGCTATGGATCGTCGTTCCATGATCAAGCAGGCCGGTGTCGCCGGCATTTTGGCTGCGGGGGTGGCCCCGGCTGTGCATGCTCAGGCGTCGGTGCGCTGGCGCCTGGCGGCCAGCTTTCCCAAGTCGCTGGACACCATTTTTGGTAGTGCTGAAAAGATGGCCCATACCGTCAAAGAGCTGTCTGGCGGCAAGTTTGAAATTTCGCTACACGCCGCCGGCGAGCTGATGCCCGCGTTTGGCGTGGTCGATGGCCTACAAAACAGCACTGTCGAAATGGCCTTGACGGCGCCTTACTACTTCACCGGCAAGGACTACACCTTCGCCTTTGGCTGCGCCGTGCCTTTTGGCCTGACCGCGCGCCAGATGGATGCCTGGATGGAGCATGGCGGCGGGCGCAAGCTGATGGACGAGTTTTACGCGCAGTACAACATCCGCAGCCAAAGCGCGGGCAACACCGGCACGCAAATGGGCGGCTGGTACCGCAAGGAAATCAAGTCGGTGGCCGACCTCAAGGGTCTGAAAATGCGCCTGGGCGGTGGCCTGTTTGGTGACGCGATGCAAAAGCTGGGCGTGGTCTCGCAGAACATGCCCGTGGGCGAGGTGTACCAGGCCCTGGAAAAAGGCACGCTGGATGCGGTCGAGTTCGTGGGCCCCTACGACGACCAGAAGCTGGGCTTTGCCAAAGTGGCACCCTACTACTACTACCCCGGCTGGTGGGAAGGCAGCGCCGAGCTGGAATTCTTCATCAACGCCAAAGCCTACGCGGCCTTGCCCAAAGAGTTCCAGGCCATGGTCGATGCAGCCTGCCAGGTGGCCGCGCGCGACATGACCGCCAAGTACAGTGCGCTCAACCCCGTGGCGCTGAAGAAGCTGGTGGGCGAGGGCACCAAACTCAGCGCCTTCCCCAAGGATTTCCTGGATGCTGGCTTTAAGGCTTCGATGGAAGTGATTGCCGAGCAAGAGGCCAAGTCGCCCACGTTCAAGAAGATCCACCAGCACATGCGCGCCTTCCAGCGCGACCAGCTGCTGTGGGAGCGCTATTCCGAGTTCCAATACAACCGCTACATGACCTCGGTCAAGCTCTAAGGTGCGGACCTGGGCGGCCTGCGAAGGGCCGTACCACAGTACCGCAGTACCGCACAACCAAAGGCCGCTCCTATCGGGGCGGCCTTTTTTGATAGCTGCTAGCGCTTGGTTTTGCTTGATTTCAGATGGTTTTTGTCTTGAAAACCTTTTCTTACCAGCGGTAAACGCTTTTATTTTGATAGCTTTGGCCGTGGAGCTCAGTAACTGGCGCCGGTGCTGGCGCTGGCAGTTTCGGGCTTGTAGAGCGCGCACAGCTGTGAGGTGGCAGCCGACAGGATCATGGAATCGACCCCCACAGCCACAAAGCGCGCGCCAGCGGCTTGGTAGCGCTGGATGAGTGCGCGGTCCCCGCACAGCACGCCGCCCCAGGTGCCTTGGGCACTGACGCGGCGCAAGGCGTCTTCGATCATGCGCACGATGTCGGGGTGGTCGGCCTCGCCCGTCAGGCCGAACGAGGCCGCCAGATCGGCCGCGCCAAAGAAGATGCCATCGACGCCCTCGACGGCGCGGATCGCGTCCAGATTTTCAAGGCCGGCGCGCGTTTCCACCTGCACCAGCAGGCACATCTGGTCGTTGGCGCTGTGCATATAGTCGCCAATGCGCCCCCAGCGCGAGGCGCGTGCCAGCGCACTGCCCACGCCGCGAATGCCGTGGGGCGGGTAGCGCATGGCCTGCACCAGGTGCGCCGCCTGCTCGGCCGATTCCACCATGGGGATCATCAGGGTCTGCACACCGGTTTCCAGCAGCTGTTTGATGAGCACATGGTCGCCGTGCGGCGGGCGCACCACGGGGTGCGAGCCGTACGCGGCAATCACCTGCAGCTGCGCCAGGATGCTGCGCAGGTCGTTGGGGCCGTGCTCGGCATCGATGAGCAGCCAGTCAAAACCGGCGCCCGCGCAGATTTCGGCGCTCAGGGTCTGGGCCAGGCCCAGCCACAGGCCGTATTGGGTGTCGCCGCGCAGCAAGCGCTGTTTGAATTCATTGGTGGGGATGTGCATATCGGGTTTCTAAGGGGGGGGTCGGTGGGATACGGTGCGCGGTGTGCAACGAAACCACTACCCCGCTGGGGTGTACAGCACGACCCGATTGCGCCCCGTGGCCTTGGCCCGGTAGAGCGCCTCGTCGGCACGTGCCAGGGCACGGTCGGGCAGTTCGTCGGTAGGCTCCAGAGCGGACAGGCCGATGCTGATGGTGATCGAAATGGTGTGGCCCTCTACCCGGGTGGGGTTGCTGCCCACGACCGCACGCAGGCGCTCGGCAAAATTTTGTGCCGCATTCAGGTGCGTGTAGGGCAGCAAAATGGCGAATTCTTCCCCACCCAGGCGCCCGCACAGATCGATTTTGCGTACGTTGTCGCGCATCAGTTGCGCCACATGGCGCAGCACGGCGTCCCCGGCGGCATGGCCGTAGGTGTCGTTGACATGCTTGAAGTGGTCCAAGTCCAGCATCATCACCGTCGCCCCTTGCGCAGGGGCGCGCTGCAGGCGTGCCAGCTCGTTTTGCATCTTTTCCATGAAGCTGCGCCGGTTGGCCAGGCCGGTGAGAAAGTCGGTGGTGGCCAGGGCCAGCAGTTGGGCCTCGTTTTTCTCCAGATCGTGGAGCAGATCGTTGAAGCGCTGGCCCAGGCGGCCCACTTCGTCGTTGTGCAGCTGGTCCAGCCGAAAGCCCCGCTCACCCCCGCCAGCACGCTCAAACCCGGCAGCCAAGCGCTGCAGTCCGGCCACCAGCCAGTTGGCCGTGATGCGGGCCACCAGATAGGCGAGCAGCGTGCCGAGCAGGATGTAAGCCAGACTGAGCAGAACGGATTGCTGCAGGTTGCTGCGAATATGTTCCTGTCCGATGCCCACGCGCGCCCAGGCCATCAGCAAGGAATCGGACATGATGGGCGCGGCAATGTCTTCTAGGTTGCGGCTGTGTACCAGGACTTGCGCACGCGTTGGCGCCTGCAGTAGGCGCACGCTGGTGGCATCGCTGGCGTACATGCCCAGCCAGGCGCGGTTGCTGTGGGCCAGCACCTGTCCCGAGGGGGAGAGCACCATGACGTAGCGCACATGGGGGTTGCTGGCCACAGATTCGACCACCTCCTGCAGGCCCGAAACATCCTGCGCCATGACCCAGGAGGTGCTGCTCACGGCCAGCGTCTGGGCCAGGCTGCGGGCATGCTCTTCGCCCTGGTTGTGCAAAAACATATGCTGACGCCACACCAAGTCTGACACCACAAGGAGCATGAGCGCCAGGTGCAAGCCCGTGACGCCCCAGATCAGGCGGCTGCGAAAGCTGGTGTTGCGCCAGCGCATCTGCCATTGGCGCCAGCGTGCAGCGAGGGTGTGTGTCATGGCTGCTCCAACGCATCGGGCGGCGTGGCCTCTGGTGCTAACGGGTGGATCTGGCGGGCGTAATCGTCCAGAAAGCGCTGCACGGGCGCGTAGGTCTGCAGCGACGCTGGCTCAAAGCGCGATACCGGCAAGGCAGCCAGCATAGCCTGGCCCGTGGCATCTGTGTGCAGAGTGAAAAGGATCTGGGCCACCGCATCGAGCAGGGACGCGGGCAGGTCGTCTTTGGCAACCAGGGCGTTGTTGACCAGGGAGGGGGTTTCCAGCAGCACGCGCAGCTGCGCGGCCAGCTCGGGCTGCGTATGTTGGAAACTCTGCCAGGGCGCTGGCCAGGTTGCGCCTGCAGCGGTGTGCCCCAGCACGACGTTCATGATCGAAGACTCCTGCGAGCCGACGTAGCGTGCCTCATAGCTGCCAAAGGGCAAACCCTGCTGGTGCAGCGCCAGTTGTGGCTGCAAGGTGGCGGCCAGGGCTGTGGGCGAGGGAAAGCTGATCGCCTTGCCACGCAGATCCTGGGGGTGATGTACAGCGCTGTCGGCGCGCACCAGCACTACCCCCCGGAACATGGCATCGTCGCCCATCTTGCCAAAGACGCGGTAGCCGTAGCGCTGCGCTTGCAGCGTCTGGTACGGGTTGGGCAAGGCAATATCCAGCTGGCGCTGGGCCAGTTTTTCTTCGAACTCGGCGTAGTTGCGCGAAGCCTCCAGGGTGAAGCGTGCCTGCGGGATGCGTGTGTTCAGGCGCTCCACAATCGGCGCGTAGCGCTCGAACAGAAGCGCCGGGTTGTGCAGGGGGTGGATGCCCACGCGCACGGTGCGTTGCTGCATCTGGCTGGCTGGCTGCAGGCTGAACTGGGGCTGGTAGTCGCTGGCGCTGTCCAGATGCGAGTCACACCCCGCCAGCAGCCACAGTAGCAGCAGGTAAGGCAACCACCGCAGCCAGCGGGATTGCAGCAACCGGTGAGATGGGACAAGCGTGGTCATAGGCAAGTGAAGTTAATCCCGAAGGATGATAAGGGGATTTTTTCGCCCGGAAACGGCCATAGCACGCGGGGTGCTGCTGGTCTGGGAGCATGGCCCGATAATTCACGGTTTTGCCGCCACAACGGACGCATCCTATGAATCATTTCTTGCGTGTTTGCCAGCCCCTCAGTCAGCTGGGCGATTGGGATGCCCGCCTGCAGTACATACTCACCTCAGCCCAGCAGGCCCACGACGACGGTGCGCAGGCGCTGCTGCTGCCTGCCCAAGCCCTGCCCGGGGGCGCGGGTGCGGGTGACTACGTCTTGCGCGCTGCGTACCAGCAGGCCAGCGCTGCGGCCCTGGCGCAGCTGGTGCAGGCCAGTGGCCAGTGGCCGCAGCTGACCATCGTGTTGGGGCACGATCAGGTTGCGCCAGGCAGCGCTCGGTGCCTGAATGGCGCCAGCGTCATCCGCAACGGCACGGTTTTGGCGCAGACAGCCCAGCAGACCGGGGTGGAAGCTGCACTGCTGTACAGCCGCCAGTACCAGAACCTGCACCAGCGCGCCACCGCAGGGCAGGGCGCCGACGCTATCGCGCCCTGCGTGGTGGCGCTGGCCAGCGGCCTGCACGTGGGTGTGTTGCTGGAGCAGGACGTGCTGCGCCCCGCCTGCACCCAGGCGGCACGCGCTGCCGGTGCGCAGGTGCTGCTGGTGCTGCAGGCCCAGCCCTTTGAGGCCGCGCACTACGCGCAGTGGCCCCAGCAGCTGGGCGCTTGTGCCCGCGCGGTAGGGCTGCCCATCGTGACCGCCAATGGGGTCGGTGGGCAGGATGCCTGGGTTTTTGCGGGCTGTAGCATGGCCGTCGATGCCCAGGGCCAGCTGGCTGTGCGCGCGCCCAGTTTTGTGCCAGCCCAGGTCGATGTGCCGCTGCAGCTGGGTGCGCCATCGGCGGGTGCTGTGCTGCTGCCCGGGCCGCAGGCACCCCAGCTGGAGCCACTGCCCGCGCTGTGGCACGCCTTGGTGCTGGCCGTGCGCGACTACGTCGAGAAAAACCGCTTTCCCGGTGCCTTGCTGGGCCTGTCAGGGGGCATCGACTCGGCACTGGTATTGGCGATTGCCGTCGATGCTCTGGGTGCGCAGCGCGTGCGCACGGTGATGATGCCCTCGCCCTACACGGCGGACATGAGCTGGCAGGACGCCCGGGAAATGGCCCAGCGCCTGGGCGTGCAGCACGATGTGATTGCCATCGCGCCCCAGGTGCAGGCCTTTGAACAGGCACTGGCCCCCCTGTTTGCCGGTCGTGCCCCGGACACCACCGAAGAAAACCTGCAGGCGCGCTGCCGGGGTGTGCTGCTGATGGCGCTGTCCAACAAACTGGGCCATGTGGTGCTGACCACCAGCAACAAAAGCGAGATCGCCATGGGCTACAGCACCCTGTACGGCGACATGGCGGGCGGTTTTGCCGTGCTGTGCGATGTGTACAAGACCGAGGTGTTCGCCCTGGCGCGCTGGCGCAACGCCAACGACCCGTTTGGCACCGGCAGCAACCCGATCCCCGAGCGCATCATCACCCGCCCGCCCAGCGCTGAGCTGCGTCCTGGGCAAAAGGACGAAGACAGCCTGCCACCGTACCCCGTGCTGGATGCGGTGCTGCGGCGCTACCTGGAGCAAGGCGCCAGTACCGCGCAGCTGGAGGCGGCAGGGTTTGACGCTGCCTTGGTGCAGCGCGTGCAGCGGGCGCTGCGCACCAATGCCTACAAGCGTGCCCAGGCCCCGGTGGGGCCGCGCTTGTCGAACACGGCCTTTGGGCAGGATTTTCAGACACCAATGACACATGTTTTAGCGCTCTAAGCCTTGCTGGGTAAGCGCAGATAGCTATGTTTTTGTTTTAATTTTTTGGATTTTTGGAGTACCTCAGCATGAAAATGATCACCGCCATCATCAAGCCCTTCAAACTGGAAGAGGTGCGCGAAGCCTTGGCCGAGTGCGGCGCTACCGGCCTGACCGTGACCGAGGTGAAAGGCTTTGGCCGCCAAAAAGGGCACACCGAGCTGTACCGGGGTGCGGAGTACGTCGTGGATTTCTTGCCCAAAGTGAAAGTTGAGGTGGTCGTGGCCGCAGCCGATGTCGAGCGCTGCGTCGAAGCCATCGTGGCGGCAGCGCGCACCGGCAAGATTGGCGATGGCAAGATTTTTGTGTCTTCCGTGGAGCGCGTCGTGCGCATTCGCACCGGCGAACTGGACCATACGGCCATCTAAACCCGCCAACAGCACACCATAGGGGCGCTTCGTACAATGGCACCCCGTCGCAGGGCCGACAGCTGCCTTCATTACCGTGGGGGTGCTGTCGGTCTTGTGTTTTTGTTCATCCACCATCTCCCTGTGGGGGAGTTTTAGGTCAGCCCGTTTCTATGACTGATTTAAGCCTTCAACTGCAGTCACCGACGGCCACCCAGCTGCCGGTTTCCAGCTACTTTGATCCTGCGCTCTTCGAGCGTGAAATGCAGACCCTGTT
The DNA here is from genome assembly GCA_028690035.1 of Comamonas sp. Classification (GTDB taxonomy): domain Bacteria; phylum Pseudomonadota; class Gammaproteobacteria; order Burkholderiales; family Burkholderiaceae_C; genus Comamonas. The sequence goes on along the minus strand of JAQVCA010000001.1, from coordinate 254,278 downwards.
TGCCAACGGCCCGCGTTACGTGGGCAGCACGGCGGCGGTGCCGGAGGTGGGCGACTACTACGCCCTGCCACAGGAAAACGAAGGGCGCACTCTGGTGCGCAATGCCCAGGGCCAGGTGGAGCTGGTTTCCAACGTCTGCCGCCACCGCCAGGCCATCATGCTCAAAGGGCAGGGCAATCTGCACGAGCAAGGCGCGGCCCATGCGGGCGGCAACATCGTGTGCCCCATCCACCGCTGGACCTACAGCCCCAGCGGGCAGCTGCTGGGTGCACCCCATTTTGACCACGACCCCTGCAAGCACCTGAACAACTACCGGCTGCAGTCATGGAACGGCCTGTTATTTGAAAGCGCGGGGCGTGATATTGCCGCCGACCTGGCGGGCATGGGCGCGGCGCAGCACCTGTCCCTGGAGGGTATGCGCTTGGGGCACATCGAAATGCACCAGTGCAACTACAACTGGAAGACGTTCATCGAGGTGTACCTGGAGGACTACCACGTCGCGCCTTTCCACCCCGGGCTGGGCAACTTTGTCACCTGCAATGATTTGCAATGGCAATTTGGTACGGAATACTCGGTGCAGACCGTGGGCGTGGCCCCCAGTTTTGGGCGTCCAGGCTCCCCGGTGTACAAAAAATGGCATGAGGTGCTGCTCGCCTACCAGGGCGGTCAGCTGCCTGAGCGTGGCGCCATCTGGCTGACCTACTACCCGCACATCATGGTGGAGTGGTACCCGCAGGTGCTCACGGTGTCCACGCTGCACCCGCTGGGGCCGCAGCAGACCATGAACGTGGTCGAGTTCTACTACCCCGAAGACATCGCGCTGTTCGAACCCGACTTCATTGCTGCCCAGCAGGCCGCCTACATGGAAACGGCCATCGAAGACGATGAAATCGGCGAGCGCATGGACGCGGGCCGTCGCGCGCTGTGGCAACGGGGCGACAACGAGGTCGGCCCCTACCAAAGTCCGATGGAAGACGGCATGGAGCATTTCCACCGTTGGTACCACCAGCGCATGGGCCTGCCCGCAGGTATCGATGGCCGTTAGGCCGCAGCCTCCCAGAGCACCGAGCGCATCGAGATCGAAGCCATCTGAAACCCTGCGTTGAAAAAGCGCGGGGTATCGCCCGGCTGGACGCTGGCAGCCGCGTACAGCAATGGCCAGAAATGCTCTGCCGTCGGGTGGCACAGCTCGGTGATCTCGCCCCACTGGGCAAACTGCGTCAGTGGCTCCAATTGCCCAGACAGAATCAGGTTGGACACCCTGTCGTCAAACTGCAGCGCCCAGCGGTAGGTGGCATTGATGCCGGTGCCATAGCGGCGCGTTGGTAGGTTGTGCACGATGTTGCCGCTGGCCACGATCAGCACGCCCTGATCGCGCAAAGCGGCCAGTTGCTGGCCCAGCGCCCAGTGCTCTTGCATGCTGGCGGTGTAGTCCATGCTCAGCTGCAGTACCGGGATATCGGCCTGCGGGAACATGGGCTGCAGCACACCCCAGGCGCCATGGTCTAAGCCGCGCTCGGCATCCACTGTCAGCGCAGGCGTTTTTTGTTGGCGCGGCGCTCGCAGCCAAGCAGCCAGCTCCCGGGCCACCTGCGGCGCGCCAGGTGCCGGGTACTGCACCTGGTACAGCTCGGGCGGAAACCCGGAAAAGTCGTACACCGTGGCCGGCTGCGCAGCCCCCGTCACGCTCCAGCCCGCACGCGTCAGCCAATGGGCCGAGACGCACAGAATCAGCTGCGGGCGGCCATAGCGCTGCAGCAATTCAGCCCCTAAGTCGCGCCAAGTCAGGTGCCAAACATTGTGCTCAATCACATTGACCGGGCTGCCATGGCCCACAAACAGCACCGGCCAGCGCTGGGAGGGCTGCAGGCTGGGCAAGGCCTGCGCCAGGGTGCTCTCCTGTTCCATATTCACATCATCCTTGGGGTGCGTTATTTTTTACGTTTGCCGACGCCTGTGGTGCGTGCGCCGCGCAGGGCATTGCCCTGGCCCTGGCCCTGGCCCACACCCGCACGCGGAGGCAGGCCCGTGTGCTGGCTCAGGATCTGGCCCGCCTTAGGCTGCTTGCCTCCAGCGCCTGCGTTGGAGCGCTGCTCAAAGCGCACATCGCCCTGGGGCTCGCGCGCGGCGAGGGTATCGACGGTGCGTGGGCGCAGCGCCACCACCTTGCCGTCTTTGTTGGTGGTGTAGCCCAGGCCGTTGCGTGTGCTGCTGCCAGCGGGCGTGCTGTTTTTCTTGCGCGCGCTTTGGTAGGCACCGTCGGTGGCGGGCTGGTAGGTGGGGATCAGGTGCTGCTTGCCGTTGCCAATCAAATCGGCACGGCCCATAGCGCGCAGTGCCTCGCGCAGCAGCGGCCAGTTGTTGGGATCGTGGTAACGCAAGAAGGCTTTATGCAAGCGGCGGCGCTTTTCACCGCGCACCACGTCGACCTTCTCTTCCTCCTCGTCGCGCATCTGGCGGCGCACTTTGGTGAGGGTGTTGCGCCCTGTGTGGTACATCGCCGTGGCGGTGGCCATGGGGCTGGGGTAGAAGGCCTGCACCTGGTCGGCGCGAAAGCCGTTCTTTTTCAGCCAGATGGCCAGGTTGAGCATGTCTTCATCGGTGGTGCCGGGGTGGGCGGCGATGAAGTAGGGGATCAAAAATTGCTTTTTGCCCGCCTCTTCGCTGTACTGATCGAACATGTGCTTGAAGCGGTCGTAGCTGCCCATGCCCGGCTTCATCATCTTGGACAGCGGGCCTTGCTCGGTGTGCTCGGGCGCAATTTTCAGATAACCGCCCACGTGGTGCTGCACCAGCTCTTTGACGTATTCGGGCGATTTGACGGCCAGGTCGTAGCGCAGGCCCGAGCCAATCAAAATTTTCTTGATGCCCGGCAGCGCGCGCGCGCGGCGGTAGATGTGGATCAGCGGGCCGTGGTCGGTGTGCAGGTTTTGGCAAATGCCAGGGAAGACGCAGCTGGGTTTGCGGCAGGCGGCCTCGATCTCGGGGCTCTTGCAGCCTAGGCGGTACATGTTGGCCGTGGGGCCGCCCAGATCAGAAATCACGCCGGTAAAGCCTTTGACCTTGTCGCGGATGTCTTCCACCTCGTGAATGATCGATTCTTCCGAGCGGCTTTGGATGATGCGCCCTTCGTGCTCGGTGATTGAGCAGAAGGTGCAGCCGCCAAAGCAGCCGCGCATGATGTTCACCGAGGTGCGGATCATCTCCCACGCCGGGATTTTTGTGGCGCCGTCGTGGCTGCCGTTTTCGTCGGCGTAGCTGGGGTGGGGGCTGCGCGCGTAGGGCAGGCCAAAGACCCAGTCCATCTCGGCGGTGGTCAGCGGAATGGGAGGCGGGGTGAGCCAGACATCGCGCGCCGTGGCGCCCTCGCCGTGCGCTTGCACCAGGGCGCGGGCGTTGCCAGGGTTGGTTTCTAGGTGCAGCACGCGGTTGGCGTGGGCGTACAAGACGGGGTCGCTTTTCACCTGCTCGTAGCTGGGCAGGCGCAGCACGGTGCGCTCGCGCGGGGGCAGCTTGCGCCCGCTTTTGCCACGATTGGACAATGCTTCAAATTGAATAGCTTGTGGCGCTGGCTCTACTGAGGTTTTGGATTCTTTATTGCCTGAAATGCAAGCTGGTGAAGCGGTGGCAGCTTCTGATTCAGGAGCATCCTGGCTGCAGCTTTGGCCCTGGGCGGCGGCTTGTTCGCTGGTGGTCAGGTAGGGGTTGAGGTGGGCCTCAATGGGGCCGGGTTCATCGACCTCGGTGGAATCGACCTCAAACCAGCCCGGCTCAGATTGCTTGCGCACAAAGGCGGTGCCGCGCACATCGGTGATGTGCTCCACCGGCTCGCGGCGTGCCAAGCGGTGCGCTACTTCGACCAGGGCGCGCTCGGCGTTGCCGTAGAGCAGCAGGTCGCACTTGCTATCGACCACGATAGAGCGGCGCACCTTATCGCTCCAATAGTCGTAGTGGGCGATGCGGCGCAAGCTGCCTTCGATGCCGCCCAGGATGATGGGCACGTCTTTGTAGGCCTCGCGGCAGCGCTGGCTATAGACGATGGCCGCGCGGTCGGGGCGCTTGCCGCCGACATCGCCGGGGGTGTAGGCATCGTCGGTGCGGATTTTGCGATCGGCCGTGTAGCGGTTGATCATCGAATCCATATTGCCCGCCGTCACGCCCCAAAACAAATTGGGGCGGCCCAGCGCCTTGAAGGCTTCGGCGCTGTGCCAATCGGGCTGGGCAATGATGCCCACGCGAAAGCCTTGCGCCTCCAGCACGCGGCCAATCACGGCCATGCCAAAGCTGGGGTGATCGACGTAGGCATCGCCCGTCACCAGGATGATGTCGCAGCTGTCCCAGCCCAGCTGCTCCATCTCGGCGCGGCTCATGGGCAAAAAGGGCGCCACGCCAAAGCGCTTGGCCCAGAACGGGCGGTAACTGGTCAGCGGTTTGGCATTGCGCGGAAAGAAGGAGACGTCAAGCGGGGCGTTCATGGTCAGCAAAAAGAAAAAATTGCCGTCTGGGCAACGGCGTTGCGCGATCGGCAGGGCCAACGAGTGTACGGGGACACCTCAGCGCGTGGCGCTGTGGGGGTTTGCCCGCAGCGCGTGGTGTGGTGGATGGTCTTTGTGTCGGGTGCTGAAAATGCATGCTACAATGCGCGTCTTTCACGGCAAACGCACAGTTTGTTGTGTGCTGAGGGTCGTTAACTCAGCGGTAGAGTGCCACCTTCACACGGTGGAAGCCAGTGGTTCGATCCCACTACGACCCACCAAATTTTCAAAGCCCTGCTGTTTTTCAGCGGGGCTTTTTGTTTTGTTTTTTCGGTGGAGCTATGCAAGTTTTGTGGATGGTGGCCAGTGCGTTTCTCTTTGCCAGCATGGGTGTGTTTGTGAAGCTGGCCAGCGCATTTTTTACCACCCCGGAAATTGTGTTCTACCGTGGCCTGATCGGTATCGCTGTGCTGTGGTGGCTGGCGCGCCAGCAAGGCGTGGGCCTGGGCACGCGCCATCCGTGGCGCCATGCTTGGCGCTCCACGCTGGGGGTGACGGCGATGGGTTGTTGGTTCTATGCCGTGGCCCATATGCCGTTGGCCACGGGCATGACCTTTAGCTACACCAGCAGTCTGTGGATGGCGGCCTTTTTGGCGGTGGGGGCGTTGTGGACCTGGCGCCCCGGCTATACCGGCACGCGGCGCAGCGTGCATTTGCCCCTGCTGGGCACGATCGTGTTGGGCTTTGTCGGCGTGGTGCTGTTGTTGCAGCCCAGCCTGGCGGTGCGCGCGCAGGGAGCGGCAGCGCTGGTGGGGTCGGTCTCGGGGTTGCTGTCGGCCATGGCGTACATGCAGGTGTCGGCCTTGGCGCGCGCGGGCGAGCCCGAGGCACGCACCGTGTTCTACTTTTGCGTGGCCTGCTGTGTGGGCGGCGGGGCGCTGATGCTGCCCCAGGGCCTGTCGCCCTGGCCGGGTGTGCAGGCGGCAGCGTATCTGCTGCCCATGGGTTTGCTGGCGGCCGGTGGTCAGTTGTGTATGACGCGCGCCTACACCTGCGCGCGCACGCCGCGGGCTACGCTGGTGGCAGCCAATCTGCAGTACACCGGCCTGATTTTTGCCAGCGCGTACAGCCTGTGGTGGTTCAACGACCAGATCAATGCGCTGGGCTGGCTGGGCATGGCGCTGGTGGCCATCAGCGGCATTGCTGCCTCGGCGCTGCGCGGGCGCAGTGCAGCACCAGTACCAGCAGCGGCAAGCAGTTCAAAATAAGCGCCTTGTTGCCTTATTTTGGAATGGCTTGACTTATGGCTGATGCTGCTACTTCTACCACGCTGCCTCCTTCGGGCGGTGCGTTTTCGCTCTTGATTTCTCCGGCCCAACTGCATGCGCTGCTAGACAGTGGTCGTCCCTGCATGGTGTTTGATTGCAGCTTTGATCTGCAGCAGCCCCAGGCTGGGCAACAGCAGTATGCGGATGCGCATATCCCCGGTGCGGTATACGCGCATCTGGAGACGGCGCTGAGTGCGGCACCCGATGACCAGTCGCCCAGTGGCGGGCGCCACCCATTGCCCAGCCGCGAGCGCTTTGCCGCATGGCTGTCTGCGGTGGGCTTGCGCAACGATATGCAGGCGGTGGTGTACGACCGCCAGGGCGCCAATTTCTGCGGTCGTCTGTGGTGGATGCTCAAATGGGCGGGCCACGATGCAGTGGCCGTGCTCGATGGTGGTTTGCCGCATTGGGCAGCAGCCGGTGGCGCCCTGGTGGCCGGGGAGGCAGCACCGCGCCCAGCCAGCCACTTTGTGCTGCATGACCCGCTGCGCCAGCTGGTGGATGTGCAGCAGGTGCAGCAGCGCCTGGGCGATGCACAGCAGACCATCGTCGATGCGCGTGCGCCAGAGCGTTTTCGCGGTGAGGTGGAGCCACTAGACCCGGTGGCCGGGCATATCCCCGGTGCGCTCAATCGCCCTTTCGGCAGCAATTTGGGGCTGGATGGGCGTTTCAAACCTGCGGCCTTGCTGCGTGCCGAGTTCGAGGCTTTGCTGGCTGGGCGCGATCCAGCCAGCGTGGTGCATCAGTGTGGCAGTGGTGTCAGTGCCATCCCCAATCTGTTGGCGATGGAGTTGGCAGGTTTTGCACCCACGGCGTTGTTTGCTGGTAGTTGGAGTCAGTGGTGCAGCGATGCCAGTCGCCCGTATGCACAGGGTGCTGCATAAGCGCAGTGTCCGATGCCCAGGGGGCTCTCGGCCACCAAGCGTGTGGGATGGCTGGTAAAACCCCGGCTATTTCGCCGCTGGAAGGGCGAATGCTGCTATTAAAGTAGCACCCAGCGTTGCAATAAGTGCCTTGTAGCGCTGCGGCCCACCTGCGCTGGTCGCGAGCTTGGCAGGTGGCGTGTAAGAAAAAATCTGACAAGGTGTAGCACTCGCACCGACACGCCTCTTCCGCTCACACCGACAACCTGCATGGATGTGCGCCGACTCAAGTTGGCAACCCGGTCGGCACACAATTGCTTCCACAACAGCGCGGTATCCAGTACCTGTACCGCACATAAAGCACTCTGCAAAGACTGCCCACCCAGGAAAGGAAGCACCATGACCAATGAACAACTTCTCGCCGAGATCCGCGAAGCCAACCTGACCTATTTGATGCTGGCGCAAAACTTGATTCGCCAGGACAAGGCGGAGGCCATCTTCCGTCTGGGGCTGAGCGAAGAGGCCTGCGATCTGCTGGGTGTTCTGTCGGCGGGACAAATCCTGAAGCTGGCCTCGCGCAATACCTTGCTGTGCAGCTTCCGTGTAGACGATGAACTGGTCTGGAGCTTGCTGACCAACCACAGCACCAACAAAAACACCAACGATGCGCTGAACACCATGCACGCCAACATCGTCATGGCCAGCCGTGTGTCGGAAGTGCTCTAAGCACAGCCTTCCTGTTCTTGTGATTGTTCAAGGAGTTACCACCATGGGTGCTACCGCCACTGTCGCTACTATCCCTGCTGCCAAAGCGGCTGCTGTGAAAAGCGTACTGCATGAATCGCGCCAGATTGAACGCGCAGCCATGCTCATCCAAATGGGCGCACGCATGCAGGTGCTGGAGTCTGAGACCACGCTCTCGTACGAGCGCTTGATCCGTCTGTACAAAGAGATTGCGGGCAAATCGCCCTCCAAAGGCCAGCTGCCGTTTTCGACGGACTGGTTCTTGACGTGGCAGGAAAACATCCACAGCTCGCTGTTCCTGAACATTTACGAGTACCTGTCTAAGGGCGTGGACGCCGACCCCATCGACGTACTGACCAAAGCCTACCGCCTGTACACAGAGCAGGTACAGGTGCTGGAGCTCGATTGCCTGCTGTCCTTTACCCGTGCTTGGCGTCTGGTCAAGTTTGTGGATGCACAGATGCTCACCCGCACCAAATGCAGCAAGTGCGCTGGCATGTTTGTGACCGAAATGTATGAAAACGCCAAGCACTACGAATGTGGTTTGTGCACCCCGCCAGCGCGTGCAGGCAAAAGCAAAAGTGCAGGTGCGTTGATGCTGCATTAAACTGCCGCGCAGTTTTCCCCCTTTCCCTTCTTGATGCCCGGTAGCTTCTACCGGGCTTTTTTGCCTTGGTTGCGCCGTGCGGGGCCAGCCAGACCATTGCGCTTGTGTCTATTCCAGCTTCTTTCATCCAAGACCTTCTGCAGCGCGTCGATATCGTGGACGTCGTGGGGCGCTATGTCACGCTGAAAAAAAGCGGTGCCAACTTCATGGGCCTGTGCCCATTTCATGGGGAGAAGTCGCCCTCATTCAGCGTCAGCCCGGTCAAGCAGTTTTTCCATTGCTTTGGCTGTAGCAAGGGCGGGGATGCGATTGCCTTTCTGCGGGAGCACACTGGGATGGAGTTTATGGAGGCAGTGCAGTCCCTGGCGCAGGAGGTGGGGCTGCAGGTGCCACAAGAAGAGGTCTCGCCCCAGCAACGTGCCCAGCGTCAAGCACACAAAGAGCAGCAAGACAGTCTAGGGCAAGTGCTGGAGCGCACCGCACAAGTCTATTGCGAGCAACTCAAGCACGCACCACATGCCATCGATTACCTCAAGCGCCGGGGCCTGTCGGGCAGCATCAGCCAGCGCTATGGCCTGGGTTATGCGCCCGCTGGCTGGAATTACTTGGCCAGTGTGTTCCCCGATTACACCAGCGCGCTGCTGACCGAGAGCGGCCTCGTCATTCACCATGCCGAAGAAGATCGGCGCTACGACCGCTTTCGCGATCGCATCATGTTCCCGATTCGGGACGTCAAGGGCCAATGCATTGGCTTTGGCGGGCGCGTGCTGGGGGACGAGAAGCCCAAATACCTCAACTCCCCCGAAACACCGCTGTTTCATAAAGGTCGCGAGCTGTACGGCCTGTTTGAAGCGCGCAGCGCCATGCGCGACAGCGGCTACGCCCTGGTTTGTGAGGGCTATATGGACGTGGTGGCCTTGGCACAGTTGGGGTTTGCCAATGCCGTGGCTACGCTGGGCACCGCCTGCACCAGCGAACATATGCACAAACTGCTGCGTTTTACCGATGCGGTGGTGTTCAGCTTCGATGGCGATGTCGCCGGACAGCGTGCGGCGCGCAAAGCGCTGGAAGCCGTGCTGCCGCTGCTCAACGACACGCGCAGCGCCAAGTTTTTGTTCTTGCCGCCCGAACACGATCCCGATAGCTTTATCCGCGCGCACGGCAGCGATGCCTTTGCGCGCCTGGTGCATGCAGCGCAGCCGTTCAACCAGTTTTTGCTGACCTGTGCCAGTGAAGGCTGCGACCTGGGCAGCGCGCCCGGGCGCGCCAAACTCTCCAGCCAAGCAGAGCCCCTGTGGCGTCTGCTGCCCCCCAGCACGCTCAAACGCTTGGTGCTTGATGAGCTGGCACAGCACATTGCCCTGCCGGCTGCCGAGCTGCAGGCCCTGTGGGAGCGTGCATCGACGCCCCACCCGGGGGTAGGGCGCAGCAGCGCTGGAGCTGCATCGACCGATGCCAGCGCACGGCCTGCTTGGGCTCCCGCCTTCACGCCCCGTGGGCAGCGCTTTGCGCAGGAGCGCACCAGTCGGCGGGCATTGCCGCGTGCAGAAATCACCACCGGGCCAGACCAGGCGGTGCGTCTGCTGCTATCGCACATGGCGCTGCTGGAGCGTTTGGACAACGACGACCTGGATGCACTGGTGCATATGCCTGCGCCCCATGGTCCGTTTTTTCGCTGGCTAGAAAGTCAATTTCAAGAGCATGGAGCGCTTGCCTGGCCTGCCTTAAAGGCCAATTTAATGCAAACTTTGCATGCCGATTGGGTGCTGGCGCTGATGCAAGGCCCTCTGGCCCACCCCGAGGACGATGTGCAGGCCCAGTACGACGAGTTGCGCAGCATTCTGAAACCGTGGTTGAGTCGGCGCATCCATGAGTTGCTGACCACTTTGGCGCAAACCTATGCCCAAGACCCTAGCAACCAAGAGGTGCGCCAGCGCTACCAGGCACTTCAGGCGCGCAGCCGGTTGCTGTAAGGGGCGCTGCTGCCCAGAGAGCCGTTGGGATATTGGCAGGGCTTGACAAAGTTTTGAGTTTGGGGCTTGCATTTGCTGGGGGCGCCTATAATTGGCACTTCATCGGCAAGAGCGACAGCAGTACCTCCGACCCGGCCACGTGCAAGCGCATGCACGCCACAGCCAACCAGGCTGGGCCATCTTTCGCAAGGGCTGTACACCAAATGATCGCCCCACTATCTTGCCCAGGGAGCGCTGCTCCCAGCACGTCTGTGCAAGATGTGTAAGTGCAACGCCTGTGCGCGGGCGTTGTGTGGATAGCCCCATATGCCTGTCGTCGGCATTCGGGCGGTTTTTGCAGAACAGTGCAGAAAAGGAACCCCAGTGGCAACCAAAGCCGAACTCAAAGCCATGGCTGACGCCCTCTTGGCCGAAGCCGCTCCCAAGCGCAGCACCAAAAAAGCAATCGATGGCACAGCGCCTGCCGTGAAGAAAACGGCTGCCAAGAAAACGGCCGCCAAGAAAACGGCTGCCAAGACAGTGGCCACCGCTACGCAAGATGTGGTCGCGGTTGCAGGAACGCCCCCTACAGCCAAAAAAGTAGCCACTGCAAGAACAGCGGCCAAAAAAACCACTACCGCCACTGTCGCTGCCGCTGAGGTCTTGAGTGCAGTGCCTGACACGGGCGTGCCGGCAGTCAAAAAAACCGCCGCCCGCAAAAACAGCGCCAAATCGGCGGCGGCTGTATCCGATGCCGAGAGCGCCGTTGTGGATGCATTGGACAGCGTGGAAGGCGTGACCAAGGCGCCGGCTGCGAAAAAAACGGTCGCCAAGAAAACCGCCAAAAGCGACGATGCCAAACCCGCAGCCAAGCGCGGGCGCAAACCTAAGGACAAGGGCGATGCACTGGACGATGACGCCGACCTGAGTGACATCGAAGCCGATCTGGAGCTCGAAGCCGAACCTGAAGAACAAGTGGTTGCCGCCGAGGGCACAGAAAAAGTCAAGCCTCTGCGTATGAAAATCAGCAAGGCCAAAGAGCGCGCCTTGATGAAGGAATTCGGCTTGGACGAAACCGTCCTGACCGAAGAGGAAATGAACACACGCCGCCAGCGCCTCAAGCTGTTGATCAAGCTGGGCAAGACGCGCGGTTACCTGACGCATGCGGAAATCAACGACCACTTGCCCGACAAGCTGGTTGATGCCGAAACGCTGGAAGTGGTGATCGCCATGCTCAGCGACATGGGCGTGGCGGTGTACGAGCAAACGCCCGATGCCGAAACCCTGTTGCTGAACAACACCGGCCAGTCTGCGACCACTGAAGAAGAAGCCGAGGAAGAGGCCGAAGCGGCGCTATCCACCGTGGATTCTGAATTTGGCCGCACCACCGACCCCGTGCGCATGTACATGCGCGAAATGGGCACGGTGGAGCTGCTCACGCGCGAAGGCGAAATTGAAATCGCCAAGCGCATTGAGGGCGGCTTGATGGACATGATGGAGGCCATCTCCACATCGCCCGCCACGATTGCCGAAGTGCTGCAAATGGCAGACGACATCCGTGAAGGCAAGGTGGTGATTTCCACCGTGGTGGACGGCTTTGTCAATGCCCATGAAAACGACGACTACGTGGCCGAAGAAGACTTCGACGAGTACGACGAAGACGACGATGACGACGGCAAGGGCGGCTCCAAGGCCATGACGCGCCTGTTGGAAAAGCTCAAGGTGGAGGCGCTGGAGCGCTTTGACCGCATGCGCGATCTATTTGAGAAGCTGCGCAAGGCCTACGACAAAGACGGCTGGGGCTCGCCGGCGTACGCCAAAGTGCAAAAGTCCATCACCGAAGAGTTGATGACCATCCGCTTTACGGCCAAGACCATCGAAAAACTGTGCGACATGGCGCGCGCCCAAGTCGATGATGTGCGCAAGAAAGAGCGTGAACTGCGCAAGATCATCGTGGACAAGTGCGGCATGCCCCAAGAGCTGTTCATCAAGGAGTTTCCTGCCAATTTACTCAACTTGCAGTGGGTCGAAAAGCACGCGTCGGCCAACAAGCCCTACAGCGCGGTCTTGGGGCGCAATATTCCCGATGTGCAGGAGCTGCAGCAAGCGCTGATCGACCTGCAAAACCGCGTGGTGGTACCGCTGGAAGAACTCAAGCGCATCAACAAGCGCATGAACGATGGCGAACGTGCCAGCCGTTTTGCCAAGAAAGAGATGATCGAGGCCAACCTGCGCTTGGTGATCTCGATTGCCAAAAAGTACACCAACCGTGGCCTGCAGTTCCTGGATTTGATCCAGGAGGGCAATATCGGCCTGATGAAGGCGGTGGACAAGTTCGAGTACCGCCGTGGCTATAAATTCTCGACCTATGCCACGTGGTGGATCCGTCAGGCCATTACGCGTTCGATCGCCGACCAGGCGCGCACCATTCGCATTCCGGTGCATATGATCGAGACCATCAACAAGATGAACCGCATCTCGCGCCAGCATCTGCAGGAGTTTGGCTTTGAGCCCGATGCCAGCATCTTGGCCGAGAAGATGGAGATGGCCGAGGACAAAGTGCGCAAGATCATGAAGATCGCCAAAGAGCCGATCTCGATGGAAACCCCCATCGGTGATGACGACGACAGCCACCTGGGTGACTTCATCGAGGACACCAACAACACCGCGCCGGTGGACGCTGCGATGCAGGCAGGTCTGCGCGATGTGGTCAAAGACATCCTCGATGGCTTGACCCCGCGCGAAGCCAAGGTGCTGCGCATGCGCTTTGGTATTGAAATGACCAGCGACCACACGTTGGAAGAGGTGGGCAAGCAGTTTGACGTGACACGCGAGCGCATCCGCCAGATTGAAGCCAAGGCGCTGCGCAAGTTGAAACACCCTAGCCGCAGTGACAAACTGCGCAGCTTTATTGATTCGTTGTAAGTTGTGTCTTAGCTGGTTTTCAGACTAGAGGCCTACTCTGTGTAAGCAGAGTAGGCTTTTTTGTGCCTTAGCGTGGGTGCTGTTGCGCTTTCAACCACCGTCACCGTCACCGACGCAGTCGCATTCGTTTTCAGGAGACTGCAGGACTTGTCAAAAAGAAGAGCTGCAACCGCTGGTATATAAACAGTTTTATGCCGTTTTATGTCTAAAATGACCAAGGAGTAAGCGGCTGCAGCTATATTTTTAAATACGTTCTTCCAGTGGCTGGCTTTCCGGGCTGGTGCCAGCGGCCTGCACCAGGTACGCCAGCAGCTCGGGGATGCGGTGGTCGGTATGTACCAGTTCCATTTGCCAGCTGCCCATGAACTCGGTGCTGACGGTCGAATGCAAGAACTGCAACATGCTGTCGTAGTAGCCTGCCACGTTCAGGATGCCAATTGGTTTGTCGTGGTAGCCGAGCTGGCGCCAAGTCCACACTTCAAACAGCTCTTCAAAGGTACCAATGCCGCCGGGCAAGGCCAAAAAGGCGTGGCTGCGTTCGGCCATCATGGCTTTGCGCTGGTGCATGTTGGCCACCACATGCAGCTCGTCGCACAGCGGATTGGCCACTTCCCGATCAACCAGTGCTTGCGGGATGATGCCCACCACGCGACCGCCGGCCAGGCGCGTGGCTTCCGCCACTTGACCCATCAAGCCGGTGCGCCCGCCACCATAGACCAGCTGTCCGCCGTGCGTGCCAATCCAGCGGCCAACGGCTTGCGCAGCCTGCGTATAGGCATGGTCGTGGCCCGGGCGCGAGCCGCAGTACACGCACAAAGAAAAGTTGGGAGTTGTTAGGGGCAGGGAGGTTGGGCTGGTCATGGCAACCATCTTTCACAGTAGGTCAGCAAGGCACTGCCCCAGGTCAGGGCGCTGAGCAGCAGGCTAAGCAGCACGGCAGCGCTGCCCAGATCCTTGGCTTTTTTGGATAAAGGGTGCAGCTCTAGGCCGATGCGGTCGATGGCCACCTCAATACCACTATTGAGCAGTTCGACTATCAAAACCAAGAGCACGCTGCCCACTAGCAGCATGCGCTCCACCCAGTTTTGGCCTAAAAAAAATGCGGTAGGCAATAAGAGGCAGGCGAGCTGGACTTCGAGGCGGAAGGCTTTTTCTTGCCAGCCCGCCTGCAGCCCTTGTAAGGAATAGCATGTGGCATGCCACAGGCGCGAAAAACCCGTGCGGGCCTTGTGCGGGTGGGGGGGGGTCATGTCGTGCGTGCTTTCATGGGGGCGGTAGACACCAAGCGCGTACCTGCCCAAGCATCGTGCCAGAACTGCCCCAGCGGGTGCAGGCGACTGAGCAGTGCCCAGGTCAGTACCCAAGCGCCTTGCCACAGCGCCAGCTGCGTCAGCGGCAGTTGCCAGCCCAGTAGATGCACCAGCAGCGGCATGCACCAGATCCAGCTGTAGGCATAACGCGCCAGTGCGCGCAGGTTGTGGATTGGCTGACCCTGGGTATCGACGATGGCGATGCGCCAAGTTTTCATGGGTAAAGTCTGACCGTGCCGCCAGAACCAGACAAAGTAGGCACCCCACAGCAGCACACTGGTGGTTTGCAGCAAGACGGGGTGGTTGAACGCAGGCAGCAGCAGCGCCAGCGCGGTTTGCAGCAGCACCGCCACCATCATCAGGGCAAACATCAGCAAGCCCTCATAGAGCCAGCAAGCCATACGGCGCACTAGACCGGGGGCATGTAGATCGGTACCAGAGTCTGGCGAGCAGGAGGAGGTTGGAGCGGGAGCGGTCACGGCGCGACAATAAGGCAAAAACAGGACAAAAAAGTGACAGTCAGCCTAAACCATGGGTACTGTGGCCGATGCGCTGTCGTGCTGGAACCTAGACAGGGCTACGCTTAGGGCATGTGCGGCAAGGCAGGAGGGTGGTGGGTGCCGTCTGGCGTTGGCCTCTCTGAGGTGGGTACTGGTGCTGGTGCCACCACAGTGTGATGGGGCGTATCCGTGGCAGTGCTGGCAGCCGGGTTACTTTGGGGTAACGGGGGCAAATCCATGGTGTACATCGGCTGGGGTACTTGCACAGGCAAGGGCGCAGCATCTGTTATGGATGGCAACGGCTGTGCAGGTGCCACACTGGGCGCGACCACAGGTGCGGCAACGACGTGGGCATCGACAGGCACTGGCGTGGTGGGCGGCTTAGGCATTGCCGGTGCCATATCGGCAGGCGGCAAAATCTTGGGCGGATTGGCGGCAGCTGGCGCACTGGCAGCTGCAGGCACGCGCGTGAGCTTGCGCTTTTTGCGTGTGGCCTTGACAGCTTGTTGCGCCGCACGGGCTTCGTCTGCTAGGCGCTGTTTTTCTGCCTGACTCAAGGCCTGGTATTCCTCCCACTTGGCAGCCAGCTCGGTAGGAGTCAAGCGCTTGACATTCGAGAAATTCAGGCGCGCCTGGTTGCGCTGCTGTGCGCTCAGACTGGCCCAAGACTGCATGCGCTCGTGCAGCTTGGTTTGCTCTTTGGTACTCATGCCCGGGTACAGTTCGGCCAGCAGTAGCCAGCGGCGTTTGGTCAGGCCCCCCATGGCAGGCCATTGCAGGTGCAAAGGCTGCAGAATGTCGCGCTGCACGGGCGTCAGGTCTTTCCATTCTGGGCCGACACTGCTCAGGCGCAGCTCGGTGGGTGTCTCGGTGGTCAGGGGGGCGTTGCGCCGATCCTCATGCACCGCTAGGCTGGGTGGCAAAGCGCTGGGCGCCATTGCCATTTGGGGCCACAAACGCCCCCCACCCCATGCCAGTGCCAGCAACACGAGTCCTGCAGCCCACAGCGCAGGCGGCGCGCTGTGGCGCAATGACCTTTGAGTGTGGGCGTTAGCGGGGGCGTTGGGCGATGGGGGCATGCCAAAAAATGGAGCGGTGTGAGCGGCCTAGCGGCTGAGGGTTTACGGTTGGGCGGATGTGCTCTGGAGCGTGCCAGTTTGCAGGTACTGCAAAAAACCAGGGTCGGTATAGGCATCAGGGGGTAGTGCGCTGGTGAGCAGCTCAGCGTCGACCTGGGCCACACCCAAAGTGGCGCGTGTATCTTCATCCACACTAATCACAGTCAGGGCAATCGCCAGCGCAGCCAGGGGCAGACCAGTGAGCAGGCGGCGCAACCATAGGGGCGCCGTGCGCGGTTCATGGCCGGCACCACCCAAGGACAAGGTGCCATCGGCATTGACTGCCAGTTGCTGAGCGGTTTCGCTGGCTGGCGCTACCGTACGCAGGGGCACATCCGCGCGCTTGCGCTGGGCAATTGCCTGCTCGCGCGCGGCGCGCAAGCGCTCAGTCACCACATAGGGTAGTTGGGCTTCGGAGGCATTCAAGTGTGCGGTGATCTTGCGTGCAAACAGATCCTGAGCTTGGTCATCGTGGGGGGCGGGGTGGGTCATAGCTCAATTCCTTTGGCTTTGAGTGCTTTGCTCAGGGCTTGAACGGCGCGGAAGCAATGCGTCTTGACGCTGCCTTCCGAGCAGCCCATAGCAGCGGCAGTTTCGGCAACATCCATTTCTTCCCAGTAACGCAACAAAAATGCCTCGCGTTGACGCGCCGGAAGCATTTGTATTTCTTTTTCAATGCTTTGTAACAACTGGGTGCGCTCGGTCAAAGCTTCGGCGCTTTGTGCTGCGCTGCTTTGCGTGTCGTCGGCGTAAGTTTGCAGCCAGTCGAAATCTTCGTGTTCCGCGCCAGCCGCATGCTCCAGATCGGAGATGTTGGAAAACAGTGCGTTGCGCGTTTTTTGGCGTCGAAACCAGTCCAGCGTGGTGTTGGAGAGGATGCGATGAAACAGCATGGGCAGCTCTTGCGCCGGCTTGTCGCCGTAGTGCTGGCTGAGTTTGAGCATGCTGTCCTGCACGATGTCCAGGGCTGCTTCCTCATCGCGCACATGAAACCAAGTGCGCTTGAAAGCACGCTTTTCAATGCTTTTGAGGAATTGGGAGAGCTCTTGTGCAGTGGCCAAGGGGCAGACAAAAAACGAGAGAGATGGCTCGCAGGCGCTGTCGCCTACGGGAAAAGCAGGATTATCGCATTGCGATTGCACAATAAAAAAAAGCCGTCGTTTGGCTTATGTTGCAGTGCCATAATGCATGCACGCAATACTGGCAACACGTAGGCAAACGGGTCACGATTCGGCAAATAGGCGGTTACGTAGCAACGCCCATGGTCGTGGCCTCAAGTCCCAAGCCGGCCTCACGAGGGCTGCGTGCAAGGGGCACCGAAGGTTTTTCGTTAGAGAAATTCACAAAGGTTGAATCACACATATGGAACTCTCCACTTCCCAGGCAGCACAGGCTGCCGACGCTTCTATTTCCTCCAACACCTCCAGCAGCCCTATCTCTGAGCTGATGGGCGCTGAAATCTTGGTCAAAGCCCTGCAGGCCGAAGGCGTGGAATACCTCTGGGGCTACCCCGGTGGTGCTGTGCTGTACATCTACGACGCGCTGTACAAGCAAGACACGATTCAGCACGTGCTGGTGCGCCACGAGCAGGCAGCCGTGCATGCCGCCGACGGTTTTGCCCGTGCCACCGGCGAGGTGGGCGTGGCGCTGGTGACTTCTGGCCCTGGCCTGACCAATGCTGTCACGGGTATTGCCACTGCATACACCGATTCGATTCCACTGGTGGTCATCAGCGGTCAGACTGCAACCGCTGCGATTGGCACCGATGCTTTCCAAGAGTGCGACACGGTGGGCATCACCCGTCCGGTGGTCAAGCACAACTTCCTGGTCAAGGATGTGCGCGATTTGGCCAGCACCATGAAAAAGGCGTTTCACATTGCGCGATCGGGGCGTCCTGGCCCAGTGGTGGTGGACATTCCCAAGGATGTCTCTTTCAAGAAAGCCGCCTACGCAGGCTATCCGCGCGACGTGGAGATGCGTTCCTACAACCCGGTGAAAAAAGGCCACTCGGGACAGATTCGCAAAGCGCTGCAACTGCTGCTCAGCGCCAAGCGCCCCTACATCTACACCGGCGGCGGGGTGTTGCTGGGCGATGCCTGCCAAGAGCTGCGCACCTTGGTGGACATGCTGGGTTATCCGGTCACCCACACCCTGATGGGCCTGGGCGCTTACCCCGCCAGTGACAAAAAATACCTGGGCATGCTGGGCATGCACGGCACCATGGAGGCCAACAACGCCATGCAGCATTGCGATGTGCTGCTGGCCGTGGGCGCGCGCTTTGACGATCGGGTGATCGGTAACCCCAAGCATTTCCAGTCGATCGAGCGCAAGATCATCCACATCGATGTGGATCCGTCGGTCATTTCCAAGCGCGTGCGCGTGGACATCCCTATCGTTGGTGATGTCAAAGAGGTGCTCACCGAGCTGATCGCCATGATCAAGGAGACCACGCAGCGCCCCGAGTCTGGCGCCCTGGCTGCTTGGTGGGACCAGATCGAAGCCTGGCGTGGCCGCAACTGCCTGCAGTACGACCGTGGCGACGGCACCGTCATCAAGCCCCAATATGTGGTTGAGACCCTGTGGAATCTGACCAAGGGCACGGATACCTATATCACCTCCGATGTGGGCCAGCACCAGATGTGGGCTGCTCAGTTTTACCGTTTTGACGAACCGCGCCGCTGGATCAACTCCGGCGGTCTGGGGACCATGGGCGTGGGCTTGCCTTATGCCATGGGCATCAAGCTGGCCAAGCCCGACGCCGAGGTGTTCTGTATCACGGGCGAGGGCTCGATCCAGATGAACATCCAGGAGCTGGCCACCTGCTTTCAGTACAGCACCCCGGTGGTGATCTGCGCGCTGAACAACCGCTACTTGGGTATGGTGCGCCAGTGGCAGGAGATCGAATACTCGGGCCGCTACAGCCACAGCTATATGGATTCGCTGCCCGATTTCGTGAAGCTGGCTGAGGCCTATGGCCACGCGGGCATCAAGATTGAAGACCCCGCCAAGGTGGAATGGGCGCTGCAAGAGGCGCGCCGCATCGTGCGCGAGGAAGGCAAGACCGTGTTTCTGGACTTCCGCACTGATCCCACGGAGAACGTCTTCCCGATGGTGCAGGCCGGCAAAGGCATCACCGAGATGCTGCTGGGCAAAGATGATCTGTAACTACAATCTGCCCAGATCATAAAAACCATAGCTGCTACCGCTTTTTTGGCGTCATTTCAAGTATTAAACTCTTTGAAATTCAGTATAGATAAGCGCTAGCAGCTCCTAATTTTGATGAATCTATTGCCTGCCAAGCCCATCGCTTACCGGTGCTGGGGGAGGGCGGTAAAAAGAGGAAGCACCCCATGAAACACATCATTGCCGTTCTGATCGAAAACGAAGCTGGCGCGCTCTCGCGCGTGGTCGGCCTGTTTTCGGCACGTGGCTACAACATTGAGTCGCTCACCGTGGCGCCCACCGAGGACGCCTCGCTCTCGCGCATGACCATCGAGACCACCGGTTCGGACGATGTCATCGAGCAAATCACCAAGCACCTGAACCGCCTGATTGAAGTGGTGAAGGTGGTGGATTTGACCGAAGGCGCCTACACCGAGCGCGAGCTGATGCTGGTCAAGGTGCGTGCCGTGGGCAAAGAGCGCGAGGAGATGAAACGCATGGCCGACATCTTCCGTGGCCGCATCATCGACGTGACCGACAAGAGCTATACCATCGAGGTCACAGGCGATGTGGCCAAGAACGATGCCTTCCTGCAAGCCATCGATCGCAGCGCCATTCTGGAAACCGTGCGCACCGGTGCCTGCGGCATCGGTCGCGGCGAGCGCATCTTGCGCGTGTGAGTCCCGGCTGCGGCTGTGCCGCGCTGAGCCCCCACTACCTCACTTTTCCTCTTTTATTTTTGAAGAACGAACCAACTGGAGAATCCAACATGAAAGTTTTCTACGACAAAGACTGTGATCTGAGCCTGATCAAGGGCAAGACCGTGGCCATCATCGGCTACGGCAGCCAGGGCCACGCCCACGCACAGAATCTGAACGACAGCGGCGTGAAAGTGATCGTCGGTCTGCGCAAGGGCGGTGCCTCGTGGGACAAGGTCGGCAAGGCGGGCCTGACCGTGATGGAAGTCAACGACGCCGTCAAGGCCGCTGATGTGGTCATGATCTTGCTGCCCGACGAGAACATCCCCGAGGTGTACAAGAACAACGTCGAGCCCAATATCAAGCAAGGCGCGACGCTGGCCTTTGCCCACGGCTTCAACGTGCATTACAACCAGGTCGTGCCCCGCGCTGACCTGGACGTGATCATGGTCGCCCCCAAGGGCCCTGGCCACACCGTGCGCTCCGAGTATCTGAAGGGCGGCGGCGTGCCTTCCCTGATCGCCATCTACCAAGACAAGTCCGGCAAGGCCCGTGACGTGGCCCTGTCCTATGCTTCGGCCAACGGCGGCGGCAAGGGCGGCATCATCGAGACCAACTTCAAGGAAGAAACCGAAACCGACCTGTTCGGCGAGCAAGCCGTGCTGTGTGGCGGCGCCGTGGAACTGGTGAAGATGGGCTTTGAAACCCTGACTGAAGCCGGTTACGCCCCCGAAATGGCCTACTTCGAGTGCCTGCACGAGCTGAAGTTGATTGTGGACCTGATGTACGAAGGCGGCATTGCCAACATGAACTACTCCATCTCCAACAACGCGGAGTATGGCGAGTACGTGACTGGCCCGGAAGTCATCAATGAAGAGTCGCGCAAAGCCATGCGCAACGCCCTGAAGCGCATCCAAAGCGGTGAATACGCCAAGATGTTCATCAGCGAGGGCCGCCTGAACTACCCTTCGATGACGGCCCGCCGTCGCCAGAACGCCGAGCACGCCATCGAGCAGGTCGGTGGCCAGCTGCGTTCCATGATGCCCTGGATCGCCAAGAACAAGCTGGTGGACCAGACGCGCAACTAAGCGCGCCATGCCCAGGTGACTGGGCATGTCCAAGCCAAGGCCACTGCGGTGGCCTTTTTTGCGCTCTATGGCGCGCCGGGGTGCTCTGGCATGGTGCGTAGAATAGGGCGATTTATTGGGACACGTCATCCCCACGGAGCAGCATTCCATGCAAGACAACGACAGCGCCGCCGGCATCATCGTGCGCAAGCGGCGCAAGGGCATCTACATCCTGCCCAACCTCTTCACCCTAGCAGCGTTGTTTGGCGGTTTTTACGCCATCGTCATGGCCATGAATGGCAGTTTCACGCTGGCAGCCTACGGAGTGCTGTGCGCGATGGTGTTCGATAGCCTGGATGGGCGCGTGGCGCGCATGACCAATACGCAAAGCGCCTTTGGTGAACAGATGGACTCGCTCTCGGACATGGTGTCCTTTGGCGTGGCGCCTGCCCTGATTTCGTATATCTGGGCACTCAAGGATTTGGGGCGCTGGGGGTGGATTGCCGCGTTTGTGTATTGCTCATGCGCTGCGCTGCGTTTGGCGCGTTTCAACGTGAACACTGCCGTGGTCGATAAACGCTGGTTTCAGGGCCTGCCCTCGCCCGCTGCTGCGGCCCTGGTGGTGGGTTTTGTCTGGTTGATGGACGACTATGGCGTGGTGCGCGGCCAAGATGGCAGCATCACTTGGCAAGCGATGAGCTGGGTGATGTTTGCCTTCACGTTGTACGCAGGGTTGACTATGGTGACGAATGCGCCGTTTTACAGCTTCAAAGATATCAACCTCAAGCGCAGCGTGCCTTTTGCGGCGATTGTGTTGATCCCGCTGGCGATTGCGTTGATCAACATCCATGCGCCCTCGGTGCTGTTTGGCGTGTTTGCTCTGTATGGCGTGAGTGGCTACGGCGTGTACCTGTCGCGCAAGGCCAAGGGTCAACCCACCAGCGTGATCAGCATGTCCAAGGATGAGCCCGATGAGCGTGGCCTGCATTGATTGGCTCGCGGGTCGCATATGCCTTTGGTTGCAGTGCAGCAAATTGTGCTAGAGTGTTCCCTATGTTTACGCAAGCCACCACCCTACTACTAGGCATGTCCATCGGGCAGAGCCAGTAGCGCGCGCGTTTTCCACACACTACTTCCACGGCCCGTCAGCAGCTTGCGACGGGCCGTTTTTGTTTTTATTTTTGTTTGAGCCCATCCGCCTTCACCCTGTAAGAAAGACACCACCATGTTGACCAACCCCGCCAGCAAATACCGCCCTTTCGCTCCTGTGCAGTTGCGTGATCGCTCCTGGCCCGAGGCGCAGATCGCGCACCCGCCCATCTGGTGCAGCGTGGATTTGCGCGATGGCAATCAGGCGTTGATTGAACCCATGGATGTGGAGCGCAAGATCCGCATGTTCGAGCAACTGGTGAAGATCGGTTTTAAAGAGATTGAGGTGGGCTTTCCTTCGGCCTCGCAAACCGAGTTTGACTTTCTGCGCAAGCTGATCGAAGAACGGCGTATCCCTCAGGATGTGACCATCCAGGTGCTGACCCAGGCGCGCGAGCACCTGATTCGTCGCACTTTTGAAGCCTTGGAAGGTGCTCCGCGCGCCATTGTGCATTTGTACAACGCCACCGCCCCGGTCATGCGCCGCGTGGTGCTGAACATGAGCGAGGACGACATCGTAGAGTTGGCACGCACGCACGCGCAGATGTTCAAAGACCTGGCTGCGCAGTACCCGCAAACGCAGTGGCAGTTTGAATACTCGCCTGAGATGTATTCGGACACGGAGCTGGCGTTTTCCAAGCGTGTGATCGATGCAGTGACCGAAGTCTGGGAAGCCGCGCCCGACAACAAGTGCATCATCAACCTGCCCACCACCGTGGAGCACTCCAGCCCCAACATTTTTGCCGACATGGTGGAGTGGACGTGCCGCCACATTGAACGCCGCGATGGTGTGATCATTTCCGTGCACCCGCACAACGACCGCGGCACTGGTACCGCTACGGCGGAAATGGCCTTGCTGGCCGGAGCCGATCGCCTGGAAGGCTGTCTGTTTGGCAACGGCGAGCGCACGGGCAATCTGGATATCGTGAATGTGGCGCTGAACATGTACATCCAGGGCATTGCCCCAGGGTTGGATTTTTCCGATATCGACGCCATTCGTGCCACGGTCGAATACTGCAACCAGCTGCCCGTACACCCGCGCCATCCGTATGTGGGTGATTTGGTCTACACCTCGTTCTCCGGTTCGCACCAAGATGCGATCAAGAAAGCCTTTGCAGCACGCAAAGAGGGGGATATTTGGGATATGCCCTACCTGCCCATCGATCCCAAAGACCTGGGGCGCAGCTACGAGGCGGTGATCCGCGTGAACAGCCAGTCGGGCAAAGGTGGCATCGCGTATCTGCTGGAAACCGAATACGGCGTGCAACTGCCGCGCCGCTTGCAGATTGAGTTCAGCCAAGTCGTGCAGCGCGAGATGGATGCTTTGGGTACCGAGTTTGCCGCTGCCGATTTGTGGAAGATTTTCGAAAAAGAGTACGGCCTGACCCAAGAACACGGCCTGCAATACGCCATGCAGCAAGACCAGGGTCAAGTGCGTCTGCAAGGCAGTGTGCTGCTGGAGGGCCAAGTGGTGCCGCTGCATGGTCAAGGCAATGGCGCTATCGATGCTTTTGTGCACGCCTTGTGCGATGCGCTGGGGCGCAGCGTGCGTGTGCAGGATTATTCAGAGCATGCCGTGGGGCAGGGTGCCCATGCGCAGGCCATAGCTTATGTGGAACTGCGCGTCGATGACGAGCACACAGTGTACGGTGTCGGGCGCGATGCCAACATCGTGTCGGCGTCGATGCACGCTATTCTTTCAGGCTTGCAGCGCGCCGCCGTACAGGTGTGCGTAGCGGCATAAGTTTTTCACGCAACCAACTTCACCAGCCAACCATCAGGGGGATACACCATGGGCAGCGATCGTTTGATCATTTTTGACACCACTTTGCGCGACGGCGAGCAATCGCCCGGCGCCTCTATGACGCGTGATGAAAAGGTGCGCATTGCACGCCAGCTCGAACGCCTGCGCGTGGATGTGATTGAGGCCGGTTTTGCTGCGGCATCGAACGGCGACTTTGAATCGGTGCAGGCCATTGCCCGTACGGTCAAAGATGCCACGGTGTGTTCCCTGTCGCGTGCCAACGATCGCGATATTGCCCGCTCGGCCGAAGCGCTGAAGGACGCACAGCGCGCGCGCATCCACACCTTTATCGCCACCAGCCCGCTGCACATGGAGAAAAAGCTGCGCATGAGCCCCGAAGAGGTGCTGGAGCAGGCCAAGCGCAGCGTGCGCTTTGCGCGCAACCTGCTCGATGACATTGAATTTAGCGCCGAAGACGGCTACCGCAGCGATCCCGACTTCCTGTGCCGCGTTATTGAAGCGGTGATCAACGAAGGCGCCAGCACCATCAACATCCCCGACACCGTGGGCTACGGCATCCCCGAGCTGTACGGCAACTTCATCAAAAACCTGCGTGAGCGCGTACCCAATGCCGACAAGGCCATCTGGAGCGTGCATTGCCACAACGACCTGGGCATGGCCGTGGCCAACAGTCTGGCTGGCGTCAAGATCGGCGGCGCGCGTCAGGTGGAATGCACCATCAACGGTTTGGGTGAGCGTGCGGGCAACTGCGCTTTGGAAGAAGTGGTCATGGCCGTCAAGACGCGCCGCGACCACTTCGGTCTGGATATAAACATCGCCACCGAGCACATCGTGGCCAGCAGCCGCATGGTCAGTCAGATCACCGGCTTTGTCGTGCAGCCCAACAAGGCCGTGGTGGGCGCCAACGCTTTTGCGCACGCCAGCGGCATCCACCAAGATGGCGTGCTCAAGGCGCGCGACACCTACGAGATCATGCGCGCCGAGGATGTGGGCTGGAGCGCCAACAAGATCGTGCTGGGCAAGCTCTCGGGGCGCAATGCCTTCAAGCAGCGTCTGCAGGAGCTGGGCGTGGAGCTGGACAGCGAAGCGGCCATCAACACCGCCTTTGCCGCTTTCAAGGAGCTGGCCGACCGCAAGAGCGAGATTTTTGACGAAGATATCTTGGCACTGGTGCAAGAAGGCTCAAAGACGCCAGAAGATGTCTTTCAGTTTGTCTCCTTGCAGCAGCACAGTGAGACTGGCGAGCCCTCGCGCGCTGAAGTGGTGTTCCAGCACGAAGGCCGCGAAATCAAGGCCAGCGCCCAGGGCAATGGCCCGGTCGATGCCTGCTTCAAGGCCATCGAAAGCCAGGTCAACAGTGGTGCGGAGATGCTGCTGTTTTCCATTAACGCCATCAGCGGCTCCACCGAAAGCCAGGGCGAAGTGGCCGTGCGTCTGCAGCGCGCCGGGCGCGTGGTCAATGGCGTGGGGGCCGATCCGGATGTGATCGTGGCCTCGGCCAAAGCCTATCTGAATGCCCTGAACCGTCTGTACGGACAGCCGGAATCTGTGTCTGCGCAAGAGGCAGGCGCTATATAATTTTTGACATTGTCAGGCGCCCTGCGGGGCGCTTGGTGTGTGTTGTTGTGTCTGCTTTGGGGAGGTGTCATGGGTGTTGAGGCGGGTGGAAGAAAAGGCGGGCGTTGGGCCCGCACAATGAGCGTGGTGCTGCTGGGATGGGCGCTGGCGCTGGGCGCTACCAGCGTCCAGGCGGCCAAGACTCCTGCCAAAAAGCGGGCCACAGCCGCCAGCGTGAACAAGGCCCAGGCCGCCAAACCCAGACCTAAGGCGAAAGTTACGACTTCTCCTGTTGCCCGCAATAAGGCAACTAAGAACCAGCGCCTTGCCAAGGCAACGCCCCCCAAACGCAGCAATGCCGGTCGGCGCGCTGCCCGGGCTGCGGCGGTTGGTGCAGCCGCAGCGGGCGCTGTTGTGGTGGCGCGGCCCTCATTTGGGCAGCAAGCGGGCTTGCACTTGGCCAGCGATCCGCTGCGTCTGCAGTCCAGCGTAGCGTTCGTGATGGATCAAGATACCAAAGAGGTCTTGGTCAGCAAGAACGAAAAAGCGGTGCTGCCTATTGCCTCCATCACCAAGCTCATGACGGGGTTGATCGTGACCGAATCGCGCCAGCCCATGGACGAAGTCATCACCATCATCCAAGCCGATGTGGACACCGTCAAGCGCAGCAGCTCGCGCCTGAGCGTGGGTGCGCAGCTCAGCCGCCGCGAGTTGTTGCACCTGGCTCTGATGTCCAGCGAAAACCGTGCTGCCCATGCGTTGGGGCGTACCTACCCGGGCGGACTGGATCGGTTTGTGCGCCAGATGAACATGAAAGCCAAACTGCTGGGCATGGTGGATACGCGCTTTGTCGATCCCACCGGTTTGTCCAGCAGCAACCAGTCGAGTGCGCGCGATCTGGCCACTCTGGTGAACGTGGCCCATGCCAACTCGGTGCTGCGCGATTTTTCTACCACCCCCAGCGCAGAGGTGGATATCGGCAACCGTGTGCTGCAGTTCAACAACACCAACCGCTTGGTGCGCAACGACGATTGGTCGATTGGCTTGCAAAAAACCGGCTACATCTCTGAAGCCGGGCGCTGCTTGGTCATGCAGGCTGAGGTCGCCGGGCGCCAGCTCATCATGGTGTTCTTGGATTCCGTGAGCGGCGCGGCGCGTCTGGGCGATGCGCAGCGTGTGCGCCAGTGGGTACAAGGCCAGTCGTCGGACATGCTGGCGCGGCGCAATTAGTGTTTGCTCTGCTTGCTCTTTGGGCCAGTAGCGCACGATTTATCAAAAAAGAGAGCTGTAGCCGCTCTACTAGCAAGGATTTTAAGGTGATTTTTTATCAAAATCCTTGTGTGTTAAGCGTAAGCAGCTCTCTTTTTTATACCTGATCGATACCTGGTATCAGGATGGAAACTTTCCCCAAGCCCGGCGCTCCACCACACCCTATGCAATTTCCGATCCAGAAAACCGCCGAACAGTGGCAAGCCCTGTTGCAGGCCAAACAGGCCGAACTGCCTGCCTTTGCCGTCACGCGCCACGCGGCCACCGAGCGCCCTTTTACCGGCAAGTACGAGCAGCACTGGGCCCCGGGCCAGTACCACTGCATCTGCTGCGATGCGCCGCTGTTTGTATCGGACACGAAGTTCGACGCCGGCTGTGGTTGGCCGAGCTTTTCCCAGGCACTGCCTGGCGCCATCACCGAAGTGGCCGACCACAGCCACGGCATGCGCCGCGTGGAAACCTTGTGCAGCCAATGCGGCGCGCACCTGGGCCACGTGTTCCCCGATGGCCCGGCACCCACAGGTCTGCGCTACTGCATGAACTCTGCGGCGCTGCATTTTTCTGAACCCGAGGCAGGCGCGCACACCTGAATACCGCATGAAACTGTTGATTGATTTTTTCCCGATTGTTCTGTTCTTTGCGGCGTTCAAGCTGTGGGGCATTTATCCGGCCACTGCTGTGGCCATCGTGGCAACGATGGTGCAAATCGCCTATCTGCGCTTCAAGCTGGGCAAGGTGGAGCCGATGCAATGGGTCAGCCTTGGGGTGATCGTGCTCTTTGGTGGGGCCACCTTGCTGGCGCAGGATGAAAACTTCATCAAGTGGAAGCCCAGCGTGCTGTACTGGCTGATGGGCGGCGTGTTGCTGATTGGCCAGGTGCTGCTCAAGAAAAACTTCATCCAAAAGCTCATGGGCGCGCAACTGCAGTTGCCCGAGCCGGCGTGGCGCACGCTCAACTGGGCGTGGATCGGCTTTTTTACGGCGATGGGCGGCCTCAACCTGTGGGTCGCTTACCAGTTCGATACCGATACCTGGGTGAACTTCAAAATGTTTGGCGGCCTGGGGCTGATGCTGCTGTTTGTGCTGGGTCAGGCGCTGTACATGGGTCGCTACTTGCAAGAATCTGCACCCGAATCACCCCGTCAACCTTGAGGTGCGATCAGATGACTGCAACCCCCTTATCTTGTGTCGCTCCCGTGTCCGCAACCGCCTTGGAGGCGGCCCTGCGTATCCAGCTGGATCCCTGCGTGCTGGAGGTGATCGACGAAAGCCACTTGCACGCTGGGCACGCGGGCGCCAACGGCACGGGCTTTGGCACCCACTTTCGCGTACGCATCGACAGCGCAGCTTTTACCGGGAAGAGCAAAGTAGCCCGCCACCGCCTTGTGTATGATTGTCTGCGTCCGTTTTTTGACCAAGGCCTACATGCCTTGGCCATTGAGGCCTGAATCACGGGGCCTGGCGTTCCGAGCCATTCGCCGCTGTTTTCCCTTTTTTCCTCCTGTCTCCCTTTTTCTTCTTTACCCATGCAAAAAAAGCTTTTGGCCCAGATCGTGGCCGCCACCATTTTGGGCACGGCAGCCCTGGGCGCTTCGGCACAGAATGCCGCTGTTGTGAACGGCAAACCCGTTCCTATGGAGCGTTTGAACTTGCTCAAGCAGCAAATTGAAGAGCGCAGCGGCCAAGCCCTGCCCGCCGAAATGGAAAGCCAGCTGCGCGAAGAAGTCGTCATGCGCGAAGTGTTTGCTCAAGAGGCGCAGCGCCGTGGCCTGGAGCGCACTGCTGGCTTTAAGAACAACATGGACATTGCGCGCCAGACCATCCTGATTCGTGAGCTGTTCCTCGACTTTGAAAAGAGCAATCCGGTCAGCGATGCCGAAGTGCAGGCGGAGTACGACAAATTTTCTGCTGCCAACAGTGGCAAGGAGTACCGCACCAGCCACATCTTGGTAGAAGACGAGGCCACGGCCAAGGCGCTGCTGGCCGATATCAAGGCAGGTAAGAAAAAATTTGCCGATGTGGCCAAGAAAGAATCCAAAGACCCCGGCTCGGGGGCTCAGGGGGGCGATCTGGGCTGGGCCAATCCTTCCAGCTTCGTGCCTGAGTTCACCGAAACCATGATCAAGCTGGACAAAGGCCAACTGGCTGATGCGCCCGTGAAGAGCCAGTTTGGCTGGCACATCATCCGCACAGACGATATTCGCACTGCCGAATTGCCCAAGCTGGAGGACGTCAAGCCCCAGATCGTGCAAGAGCTGCAGCAAAAGAAGATGCAACAGTTTCAAGAAGAGCTGCGTGCCAAGGCCAAGGTGGAATAAGCATGTAGCTTTGACCGTCGCAGGTGGGTACGGGTTCCAGTCCTGATCCGTCTGCGTCGTGGCAGTGTGGCGGCGGTACACCACCACTGCACAGCCGTTTTGTCCTAGAGCCTCCAGGTGCCTGCCTTGGAGGCTTTGTTTTGTGCTTCAACTGCACTTCTGCACCCCTGCACCCCTTCATCTGCATCAAAGGCAAGACTTGATCAATCCAGCTCATTCCAAACATTCGCTCATCCTGCTGGCGTTTGCCGCCTTGATGTGGTCGTTCTGGTACAGCAGTGGCTGGCTGGTGCTGTGCGCAGGCTTGGCGTTGTTTTTGTTCGGCATGCAGAACCTGGAGCAAGGTCTCAAGAGCCTGGCTGGGGGCAAGCTGGAGCAGTGGTTGTCCACCAGTACGGCCACACCGGTCAAGGGGCTGCTGTTTGGTACTGCAGCGACGTTTGTGCTGCAGTCCAGCACTTTGGTGTCATTGCTGACCATTGCATTTTTGAGTGCGGGGCTGATTTCGTTGGTGGGCAGCATTGCCGTGCTGTTTGGTGCCAATCTGGGCGCCACCAGCGGTATTTGGCTGCTGGCGCTGGCAGGGCAAAACATCAGCATGTCCAAAATTGCCATGCCGTTGCTGGTGTTTGGGGTGCTGCTGGGTTTTTCGGGCGATAAAGGCAAGGCAATTGGTCGCTTTTTGCTGGGGATTTCGCTGATTTTTCTTGGCATCGACGAGATCAAAGAGGGCTTTTCCAGCTTTGGCGATTTGCGTTTGGATCGCTACAGCGCCGAGGGCATGCGGGGCGCGCTGTTGTTTGTCGGCGTGGGCACGCTGATCACCGTGGTGCTGCAATCGAGCCATGCCACGTTGATGCTAACGCTGGCGGCGCTGGGCAGCGGGCAGTTGGAGCTGACCCAGGCGTTGTCGATTGCCATTGGCTCGAACGTGGGCTCTGCCGTTTCTACGGGGGTGATGGGCATGATTGGCAGCGCTCGCAGCGGGCAGCGCTTGGCCGTAGCGCACATGGTGTTCAACTGCACGACGGCCATCATTGCTTTCTTTGCCTTGCCCGTCATGACGTGGCTGGTGCTGCAAAGTACGGCCTGGGTGGGCATGGGCGAGAACAAGCTGATTCAACTGGCCCTGTTCCATACCCTGTTCAACGTACTGGGCGTGCTGGTGTTTTGGCCTTGGCAGCAGCAGCTGGCCCGCGCCTTGGAGCGCTGGCTGCCCGATGCCCAAGAGCCAGCCGTGCTGATTGCCACAGGGACGGAACAAATCATGCAAATTACCCGGGCGCGTTACCTGCAGCCTGCGGCCTTACAGACGGTGGAAAGTGCGCGTGGCGCGGTCTCCAAAGAACTGCAGCATATGGGGCGACTGGCGCTGGAAGTGGTCGCGCATGCGGTATATGCGCCCACCGATCTGCGTGCATCGGTGGAGCGTGAAGACCCTGACTTGCGCCAGCGCCTGCAGCAGCAGGCCATCAACGTCGATGCCTTATACAAAACGCACATCAAAGGGGTGTATGCCGATTTGCTGGAGTTCATGGGCAGCATGGTGCAGCCTTTGGATGGGGCGCAGCAGGATTTCTGGCACAGCAGCCAAGTGGCTGCATTTCAGCTGGTGGATGCGGTCAAAGATGCGCACCGTTTGCAGCGCAACATGCATAAATTTCTGCAAGCGCCTCAGGAGGACGCCGCCCGCAGCAGCTATCTGGAACTGCGGCTGTACATGCTGCAAACCTTGAAAGATGTGCATACGCTGAGCGTGGCCGATGTGTCGCAGGAGCAGTGGTTGGCAGGGCTAAAGGCGCTGGATGAGTCGATGGCTACGTTCGATGCCCAATTTCGCAAGCATTTGTTTGCAGCCATTCGCGGCGGACTGCTCGATGGGTTGACGGTCAGCTCGCTGATGAACGATTTAGGGTTCGCCCAGACCACGATCCAGGGACTGCGCCAGGTGCTTTTGTTGGGTGAGGGGCACGAATTGGCACGGCAATATCAGCTGCTGATGGGCGAAGATCCCTTGATCCAAGGCATTTGATGGCAAGGTGTTGGCGGGGCTGCAGCGCCGCCGACCCCGCCGGTCTGGTCAAAGTGGGCGCCACTGAGGGGCTGGGCACCCTGCTGCTGGCCCAGTTTTTTTGTTTGAGTGAGCGGATGATGCGGTCGGCATCGGCATCGGCATCGGCATCGGCATCGGCATCGGCATCGGCATCGGCATCGGCATCGGCATCGGCATCGGCATCGGCATCGGGCATCGGGCATTTCTATGACCATTTTCAACGCTTGCAGGGCGCTGTCGTACTGGCGCAGCAGTTGCGCTTCTGCGGTCGTAGCGCTAAGAACGGTGGCGTTACACCAAAACGATATAGCTTCTTGAAGTTTACTCCTGTAAAAATAGCTGCTCACGCTTGACTGGTAAGTCTTTTTGCCATTTTTTATAGATAAATAATCTGCCTGCAAGCACAGCTACACTGCCACGCATGGATTGGGATCATTTGCGCTTTTTTGCGGCGGTGGCGCACGCCGGTTCTCTGGCCGGGGCGGCGCGCCTGTTGGGGGTGGAGCACACCACCGTGGCGCGGCGTTTGCAGGCGCTGGAAAAAATCATGGGCCAGGCGCTGTTTGTGCGCCAGGCGGGCAGCTACCAGCCCACCCAGGCGGGCCAGCAGCTGCTGCCCGCCGTGCAGGCCATCGAAAAAGCCGTGCGCGGTGTCGAACAGGCGGCTCTGCCCGATGGCAGCAGCGCCGCCGACCCCGCCGGTCTGGTGAAAGTGGGCGCCACCGAGGGGCTGGGCACCCTGCTGCTGGCGCGCCCGCTGGCGCAACTCACCTTGCGCTACCCGCAACTGTCGGTCGATTTGCTCGCCTTGCCGCGCCTGCTGCACCTGAGCCGCCGCGAGGCCGACATCGTCATCTCTCTAGAGCGGCCCAAGCGTGGCTCGGTGGTCGTTACCAAACTCACCGATTACCACCTCTACCTCTACGGCGAACGCCAATATCTGGCGCGCCGCCCCCTGGTGGCCAGCAGCGACGATTTGCGCCACCACCGCTTTATCCATTACGTGGACGATTTGCTGTTTTCGAAAGAACTGCAATTGCTCGCCCAACTGCATAAACCGGCGCGTTTTGTATTTCGCAGCACCAGCATCGCCGCCCAATACGAAGCCGTGCGCGCCGGTGCCGGTCTGGCAGTCCTCCCTGCCTTTATGGCCGACCGCGACCCCACCCTGGTGCGCGTATTGCCGCAGCAAGCCTGCTTTACCCGCACCTTCTGGATGAGCATGCCCGAAGAAGCCAAAACCGAGCCCCGCATTCAGGCCGTGTGGCGATTTTTGAAGGACGTGGTGCGCGAACGGCAGGGTGAATTGGTGAAGTAAGGGTTTGTAAGGCGGGTGTAACAAAAGTTTGGATGATGGAAGCCCCGTCTGGGATTTTTTAGGGGTGCCTAATTTTTTTCTCAGGGGGAAGATGAAAAATTTTTCGTAATAGGCGGTCTGGTTTTTGAAAAATTTGGCTGCCTAATTTTAGTTAGTACCACTGAAAACCAATTTATTTCGCCCATGTTTATTCAAACGGCATTTATTTTCTCAAGCGCTGTTCAGCGCTTGGTTTGTCGTTTGTCCGGGCTTCGCCTGCTGGCGTTTTGTCATTTTTCAGTCTTTTGGGCCTCCAGCCCTTGCGTAGCAAGCGCAAGCAGCTATCGTTTTGCAAGCGCTGCGCCGCCTCGGTGGCGCTGCGCTTTTTCGCAGTTCGTGCCCGTCGCCAAATCATGGCTACCCATTTTGGCTTCTGGTTCTAACATTTCGGTCAAAAGCCGACCCGCATTCTGCGGTCGGCTTACCTCGCCCGTTAGCACTTGCCCACGGTCGTGCTTATTCCGCGCCTGTTAAAAATCCGGTTTTGCTTGTGCCAGTGTTCCCAAAGTAGGTTTTGCCTTTGGTTTTTTGGCTGGGTTTTTCTGGTGTCGTATTGGCGCTGGTGCAGGTTCATTTTTCCGGCTATGCTGCTGGCCTTGGGTGGCTGTTGCGTGGGCTTGGGTTCTAACCTTGCGCTCAAGCGGACGGCTTCTAGCCGCCGCTTACCTTAGTTCGTTAGCCACAATACAAACTACCATAGGCGTACATGTAGAAGTGATTTTTGCTGGTCGAAATCATCGCTAGTTCAGGAAGGCCTGCTACCATTTTGCCAAGTTAATTTAGCAAGAAGTTTTAAATGAAAAAACGCAAAGCGAAGCAGAATAAACCATCTCCAATAGTTCTTCCGGAATACTACCGACTGACGTTTGGAATTCTCCATCGCGATTTCGATGAGATGCTTCAAAAAAGATACGTTACAGATACCATAAATTTCAGACGAACAATAATTTCTGAACAATTTGATGTTTTATCTCAACAAGACGCTGAATTACAATATGCCACACTAGGCAAATTACTAGAAAAAATAGAAGAAGAATTAGAAAAAATAATACGAAAACGCCCAGCATTCTATTGGATGCATATTTATAGAAGAATTTCACCATTCTTAGCAAATGAATTGGGAGGCAATACTAATGATAGTACAACCGTTACAGTTAGAAATTATGCGGAACAGGCGATATTAAAATATGCGTCTTTGACGCAAGAGGACGGTTTTTCGCTTTCAAGTAAAGTTGATTTCGAAAAAATCCTCGGAGGAATGTTTGATGCGTCATTAAGGAAATCTCTAAAACCCATAATATATGAGAGCTACAAAAAGCATTTTCTCAATTCTCCCCCTCAGTGGGTTTTAACTGATTTTACTGAAAATGATTTGGCTAATACCTATGCCATTGAGGGGTTGGCTTATCAATATTGGTATATAGGGGCAAAGATGAGAGCCTTGGGAAAAGGCGTAAAGATAATTCCGACATCCGCAGGTGACTTAGTAGAAGAACGGACATCGGATCAAAATGAACTTATTCTTTCATTTGATGCTCGTGATGAAAATTACTCTGTCAATAAGGGATTGACAAGTAATGTAGGAACTTTTATACCATCAAATACTGGGGACGCGAATGCATCAATTTTTTGCGCATTCATTAATGCTGGGCATTATACTGCTAGCAAGTTAGGCCTTAAAAATATTGACTCCAATTTCTGTCCAAATTATATACCATGGATTATTAATGCTGACGATTATTTCAAAGCGCATCAGTATTTATCAAAACATTTCCAGAAAAAATTTAAATTCGGCTTACTTGAATTCTGTCAGGCCTGTGCACTATGCTCTCAATTATTAATAGCATCATCAGCAAAATCACTCGAAAAATATCTTAATAGTGACTTAATGTTTTACATGAAATTCCAACGCGGATACACCTTCTATGGGGAATCATTGGAGCATATAGTAGATGATATACTTGCGATGATAAAAAAACTCAGAGAAGAAAATTCCATAAAAGAATCTAATCTTGAAGAGCAAATACATGCAATAATAGAATTTTTAACATTAAGTCCTATAAAACAATCAAGCATAGGCGTTTGGTCTAATGGGCCAAACTTCGTCTTCATTCCTGTTGGAAATTACTATTTTTGCGACTATTCCGCATGGTTTAAACTATTGAAAAATGTTTTTTTTGGTCTACGAAACTACGATCCACAAAGTAAAAAAGGTACGGAATTTGAATACTCTTTTGGAAAACTTGCGTTGGATTCAGGATTTAGCGTAGTTCTACAATCAAGAGAAATCCTTTGTGGTGATAAAAAAAGGGAAGTGGATGTAGCTATACGCTTGAAAAACAATTTGTACTTATTTGAGTGTAGAGCTTTTGAGCGCCCTTTAAACTTTGGTATTGGCAATATAAGTACAATATCGGCTAGATGTGCAGACCTTGCAAACAAATTGGAACAAGTGTCAACACTTGCCGATTTCATTTCTCTAAATAAAATAGGATCTAATTATGATTTAGAATGGGTAGAGAATATTTATAGCGCAGTAGTGTCGCCTTATACAGAATGGATATGGAGTACAGATTCATTTTTGTGGACAGAAAATAAAAAATATCCAAGAATCATGTCTGCCGTCGAAGCCATTGAATATTTAAAAGAAGAAGGTAAATCAATATTAAGCTAACAGGCCGTTGCACCTGATGCCCCAAAATGCGCGCCGCCTTGCGGCGGCATGCATTTCGTGTCGCAGGTGAACTTTAACGTTAGCACTTGCCCACGGTCGTGCTTATTCCACGCCTGTTAAAAATCCGGTTTTGTTTGCGCCAGTGTTTCCAAAGTAGGTTCTGACTTTGGTTTTGTGCCGGGTACTTTTGGTTTCGTATTGGCGCTAGTACAGGTTCGTTTTTCCGGCTATGCTGCTAGCTTTGGGTGACTGGCGTGTGGGCTTGGGTTCTAACTTTGCGCTCAAGCGGACAGCTTACAGCCGCCGGTTACTTTGGTTCGTTCTTCGACATTGGAGCTGCGCCATACAGTTAGAAATATGCGGCTGTTAACACAAGTGATGGGTATTTATAAAACAAGAAAAATATGATAGCGTGTGCTGCGCTTACGGTGCGCGACATAAGCGAGCTTATGTGGACGCACTCTACAGCGCAGCATGGGCATCAGACATTGCTTGGGCCAGTGATGCGCATCGGCTGTTAAAAAACTCAGATTTTTTGGTGCCCCGCTCCAACGTCGCAGAACCCTTCGTTCGAGCAACGTGGCGCTTCGCACCACATTGCTCAACTGTTTTAGTTAGAAGAAACTCACATGACACCGCTACGAAGAATCAAGAAAAGAAACGCGGCGATCAAACGAATCGCTGAGCTAGATCAGCGCACTGAAACATGTGTAGTTATCCACTATTCATGCGAGTCGTTCTATGAAAAAACTGATGGTAAAACACCTCGCGTTACGTCAATCGCGGTTCGAAATTTAGCTTCCGGACAAACAGAATCTTTCTCCATTCATAAAATTGCAGAACAAAGGAAAGTTAACTTTGGAAGCATTGAGCAAAACTACGATTCCTTAGAAAAGGAAATGCTCGATGAGTTTTATGGGAATTTGGGTAAAACAAAGCACTGCACTTGGATTCACTGGAATATGCGGGATATAAATTACGGTTTCCCCGCAATCGAACACAGATACAAAGTTCTTGGCGGCACTCCTATTGAGTTGCCAGAAGAGCGTAAATTTGATTTAGCACGAGCTCTTATTGATGTCTTTGGCGTAAAGTACATAAGCCATCCAAGACTTGAGAATCTTG
Organism: Comamonas sp.; assembly: GCA_028690035.1. Classification (GTDB taxonomy): domain Bacteria; phylum Pseudomonadota; class Gammaproteobacteria; order Burkholderiales; family Burkholderiaceae_C; genus Comamonas. The sequence continues at coordinate 218,262 of JAQVCA010000001.1, read as the reverse complement.
TAAGCCTCAACAAAATGACCGCAAGAGATTTTTTGGTTGGCAAAGCTGAAGCAGACGCATTTACTAACAAGGAGTTTGTAAAGCTGCATCAATCAACACTGCGCAAGGCGGATATCATGTCAAATATTTTTGAACGCCTATCTGATGGAAGCCTAAAAACAAATGCGAAGTGGAAAGATATATACGGCCTTTCTATGGAGTCCGTTGTTGGTTATATTAAGCAGCATTGGATTATCTCAGCACTTAGTATCGTTTCTGTTGTTTTAGGGGTTATCGCAAAGTTGCAAGGGTTCTTCTAACAAATCAATCAACCGGACGCGCTAAAGCGCGCCGGTTATTTCAAACGTTATTAACTTTGGAAGCTAAATATGAGTAATACAAAAAAACTTTCGTTGGCAATGGTAGCGATGGCATTCATCCTGTCAGGTTGTGAAACAACAAACTCCATTCCCTATAAAGCATCAACGGCCAATGTCATCGCTATCCAGCAGAGTTTGCAGGCAGATGGTAAAAAAGTAAGCATTGGCTCCGTAATGCTTGCCCCAGGGATTGAAGAAAGTCCATTGTGCCGATTGAATGGGCCGGTCAAAGTTGCCCCCGGAAAATCTCTGTCCCAATATATCAAGGACGCATTCCAAGAAGAACTATTCATGGCTCAGGTTTACCAAACCAATGCGCCTACGGTGATTGAGGGCCGTTTGGAGGCTTTGAGTTTTAGTTCTTTTACGCCTGCCAGCTGGGATATCACGATGAGTGTGCGATCGAATACATCTCCTGGCTATACTGTGTCTGTCAATTACCCATTTGAAACCAGCTGGACGGCATATTCTGCCTGTAAGAATGTTGCTGACGCATTTGGCCCCGCGGTGCAAGAGTTGCTTAAGCAAGTGGTAAACCACCCTCAGTTTGCAGAGTTGGCGAAATAGTTGTTGCCATAGTGCTCTGATAGAGCGGTTGTGAGATTTTTTATTGCTTTTGAATGGGTAGATTTATTTCACAATCGCTTGGTATTATCCTATGTATTTAATTTTATATATTTCAATATAATTGATAAAATTAAATTGGTCTTGATGTAAAAATTACTAAAAAATAAAAATATTTTTTAGATTATTGAGCAGCCAAAAAATCTCATGCCCCACTGCATCATCGAACACTCTCCCGATATTCCCCCTGAGGGCTTGGTACAAGCCGTTTTTGACGCTGCGCTCCACAGCCAGTTGTTTTTGCCCGATGGTGCCGATATCAAAGTCCGTGCCATTGCCTACCAAAATTTCAAACTGGGTGATGGCAAAGCGTCTTTTGTGCATGTGGTCGCCAAAATTCTGTCGGGCAGAACCGAGGTGCAAAAACACAGCTTGTCGCAGGCCATCGTGCACAAGCTCTCGGGCTTGGGCCATCAAGACATTTCCATCACCGTCGAGGTGGTGGATATGGAGCGCCAGAGTTACCAAAAACATTTGGCGTAGCCGTCGCCCTGGCTCTCTGCGCTCGGGGTAAGTCCTAAAAAAATAGCTGCTTGCGCTTGCTGGATAAGGGCTAGAGCCTGTTTTTATTAAAAAAAGCTTGGCGTTGCGCGTTGGTCTGGAGGCCGCTATGTGCCGGAGCGCAGCTGGGTGAGCAGTTGCACCAGCTCACCCATGGCGGTGAAGGGCTCTGGCGCGGTGCGGGCATTGAACTGGGTTGCCAGTGCTTGGGCGCGTTGTGTGGCCAGAGGCAAGCGTTCGCGGGTGGTGTGAAAAGTACGTGTGCTGCTTTTGTCGTAACCGGGGATGTGGGTGTGCAGGCGGCGTAGGACTTCGCTACGGTGCAGGGGGTGCTGGATGTCTTCGTAGTGCAGCAGCAGCCACAGCTCAAAACTGGGTACCGATGCAATGGCCTAGAAGCGCACCAGGCGTTTGCTGTCGTTTTTAAGCCTGCCGTTGAGCGACTCTGCCATGGTCAGGGCATCGAAATAGCTGCGGTGCTCGTCGCGGTCAAAGATGGCATACACCTGCTCAAAAGCACGCGGTTGGATGCCTTTGTTTTTGTCGCCAAACTCAAAAAGCTCTTTGGCGTACTGCACCACTTGCACCGGGTCGGTGCCCAAAGCGCTGGGGTGTACTTGGACGCTGGCGGTGTGCAGCCGGTAGGCTTGCCGGATTTCGCCCAAGTAGTTGGGCTCGGTCTTGCTGCCTTCGCAAACGATCAGGATGCGGTCGTGGCTGGCGCGTCGCCCTAGCTTGCGTTCGAGCTGTTGGCGCTGGCGCTCTTTGGGAGAGTGGTCGCGCGCCATCAGTTTTGGACTCCCAAGTTTGGGTTCAGCAGTGGGATGCCGCCGTATCGGCCCATGAGGTAGCCGCGCTCTAGGGCTTCGTTTTTGCGCGGGCTAAATTCCGACAGGCCGATCAGTTCCGAGGCTTGGTCGCGGTCTTTTTCTACCAACCAGATTTGGTCGCGGCGCAGCAGATGGGGGGCATCGAGCAGTGAGGTGTCGTGGGTGGTAAAGATCAGCTGCGCATTGCCGGGATTGAGTTCGGGGCGATGGAACAGGCGCACCAGCTCCCGCACCAGCAAGGTGTGCAGGCTGGTATCCAGCTCATCAATCACCAGCGTGAGGCCCTTGCGCAGGATGTCCAGCACCGGCCCGCTGAGAAACAGCAGGTTGCGCGTGCCGTTGGATTCGTCCGTCAGGCCAAAGACGGCGCTGCCTTGCTCGGTGACGTGGGAAAAGCGCAGTGGGTGTTCTTCGAGCTCTTCGCTGCGCACCTCGGTCTTGCCTGCCGCCACATCCCAATGCACTGCGTGGCCGGGCACTTTGCGGGTGACCACTTCGATATCGGCAATGCTGATGTCGGCTGCGGCCAGAAAGTCGCAAATCTGCCGCCGTCCTTCGGCCTGACGCAGCATTTGTATGGAAACCTGGGGGTTGAGTGGTGTTTGCTCGTTGAAGATCACCAGGCCGTTGACGAACCAGTCGAACACTGGGCGCAGGGCCTCGCTGTTGAGCTGCACGGCCATCGACAGGAATAGAGCATTGGGGCGTGTGGCGCTTTCCCAGAGGTGTTTAGGCCCTTTCAGGCCAGTGCCATACACATAGACGTCCTTGCCGGTGCTGGCGTCGTGGCGGCGTTCAAACCAGCGCTGTGGCTTGAAGGCTTTGTACACCAGCAGGTGCTCGCTGACGATGCGCTGGGCCGTCATGGCAAAGCCGTACTGGTAGCGCACACCGTCAATGAGGAAGGTCACTTCAAACGCGGTGGGCTCTTGGGCAGATTGGGCATCCAGCCGAAACGGTTGCACCGCAAAGTGTTGCCCGGGCTGTATCACGCTGGCCGATTCGGCCACCACGCCGCGCATGTACTGCAGCGCTTGGATGAGGTTGGATTTGCCGCTGGCATTGGCGCCATAGATGGCGGCGCTGCGCAGCACGTGGGGCACGGCTTTGAGGCCGGTGCTCACGGTGTGCGTTTCCTGCATCGTCTTGTCTTTGGAGGCGACCAAACTGAGCACTTGCTCTGCGCGCAGAGAGCGAAAGTTTTCCACTCTGAACTCAACAAGCATTTTTTACCTATTTGGTTAAATAAATGCTTATTTTGAGTTCAAAGCGCAAAAAATCAAGTTATTTATGATTCTTGTTGTGAATATTTTTGAGGTGATCGCTTTTTCCTGGGCTGATCGGGCCAGAGCCACAGGCCGTCGTACACATGCACGGCGGGGCCTTGCATGAAGACGGGCTGGCCTTCTCCGGCCCAGCGGATGTGCAGGCGCCCGCCGGGCAGATCGACGGTAACGTCCTGGCCCAGCCAGCCCATGCGTTGCCCGGCTACGGCGGCGGCGCAGGCGCCGGTGCCGCAGGCCAGGGTTTCGCCCGCGCCGCGTTCGTGTACGCGCAGGCGGATGTGGTTGGGCGAGAGCACTTGCACAAAGCCCACGTTGACGCGCGCCGGAAAGCGTGGGTGGTGTTCCAGGAGGGGGCCCAGGCGTGGCACGGGGGCGCTGTCCACGTCGTCCACGCGCAGCACGGCGTGGGGGTTGCCCATGTTGACTACGGACAGTTGCACGGTCTCGTCGCTGCCTGCTTGCACGGCGACGGTGTAGCTGAGGGCGGCTTGCTCGGCAACAAAAGGGATCTGCTCAGGCAGCAGGCGCGGCACGCCCATGTTGACTTCGACGTCGCCGCTGTCGGTGATGCGCAGCACGATGGTGCCTGCGCGCGTTTGCACGCGGATGCTGTGTTTTTCGGTCAGGCCCTGGTCGAGCACAAAGCGGGCAAAGCAGCGTGCGCCGTTGCCGCATTGCTCCACTTCGGAGCCGTCGGCGTTGAAGATGCGGTAGCCAAAATCGATGTCGTCGCTGGGGCCGGGCTCGACCATCAGCAGCTGGTCAAAGCCCACGCCAAAGTGGCGGTCGGCCATCCGGCGGATGTGCTCGGGCTGCAGGTCGATGATCTGGCGTGTGCAGTCCAGCACCATGAAGTCGTTGCCCAGGCCGTGCATTTTGGTGAAGTACAGCGGCCAGGGTGGCAGGGGCGAGTAAGGGGCGGTGGGGGCTGTGGACGTGGCAGGCGTGGGGGTGGTGCTCATGGTCATGCTCCAGGGGTCAGAGGCAGGGTGCGCTTGTGGGCGCTGGCTTCGTAGGCCGCGACGATGCGCTGCAGGATGGGGGGATCGACCCGGTGGCCGTGCAAAAAGGCGTCGATCTGCTGGTAGGGCAGGCCGTGGGCCACTTCGTCGGGGCGACCGGGGGCCAGGTCTTCCAGATCGGCGGTGGGGGTTTTGTGGACCAGGGCGGCGGGTGCGCCCAGGTGGCTGGCAATGGCGCGCACCTGGCCTTTGACCAGGCCGGTCAGCGGCGCCAGATCGCAGGCGCCGTCGCCAAATTTGGTGAAAAAGCCCATGACGGCTTCGGCGGCGTGGTCGGTGCCAATCACCAGGCCGTTGCGCGCATTGGCCAGGGTGTACTGCGCCACCATGCGCGTGCGTGCTTTGACGTTGCCCAGCACAAAGTCGCGCCGCGCGGCGGGCAGCGCTTGCAGGTCGGGCAGCTGCGCGGCCAGGGCTTGCACCGCATCGGCGATGTCCACGGTGTGGGTTTCATCGGCGCGGATAAAGGCCAGGGCCGCTTGCGCGTCGGCCTCGTCGTGCTGGGTGCGGTAGGGCAGGCGCATGGCCAGAAAGCGGTAGCGCGCATCGCCCGTGCGCTGGCGCAGCGCTTCTACGGCCAGCTGGGCCAGGCGTCCGGCCACCAGCGAATCGACGCCGCCGCTGATGCCCAGCACCAGCGTGTGCAGGCCGCTGGCTTGCAGCTGCGCCTCGATAAAGGCTTGGCGGCGCTGCGCTTCGGCGGCCACGGCCTGCGCATTCGCAAAAGGGGCACTGACGGCCAGGGCCGCGATGATGGCCGCTTGGCGCGGGTGCAGGCGCAGGGGCCGCGCCGCGTGCGCCTCGGGGGCGCTGGCGCTGTCTTGGGTGTGGTGGGGTGCGTGGGCGAAGGGCATGCTGGGGCGCTCCTGGGCAGAAGGTGGTGCTTAACGGCCCAGCGCCTGGGTGATGCGCTGCAGCGCCTGCTGCACGTGGTCGGCGCTGTTGAAGGCGCTGATGCGCACATGCTGCTGACCGCAGCGGCCAAAGCCCACGCCGGGGGTGCAGACCACGCCCGCGCGGCTGAGCAGCAGGTCAAAGAACTCCCAGGCATCGCGTTGGGTGTTGATCCACACGTAGGGGGCGTTGACGCCGCCGGTGCAGGCAAAGCCCATGCCCTCAAAGGCGCTGCGGATGGTGCGCGCGTTGGCCATGTAGCCATCGATCAGTGCGCGCACTTGCTGCTGGCCCTCGGCGCTGTACACGGCCTCGGCGGCGCGCTGCACGGGGTAGGAGACGCCGTTGAACTTGGTGGTGTGGCGGCGCATCCACAGCGGGTGCAGCGGTACGGCCTGACCGCTGTCGTCCCAGGCCATGCACTCCTTGGGTACGACGGTGTAGGCGCAGCGCAGGCCGGTAAAGCCTGCCGTCTTGGAGAAGCTGCGAAATTCAATCGCCACTTCGCGCGCGCCGGGGATTTCGTAGATGGAGTGGGGGATGTCCGGGTCGCTGATGAAGGCCTCGTAGGCCGCATCGAACAGGATCAGCGCCCGGTTCTGGCGTGCGTATTCCACCCATTCGGTCAGCTGGGCACGCGTGGCAGTGGCGCCGGTGGGGTTGTTGGGAAAGCACAGGTAGATCAAATCCACCGGCTCGCTGGGCAGGGCGGGCACGTAGCCGTTGGCCGCCGTGCTGTCCAGATAGACAAAGCCGGGGTAGCGGCCACCCACGGCGGCATCGGTGCGCCCGGCCATGACGTTGGTGTCCACATAGACCGGATAGACCGGGTCGGGGATGGCCACGCGCACGTCCTGGGCAAAGATTTCTTGGATGTTGCCGGTGTCGGACTTGGCGCCATCGCTGACAAAAATTTCATCGGCCTCGATCTGGGCGCCACGGGCTTGGAAATCGTGCGTAGCAATCGCCTCGCGCAGGAAGTCGTAGCCCTGCTCTGGGCCGTAGCCACGGAAGCTGCTGGCGCTGGCCATCTCGTCGGTGGCCTGGTGCAAGGCGGCAATGCAGGCAGCAGGCAGCGGCTGGGTGACATCGCCAATGCCCAGACGAATCAGGCTTTGCTGCGGGTTGTGGACCTGAAAGGCGGCCACACGGCGGGCGATGTCGGCAAAGAGGTAGCTGGCTTGCAGCTTTTGGTAGTGGGTGTTGGTGCGGATCATGGTGGGTTCTTCAAGCTGGCTGGATGGACTCAATAAAAACATAGCTTTTACCGCTGACAAATGAATGCTTTCATAGACAAATCATCTTGAAAACAAGCAAATACAAGCGCAAGCAGCTATTAAATTGATAACGCGCTTGCCATCGTGCACAGGAGGCTGGGCACCTGCCGTACTGCACCATGGCGCTTGAAAAACAAATAAGCAACAAACATGCCAAGTTGAGAAATCATTCTGCTTGGCAAGCATCTTCAGGGGGATGCAGTGCCTGGCTGCGGCGCAGCTTGCCCACAGCCGCACAGCTGGGGGGCCGCGCCATGCACCAAAAAAGTGCAGCCATGCTTCGCTGCAGCGCAAGCGGGCTGCTGGATGCGGGCAGAGTAAAGCTAGTGGGCTAGCTGTTATGGGCTTTGGCAAACGTCAGGATCACCTCGCGAATGATCTTGCGCTGGGGGGCAGGGAGCTGCAAAAAAGCATCGAAGGTTTCGCGCTCCAGATAGCCCACCCCCTCTTCCCAGCGTTGGCGGTGCTGCAGCACCGACTGGCGTATGCCTTCGCCAAAGCGCAGCACTTCGGGTTCGATCTTGAGCACCTCCGCCAGGGTGATGAGCTTGTCTTGCTCGGGAATGGACTCCCCCCGCAGCCAGCGCGACACCGCCTGGAATGACACCGATCGGCCCCAGTAGTGCGTATTGAACAAATTGAGCAACACCGCCGGGCGTGGCTCCAAGCCTGCGGCCCGCATGGCAGCTTGCAGACGTTCGGCAAATTCCAGCTTTTGATCCATGCTGGAACATTAAATTTCTGTTTAATTTTTATTAAACTTTGTGTTGTACGATCGATTGAATTTTTAGTTCAATTTTTGATTTAATTGCGCAAATTGGCGCATTTCACGTACAGCCCATGCCCAAGTCCCTGCTCGAACAACTCCCCGAAATCGTCGCCAACGGGCGCAAGCAAGCCGAACGCATCCTAGAAAGTCTGGAAAGTCGATCACGCGTGCGCCTGCAAACGCGCGAGGTTGTGTTGCCCGCCAAGGACGTGGCAGCGCAGGACTGGGTGACGCAACAAACCCGCCAAACCCAACACGCCGCCGCACAGGTGGGCAACGGGCAGGACGCGGGCTGGATGAACCGCCTGATCTACGGCGACAACCTTCTGGCCATGGCCGCGCTGCTGGCGGGCGATGAAGACACGCCCAGCCTGCGCGGCAAAGTTGATTTGATCTACATCGACCCGCCATTCGACAGCAAGGCCGACTACCGCACCAAGGTCACGCTACCGGGCGTGGAGTTGGAGCAAAAACCCACGGTGATCGAGCAGTTCGCGTATTCCGACACCTGGAGCGACGGCACCGCGTCCTACCTGGCCATGATCACGCCGCGCCTGATCCTGATGCGCGAGCTGCTGGCGGACACCGGCTCGATTTATGTGCATCTGGATTGGCATGTGGGGCATTACGTCAAGCTGGTGCTGGATGAGGTGTTTGGGAAGCAGTCGTTTCTCAATGAAATAGTCTGGGGATATGGAGCTGGCGGTAACCCAGACAGTTTTTTCCCACGTAAGCATGACGCAATTTACTGGTATCGAAAATCGTCAGCAGTTACGCACTTTTTCCAAAAGAACGGTCCCATCCTTCGGGTTCCCTACGATCAAAGCACTCTTGATACGCACTTTAAAAAAGTTGATGCTGAGGGACGTCGCTATAGGGTGCAAACGGTTAATGGGCGTGACTATGTGACCTACGCTGATATTGGCAAATTTGTGACTGACGTATGGGGTGACATCGGTGCACAAAACGCCACTTCGCCAATCTCCAACGAAGCCACAGGTTACGTTACCCAAAAACCAGAGAAGCTGTTGCAGCGGATCATTCACTCAAGTTGTCCGGAAGGTGGGGTCGTCATAGACGTTTTTGGCGGAGCAGGGACGACAGCCGCCGTCGCTGAAAAACTGGGCCGCCGCTGGATCACCACCGACCTGGGCAAACCCGCCTGCATGATCATGCGCAAGCGCTTGATCGACCTGGAGGCCAAGCCCTTCCTGTACCAGGCCATTGGCGACTACCAGATCGAAGCGGCCAAAACTCATTTTGGCAAACGCGATTTTCGGGTGGGCGATTTGTCGCAAATCGTGTTGTCGCTCTATGGTGCCCTGCCATTGCCGCTAGAAGCCAACCCGCAGCGCAATCTGGGCCAGATTGCCGGGGTGGACTTTGGCGGGCGGCGTGGCAGCAAGACGCTGGTGCTGGCCGATTCGCCCAACAAACTCACGGGCGCGGCCACGCTGAAAAAAGCCATTGCCCAGCGCGACAACCTGTTGGGCGGTTGGGACCGTGTGGTGGTGCTGGGCTGGAACTTTGAGCCCTCGATTGGCGAGACGATTACGGCGCTGAACGATAACCGGCTAGAGGTGCTGGTGATTCCGCCCGACTTGCTTGATCGCCTGCGCAAAAAAGGCGGGGTGGATAAGCTGCGTGGGCAGGTGCGTTTTTCCAGCCTGCAGTACCTGACGCTGCACCCGGTGCAGCGGCGCGTACAGGGCAATGAAGAAACCCTGAGCGTGCGCCTGAAAAACTATGTGCTGCTCTCGCCCGAGGCGATCAATCTGGACGATGCCAACCGTGCCAAGCTGCAAGCCGTGGCCAACGCCGAGCCACTGGCGCTGATCGAATACTGGGCGGTGGACCCGGACTACGACGGGCAGGTGTTCCGCTCGGTGTGGCAGGACTACCGGGGCAATGTCGCCAACGATGGCGATCCGTTGCGCGTGACCACGCAGGCCTTGCTGACGGTGCCCGCCAAGGCCGGGCTGCGCCGCGTGTGCGTGCGGGTGGTGGATGTGTTTGGCTTTGAGGCCGAGGTGGTCAGCACCGTGGAGAGCGTGGATGGGATGGCGTGAGCGCGTGGTTAGCGCTTCATATCCCGATAGAAATTCTCGTGCGGCCCCAGTGCTTCCAGATAGACCAGCCGCACGGTGTCCTCGCGGGTGTAGCCCAGCAGATACAGCTGGCCGTTGCTGCGGAATTTATGCACCCACAGCTGGGCCAGATCACCTTTTTTGCGCTCGCCCAGGTCGGGGTCGTCGGCGATGGCGGCCACAGCGGCGTCTGTGTCCGCAATCAGCGTGGCGTTGGTCAGCTTTTTGTAGCTGCGGGCAAAGCGCCGGGTTTGGCGCACTTCCCAGCTCATGCTTGTACGGCAGCGGTGCTGCGTGGCGTGAAGGGCGTGGCGTCTTCGCGGGGCTCGGCCAGGCTCATCAGGCTTTCGGCAATGAAGGAGGCAGGCAGATCGGGGTTGTCCAGCGCGGCTCGGCCCACTTTGGCCCAGAACTCCACCTGTCCTTGGACGGTACGGAATTCCGCCTTGGCGGCAGCACGGGCGGCATCAACCAGGCTTTCGTCGATACGTACGGAGATAGTGGACATGGCGTTTCCTTTCTTGATTTACCACAATTGTAGGCAAGTTGGCATCTTATGGCTTTGAACAATGATTCCCCTTTGGCGCTTTCTGCCGCACTGACGGCCCGTACCCAGCAGCTTTGCCTGGGCCTAGAAGATGGTGCTGCTGACTTGCTGGAGCTGGTTACACCTACCACCGCTGAACTATTGCACTGGTGGTTTGGCCAGGACATGGGCGATGCCCGCGGTGGTGCAGCCGGCGGGCTGAATTTTCATGCGGGACAGAAGCAGGCGATTCTGAATGCCATCGTCGCGCACGAGGTGCTGGGCGCTAGCAGTTTGCAGGATTTGTACGAGCAAGCCGCACCCGATGCGCTGCTGGTCGGTACCCGGCTGGCCGAGGTGGCACAACCCAAACACGCGCACCCCAAATACTGCTTCAAGATGGCCACGGGCACGGGCAAAACCTGGGTGCTGCAAGCGCTCTTGATCTGGCAGTTGCTCAACAAGAATGCGGCGCTGGCTGAGGGGCTGGACAACCCACGCTTTACGCGCCACTTCATGGTGGTGGCACCAGGGCTGATTGTGTATGAGCGCTTATTGGATGCGTTCTGTGGAAAATTGATAGCTGGAAGCGCAAGTGGGGAAAGAGATTTTAGTCAATCTGATGTGAAAAAATTTGCCGACTTATTCATCCCCGAAGCGCACCGTGAAGCGGTGTTTGCCTTTGTGCGCGGCAATGTGTGCGCCAAGCATGAGATTGGTTTGAAGGCCACGGGCAACGGCATGATTGCCATCACCAACTGGCATTTGCTGGCCGAGGGGGATGCGGCTGCGGATGCGGATGGCGATGATGTTGCGGATGTGCAAGCGCTGGGTGCAGATTTACCCGCCCATGAAGTGGCCGCTGCCGTGTTGCCCCTGGCCCCAGGCCGCGCCACGGGCAATAGCCTGGAGGTGCTGGACCGGCGCTATGCACGTGGCAATGTGCTGGAGTATCTGGCTGCGCTGCCTGAGCTGATGGTGTTCAACGATGAGGCGCACCACATCCACGACTTCAAGCGTGAGCGTGAAGTCACCGAGGTGGAGTGGCAAAAAAGCCTGAGCCGCATTGCCGCACCCAAGGGGCGGCGTTTTGTGCAGGTGGATTTTTCGGCCACGCCGTACAACGACGTGGGCAGCGGCAAGAACAAGAAAAAACTCTACTTTCCGCACATCGTGGTGGACTTTGACCTGAAAAGCGCCATGCGGGCCGGGCTGGTGAAATCGCTGGTGCTGGACCGGCGCAAGGAGATTGGCGCATTGCCGTTGGACTTCAAGGCCGAGCGCGATGAGCGCGGCAACCCGGCGTTGAGCGAAGGCCAGCGCGTGATGCTGCGTGCCGGGCTGCACAAGCTGCGCAAACTGGAAAAGGACTTTGCCACCCTCGACCCCACACGCCACCCCAAGATGCTGGTGGTGTGCGAGGACACCACGGTGTCGCCTCTGGTGGCGCAGTTTTTGACGCAGCAGGAGGGATTGCACGCCGACGAGGTGATGACCATCGATTCGGGCAAAAAGGCGGAGCTGGGCGAAAAAGACTGGGCACCGGTGCGCGAACGGCTATTCAATGTGGACAGGCACGCCACGCCGCGCGTGATCGTCAGTGTGCTGATGCTGCGCGAGGGCTTTGACGTGAACAACATCTGCGTGATCGTGCCGCTGCGCTCGTCGCAGGCGCAGATTTTGCTGGAGCAGACGATTGGCCGCGGTCTGCGGCTGATGTGGCGCGATGCTGAGTACCACGACCTAAAGCGTGAGAACCGCGAGCGCATCGCTGCCGGGCAGGAGCCAGGCAGCTTGCTGGATGTGCTGTCCATCGTGGAACATCCGGCGTTTCAGTCGTTTTATGACGATTTGCTCACCGAAGGCCTGGTCGGCACAACAGGTGAGGATATGAACAGCGCCTCCAGCACGGGCGATGTGATGGCTGCCGAGTTGCGGGAGGGCTTCGAGCCGTTTGACTTTGGTATCCCCTTTATCCTGCGCGAGGCCGACGAGGAGCACCACCACACGGCCCTGGACATTACGGCCTTGCCAGCATTTACTGCCATGCCACTGCCGCAGCTGGCGGCCCTGCTTGGCCAGGGCGACACCTTTATTTCGCAGGATTTGCAAAGCGCTACGCTGTTTGGCGATTACCGCGTGGATGGTGCGGTGATGAATGTGGCGGGCTACAACGACTATCTGGCCCGGCTGACGCGGCGGATCAGTCAGGCGCTGTCTGAGCCACTGCCCAAGGGCAACAAAATAGCCACCCATGTGGCCAAGCCGTATCTGCAGGTGCATACGGCGGATTTGACGGGCTGGTTGGACGACTACATTTGGACGCGGCTTTTCCAGACCGACTTCAATCCGCTGGGCCAGAGTCACGGCACAGAAAACTGGCGCTTGCTGTTGCTGCAGCCGGTGGTGGAGCACATTACCAAGGTGTTTGCGCTGGCGCTGCTGGAGGCTGAGGACACGCACACCACAGGCCAGAGCGAGGTGCATGCGCGGCTGCTTAGCGAAACCCCACGCCTGATGGTGCGTGAGGCGCATTCGGTGGAGGTGGGCAAGTGCATTTACACCCGTCTGGGCTGGCCCGCACGCAATGGCGGGCTGGAAAAAGCGTTCATCCATTGGGCACAGGCCGATAGCCAAGTGCTGGCGTTTTGCAAAATCAGCGAAACGCGCCACCCGTTTGCGCGGCTGCGCTATGTGAAGGAGGACGGCCTGCCTGCGTTCTACAGCCCGGATTTCCTGGTGCGCACTGGGGATGCCATTTATCTGGTGGAAACCAAGGCACAGCAGCAGGCCATTCACCCCAATGTGCAGCGCAAGCTCAAGGCCGCTGTGGCCTGGTGTGAGCGCATCAACGCGCTGGAGCCACAGCACCGCCAAGGCTTGCCCTGGCATTACGTGCTGCTGGGTGAGGATGCCGTGCGGCAGTGGCAGGCCAAGGGCTCACGCCTGGCCGAGCTGCTGGCGTTTGCGCGGCTGCGGCCTGCTGCCAGGGCAGACTTGCAGGAGCAGTTGATTTAAAAAGTCTCTGCAGCATTCCAAGCGCCTTGCCCTGGGAGCCATCCTGCTGCGTGACATTGCTGGATAGCTTATAGACCTCAACGCGGCAGCTGGCTGCTGTCCATGCTGCCCGGGCAGCTCACCGCCGAGTTCGGCAAGGGCTTTGATGAGCGCAACTTGCGCCACATGCGGGCGTTTTTTCAGGCCTTTCCAATTTGGGACGCACTGCGTCACGAATTGAGCTGGACGCATTACCGCCTGCTCACCCGCGTGGATAGTGCCGAGGTTCGCCAGTGGTACATGACTGAAGCGGCCACCCAGAACTGGAGCGCCCGCGCGCTGGAGCGGCAGATCGGCACGCTGTTTTACGAGCGCCTGCTGCTCAGCCAGCACTTGGAGGCGTTGCACCTGTCTACATGGCCACGTTCAAGGACTACCTGCGCGAGGAAGACGTTACACCCAGTGACAAAGTGCTGGAGCTGGACTTTCCAACGCGCGCCAATCTGCCCAAAGGCAAGTTCAAGACCTTGGCGCTGAAAAATGGCTACAAGGTTCAGCTTTGAGCGGGATGGTGGTCATCCCACTCAAAGTCACCAGATGGCGCTTATAGCCCTCAGAACGTGTTCACGATCTCCTCATGGGTGTGCGGGCGCGGCTTCGGGCGGTCTGCGTCGTTGCAAATCCTCGCAATAGCCAAGCTATTGCTGTGGTTTGCGCCTCGCAACCCATCCCGAACCGCATCCCCCACACCTTCATTCGAGATCATGAACACGTTCTCAACGCGGCAGCTGGCTGCTGCCCATGAGGAAGGCATCGACCGCGTGCGCTGCCTGGCGGCCTTCGCGGATGGCCCAGACGATGAGCGACTGGCCCCGGCGCATGTCACCCGCCGCAAACACGCCGGGCACGCTGGTGGCGTAGCCGCCCACGGCGCCCGTGTGGGCGTGTGCGTTGCCGCGTGCATCGGTGGCAACGCCCAGGCTGTGCAGCAGATCGGGCTGGGGGCCGGTAAAGCCCATGGCCAGCAGCACCAGGTCGGCGCGCCAGTTTTGCTGCGAGCCTTCCACTTCCACCAGCTTGCCGTCTTGCAGCTGCACGCGCACGGTGGTCAGGCCGGTGACGCGGCCCTGTTCCCCTTCGAACGCTTGGGTGGCGATGGCAAATTCGCGCTCGCAACCTTCGTGGTGGCTGGACGAGGTGCGCAGCTTCAGCGGCCAGTAGGGCCAGGTCAGCGCCTTGTTTTCCTGCTCGGGCGGCATGGGCATCAGCTCAAACTGCACCACGCTGGCCGCGCCTTGGCGGTTGGCCGTGCCTACACAGTCGGAGCCGGTGTCGCCACCACCGATGACGATGACGTGCTTGTCCTTGGCGTGGATCGCCTGGGGCAGCTGCGCACCGGCGTTGAGGCGGTTTTGCTGGGGCAGGTACTCCATGGCAAAGTGCACGCCCGCCAGATCGCGCCCAGGCACGGGCAGATCGCGCGAGGCTTCAGCGCCGCCCGTGAGCAGCACCGCATCAAAGGCGGTGCGCAGCGCTTCGGGGCTGACGACGGTGCGGCCCTGTGCGGCCTCTGGCGCGCTGCCCACCACGGTGTTGGTGCGAAACACCACGCCTTCGGCGGCCAGCTGTGCCACGCGCCGGTCGATGTGGGTTTTGTCGAGCTTGAAGTCGGGGATGCCGTAGCGCAGCAGGCCGCCGGGGCGCTCGTTTTTCTCGAACACCGTCACCGCGTGCCCGGCGCGCGCCAGCTGCTGGGCCGCAGCCAAACCTGCGGGGCCAGAGCCGACGATGGCCACGCGCTTGCCGCTGCTGTGCGTGGCAGGCTGGGGTTGCACCCAGCCCTGGGCCCAGGCGCGGTCGATGATGGCGTGCTCAATCGACTTGATGCCCACGGCCTGCGCGTTGATGTTGAGCGTGCACGCCGCTTCGCAGGGCGCCGGGCAGATGCGCCCGGTGAACTCGGGGAAGTTGTTGGTGGCGTGCAGCACCTGGCTGGCCTGCAGCCAGTCGTCTTGATAGACCAGATCGTTGAAGTCGGGGATGACGTTGTTGACCGGGCAGCCGTTGTGGCAAAACGGCGTGCCGCAGTCCATGCAGCGCGCGCTTTGCTGGTGGGCTTGCGCGGGGGTGAGGCCATGCACAAACTCTTTGTGGTGGCGCAGGCGCTGGGACACGCTGTCGCTGCTTTCTTCGATGCGTGCAAATTCCAAGAATCCGGTGATTTTTCCCATGATCGATGTCCTTGTAGGCGGTACTTAAGCAATGGCCATTGCAACCGAGGCCGGGTTGTGCTGCGCCTGCAGTGCGCGGCGGTATTCGTGCGGAAACACTTTGACAAAGCGGCTGCGTGCAGCGGGCCACTGCGCCAGCAAGGCGCCGGCGCGTGCCGAGCCAGTGAGGCTGTGGTGCTGCTGCAGCAAGTGCTGCAGCAAGGCTTCATCGCTTTGGCCTTGGTGCAGGGCAATGCCTGCGGCGTGCTGCTCGTCGGTGGTGAGCACCGGATCCAGCGCCACCTGCGCGGTGTTGCAGCGCCCGGCAAAGCTGCCGTCTTCGTCGTACACATAGGCCACGCCGCCGGACATGCCTGCGGCAAAGTTGCGCCCGGTGGCGCCCAGCACCACGACGGTGCCGCCGGTCATGTATTCGCAGCCGTGGTCGCCCGTGCCTTCCACCACAGCGCTGGCGCCCGACAGGCGTACGGCAAAGCGCTCCCCGGCCACCCCGGCAAAGAAGGCTTGGCCCGAGGTGGCGCCATACATCACGGTGTTACCGACGATGATGTTGCTTTGCGCCTGGCCTTGGAAGCTGGTGTGCGGGCGCACCACCAGGCGGCCACCCGAGAGGCCTTTGCCGGTGTAGTCGTTGGCCTGGCCCAGCAGCTCAAAACCGATGCCGCGTGCCAGGAAGGCGCCAAAGCTTTGGCCGCCGGTGCCTTCAAACTGCACGTGCAGCGTGCCATCGGGCAGGCCCTCGGGGTGGCGGCGAATCAGCTCGCCCGAGAGCATGGCGCCCACCGAGCGGTGTACGTTGCGCGCGGGCACCCGCAGGGTTTGCGTCTGGCCTTGGGTGAGGGCGGCTTGCGCCTGGGCAATCAGCGTTTGGTCGAGCGCGCCCTCCAGACCGTGCTCCTGCACGTCCACATGGCGGCGTGGCACGTCGGCGGGGGCGCCGGGCAGGGCCAGCACGCGGGCAAAGTCCAGGCCCTGGGTTTTCCAGTGCGCCACGCCCTTGCGGGTGTCGATCAAGTCGGCGCGGCCAATCAGGTCGTCAAAGCGGCGGATGCCCAGCTGCGCCATCAGGCGGCGCGCTTCTTCGGCGACGAAGAAGAAGTAGTTCACCACCTCTTCGGGCTTGCCAGCAAAGCGGCGGCGCAGCACCGGGTCTTGCGTGGCCACGCCCACGGGGCAGGTGTTGAGGTGGCACTTGCGCATCATGATGCAGCCCGAGACCACCAGCGGCGCGGTGGCAAAGCCAAACTCATCGGCACCGAGCAAGGCGCCCATCACCACGTCGCGGCCGGTTTTGATCTGGCCATCGACCTGCACGCGCACCCGGCCACGCAGGCGGTTGAGCACCAGGGTTTGCTGCGTCTCGGCCAGGCCCAGCTCCCAGGGCGAACCGGCGTGCTTGATGGACGACCAGGGCGAGGCGCCCGTGCCACCGTCGTGCCCGGCAATCACAATGTGGTCGGCCTTGGCCTTGGCCACACCGGCGGCAATCGTGCCCACGCCCACTTCGGACACCAGCTTGACCGACACGTCGGCCTGCGGGTTGACGTTTTTGAGGTCGTGGATGAGCTGTGCCAGGTCTTCGATGGAGTAGATGTCGTGGTGCGGCGGGGGCGAGATCAGGCCCACACCGGGCACCGAGTGGCGCAGACGCCCGATGTAGTCGGACACCTTGCCGCCGGGCAGCTGCCCGCCTTCGCCGGGCTTGGCACCCTGGGCCATCTTGATTTGCACCTGGTCGGCAGAGACCAGGTAGCCCGTGGTCACGCCAAAGCGCCCGGAAGCCACTTGCTTGATCTTGGAGCGCAGGCTGTCGCCTTCTTCCAGGGTGTAGTCCACCTCGACCACGTCGCCCAGCACTTCGGTGAGGCGCTTGCCCTTGCGGATGGAGATGCCGCGCAGCTCTTCGCGGTAGCGCGCCGGGTCTTCGCCGCCTTCGCCGGTGTTGCTCTTGCCGCCGATGCGGTTCATGGCGATGGCCAGGTTGACGTGCGCCTCGGTAGAGATCGAGCCCAGGCTCATGGCACCTGTGGCAAAGCGCTTGACGATTTCCGCAGCGGGTTCCACCTCTTCAAGCGGGATGGCTTTGGCCGGGTCAATGCGCAGCTCAAACAGGCCGCGCAGCGTCATGTGGCGCTCGCTTTGGTCGTTGATGATGCGTGCGTATTCCTCGTAGGTGTCGTAGCGGTTGGCGCGCGTGCTGTGCTGCAGCTTGGCAATGGCATCGGGCGTCCACATGTGCTCTTCGCCATTGGCGCGCCAGGCGTATTCGCCACCGGGGTCCATCAGCGGCTGCAGCACGGCGTTGCGGCTGTAGGCGCTGCGGTGGTGGCGCAGGGTTTCTTCGGCCACGTCAAAGATGCCGATGCCGCCAATTTGGCTGGGCGTGCCGTGGAAGTACTGCTCCACCAGCTCCTTGCTTAGGCCCACGGCTTCAAAGATTTGCGCACCGCAGTAGGACATATAGGTGCTGATGCCCATCTTGGACATGATCTTGGACAGACCCTTGCCCACGGCCTTGATGAAGTGCGCCTGGGCTTGCTCGGGCGTCACGCCCAGCGCGGGCGCCATCTGCGCCAGGGTTTCCAGCGCCAGCCAGGGGTGAACGGCTTCGGCACCGTAACCGGCCAGCACGGCAAAGTGGTGCACTTCGCGGGCGCTGCCCGTTTCCACCACCAAGCCCGCCGAGGTGCGCAGACCCACCCGCACCAGGTGGTGGTGGATGGCCGACAGCGCCAGCAGCGCCGGGATGGCCACGCGGTCGTGGCGCATCTGGCGGTCGCTCAGGATCAGGATGTTGCAGCCGCTGTGGATGGTCTGCACCACTTGCGAGCACAGCGAGGCCAGGCGCGCTTCAATGCCTGCCGGGCCCCATTCTGCGGGGTAGGTGATGTCGATGACGCAGCTGCGCAGCTTGCCGCCGGTGCGTTTTTCGATCTGGCGCAGGCGCGCCATGGCGTCAAAGTCGAGCACCGGCTGGCTCACTTCCAGGCGCAGCGGTGGGTTGACGGCGTTGATGTCCAGCAGGTTGGGGCGTGGGCCGATGAAGGAGACCAGCGACATCACCACCGCTTCGCGGATGGGGTCGATGGGCGGGTTGGTCACCTGGGCAAACAGCTGGCGGAAGTAGTGGTACAGCGGCTTGCTGCGCGCCGAGAGCACGGCCAGCGGCGCATCGTTGCCCATGGAGCCAATGCCTTCTTCGCCCTTTTGTGCCATGGGCGCCAGCAGCAGCTGCAGCTCTTCGCGGCTGTAGCCAAAGGCGTGCTGCAAGGTGGTCAGTTCGGCCGGGGCCAGGCTGGGCGCGCCTTGCGCATCGATGCTGTCGAGGCGCAAGCGCACGTTGTCGATCCACTGGCGATAGGGGCGGGCGTGGGCGTACTGGTGCTTGAGCTCTTCGTCCTCGACGATGCGCCCTTGCTCCAGGTCGATCAAGAACATACGCCCCGGCTGCAGGCGCCATTTGCGCACGATGCGCTCTTCGGCAATGGGCAGCACGCCCGCTTCAGAGGCCAAGACCACCAAGTCGTCGCTGGTGACCAAAAAGCGCGCCGGGCGCAGGCCATTGCGGTCCAGCGTGGCGCCGATCTGGCGGCCATCGGTAAAGACCATGGCGGCCGGGCCGTCCCAAGGCTCCATCATGGAGGCGTGGTATTCGTAGAAGGCGCGCTGCTGTGCATCCATCAGCGTGTGCTGTTCCCAGGCCTCGGGGATCATCATCATCACCGCCTGGGCCAGGGGGTAACCGGCCATGACCAGCAGCTCCAAGGCGTTGTCGAAGGTGGCGGTGTCGGACTGGCCAGCCATCGAGATCGGGTAGAGCTTGGCCAGATCGTCGCCCAGCACGGGCGAACGCATCATGCCTTCGCGCGCGCGCATCCAGTTGAAGTTGCCCTTGACGGTGTTGATCTCGCCGTTGTGCGCCACCATGCGGTAGGGGTGGGCCAGCGGCCACGAAGGGAAGGTGTTGGTCGAAAAACGCTGGTGCACCAGCGCCAGGGCCGAGACCACGCGCTCATCCTGCAAATCCAGGTAGTACTGGCCCACTTGCCCGGCCAGCAGCAGCCCTTTGTAGATGACGGTGCGGCAGGACATGCTGGGCACGTAGTACTCGGAGCCGTGCGTCAGGTGCAAGCTGGTGATGCGCGAGGAGGCGCGCTTGCGAATCACGTACAGCTTGCGCTCCAGCGCATCGGGCACCAGCACATCGACACCACGGCCAATGAAGACCTGGCGCATCACCGGCTCGCAAGCGCGCACGGCGGGCGACATGGGCAGGGCGGTGTTCACCGGCACATCGCGCCAGCCCAGCAGCACCTGGCCTTCGGCGGCGATGGCGCGCTCCAGCTCTTGCACGCAGGCTTGGCGCGAGGCCGCTTCCTGCGGCAAAAACACCATGCCCACGCCGTATTCACCGGGTGGGGGCAGCAGTACGCCTTGCTCGGCCATTTCTGCGCGGTAGAAGGCATCGGGAATCTGGATGAGCAGGCCCGCGCCATCGCCCATCAGCGGGTCGGCACCCACCGCGCCCCGGTGGTCCAGGTTCTCCAGAATCTGCAAGCCCTGCGTGACGATGGCGTGCGATTTGACCCCCTTCAAATGGGCCACAAAGCCCACGCCACAGGCGTCGTGCTCGGCGTTGGCATACAGCCCGTGGGTATGGGCGTGGTGGATTTCTGCGGTGCTTGCGACAGCCGCCTGGGGCATCTGAGAGGTCTGAGTCATAGAGGTGGCCACTTTGTTGCTGCGAAAGGAAAAAAGGGTGCTTGTCCAGAGATGAAGCAAAAGCTGTGCCAACTCGAAATGCCGCGCTGCTCTGGCCCATTTCCCCGGGGTCATGGGGCCATCATGCAACCAGCCGGGCGCAAAGGGGCTGCAAATGCATCGTGCAGTGGGCGCTGGTGGTGTGCATGCACCACACCCATGCACCAAAAAAGAGCGCGCATGCTCGATATGGGGCATGCGCGCTGTACGGTGGTGGGCCCTGGGCCACGGCACGGGGCCGTGGCGGCGGGCCAGGTGTAGGTGGATCAATGCACGTAGGCCCGTTCGCCGTGGGTGGCAATGTCCAGGCCTTTGCGCTCGTCTTCTTCCGAGACGCGCAGGCCCACCAGCAGATCGGCCACTTTGAAGCAGATCAGCGAGGCCACGCTGGACCACACCACGGTGACCAGCACGCTCTTGACCTGCACCCACACTTGGCTGGCCATGTGGAAGCCCTCGGGCTCCATGCCGCCCAGGCTGGCAGAGCAGAACACCCCGGCCAGGATGGCGCCCACGATGCCGCCCACGCCGTGTACGCCAAAGACGTCGCACACATCGTCCACCTTGAGCAGATGCTTGAGGCCCGAAACCCCCCACAGGCACAGCGGGCCAGCGATCAGACCCATCACGATGGCACCCATCGGGCCGACAAAGCCAGCGGCAGGGGTGATGGTCACCAACCCGGCTACCGCCCCCGAGGCCGCGCCCAGCATCGATGCCTTGCCTTTGTGCAGTTGCTCGGCCACCAGCCAGGCCACGGTGGCCGCGCCCGTGGTCAGGATGGTGTTGATGAAGGCCAGGCCCGCAATGCCGTTGGCTGCACCGGCCGAACCGGCGTTAAAACCAAACCAGCCCACCCACAAGAGCGAGGCGCCCACCATGGTCAGCGTCAGGCTGTGCGGCGGCAGGGCTTCGCGGCCATAGCCCAGGCGCTTGCCCACCATGTAGGCCCCCACCAGACCGGCCACGGCGGCGTTGATGTGCACCACGGTGCCACCGGCAAAGTCGAGCGCGCCGTCTTCGGCCAGCAGGCCGCCGCCCCAGACCATGTGTGCGATGGGGATGTAGCTGAAGGTGAACCACAGCACCGAAAAAATCATCACCGCCGAGAACTTGATGCGCTCGGCAAAGGCGCCCACGATCAGCGCCACCGTAATGGCGGCAAACGTGGATTGGAAGGCCACGAACACAAATTCAGGAATGGTGCTCAGTGCTGCCGACATGGTGTCGGGCGTGATGCCCAGCAGGAACACTTTGCTGAAGTTGCCGTAGAACAGCCCCTCACCGCCAAAGGCCAGCGAAAAGCCGTACACGGCCCACAGCACCGTAATCAGGGCAAAGATGGTGAACACCTGCGCCAGCACGGACAGCATGTTCTTGCCACGCACCAAGCCGCCGTAGAACAGGGCCAGGCCGGGGATGACCATCAAGATCACCAGCATGGTGGAGGTGAGCATCCAGGCGGTATCGCCTGCACTGAGGGTGGACGTGACGGTGTCGGTGACGGGGGCAACGAAGGCGACGGCCTCGGCCACCGCAGGAAGGGGGGTTGTCAGGTCGGTCATGTGGGTCTCCTGCATGAAAGAGGGTGCCAAGGGGGCAGGGCGAAGAAGGGGCGCGGTGCGCTACAGCGCCTGGGCGCCGGTCTCGCCAGTGCGAATGCGCACCACCTGGTCCAGCTGGGTGACGAAAATCTTGCCGTCGCCAATCTTGCCGGTGCGTGCAGCGTGCCCAATGGCTTCGATGACATGCTCCACCTGGTCGTCGTCCACGGCGGCTTCAATCTTGACCTTGGGCAGAAAATCCACCACGTACTCGGCACCCCGGTACAGCTCGGTGTGGCCTTTCTGGCGGCCAAAACCCTTGACCTCCGTCACGGTGATACCGCGTACGCCGATGTCCGAGAGCGCTTGGCGCACCTCGTCCAACTTGAAGGGTTTGATGATGGCGGTCACGATGCGCATGCTGTGCTCCTAAGGTCAGATGGATAGATACCCATCTGTAAGCACAAGTCATGCCAAGATTTTATATTTTTAGTATTTTTGGCTTAAAACATTTGCTGGGTAAGCGGTTGCAGCTCTTATTTTTATAGTTATCGGGCTCGGGTGTGCGGTCAAGAGGCAGCGATGCTGCACGGCGATGGCGCGCCGTGCCCACGCTCATGCACCATCTTCATCGCCGTCGTGGCTGGCCGCGCTGTCGGGCTGCTCGTGGCTTTCCAGGCCCAGTTCTTTGATTTTGCGCGTCAGGGTGTTGCGTCCCCAGCCCAGCAGCTGGGCCGCGTCGCGGCGCCCGCCAGCGGTGTGGCGCAGGGCGGTGGTGATCATGATGCGCTCAAACGCGGGCAGCGCCTGCTGCAGCAGCTCATCCTGACCTTGGGCCAGGGCGTGGCTGGCCCACAGGCCCAGGGCCTGTTCCCACGCGGCGGTGGAGGCGCTGCCCGCAGGGTGAGCCTCGGCACCGGGCTGGGCGCAGGCCAAGTCGTCTGTGTCCGCAGCCACCGCCGCAGCGGGGTCGCCGGACTGGGCAGAGGCGGTCTTTTGCAGGTTGTGCGGCAGGTCGCTGACATGCACCTCACGGCTGGCGGCCATGACGGTGATCCAGCGGCAGACGTTTTCCAGCTGGCGCACATTGCCCGGCCAGTCCCATTGCGACAGCTGCTCTTGCGCCTCGGGCAGCAGCACGCGCGGGGGCATGCCCAGGTCTTTGGCCGCTTTTTGCAAGAAAAATGCGGCCAAGCGGGGAATGTCTTCGCGCCGCTCGCTCAGGGTGGGCAGCTGGATGCGAATGACGTTGAGGCGGTAGAACAAGTCTTCACGAAAGCGCCCCTGGCGCACCAGCATCTCTAGGTTCTGGTGCGTGGCGGCAATGATGCGCACATCGGCACGGATGCTGGTGTGCCCGCCCACGCGGTGAAAGCTGCCATCGGAGAGCACGCGCAGCAGGCGCGTCTGCGCCTCCAGTGGCATGTCGCCGATCTCATCGAGAAACAGCGTGCCGCCCTGGGCCTGCTCAAAGCGCCCCTGGCGCAAGGTGGTGGCGCCGGTGAAGGCCCCGCGCTCGTGGCCAAACAGTTCCGATTCGATCAGGTCGCGCGGAATGGCGGCCATGTTCAGCGCAATAAAGGGCCCATTGCTGCGCGGGCTGTGGCGGTGCAGCGCCTGGGCCACCAGCTCTTTGCCGGTGCCCGATGCGCCGTTGATGAGCACCGTGATGTGCGATTGCGCCAAGCGGCCAATGGTGCGAAACACCTCCTGCATGGCCGGTGCCTCGCCAATCAGCCCGGAGGCCTGGCAAAACTCGGGGGTGGGTGCAGGCGCTTCGCTCTTGCGCGTGTGTGCCAGGGCGCGCTGCACCAGGGCGACAGCTTCATCGACATCGAAGGGCTTGGGCAGGTATTCAAAGGCACCACCCTGGTAGGACTGGATGGCGCTGTCCAGGTCGGAGTGCGCCGTCATGATGATGACCGGCACCTGCGGGCAGTGCGTGCGCACATGGGCCAGCAGCTCCAGACCATCCATGCCCGGCATGCGGATGTCGGTGAGGATGACGCTGGGCTGGCTGGTGGCGCTCACTTGCGCCAGCTGTTCGAGCATGGCATCGGCGCTGTCGAACAGGCAGGTGGAGATACCTGCCTGGGTCAGTGCCTTGTCCAGAACCCAGCGTATGGAGGTGTCGTCGTCGATGATCCAGACTTGGTCACGGGTGGTGGGGGAGAGGCTGGGGGTGGGCATGGGGGGCGGTGTCCGTGGCACGGTGGTCCGTCGGTGGGAAGGGCACCAGGATTTTAAAAATGGTTTGTCCCGGCTGGCTGTTGCATTCGATCAAGCCGCCGTGCTGCTGCATGATGGCCTGCGCAATCGGCAGGCCCAGGCCCGTGCCCTGCGAGCGGCCCGTGACCATGGGGTAGAACACCGTCTCGCGCAGTTCGGCGCTGATGCCGGGGCCGTTGTCTTCGACCTCCACCAGGCACAGCAGCGTGTGGCAGCGCGTGCCAATGGTGATGCGGCGCAGCACGCGCGAGCGGATGACGATGCACGGGGGCTGGCCATCGGGGCGGCTGCCTGCGGGCAGCTCCAGCAGGCACTGGGCGGCGTTGCCCACGATGTTGAGAAACACTTGGATGAGCTGGTCGGCATCGGCCCAGACCTCGGGCAGGCTGGGGTCGTAGTCGCGCACGATGTTCAGGGCATCGCCCACTTCGGCCTGCACGATGCGGCGCACGCGCTCCAGGATTTGGTGGATGTTGACGCGCGCAAACGCCGGGGGGCGACGCGCGCCCAGCATGCGGTCGGCCAGGGCGCGCAGGCGGTCGGCCTCGTGGATGATGACGCCGGTGTACTCGCGCAGCGCCTCGCTGTCGAGCTGGCGTTCCAGCAGCTGCGCTGCACCGCGAATGCCGCCCAGCGGGTTTTTGATCTCATGCGCCATGCCGCGCACCAGGGCGCGGGTGGCTTGGTTGGCGGTGAACAGGCTGTCTTCGCGGTTGGTGTGGATCAGCCTATCAAGCTGGTGCAGCTCAATCAGCAAGCGCGCGTGGCTGTCGGCACCCTCGGCTGCGTTGGGGCAGTGCAGCGGGGCCGGCAGGGGCGTGACGGTGTAGTCCACCACCGCCAGGGGCAGGTGGCCGGAGCTGCACAACCGGGCCTCGCGCTGCACGTAGGGCTGGTGCGCCTGCAGCGCCTGCTGCAGGCTGTCCGGGTGGAAGTCGCGCTCGTCCAAAAAGGCGCTGAAAGGCTGCTGGCGCAAATAGGGCAGGCTGGTGGCCAGCAGCTGCTCGGCCGCATGGTTGGCGTATTGCACGTGCAGTTGCCCATCCAGCAGCAGCACGGCTGTGGAGAGATGTTCCAGCAAGTGCACTTGCGCTGGCTGGGCGGCTGCGGTGTCTGGGGGGGCAACTGTCGTGTTCACGCCTGACCTGTGCTGGGTGGTGCCTGCGTTTACAGGCTGTAGTACATGTCGAACTCCACCGGATGCACCGCCTGGCGCAAACGGGTGACTTCTTCCATCTTGCAGTCTATATAGGCCTGCAGCATGTCTTCGGTAAAGACGTCGCCTTCCAGCAAAAATTTGTGGTCGGCCTGCAAAGCCTCCAGCGCCTGCGCCAGGCTGTGCGCCACGCGGGGCACGTTGCGTGCCTCTTCGGGGGGCAGGTGGTACAGGTTTTTGCTCATGGCATCGCCGGGGTGGATGCGGTTGCGAATGCCATCCAGACCGGCCATCATCAGTGCCGAGAACGCCAGGTAGGGGTTGGCCATCGGATCAGGAAAGCGGCACTCAATGCGCTGTGCCTTGGGGCTGGAGACAAACGGAATGCGGATCGAGGCCGAGCGGTTGCTGGCCGAGTACGCCAGCATCACTGGCGCTTCATAGCCGGGCACCAGACGCTTGTAGCTGTTGGTGCCGGGGTTGGTGATGGCGTTGAGCGCATGCGCGTGGTGGATCAGGCCACCGATGTAAAACAGGGCCATTTCCGACAGGTTGGCGTAGCCATCGCCCGAGAACAGGTTCTTGCCATCCTTGAACAGCGATTGGTGCACATGCATGCCCGAGCCGTTGTCGCCCACCAGGGGTTTGGGCATGAAGGTGGCGGTCTTGCCGTGGGCGTGCGCGGCGTTGTGCACGCAGTACTTGAGGATTTGCACCTCATCGGCTTTTTTCACCAGGGTGTTGAAGGCCACACCGATTTCGCACTGGCCCGCGTTGGCCACTTCGTGGTGGTGCACTTCAATCTTCAGGCCCATGGCCTGCATGGCCTGGCACATGGCGGTGCGCACATCGTGCAGCGAATCGACCGGGGGCACCGGAAAGTAGCCGCCCTTGACGCGGGGGCGGTGGCCGGGGTTGGTGCCTTGCATGTCGTCGGCATTGGCCCAGGCACCTTCCGAGGAATGGATTTTGTAGCTGACTTCCTGCATCTGCGACTGCCACTGCACGGCATCGAAAATGAAGAACTCAGGTTCGGGGCCAAAGTAGGCGGTATCGGCAATGCCCGTGGAGCGCAGGTACAGCTCAGCACGGCGGGCAATGGAGCGCGGATCGCGCGCATAGCCTTGCATGGTGGCCGGTTCGAGCACATTGCCGCGCACGATGACGGTGGGCTCTTTGGCAAACGGATCCATCACCGCGGTCTCGTCGTCGGGCAGCAGCACCATGTCCGAGGCCTCAATGCCTTTCCAGCCCACGATGGAGGAGCCATCGAACATCTTGCCGTCTTCAAACGCATCTTCCGGCATGGCATCGGCAGGGAACGTGACGTGGTGCTCTTTGCCCAGCGTGTCGGTAAAACGCAGGTCCACCCATTGGGCGTTGTGTTCTTGGATCAGGGAATGGGTCTTGAGGGTCATGGTGGTGCTTCCGTTGTAAAAAGAGGGACGTCCTCCTAAAAGCAAAAGCCATGCCAGTTGATTTTTTTCCTAGGATTGCGATTGCAGCCATAGGGCAGCTGTCCCGGATGATCCAGGACAGGGCATGCCCGCAAGACATATGCACCAAGATGGGTCAGGCCCAATGGCTGGCCTGGTGCATTCCGATGGTATTGCCTGATGGAAGGAAGCCTCCGTGGTCAGTGGCAATAGCTGGTGTTGCCCATGCCGTCGCTGCGTGGGATAACACTGCAGGTGGGAATTTTGACCGAGGGTGGCGCGACGCCGTGGTGGCCACCCTGCGCCCCTGTGCTGGGCTTAGGCGGTGCGTTGACATTGCCTGTATAGGGCCGCAGACGGCTTAGGCTGACGGTTTCATCGTAATGCTTGTCAAAGCCGATATAAGTCACGTCGCAGGTCTGATAGCGCGCATCGGCGCTGAGGACGCGCACCTCATACCACTGCCCGGCATACTTGGCCTCCACGCGGTTGCCGGTGCGGCATAGCTGCTCGAGCGTTGTGCTGGTGCCAGGGCTGGTGGCGGGTCTGGGCTGGGTGCGCGGCGCTGGCGCAGCAGGTTGGGGCCGCTGCAGGTGGTTGGACCAGACGGGTGTGGCCGGTTGCTGTGTCGGCTGATCCTGAGGAACCACGTAGCTGTTGGACCATTGGTCGGCGGCCTGCGCGCCCAATGCGCTTAGGGCCAGAATGCAGTACAGGGAAAGGTGGCGGCGCAGTGGCATGGTGCGACTCCTGTGCGGTGGGTGGATGCCAAAGGGGATGGAGGGGGTGGGCGCTGCCGTGCTGCACGCGCCCGAACCCAAGCAGATTCTAGAAGGCGCGTTGGCCACTCCTTCCAAGCGCTGCGCCTACGTTGTTTTGCTCGTCTTAAAACATAGCTGCAAGCGCTTGTCTACAAAGCGTCTTATGCCATTTTTTCTTAAAAGTAAAAGGTGCTGACTGGCCAGCAATGCCTGCCAAGGGCTGTATCATGCGCGGCCCTGCCCGGTTTGCGAGGGCGGGGCTTTGTCCGTTCTTACATCGCCGTGCGCCTTCAGTCCATCAAGCTCTCGGGCTTCAAATCTTTTGCTGAGCCGACCAATTTCATGCTGCCGGGGCAGTTGGTGGGGGTGGTGGGCCCCAACGGTTGCGGCAAGTCCAACATCATGGACGCCGTGCGCTGGGTGCTGGGCGAGTCCAAGGCCAGCGAGCTGCGCGGCGAGTCCATGCAGGACGTGATCTTTAACGGCACCACCCAGCGCAAACCGGCCAGCCGTGCCAGCGTAGAACTCAATTTTGACAACAGCGACCACCGCGCCGGTGGCCAGTGGAACCAGTTCACGGAGATTGCCGTCAAGCGCGTACTCACCCGCGACGGGGGCAGCAACTACTTCATCAACAACCAGCCGGTGCGCCGCCGTGACGTGCAGGATGTGTTTCTGGGCACCGGTCTGGGGCCGCGCGCGTACGCCATCATTGGTCAGGGCACGATCAGCCGCATCATTGAAAGCCGCCCCGAGGAGCTGCGCCTGTTTCTGGAAGAAGCTGCGGGCGTCTCCAAATACAAAGAGCGCCGCCGCGAGACGCAAAACCGCCTGCACGACACGCAGGAGAACCTCACCCGCGTCGAAGACATCCTGCGCGAGCTGGGCAGCAATTTGGAGAAACTGGAGCAGCAGGCCCAGGTAGCCGCCCAGTACCACCACCTGCACGCCAGTGCCACGCTCAAGCAGCACCAGCTGTGGTTTTTGAAAAAGCAAGACGCTGAAACCGATCTGGCTGCCATCCGCGCCCAGGGCCTGGAGGCGGTCAATGCGCTGGAAGAGGGCATGGCCCAGCTGCGCCACATCGAAGCCGATATGGAAACCCAGCGCCAGGCACACTACGCGGCGGGCGATGCCGTCAACCAGGCGCAAGGCTTGCTCTACGAGGCTACCGCCGAAGTGGCGCGCCTGGAGGCAGAAATCCGCTATGTCGTCGAAGGGCGCCAGCGCGTGGCCCAGCGCCTGCTGCAACTGCAAGAGCAAATGCAGCAGTGGCAGCAGCGCCAGGAAGATGCCGCTATTGAGCTGGAAGAACTGGCCGCCAGCGGCATGGACGCGCAAGAGCAGGCCGAGCTGCTGGCCGCCCAGGTCGAAGAACAAGCCCAGCGCCTGCCCGATCTGGAAGACGCCCTGCGCCGCGCCCAGCAGCAGGCCAACAGCCAGCGCCAGCAGGTGGTGCAGGTGCAGCAGCAAATCCACATCCTGGCCGCCGAGCAGCGCAGCCTGCAAGAACAGATGCGCCAGCGCCAAAGCCGTCTGGAGCGCCTGCGCGCTGAGCGCCAGCAGCTGGCCACGCCCGATACCGCCGCTCTGGCAGAGCTGGAACAGCAATATCAGGATGCCGCCGCCGAGGCGGAGATGGCCGAAGCCGCGTTGCAAGAGCTGCAAGACAGCCTGCCTGCGCTGGAAGACGCGCGGCGCAGCGCACAGCAAGCACTCAATCAAGCCAACACCCACTACACCGACCTGGCCGCGCGCCAGCAGGCGCTCAAGGCGCTGCAAGAACAGCTCAAAGTCGATGAAAAACTGCAGCCTTGGCTGCAACGCCACGGGCTGGATGGCCTGCAAGGCCTGTGGACGCGCATGGCCGTGGAGCCCGGTTGGGAAAACGCCGTGGAGGCCGCTCTGCGCGAGCGTATGGGTGCGCTGCAAGTGGGGCGTCTGGACATGGTGCGCGGCTTCTTGGGCACCCATGGCAGTGATGCCCCGCCCACGCGCTTGGCGTTCTACTCCACCGCCGCAGCCCACAGCGCGCCTGCACCGCGCGGCAATGCGCTGGTGGACAAAATTCAGGTGGCCGATGATGGCCTGCGTGCGGTGCTGGCCGATTGGCTGCAGGGCTGCCACACCGCCATCGACCTGGATGAGGCACTGGCCCAGCGCGGTCAGTTGACCGAGGGCGCTGGTATTTACGTAGCTACTGGCCACCGCGTGACGGCCCATAGCGTCGCTTTTTATGCCCAAGACAGCGAGCAAGCCGGCCTGCTGGCACGCGCGCAAGAGATTGAGCAGCTGGGCAAAGCCCTACGCGCCCAGCAACTGCTGGTGGAAGAGGCGCAAACGCAGCTGGCGCGTGCCGACAGTGCTTGGGGGCAAGCCTCGGCCCACTTGGTCAGCGCCCGCCGTCAAGCCCAGGAAACACGCCAAAGCGCCCACGAGCTGCAAGTGCAGTGGCTGCGCCAGCAGCAACAAGCCGAGCAAGCCAGCCGCCGCAGCGCCCAGCTCGATGCTGAAGTGGCCGAAGAGCGCGCCTTCGAACAAGAGTTGGCCGAACGCGCTGCTGAGGCCGAAGCACGCTTTGAAGAACTGGATGCGCTGTTGGCCGACACGCAAGAGCGGCACGCCCAAGAGGAAGACGCTGTGCTGCTGGCCCAGCAGCGCCTGGATGCCAGCCGCGAGCAACTGCGCAGCCTGGAGCGCCAAGCGCAGGAAGCGCAGTTTGGCGAGCGCAGCGTGCAAGCGCGCCAAAGCGAGCTGCAGCGCACGCTGGAAACTGCCGAACAACAAGGCCGCGCACTGCGCGAAGAGCATGCCCGCGCCCAGTCGGAGTCTGAACGCCTGAACGACGCCGCAGCCCAAGGCGGCCTGCAAGATGCGCTGGATGTGAAGATGCAGCGCGAGCAGGAACTGGCCCAGTGCCGCAGCCACTACGATGGCTTGACGCAGCAGCTGCGTGCCAGCGATGAGCTGCGCAGCCAAATCCAGCGCAATTTGGAGCCGATGCGCCAGCGCATCACCGAGTTCCAGCTGCGTGAGCAGGCGGCCAGTCTGGGCAGCAGCCAGTACACGCAGCAGCTGGAAGAAGCGGGGGCCGATTTGGCGGCGGTGGCGCAATCGATTGTGCAAGGCAATGTGCGCCTGCACGGCCTGCAGGCCGAAATCGAACGCCTGCACCGCGAGATTGCCGCCCTGGGGCCGGTGAACCTGGCCGCGCTGCAGGAGCTGGAGCTGGCCACGCAGCGCAAAACGTTTTTGGATGCGCAGGTGCAGGACTTGACCGAGGCCATGCACACCCTGCAAGGAGCCATTGAAAAAATCGATGCACAAACGCGCGCGCTGCTGTCAGACACCTTCCACACCGTCAATGAGCACTTTGGCCGCATGTTTCCCGAACTTTTTGGCGGCGGGCAGGCTCGGTTGATCATGACGGGCGAAGAAATTCTGGACGCGGGCGTGCAGGTCATGGCCCAGCCGCCGGGCAAGAAGAACCAAACCATCCACCTGCTCTCGGGGGGGGAGAAGGCGCTGACGGCCATCGCGTTGGTGTTTGCGATTTTTCAGCTCAACCCGGCGCCGTTTTGTCTGCTGGACGAAGTGGATGCGCCGCTGGACGACGCCAACACCGAGCGTTACGCCAAGCTGGTGGCGCACATGAGCCGTGGCACCCAGTTTTTGTTCATCAGCCACAACAAAATTGCCATGGAAATGGCCGAGCAGCTGATAGGCGTGACCATGCAAGAGCAGGGCGTCTCGCGTATCGTTGCGGTGGACATGGAATCGGCCCTCACCATGGCACATCCCGCATAGGCATAGAGGCATAGAGGCATAGAGGCAGATACAACATGAGCACTTTTCAAATCAGTTTGGCGGTTATCGGCCTGGTGCTGCTGGGCTTGGTCTTTGCCTACAACGCCTGGACCTACCGCCGCCACGCCCCCCGTCGCGCGCAAGTGACCAAAGAAAAAACCGGCTTCTGGCACCGCGCCAAGGGCAAAGACAAGAGCCCGACCAAGGACAAAGACAACGCAGCAGCCCTGGAGCAGCGCAGCGAACCAGACCTTCTGCACAGCGGCGCACCTGTGCCCAGCACCGAGGCCATGGCCGTGGACAACGACCCCGTGCTGCACGCCAGCCCCCTGGCCGAGTCACCGGATGCCACGGGCAGCTTCAGCGCAGGCACAACAGAGCCGCGAGCGCACGATCTGGCCACCGACCCTTTGGCCAGCAGCCCCGTATCCGCCGCTGCCGAGCCAGCGCTGGACGATGGCGCAGCAGGCCCGGCGCCCAGCGCGGCGCCAGCGCCTGCCACGGCGCCCACGCGTTCGGCCGAGCGCCTGCCCGAGCGCCGTGTGGCGCTGGATGCCTTGATCGACGCGCTGGCCCTGCTGCAGCTGGAGCAGCCCACAGCGGGCGACATCATCCTGCAGGTGCAGCCGACCACGCGTCGCGCCGGCAGCAAGCCGTTTCAGGTGGAAGGGCGCAACAGCAGCTCTGGGCAGTGGGAGCCGGTGCGCGCTGGCCAGCGCTACGTGCAGTTGCAGGCGGGCGTGCAGTTGGCCAACCGCATGGGGCCGCTCAATGAGATTGAGTTCTCTGAATTTGCCATGAAGGTGCAGACCTTTGCCGATGCGCTGGGCGCGGCGCTGGAGCTGCCCGACATGCTCAGCGAAGTGGCGCGCGCGCGCGAGCTGGATCAGTTTGCCGGGCAGCACGATGCGCAGCTGAGCTTTATGCTGCGCCCCACGCGCGCGGCCTGGAGCCCGGGCTACATCGCCCAGCAGGCCAGCGCCCTGGGGTTTGTCGCCACCAACATGCCCGGGCGTTTGCACCTGCCCAGTCCCCAGCCGGGGCAGGCGCCGCTGCTCATCCTGAGCTTTGACGCCCAGGCTGCGCAGGCTGAAGACCTGGATCGCACCGCCGTGTATGAGCTGTACCTGAGTCTGGACGTGCCGCAGGTGGCACGCGAGCACCTGCCTTTTGCCCGCCTGTGCCAGACGCTGCAGACGCTGGGCCATGGCATGGATGGCGCGCTGTGCGACCCCGACGGCAACCCGCTGCCGCCGCAGATGCTGGAACAGATTGGCCAGCAGCTTGACAGCGTGTACGACACCCTGGCCGCGCACGAAGTGGCCGCTGGCTCCATGCTGGCTTGTCGCTTGTTTAGTTGATTTTGATAGCGCTTTGCGCTGGAATGATGCAAAATTTTGATCTATTTGGTACTGAAAACCTTACAGATTCAGCGCCAAAAGCTCCTAAAAGCGTAGTGGCCAAGGTGCAGGCACTGCGTACCCAGCTGCTGCAGTGGGCGCATGAGTACTACGTGCAAGATGCCCCCAGCGTGCCCGATGGCACCTACGACCAAGCATTGCATGAGCTGCAGGCGCTGGAGCAGCTCTACCCCCAGCTCATCACCCCCGAGTCGCCCACGCAGCGCGTCATCGGGGCCGTACTCGATGGCCTAGCACCGGTGCGCCACGCCGTGCCCATGCTGAGCATCCGCACCGAAACCGACAACACCGCCGCCGGGGCTCAGGCGTTTGATGCGCGCGTGCGCCGCGAGCTGGGTCTGGGCGAGGGCGATGCGCTGGTGGAATATGTTGCCGAGCCCAAGTTCGATGGCCTGGCCATGAGCCTGCGCTACGAAAACGGCAAGCTGGTGCAAGCGGCCACGCGTGGCGATGGTGAGGTGGGCGAGGATGTGACGCACAACATCCGCACCATTCGGCAAATTCCGCTGCAGCTGCCGCCTGATGCGCCCCCGCTTCTGGAAGTGCGCGGCGAGGTCTATATGCGCCGCGCCGACTTTGATGCGCTCAACGCGCGCCAGCTGGCCGCCGGGGCCAAGCTGTTTGCCAACCCGCGCAATGCGGCAGCAGGTTCGGTACGCCAGCTTGATTCGCACATCGCGATGCAGCGGCCTTTGTCGTTTTTTGCCTATGGGCTGGGCAGTGTCACACCGGTGCAAGAGGGTGGGCCGCGCTGGAGCAGCCACTTTGCCCTGCTGCAGCAGCTGAAATCTTGGGGCTTTCCGGTTGCAAGCCAAGCCTGTATTGCGCAGGGCGCTCAGGAATTGGTAGCGTTTCACGAGCGCCTGGGCCAGGAGCGCGCCCAGCTGCCCTACGACATCGACGGCGTGGTCTACAAAGTCAACCGCTTGGATTTGCAGCAGCAGCTGGGCTTTGTCACACGCGAGCCACGTTGGGCTGTGGCGCACAAATACCCCGCCGAAGAAATGAGCACCGTCCTGCTGGGCATGGACGTGCAGGTGGGGCGCACCGGCAAACTCACCCCGGTGGCGCGTCTGGAACCCGTGGGTGTGGGCGGCGTGATGGTGACCAATGCCACGCTGCACAACCTGTTTGAAATCCGCAAAAAAGGCGTGCGCGTGGGCGACACGGTGATCGTGCGCCGCGCAGGTGACGTCATCCCCGAAGTGGTCGGGCGCGTGCCCGGCGCGCGCGCGGGCTATGTGCCCAACTTTCGCATGCCGCGCCAGTGCCCGGTGTGCGGCAGTCTGGTCGAGCGCGAAAAAGGCGAGGCCAACCACCGCTGCACCGGCGGCTTGTTTTGCAGCGCCCAGCGCAAGGAAGCGTTGCTGCACTTTGCCAGCCGCCGCGCCCTGGACATCGAGGGCCTGGGCGACAAGCTGGTGGAGCAACTGGTCGATGGTGGCCACATCCAGAGCTTGCCCGATCTGTACCGCCTGCAGCTGCCCCAGCTGGCAGGGCTGGAGCGCATGGGCGAGAAATCGGCTCTGAACCTGCTCGCTGCCTTGCAGCGCTCCAAAGCCACCACGCTGGCGCGTTTTATTTTTGCCCTGGGCATTCGCCATGTGGGCGAAGCCACCGCGCGCGATCTGGCACGTCACTTTGGTAGCTTGGAGGCCATCATGGCCGCCGACGAGGAGGCCTTGCTGCAGGTGCCCGATGTGGGGCCGGTGGTGGCGCACAGCATCCACAGCTTTTTGGCGCAGCCGCACAACCGCGAGGTGCTGGAGCAGTTGCGCGCAGCGGGCATCCACTGGCCCGATGTCGAGGTGCCGCAGGCCAGCGCCCAGCCGCTGCTGGGCCAGACCGTGGTGCTCACGGGCACGCTGCCCACCCTGGGCCGCGATCAGGCCAAAGCCATGCTGGAAGCCGCTGGCGCCAAGGTGGCTGGCTCAGTGAGCAAAAAGACCAGCTTTGTCGTTGCTGGCGCCGAGGCTGGCAGCAAGCTGGAAAAAGCCCAGACGCTGGGCGTGCCCGTGCTGGACGAGGCTGCACTGCTGGAGCTGCTGGTCGCCGCAGTGGGGCCCAGCAGTAGCTAACAGCGACGGCGGCCTTACCCACCCAGGTAGGCTTTGCGCACGGCGTCGTTGGTGAGCAAGGCGCTGCCAGTGTCTTCGAGCACCACCTTGCCGTTTTCCAGCACATAGCCTCGGTCGGCAATTTGCAGGGCGCGGTTGGCAT
The DNA here is from genome assembly GCA_028690035.1 of Comamonas sp. Lineage (GTDB taxonomy): Bacteria > Pseudomonadota > Gammaproteobacteria > Burkholderiales > Burkholderiaceae_C > Comamonas. Next base: position 183,524 of record JAQVCA010000001.1, on the reverse strand, counting down.
TCTGCTCCACCAGGAACACGGTCACGCCCTCTTGGCGGATGGTCTGGATGATGTCAAAAATCTGCGCAATGATGAGCGGTGCCAGGCCCAGGGTAGGCTCATCGAGCAGTAGCAGACGCGGGCGGCTCATCAGTGCGCGACCAATCGCCAGCATTTGTTGTTCGCCGCCGCTCATGGTGCCAGCGCGCTGTGAGGCGCGTTCGCGCAGGCGTGGGAAAAGATGGAACACATGTTCCATGCCGCTGGCGATGTCTTCCTTGGTCAAGAAGAAGCCGCCCATTTGCAGGTTTTCGATCACGGTGAGGGCCGGGAAAATGCGCCGCCCCTCCGGGGATATGGCAATACCCTTGCGCATGATGTGGTGCGAGGGCAGTTCGGTGATGTTTTCACCTTCGAAATGCACGCTGCCCAAGGTCGCGCGCGGGCTGCCGCAAATGGTCATGAGCAGCGAGGTTTTGCCTGCGCCATTGGCGCCAATCAGGCTGACGATTTCGCCTTGGTTGACGTGCAGGCTCACGTGATCGACGGCACAGATGGCGCCATAGTGGGTACACAGGCGATCGACTTCCAGCATGGTGTTGGTGTGCATCACGCCTCTCCCAGATAGGCCTTGATGACCTTTTCGTTGTTGCGAATCTCTTCGGGCAGGCCCATGGCGATGGGTTTGCCGTACTCCATGACCAAAATGCGTTCGGACACGCCCATCACCAAGCCCATGTCGTGTTCGATGAGCAAGATGGTGACCTGGTACTCATCGCGCAGGCGCCCGATCAGGTGCTGCAACTCTTTCTTTTCTTGGGGGTTCAGACCGGCTGCTGGTTCGTCCAGCATCAAAAGCTTGGGCTCGGTGATCATGCAGCGCGCAATTTCCAGGCGCCGCTGGTGACCGTAGGCCAGATTGCCCGCCTCACGGTTGGCAAATTCTGCAATACCCATGTAGTCCAGCCAGTGCATGGCGCGGGCGATGGCTTGCTGCTCTTGCCTGCGGTAGCCGGCGGTGTTGAACAGTCCTGCCAACACCGACACCTTGTTGTGCTGATGCTGGGCCACCAGCAAATTTTCTAGAGCGGTCATGCTCTTGAACAGGCGCACGTTCTGGAAAGTGCGCACTACCCCTTTGCGTGCAACCTGATGGCTGCCCAGGCCATCCAGGCGCGCACCTTGCAGGTTGATGCTGCCCGAGGAGGGCGTGTAAAAACCGCTGATGCAATTGAACACGGTGGTCTTGCCTGCCCCATTGGGGCCGATGATGGCAAAAATCTCCTGGGGCAAAAGCTGCAGCGCTACGCCATCGACGGCCACCAGGCCGCCAAAGCGCATGCTCAGGTCTTGTACGTCGAGTAAATGCTCGCTGTGCATGCTGTGGTCTTTTCTGTGTAACAGGGGCCGTTAAGCTTGGGTGTTCTGACGCTGGCTGCTGTGTTGCGGGCCGACGTGTATCTGGTTGCGCTGCATGGGCAGCAGACCCTGTGGGCGCCAGATCATCATCAGGATCATGACCAGACCAAAAATCAGCATGCGGTATTCGGAAAACTCGCGTGCCAACTCAGGCAGCACCGTCAGCAGCACGGCCGCGACAATCACGCCCAGCTGTGAGCCCATGCCCCCCAGCACGACGATGGCCAAAATTAGTGCCGACTCGATGAAGGTGAACGATTCGGGGTTGACGATGCCCTGGCGCGCCGCAAAGAACGCGCCGCCAAAACCGGCAAACATCGCCCCCAGGGTGAAGGCCGAGAGTTTGATGTTCATGGGGCTCAGGCCCAGAGAGCGGCAGGCAATTTCATCTTCGCGCAGTGCTTCCCAGGCGCGGCCAATGGGCATGCGGATCAATCGGTTGCCGATCAGCAAGGTGATGACGGCCAGCATCAGTGCCATCAGGTACAAAAAAATCACCATGTGCATGGAGTTGAACTCCAGGCCGAAAAACTGGTGAAAGGTTTGTGCCCCCTCGACGCTGGCACTGCGCGTCATTTCCAGCCCCATCACGGTGGGCTTGGGGATGCCAGAGATCCCATCGGGGCCGCCCGTCCACTCGGTCAGGTTCACCAGCAGCAGGCGAATGATCTCGCCAAAGCCCAAGGTCACAATGGCCAAGTAGTCGCCCCGCAGGCGCAGCACCGGAAAGCCCAGCAAGAAGCCAAACAGCGCGGCCATCGCACCCGATAGGGGCAGGGCTTGCCAGAAGCTCCAGCCCGCCCAGTGGTACAGCAGGGCATAGGTGTACGCCCCCACCGCATAGAAGCCGACAAAGCCCAAATCCAGCAGACCTGCAAAACCGACCACGATGTTCAGGCCCAGTGCCAGCATGACGTAAATCAGCGCCAGGGTGGCAATGTCCACCGCGTTGCGCCCGGCCATGAAGGGCCAGGTCACGGCCAGCAGCAGGGCCGCAAACATCAGCGGCTTGGCCCATTGCTGGGGCAGGCGTGGCACCTTGGGCAGCTGCACCGCACGGGTGGCGCTGTGCAGGGCAGGTTTGAGCAACTGCACCACAAAGACAGCCAGACAACCCCAAAAGACATAATTCCAATGCGGCAACAGACTCAGCTTGCCGCCCGAGCGCTGCAGCTCCAGGCCAAAAATCGGGGTGATGACCAAGGCGGCAATCACCGTGGCCAGCAAGGCTGGAACCAGGTTGCGTTGAATGCTTTGCATCACACCTTCTCCACTTCTGGCTTGCCCAGCAGGCCGGTGGGGCGGAACAGCAAGATCAGCACCAGCAGACCGAAGGCCACGATGTCTTTGTACTCGGAGGAGATGTAGGCTGCGGCCAAAGTCTCGGCCACGCCCAGCAGCACCCCGCCCAGCATGGCACCAGGAATGCTGCCAATGCCACCGAGCACAGCGGCCGTGAAGGCCTTGATCCCGGCAATGAAGCCGATGAAGGGGTTGAGCTTGCCTACGGCCAGTGCGATCAGTACGCCGCCTACGGCCGCCAGCATGGCCCCCAGCACAAAGGTGAAAGAAATCACCCGATTGGTGTTGATGCCCAGCAGGCTGGCCATGTGCATATCCTGCGAGCAAGCACGGCTGGCGCGGCCCATGCGCGAATGGCGGATATACAGCGTCAGCAGCACCATCAACACCACGGTCACGGCAATGATGAGCACGCGCGTGTAGGGAACGAAAATTTCAAACCCATCTTCGCTGCCAAAACGAAACGCCCCGGGCAGCAAGGCCGGCACCGCCATATCGCGGGCACCCTGACCCAGAGCCACCCAGTTTTGCAGAAAGATGGACATGCCAATGGCCGAAATCAGCGGCACCAGCCGCGGACTGCCGCGCAAGGGCTTGTAGGCCGTTTGCTCGACCGCCAGCCCGTACAGCCCCGTAATGAACATGGCCACGACCAGCATCAGCCCGATGATGGCCCAAATGGGCAGGCCGCTTTGGGTGCCGATGGCCGAGAGGGTGACCAGACCCACATAGCCACCGATCATGTACACCTCACCATGCGCAAAATTGATCATGCCAATGATGCCGTACACCATCGTGTAGCCAATCGCGATCAGGGCGTAGATGGCCCCCAGTGACAAGCCATTGAAGAGCTGTTGTAACAGCTGCGGGAAAAAATCGTTCATGCGCTTACTTCCAGCCGTTGCCCAGGGAGGTCGGCAGTGTTGGGCTTGTGAAACTTAAAAAGCCCACAGGCCTGCGGTGGAGCGCTGTGGGCGAAAGGGTTCTAGGGGAATTACTTGGTGGCTTCGGTCTTGGTGCCGTCCTTGTGCCAAGAGTACACAGGGAAGTTGAAGGACTTCAAATCACCCTTGGCATCCCATGCCACATCGCCGATGGGCATCTTGAAGGTGGTTTTGTGCAGGTGATCTGCCACTTTGGCGGGGTCATCGCCCACGGCTTGAATGCTCTGGACCAAGACTTGGGTGGCGCTGTAGGCGCCCATCTGGAAGGCTCCGCTGGGGTCGCGCTTCTTGTCTTTGAAGGCCTTGACCAGCGCGGCGTTCTCAGGTTTGCTGGAAGGGTCGGCGGGCAGCGTCACCAGCATGCCTTCCACGGCATCGCCAGCGATGGCGTTGATCTCGGGGTTGCCCACACCCTCAGGGCCCATCAGGCGCACTTTCAGACCCTGCTCGGCGGCCTGGCGCAGCAGCAGACCCATTTCTGGGTGGTAGCCGCCGTAGTACACAAAATCGGCACCGGCCGATTTCAATTTGGTGATCACGGCTGAGTAGTCGCTGTCGCCCGCGTTGATACCCTCAAACAGCACCACCTCCACACTGGCTTTCTTTAGCTCGTCGCGCACCGAAGAGGCAATGCCCTGGCCATAGGACTGCTTGTCGTGCAGCACGGCCACTTTCTTGGGCTTGGCTTTTTCTAGGATGAATTTGGCAGCGGCTGGGCCTTGCTGGTCGTCGCGACCAATGGTGCGGAAGATGTAGTGGAAGTTCTTGCCCTGCGTCAGTGCTGGCGACGTGGCCGAGGGTGTAATCACCACCACGCCTTCGTTGTTGTAGATCGGGGCAGCAGCGATGGCTGCACCCGAGCACACGGGGCCAATCACGTAGTGGATCTTGTCGTTGATCACGCGGTTGGCGGCCACAGGGCCTTGCTTGGGTTCGCAGGCGTCATCGACCACGGTGGTTTCAATTTTCTTGCCGTTGATGCCGCCAGCAGCGTTGATCTGCTCCACAGCGGTGGCAACCCCTTCCTTGACCATGTCCCCGTACTGGGTCAGGGGGCCGGTGGCGGGAATGACCATGGCAATCTTGATGGTGTCTGCAGCGTGGGCCTGACCCAACAAAGCAGCGCCAGCCAGACCCAGGGTGGCTACCAAGGAGTGCAGACGGAAGGGAATGTGCATGGTGCTTGTCCTCTCTTTAAATAATGAATGCCGATGCGCACACGAAGTTGTCGTCAGATGAGTCAACCTTGCAGTTTGCAAGCTTGTCGCATGGGGCCAGAGGATAAAAATTGCGCGTACTAGGCGGCAAGCGGGTTTTTCCTATGGCAGCCTTGCCCGCTGACGATGGCTGGCAGTGTATATGCCTGTAGTCGCCTAAAAGTCTGCTGGGTGCTCAAAAAGCAACGTTTGTCCCGTGTGTGGGTGGGTAAAACCCAAGTGGTGCGCGTGCAGCAGCAGGCGCGGCGCCAGTGCTTGGGCGCCAGGGGGCGCGTACAGCGCATCGCCCAGCAGGGGCAGGCCCAAGTGCGCCATGTGTACACGCAATTGGTGGCTGCGCCCGGTGACCGGCTCGAGCAGCAAACGCGTGCAACCTGCTGGTACATGGCCTTGTGCAGGCGCGCGGCAGTAGCGTGTCAGGCTGGGCTTGCCCTGCACGGGATCAACGATCTGCAGGGGGCGGCGCTCCCAGTCGCAGCGCAGTGGCGCGTTGATTTCGTGCCAGCCATCGCTGAGCAAGCGGCCCCAGGCCACGGCGCTGTAGCGTTTGTGAACCTGGCGCTGGGCAAAAGCTGCGCCCAGTGCGGCCTGCGTGGGCTTGTCGCGTGCCATCAGGATCAGGCCCGAGGTGGCCATGTCCAGCCGATGCACCACCAGCGCATCGGGCCATAGGGCCTGGGCGCGCGCTCAGGCAGTCTTGTTTATCTGGGCCGCGCCCCGGTACGCTGAGCAGGCCCGCGGGCTTGAGCAGCACCAGCAGGGCATCGTCTTGGTACAGGCACTGCACATCGGGCGGCGTGTGGGTACAAAGGGGCATCATCGTGGCCAGTCCGATGGGGGGCTGAGCAGCTGATCGACGATGGCACACAGCTCGCTCACGTCGTTGGGCTTGTGGATCAGCGCGCGAGCGCCTGCGGCCAGTGCCTGTTCGCTGATGTCCGCCGTGACATAGCCCGAGGCCAGCGCCACGGGCAGATCCGGGCGGATTTGCTGCGCTTCCTTGACCAGCTCCAGCCCGCAGTAGCCGGGCATGTTGTAGTCGGTCACCACCAGATCAAAGTCTTGCGGCGTCTGGCGCAGGGCCGCTACGGCGGCGCGCGGGTCCTCAAAGCTGGTGACCTGGTAGCCCCGGCGGCGCAGCAGGCGCTGTACCAGAAACACCAGGGATTGGTCGTCGTCCACGTACATGATGCGGTGCTGCACCTGTGGCGCGGTGTGCAAGCCCACGGGCAGGTGGGTGTCCGCCGAGGGCGTGACGCGCGGCAGGCGTGGCGCGGTGAAGATGGCAGCCGCACTGGCGGGCAGCAGCGGAAAGTACAGCGTAAAGCAGCAGCCCTGGCCGGGCTGGGTTTCGACCTCGACGGCGCCCTCGTGGGTGCGCATCAGGCCATGCACCACGGCCAGGCCCAGGCCCGTGCCCTGGCCCACGGGCTTGGTGGTGAAAAAGGGCTCGAACACGCGCTCGCAGGTGCTGGCATCCATGCCCGGGCCGTTGTCGCGCACCGACAGGGCGATGTAGCTGTCTTCGCGCAGCTCAAAGCGCTGCTGCAGCTCGGGCGCAGGCCAGGTCAGGCGCGCCTCGATGCGGATTTCGCCCGGGCGCGTGCCCAGGGCGTGTACAGCGTTGTTGGTCAGGTTGAACAGTGCCTGCTCCACCTGGGCCGGGTCGGCCAGCATGGGCGGCAGATGCTGGGGCACGTCGATGTGCAGCGCAATGGCCGGGGGCAGGCCCATGCGCAGCAGCTTTTCGGTGGCCTGGATGGCCTGCAGCGGGTGCACGGCGCGGCGCGCGGGCGGCTCGTTGCGGCTGAAGGTCAGAATCTGGCGCACCAGATCGCGCGCGCGGCGCCCGGCTTTTTCAATTTCCAGCAGGCTTTCCAGCAGCTGCGGGTGCTGCATGCTGTCGGTTTTGGCCAGCTCGACGTTGCCCAAAATGGCGCCAACGATGTTGTTGAAATCGTGCGCAATGCCCCCGGCCATGGTGCCCAGTGCCTGCATCTTGTGCGCTTCGCGCAGCTGCGCTTCCAGGGCGCTGCGCTGCGCTTCGGTGCGCTTGCGGCTGGTCAGATCGCGCGCAAACACCGTGGTGTTGGCACCATCGGTCAGCTGTTCAAAAGCCACGCTGACCTCCACCTCCACCGGTTGGCCTGCGGCGGTGCGACCCTGCATCTCGCCCAGAGTGGCCTGCGTGGCCACGCCAGCCAGAGGCAGGGCGTTGGCAATGCCAGGCAAAAAACGCTCCAGCCGGCTGCCCAGGGCATCGCTGGCCGCGCAGGCAAATAAGGCGGCTGCGGTGGGATTGAAGACGGTGATGCACAGGTCTTTGTCCACGCTGATGATGGCGTCCATCGAGGCGTTGATCACCGCCTCCAGGCGCTTTTCGCTGGCCAGCAGCTGCGCGTTGCGCTCTTGCAGCGCGGCGCGCTCGGCCAGCAGGGGACCTTGGTCGATGATGGCGCACATGAACTGCGCCACCGACGGACCTTCTTGCTGGGGGATATCGATGCAGGCAATGTGCAGATCGCCTTGCATGGTGCTGGCATCGCCCAGGTGGAAGATGACTTCGTGCGCCTCACCCCGCCCGTGCTGGCGGGCGCGTTCAAAAGCCTGCTCGACCCGGTGGCGGTCGGCGTGGCGCACAAAGGGCATGAAGCTGGCCAGCAGCCGCTCGCTGCCGGGGGGGTGAAAGGCCCCCATGGCCATGGCGTTGGCCTGGATGACCATATCGTGCGCATCGTCCAGCACCAGCAGCGGCAGCGGCACACTGGCAAACAGCGCCTCAAAGCGCTCTGAGGCGCTTTCGGCCACGGCCTGGCTGTAGTTGAGCACCTGGTTTTGCACCTCCAGCTCGGCCTGGTAGTTGCGCAGCTCTTCGATGAGCGCCGCCAGCGGGTCGTCCAGCGCAGGGCTGGCGGCCAAGAGCTGGCTTTCCAGGTCGGCGGGCAGCTCGGGCAGGGGCAGCAGCAGATCGGGGTGGGGCGGTGCAGGCGGGCCTGCTGCAGGCGCAGGTTGCTCGCGCTGCATAAGAAAAGACAAGTCAGGTTGGCTCATGGCGCAGAGAGCGGCGGGCAGGCTGCCGGGGGAAGGGCTACAGAGGCTGGAAGTCTATGCCGCGGCAGCGCGGGTGTCACCCCTGGCGCGTTGGGGCCGGGCTTAGGCCGAGGCGCAAAAGTCTTGGTAGCGCGCTTCGTCCATCAGCGCCTGCAGCTCTTGCGCGTTGCCCAGCGCCATGGTGAACAGCCAACCCGCAGCCAGGGGGTCGGTGTTGAGCAGGGCGGGGTCGTCCTGCACCGCCGGGTTGGTGGCCAGCACGGTGCCGCTGGCCGGGGCAAACAGGTCGGCAGCGGCTTTGACGGACTCGATCACGCCGGCCACCTGCCCCTGGGTGAGCGTGGCGCCGGGTGCGGGCAGGTCGGCAAAGACCACATCGCCCAGCGCCTCCTGGGCGTGCACGGTGATGCCGACGCGGGCAGCTTGGGGATCGGTGGTGTCGATCCAGACATGTTCTTCAGAGTAGTAGCGCGACATGGTGGTGCTCTGTGAATGAAAGTGGCGTACTGTAGCGCGTTGCGCACTAGCTAAAAACATAGCTGGCAGCGCTTGTTTATAAACAATTTCAACATGTTTTTATATTGAAGTGCTTGCCAATAAAGCGGTAGCAGCTATGAAAAATTAAGGAATGCGCCCATGCCCAGCACAAAAAAACAGCCACCCGCAGGTGGCTGTACCACGGCCCGGGCGCGGCGTTTAGCCCTGCAGCACCTTGGCAATGGCTTGGCAGACGTAGCCCACGTTCTTGCTGTTGAGCGCGGCCACGCACATGCGGCCTGTGTCGGTGCCGTACACGCCGAACTCGGAGCGCAGGCGCACCATTTGCTCTTTACTCAGGCCCGAGTAGCTGAACATGCCGATCTGCGTGGTGATGAAGGACATGTCCTGCTGCACGCCCGCAGCCTTGAGGCCATCGACCAGCTTTTGGCGCATTTCTTTGATGCGCACACGCATCTCGCCCAGCTCTTTTTCCCACAGCGCGCGCAGCTCGGGGTTGTTCAGCACGGCGGCCACCACGGCACCACCGTGGGTGGGCGGGTTGGAGTAGTTGGTGCGAATCACAATCTTGAGCTGCGACAGCACGCGCGCGGCTTCTTCCTTGTCGCTGGCCACCACCGACAGCGCGCCCACGCGCTCGCCGTACAGGCTGAAGCTCTTGGAGAACGAGGTGGAGACAAAAATGTTCAAGCCTGCGGCCACAAATTTGCCAATCACAGCGCCATCTTCGGCAATGCCGTGGCCAAAGCCTTGGTAAGCCATGTCCAAGAAAGCGGTGAGGTTGCCCGCCTTCACCACTTCAACCACCTGATCCCATTGGGCAGGCGTGAGGTCGTAGCCGGTGGGGTTGTGGCAGCAGGCGTGCAGCACCACGATGGTGCCGGGCGCGGCGGCCTTCAGGTCTGCCAGCATGCCGTCAAAGTCGATGCTGCGCGTGGCAGCGGCGTAGTAGCGGTAGTTGCCCACTTCAAAACCGGCGTTCTGGAAGATGGCGCGGTGGTTTTCCCAGCTGGGGTCAGAAATGAGCACCTTGGCGTTGGGGCTGACTTTTTTCAGGAAGTCGGCACCAATTTTCAAACCGCCCGTGCCGCCAATGGCTTGCACGGTGGAGACACGCCCGCTGCGCACCACATCCGACTCGGCGCCAAACACCAGCGCCTTGACCGCGTTGTCGTAGGCGGCAATGCCATCGATGGGCAGGTAGCCACGGGGCGTGTGTGTGGCCATCAGGGCGTTTTCGGCTTGTTGGACGCATTGCAGCAGGGGCAACTTGCCGTTGTCGTCGAAGTACACGCCCACGCCCAGGTTGACTTTTTGCGGGTTGGTGTCGGCAGCGTATTGTTCGTTCAGGCCCAGGATAGGGTCACGGGGGGCCATTTCGACAGCGGAAAACAGAGACATGGTTTTTGTCCTTGAGGGTAGAAAAAAAGCTTTGCCTTCCCTCTTGGCAGCAAGCCTGCGCAAGGCGGCACAGCTTGAAGGGAAAGCCCGTTATTCTAAATCCTGGCCGTTGTGCAGCGCACGGCTTTCGCCGCTTTGACGTAGTTTGACGCAGCGCAGCGCACAATTTGGCGGGCGATTTACGCCATTTGACCAATGGTTTTTCTAAAGCGCCGCCAGGCCAGCGTAAACAGGACGGTGCCGATCAGCGTCAGCCAGACAAAGGGGCGCCACACCACCTCCAGCCCGGCGCCCCGGTACAGGATGGCCTGGCCCAGCTCGACGAAGTGGGTGGTGGGCGCCAGCAGCATGACGGTCTGCACCAGTTGCGGCATGGATTCGCGCGGCGTCATGCCGCCCGAGAGCAGTTGCAGCGGCAGCAGAATCAAGACCATCAGCAGCCCGAACTGCGGCATGGAGCGGGCGATGGTGGCCAGAAAGATGCCCATCGCCGTGGTGGCAAACAGGCACAGCGCGGCCCCGGCCATGAACAGGGGGATGCTGCCTTCGATGGGCACCTGCAGCAGGCCGCGTACCACCAGGTTGAGCGAGACGCCGGCGGCCAGCAGCACCACTGCGCCCATCGACCAGACCTTGGCCAGCATGATCTGCGTGGGCGTGACGGGCATGACCAGCAGATGCTCGATGGTGCCGTGTTCGCGCTCGCGAATCAGTGCTGCGCCGGTCAGGATGATGGAGAGCATGGTCACGTTGTTGATGATCTGCATCAGCGCCCCGAACCAGATCTTGTTCAGCCCCGGGTTGAAGCGGGCCCGCAGCTCCAGCGCCACGGGCAGGTCGGCGGCGGCGCGGTGGCGCTGGGTGAACTCGCGCACTTCGGCCAGGGCGATCTGCTGGATGTAGCCGCTGCCGCTGAATGCCTGGCTCATGCGCGTGGCGTCCACGTTCAGTTGCAGGGCGGCGTTCTTGCCCGCCAGCACGTCGCGCTGGAAGTTGGGCGGGATGGTCAGGGCAAAGGTGAAGTTGCCCGCGTCCATGCCCGCATCCACCTCGTGCCAGGACAGCAGTTGCGGCGGCATGAAGTGCGGCGGGTAGAACGCCGAGGCGATGCGGGCCGAGAGCGGCGAGCTGTCCTGATCGACGATGGCGATGGGCGCGTGGTGCAGCGTCTCTGGCATGGCCGAGGCGGCGGTGTAGACCGAGGCGGTGAAGGTGTAGACGATCAGGATCAGCATCACCGGGTCGCGCCACAGGCTCCACAGCTCCTTGATGCCCAGGCGCCAGATGTTTTTCAGGGTCAGCAGCATGGTCATGGCATTGGCGCTCCTATTCATTAGCGCTCCTGTTTGGGCAACGCCCAGATGGCAATGCCCATGATGACGGGAATCGCCAGCGCCAGCGCGGTGAAGGCCGCCGTCAGGTCGCCCAGGTCGAGCGCCTTGCTGAACACGCCCCGGCTGATGGCGAACATGTGGGTGGCCGGATAAATCTCGCCCACCCAGCGGCCCGCGCCTTCCAGGGACGACACCGGGTCGGTCAGCCCGGAGAACTGCGAGGCCGGGATGATGGTGCCAATCAGGGCGAAGAACATGGCGGCGATCTGGCTGCGCGTGACCGCCGAGGCCAGCAGCCCCATGCCCGTGGCGATGATGGAAAACAGCAGCGCCGCCAGGGTGAGCGTGGCAAAGCTGCCGGTGATCGGCACGCCAAAGGCGAATACCGCCAGGGCGCACATCAGCAGGTAGTTGAGCATCGCCAGGGCCACATAGGGCAGTTGCTTGCCCAGCAGAAATTCCACGCGCGTGACCGGGGTGGTGTACAGGTTGAGGATGGAACCCAGCTCCTTCTCGCGCACCACGGCCAGGGCGGTGAGCATGGCTGGCAGCATCAGCAGCAGCATGGGCATGACGGCGGGGGCCATGGCGGGCAGGCTTTTCACGTCCGGGTTGTAGCGAAAGCGCGTTTCCACCGCCACGCTGCTGCCCAGTTGCATGCCGGTGCGCTCGCGGGCCTGCTCGGCCAGCCAGTGCTGGTGGATGCCCTGCACGTAGCCGCTGACCGTCTCGCCGCGCTGGGGCATGGCGCCGTCGAACCATGCGCCGATGGCGGCGGGCCTGCCTGCCAGCACGGTGCGGCCAAAGCCGGGGGGGATTTCCAGCGCCAGCGACAGTTCGCCGCTGCGCATGCGCTGGTCGAGTTCGTCGTAGCTGGCGATGGGTTCCCGCTCGGTGAAGTAGCGCGAGCCGGACAGGCTTTGCGCGTAGCTGCGGCTGATGCTGGTCTGGTCGTGATCGAGTACGGCAAAGCGCAGGCTTTCCACGTCCATGTTGATGCCTAGGCCGATCACCACCATCAGCACCAGCGAGCCGACCAGCGCCAGCGTGGCGCGTACCGGGTCGCGTTGCAGCTCCAGGGTTTCGCGCCAGACGTAGCTCCACAGGCGTTGCAGGCTGAAAGCCGGGGTGGCCGGGTGGGGTGCTATTTTTGGAGAAGCTGTTTCCGCTGATTCAGCAATGTTTTTATGTGGTTTTGTTGCTAAAAATAGCTTTGAATCAGCGGAAGAAGCTATGTTCTCTGATTTATCCCCGGGGGCGGGCGCAGCCTCGCCCGAGGCTTCGAGCAGATAGCCGATAAAGGCTTCTTCCAGCGTGGCCGCGCCGCGCTTGGCGACCAGGGCGGCGGGGGCATCGCTATCGAGTACCCGGCCAGCGTGCATCATGGACATGCGGTCGCAGCGTTCGGCCTCGTTCATGAAGTGGGTGGAGATGAAGATCGTCACCTGATCGCGGCGCGATAGCTCCACCAGCAGCCGCCAGAACTGGTCGCGTGCCACGGGATCGACGCCCGAGGTCGGCTCGTCCAGGATGAGCAGCTCGGGCCGATGCACCATCGCCACGGCCAGCGACAGGCGCTGGCGCAGGCCCAGGGGCAGGCGCTCGGGCAGGGCATCGGCCTCGCCCTGCAGGCCGAAGCGTTCCAGCATTTCCTGCACGCGGGCGGGCACTTCGCCCTCCGGCACATGGAACAGGCGGGCGTGCAGCACCAGGTTTTGCTGCACCGTCAGCTCCCCGTACAGCGAGAAGGCTTGCGACATATAGCCCACGCGCCGGCGCGTGGCGATGTCGTGCGGGTTCACCAGGTTGCCGAACAGCCAGGCTTGCCCCTCGCTGGCGGGCATCAGGCCGGTGAGCATCTTCATGGTGGTCGATTTGCCGCAGCCGTTGGAGCCGAGGAAGCCGAAAATCTCTCCGCGCCGGATGCGGAAGTTCACGTGATCGACGGCCACGAAGTCGCCAAAGCGCATGGTCAGGTCACGCGCCTCGATGGCGATGTCGTCCGCGTGCGCCTGCAGCGGCGGGATGACCACTTCGGCATGGCCGCGTTTTTTCTCGGCGGGCAGCAGGGCGATGAAGGCGGCTTCCAGGTGCTGCGTGCCGGTCTGCGCCAGCAGCTCGGCGGGGGTGCCGGTGGCCAGCACCTGCCCCGCGTCCATCGCCACCAGCCAGTCAAAACGCTGGGCCTCATCCATATAGGCGGTGGCCACCAGCACGCTCATGCCGGGACGCTGGCGGCGGATGCTGGCGATCAGCTCCCAAAATTGCGCCCGCGCCAGGGGGTCCACACCTGTGGTGGGTTCGTCCAGGATGAGTAGGTCGGGGTCGTGGATCAGCGCACAGCACAGCCCCAGCTTTTGCTTCATGCCGCCCGACAGCTTGCCGGCTGGGCGCTCCAGAAACGGATGCAGCCCGGTGGCCTGTGTCAGGGTGTCGATGCGCTGGCGCCGTTCAGTGCGTGTGTGGCCAAACAGGCGTGCAAAAAACTGCAGGTTTTCCTCGACCGACAGCGTGGGGTAGAGGTTTTTGCCCAAGCCTTGCGGCATATAGGCCACGCGCGGCTGGATGGCGTTGCGGTGGCGGCGCTCGGCCATGCTGCCGCCCAGCACCTCGACCCGGCCCTGCTGGAGGATGCGGGCACCGGCAATCAGCGCCATCAGGCTGGACTTGCCCACGCCGTCCGGCCCGATCAGGCCGACCATGCGCCCGCCGGGAATGTCCAGCGTCACCCCGTCCAGGGCGCAGGCGGGGCCGTAGCGCAGGGCAACGTCGGTCAGGCGAACAACGGGGGTCTGCATGGCGCTTACTGCGGAACGTTGGGTTGCAGACTGGCGGGCCAGGCGGCGTTGGCATCCAGCTTCACCCAGGTCACGCCGGGCAGGCCGGTCTTGACCTGCTGCAGGTGGCGGGCGAGCAGCTCGCGGTCAATCTGCGCCCGCACGCGGAACATGAGCTTCTGGCGCTCGCTGGCGGTTTCCACCGTCTTGGGCGTGAATTGCGCGGTGGCCGAGACAAAGCGGATGGTGGCCGGAATCACGATGTGCGGCGCTGCGTCCAGAACGATGCGGGCCTCGCTGCCGATGGCCACGCGTCCGGCGGCGGTTTCGGGCAGGAAGAAGGTCATGTACACGTCGGACAGATCGACCAGATTCAGCACCCGGCCCCCGGCCCCCAGCACTTCGCCCTCCTGGGCAATGCGGAACTGCACGCGCCCATCGCGCGGGGCGGTGAGGGTGGCGTCCTGCAGGTCGGCGTCGATGCGCTCGACGCTGGCCTGGGCGGCCTCGACCTGGGCCTCTGCCCCCGTAACCTGGGTGCGTGCGGCCTGCACGGCGGCGCGGGCGGCATCCACCTGTGCCTTGGCGGCGGTCACGGCGGCCTGGGCGCTGCGCTCGCGGGCGCGGTCGTCGTCCAGCTCCTGCTGGGAGGATGCGCCATCGCGGGCCAGCTCGGTCGAGCGGGCCAGGCGCCGCTGGGCGGCATCCAGCTCGCTTTCGCGCAGCGCCACTTGCGCCTGGGCGGCCCGCAGGTCGCTTTCGCGCAGCGCCACCTGGGCGTGGGCGGTGGCCACGCCGTGCTGTGCCTGGGCGTGGCGGGCCACGGCCTCGCTGCGCTGGGCCTGCAGGGTGGCCACGTCCATGCGGGCCAGTGCGTCACCGGCGCGAACGAAGTCGCCCTCGGCGGCCAGCACCTCGGCCAGACGGCCCGGCAGCTTGGTGGCGATGTCGATCTCGGTGGCCTCGATGCGGCCATTGCCCTGGATGAAGCCGGGGCCGGGGCCGCCGTTGTGGCTGGCGTTCCAGGCCAGATAGGCGACTGCGGCCGCCAGGGCAAGGGCTGCGGGGGCGATCCATTTTTTGATGCGTGCGTCCATGGCGTGCTTTCCTGAATGTTCTTTTTTACTGCGCGGCAGGCAGGGGCAGGTGGGCGCTGCCGCCGCCCAGGGCCGTGTAGAGCTGCAGGCGTGCGCCCAGCAGCGCCCGCTGGGCCTGCACCACCTGCTGCTGGGCGGCGAGCAGGTCGCGCTCGGCATCCAGCACCTCGAAGTAGCGCGTCGCCCCCGCGTCATAGCGCCGCCGGGCCAGGCGGGCGCGTTCGGTCAGGGTGGTTTCGGTGGCCTGCAGGCTGTCCAGTTGCGTGGCCAGCCACTGGTTGGCTGCCAGGGCGTCGGCCACGTCGCGGAAGGCCGCTTCGATCGTGCGCTGGTACTGGTTCACGGCCTGCTCGCGCTGCACCTCGCTCAACTGCACGTTGGCCTTGCGCCGGCCACCGTCGAACAGCGGCAGCGAAATGCTGGGCGCAAACGTCCAGGCGCGGCTGCCCGAGGCGAACAGGCCGTCCAGTTCGGCGCTGGCCGTGCCCCCCAGTGCGGTGAGCGCAATGCGCGGAAAGTACATGGCCCGCGCTGCGCCGATGCGGGCGTTGGCGGCCTGCAACTGGTGTTCGGCAGCCAGGATGTCCGGGCGGTTTTCCAGCAGTTGCGCGGGCAGGCCCGGTGCCAGCGGCGGCAATGCCAGCAGGGCCGACAGCGGCTGGGCGCTGGGGGCCAGTGCCAGATCGGGCTGCCCGACCAGCAGGCCCAGGGCGTGCATCTGGGTGCTGCGCTGGAGCTGCAACTGGGCCACCAGCGTGCTGGCCTGCTGCCAGAGCAGCTCGACCTGCACAAAGTCCAGGCGCGATGACGATCCCACCTCTACCCGGCGGGCGAACACGCGCCGCGCTTCGGCACGGGTGGCCAGGGCCTCTTGCGCCAGGTGGATGCGCCAGTCCAGCTCGCGCACGGCCAGCCAGCCATCGGCCACCTGGGCCACCAGCAGCAGCTGGGCGGCGCGTTGCCCTTCGGCACTGGCCCAGTAGCTGTGCAGCGCCGCCGTGTTCAGGCTGCGGATGCGGCCCCACAAGTCCAGCTCCCAGCTACTGAAGCCCACGCCCAGCTGGTGCTGGCTGGAGATGACTGGCTGGCCGCTGATGTTCAGGTCGCCCGGCACCAGCGCCCGTTGCGACTCCAGCCCCACGCCCACTGCCGGGCTGCGCTCGGCGCGGGCAATGCCGTAGGCGGCGCGGGCCTGCGCCACTTGCAGCATGGCGGCCCGCAGGTCGCGGTTATGCAGCAGGGCCTGGTCGATCAAGGTTTGCAGTTCAGGGTGCTGGAAGTAGTCACGCCAGGCCAGCTGGCTGGCTGCATGGGGCTGCGTTGCGCCTGCGTCGGCAAACTGCGCGGGCAGGGTGCTGGGCGGGCGCTCGTGCGGCGGGGCCAGGCTGGTGCAACCGGCCAGGCCCAGTGCCAGCAGCAAGGCCGGGAGGCCATGCGCCCGTGCCAGCCAACCCTGCGGGGCAGGGAAAATCACAGGGGGAATCAGGATTTTGTGCATCGTGAAAAAGAGTATAACAACCAACTAGTCGGTATCTAACGGTTTGTTCCGACGTGCTTCCCACAGTCCTTGAGGCTCGACAATACCCAGCATGATTCAAAACGATACATATCGGCCCAAGCGCAGGCTGCGGCTGGCGCCTGCGCAGCGTGTGCCGCAGATACTGGATGCGGCGCTGCAGGAGTTTTCCCGCCGCGGGTTTACTGCGGCGCGGATGGACGACATCGCACAGCGCTGCGGCTTGTCCAAAGGCGGGCTGTATGCCCATTTCGACAGCAAGGATGCCATCTTCAAGGCATTGCTCGACCGCACCCTGAACCGCACCGACTGGGCGCAGATGCCGCAACTGGCCGCCGGTGCAGGCACGCGGGCGCTGGCGGAATGGACGGTCGATCGGCTGCACGCGGCCCTGCTGGCCCCGGATGTGATTACACTCCTGCGCCTCTTGATCCCCGAGCGTGAGCGCGTGCCGATGCGGGTGGACGAGTGGAAAAAACTCACTCACGAACACACCCAGCAGGTCATGCAGGTGATCCAGAAGAATCTGGAGGCCAGCGGCAGAAAAGATACGGTGCTGGCCCGCCATCCCTGGCTGGTGCTGTCGCCCATCGTGCATGTGCTGCTGTGGCATACGGTTTTTGGCGAGGGCGGCGAACCCGATCCGCACTACCGCCAGGCACATATCGATATGTTGTGCGAGTTACTGGCCTGAGATCGTAAACACGTTCTGACAGCGGGCTGCCCTTGCGCTGGCACGCCCCGGAGCATTTCCCCTATGCAACAACCGACACCTTCTCCTGCCCCGGCAGGGCAATTCGTTCATTTTGAAAATTCGCCGTTTGCGCTGTTTCAGCCCTATCCCCCGGCTGGCGACCAGCCCACGGCGATTGCGCAGCTGGTCGAAGGGGTGCAGGACGGCGAGGCCTTCCAGACGCTGCTGGGCGTGACCGGCTCGGGCAAGACCTTCACCATGGCGAATGTGATTGCGCGCCTGGGGCGCCCGGCCATTGTGTTTGCGCCCAACAAGACGCTGGCGGCGCAGCTGTACAGCGAGTTTCGTGAGTTCTTTCCGAACAACGCGGTGGAGTATTTCGTCAGTTATTACGACTATTACCAGCCCGAAGCCTACGTGCCGCAGCGCGATCTGTTCATCGAAAAAGACAGCGCCATCAACGAGCACATTGAGCAGATGCGCCTGTCGTGTACCAAAAGCTTGCTGGAGCGCCGCGATGTGGTGATCGTGGCCACGGTGTCGGCCATCTACGGCATTGGCGAGCCCGAGAGCTACCACCAGATGGTGCTGCTGCTGCGCCAGGGCGACCGCATCGCCCAGCGCGAGCTGATCGCCCAGCTGGTGCGCATGCAGTACCAGCGCAGCGATGAGGACTTCAGCCGGGGCAAATTCCGCGTGCGCGGCGACACCATCGATGTGTTTCCGGCGGAGCACTCGGAGCTGGCCATTCGCATTGAGCTGTTTGACGATGAAGTCGAGGCGTTGCAGCTGTTCGACCCGCTCACTGGCCGGGTGCAGCACAACATTGCACGCTTTGCGGTGTACCCCAGTAGCCATTACGTCACGCCGCGCGATGTGGTGCTGCGCGCCGTGGAAACCATCAAAGAAGAGCTGCGCCAGCGTGTGGCCGAGCTGGTGCAGGCGGGCAAGCTGGCGGAGGCGCAGCGCCTGGAGCAGCGCACGCGCTTTGACCTGGAGATGCTCTCTGAGCTGGGCCACTGCAAGGGCATCGAAAACTACTCGCGCCACCTGTCGGGTGCGGCACCGGGCGAGCCGCCAGCCACGCTGATCGATTACCTGCCCAAAGACGCGCTCATGTTTTTGGACGAGAGCCACCAGATGATGGGGCAACTGTCGGCCATGTACAACGGCGACCGCTCGCGCAAGACCACGCTGGTGGAGTACGGCTTTCGCCTGCCGTCGGCGCTGGACAACCGGCCTTTGCAGCTGCAGGAGTTTGAGCAGCGCATGCGCCAGGCCATTTTTGTCTCGGCCACGCCCGCCGAGTACGAAAAGCAGCACAGCGGCCAGGTGGTGGAGCAGCTGGTGCGCCCCACGGGCTTGGTCGATCCAGAAATTGAAGTGCGCCCAGCCAGCACGCAGGTGGACGATGTGCTGCAGGAAATCCGTTTGCGCGTGCAGCAGGCCGAGCGCGTGCTCATCACCACCCTGACCAAGCGCATGGCCGAGCAGCTCACTGAGTACCTGGCTGAAAACGGCGTCAAGGTGCGCTATCTGCACTCGGATGTGGATACGGTGGAGCGCGTAGAGATCATCCGCGACCTGCGTTTGGGGGTGTTCGATGTGCTGGTGGGCATCAACCTGCTGCGCGAGGGGCTGGACATCCCCGAGGTGTCGCTGGTGGCCATTTTGGATGCCGACAAAGAGGGCTTTTTGCGCTCTGAGCGCAGCCTGATCCAGACCATTGGCCGCGCGGCGCGTAATTTGCACGGCAAAGCCATTTTGTACGCCGACCGCACGACCGACTCCATGCGCAAGGCCATCGGAGAGACCGAGCGGCGCCGCGCCAAGCAGACCGCGTTCAATGCGGAAAACGGCATTGAACCGCAAGCGATTGTCAAGCGGGTAAAAGACCTGATTGACGGGGTGTACAGCGATAAAAACACCCAGCAAGGCAAAGAGCTGGCCCAGGCCCAGGTCAGCGCCCAGGGCGGACTGGCGCTGCTGTCAGAGGCCGAGCTGGCCAAAGAAATCAAGCGTGTGGAGAAAGAGATGCTCGAATGCGCCAAGCGGCTGGAGTTTGAAACCGCCGCCCGTCTGCGCGACCAGCTGGCACAGCTCAAACAGCAGCTGCTGGGGGTGCAGGTGGCGCCAGTACCGAGCGCGGCGGTGTAGGCGGAATCTCACTGTATCCGACTAGATTAAGGGGTTTTGTGCTATAGTCCCACAACTTACTCGGGAAAGCACTGCGGCCTTGAGGGCACGCGGTCCAGCCTTTTCTGGGTTTCCCCTTCACCTTCAGTAAAGGAATCGATGATGCGTTTGACCACCAAAGGCCGTTTTGCGGTAACGGCCATGATCGACTTGGCACTGCGCCAAAACAGTGGGCCGGTCACTCTGGCGGCGATCAGCCAGCGCCAGCAAATTTCCTTGTCATATCTGGAGCAGCTGTTTGGCAAATTGCGCCGCAACGAGCTGGTCGAGTCCACCCGTGGCCCTGGCGGTGGCTATACCCTGGCACGCAAAGCCTCAGAAATTACCGTGACCGACATCATCGTCTCGGTCGATGAACCCATTGATGCCACCCAGTGCAGCGGCAAGGAAAACTGCCTGGGCGAAAACGGCCGCTGCATGACGCACGATCTGTGGACGGCACTCAACCGCCACATGGTGGAGTTTCTCGATTCGGTCACGCTGCAAAAGCTGGTCGATGAGCAGCTGGCACGCGGCATCCAGATCGAAGACAAACCCGTGGTGCGCCGCGCCATTTCTTCGGCGCCCGTGGTCAAGCCCATTCGCGTGAACGCCCCCAATTCGGTGTTTGCCCTGGGCAACGCGTTCAACAAGTCCTAAGGGGCGGGCCTTGGCATCTGAGCGACCTATTTATCTGGATTACGGCGCCACCACGCCCGTCGATCCTCGGGTGGTCCAGGCCATGCTGCCCTGGCTGAGCGAGCACTTTGGCAATCCCGCCTCGGGCAGCCATGCCTGGGGCTGGGAAGCCGAAGAGGCCGTCGAGCAAGCGCGCCGCCAAGTGGCCGCACTGATCGGCGCCCAGGCGCGCGACATCGTCTGGACCAGCGGCGCCACCGAATCCAACAATCTGGCCCTTAAAGGCGTGGCGCACAGCTACCAGGACAAGGGTCGGCACCTCGTCACCGTCAAGACCGAGCACAAGGCCGTGCTGGACACCATGCACGCGCTGCAGGGTGAGGGCTTTGAGGTCACCTACCTGGACGTGCTGCCCAACGGTTTGGTGGACATCGATGCCTTTGCCGCCGCCTTGCGCCCCGACACCATTGTTGCCAGCGTGATGGCGGTGAACAACGAAATCGGCGTCGTCCAAGACCTGCAGGCACTGGGTAGCCTGTGCCGCGAGCGCGGCGTGATTTTTCACGTCGATGCCGCCCAGGCCACGGGCAAGGTGGCGCTGGACATGCAAGCCATGCCCATCGACCTGATGAGTCTGGCCTCGCACAAAACCTACGGCCCCAAAGGCATCGGCGCGCTGTATGTGGGGCGCAAGCCGCGCGTGCGCGTGCAGGCGCAAATCCACGGCGGCGGTCAAGAGCGCGGCATGCGCTCGGGCACGCTGGCCACGCACCAAATCGTGGGTATGGGCAAGGCGTTTGCGCTGGCGCAGGACGAAATGGCCCAGGACAGCGCACATGCCCGTGCCTTGCAGCAGCGCCTGCTGACGGGGCTGCAGGCGCTGGAGCCCATCGTTATCAACGGCGACCTGGTTCAGCGCGTGCCGCACAACCTCAACATCAGCGTGCCCTATGTGGAAGGGGAGGCGCTATTGGCAGGCCTGCCGGAGTTGGCGCTGTCCAGTGGCTCGGCCTGCACCTCGGCCAGCCTGGAGCCCAGCCACGTGCTGCGCGCCCTAGGGCGCAGCGACGCGCTGGCGCACAGCACCTTGCGCATCACCTTTGGGCGCTTTACCACCGAGGCCGACATCGACCGCGCCCTAGCGTGCATGCAGCGCTGCGTGGCACGGCTGCGTGCCATCAGCCCGCTGCCTGAGCTGCAGGTGCAGCCGTAAATCCGTCGGAGAGGTCTATGCGTACACCGTACTCCCCCCTGCTGCTGGAGCACTTTCAGCACCCACGCAACGTCGGCAGCTTGCCAGCGGATGCGGCCAATACAGGCACTGCCGTGGTCGGTACGCTGGAGCAAGGCCACTTGCTGCAGTGGCAGCTGCGCGTGGCTGGCGACGTGATCGATGCCGTGCACTTCAAAGCCTACGGCAGTCCGGCCATGATTGCGTGCGCCTCGTTGCTCAGCGACTGGGTGCAGGGCCAAAGCCTAGAGCACGCAGCCCGCATCGATGCCAACCAATTGGTTGAGGCGCTGCAGCTACCACCCCTCAAAATCCATTGCGCGCTGCTGGCCCAAGATGCCCTGCGTGCAGCCATTGACCACTATCGCCGTCAGCACCCCGCGCTGGCCTAAATGGCAGATAGCACACCGAGAACACAAGGAGGCGATTTTCATGCCTATCACCATGACCGAAGCGGCCGCACGCCACGTGGCCAACCATCTGCAACGCCACAGCCAAGCCATTGGCGTGCGCCTGGGTGTCAAGACCACGGGCTGCTCGGGCTTGGCCTACCAGCTTGAATACGTCGATGCACCGCAAGCCGACGACCTGGTGTTTGAGCAGGCGCATGGCGTCAAAGTGGTGGTCAAGCCCGATGTGCTGGCCTTTGTGGATGGCACCGAGCTGGACTTTGTGCGCGAAGGCCTGAACGAAAGCTTCAAGTTCAACAACCCCAACGAACGCGATCGCTGCGGCTGCGGTGAAAGCTTCCGGGTTTAATAAAAGCATAGCTGCTTGCGCTTGATTGGTATTGATTTTAAATGGTTTTATTTCTGAAAACTATGCCTATCCAGCGGTAGCAGCTATCAAAAAAATCATGCAACGCTTTATCGTTCTGGACACCGAAACCACCGGCCTGTCGCCCGACAACGGCGATCGCGTCATCGAGCTGGGTTGCGTGGAGCTGCTGGGGCGCAAACTCAGCGGCAATGACCTGCACCTGTACTTCAACCCCGAGCGCGACAGCCACGAGGATGCCTTGCGCATCCACGGCCTGACCACGGCCTTTTTGAGCACCAAGCCCAAATTTGCCGAGCAGGTGAGCGCCATCTTGGATTACCTGCGTGGTGCGCACCTCATCATCCACAACGCCCCGTTCGACGTGGGCTTTCTGGACAAGGAGCTGTCGCTGCTGGGCTTGCCCCCGCTGCGCAGCCACGTGGCGGGCATCACCGACTCGCTGGTCATGGCCAAGGAGCTGTTCCCCGGCAAACGCAACTCGCTCGATGCGCTGTGCGACCGCCTGGGCGTGGACAACTCAGGCCGCACCTTCCACGGTGCTTTGCTGGACGCCCAGCTGCTGGCCGATGTCTATATCTACATGACCCGTGGCCAGCACGCCTTGCTGACCGATGATGCGGGCGATGGGGCGGCATCGGCCTCAGGACAGGTGCATGCCAGCGCATCCCCGTCGCAGGGAGGAGGCTTGGATCTGCTGGGTCTGCAGCTGCCCGTGCCGACGGCCAATGCCCAAGAATTGGCCGCCCATGACGCGGTGCTGGCCGAGCTGGACAAGGCCTCAGGAGGCAAAACAATTTGGCGTTTGGCCGAAAACTCCTAAAAACGCCTAAAACCTATGACATAATTGCGGTCTTCGCTGCACAGCGAAACCAAAATCCCCCAGGGTGATTAGCTCAGTGGTAGAGCACTGCCTTCACACGGCAGGGGTCGCAGGTTCGAACCCTGCATCACCCACCAAATACAAAAAGCACTTGGTTTTTGCCAAGTGCTTTTTCTTTTTTTTAGCCCAGCAATTTTCATGCTTTTTAGCTCGACCATGCTGGCTGGTACAGCCAGCTTGCCTTGCTTACGGGGGGCACTGCGCCAGCACACGGCGCACGCGCTCTAGGTCTTGCGGGGTATCTACGCCGCCGCCGGGGGCGCTGGCGCTGGTGTGCACGGCAATCGCATGGCCGTGCCACAGGGCGCGCAGTTGCTCCAGTGCCTCAACCTGCTCGGTGGGCGCGGGGGGCAGTTGCGGAAACTGGCGCAAAAATCCGGCGCGGTAGGCGTAGATGCCAATATGGCGCAGCGGCGCAAAGCCTGGCGGCGTATTGGCACCGTTGGCACCGCTGGTTGGTTGCCACCACGCGCTGTCGGCCAGATCGCGGTGCCAGGGGATGGGCGCGCGGCTGAAGTAGTGCGCCAAGCCTTGTGCATTGCACACCACCTTGACCACATTGGGATTCAGGTAATCGGCCTCGTCGCTGATGGGATGCGCTGCGGTGCCCATGCTGGCGTGGGCGTGTTGGTGCAGCACCGCGGCCACGGCATCGATCAGGGCGGGCTCGATCAGCGGCTCATCGCCTTGCACGTTCACGATCAGATCGTCGCCATCCAAACCCAGTAGCTCGCAGGCCTGGGCCAGGCGGTCGCTGCCGCTGGGGTGATCGCTGGCCGTCAATACCGCTGTGATGCCGTGGGCGCGACAGGCGTCCACGATGCTGGCATGGTCGGCCGCCACCACCACTTGGGTGGCAGCGCTGCGCTGTGCCTGCTGCGCCACGCGCACCACCATGGGCAGGCCGGCAATATCGGCCAAGGGTTTGTTGGGCAGACGGCTGGAAGCCAGGCGCGCTGGAATCAGCACATGAAAGCGGGGCGGGGTCATGGTGCCAGCTGCTCCAGCTCGTCGTCGCTCAGGGTGCGGGCCTCGTTTTCCAGCAGCACCGGGATGCCGTCGCGCACCGGGTAGGCCAGGCGAGCGCTGCGCGAGAGCAGCTCTTGGTGTTCGCGGTCGTAGGTCAGCGGGCCTTTGGTGACGGGGCAGACCAGAATTTCAAGCAGTTTGGGGTCCATAGCGGGCAAAAAAATAGCAAAAGTGGAGGGGGAACCACATCAGGGCGATGTCGGCGTTGCGTTCGATGATAGGCGGCGCAGTTGCCCATCGAGCCACTGGGTGTAGGCGGGGTCGATGTTCAGGCACAGCGGCACGGCCAGGGCATCGGGGTGCAGGGGCCACAGCTTGGTGGCATCTTTTTCGGTACAAATCAGGGTTTTACCCTTGCTGGATAAGCGCTTCCAGCTCTTGAAATCGAAGTGATCTGGCAGGCCTTCTGTGTGCGCCAAATGCAGTCCCTGGCTGCGCAGCATGGCAAAAAAATCTTCTGGGCGGGCAATCGCGGCGATGGCATGCACGGGCTGATGCTGCAGGGTGTGCAAAGGGATGCGTGTGCCATCGGCAGACAGCGCGTACGGCGCCAAACGGCGCTGCACGGCAAAGTGGGGTGTGCTGGGGCTGGGCAGCGGTGGGCAGGGCCCGGCATACAAGATGGCGTCCACCGGGCGGGGCCAGGCCTCACGCAGCGGGCCTGCGGGCAGCAGCCAGCCATTGCCGATGCCCTGATCGTGAAAAACGCAGATGTCCAGATCGCGTGCCAGGGCATGGTGCTGCAAGCCATCGTCGCACAGCAGGATGTTGACTTCAGGGTGGGCGGCGCGCAAGGCGCGCGCCGCAGTGATGCGCTGTGGGGCGACGTACACCGGCACGCCACTGGCACGTGCCAGCAGCAGCGGCTCATCGCCCACAGCGCAGGCCTCACTGTCTGGATGGACCGCCCGGCAGTCGTTCAGATGGCGGCCATAGCCCCGGGCAACAATGCCGGGACGCCAGCCGCGTGCCTGCAGGTGCTGCACCGTGGCCAGCGTGACGGGCGTTTTGCCTGCGCCACCAGCCACCACGTTGCCAATTACCAGTGTGGGGATGCCTGCATGCTCGGCTTGGCGCCAGCCGCAGCGGTAGGCCCAGCGCGGCAGCCAGACCAACGCGCCGTAGAGCCAGGCCAGTGGCAGCCACGCCCAAGCAGGCCAGCGGCGGCTGTGCCACATACGGCGCAGACGGGCACAGTCCATAGCGCCAGCGAACCTCTAGCCCTGCCAGAAAGTGGTGCAGCCGTGCAACGCGCGCTTACTGGCCTGCGGCAGCAGACGATTGCGTCGCAAAGGTGATTTGCGACAGCCCGGCCCGGCGCGCCGCTTCCATGGCAGACACCACCGACTGGTGCGGCGCATTGGCATCGGCGCTGATGATGACCACACTGTCGCTGCCCGCTGGGGCGGCGCCGAGCATGGCGCTGGCAATGCCGTCCACGCTGCGGTTTTGCAGTTCGGTTTTGTTGATGACGTAGCGTCCATCGGCCCCGATGCTCACGATCAGCTCGCGCGGGCGGTCGCGCAGCTGCTCAACATCGGCGCTGGGCAGGGTCAGCTGCATTTCGGTGAATTTGCTGTAGGTGGTGGTCAGCATCAGGAAGATGAGGATCACCAGCAGCACATCGATGAAGGGGATGAGGTTGATCTCAGGCTCTTGCGTGCGCTGTTTGCGAAAGTTCATGGCCATGAAGCGCTCCTGTGCGGGCAGTGGTGGGCAGTGTGGGGCAGATGCCACCCATCAGCCGCGCAGGCGCAGCAGATGGCGCACGAACTGTTCACTGGCCAGCTCCAGGGTCAGCAGGTAGCTGTCCACACGGGCGCGGAAATAGCGCCAGAAAATCAGCGCCGGGATGGCCACGATCAGACCAAAAGCGGTGTTGTACAGCGCGATCGAGATGCCATGGGCCAGCTGGGCCGGGTTGCCTGTGCCGACAGCGCCGCCGCCGGCTTGCGAGCCAAAAATCTCGATCATGCCAATCACCGTGCCCAGCAGGCCCAGCAGGGGCGCGGCCGAGGCAATGGTGGCCAGCGCACCCAAGTAACGCTCCAGCTTGTGGGCGGCGGCGCGACCTGCGCTTTCCATCTGGGCGCGCAGGTCTTCCTCGCTGATGTGGGGCGTGGTGGCAACGGCTTTGAGGCCACTGGCCAGCACTTCACCCAGTACGCTGTTTTGGGCCAGCTGCTCGACCATCTGCTGCCCGGGCACGCCCTGGCGCGAGACAGAAATGACTTCGTCCAGTAGAGCTGGAGGGGTGATTTTGCTGGCCTTGAGCGAAATGAAGCGCTCGACGATCAGCGCCAGGGCCAGGATAGAGCATGCAATCAGGGGCCAAATCGGCCAGCCAGCGGCCTGTATGATGGACAACAACTTGTTCTTCTCCGCGCTAGTGGTGTGGAAATCAGCCTGCGATTATGGCCCAGCTGCTTTAGGGCTCAAGGCAGTTAAGGCGTTGCGTAGGCGGCGCAAAGCACCAATTTTTGCGTTTTGACCTTTATGTCGATCTCTTCTCAGGCCGATTCGGCCGCGCCCAGAGTCTGGAGCGTTGTGGCCCTGTGTCGCGCCATTGCCGACAGTTTGCAAACCCGTTTCAACCCGGTACGGGTGCATGGCGAAATCTCGGGTTTCTCGCGTGCAGCCAGCGGACATTGCTATTTTTCTATCAAAGATGAAGGCGGTCAGCTGCGCTGCGCCATGTTCCGCCGTGCTGCGGAGCAATTGGACTTTGTGCCACGCGATGGCGACCGGGTGCAGCTGCAGGGGCAGCTGGGGGTGTACGAGCAGCGTGGAGATTTGCAACTGATTGTGGAGCGCCTGCAGCGCGATGGTCAGGGTACCTGGATGGAGCAGTTTCTGCGCCTGAAAGCGCGCTTGCAAGCCCAGGGTTTGTTCGATGCCCAGCGCAAGCGCCCTTTGCCTGCCATGCCCCGGGGGCTGGGGCTGGTCACTTCCCTGGGCGCGGCAGCTTTGCACGATGTGGCCACCGCTTTGCAGCGCCGTGCTCCGCATATTCCGGTGGTGTTGGCACCTGCCTTGGTGCAAGGAGAGGGCGCACCGCGGTCGCTGATGGCGGCACTGGAACAGTTGTATGCGCTGGCACAGCAGCGGGGATCCGCCGTGCAGGAGGGGGCACCGGTCATCGACGCCATCTTGCTGGTACGCGGTGGCGGTGCCCCCGAAGACTTGTGGGCCTTCAACGATGAGGCTTTGGCGCACACCATCGTGGCCAGCCCGGTGCCCATCGTCAGCGGTGTGGGCCATGAGACCGATTTCACCATCGCCGATTTTTGTGCCGATGTGCGTGCACCCACCCCCACTGCCGCTGCCGAGCTGGCCGCTCCTGCGCGCAGCGATTGCCTGTTGCAACTGCACTATGTGTACCACCGGGTGCAGCAGCGCATGCGCCAGCGCTTGCAAGCCCAGCAGCAGAGTTTGGATAGCTTGGCTCTGCGCCTAGGGAAACCCCAGCGGTCGCTGCAACACCAGCGTCTGGATTGTCTGCGTCAGGGGCAGCAGATGCAGGTCTATCTGCGTTCAAAATTGCAGCAGCTTACGCTGGCCCAGCAAGGGTTAGAGCAGGATTTGAAGCAAAAAACCCAGCGCCAGCTGCAGCAACAGCGTCAGCAATTGGCCTTGCTGCAGCAGCGGCTGGATTTGCTCAATCCCCAGCAGGTGCTGGCGCGCGGCTTTGCCTGGCTATCGGATATGCATGGGCGGCCGATCAGCACCGTGGCCCAGGCCCCCGTGGGCGCTGCCTTGCAGGCCCACCTGACCGATGGCCAGGTGGATGTGACGGTGGTGCCGCCGCGCTTGCTCTAGGCAGCAACGCCCAGCTTGTGCGGACTTGCGTGTGCAGGTGCCAATGCGTTAGGCGCTTGTTCTTACAATGACCGCCGAAGCAATTCACCTAGCAACCTCTAACCAACCAAAGGAAACACCATGGAACATACCTTGCCCGCACTGCCTTATGCCATCGATGCACTGGCCCCCCACTACAGCCAAGAAACCCTGGAGTTTCACCATGGCAAGCACCACAACGCCTATGTGGTCAACCTGAACAACCTGCAAAAAGGCACCGAGTTTGAAAACATGGGCCTGGAAGAAATCGTCAAAAAATCTTCCGGCGGCATCTACAACAATGCAGCGCAAATCTGGAACCACACCTTCTTTTGGAGCTGCATGAAGCCCCAAGGCGGTGGCGCACCGACCGGCGCTTTGCTGGACGCGATCAACGCCAAGTGGGGCAGCTTTGACAAGTTCAAGGAAGAGTTCACCAAGTCTGCCGTGGGTAACTTTGGTTCTGGCTGGACTTGGCTGGTGAAAAAACCCGATGGCAGCGTGGACATCGTCAACACCGGCCCTGCCGGTACGCCCCTGACCACCGCCGACAAGGCGCTGCTGACAGTGGACGTGTGGGAACACGCCTACTACATTGACTACCGCAACGCCCGTCCCAAGTTTGTGGAAGTGTTCCTGAACCACCTGGCCAACTGGGAATTTGCCCAGGCCAACTTTGCCGCCTAAATGCCTCAGCCGCTTGCGTGCGTGGCACGCGGCGGCTATGCCTAGAAACCCGCTGGTGCAAGCCAGCGGGTTTTTTTACGCTTGTGGCTGGCCATGCAGGCGGATGTCCATCGGTGCCAATCCTGGTCTTATAGAAGAATTTTTTCGTAGGTCTTGTATAAGAGTTAGGTAAAACCACCGAGAGCAGGTAGAATTTTGCATGGTGGAAGTCAATTGCAATGATGCGAAATGCGCCCAGTCACAAGCTGGAAGCGGGCCGACAGTTGCACGCGGCTTCCGTGGAGGAGGGCCGCCTTCCCCTCAGTTCCCCGCACTGCGCGGTGGACGCCCGGGCGCCCCATGTCTGCAGCAACCCTATAGAGCCAAAAGCAAGCAATGACTACACAGCAACCGACCATCATCTATACCCTGACGGATGAAGCCCCCCGCCTGGCCACGGGCGCTTTCCTGCCCGTGGTGCAAGCCTTTGCCGCCACCGCTGGCGTGAACGTAGAAACCAGCGACATTTCCGTGGCTGCCCGCATCCTGGGCGAGTTCCCCGACTTCCTGACCGAAGCGCAGCGCGTACCCAACACCCTGAACGAGCTGGGCAGCAAAACCCTGCAGCCCGACGCCAACATCATCAAGCTGCCCAACATCAGCGCCTCGGTGGGCCAGTTGGTGGCGGCCATCAAAGAGCTGCAGAGCAAGGGCTACGCCGTTCCCGACTACCCCGAGAACCCCAGCACCGACGCCGAAAAAGAAATCAAGGCGCGTTACGCCAAGTGCCTGGGCTCGGCCGTCAACCCCGTGCTGCGTGAAGGCAACTCCGACCGCCGCGCACCGGCTGCAGTGAAGAACTACGCCAAGAAAAACCCCCACTCCATGGGCGAGTGGAAGCAGTGGTCGCAGACCCACTGCTCGCACATGCACGAAGGCGACTTCTACCACGGCGAAAAATCCATGACCCTGGACAAGGCCCGCGATGTGCGCATGCAGCTCACTACCAAGAGCGGTGCCACGCTGGTGCTCAAAGAAAAGGTCAAGCTGCTCGAAGGTGAAGTCATCGACTCCATGTTCATGAGCAAGAAGGCGCTGTGCGAGTTCTACGAAAAAGAACTGGCCGACTGCAAGGAGGCAGGCATCCTGTTCTCGCTGCACGTCAAGGCCACGATGATGAAGGTGTCGCACCCCATCGTGTTTGGCCACTGCGTCAAGATTTACTACAAGGAAGCTTTCGAGAAGCACGGCAAGCTGTTCGATGAGCTGGGCATCAACGTCAACAACGGTATGGCCACGCTGTACGAAAAAATCCAGACCCTGCCCAGCTCGGTCCGCGAAGAAATCGAGCGCGATCTGCACGCCTGCCACGAGCACCGTCCTGAGCTGGCCATGGTCGATTCGGCCAAGGGCATTACCAACTTCCACTCGCCCAACGACATCATCGTCGATGCCTCCATGCCCGCCATGATCCGCAACGGCGGCAAGATGTGGGGTTCGGATGGCAAGCCGTACGACTGCAAGGCCGTGATGCCTGAGTCCACCTTTGCCCGCATCTACCAGGAGATGATCAACTTCTGCAAATGGCACGGCAACTTCGACCCGCGCACCATGGGCACCGTGCCCAACGTGGGCCTGATGGCACAAAAAGCCGAGGAATACGGCAGCCACGACAAGACCTTTGAAATCCCCGAAGACGGCGTGGCCGACATCGTGGACATCGCCACCGGCGAAGTGCTGCTGACGCAAAACGTCGAAGCTGGCGACATCTGGCGCATGTGCCAGGTGAAAGACGCCGCCATCCGCGACTGGGTGAAGCTGGCGGTGACGCGCGCGCGCAACTCGGGTATGCCTGCCGTGTTCTGGCTGGATCCCTACCGTCCACACGAAGCCGAGCTGATCAAGAAGGTCGAAAAATACCTGAAGGATTACGACACCAGCGGCCTGAACATCCAAATCATGAGCCAAGTGCGCGCCATGCGCTACACGCTGGAGCGCGTGGCCCGTGGTCTGGACACCATCTCGGTGACCGGCAACATCCTGCGCGACTACCTGACCGACCTGTTCCCGATTTTGGAGCTGGGCACCTCGGCCAAGATGCTCTCCATCGTGCCTTTGATGGCTGGCGGCGGCATGTACGAAACCGGCGCGGGCGGCTCTGCGCCCAAGCACGTGCAGCAGTTGGTGGAAGAAAACTTCCTGCGCTGGGACTCGCTGGGTGAATTCCTGGCGCTGGCCGTCTCGCTGGAAGACCTGGGCATCAAGGAAAACAATGCCCGCGCCAAGCTGCTGGCCAAAACCCTGGACCAAGCCACCGGCAAGCTGCTGGACGAGAACAAGTCGCCATCGCGCAAGGTCGGCCAGATCGACAACCGTGGCTCGCAGTTCTACCTGGCGCTGTACTGGGCCCAGGCTTTGGCTGCACAAACCGAAGACGCTGCGCTGGCAGCCAAGTTTGCGCCGCTGGCCCAGCAACTGGCTGAGAACGAAACCAAAATCGTGCAAGAGCTGCTGGCCGTGCAGGGCAAAGCGGCAGACATCGGCGGCTACTACCTGCCTGACACCCACAAGCTGGAAGCCGTGATGCGCCCCAGCAGCACCTTCAACAGCGCCATCGCCAGCCTGGCGGCATAAGTACCTCTAGGCCCGACCTTCGGGTCGGCTCTGTTCAGCCACCTCGCAAGGGGTGGCTTTTTTTGTCTTCAGGCCATCCAGGTACCCAACGCTGCCGCTTTATAAAAAACATAGCTGCTTGCGCTTGTGGATTCTTGATTTCAAAGAGTTTTCTTCTGAAATCGTGATTCAGCAAGCGCGAGCAGCTATGTTTTTAGCAGCGCAGTATGCAACCAGGGACTACTGCCCGGCGGCAGGCATTTGCGACATTTCCGGCATCTCCAGCATCCCCCCACCCAGCGCCTTGAACAAACCCACCTCCGACAGCGCCTGCTGCAGTGCCGTCTGCGCAGCGCCCAGTTCGGCACCCAGCAAGCTGCGCTGGGCATCGATCACGGTCAGGTAGCTGTCCACCCCCGCGTCGTAGCGCAGCTGGGCCAGGTTCAGGTACTGGCCCGTGGTGCTGACCAGGTCCTGGTTGGCCTGGAGCTGGCGCACCAGGGTGTGGCGTGCCGAGAGGCCATCGGCCACTTCGCGGAAGGCGGTCTGGATGGCTTTTTCGTACTGGGCCACGCGCAGGTCTTTTTGCAGCGTGGCGTAGTCCAGGTTGGCCTGCAGGCGCCCGGAGCTGAACAGCGGGATATTGATCTGCGGCGCAAAGCTCCAGGCACCAGAGCCGCCCTGGAACAGGCCGGACAAGTCGCTGCTGGCCGTGCCCGCGCTGGCCGTGAGGGAGATGCTGGGGAAGAACGCGGCGCGCGCGGCGCCGATGTTGGCGTTGGCGGCCTGGAGCTGCTGCTCGGCGGCCAGGATGTCCGGGCGCTGCTGCAGTACCTGCGCGGGCAGGCCCACGGGCAGGGCGGCCAGTTGCCAGTCCTGGGGCGCAACCCGGGTGTCCAAAACCGAGGCGGGCAATGGCGCGCCCACCAAAGCTTGCAGGGCGTTGAGGTCTTGTTCTACGGCGCGCACCAGCTGGGCGTGCTGGGCGCGGGCGCTGTCCACGGCGCTTTGCGCCTGGTGGCGCTGCAGGTCGGTGGCAATGCCGTGTTCGACCTGCGCGACGATCAGCTGCAGCGCTTGCTCATTGGCCGCCAGGGTGCGGGTGACGATGTCCAGCATCTGCTGGTCGGCCTGCCAGGCGATCCAGGCGCTGGCGGCAGCGGCCACCAGGCTCAGTTCGGTGGCCTTGCGCGTGCTGTCCATGGCCAGGTAGGTCTGCAGCGCTTGTTCGTTGAGCGAACGCACCCGGCCAAACAGGTCCAGCTCGTAGGCCACCATGCCCAGGCCCACGGTGTAGGTGCCAGAGGTCACGGGCGCGTCGGCGTTGGCCACATCGGCGGGCAGACGCTGGCGCGTGCCGGCTGCTTGCGCTCCGATAGAAGGAGCTGTATCCGCTTTCTGGATGCGGTACAGCGCCTGAAAAGATTCTGCATTCAGGGCCGCCGCACGCAGGTCGCGGTTGTGGGCCAGGGTCAGGGCGATGACCTCTTGCAGCGGCGCATTGCCAAAGAACTGCTGCCACGGTACGGGGGTGGCGGCGGCGGTGACTGCGGCGCTGGCGTGCGCTTGCGCATAGGGCCAGTTGGCGGCGATGGGGGCGGCGGGTTTTTCATAAGTGGGGGCCATGGAGCAGGCGCTCAACAGCCCCGCCAGCGCCAGGGCGCCGGTCAGGGTGTGCAGTTTCATGTGGTTTTCTCCTCGGCAGTGCCGGTGGTTGGCGCCACGGGGGCCGGGCGGCGCTGGCGCACCAGCTGCATCAGGCGGGCGATCACATAGAAGAACAGCGGCACAAAGAACATGGCCAGGAAGGTGCCCGCCAGGGTGCCCCCGACCACGCTGGTGCCAATGGAGTGCTGGCTGCCGCTGGATGCGCCCGTGGCAATGGCCAGCGGCAGCACGCCCAGCACAAAAGCCATCGAGGTCATGACGATGGGGCGCAGGCGCAGGCGCGCCGCTTCCACTGTGGCTTGGAACAGCGGCTTGCCTTCGTCCTCATACAGCTCGCGCGCAAACTCCACGATCAGGATGGCGTTTTTGGCCGCCAGGCCCATGGTGGTGATCATGCCGATCTGGAAGAACACGTCGTTGGTCAAACCACGGCCCAGCGTGGCCAGCACCGCGCCCAGGATGCCCAGAGGCACGACCAGCATCACCGAGAAGGGGATGGACCAGCTCTCGTACAGGGCCGCTAGGCACAGGAACACCATGAGCATGGACAAGGCCAGCACCCAGGCGCTTTGGTCGCCGGCTTTGATTTCTTCGTAGGACAGGCCTGTCCACACCAAGTCCACGCCCGGGGGGAGTTGCTGGGCCAGGCCTTCGACGATGTGCATCGCATCGCCCGTGCTCACGCCCGGCGCGGTGCTGCCCACAATCTGCACAGCAGGCACGCCGTTGAAGCGCTCCAGCTTGGTTGGGCCATACACCCATTGACCGCTGGCAAAGGCGCTGAACGGCACCATCTTGCCGACGTTGTTGCGCACATACCATTTGGCGAAGTCTTCCGGGCCTACGCGGGCGTCGGCTTGGCCTTGCAGGAACACCTTCTTCACACGGCCACGGTCGATAAAGTCGTTGATGTAGGCCGAGCCCCAGGCAATCGACATGGTGGCGTTGATGTCCGCCAGGCTCAGGCCCAGCGTGCGCGCTTTTTCTTCGTCGATCTCGATCTGGTACTGCGGCTCGTCGGACAGGCCGTTGGGGCGCACCAGCGCCAGCTGTGGCGTTTGCGCCGCCATGCCCAGCATCTGGTTGCGCGCCTGCATCAGCATCTCGTGGCCTACGCCGCCGTTGTCTTGCAGGTAGAAGTCAAAGCCGGTGGCATTGCCCAACTCCAAAATTGCCGGCGGCATGATCGGGATGACCAACGCATCGTTGAGCTGGCTGACAAAGCCCCAGGTGCGGCCATACAGCGCCTTGAGGTGCTGGTGCGCGCCTTGGCGCTGCTCAAAGGGTTTGAGCTCGACAAACAGCAGGCCGTTGTTCTGGCCACGCCCGGCAAAGTTGAAACCGTTCACCGCCATGACGCTGTGTACGGTGTCTTTTTCGTTGTCCAGCAAATGCTGGCTGACGGCCTGCAGCACCTGGTCGGTGCGCGCGGCTGAGGCGTTGGGCGGCAGCTGCACTTGCACGATCATCGTGCCTTGATCCTCCTCAGGCAAAAATGCCGTAGGAATGCGCGCAAACAACGCCACCAGCGCTGCCAGCAGCAGCACGTAGAGCAGAAAAAACCACTTATTGCGCTTGAGGATGCCTTCCACGCCCAGGGCGTAGCCGCTGGCGCTGGCGTTGAACACGCGGTTGAACCAGGCAAAGAAGCGGGCGGGCTTTTTGCCCGGCACGGGGGCTTTGAGGAGGGTGGCGCACAGCGCAGGCGTGAAGATCAGCGCCACCAGCACCGACAGCGACATGGCCGCTGCAATGGTGATGGCGAACTGGCGGTAAATCACTCCCGTGGAGCCATCCATAAAGGCCATGGGCACGAACACCGCCGAAATCACCAGACCGATACCGACCAAGGCGCCCGAAATTTGTCCCATCGATTGGAGGGTGGCCTCCTTGGGCGAGAGTTGCTCCTCATGCATCAAGCGCTCGACGTTTTCCACCACCACGATGGCATCGTCCACCAGTAGGCCAATGGCCAGCACCATGGCAAACATGGTCAGCAAATTGATGGTGAAACCTGCCACCAGCAAGATGCCAAACGTGCCCAGCAGCACCACCGGCACAGCCAGGGTAGGAATGATGGTGGCGCGCACGCTTTGCAGAAACAGCAGCATCACCAAGAACACCAGCACGATGGCTTCGAGCAGCGTCTTGATGACCGAATCGATGGACACCTGCACCACCGGCGAGGTGTCGTACGGATAGACCACCTGCACGCCGGCGGGGAAGTTGGGCTCCAGTTGGGCGATGGTGGCGCGTACGGCCTGCACCGATTCGAGCACGTTGCCGCCCGTGGCCAGGCGCAGCGCCATGGCTGAGGCAGGCTTGCCGTTGAACTTGCTGGAAATAGCGCTGAACTGCCCACCCAGTGCCACCTCGGCCACGTCTTTGAGGCGCACCTGCGCGCCGTTGGGTTGAACTTTGAGCATGATCTGGCGGAACTCGTCCGCTGTCTTCATGCGCGTCTTGCCCAGCACCGTGGCCTGCAGCTGCACCTTATCGTTGAGGGTGGGCAGGCCGCCCAGCTGACCGGCAGACACCTGCACGTTCTGGCTGCGTACGGCCGCGACCACGTCCGAGGGGGTGAGCTGGTAGGCGTTGAGCTTGGCCGGGTCCAGCCAGATGCGCATGGCGTAGGGCGCGCCAAACAGCTGGAAGTCGCCCACGCCCACGGTGCGTGAGATCGGGTCTTGCAAATGGGAGGCGATGTAGTCGGCCAGGTCTTCGGAGTTCATGCGCCCGTCTTCAGACACCAGGCCCACCACCAGCATGAAGTTCATCTGGTACTTGGCTACGCGAATGCCTTGTTGCTGCACTTCCTGCGGCAGCATGGGCGTGGCCAGATTGAGCTTGTTTTGCACTTGCACCTGGGCGATGTCGGGGTCGGTGCCTTGCTCGAAGGTCACGACGATCTGCATCGAGCCATCGGACTCGCTGGCCGAGGTGATGTAGCGCAGGCCATCCAGGCCGTTGAGCTGCTGCTCAATGACCTGAACCACCGTGTCCTGCACGGTCTGCGCCGAGGCGCCCGGGTAGGTCACCGAAATGGCAATTGCCGGTGGGGCCACGTCGGGGTACTGGCTGATGGGCAAGGCCTTGATGGCCAGGATGCCCAACAGCATCACCGCAATGGCCAGCACCCAGGCAAAGATGGGGCGATGGATAAAGAATTTAGACACGCTGTAAACCCTTTACCCTTTACGCACCCTGGCCCGTCGCGCCCACGGCGGACAGGTCGGTGACGATGTCCACATTCGTGGCGGGCACGGGCGTCACGGGCATCTCGCCGCGCAGCTTTTGCAGGCCTTCGGTGATCACCTTCTCCCCGGGCTGCAATCCCCCTTCCACCAGCCAGGTGTTGCCCACCGTGCGCACCGCGTTCACGGGGCGCGGCTTGGCGATGCTGTCTGCGCCCACCACCCACACCATGGCATGGCCTTGGGTGTTGCGCCACACGGCCTGCTGGGGCACGAGCAGGGCATCTTGCTTGGTGGCCGTCTGGATATGGGCGCGCACGAACATGCCCGGGCGCAGCACGCCCTGTGGGTTGGCAAAGGTGGCGCGCAGCGCGACGCTGCCGGTGCTTTCGTCCACATTCAGCTCCGAGAATTTCAGGCTGCCTGTGACCGGATAGGCGCTGCCGTCTTCCAGCGTCAGGCGCACCTGGGCACTGCCCTGGGCGTTGGCCGCCTGCAGGCGCAGGATGTCGGCCATGGACTGCTGCATGTCCACGTACATCGGGTCGGTTTGCTGCACCGTGGCCAGCGTTTGGGGTTGACCCACGCTCACCAGGGCCCCTTCGGTCACTTGCGAACGCCCAATGCGTCCGGTAATCGGCGCCAGCACCTTGGCGTACACCGTGTCGATGCGCGCCAGCTCCACATCGGCCTGGGCGTTGCGCCAAGCGCTCATGGCGTCGTCGTACTGCTGCTGGCTGATGGCTTTTTGCTCGCGCAGCGCGGTGTAGCGCTGGGCCAGGCTTTCGGCGCTTTGCAGCTGGGCCTGGGCCTTGGCCAGGCGCGCGTTCATGGTGGCCGGGTCGATCTGGTACAGGGGCTGGCCGCGCTGCACCATGCTGCCTTCTTCAAACAGGCGCTTTTGCACGATGCCGCTGACCTGAGGACGCACCTCGGCCACGCGCGAAGCCAGGGTGCGGCCCGGCAGCTCAGCATGCAAAGCCACGGGCTGGGTTTGCACCTCAAACACGCCCACGGCCGCTGGGCCTGGGGGGCTGGCTGCCTGTGGGTTGGCAGAGCCACCACAGGCAGCCAGCACGGTCACGGCCAGTGCCGCGGTCACCGCCATCACCGATCGCGCACGCGCGCACTGGGAAAACTTCACGTTCATGGGTATTTACGCTCCTCTTATTGGGAACGGCACGCATATGCGCCCATGAAAAATGAAAAGGACGCTGAACATGCTGCCGCCTGGTTGGTGTATCGCTGTGCGGTGCAGTGTATTGTTTTGTAGAAGGACGCTTTTGTGCGCTTGCCACAAGCCCGTGGTGGCCAAAGGAGATAAGCTCAAGCGCTTGCGCCTTGGTTTTTTTTCTGAACACACCCCCTCGCACCGCTACACCTGATCAACCCGCCGCCCCGATACCCCGATACCCCTGTGAGCACCCATTCCTTGCCCCCCGACAGCCCTGACAGCCCCGATGGCGATGAGCGCCAGCCCACCAGTGGCGGTATTCAAGTCATTGCCCGTGTCAATCGCATCATGCGTGCGCTCAGCGCCCATTGCCATGCTGGCGGCATGAGCCTGGCGGCGATTGCCCACGAGGTGGCGCTGCCACGCTCCACGGTACAGCGCATCGTGGCGGCGCTGGTGGCCGAGAACATCGTCGAGCCTGCCGGGCCGACGGGCTTTCGCATAGGCCCAGCACTGGGGCAGATGCTGTACCAGACGCACTCGGACATCGTGCCGGTGCTCAAGCCCCATGTGGAGCAGCTGGCCCTCAAGCTGCAAGAGACGGTGTGTGTGGCACGCATGCAGATGCAAAAAATCCACATCGTCGATGCCGCAGTGGGCGAGCAAATCCTGCGCGTGGTGCCGCCGCTGGGCATCACGCCGCCTTCGCAGATCACGGCGGTGAGCAAGGTGCTGCTGGCGCGCATGGACGATGCCGCCGTCAAAGACTGGATCGCGCAGGAGGCGCCGCAGCCCCCGGCGGCACTCAAAGCGCTGCTGCGCGACATTGATCAGGTGCGCCAGCAGGGCTATGCCACCGATTGCGACGATGTGGTGCCCGGGATCAGCGCGCTGGCGGTGTCCATTGGCACCTACCGTGGGGCTTATGCCATCTTGGTGCTGGTGCCCAGTGCGCGCATGCCGCAGCGCTTTACCGAGGTGCTGGGCGAGCTGCTGGCGGTGCGCGATGCCATGGAAAAGCTGCTGGGCACGCCCATCCCTGCAGGCACGGTGGCCTGAGCACACAAGACCGCCAGCACATCCGTGCTACAAAAAACAAAGCTGCCAGCGCTTGCCTAAATTAAATTTCAAGCCTTTCTTGGTCTGAAACTGAGTTTAGGCAAGCGCTGGTAGCTCCTTTTTTAGGACTGCTCAGCGGCGCGCAGCACGCGCCCGACGGTCACAGCGAGTAGTACATGTCGTACTCAATCGGGTGTACGGCTTGGCGAAAGCGCGTCACTTCGTCCATCTTCAGGGCGATGTAGGCGTCCAGCATGTCGTTGGAGAACACGCCACCCTTGGTGAGGAAGGCGCGGTCTTGGTCCAGCGCTTCCAGGGCCTGATCCAGGCTGTGGCACACGGTGGGCACCAGGCGGTCTTCCTCGGGGGGCAGGTGGTACAGGTCTTTGGTGGCGGCTTCGCCGGGGTGGATTTTGTTTTCCACGCCATCCAGACCGGCCATCAGCAATGCGGCAAAGCCCAGGTAGGGGTTCATCAGCGGATCGGGGAAGCGCGCTTCCACGCGGCGGCCCTTGGGGTTGCTGGTGTAGGGGATGCGGATAGAGGCCGAGCGGTTCTTGGCCGAGTAGGCCAGTTTGACCGGGGCTTCAAAGCCGGGCACCAGGCGTTTGTAGCTGTTGGTGCCGGGGTTGGTGATGGCGTTGAGCGCGCGCGCGTGCTTGATCAGGCCACCGATGTAGTACAGCGCAAAGTCCGACAGTCCCGCGTAGCCGTCGCCGGCAAACAGGTTTTTGCCGTCTTTCCAGACCGACTGGTGCACGTGCATGCCCGAGCCGTTGTCGCCCGCATAAGGCTTGGGCATGAAGGTGGCGGTCTTGCCGTAGTTGTGCGCCACGTTCCAGATCACGTACTTTTGCACCTGCGTCCAGTCGGCGCGCTGCACCAGGGTGGAAAAGCGCGTGCCCAGCTCGTTTTGGCCCGCACCGGCCACTTCGCGGTGCAGCACTTCGACGGGGATGCCCAGCGATTCGAGCAGCAGCGCCATTTCGGCGCGGATGTTTTGTGTGCTGTCCACCGGCGGCACGGGGAAATAGCCGCCTTTGGTGCGCGGACGGTGGCCTTTGTTGCCGCCTTCGATCTGGGCACTGCTGTTCCAGGGCGCTTCGTACTCTTGGATTTCGTAGAAGGTGTTGCCCGGCTGGTTGTCCCAGCGCACGCCATCGAACAAAAAGAATTCGGGCTCTGGGCCGAAGAAGGCGGTGTCGCCCAGGCCGGAGGCTTTCAGGTAGGCCTCGGCGCGCTTGGCAATGCTGCGCGGGTCGCGGTCGTAGGCCTTGCCATCGCCGGGCTCGACCACGTCGCACTGCAAAAACAGCGTGGTTTCTTCAAAGAAGGGGTCGATGTTGGCGGTGGCAGGGTCGGGCATGAGCTGCATGTCCGAGGCTTCAATGCCTTTCCAGCCTGCCATGGATGAGCCATCAAAGGCGTGGCCTTCGGTGAATTTGTCTTCATCGAAGTGCGATACAGGAACGGTGACGTGCTGCTCTTTGCCACGGGTATCGGTGAAGCGCAGGTCCACGAACTTGACTTCGTAGTCCTCCACCATCTGCATCACGTCGGCTATGGTTTTGGCCATTAGGGGTTACTCCAGCAAAATTGCTTGCTATGAAAAAAGGGGTGCTGCGCGCGGTGTGGCAACTAAAAAATAGGTTAAATGCTGCGCTGCAACTGGGGGCCAAATTTTGCCCCATGCGCACGCAGCGCCGCGCAAAAATCGTCCCACACCTGGTCCACCAACGCACTGGGGCCTTTGATGCCCAGCTCAATGTGCAGGCCATATTCGGGGTGATCAACGCTGGGCAGGCTGAACACTTTCAGGCCCGGGTGGCGCTGCTCGGTGGCTTCCATCAGCGGTGTCAGGGCCGATTCCTGCGCCTGGAACAAGATGACGGAGCGCTCGGTGTAGGCCTGCTGGCGCTGCAGCGCGCGGTGGTGCTCGTCCAGTGCCCAGGCCACCATGGGCCAGGCCATGACCGGAAAGCCCGGCACGCAGTGCAGCCAGGCGCCCTGCGGCCCACGGCAGCTAAAACCTGGGATGCGGTTGTACGGGTTGGGCACAATCTGCGCGTCCGGCGGCAGCATGCCCATTTGCAGGCGCTGCACGTTGTCGGCGCGCTCGGGCGCAAAGGTTTCGCCTTTTTCTGCCGCCATCTCTTGCATGCGCTGCACGATCAAGGCTTGCGCCTGGCTATGCGCGACCAGTTCTACGCCCAGCGCGGCGGCCACGCACTGGCGCGTGTGGTCGTCGGGGGTGGCGCCAATGCCGCCAAAGCTGAACACCACATCGTTGCCGGACAGCGCACGCGCCAGCACCTCGGTCAGGCGTGCGCGCTCATCGCCCACATACTCTGCCCAGGACAGGGTGCAGCCGCGCGCGGCCAGCAGCTCGATCAGTTTGGGCAGGTGCTTGTCCTGGCGTTTGCCCGAGAGAATTTCATCGCCGATGATGATGGCGCCAAACCGGGGCTGAGAGGGAGTCTGGGGCATGGCTGGATACAAAAAAACCCGCTGTACCTGGGGGTACGCGAGCTGGTATGGCTAAGGCGGTGTGTGCAAACCACCAACGGGTGGCGACTGGAGCGGGTGATGGGAATCGAACCCACGTTATTTGCTTGGGAAGCAAGAGTCCTACCATTGAACGACACCCGCGATAAGCTGCCAATCTTAGCACGCAGGCAACGGCTCCAGACGCAATTGGCTGTGAAAGCTGCGCGCTTGTCCAGTGAGGGGGTCGGTGAAGGCGATGTGCTGCGCCAGCAGTTGCAGCGGGCGCGAAAAGTCGCCCTCGGGCGCATCGTGGACGGCGGGGTACAGGCCGTCACCGCGCAGCCCCAGGCCCAGCGCAGCCATGTGCACGCGCAGCTGGTGGCGCTTGCCGCTGATCGGTTCTAGGCGGTAGCGCGCCCAGTGGGCGTTGTGCTCCAGCAGCGCCATTTGGGTGCAGCTGTTGGGTGCGCCGGGCACTTCGTGCATGCGGATGAAATGCCCGCTTTCTGCCATGCGGCTGCGGTGCGTGCGCGGAAAGTGCAGTTCGGCCTGGTAGGGGGCGATGGCTTCGTACACCTTGTGTACGCGCTGCTCGCGAAACAGCGCTTGGTACGCCCCCCGATCACCACGCTGCACGGCCAGCAAGACCAGCCCAGCGGTATCGCGGTCGATGCGGTGGATGGGCGACAGCTCAGGCAGGCCCAGCTGGTTTTTCAGCTGCACCAGCAAGGTGTGCTGGATGTAGCGCCCGCCCGGGGTGACGGGCAGAAAGTGCGGCTTGTCGGCCACAACCAAGTGCGCATCCTGGTAGAGCACCTGGGCACGAAAGGGCATGGGCGGCTCCTGGGACACCTCGCGGTAGTAGTACACGCGCAGCCCGTGCAGGAAAGGGGTCTGTGCGCTGACCGGGCGGCCCAACTCATCCACCACTTGGCCTTGGGCCATGCGCCGCAGCCAGTCGTCACGCGGCACCGAGGGCAGACGCTGGCACAGGTAGTCCAGCGTCAGGCCCTGGCCTTGGGTGGGCAACACCACACAGCTGGGTTTGACCCCTGCACGCAGCGGCAGAACCTGGGGATCGTGCGTGTTGTACATGGTAGAAATTTATAAGAAATATGGCTTAAACCCTTACCAGTCAAGCGCAAGCAGCTCTGCTTTTTAATGATGGTCTGCTTGCACCAACAGGCGGGCGATGGCCTGTGCGCTGGCCAGCGCCGCGCCCCGATGGGCCTGGGCAAAGGCCAGCGCCGCTTGGCGTGCCTGGGCCAGTGCCCTGGGGTGCTGGGCCAGTGCCATGGCTTGCTGCACGCCCTGGGCCATGTCCGTGACGCGCAGCGCCGCTCCCACGGCACAGGCCTGTTCGGCAGCCTGCGCAAAGTTGAAGCTGTGTGGGCCCACCACCACGGGGCAAGCGCAGGCGGCCGCTTCGATCAGGTTTTGACCGCCCAGTGGCGCAAAGCTGCCGCCCAGCAAGGCGACTTGGGCGCAGGCGTAGTACAGGGGCATTTCGCCCAAACTGTCCCCCAGCCAGACATCGGCATCGCGTGGCGGCATGCGCTCCCCCCATTGGCTGCGCCGAGCCACCTGCAACCCGGACTGGGTCAGCAGCTCGGCCACAGCGTCAAAGCGCTGGGGATGGCGCGGCACGATCAGCCACTGGTAGCGGCGCATGTCGGGCTGCGTGCGCCACTGCGCCAGCCATTGCGCTTCTTCGCCTTCGCGGGCGCTGGCCAGCAGCAGGATGGGGCGGTGGGCGGCGACCCGCCACGCGGCCCCTTGGGCCAGCAGGGCGGCATCGGGTTGCACATCGAACTTCAGGTTGCCCATGATGGCCGTCACGGGGGCGCCCAGGCGGCGCAGGCGTTCGGCGTCTTCCTGGGTTTGGGCCAGTACGGCCGACAGGCCTGCATAGGCCGGGTGGGACAGGGAGCGCCAGCGTTGTGCTCCGGCAAAGGATTTGGCATTCAGACGTGCATTGGCCAGCACCAGGGGGATGCTCGCCTGGCGGCAGTAGGCCACCAGGTTGGGCCAGACTTCGGTTTCCATCAAGATGCCCACCAGGGGCCGAAATTGCTCCAGAAAGCGTTGCACCGCACCGGGTGTATCCCAGGGCAGCCAAACCTGCACATCGCCGGGGTGCAGCAGTTTGGCGCCTTCGGCCCGGCCTGTGGCGGTGCTGTGCGTGAGCAGTACGCGCATGCTGGGCAGATGGGCGCGCAGCGGCTCCAGCAACAAGGCGGCGGCGCGGGTCTCGCCCAAGGAAACGGCGTGGATCCAAATCCATTGTCCAGCGCCATCGCGCCCCAGGTCGGGGGGCTGGTAGTGCCCAAAACGCTCGGCAATGGCTTGGGCGTAGCCCGGCTCGGCCTGGGCGCGGCGACGCAGCTTGCGCCGGAGCAACGGCTGGGCGGCCCAGGTCAGCAGGCTGTACAGAGCGCGGGCAAGGTTCATGCAGCGTGGCTCCTGCGTGGGTCAGTGCGCGGCGGCGCCCAGGGCGGCATCGGCTTTGACACGGCGCAGC
Organism: Comamonas sp.; assembly: GCA_028690035.1. Classification (GTDB taxonomy): domain Bacteria; phylum Pseudomonadota; class Gammaproteobacteria; order Burkholderiales; family Burkholderiaceae_C; genus Comamonas. The sequence continues at coordinate 140,342 of JAQVCA010000001.1, read as the reverse complement.
AGCGCCAGCATGTCGCCCTCGATGCGCGTCAGTGCCTCGGGGGTTTGGCCTTCGAAGCGCAGCACCAGCACGGGGGTGGTGTTGCTGGCACGGATCAGGCCAAAGCCATCGGGCCAGTCCACGCGCAGGCCGTCGATGGTGCAGATTTGCGCCGGGGCGCTGAAGGCGCTGGGAGCCAAGGCCTGCAGTTGTGCGGCCAGGGTGTGCGGTTCGCCTTCGGCGCAGGCCACGTTCAGCTCCGGGGTGCTGAAGCTGGTGGGCAGGGCGTTGAGCAGGTCGCTGGGGCTGGCATGGCGGCTGACGATCTCCAGCAGGCGCGCGGCGGCATAGGTGCCATCGTCAAAGCCGTACCAGCGTTCTTTGAAAAAGATGTGGCCGCTCATCTCGCCGCCCAGGGGGGCGTCCAGCTCCTTCATGTGCGCCTTGACCAGCGAGTGGCCCGTTTTGTACATGTGCGGCACACCGCCAGCGGCGCGGATCGCCGGGGCCAGCTGCTGGCTGCATTTGACGTCGAACACAATCGGCGCGCCGGGCTGGCGGCGCAGCACGTCCTGGGCAAACAGCACCATCTGGCGGTCGGGGTAGATGGTTTGGCCGTCTTTGGTGACGATGCCCAGGCGGTCGCCATCGCCGTCAAAGGCCAAGCCCAGTTCGGCATCGGTGTCTTGCAGCGCCTGGATGACATCGCGCAGGTTTTCGGGCTTGCTGGGGTCGGGGTGGTGGTTGGGGAAGTTGCCGTCCACGTCCGAGAACAGCTCCACCACCTCACAGCCCAAGGCGCGCAGCAGGTTGGGGGCGCTGGCACCCGCAACGCCATTGCCACAATCGACCACCACCTTCATGGGGCGGGCCAGGCGAATGTCGCCCACGATGCGCGCTTGGTAGGCGGGGAGCACATCTTCGTGGCGCAGGGTAGCGCCTTCCTGGAGCTGCCAATCCTGCGTTTCGATGCAGCGGCGCAGCGCCTGGATTTCCTCGCCATAAATGGCGCGACCGGCCAGCACCATCTTGAAGCCGTTGTAGTCCTTGGGGTTGTGGCTGCCCGTCACCTGGATGCCACTGGAGCACAGCGTGCTGGCCGCAAAGTAAAGCATCGGGGTGGTGCACATGCCCACGTCGATGACGTGCACGCCCACGTCCATCAGCCCTGCCACCAATGCCTGGGAGAGGGCAGGGCCGCTCAGGCGCCCATCGCGTCCCACGGCCACCGTGCTTTCGCCTGCACGCAGGGCAGCACTGCCAAAGGCGCGGCCCAGTTGGCGGGCAACGCTTTCGTCCAAGCTGCTGGGGACGATGCCCCGGATGTCGTAGGCTTTGAAAATGGCAGGGCTGGTGGACGACATGGTGTTCTCTTTCGATTTTGTAGGGGCAAAAACAAACAGGGCACTGGTGTGCCCTGCTGCATTTTAGGTGCGCTACCGTGGAGGGCAGCGTGTGGCGCTTAGGTCGTCAACAGTTCTTTGACTTGTTGCAGCGCGCTAGGGTCTTCCATGGTGGTCAGGTCGCCAGGGTCGCGCTGCTCGGCCACGGCCTGCAAGGCGCGGCGCAGCAGCTTGCCACTGCGTGTTTTGGGCAAGGTGGTGACAAACAGCACGCGCGCGGGGCGTGCCACGGCACCCAGCTGACTATCGACCTGCTGCATGACCTCGGCTTCCAGCGCGGCCTGTCCTTCGGCGGTGGCCACCTGCTCGGCATGGCGTGGCACGGCAAAGGCCATGGCCACTTGGCCTTTGAGCTTGTCGGCCACACCCACCACCGCCACTTCGGCGATGCCAGCGTGGCCGCTGATACTTTCCTCGATCTCGCGCGTGCCCAAGCGGTGCCCAGCGACGTTGATCACATCGTCGGTGCGTCCCAAGATGAAGTAGTAGCCATCGGCATCGCGAATGCCCCAGTCGAAGGTGCTGTAAATCTGCCGTCCGGGCACGCTGCTCCAGTAGGTCGAGACAAAACGTGCATCGTCGCCCCAGACGGTTTGCAGGCAGCCGGGGGGCAGGGGGCCTTCAATAGCCAGAACGCCTTTTTGGTTGGGTTCGGTGAGCTCTTGGCCGGTGTTTTCGTCCAGCAATTTGACGTTGTAGCCATACACCGCCTTACCCGGACTGCCAAAGCGGCTGGACTGTTTTTCTACGCCGTTGCACAAGGTGAGGATGGGCCAGCCAGTTTCGGTTTGCCAGTAGTTGTCGATGATGGGCACTTGCAGGGCGCCGCTGATCCACTGTGCTGTGGGCTCATCCAGGGGTTCACCGGCCAGCCACAAGGCCTGCAGGCTGGAGAGGTCGTACTTGGTGAGGTATTCGGGGTCTTGTTTTTTCAGCACGCGCACGGCGGTGGGGGCCGAGAACATGTGCGTCACGCGGTACTTTTCCACCAAGCTCCACCAGATGCCCGCATCGGGTCGGGTGGGCAGGCCCTCGTACATGATGGTGGTCATGCCCGCCAACAGCGGCCCATAGATGATGTAGCTGTGGCCCACCACCCAGCCGATGTCGCTGGTGCAGAAGAAGGTGTGTCCAGCCTGAGCGTGAAAGACATGCTGCATGCTGGCCGCCAGAGCCACGGCGTAGCCTCCGGTATCGCGCTGTACGCCTTTGGGTTTGCCGGTGGTGCCGCTGGTGTAGAGGATATAGCTGGGGTCGGTGGCCTGTACCCAAGTGCAGGACACTTGGGCCTGCGCATGCTGCGCGCGCAGTTCCGTCCAGTCGTGGTCGCGGCCTGCTTGCATGGCCATGGGGGCCAAGCCGCGATTGACCATCAGCACGGCGTTGGGCTGGTGCTTGGCCAGTTGCAGAGCCTCATCCAAAAGGGGTTTGTAGGCAATGGCCCGGCCACCGCGTGAGCCAGCATCGGCGCTGATGATGACTTTGGGCTGCGCATCGTCAATGCGCGAGGCCAGCGACACCGAGGCAAAACCGCCGAACACCACACTGTGGATGGCGCCCAGACGTGCGCAAGCCAGCATGGCAAAGGCGGCTTCGGCAATCATGGGCATGTAAATTTGCACCCGGTCGCCTTTGCCTACCCCAAAAGACTGCAGCACCGCTGCCATGCGCTGCACTTCTTGGTGCAATTGGGCGTAGGTGTAGACTTTTTCCGTGTTGGTTTCGGTGGAAATCGCCACAATGGCCGCCTGATCTCCCCGCATGGTCAAGTGCCGATCAATCGCGTTGTGGCACAGATTGAGCTGGCCATCTGCAAACCAGCGAGCAAATGGCGGGCTGGTGTAGTCGCAGCCCTGCTGGGGCTGGCGGTGCCAGTCGATGGCCTGTGCTTGTTCGAGCCAGAAGGCATCGCGTGTTTCGGGGGCTATGGATCGGCGGTGAAAATCTGCGAACGGGGTCATTTAGTGGTCTCCTCGAGAATTATGGTGGCGCCATTATTCAAGGGTGGCTTGCGGAAAGCTGACACTTGAGCATCTCGCACCAACTCTTGCCTCTCAAAACCTGGGGCCATCAGCACAATATCGTGCCTCTGGGGACAGCTCATGGCTGTCGATGGTGCGTCATTGAAAAGGAAAAAACATATGTGGTTGCTGGCAATAGCGGTGATGATGGCGGTGTTGAAAGCCTTGGTACACAACGGAACCCTGGACATCGCCTGGGTGGCCAACTTGTCGTGGTGGTGGGTGATTGGCCTGTTTGGCTTGACTTCGGTGTGGTGGGCCTATGCCGACGCGTCCGGATTTACCCGGCGCAAAGTCATGGAGCGCGTTGATGCGCGCAAGGCAGAACGTCTGCGCAAGAGTCGTGAAGCCTTGGGGGCTGCTGCGCGCAAGCGCAAGTGATTGCAGGCCAGCACGCTGGCTGCTGCCTCTGGTGCGAGATAATCCCCGCCATGTGCATGGCCTGAGCGCGTTGCTGCTTTGGGCCTTTTGTTTTTCGTCACGACCAGAGACCGACATGCCCGCTTACCGTTCCAAAACCTCCACTGCTGGCCGCAATATGGCCGGTGCTCGCGCCCTGTGGCGCGCCACTGGCATGAAAGATGCGGATTTTCAAAAACCCATCATCGCTGTGGTCAACTCGTTCACGCAGTTTGTGCCCGGGCATGTGCATCTGAAAGACTTGGGGCAGTTGGTGGCGCGCGAGATCGAAGCCGCAGGCGGTGTGGCCAAAGAGTTCAACACGATTGCGGTGGACGATGGCATCGCCATGGGTCACGATGGGATGCTGTACTCGCTGCCCAGCCGTGATGTGATTGCCGATAGTGTGGAGTACATGGTGAATGCGCACTGCGCCGATGCCATGGTGTGCATTTCCAACTGCGACAAGATCACCCCCGGCATGTTGATGGCAGCGATGCGCTTGAATATCCCGGTGATTTTTGTCTCGGGTGGGCCGATGGAGGCGGGTAAGGTACAGCTGGCGGTGCCGGGTACCCAGACCTTCCGCGCCAAAAAGCTGGATCTGGTCGATGCCATGGTTATGGCCGTGGACAGCTCTGTCAATGAAGCCGACATCGCGCAAGTGGAGCGCAGTGCCTGCCCCACCTGCGGCTCGTGCTCAGGCATGTTCACGGCCAACTCGATGAACTGTCTGACCGAAGCGCTGGGCCTGTCGCTGCCTGGCAACGGTACCGTTTTGGCCACGCATGCCGATCGTGAGTTGCTCTTCAAGCGCGCTGGTCGCCGCATCGTTGAGCTGGCGCGCGAATACTACGAAGGCAACAACGAGCGTATCTTGCCACGGTCGGTGGGATTCAAGGCATTTGAAAACGCCATGACGCTGGACATTGCCATGGGTGGATCGACCAATACCATCTTGCACCTGCTGGCCATTGCCCAGGAAGCCGAGATCCCCTTCACTATGCGCGATATCGACCGCCTCTCGCGCGTGGTGCCGCAGCTGTGCAAAGTGGCGCCCAACACCGACAAGTACCACATCGAGGATGTGCACCGCGCAGGCGGCATCATGGCCATCCTGGGGGAGCTGGAGCGTGCTGGACGCCTGCACACCGATGTGCCCACGGTATACGCCCCCAGTCTGGGCGATGCCCTGGCACAGTGGGATGTGCAGCGCACACAAGATGCCTCGGTGCATGAGTTTTTCAAGGCGGCCCCTGGTGGCGTGCCGACCCAGGTGGCCTTCAGCCAAAACCAGCGCTGGCCCAGCTTGGATCAGGATCGCGCCGAAGGCTGCATTCGCTCGGTGGAGCACGCCTTCAGCACCGAAGGGGGGCTGGCCGTGCTGTACGGCAACATCGCCCTGGATGGCTGCGTGGTGAAAACCGCCGGGGTGGATGAGTCGATTCTGGTCTTTGAGGGCAGCGCCCATGTGACCGAATCGCAGGACGAGGCCGTCGCCAACATCCTGGGCGACAAAGTCAAGGCCGGTGATGTGGTCATCGTGCGCTATGAGGGCCCCAAGGGTGGCCCGGGCATGCAAGAGATGCTGTACCCGACCAGTTACATCAAGAGCAAAGGTTTGGGCAAGGCCTGTGCGTTGCTCACCGATGGTCGTTTTTCGGGGGGGACCTCCGGGTTGTCGATTGGCCATTGTTCGCCCGAAGCGGCGGCCGGTGGTGCGATTGGCTTGGTACGCGATGGCGACAAAATTCGCATCGATATTCCCAACCGCAGCATTCAGGTGCTGCTGAGTGATGAAGAGCTAACGCGCCGTCGTGCCGAGCAGGATGCGAAGGGGTGGAAACCTGCCAAAGCGCGCCCACGCAAGGTCTCTGCCGCGCTGAAGGCCTACGCCAAGCTGGTCACCAGCGCCGACAAGGGTGCCGTGCGCGACCTATCTTTGCTGGACGACTGAGAGCCTCCACCCTCTGCCCACAGGTGCGCTGCGGCATGTGTGTATGTATGTAGCGTTGTGCCTGTGGGGTGTGCCAATTTCAGCGCTATGCAAGGGTGCTGCCTTTTGGCGACTTCTTTGTATTGGTATTGGTATGGGCCGTGCGGAAGATGTGAACCGGCAGGGCCTTGTCTGCCTGCAAAGCGGGCAGCCCTGGGAGCATATCGGCCAACGTGTAGCGATCCAGATGCTGTAAGAAGGCCTGCAGCGCCCCATCGAAAACATTGGCCAGACGGCAGCTGCCTGTCATGCGACAGCCGGTGTTGTCCTCGCTAAAGCACTCCACGATAGCAAAGCTGGGCTCTATGCTGCGTACGACGGCTCCGATACCAATTTTTTCTGGCGGCATGGCCAGACGGATACCACCGCCTTTGCCGCGCACGGTGGTGAGCCAGCCTTGCAGTGCCAGCTGGTGGGTCACCTTCATGAGATGGGTTTGTGAAATACGCTGAATCTGTGCGACTTCAGCGATGGTACACAGCCGATCCGGGTGCTGTGCCACATGCATGAGCATGCGTAGAGAAAAATCGGTGAGAGAGGTCAAGCGCATATTTGGCACTGTAACAAGATTTCTTTAATCGTAGATGAGTTAGTGATTGCATCAGTAAATACACTGAAGCATCACGGCTCACAGGACATGAGTTTGTCCCAAGAAAGGTCAAAAGATATGCGAATTTTCTGGAGCATCTGCACACTGGCCGCAGTAGGTTTGCTGGGCTGTGCGTCGTCGGAACCACAGTCCGTCGCGGTGGTGGAGGGCGTACGGGTAGAGAAGGATGCCAGCGGGGCAGTGCGTAGCGCGGTGTTTGCCCCTGTACGCCTCGATTGCGTCAACGTCCTGCATTGCCCGACCTTGGGCTTGCAGTGGAGCGACAGCAAGCCTCGTCAGGCAACCTTGACCGTGGGCTTTACACGTGGGACGCACCCTCCGGTGGACATGGTGGAGTTTCGGGCCCGTCCCAATGGCCCTATGCGGGTGCGCACCCTGGCAGCTGAACAGTCTGTGGGCCCTGGACAAACAGCCTTTCAGTTGCCCATGGATACGCTGGAGCGTTTGGTGGTGTCGCGCGGCGTGCTGGTGCGTGTGACCGCCGGTGGGGTGGTCTATGAGGAAAGCATGGCCTCGGGTGAGCATTTCAGTCCAGCCTTCAATGCCCTAAAGCGCCTGCTGCAACAGATTTATCAGGGGCAGGATAAGGAGCAGTCCCTTGGTCTGCGTGGGGTGTTTGCCCAACCTTATGTGCATGAACGTTGAAGTGCCACACCTGCTTTTCTGAAAGTCATACATAGCATGACACCCATGATCGACATTCGGGACATGTCCCTGACCTACGCTGGCCCATCTGGGCCGGTGCATGCGCTCAAAAACATCAATTTAGACATTCAGGCTGGAGAGATCTTCGGCATCATCGGGCGCAGTGGTGCTGGCAAAAGCTCACTGGTGCGCTGCATCAACTTGCTCAATCGCCCCACGGCAGGTCAGGTATGGGTACATGGTCGCAATTTGCTGGCCTTGGGCGAAGCCCAACTGCGCGAGGCGCGCCGTGAAATCGGGATGGTGTTTCAGCACTTCAACCTACTGTCCTCGCGCACCGTGTTCGACAACGTGGCCTTGCCCCTGGAGCTGGCTGGCGTGGCGCCGGCGCAAATTCGTGCCCGCGTCATGCCGCTGCTGGAGCTGGTGGGGCTGGCCCACCTGGCCGATCGCTATCCGGCGCAGATATCCGGGGGGCAAAAGCAGCGTGTGGGCATTGCGCGGGCATTGGCCAGCAAGCCCACGGTGCTGCTCTCCGACGAGGCCACCAGTGCGCTCGATCCGGAAACCACGCGCTCCATCCTAGAGCTGTTGCGCCAGGTCAATCGCGAGCTGGGGGTCACGGTGGTGCTGATCACGCACCAAATGCAGGCCATCAAACACATTGCCGACCGCGTGGCAGTGATGGATGCCGGCGCCGTGGTCGAGCTGGGCAGCGTGTTGCAGGTCTTCACCCAGCCGCAGCAGCCCATCACCTACAGCCTGATCGATGAAATCGTGCCGCAAGAGCTGCCTCAGGGCGTGCTGCAGCGGGTGCAGGCACTCTCGCAAAAATTACCTGCAGGTGCCAGCGGACAGCTGCTGCGTTTGTCGTACGCCGGGGCCAGTGCATACGAGCCGGTGCTCTCGCATTTAATCCGTGAGCTGGGGCTGGATTTGTCCATTTTGCATGGGCAAATCGATGAAATTCAGGGCGAGACCTTTGGCTCTCTGGCCGTGTTTGCCGAGGGGCCAGCCAGATTGCTGTGGCGGTGGCCTATCTGCAGGCCCAGGGCGTGCAGGTGCGCGTGCAGCAGGAAGGGACACAGCATGTTTGAGAATTTTTCGGAAATGATGGTGCAGTTGCTGCTTGAGGCGCTGTGGGAGACCATCATCATGGTGGGCATCTCCGGCCTGCTGGGTGCCGTATTCGGTGTGCCACTGGGCGTGTTCTTGCGCCTGACCGATCGTGGCGGCATCCTGCCCAACCCGCCGCTCAATGCCATCGTGGGCGGATTGGTGAATGCCGCACGCTCCACCCCGTTCATCATCTTGCTGGTGGCCATCATTCCCTTCACCCGCTGGGTTACCGGCTCTTCCATTGGCACGTGGGCGGCAGTGGTGCCACTGACAGTGGCGGTGGCGCCTTTCATGGCGCGTTTGGTGGAAACGGCGCTGCGCGAAGTCGATGCTGGCCTGATCGAAGCGGCCCAGGCCATGGGCGCCAGCACCAGCCAAATCGTGCTGAAGGTACTTTTGCCCGAGGCCATGCCTGGCATTGTGGCCGCGTTGACCATCAGCCTGGTGAGCTTGACGGGCTACTCTGCCATGGCTGGGGCTGTGGGGGGAGGAGGCTTGGGCGACTTGGGCATTCGTTACGGCTACCAGCGCTTTTTGCCGGATGTGATGCTGGTGGTGGTGCTGGTGCTGATCGTGTTTGTCCAGATCATTCAAAGTCTGGGCGATTGGCTGGTGCGTCGCATCAGCCACCGTTGAGAGTGCAGGCCCATGCGGGTGATCGGTGCCCAATAAAAAAAGCTGCCCAAGGCAGCTTTTGAAAAACAGGTCACCGCCCTCAAGACTTGCCGCTCTTGGACGCATTCCGCGTGGGATCCTCCCCCAGACGGATCTTGCCCATGAACAAAATGGTGAACCAAATCCACATGGCAACCACAATCGCGATCACGATCAAGCTCATCAGACCGTAATCGGTAGAGAATAAGTCGATCAACATTTTCATAAAAGCCTCGCCTTGCTTGTAAACATTGGATGGGATAAACGCAATGCATCTAATATCCACGCTTCCCGTGCTTCTTCAATTGACACAAGTCAATGCGTGCAATGGATGGGCAGGCAACTGGCCTGATCCCCAACGGTACGTACGACCCAATGCAAATTAACCATGATGGCAATGGATATGGACAGCGTCACGCACAGCGTGCAGCTGTCGCTGGCACCGGTATTTTTTCTTACCGCTGTGGCGGGCATGATTTCCGTCGTAGCAGGGCGTCTGGCGCGCATCATCGACCGCGCGCGGGTGGTGGCGCAAGCCATTCGGCACAGCGCAGAGCAGGCTGAAATCGATCGTGGTCTGCACGAACTCGATTACCTGCGCTCACGCGGGCGTCTGGCCAATTTATCGATTGGCTTGCTGACGCTGTGCGGCTTTCTGATTGGTCTAACGATCGTGCTGCTGTTTATCGGCCCCGAGTGGGGTGTCCACGGGGTGGCGGTGTTCAGCTGTTTTTTAGCGGGCGTGGTGTCGTTTATCTGTGCCCTGGCCGGTTTTCTGTGGGAGACCGTGCTGGCCACAAAGCTGCTGGACTTCAACGTGCAGGAGCTGGGGCGCAAGATGCGCCACGAGGCTGAAGAGTCATAATTTTTATAGCTGCTGTCGCTTATCTGGCAAGGTTTTTTAAGAATTTTTATTTAAAAAACATTGCCAGAACTGCGCAGCCAGCTATGGTTTTAGCCTAACTTGGCCAGTGCTTCGAGCAAGCCCCACTGGTTGGCCAAGATTTGGTAATTGCCCACCGTGCCGGTTTTCTGGCTTTCGCCCTCGATGACCACCACGTTGCCCATGGCCTGGGCTTTGGTGGAGAGCGGCTTGATTTTGTCGTACTGGTAATCCTCGGCCACATCGCCCCGGAAGTTGATGACCTTGGGGTTGCCGTTGCCCATTTGTTGTGCATGGATCAACAAGGTGCGCTCGCGCGTCACTTCGCTCAATCCTTTGGTGATGGCCTTGCTCAAGGGGATGGTCGTATCGGTCATAGCAAATTTTGATAGGTAGTGGAAAACGCATCAGCCGCACATCATGCCAGCGAAAACTGGCGCTGCAACCGTGAAAACCTGCACTGTGCCGACATAAAAAAGCACGGCCTGGGCCGTGCTCTGGTTTTCATCGGGGATATGCCTTAGAAGGCGGGCACCACCGCACCCTGGTATTTTTCTTGAATGAACTGCTTCACCTCGGGGCTGCGCAGGGCTTGCATCAGTTTGGCGATGTCGGCACCCTCGGCACGATCCTTGCGAGCCGCCACGATGTTGGTGTAGGGCGAATCGGCCCCTTCAATGAACAATGCATCCTTGGTGGGGTTGAGCTTGGCTTCTATGGCGTAGTTGGTGTTGATCAGGGCCAGATCCACATCGGCCAGGGCACGCGGCAGCAGAGGCGCTTCGAGCTCTTTGAACTTGAGTTTTTTCGGGTTTTTGACGATATCCAGCGGCGTGGGTGTCAGGCTGGCAGGGTCTTTCAGTGCGATCAGCCCTTGCTTGGCCAACAAAATCAACGCGCGGCCACCGTTGGAGGGGTCGTTGGGGATGGCGACGGTTGCGCCGTCTTTGAGCTCTGCAATCGTCTTGATCTTGCTGGAGTAGGCGCCAAAGGGCTCTACGTGGACTTTGCCATTGGGCACCTGCACCAGGTCGCTCTTGCGGTCTTTGTTGTAGCTGTCCAGATAGGGCTGGTGCTGGAAGAAGTTGGCATCGAGCTGTTTGTCTTGCACGGCAGCGTTGGGTTGCACGTAGTCGCTGAACTCTTTCACCTGCAGTTCAATGCCCTGGGCCTTGAGCTGGGGTTTGACGAAATTCAGGATTTCGGCGTGGGGCACAGCGGTAGCAGCCACTTTCAATACATCGGCAGCTTGGGCGGTGAAGGCCAGGGTGGCGATAGCCACAGCAGTCAGGGTTTTTTTCAGCATGGTGGGCAAGAATGAAAAGTCACAACACCCTTGAGTGGGTACTCTGAGGGACAAGGCCACCAGTGTAGCGCTTAGACCCACAGAGTGCTTCAACAAAAACGTTGTTTGGTTATAAAGAAATCAATCTTTATACGTTTTTATCTCATTGGGCAGCCGAGCGTGCAGCAGCGGCTTTGGCCTGGGCGGCTTCCAGCTGCTTTTGCAGGGCAGCGGCCTCGGCCTCAGCGGCCTTGGCTTCTGCTTCAGCCTTGGCCTTGGCTTCGGCATCTGCCTTGGCTTTCGCATCGGCTTCGGCCTTGGCGTCGGCTTCCGAGCCACCACCCATGGCGCCAGCCAGTGCATTGCCTGCCATGGTGCCTGCGACGGCACCCACCGCAGCGCCTGCGATGGTGCCCATCATGCCCGAGCCACCAGCTGCTGGTGCCGCCGCTGCCGCTGGGGCCGCAGCAGGTGCTGCAGCGGCGGCGGGGGCAGGGGCTGCAGGTGTTGCGGGCGTGGCCGGTGTGGCGGGCTTGGCAGCAGCAGCGGGGGCTGCAGGCTGGGGAGCGGGAGCCGCAGGGCGGGCCGCTGCTGGACGGGGCGCCGACTTGCTAGCGCCCATGCGCTTGGCGTGGGCCAGCGAAGGAGCAGCCAGGGCTGCAACGGTGACAGCGATGACAGAAGCGGTGGTGCGCAAAGAAGTGTTCACAAAAGTCCCTTATAAGAAGAAAAATACCTGCAGCACTGGCTGCTGTAGCGTACGTATTAGGTACATGGTGCCGCTTGCCCTCGCAGACAAGCGGCGGGCATCAGAAAAAAAATCAGCGCAAAAGTTCCAGCAAACGATCCAGGCCACCTTCATTAATGCACACCTTGGCCACGCTGCGCACGCGCGGCTTGGCGTGGTAGGCCACGGACAGGCCCGCCGCTTCCATCATGGGAATGTCGTTGCTGCCATCGCCCACGGCAATGCACTGTGCCGGGGCGACGCCCAGCAGACTGGCCACTTCCAGCAGGGTGCGGCGCTTTTCAGCACCGTCGCAAATATCGCCCCAGCACTGTTCGATCAGGCGGCCAGTCAGGTGGCCATCGTGTACTTCCAGCTGGTTGGCGCGGGCGAAGTCCATGCCCAGACCGGCCTTGACACGATCGGCAAAAAACGTAAAGCCACCCGACACCAGCAGCGTCTTCAGGCCAGCAGCGCGCGCTGCCGCCATCAACTCCTGCGCACCGGGATTGAAGCGCAGGCGTTCGGTGAACACCGCCTCTAGGTGGCTGACGGGCACGCCCTGCAGCAGTGCCAAACGCCGGCGCAGGCTGTCTTTGAAGTCGGTGATCTCACCGCGCATGGCCGCTTCGGTGATGGCGGCCACCTCGGCCTTGCGCCCAGCGGCATCGGCAATTTCATCGATGCATTCGATGGTGATCAGGGTCGAATCCATGTCGAAAGCGATCAGTTGGTAGTCGCTGAGTTTTTGCGACAGAGGGGTGTCTTTCACGACCAGACCGGGGGAGATTTCAGTGCTCATACAGCGTAACAAGAAGAAGTGCCCACCGCAGCAATAGCGGTGTGCTTGGTTGAAAAGAATAGCTGCAACCGCTTGCTGGACAAGCGTTTTAGCCATTTTTGTTATACAAATACAAATCGTCCGACCAGGTGGCCAGCCATTGGGGTTTATAGGCTACGAACACGGCGGCCATCATGCCGGTGATGACGGCATCGCCCCAGGCCATCAGCCAGCGTGCGATTTTGCCCAGCTCTTGGTGCACGCCGGGCAGCTGTTCCCCCGCCAGTTGTGCCAGCAGGCCCGAGGCAAACAGGCACAGCACGGTGCCGACAAAGCCCCGGCCAAAGATATAGACAAACACCTTGGTACCCAAAAAGCGGCGCAGCAGCGCGCCCCAGCACAGGGCCAATGTGGCGGGCACCAGACCGTGCCACACGCTGAGTTTGAGTGCCGCTTCGGCATCCAAACCGGGCGAGAGCAGGCAAGCAATAGCGCCCACCGCCAGCAGCGTGGGCACCGCCAGCGGCCACCCCAGAGTGAGCGTGACCAGACACGCGCCCGACCACTGCAATTGCAGCGGCATTTTGTGCAGCGTGGGCAGCGCCCACAGCCACGGCAGGATGACCAAGGTGGCCAGCAGCGGCGTCCACAGCGCGCTGAGGTCACCATGCGTTTGCGTGACCAGGGGGCGGCTGCTGGCCAACTGGCGCCACGGGCGCAGCAGCAGCGCCACGCCCAAGGCCAGAGCCGCCAGCGCGGTTTCTAAAAAAGGCATCGCACCTTCTCCTTATGCCGCTTGCGTGGTCAGCGGTTGACCCAGATTTTTCAAAATATCGCGCACCAGCTGGGCACGGGCAGCAGGATCGGGCAGCTCGCGCTCAATGCGCAGCTTGTCGTTGCCCGCCAGCTTGATATGTTTGTTCTTCTGGATCAGGCCGATGATGTGCATCGGATCGATCGGCGGGTTGGGCTTGAAGGTGATCAGGATCACGCCCGGGGTGGCATCCACCTTCACCACGCCGTAGGGCTCGGCCAGCACGCGCAGGCGGTGCGTGTCGATGAGCGTTTGCGCCTGGGCGGGCAGCTTGCCAAAGCGGTCGACGATTTCTTCGAGCAAGGTGTCGATCTGGTCGCTGGTTTTGGCCGTGGCCAGCTTTTTGTACAGCGACAGGCGCAGCTGCACATCGCCGCAGTAGTCGCTGGGCAGCAGCGCCGGGGCGTGCAGGTTGATGTCGGTGGCCGCTTGCAGGGGCGAGAGCAAATCGGGCTCTTTGCCGTTTTTCAGGCTGCGTACGGCCTCGGACAGCATCTCGTTGTAGAGCTGGAAGCCAATTTCCATCATGTTGCCGCTCTGGTGCTCGCCCAGCACTTCACCGGCACCACGAATTTCCAGGTCGTGCATGGCCAGATAAAAGCCGCTGCCCAGCTCTTCCATCTCTTGGATGGCTTCCAGGCGCTGCTGGGCTTGTTTGGTCAGGCTTTGCACGTCCGGCACCATCAGGTAGGCATAGGCTTGGTGGTGGCTGCGGCCCACGCGCCCGCGCAGCTGGTGCAGCTGGGCCAGGCCAAACTTGTCGGCGCGCGCCATGATGATGGTGTTGGCGGTGGGTACGTCGATGCCGGTTTCGATGATGGTCGAGCACAGCAGCAGGTTGAAGCGCTGGGCGACAAAGTCGCGCATCACCCGCTCGAGTTCGCGCTCGGGCATCTGGCCGTGGGCAATGGCAATGCGCGCCTCGGGCAGGATCTCTTGCAGCGCTTGGCGGCGGTTTTCAATGGTGTCTACCTCGTTGTGCAAAAAGTACACCTGCCCGCCGCGTTTGAATTCACGCAGCACGGCTTCGCGGATCACGCCCTGGCTCTCAGAGCGCACAAAGGTTTTGATCGCCAGACGCCGTTGCGGGGCGGTGGCAATCACCGATAAATCGCGCAAGCCTTCCAGCGCCATGCCCATGGTGCGGGGGATGGGCGTGGCGGTCAGCGTCAGCACATCGACCTCGGCGCGCAGCTGCTTCATGGCCTCTTTGTGGCGCACGCCAAAGCGGTGTTCTTCGTCGATGATGAGCAGGCCCAGGTCGTGAAATTTGGTGTTGGCGCTCAAGAGCTTGTGCGTGCCTACGACGATGTCGATGCTGCCTTCGGCCAGGCCTTTCAGGGCGGCATTGATCTCTTTGGTGGTGCGAAAGCGGCTCATCTCGGCAATGCGCACCGGCCACTTGGCAAAGCGATCCACCAGCGTTTGGTAGTGTTGCTCGGCCAGCAAGGTGGTGGGAGCCAGAAAGGCCACTTGCTTGCCCGCCATCGCGGCGACAAAGGCGGCGCGCAAGGCCACTTCGGTTTTGCCAAAGCCCACATCGCCGCAGATCAGTCGGTCCATGGGCTGCGGGCTGATCAGGTCGCCGATCACCGCAGCAATCGCCGCTTGCTGGTCAGCGGTTTCTTCAAAGCCAAAGTCTTGCGCAAACTGCGCGTAGTCCTGCGGGTTCAGGCGGAAAGCATGGCCTTGGCGCGCGGCGCGGCGCGCGTAGATGTTGAGCAGCTCGGCCGCGGCATCGCGCACCTGTTCGGCGGCTTTGCGCTTGGCTTTTTCCCACTGGCTGCCGCCCAGCTTGTGCAGCGGGGCCGATTCGGGCGTCACGCCGGTGTAGCGGCTGATTTGCTGTAGCTGGCTCACCGGCACGTAGAGCACCGCCTTGTCGGCGTATTCCAGATGCAGAAACTCTTGCAGCACCGGGCTGCCATCGGCGTTGGTTTGGCCCATGTCCATGTGGATGAGGCCATGGTAGCGGCCAATGCCGTGCTGGTTGTGCACCACGGGGTCGCCAATTTTCAGCTCCGACAGGTCGCGGATGAGCATGTCCACATCGCTGACCTGCTCTTGCTTTTTGCGCCGGCGCACGCCGCTGGCGCTGGTCTCGAACAGCTCGGCCTCGGTGATGAGATCAATGCCGTGTGTGCGCCAGCTGAAGCCGCGCATGAGCGCGCTGACGGCGATGCCCAGGGGCTGCTGCGGGCTGTCCACAAAGGCCTGCAGGCTGTCAAAGCCGACCGGGGTGATGCTGCTGGCGCGCAGAAAGTCCAGCAGGCTTTCGCGTCGGCCCGGGCTTTCGGCCAGCACCAGGGCGCGGCGGCCCTGTGCGGCCAACTGCTGCAGGTGGTGCTGCAGGCGCTGCAGCGGCTCATCGGCATGGCGCTCGGCGGCCAGCGGGGGCAGGGGCGCGGTTGCTGCGTCGCGCGCTCCTGGGCCGGTGCCTTGCCCTTCGCCTTCGGCAGCACCAGCCTGTGCGGGGCGCAGCACCAGCTGGGCGTAGGGCTTGGCCAGGGTGTAGAACTGCTCGGCGCTCAAAAACAGCGTGTGCGGCGGCAGGGCGGGGCGCTCGGGGTCGCCTTGCACCATGCGCCAGCGCTCTTGCGTGTCGTGCCAAAAGCGCTGCAGCGGCACCTCCATCTCGCCATGCAGCACCAGCGTGGCCTGGGGGCCGAGGTAGTCAAAGACCGTGGCCGTTGCGTCAAAAAACAGCGGCAGGTAGTACTCAATGCCCGCCGTGGCCAGCCCGGCGCCCATGTCTTTGTAGATACGGCTTTTGGTCGGGTCGCCTTCCAGCAGCTCGCGCCAGCGCTGGCGAAACTGGGTGCGCGCGGCCTCGTCCATCGGAAACTCGCGCCCGGGCAGCAGGCGCACATGCTGCACCAGGTCTTGGCTGCGCTGGCTGTCGGGGTCGAAGGTGCGGATGGAGTCGATCTCGTCGTCGAACAGGTCCACGCGGTAGGGCACCTCGCTGCCCATGGGGAACAGGTCGATCAAGCTGCCGCGCACGGCGTACTCGCCATGGCCCACCACCTGGCTGACGTGTTGGTAGCCCGCCAGGGTCAGCTGCGCTTTCAGGCGCTCGGCATCGAGCTTTTGGCCTTGCTCAAACACAAAGGTGTAAGCCGCCAGGAATGAGAGCGGTGCCAGCCGGTACAGCGCCGTGCTGGCGGGCAGCAGCACCACATCGGCCTGCCCCTGGCAGATGGCCCACAGCGTGGCCAGGCGCTCGCTGATCAAATCCTGGTGCGGTGAGAAGCTGTCGTAGGGCAGCGTCTCCCAGTCGGGAAACAGCACGCAGCGCAGCGCCGGGGCAAAGAAGGCGATTTCTTCTTGCAGGCGGTGCGCGTCGCTGGCTTCGGCGCAGACGATGGCAGTGAGCTGCCCGGCCGCAGCCTGGCGCTGGGCCAGTTGCGCCAGCAGCAAGGCATCGGCGCTGGGCGTGGGCAGGGGCAAAGAAAACTTGTGACCGGGGGTTAAGCGTGGCAGCGACATGAAGGCGGGCAAAACAGCGGGCGGCAGCCCCAACAAAAACAGCCGCTGTGCGCAGCGGCCCAGGGTGCGAAAGAAATTGCACGGGAGGGCGATTTTAGAATGCCGCCCATGACGCAATCTTCTGCCACACGCTTTTGGGCGGTTCTGCCCTGCGCGGGCACCGGCTCGCGCGCCATTGCCCCGGGCATGGCCGACCCCAGCCTGCCCAAGCAATACCAGCCGCTGCTGGGCCAGCCCCTGGTGCTGCACACCCTGATGGCCTTTGCCGCCGTGCCCGAGCTGAGCGCCACCCTGGTGGCGGTGGCACCGGGCGATGCGTTTTTGGACGCCTACCCCGCGCCCAGCTACTTCACCGTGCCCTGTGGCGGCGCCACGCGCGCGCAGACGGTGATGGGCGCGCTGCGCGCCCTGCTGGAGCGCGGCGCGCACGCTGAGGATTGGGTGCTGGTACACGACGCCGCGCGCTGCCTGGTCACGGCCACGCAGATCAGCGCGCTGATGGGTGAATGTGCCGACGACAGCGTGGGCGGCCTGCTGGCGCACAAAATCCCCGACACCGTCAAAACCGCCGTCACCGGCGCAGGCGGCGTGCGCGTGGTGGCCACGGTGGACCGCAGCGACAAATGGCTGGCGCAGACGCCGCAAATGTTTCGCCTGGGCACGCTGCTGCAGGCCCTGGAGCGTCTGGGCGATGCCGCTACCGACGAGGCCAGCGCCATGGAAGCGGCGGGCCACCGCCCCAAGCTGGTGCCCGGCGGCGCGCACAACTTCAAGGTCACCTACCCCGAGGACTTTGCCCTGGCCAGCGCCGTGCTGGCCTACCGCCACAGCAGCACCACCACGCAGCGCTTTGCGCACAGCAGCGCCGTGGTGCCTGAGCCAGGCAATCGATTTTTCTGAATTTTCTAACTTTTTTAATCCCAAAAATTTTGGACTATTTAGGCCGCAAACGCTTGCCCAGCAAGCGCTGGCAGCTATTTTTTTATGCATAGGAAGTGGTGATGAACCTGATGAATCTACGCATGGGCGAGGGCTGGGATGTTCACGCCCTGGTGCCCGGCCGCCCCTTGATGCTGGGCGGCGTGCAGGTGCCGCACGACCACGGCCTGCTGGGCCATTCGGATGCCGATGTGCTGCTGCACGCCATCACCGACGCGATTGTGGGCGCCGCCGCGCTGGGCGACATTGGCCGCCATTTTCCGGATACGGACGCGCAGTTCTACGGTGCCAGCTCGGTGGTGCTGCTCACCGAGGCCATGCGCCGCGTGCGCGCTGCCGGGTATGAAGTGATCAATATCGACAGCACCATCGTCGCCCAGGCGCCCAAGCTGGCGCCGCACATTCCGGCCATGTGCGCAGCCATCGCCCAGGCGCTGGGCGTGGATGTGGGGCAAATCAACGTCAAGGCCAAGACGGCAGAAAAGCTCGGCCCCGTGGGCCAGCGCCAGAGCATGGAAGCGCGCGCCGTGGCGCTGCTCTATAAAAAGTAGCTGCTAGCGCACATAAAAAAACGGTTTCAGGCATCTTTGTACCTGAAACCGTTATCGAACAAGCGCAAGCAGCTCTTTAATTAAGAGCGCGCTGCGTTACACCACCTCGCCCACCAGATCGTGCCCCTGGGTGGCGGTGATGCGCACCTTGAGCATGTCGCCCACTTTGTATTGCTGGCTGGCCTTGGCAATGGGCTGCAGATGCACCAGACCATCGATCTCGGGCGCATCGGCCCAGCTGCGGGCGATGCCGCCTTTTTTGCCCAGGCTGTGCGCTTTATCGACCAGCACCTGCATCGTCTGGCCCACGCGCCGCTGCAGGCGCTCGGTGGACACGGCTTCGGCCACGGCCATGAAGCGCGCGCGGCGCTCTTCGCGCACGGCTTGCGGCAGCTGGCCGGGCAGGGCGTTGGCTGCTGCGCCCTCGACATCGCTGTAGGCAAAGCAGCCTGCGCGGTCGATTTGCGCTTCGCGCACAAAATCGAGCAGGTGCTGGAATTCTTCTTCGGTCTCGCCCGGGAAACCGGCGATGAAGGTGGAGCGGATCACCAGCTCGGGGCAGATTTCGCGCCAGCGCTGGATGCGTTCGAGGTTTTTCTCGCCGCTGGCCGGGCGCTTCATGCGCTTGAGCACATCGGGGTGGCTGTGCTGCAGCGGCACATCCAGATACGGCAGCACCAGGCCCTGGGCCATCAGCGGCAGGATGTCGTCCACGCTGGGGTAGGGATACACGTAGTGCAGGCGCACCCAGGCACCGTATTCGCGCGCCAGCTGGCCCAGCTCTTGCACCAGCTCGAACAGGCGCGTCTTGACCGGGCGCCCATCCCAAAAGCCGGTGCGGTACTTGATGTCCACGCCATAGGCCGAGGTGTCCTGGCTGACGATGAGCAGCTCTTTGACGCCCCCGGCAAACAGCGCTTTGGCTTCCTTGAGCACATCGCCAATCGGGCGCGACACCAGATCGCCGCGCATGCTGGGGATGATGCAGAAGGTGCAGCGGTGGTTGCAGCCCTCGGAAATCTTCAAATACGCAAAGTGGCGCGGCGTGAGCTTGATGCCCGCCTCACCCACCGCGCCGGGCAGGTTGGGCACCAGATCGATGAACGGGTCGTGCGGCTTGGGCAGGTGCTGGTGCACGGCATCCATCACCTCTTGCGCCGCATGGGGGCCGGTGACGGCGAGCACGCGCGGGTGGATGTCGGCAATCAGGTTGCTGCCCGCCTCGTTGGTGCGCGCGCCCAGGCAGCCGGTGACGATGACCTTGCCGTTTTCGGCCAGCGCCTCGCCAATGGTGTCCAGGCTTTCCTTGACGGCATCGTCAATGAACCCGCAGGTGTTGACGATGACCAGATCGGCCCCGGCAAAGCTGCGCGCGGTCTGGTAGCCCTCGGCGCTGAGCTGGGTGATGATGAGTTCCGAATCGGTGAGGTTTTTGGGGCATCCGAGGGAAACGAAGCCGACTTTGGGGGCGCTGGAGGAGCTGGTCATAAAAAATAAAAAGCGCAAACACGCGCAAGGCAATAAGAAAAAAGGCACCCGGGGTGCCTTTGTATGCAAGAGCGATGGGAGGATGGCCATCGTCGGTGGGCGCAATTTTAGTGCGCCGCCTTGCGCGGGGTGTTTGCGCCATGAAAAAAGACCGGCTCCAGGGAGTCGGTCTTTGTGCTTTGGGCACTTACCCAGGCAACGCGTGCCGGGCGGGGGGCGCTTTAGTAGCGGCCACCACCAAAACCGCCCGAGCCGTAGCCCACGTCCGAGCGTTTGCTGGAGCGGTAGCCGCCGTCGTTGTAACCACCGCCGCTGCGGCCCTCTTCACGGGGACGGGCCAGGTTGACGACGATGGCGCGGCCATCGACCGAGACGCCATTCAGGCCATCAATGGCGGCTTGGGCGACTTCAGCGGAAGCCATTTCGACAAAGCCAAAGCCTTTGGAGCGACCGGTGTCGCGGTCGATCATGACCTTGGCGGAGGAGACGGGGCCAAAGGCGGAAAAGTTGCTTTCCAGGTTGGCGTCGGTCACGGAGTAGGGCAGGTTGCCCACATAGATTTTGCTGCTCATGAGAGGATCTTTGTAAAAGTGGCGCGCAGGTTGGGGCGTGCCGAAGGAAATAAGGAGAGATTCGAGGGGGTGAGACGCAAACCTGCGTTCACTGGAATGCCGCAGCCGGCGAGATGCAGGTCTGCACCCAGCCCTGGGTGACGGCAAAAATGCGGGCGGCTTCGCGCGAGGCAAACGTCGTATCAAAGCGAAAGACACGGCGGCGGCGCTGGCTGCTGTCTTTGGCGCGGTGTACGGCAAAGGAGGCACTGTAGCGGCCACAAGCGGTGGGGTGTGTCGCGGGCGAGACGACGAAGTGGCCCATAGGGATGGAAATCGGTGGAATGTGAGGCAATCAAAAACGCAGTGTCTGCAAGACCGGCTGCGTGAGCTGTGAGAAACCACGCTGGCTGCAGCTCTGCAGGCCAGCGGGGCGACAAGTGTCGCAAAAGCAAGCGCTCATTATGCGTAATTTTTATATTTATCGCAAGCGATATTATTTATTTTCAGATAAATCGTGTGCGCCCTCCTGGGGCCCGGTGGCCGAATGCCAGAGGGCATGGGCATCGATGCGCACCCGCAAGGCCGCTTGCAAGGCATCCACCCGGGCCTGTGTTTCTGCCAAGCGCGCTTGGTGCAGATTGCGCAGTGCCAGCAGGTATTCGCTCAAGGAGGCTTCGCCCAACTCCCAGGCTTTGTGCGTGCGCTGGCTGGCGGCGGTCTGAGCGGCCAGGGCTTGCTGCAGTGCTTGCCACTGGGCGAGTGTGCTGTGCGCCGTCTGCACCGCCAGCCAAGACTCTTGCTCAATGGTGCGCAGTACGTCGGCGGCTTCGGCCTCGGTGGCATGGGCGTTGGCGGTTTCCGTGGCGGCGATGGCACTGCGGTGCGCCGTGCCCAGCGGCACAGACAGCACCACACCCACGGTGCGTTCGCGCCCGCCGCGGTCGGACAGGATGCGCACCCCGACCGTGGGGTCTGGGGTGCGCTCGGCCCGCGCCCGTTCGGCGGTGCGTGCTTGCAGCCGACTGGCGCTGCGGGCAATGGCCACCTCGGCACTTTCCGAGAGGATGCGTGCGCGCCAGTCTGGGGTGTGATCCAGCCACTCGGTCGGATCGGGTAGGGGGGCGGGTTGATCGGGCACGGCTATCGGGGCAAAGCCCACGATGAGCAGGTGGCGTGCGGCAGCCTGGGCATCGCGGGCCATCAGGGCTTGTGCGGCTTGGGTGGCGCGCTCGGCTTCCAGGGCATCCACATCGCGCTGTGCGGCATCGCCCAGCGCCAGACGCTGCGCCACAGCGTCGCGTTCACGCTCCAGCAGCTGGCTTTGCGCGGCGGTCTCGTCGGCCAGGGCGCTGGAGCGCAGCCAGTGCATCCAGGCATCGAGCAGGCGCCGGGCGACTTGGTGCTCGGCATCTTCCAGGCGCAAGCGGGCCAAGTGGTAGGTGCCGTCGCCAATCTGCCGATCCAGCGCCGCCTTGCGCGGCAGGCGCAGGGTGCGGCTCAGGCCCAGTTCCCATTCGTGGTAGCGCCGCTGTTCATCGCGCACATGGCGCTGCTGTACGCCTGCATTGGCTTGCAGCTCGTGGCTGCCCACCTCCAGGGCGCGTTGGGTGGCGCTGGCCGCCTGCACACGCTCGGCCGCTGCGCGCACCACGGGCTGTGCTTGCAGGGCTGCGGCAACTTGGGCTGGGGCCGGTAGCCAAGGGGCGGTGGCGTCTTGCGCCAGGGCCGATCCAGCGGCGCAGCCAGCGGCACAGGCCAGCGCCAGGGCATGCAAGGAAGGGAAAAGCTTCATACCAATCGCCCTCCAGCCAGCACAGGCTCCAGCCACCAACGCACATCGCGCGAGCTGATGCGTTGGCGCAAGCTGGCCAGCAGATCGTCCACGCGCTGGCGTTCGGTGACAATCCAGAGCAGGCGCTTATCGACGCGGCCACGCACCTGCTCGCGGATGCTGGCGTTGGCAAAGTCGCTGCTGTGCCCTTCGGCCTGTAGCAAGGTGAAGCCGGGCAGAGAAGGGTCGGCAATCAGGGTGTCGGTGATGGCGTCCTCCAAAGCGGGGGGAAAGACCAGATTCAGGCGCACCCATTCGGTATGCGTGGGGGGCTTGGTTGCGGTATCGGTGGGGTTGGGGTGTTGGGATGTGCTCATGCGGCACCTCCTTGGGACAGATGTGGCGTGGAGGGGATGGCGTGGGTTTGACCAAAACGGCGGTACAGCACGGGCAGCAGCACCAGCGTCAGCGCGGTGGAGCTGACCAGACCTCCGATCACCACAATCGCCAGGGGTCGCTGGATTTCCGAGCCCGGGCCTGAGGCCAGCAGCAAGGGTACTAGGCCAAAAGCGGTGATGGAGGCCGTCATCAGCACGGGACGCAAGCGGCGCAGCGAGCCTTCGCGCACCACCTGCTCCATGGGCAAGCCCAGCGCGTGCAGGTGGTTGAAGTGCGTCACCAGCACCAGGCCATTGAGCACGGCAATCCCCAGCAGCGCGATGAAACCGACCGATGCGGGCACCGACAGGTACTGCCCGGACAGCCACAGCGCGGCCATGCCGCCGACCATGGCAAAGGGCACGTTGCCCAAGATGAGCGTGGCTTGGCGTACCGAGCCAAAGGTCATGAACAGCACAAAAAAGATCAGCGCCAGTGCCACGGGCACCACCAGCCCCAGGCGGGCGGCGGCGCGCTGCTGGTTCTCGAACTGGCCACCCCATTCCACGCGGTAGCCGGGGGGCAGGGGCACATCGCGGGCGACGGCGGCGCGGGCTTCGGCCACAAAGCCAACCAGATCGCGACCGCTGACGCTGGCTTGAATCAGGGCAAAGCGCGAGCCGTTTTCGCGGCGCACCAGCACGGGGCCATCGGTGATACCGATGCTGGCCAGGGCCGTGAGCGGGATGTCCCCTTGGTCACCACGCGCCAGGCGCAGATCCTGAAAGCGCTCGGCCGAGGTGCGCAGCTGGGCGTCGCCACGCACCACGATGGGGGTGCGCCGGTCGGGCTCAATCACCACACCGGCAGGCACGCCTTCCAGTTGGGCGCGCAGCTCATCCTGAATCTGCGTCACAGCCAGGCCAGCGCGGCCCGCAGCCTGGGTATCGACCTGCACCTGCAGGTATTCCACGGTGTCGCTGGCTTGGGTGAGCACATCGCGCGCGCCGGACACTTTCTCGATGCTGGCGGCCATGCGCTGGGCCAGGTCGCCCAGGGTGTGCAAATCGGGGCCAAACAGTTTGACGGCCACATCGCCACGGCTGCCGGTGAGCATTTCAGAAATGCGCATCTCGATGGGTTGGGTGAAGCCAAACTCCAGGCCGGGGAAGTCCTCCATCACCTTGCGGATCTCAGTGCTCAGGGCTTCTTTGTCGGCCACACGCCACTCTTGGTGCGGTGCCAGCTGCATGAACATGTCGGTCTCGTTCAGGCCCATGGGGTCCAGGCCCAGCTCGTCAGAGCCTACTCGGGCAATGCTGTGCTGCACCTCGGGTACGGCAGCGCCCACAGCGCGTTGCACCGCCAAATCGATCTCCAGCGAACGCTGCAAGCCGATGGATGGGGGTTTTTGCAACTGCAGCAGGATGTCGCCCTCATCCATCGTGGGCATAAAGGCTTTGCCGGTGCCCAAGTAGGCGGCCACGCCCAGTGCCAACGCTGCCAGGGCCACAGCCGATGCGCGCTGTGGGTGGCGCAGTGCCGATTCCAGCAGCGGTGTGTACAGGCGCAGAGCGCCACGCATGACCCAAGGCTCACGGTGCGCATGCTCCTTGAGCAGCAGCGATGCCAGCACCGGCACCAAAGTGAGCGACAGCAGCAGCGACACCGCCAGCGCAAACACGATCGTCAAGGCCACCGGAACAAACAGCTTGCCTTCCAGCCCCTGCAGGGTGAGCAAGGGCATAAACGTCAGACAGATGATGAGAATGCCTGAGGCCACGGGCACGGCCACCTCGCGCGCCGCTGCAAATATGCGGTGCAGGCGTGGCAGCTGCGCCCCTGGGGCGGTGGGGTCGAGGCGGCTGACGGCGTTTTCCACCACCACCACCGCCGCATCCACCAGCATGCCGATGGCAATGGCCAGGCCGCCCAGGCTCATCAAATTGGCGCTCATGCCTGTCAGGCGCATCAGCAAGAACGTGCCCAGTGCCGCCAGGGGCACCATCAGGGCCACCACCAAGGCGGCGCGCAATTCGCCCAAAAACAGCAGCAGCAGCACGATGACCAGCGCCGTGGCTTCCAGCAGCGCGCTTTCTACGGTGCCTACGGCACGGGCAATCAGCGTGCTGCGGTCGTAAAACGGCACCACCTTCACGCCAGGCGGCAGGCTGGGGGCCAGCTCATCCAGGCGGGTGCGAATGGCCTGCACCAGGGTGGAGGCATCGGCACCGCGCAGCGCCACCACAATGCCTTGCACGGTTTCGCCGGTGCCATCGCGGCTGACGGCGCCGTAGCGCGTCAAGCCCTCGGTGCGCACACTGGCCACATCGCCCAGCAAGGTGGGGGGGGATGTGGCGGTGCCGGGGCGCAGCACCACCTGCGACAAATCCTGCAGGTGGCGAATGGCGCCCTCGGCGCGCACGATCAGGGTGTTTTCGCCCGCTTCCAGGCGGCCTGCGCCATCGTTGCGGTTGTTCTGGCCAATGGCGGTGGTGATGTCGGCAAAGCTCAGCCCGGCAGCGGACAGCCGCGCACGGTCGGGCACGACGGTGAAGCTTTTGGCCTGACCGCCCAGCACGTTGACATCGGCCACGCCCGGCAAGGTGCGCAGGGCGGGGCGCAGCGTCCAGTCCAGCAGGGAGCGGCGTTCATCCAGACTCAGGCCGCCACCTTCCAGGGTGAACATGAAAACGTCCGACAGGGGGGTGGAAATCGGCGCCAGGCCACCGCTCACCCCTTCGGGCAGGTTGTCCGACACGCTGGCGTAGCGCTCGGCCACTTGTTGGCGTGCCCAGTAGATATCGCTGCCTTCGGCAAAGTCCAGCGTGATGTCGGCAATCGCGTATTTGGCGGTAGAGCGCAGCATCACCCCCTTGGGCACGCCCAGCAGCTCCATTTCCAGCGGCGCGATGACGCGCGACTCCACCTCTTCGGGTGTCATGCCGGGGGCTTTGAGGATCAGCTTGACCTGGGTGGGCGAGATGTCCGGGTAGGCATCGATGGGCAGCTTCAGGAACGAGGCCAGGCCCGCAGCGGCCAAAGCCAGCACCACCAGCAGCACCAGCGCACGCTGGCGCAGGGAAAACTCAATCAGGCGAGACAACATAGGTGCAGTCCCTTCTTACAGCGCCGGGGGCGTGGCAGGCATCGGGATCATGGACTTGAGCAACGCTGTGCCCCGTGTGACCACCTGCATGTCCGCTGCCAAGGTCGGCGTGGCAGCGCTGGCATCGGCCACTGGCAGTACACGCACGGCGCTGCCAGTGGCACTGTCGCCCAGCAGCTGCACCGCCACCGCGTGGATGCGCACCTGGGCTGGCTGGGTGTCGGCTTGGGGCTGCGCCACAAACAGCACATGCCCAGCCCCGGCGGGCAGCAGTGCCGAGGTGGGCACGATCAGCGTCTGGGGTGGGGCGGGCAGCTGCAGGCTGACGCGCATTTGCTGGCCGGCTGCATACGGCAGGGCGGCGCCTTGGGCGGCCTGCAGGCGCGCGCGCACACGCAGGCTCTGGCTGGCGGCATCGGCATCGGCACCCACCGCCTGCACCTGGGCCAGCATGCCATCGGGCAAACGCACGTTCAAACCCGGGTGCAAGTCACTGCGCAGGCGCAAGGGGGCCGAAAAGAAAAGGTCCAGCTGCCCGGGCTCGGCCAGCACGAACGCCGCTTCTAGCGCCGCCACCGCCTGCCCTGGGACGACTTGGCGTCGCACCACCTGGCCCGCGATGGGGGCCAGCAGCTCGTACTCGCCCGCAGCGCCTCCGGCCACGGGCCGCAGACGCGCCAGCGCGCCCTGGGCTTGCTGCAGCGTGCTGTGTGCCGCTGCCGCGCGGGCCTGCGATTGTTCATGGCGCGCTGCGGCGATGATGCCTTCTGCCAGCAGCGCTACATCGCGCTGGGCCTGCAGGCGGGCGGTGGCCGCTTCGGTGCGCGCGCGGGCCAATTCGGCCTCGGCACTCAGCACCTCTTGGCTTTGAATGCGTGCCAGGGCCTGGCCCTGGCGCACCAGGGCGCCTTCATCGACCAACAGGCGCGTGACCACGCCGCTGTACGGTGCCACCACCTGGGCACTGGCTGCCAGGGGCACCATGGCCTGGGCCATCAGGCCCTCGACCGCCACCACATCGGTGGCACGCACAGGTGCGGTCTCTACACCTTGCGCGCGCAGCTGCACGGCACTGAGCACCACACTGCCATCCTGGCCGATGTGTGCCTCCAGGGTGGGCGTAGGACGGGACGCGCTGGAGGCCGGCGTGCGTGCGGTGGTGGCCCACCAGCCGTAGCCGGCTGCAGCGCAAGCGGTCACCACAGCGGCCAGCGCCAGCGCCTTGGTGCGCCCCACCAAACCGGGGTGTGCTGGGGGAAGAGGGGTACGGGAATCGGTCATGGCAATACAGTCAACGGGAAAGTTCCAATAAGCATTTCCCCCGATTGTGGGCAGTGAAGCTTTGAAAAAGCTTTGGTATTATTTTGGTAGCTGCTTTCGCTTGCCAGATAAGCCTTATCGGCTGTTTTTATATAAATTTTATGCGTGTACTGATTGTTGAGGATTCACAAACCCTGGCCCAGGCTTTGAGCCGCAGCCTGCAACTGGAGGGCTACGCCTGCGACGTGGCCACCGATGGCCAGATGGCGTTGACGTTCTTGAGCAGCTACCCCTACGACGCGATTGTTCTCGATTGGATGCTGCCCCGTCTGGATGGTCTGGGCGTGCTGCGCGAGCTGAACCGCAACCCACAGGCCGCCCCGGTGCTGCTGCTGTCGGCGCGCGAGGCGTTGGACGATCGCGTGCGTGCCCTGGATGCCGGGGCCGACGATTACCTGACCAAGCCTTTCGAACTGGCGGAGCTGCTGGCGCGTCTGCGTGCGCTGGTGCGCCGCTCGCCACAGCGCGACGTTCCGGTGCTGCGTCTGGGGGCGCTAGAGGTCGATCCGCGCTCACGCACGGCCAAATCTGGGGGGCGTGATTTGGGGTTGACACCCAAGGAGTACGCCTTGCTGGAGCTGCTGCTGCGCCGTCAGGGCACCACGCTGTCGCGGGCGCAAATTTTTGAGCACCTGTACGACAGCAGCAGCGATGCCTCAGACAAAGTGGTGGAGGTGATCGTTAGTACCCTGCGCACCAAGCTGGGGCAGCAGGGCCTGGACGATGTGATACTGACGCGCCGAGGCTTTGGCTATGTTGTGCCCTGAACGCTGAATGAAATTGCTCTCCCGCCCATCGCTGCCCGCACCCCCTGCGGCCTCTTGGTCGCTGCAGCGCCGCCTGGCGCTGGGGCTGGTGCTGTGCATCGGCGGTACGTTTGCCGTGCTGTTTCTGGCGCTGGAGTACTGGATCGACCAGGCCATTTACCAGCGCATGGACACGTCGCTGATGCAGCGCTCGGCGGCTGTGTCGCGGGTACTGCAGGCACTGGATGCCACAACCCTGCACATGCTGATGCCCGAATACGAGCCCAGCGGCCACACGGAGTTTTTTACGCTGTTTGACCCAGAGTCGGGCAGCGTGGTGCTGCGCTCGCCCAGCAGTGCCGGGGCCACGCTGCCGCTGGGGCCGGTCGAGCAAGGCACGCCGCGCTACTACGATGTCACATTGCCCGACGGCCATGCCGGGCGGGCGTTGGCCACCCGGGTACCGGTGTCTGGAGGGCGCTTTCACACGCTGGTGGTGGCCACCGAGCGCGAAGACTGGGATCGCACCGAGCGGCGCGTCCACTGGGCCCTGGTGGGCGGTATTGCACTGGCCACGGTGCTGGCCACCTGCTTGGCGCTGTATCTGGTGCGCCGTGTGGTGGTGTTTTTGGAGCGTACCGGTACGGTGGTGGGCAATCTGCGCGCCGATCAACCGCTGCAGCCGCTGGGCGGGGATTTCCCGCGCGAGCTGCGGCCCTTTGTCGATGCCTTCAATCTGGGTTTGCACCACCTGTACAGCGCCATCGAGCGCGAGCGCCGCTTTGCCAGCGATGTGGCACATGAGCTGCGCACCCCGCTGGCCGAAATTCGCACCAGCGCGGAAAGCGCTTTGACCGACCCCGATCCGGTGCATACACGCCAGGCACTGCAGGCGGCGATCCAGTCTTGCCTGCGCATGCAGCGCAGCGTGGACACGCTGCTTTTGGTGGCACGCCTGGAGTCTGGCCAACAGGCCTTGGCTTTGGACCCGCTGGATTTGGCCGCCCTGGTGCGCGAGCTGCTACCGCTGTGCCAACGCCAGCCTGCCGCGCAGACGGTGCAGGTGCAGACCCAGCTGCCCGCAGCGGCCTGGATTCAAAGCGATCAGGGCATCTTGGAGCGCATCATCTCCAACCTGCTGCGCAACGCCATGGAATATGCCCCGGTGGGCGATACCATCGATTGCCGCTTGGAGCGCAGCAACGCGGGCTGGATGCTGGCCATCACCAACACGGCGCCCCATCTACAGGCTGCAGATCTGGAGCATCTGGGCGTGCGCTTTTGGCGCAAGGATTCCGAAGGCGGCACCGCCCACCATGCGGGTTTGGGCATCGCACTGGCTTTTGCGCTGGCGCAAGCCATCGGGCTGCCGATGCACTTTGTGTTGGCACACAATCGTCTCACTGCCACCTTGGGGCCCTGGGCCCCGCTGGTGTGAATGGTTTGCTCCGCCCCGGATGGGGACAGCAAGCCGCGCAGATCAATATCCCATGACTAAAAAACGAGGAGAACGCATGTCCTTTGGCGACTTACCGATTGGCCGCAAATTTGCTGTGGTACTGGCAAGCATTTTGTTGTTGTTTGTCGGCAGCACCGCACTGTCTATCTACCAGTCGGTGCAGCAAGATCGCATCCTGAGCCACATGATCGATGAGGTGCTGGTCACAGAGCGCGCGCTGGAGCGCTGGTCCAACAACGTGACGGCGGGGGTGCAGCGCGCAGCGGCCATTGCCAAAAGCTCGGATGCGATTTTGGTGCCTTATTTTGACAAACCCACCAAAGACGCCACGGCCGATACCGCCAAGCAGATGAAAATCATCCTGGCCAACCTCAAATCGCCCGAGCAACTGGCATTGATGGACAAAGCCTCCAAGCTGCGCGATGAATACTTGGGGCTGCGCAAAGACATCGCCAAACTGAAAAACGAGGGCGATGTATCTGGGGCCGAGCAGGTGTTCACCGAGCGCTTTGAACCGACCATGCGTGCCTACCTACAGGCTGTGGACGATCTGACACGGCACCAACATGCCACCTTGGACAAGCTGGCGCAAGACAGCCGCAAGGCGCGCGAGGAGAGCATCTGGCACCTGGTGGCTTTCACCCTGTCGGCCCTAGGGCTGGGGATTGCCATGGCGCTGTATGTCTCGCGCAGCATCACTGCACCTTTGCGCCGCGCCCAGCAGGCGGCGCAGGAGATTGCCCACCTGGATTTGAGTGCCGCCCCACAGGCCCACTACCACCGCGATGAAAGCGGCCAGTTGCTGCGGTCCATCGACCAGATGCGCGATACCTTGAACGACACTTTGCGCAAGGTGCTGCAGGCCTCAGAAAGCATTTCCACCGCCAGTGCGCAGGTGGCCAGTGGCAGCAACGACCTGAGTGCCCGCACCGAGGCCACAGCCGCCAACTTGGAAGAAAGCGCTGCCGCCATTGAGCAATTGAGCAGCTCGGCACAGCAGTGTTCGGACTCGACACGCCAAGCCGAAGCACTGTCGCGCAGCTCCAGCCAAGCCACCCACGAAGGTTTTGCCAAAGCACAGCTGGTACAGCAGACCATGCAAGAGCTGCAACACAGCAGCCAAAAAATTGGCGACATCATCGGCGTGATCGATGGCATTGCCTTCCAAACCAACATCTTGGCGCTGAACGCCGCCGTAGAAGCAGCCCGAGCGGGCGAGCAGGGCCGAGGGTTTGCTGTGGTGGCCGGGGAAGTGCGCACACTCGCCCAGCGCAGCGCCACGGCGGCCAAGGAAATTCGCCAGCTGATCAACACCAACTTGCAAAGTGTCAGCAGCGGCCACCAGCAGGTGCAGCAGGCCGTAGAAGCCATGCAGAGCATTCTGGACAACGTCACCCGGGTGCAGGACATCGTGGCCGAGGTCAATGCCGCCACGGGGGAGCAAAGCAACGGCGCCGCCCAAGTCAACACCAGCATTGCGCAGCTCGATCAGATGACGCAGCAAAACGCGGCTTTGGTGGAAGAGTCCAGCGCGGCGGCTGCGCATTTGTATGCACAGGCACAGCAACTGCGTGAAGCCGTGTCGGCCTTCAAATTGGCAGGGACGGCAGCAGCACCGGCACGGGCATCTCTGCCGCTCCCACAAAGACAGGGCTAAACAAGACGGGGGTGGTGCGCCACCCCGCCCCATGATGGGCAGCGTGGCTCAGCGTTTCAAGCCAAACATGCCCATCATTTGCTCAGTTTGCTGGCGAATTTGGTCCTGGGCCTTTTGCATTTGCTCGGCATACCCGGCAGGCAGCATCGCTTGGGGCATCTGCATCATCTTGGCCCAGGCATCGGGGCTGCCGGTTTGCTCGGCCAGTTTGGACTGGAAGTCCGAAAACATCTGCACGTTTTTCTCGATGTAGTTGCCCATGTGGCCTTGCATGGCATGGCCATAAAAGCGAATGATGTTGGCCAGCATGGCCTCGCTGAACATGGGGGCGCCAGCGGCCTCTTCTTCCAGAATGATTTGCAGCAGGATTGAGCGGGTCAGGTCTTCGCCAGTCTTGGCATCTTTGACGACCACGGGCTCGTGTTGCATGACCAGCTGTTTAACCTCGGCCAGGGTGACGTAAGTGGAGGTGCTGGTGTCGTATAGGCGGCGGTTGGGGTATTTTTTAATCACGCGCTCGGCGCGCTCGGAGCTCTGTGCGGTCATCGCGTCACTTTCAGGGGGCGTTTGTACGTTGTAGTAGTCCGCACCATTCTAGGCACGCGCAGGGGGGCTGCAAGCAATACAGCACAACTTCCTTGGCGCAAACGGTGGTGCATTGCACAATCGGGGATTCTTGTGAAGGGGATCAAGCCATGCATCAACCAACCATCGTCCGCTCCGTATGTGCGGTGGCCCTGCTGGTGGCCGCGCCGTGGGGCTGGAGTCAGGATCGTATCTACCGCTGCGGCAATGAATACACCAACAACGCCGCAGTGGCCAAGCAGCGCAATTGCCATGTGATTGAGGGCGGCTCGGTAACGGTGGTGCATACCCAGCGCGGCAGTGTGCCGCCTGCGGCGGGCACATCGGCGCCAGCGCCACGGCTGAACAAGGGGCCTGCGGGTACGCAGGTGGATGCAGGCCAGCAGCAGGCACGCGACAACGATGCGCGTGCCATTTTGCAGGCCGAGCTGACCAAGGCGCAGCAGCGTCTAAGCACCCTGCAGGCCGAGTACAACAACGGGCAACCTGCCAAGACCGAACTGGAAGACAGCAAGCCCGAGCTGTACGAGGCGCGCGTCAACGATCTTAAGTCCAAGATCGCGCGCTTGGAAAACGATGTGCAGGGTATCGAGCGCGAAATCCAGCGCCTGCCGGGCAACTGATTGCGCTCTTTATTTAGGAGCTGCTAGCGCCTGAATATATTGATTTTTTGTATTTTTTATATTTAAAAACCAATAGGGAAAAGCGAAAATAGCTCTTATTTTTATAACAAAGGTTCGATGGGCAGGTGCTGCAGCAGCCACAAACCCCAGCGCTTGTACCAGCGGCTGTTGGGCTCGCGGTACTCAATGTGTGGGGCTTGCGTGGCGGGCAAGGTGCTGTGCCACTGCAGCTGCCCATCTTCGCCCAGCTGTACGCGGTAGGCGTGCCAGGGCACGGCCTCGTCAAAAGCGCTGTGGATGCGTTCGGCCAGCACCGGACTTTCGATGAGCAGTCCCATTTCGGTGTTCAGCAGCACAGAGCGCGGATCGAAGTTGAACGAGCCAACAAAAGCGCGCGTGCCATCAATGGCAAAAGTTTTGGCGTGCAGCGATGAGCCGCTGCTGGCCAGCAGCCAGCGGCGCTGGCTGCGTGGCACATCGGCCTGCAGTGCAGGAGGCGGGGTCTGGCGGCGCAGCTCATACAGCTCTACGCCCAGGCGCAGCAGTTGCGGGCGGTAGCGGGCATAGCCGGCGTGTACCAGGGCGACATCGGTGGCCTCCAGCGCATTGGTCAACACACGCACTTGAATGCCTTGGGCACGCAGTTGTTGCAATGCCTGGATGCCTGCTGCTGTGGGCACAAAGTAGGGCGACACCAAATCCACCGTATGGCGCGGTTGGCCGATGGCGCGTGCCAGTTGTGCGCCCATGAGCTGCTGGCCGTTGGCCTGGCCCAGCGCCTTGGCAGGGTGGTCGCTGACCAGGTGCGCCGGTGCCCATAGCCAGGCGGGGTTGCCTTGCTGCAGCCAGCGGCGCAGGCTGCTGTGCTGCAGGGCTTGCTGGTAGCGCTGGCCTTGTTCGCTGGCCGCAGCTTGCGCCATGCGTGCGCCCAGGGTGGGTAAGTCCAGCGCGTAGGGCACAGTGACAATGCGCTCCAGCGGGTAGGCCGACAGGCTGGCCCAATAGCGGTCAAAGTCCTGCGCAATATCCTGTACCACGGGGCCCGCCGCCAGGACGTCCAGGTCGTAGAACAGTGTCTCCTGCAGGGTGCCAAAGTATTCGTCGCCAATATTGCGCCCTCCCACAATGCTGGCTTGGCTGTCGGTCGTGAACGATTTGTTGTGCATGCGCCGATTCGTGCGTGCAACGTCCAGCAGGTAGCCCAGCGTGCGCGGCCAGCGCAGCACCAAGGGATTGAACAGGCGCACCTCAATGTGCGGGTGCTGGTTCAAAGCGTGCAAGATGCTGTCCAGCCCGGCGCTGCCGCCATCGTCCAGCAACAGGCGCACGCGCACGCCCCGCTCGGCAGCCTGCCACAGCGCGTGCAGCAGCATCAGGCCGCTGGTATCGGCACGCCAGATGTAGTACTGCACGTCCAGCGTTTTTTCAGCGGTCTGGGCCAGCAGCACGCGCGCGGCAAAGGCTTCGCTGGGGCCGGTCAGGGGGAAGATGCCGCTGTCCTCTGCCTGGGGCTGTGCCTGTTGGCGCAGCCGCTGCAACTTGTGTCCCAACACAGTGCCTTGCGTGGCGCTGGTGGGCGTGGCGCTGCTGATACTGCGTCCATCCAGCGGTGGTAGGGCGCAGCCCCCCAGCTCCAGCAGCACGGCACTTAGCGCGCCATAAACCAGCCAGCGCCGCAGGGCGCGCCATTCAGCGGTCATGAGAGGGTGGGGTCTGCGCTGGTTGTGGCGGCAACGACTGATCGGTAGGTATACTGGCACGCGCACCGTAACGGGCCGCAATCAGCGAAGAGACCATGATCTGCATCGGGTGAAACAGCAACACGGGCAGCACCATGGGGCCCACCACCGAGGCCGAGAACAGCACTTTGGCCATCGGTATGCCGCTGACCAGACTTTTTTGTGCGCCACAAAACAGCACCGTGGCCTCGTCGGCACTGTTCATGCCCAGGCGGCGGCTGAGCCACACACACCACAGCATCATCGTGGCCAGCAGCAGCGCACACAAAGCAAACAACACGGCCATGGCTGGCAGGGGCATCTGTTGCCACAGGCCCGCAACCACCGCGCTACTGAAGGCGGTGTACACCACGAGCAGAATCGAGCCCTGATCCACGATGCGCACATGGCTGCCAAGGCGCTGCAGCACGCCACTGGACCAGGGGCGCAAGAGGTGGCCCACGGCAAAAGGCAGCAGCAACTGCATGGCAATGCGCGCCACAGCGTCCAGCGGATTGCCTCCAGTGTGGCTGGTGCCTTGCGTCAACAGCAGCCCGACTAGCAGCGGGGTAAACACAATGCCCAGCAGGGTAGACGCTGAGGCACTGCACACGGCCGCGGCAATATTGCCGCGCGCCACACTGGTCAGGGTGATGGCCGATTGCACGGTGGCGGGCAGGGCGCACAGAAATAACATGCCTTGCACCAACGGTGCGGGTAGCAGCCAAGACCACAGGGGCTGCAGCGCCCAGCCAAGCAGTGGAAACACCGCAAACGTGGTGGCGACCACCGCCAGGTGCAGGCGCCAATGGCCAATGCCCGCCCAAATCGCCTGGCGCGACAGCTTGCTACCGTGCAGGAAAAAGAGCAGCACAATCACCCAAGTTGTGGTGGTATCCAGAATGCGGGCCATGGCGCCTGTGGCGGGCAACAGGCTGGCGAGGGTGACGCTGATCAATAACGCCAGCGTAAAATTATCGAGCTTAAGGCGCACAAGAAATCCTTCAATCCTTCATTGGTTCGCTGTCTGGGATGCAGAAAGTTCTTAATTTTTTGTAGCAGGTGCCGATAGGACGACTACCGATTGTGTGCAACTACAAGGCTTCAGAATGTCGTTCAACCGTACTTTTTCTCATGAGATCCCTTCGCGGCCTCGCTTGTTTCAGATGCCGGTGTTTAAACCTGGTACCCGCGTCATGCAGGGTGGGCGCGAAGAAACCGTCAGCCATGTGGTGCTGCGCCGTAGGGAAATGATGGTGTACTTGGTGGGGCGCGAGGATCCCGTGCGCCCCGATCGGCTCAGCTTAGAGCCGCAGTGGTTCACCACGGAGCGCAATCAGCAGGCTTTGCAGTGGTACCTGTGAGTCTTAGCGGTTTTCGCGTGAAGTGTTCACCAGGCGCTGCAGCGCGTCGGGGTCAATGATGCGCACATGGCGTTGCTTGACCTCGACCATGCCGTCTTCGACAAACTTGGAGAATGTGCGGCTGACGGTTTCCAGCTTCAGACCCAAGTAGCTGCCGATCTCTTCGCGTGTCATGCGCAGTATCAGCTCGGACGATGAAAACCCCCGAGCATGCAGGCGTTGCACCAAGTTCAAGATGAACGCTGCCAAACGCTCTTCGGCACGCATGCTGCCCAGTAGCAGCATGACGCTGTGCTCGCGCACGATTTCGCGGCTCATCACCTTGTGGACGTGCGATTGCAGGGCCGTGACTTCGCGCGAAATTTCTTCCAGCCGGTTGAAGGGCATGACGCAAACTTCAGCATTCTCCAGAGCAATCGCATCACAGGAGTGGTGGTTGGTAACGATGCCGTCCAGACCGACGATCTCTCCGGCCATTTGAAAACCCGTGACTTGGTAGCGCCCATCTTCGGTGGCCACGCAGGTCTTGAAAAAACCGGTGCGGATGGCATAGAGCGAGGTAAAAGCTTCGCCGTTCTGAAACAGCATGTCCCCGCGCTTGACCTTGCGTCGGGTGGCCACCACTTCTTCGACACGCTGCATTTGTTCGGGGTCTAGACCCATCGGCATGCACAGTTCGCGCAAATTGCAGTTGGAGCAGGTAACTTGGATGGGGGGCTAGGTGTCATTGAACTTGCGGCCAGTGGCTGTGCCGGTCAAAAGGCAAAAAGACAAACAAAGATGCAGAAACTGCAAGCCAGATAGCACCAGAAAATGTTCTGGTGGTGTGTCTGACCCAAGTCAAATTATCACCCGTTTTCTTTTAAATAAATGCTTGACACACGTCAAGCGCGGAATGTGTTTTTTTATTTGAGAATCGTCTGGTTAAACAAGGAGAAGTTTGCCCATGAGTCTTGTCACGCCTGATCTGCTGCGTCGCTATGACGTCCCTGGGCCGCGCTACACCTCTTATCCCACGGCAGACCGCTTTGTGGAGGCATTTCGGGCCAACGACTACATCGTGGCCCTAAAGCAGCGCAAGGTGCTTTCGGCCACGGCAGTGCAGCCACTGTCGCTGTATGTGCATGTGCCGTTTTGTGAGTCGCTGTGCTACTACTGCGCCTGCAACAAAATCATCACCAAGCACCACGAACGTGCCACTACTTATCTAGGGTACCTGGAGCGCGAGCTCGATTTGCATGTGCAGCATCTGGGGCGTGGGCAGGTCGTCAGCCAGCTGCATTTTGGGGGCGGCTCTCCCACATTTCTTTCGGATGAAGAGCTGCATCGGTTGATGCAGACCCTGCGCCAGCGCTTTGAGCTGGATCCTGCCGGAGAGTTTTCTATTGAGGTCGACCCGCGCACCGTGACCGTGCAGCGCTTGCAGGCGTTGTGGGACATGGGGTTCAACCGCCTGAGCTTTGGTGTACAGGACTTTGACCCCGATGTGCAGGTCGCCGTGCATCGCGAGCAGCCCGCAGAGCAGGTCTTTGATTTGGTGCAGGGTGCGCGCGCCATCGGGTTCAAATCGCTGAATGTGGATTTGATTTATGGCTTGCCCAAACAGACACCGCAATCGTTCGCGCGCACGCTGCAGCAAGTGCGCGAGTTGCGTCCAGACCGCATTGCACTGTATGGCTATGCGCATTTGCCCGAGCGCTTTAAGCCACAGCGGCGCATTCTGCGTGAAGATTTACCTCCTGCCGGTGACAAACTGCAGATGCTGTCTGCAGCCATTGATAGCTTTATGGACGCAGGCTATGTGTACGTTGGTATGGATCACTTCGCATTGCCCGACGACACGCTGGCCGTGGCCAAGCGGCAAGGTCGCTTACATCGCAATTTTCAAGGCTACAGCACGCAGCCCGATTGCGATTTGATTGCGCTGGGTGTGTCAGCGATTGGGCGCATTGGATCCACTTATAGCCAAAACGCCAAAACCCTTGAAGACTACTACGACCTGATCGATCAAGGGGTGCTACCCGTGGTACGTGGCCTGGCTCTGAGCAAGGACGATCTGATTCGCCGTGCAGTGATCATGTCCATCATGTGTCAAGGAGAGTTGCTGTTCGAGTCGATCAATAGTGCTTGGCTGATCGATGCCAAGACTTACTTTGCCCCTGAGTTCGAGATTTTGCGTGCACAACAAGATGAGGGCTTGGTGGAAATTTTGGACGATTGCATTCGTGTCACGCCCAAAGGCTGGTTTTTTGTGCGCGGAGTAGCCTTGGCGTTTGATCGCTATTTGCAAGCCGATAGAAGCCGGGAGCGTTTTTCGCGGATCATCTGATCCCTATGTTTCTCGCTTCTTTGTTGTGGACGGCATTGGTCATGGGGCTCGCGGGTGGGCCCCATTGTCTTGCAATGTGTGCGGCGCCTTGTGCCTTGGTCGCCAATCAAGGAAAACTGGCGCAGGGTCAGCGGCTCAATTGGGGGTGGCTGGGTTTTCATGCCGGGCGGCTGCTCGGTTACAGCCTGTTGGGGGCGGTGGCTGCAGTGGCTGTTGGTCAGCTCGCCTGGCTGGCTGATCGCACGGCGTGGTTGCGTCCGCTCTGGACAGGGATGCATCTGGCGATTTTGTTCTGGGGCGGGCTGATGGTCTTTCAGGGCCAGCAGCCACAGTGGTTGGAGAGAGCCGGGCGTGCCGTTTGGGCCAAAGTGCAGCCCTTGGTGCAGCGTCCTGGCGGCACAGTCTTTGCAGGGGTGGCCTGGGCTTTACTACCTTGCGGGTTGTTGTACTCGGCAGTGCTGGTGGCTGCACTGGGTGCGAATGCCGCATCGGGTGCATTGGCGATGCTGGCCTTTGGCGTAGGTAGTGGCGTGTGGCTGTGGATTGCGCCTGTGGCGTGGCGCGTATTGCAGGGCAGGGTAGGCCGCTGGCGGGCTGCTTGGGGGACGCGTGCAGCGGGTTTGATGCTTGTTGGCGTTGCGCTTTGGGCATTGTGGCTAGATGCCGTGCATGGCCCGGCGCTGTGGTGCGCGTAGAAACAGCAGGCAGAGGTGTCTGCAAAACCACCGAGCCGTCAACCTGAACCGGGGGTTCAGGTGGGCGAGGTCAGACCAGCATTGGGTTCATCTGACGCGAGACGCTCACGCTTGCTGGACGATGTTCCAAGCCCGTGCTCAATGAGCATTGGTTCAAGGCAATATAAAGCCCGACGGGATTGCAGACAGTTGCAATTTTAGCATCCCTAGCACCGCAGGCATGGCAGCTTGCGGGTGTTTTATGGCGCTTGGATTGGCGCAAGGCCAGCTTCAGGCACGGACTCTGGGGGAGGGCTGTGCGTGGCGTGATCATCGCTGATGCGCTTGGGGTGCAACACTGCGTCGATACGTTCACAGAGTGCTTGCATGCGCTCTGTGCTGGCAAGGTCTTCCTGGGGCAGGGTCTGGGCTTCGGCCACTGCTGCCGACGACAACGCCAGCTGGGTGAGTTGTTGTTCCAGCTGGGCGATGTGTTTTTGCAGGGCTTGATTCTGAAAGGCGAAATTCACCGCCACCAGCACCGCTGCTTGTTCGCGTGTGCGCACCTTAGCGGTTTCGCACAGAGGTTGCATGGCCTGGTTGGCTTTGGCAACAGCCTCACGCAGTGCCACCTCCTGACCATCCGGGCAGCTGAGGACATAGTCCTGCTGCAAAATTTTGACCGGGACTTGGCTCATGGTCGTTCCTGGTTGACGGGCAGGCGTTCAATCAATGCATCCACCCGCGCACGCGCCGCCTGCAGGCGCAAGCGCAGAGAATCCCGCTCTTGGGTGATGGTGGCCAGCTGTGCCTGCAGGTCGCTGTATGCCTGCTGCAGCTGCTGGTATTGCTCCAGCAGTTGCTCAACACGGGGTGCCAGGGCGTCAATAGGTGAAGATGTGGTCATGCAAGGGCGTTATTGTAGGCTTGCTGTGCCTGCAGGTGTGATACCGATGGTGTCTGTGTGCAGGCTTGATACTTTTGTTTGCATTTAGGCCTTCTACAATGGCCGGTTTTTTTGAAAAGGCATGGTGGTGTTTTCAACCAAAAACCCCGAGGCTGGGCACCGTGGGGCCGAGCTGGTGCTGGGTGGACAAAAAAGCGGCAAATCGCGCCACGCAGAGGCGTTGGCCCAGCGCTGGTTGCAGGCTGACGCTGCCCACCAAGCCGTGCTGCTGGCCACTGCGCTGCCCGCCGATGCCGAAATGCAGGCGCGCATTGCCCGCCATCGCCAAGAGCGCGCCCAGCGCGTGCCCCGCATGCAGACCGAATCTGTGCCTTGGCATCTGGCAGAGGCGGTGCGCGCCCACAGTGCACAGCACCGCCTGGTGCTGATCGATTGCCTGACGCTGTGGCTCACCAACTGGCTGATGCCCGCCCCGTCGCTGGGAAGTGCCGAGGCCCCATGGGCTGAAGATTTTGTAAAAAAAAGGCATGAAAACCAAGACTGGCAAGCGCAATCAGCTCTTTTTTTAGAAGCAATTGCACATGCGCCAGGGCCGGTTGTCTTGGTGGGCAATGAAATTGGCTGGGGCGTTATCCCCCTGGGGCGCGAGGTGCGTGCTTTTGTCGATGCGCTGGGGCTGCTCAATCAACAGGTGGCGCAGGCATGCACGCGCGTCACGCTGATGGCCGCAGGCCTGCCGCTGGTGCTCAAAGGCGGTGCGGCGTGAGCGCCTTGCGGCTGCTGTTGGCGGTGCTGGTGCTGGGCAGCATCGGCTGGGGTTCGGGGAGGGCCGTGCAGGCATCGCCCGTTGTGTCGTCTGGGCCGCCGCAGCGCATCGTCAGCTTGCAGCCCGCGTTGACCGAGGCAGTGTGCGCGCTGGGCGCCTGCGCGCGTTTGGTGGGGGTGGATCGGTATTCGAGCTGGCCCCCCGAGTTCATCGCACAGCTGCCGGTGGTGGGCGGTGGGCTGGATCCCAGCATCGAGGCGATTGTGGCCCTGCGCCCCGATGTGGTGCTGCTGTCGCGCTCGACCCCGGCGGTGCAGCGGTTGCATGCCCTGGGCATTCGCACCGTCGCGCTGGATGCCGACACCCTGGCTGAGGTACACACCCTGCTGCAGCGCGTGGGCGATGTGCTGCAAGTGCCCGCTGCGCAGGGGGCCGATGCCCTGTGGCAGCGCATCCAGTCCGACATAGACGCCGCTGCCGCCAGCGTGCCCGCCTCGGTACGTGGCGTGCGCGTGTACTTTGAAGTGGGGCGTGGCCCCTTTGCGGCCGGCCCGCAGTCGTTCATTGGTGCCATCCTGACCCGTTTGGGGGCCGAGAACGTGGTACCTGCCAGTCTGGGGCCGTTTCCGCAACTCAGCCCCGAGTTTGTGCTGCGCGCAGCGCCCGACGTGATCATTCAGAGTGAGGGCAGTGCCCAGAACGTTCCGGGCTGGGCAGGCTTGCAGGCCGTGCAGCACGGGCGCATCTGCCGTTTTGCCCCGGCGCAGATCGATATTTTGGTGCGCCCTGGCCCACGCATGGCCGAGGCCGCGCACCTGCTGGCGCAGTGCCTGCGTGAGAAAGCCCCGCGCCATGCGCCATGAGCGCCGCTGGCTGGGCCCTGTGCTGCTGTGGGCCAGCGTCGTACTGCTGCTGCTGGGCATGGCCGTGGGCAGCGTGGGGCTGGAGGTGCTGTGGCCGCCCTACGACGCCATCACCCAGCAAATCCTCTGGCAGATTCGCCTGCCGCGCAGCCTGGGCGCTTGGCTGGCCGGTGCGCTGCTGGGGCTGGCCGGTGCGGTGGCGCAGGGCTTGTTTCGCAACCCGCTGGCCGATCCTTTTTTGCTGGGCAGCGCCTCAGGGGCTGCGCTGGGCACAGCGCTGGCGCTGTTGCTGGCTGGCAGCGGTGCCCTGGGCACGGCGGCGGGGCTGGTGTGGTTGCAGCACCTGGGTATGACGGGCATGGCCTTTGTGGGGGCGGCAGCGGCGGTGTTGCTGGCCCTGGTGTTGGCGCAGGGGGCGCACAACGGCCTGCGTTTGCTGCTGGCCGGTGTGGTGGTCGGGGTGGTACTGGGGGCGCTGCGCGAGGTGCTGGAGCTGCGCCACCCCGACCTGCTGCAGCCCATGAAGGCATTTGGCCTGGGCAGCACCGCCTTGGTGGGCTGGCCCGCCTGCGCGCTGATGGCCGCAGTCTGGCTGGTGTGCAGCGCTGCCGCCTGGACGCTGGCGCGCGTGCTGGATGCCCTTGCCCTGGGGGAAGCCACCGCCGCCAGCCTGGGGCTGCCGCTGGCACCGTTGCGCGCCGCACTGATTGCCGTGCTGGCGCTGGCCACCGGCACCGCCGTGGCGCACACCGGGCTGATCGCCTTTGTCGGCTTGGCGGCCCCCCATGTGGTGCGCGGACTGGTGCGCGCGCCCTACCGGCGCAGCCTGTGGCTGGCCAGCGCCATGGGGGGGCTGCTGCTGCTGGGCGCCGACATTCTGGCGCGCAGCCTGCTGGCACCGCAGGAGCTGCCGGTGGGCGTGCTCACGGCACTGCTGGGCGGCAGCTATTTGCTGTGGCTGATGCACCGTGGTCAGCAGCGGGAAATGGCATGAAAAAAAGCATAGCTATCAGCGCTTGCCAGCTCTGCGTTTTTGCCGAAAAACGTTCAATTTTGCACCGGGTGGCATTGGCAGTGCCCCAGGGCGCATGGACGGCGGTGGTTGGCCCCAATGGCGCGGGCAAGTCCACCCTGCTGCAGGCTTTGGCGGGGCTGCGGCCCTGCCAGGGGCAGGTCGAGCTGCTGGGCCAGCCGCTGCCGGATTGGCCTGCCCGCCGCCGGGCGCAGCACCTGGCCTGGCTGGGGCAGGGCGAAGCGGTGGTGGCCGACCTGAGCGGCTACGAGGTGGCCATGCTGGGGCGCCTGCCCCACCAGGGCTGGCTGGCCGGGCCCAGCGCGCACGACCACGCGGTGGTGGAGGCGGCCTTGCAGCGCACGCAGGCCTGGGCGCTGCGCCACCGCCCCGTGGCCCAGCTCTCGGGCGGCGAGCGCCAGCGCGTGCTGCTGGCGCGGGCGCTGGCGGTGCAGGCCCAGGTGGTGCTGATGGACGAGCCATTGGCCAACCTCGATCCCCCGCACCAAAGCGACTGGATGCACACCACACGCCAGCTGGTGGCCGAGGGCGCCACGGTGGTGAGCGTCTTGCACGAGCTGGGCATTGCGTTGCAGTCCGATCACCTGATCGTCATGCAGGAGGGCAGGGTGCTGCACCAGGGGCCGACCGCCGACGCCCGCACCCACGCCGCGCTGGAGCAGGTGTTTGCGCAGCGCATCCGGGTGCGTCAGGTCGATGGTCTGTGGCTGGCGCTGCCCTGCTAGTGGTGGCGCAGCAGCGGGTTCAGCTACCCTGATGCACCGATGTGTATCGAAATGCGGTGACAATGCGCACTGTTAAAAATTGCCAAATCGCAGGTAAACCCTTGCCCCGTGCGCGTATCAAGCTATGGAAATTCAAGCCCCTCCCACCGAAAAACCTTACACCAAGCCCGAAGG
The DNA here is from genome assembly GCA_028690035.1 of Comamonas sp. Classification (GTDB taxonomy): domain Bacteria; phylum Pseudomonadota; class Gammaproteobacteria; order Burkholderiales; family Burkholderiaceae_C; genus Comamonas. Next base: position 97,804 of record JAQVCA010000001.1, on the reverse strand, counting down.
CGAACGCCGTGGTCTGGTGATTGTCAACACGGGCGATGGCAAGGGCAAAAGCACCGCCGCGTTTGGTTTGGCGTTTCGCGCCCTGGGCCGGGGCAAGGCGGTGAAGGTCTATCAGTTCATGAAAGTGCCCAGCGCCCGCTTTGGCGAACACCGCCTGGCCGAGCGCGTGGGTCTGAGTGTGGAAGGCCTGGGCGACGGCTTTTCGTGGGACAGCAAAGACCTGGAGCATTCGGCCCAGCTGGCGCGCGATGGCTGGGCCAAGGCCCAGGCCGACATCCTGTCGGGTGAGCAGTTTCTGGTGGTGCTCGATGAAGTCACCTACCCCCTGATTTTTGGCTGGCTGCCGGTGGATGAGGTGCTGGACACCCTGCGCCAGCGCCCCGGCCACGTGCATGTGTGCCTGACCGGGCGCAACTGCCCGCAAGAGATCATCGATCTGGCCGACACCGTGACCGACATGCGCCAGGTCAAACATGCCTTCAACGCCGGGGTGCCTGCCCAGCGCGGCATCGAGGATTGACCCCCCCGCCCCCATCTTCCACTTCCATGCTGCACGCTGCCACGTTTGCCACCCCACTGGGCGATATGCTTGCCCTGGCCAGTGCGCAGGGCCTGTGCCTGCTGGCTTTTACCGATCAAGCCCATCTGGCGCGCGCCCAGGCCCAGGTGCAGCAGGCGCGCGGGCCCGTGCACAGCGGCGGTCATGGGGTGCTGGCCCAGGTTGAGCAGCAGCTGCACGCCTACTTTGCTGGGCAGCGGCGGCACTTTGATGTGCCTCTGGATGGCGTGGGCACCGCCTTTCAGCAGCGCGTCTGGCAGGCCTTGCAGCGCATCCCCTGGGGGCAGACCTGCAGCTATGCCCAGCAGGCCGCGCACCTGGGCCAGCCCCGGGCCGTGCGCGCGGTGGCCCAGGCCCATGGGCAGAACAAGATCGCCATTCTGGTGCCCTGCCACCGCGTGATCGGCAGCCAGGGGCAGCTCACGGGGTATGCCGGTGGGCTGGCGCGCAAACAGTATTTGCTAGCGTTAGAGGCAGGCCAGACAACGGTTTGATTATAAAAAACATGAAAAAACCAATAAAAACAAGCGAAAGCAGCTATGAAAAAAATAATTTCCCTCCGCAACGCTCCCCCAGGCGCTCGAACATGACACACAAGCGTCAGACAGCGCGAACAGAATGTGACGATGGCACACGACAATAAAACGCACATGCACCTTGCCGGGGATCGTGGCGCGGCGGTGCCCATCCCCCCTGCGGCCCAGCCCAGCTGGCAGGTGTTATTGGTGGGCGGCTGCGCCCAGGCACAGGCCGCTTTGGCTTTGGCACAGCAGCGCCTGCAGGTGCAAGGGCGCACCCTCGCGGTGCAGCAGGCCGCCACGGTCGAGCACGCGCGCGCACTGCTGGCGCGCACCGGCGACTGTGCGCTGGTGCTGATCGATGCTGTCCCCGCACTGCAAGATGCGCTGGCCCTGGTGCAGTACATCCGCGAAGACCTGGGCAACCACACGGTACGACTGCTGTGGCTGGTAGGGGCTCACCATGCCATGCCGGTGTGGGAGTGCATTGAGCGCTACGACATCGACGAATGCGTGGCCCCCAGCCAATGGGCCGAACCGCATAGCCTGTTTGCCAGCCTGCGCCGTGCGCTGACGGCCTACACCCATTTGCGCCAGTTGCAGGCAGGCCAGCAGGCGCTAGAGCGTGTACAGCATGCCGCTACCGTGCTGTGCCAGCGCACCGATCTGCCCGCCTTTGCCCACGATCTGCTGGCCCAGCTGTGCAGTTTGTTGGGCGTGCCGGGCAATACCAACGGTTGCGTGGTGCTGCAAGAGCGCCAGAGCAGCCCCTATGTGCTGAGCGCCGC
>JAQVCA010000001.1:0-95839 GCA_028690035.1 Comamonas sp. | reverse complement strand
GCCGCCGGTGCCAGCAACCGCCCTGTTGCGCCATACGCTGCTGCAGCAAACGCACCAGCTGCGCGACGATGCGCTGTGCTTGCACATTGCCGGCTCGCATGGCTCGGCGCTGCTGCTGTGGTTGCAGGTTGCGCCCTTGGCCGGTGGACTGGCACGTGGCCTGCTGCAGGTGTTTGCCAGCCATGCTGCGCTGGCACTGGAGAATTTGCAGCTGTACCTGAGCATCAACGACCTGGCTTTTACCGATCCGCTGGTGCGCCTGCCCAACCGCAACGCCATGGTGGTGGCGCTGGAGCGCCGCCAGTGGCCCGATGGCACCCTGGCGCTGCTGGACTTGGATGGCTTTTCCGACATCAACAGCGTGCTCGATGAGCACTTTGGCGACACCGTGCTGTGCGCCGTGGCGCACCGCCTGGTCACCGAGCTGTCGGCCCATGCCCTGGTGGCGCGCGTGGGTGGCGACCTGTTTGGCATCTATGGCCGCGCCGACCGCGTGACCGCCGAAAACCTGGCGCGCATTTTTGCCCAGCCCTTTGTCATCAACGATGGCGAGCCGCTGCGCCTGGCGGCCACCGCCGGGCTGGTGCAGATGAGCAACACCAGCATAAGCGGGGTGGTGGCCCTCAAACACGCGGGGGTGGCCCTCAAACAGGCCAAAAGCCGCGCGCGTGGCAAAAGCATGTACTTTGAGCCCACGCAGATCGATGCCGCCAGCGACCGCATGCACATGCTCAACCGCCTGCGCGCCGCGTTCTCGGAAGAGCGCCTGTTCTTGCACTACCAGCCCCTGGTACACCTGGGCACCGGGCGCGTGGTGGGGGCCGAATGCCTGCTGCGCTGGCGCCGCAGCGACGGACGCATGGTGCCGCCCGACATCTTCATCCCCCTGGCCGAGCAGTCGGGTCTGATGATCGCTCTGGGCCAATGGGTGGTGCGCACCGCGCTGCTGTGGCGCCGCAGCCTGCGCGGTGTGGTGGATGAAGACTTTCGGGTGGCGATCAACGTCTCGCACGCCCAGTTTGCCGAGCCCAACTTTGTCGATGTGTTCCTGCTCCTGCTGTGCGAGCTGCAGGTGCCCGGTGCGCAGGTCGAGATTGAGCTGACCGAATCGGTGGCCGTGGGCAATGTGCAACAGCTGGTGGCCAAACTGACGCAATTGCGCGCCGCCGGGGTGCGCGTGGCGATGGACGACTTTGGCACCGGCTATTCGTCGCTGAGCATCATCCAGCGGCTGGCGCTGGACAAACTCAAAATCGACCGCAGCTTTATCAGCGGCGCACAGGCGCAAAACAACACCTTTGAAATTGCGCGCACCATCATTACCCTGGCCGAGCACCTGCAACTGGCCACCACCGCCGAAGGCATAGAAACCCAGGAGCAATGCGAGGCACTGCTGGCCGTTGGCTGCGAATTGGGCCAGGGGTATTGGTTCTCGCGCCCGCTGGCCGAGGCCGATTTTCCGCAGTGGCTGCACCACTACAGCACCAGCCAGAGCCAAGGCGAATCCAACGGTTGACCACCGCGCTGCTGCGCTGTACACGGCCCCATGTCACCGGGTGAAAAAGCCAATCGGGCTTTTCCCCTCCACGCACCGCTGCAGCACCTGGCACCACCTGCCGCAGCGGCCCAACCAATGGAAATATGGCCACACTGATACCCGCATACACCAGCTGCAAATCGCGCATGACCTCTGGCGAGCGCAGATTGGCCGAGCGCCTGGAACACAAACTCGACGACGACACCCTGCTGTGGTGGGACGTGCCCATTGGCCCCAAACAAACCCGGCCCGATTTTGTCGTGCTGCACCCCCGCCGGGGCGCGTTGATTCTGGAGACCAAAGACTGGCATGTGCAAACCATTCGCCGCGCCACGCGCGAATGCTTTGACATTCAAGACAGCCACAGCGGGCACATCAAACCCGTCAAAAACCCGCTGCAACAGGCCCGCCACTGCGCCATTCAAGTGGTCAACGCCCTAGAGCGTGATGCGCCGCTGCGCCAAACCAGCGGCCCGCACCAAGGCAAGCTGTGCATCCCCTGGGCGCATGGCGTGGTGTTCACCCGCATCACGCGCAAGCAGTTTGAGCAAGCGGGGCTGGACAGCTTTATCTCCGCGCACCTGGTGATTTGCCAGGACGAGATGTACGAAAGCGTCGATGCCCACAGCTTTCAAGCGCGCCTGTGGGCCATGTTCCCGCACGACTTTGGCCAAGGCAGCCTGACCGAAGAACAACTGGCGCGCGTGCGCTGGATTCTGTTCCCCGAGCTGCGCATCCCCACGCAAGGCGAACTCTTCACCCACACCGAAGCGCCCGCCTACGCAGGCCAAGAGGACGAGCTGCTGCCCGACATCATGCGCGTCATGGATCTGCAGCAAGAACAACTGGCGCGCAGCCTGGGCGACGGCCACCGCGTCATCCACGGCGTGGCCGGTTCTGGCAAAACCATGATCCTGGGCTACCGCGCCGAATACCTGGCGCAAACGCTGGGCGAAGGCAGCAAACCCATTCTGGTGCTCTGCTACAACGAACCGCTGGCCGTGCAACTGGCCGCCACCATGCGCGCCAAAGGCATCGGCCCGCAGCAAGTGCAATGCATCCACTGGGACAAATGGACGCGCAGCCAGCTCGTTCAGCACCGCCAGCCGCTGCCGCCACCCCCACCACAAACACCGCTGGACCAACTCTTTGCCGAATACACGCGCCGCCTGATCGACGCTGTCGCCCAAGGCCACATCCCCAGCGGCCAATACCACGCCATCCTGATCGACGAAGGGCACGACTTTGCGCCCGAATGGCTGCAACTGCTCAGCCACATGGTGGACCCCAGCACCAACAGCCTGCTGCTGCTCTACGACGATGCCCAAAGCATCTACCGCCGGGGCCAGCGCCTGGGCTTTAGCCTCAAAAGCGCGGGCATCCAGGCGCAGGGGCGCACCACCGTCCTGAAAATCAACTACCGCAACACCAAACAAATCCTGCAACTGGCGCACCGCATGGCAGGCAACCTGCTGCGCGCCCAAGACGCGCCCGACGAAGACCACATCCCCCTCGTCGCCCCCATCAGCTGCGGGCGCGAAGGCCCCTCGCCCATCGTCATCGACCTGCCCACCCTGCCGGAACGCGCTGCCAAGATTGCCGAGCTGCTCGCCGACCAACACGCCCAAGGCTACGCCTGGAGCGACATGGCCGTGCTGTGCCGCGACAAACGGGGGATTGGTCTGTGCAGCGATGCCCTGAGCCGCAAGGGATTGCCATACAGCGTGCGTCACAGGCCGGGGGATTTCAACCCAGAAGCCGACACTATCAAGGTGATGACCATGCATGTGTGTAAAGGCTTGGAATGGCCAGTGGTGGCGGTTTTGCGTTCGGAGGTGAGGGCTAATAGCAATAAAGAAGATTTGGAAATGGAAGCCAAATTGGCTTATGTGGCAGCGACTCGGGCAACAAATAAATTAATCAGCATTTGAGGTGCTCGCCCCCCAGACGAAAGATGTGGCAGGAAGCGCTGCCCAGCCGCCCTGGCGCATGGAGGGATGGAGGTGGAAGACCCCATCGGCTGGCAATCCATAGCTGCCACCGCCCGCCCAGTAAGGCTAAAAGCCGTTTTTTTATTAAAAATAAGAACGAAATCTGCCTTAAACCCTTACCCAGCAAGCGCGAGCAGCTATAAAAACTATGCGATCACACCTGGTTGCGGCGGGGATTGGCGCGGCTGGTAGGTGGAGTTGAAAACCATGTCGGACAACCAATGCTTGAAGTCCGGGTTGTCGCTGAACTGCTTGAACAGCTCGGTGTGATCAAACAGCAACTCCGTAACGACACGTTTGAGGGCAAGGTCGTGCTCCAACTTTGCCCCTTGCCGATCTGAATGCATTTGCGCGTTCTGGTAGGCCTTGTCCTGCGCCACCCGTGCGGGAATTTCTTTGGTAATGACCTTGTGGATCTTGTCCTCGTCCTTCCACTTGATATTGCCGAATAGATCGTTAAAGGTCTTGATGATGTTGGAGAGTCGGTCGATATCCGCTTCCCCCTTGCCACCACCTTCGCCCTGGGGCACCGGCTCGACCGTTGCGTCCGCATCGTCCATTGCCATTTTCAGCGCCGCTTGGGCCTCTACCCGGTAGCTGTCCATGTCGATGGCTTCCAGTATTCCCTTGGACGAATCCTCCTCTTTGGGGGCGGGCAGCTTGGGGACGAGGAAGTTCAGGAAGATCGACAGCTTTTCCCACGCCGGGTGGCCATAGCTCAGGATTGCGGCAAGGAAACCGTAATTGCGTAAAAAGGCCTTGGCCTTGCCTTTGAATTTGACCTGTTCTTCTTCATCGAGCTTTTCGACGTATTCGGCCACACAGCTATCCAAGATGGGGTCGAGTTTGTCCCGGTCTGCACCACCCAGGTACAGCGCCACCAACTCTTCCACCTGTGGCCAGCTATACACCTGTTGTCCGTCAAGGTCTGCCTTCAGGGTGTGCAGCTTGTCGGCATCGGTTTCGCCAACTTGGATGGTGGCGCGGTAATAGTGCTGGAACGCAGCCTTCACGGCCTCGGCGTTGTCGGCGAAGTCGAGCACAAAGGTGTCGTGCTTCTGCGGATGCGCACGGTTCAGGCGCGACAGGGTCTGCACCGCCAGCACACCCGCCAAGGGCTTGTCCACATACATTGTGTGCAGCAACGGTTCGTCAAAGCCGGTCACAAACTTGTTGGCAACGATCAAGAACCGATATGGCTCTTGCTTGAGCGTGTCCGGAATGTCCTTGCTTGGAAAACCGTTGAGATCGGCCTCGGTCTTCTTCTGACCACCGATATCGAAGTCGCCCGAGTACGCCACGATGGCCTTGTACGGGCTCTTGATCTGGGTGAGGTAGTCCGACACCTCGCGCCAGTAGTCGATGGCCCGCGCGATGCCGTTGCACACGATCATGGCCCGCGCCTTGCCGCCGATCTTCTGCTTGCCTGCCACCTGCGTGGTGAAGTGATCGACCATGATCTCGGCCTTGCGGCGGATAGCCTTGTCGTTCGATTCGACGTAGTGGCGGATTTTTTTCAGCGCCTTCGCTTTGTCGAATTCCGGGTCGTCCTCCACCGTTTTGGCCACTTGGTAGAAGCTGTCGTAGGGGGTGTAGTGCTCCACCACGTCGAGGATGAACTTCTCCTGAATGGCCTGCTTGGTGGTGTAGGTCAGCTCTTCGGGCGAGCGGAACTGCACCTTGTCGCCTACCAGGGTTTTCTCCCCGAACAACTCCAGTGTTTTGTTTTTGGGTGTAGCGGTAAAAGCAAAGTAGCTGGCATTGGCCAGCAGCTTGCGCGATGCGATGCGTTTTTCGATTTCTGCATTGACCGACTCCTGCGTGCTGTCCTCCTCAAACTCTTCCTCGGCCAGCTTGCCGCCCAGGGCCTCGTGCATGCGTGCCGTGGTCTTGCCGCCCTGGCTGGAATGCGCCTCGTCGATCAACAGCGCAAAACGTTTGCCGGAGAGATCGTCCAGCTCGTCCAGGATGAACGGGAACTTCTGCACCGTTGTCACGATGATTTTCTTGCCCCCATGCAAGAACTCGCGCAGTTTCTGCGCGTTGTCGGAATGGCCGAAGATCGACGCAACGTGGTCGTACCCCTTGATAGTGCGGGTGATCTGCGTATCCAGCGTGCGCCGGTCGGTGATGACGATGATGGAATCGAACTGCGCCGTCAGTGGGTCGTCTTTGCGGCGCAGCTCCACCAACTGGTACGCCAGCCAGGCAATGGTGTTGCTCTTGCCGCTACCGGCTGAGTGCTGGATCAGGTAGCGCTTGCCCGCTCCATCGGCATGGGCACGGTGCAACAGGGCGCGCACGGTGCGCAACTGATGAAAGCGCGGGAAGATTTGCCTGCGCTTTTTACGCTTCTTGCCGTTGGCGCCGGTTTCTTCTTCCACCACCACCTGCGCGAAGCTTTCGATGATGTTGGCCAGTGAGTTTCTCGTCAGCACCTGCTTCCATAGGTAATCGGTCTTTAAGCCGTTGGGGTTGGGTGGATTGCCTGCGCCACTGTTCCAGCCCTGGTTGAACGGCAGAAACCACGATGCCTTGCCCTTCAGCTCAGTGCAAAACGCAACCTCTGCATCGTCCACCGCAAAGTGCGCCACGCAACGGCCCATCTTGAACAGCAGCTCCCGGGGGTCGCGTGTGGTCTGGTACTGCACGATGGCATCGGCCATGGTTTGCTTGGTCAGCGAGTTCTTCAACTCAAAGGTCAACACCGGCAGACCGTTGATGAAGATGACCAAATCCAGCGCATTACCAGAATCGTTGCTGTAACGCACCTGCCGGGTAACGCTGAAGATGTTTTTGTCAAAGGCATCGGCAGCCGCAAGGTTGCCCGGTGTGGGCAGCATTTTGTACAGGTCAACGTGCGCCGGGCCGTGGCTGACCCCCTTGCGCAGCACATCCACCACGCCGCGCTTGGCAATCTCGCCCTGGATGCGGTGCAGGAACTGGGTGCGCTTGATGCCTTCGTTGGCCAGTTCCAGCTCAGTGACGACGGTGGACTGCGTCGCCTTCAGAAACGCCAGCAACTGCACCACATCCAGCGCCACATCGCGGTGGTAGTCGCTTGCCCGACCCAGTACGTAGCCGCCCGGCGCATACATCGCCCCCACTTCACCCGCCGCCCAGCCCTGGGCCTGCGGCTGCTCGCTGATGCCCGCCAGGTGGCGCACGATCAACTGCTCCAGACCTTTTTCACTGGTGTCGGTGGGCTTCATGCGTTGTCTTCCTTTTTTCTGCGCCGGGGTTTGGGCACTGCATTCGTGGGTTGGGTCGCTGTCGTGGGCCGCGATAAGGCCACCGGTGCGGCACGTTCACGCGCCACGGCGATGGCGTGATGCAAACGCGAGCGCAGTGCCTCGCGCTGCGGCAGTTCGGTCAGGTATTCGGCCACGCGGATGCTGGAGCCGTCCAGTTGCAGCACCTCGATTTCTTCCCGGTTGATGCTGGCGCACAAAATCAGGCCAATCGGTTCTTCTTCACCGGGTTGCCGCTCATGGCGATTGAGCCAGCGCAGATACAGCTCCATTTGCCCCTTGTGCGCCGCCTGAAACTTCTCCAGCTTGAGTTCAACCGCTACCAGTCGCCGCAATTTGCGGTGGTAGAACAGCAAGTCGATATAAAAATCGTCCGCACCAATGGTCAGGCGCTTTTGTCGAGCCACAAAGCAAAAGCCATCCCCCATTTCGAGCAGAAAGCGCTCCATGTCGGCCAGGATGGCCAACTCCAAGTCGCGCTCGCTGTACGCGCCTTGCAGACCGAGAAAGTCCAACAGATAGGGGTCACGAAACACCAGGTCAGCGCTGATCTGGTCTTGCTCGCGCAGCTTGGCAATTTCTATCCCTACGACCGCTTCGGGCTTTTTTGAGATGGCCGTGCGCTCGTACAACATGCCGCCAATTTTTTGCTCTAGCGTGCGCGTGCTCCAGCGTTCGATGCGGCACATCTCGGCGTAAAACTCGCGCTGCAAAGGCCGCTCCAGATAGATGAGTTGGCGGAAATGCGTCCATGACAAAACCGCACTCAGCGTAGAAACCATCTGCTCGTCGGGAAAGGCCTCAGCAAATCGCTTCATGTGCCACAAGTTGCGATCGGTGAAGCCCTTGCCGTAGGCCAGGGTCAATTCTCTACTCACTGCGGAGACAATCTCTTGCCCGTAGGGCGCACGCTCTTTCTGGAGCAACTCCACCCCAATGCGCAGGCCGATGCGCCAGTACAGCATGGTCAGCGTGGCATTGGCGGTCTGCGCGACGTGCTGGCGGGCGGTGTCGATCAGGCCGCGCAGTTCGGCAAGCAGCGCGTTGGAGGTCAAAGCGGGTTCAGTTTTCTTCGCCATCGCTGTCCTCCTCTTCCGGCACGGCCTCTTGGTCATCGCCCAGTGCCACCAGCGCCGCGTCGTCCACCACGTCCTCCGGGCCGGGCTGCCAGCCGCGCACATCCACTTGGCCGGTGACCACATCGGCAATCAGGCGGTCGCGGTATTCGCGGATTAGCTTGATTTCGTCTTCCGTGCGGGCGATGGCGTCTTCAAGCGGTGCGCTCTCTGTCTTGATGTGCGCAACGATAGCCTGCTGCTCATCCACGGTCGGTGGCAATGCCACAGGGAAGCGCCCCAGCACAGTCTCTGCGATGGCGGGATACGCGATGCCGATGGAGTTCGCCGTCACGCGGTTCACGAATGGGCTGCTCTGGATGACATAACCGAGGTATTCCGGTTCAACGCCGCTGCCTGGTGTGAGCACCGCGAAGCCCGTGGAGGCAATCAGGTCGTCTGCATCCTCGCTGACATACCAGATGGCCTTCAGGTACGTCCGCACAGTCGAGATGATGGTGTCGCCTTGACGTAGAACACGACGCGCTCGGGACGGCGCGGCCTCGAAACGGATGCGCTCAAGTTCCTTCACCAAGCGCCCGGTTTGCACCGAGCCGATGTCCACGTAGCGAAACTCAAAATCTGGATTGGTCTTTTGGCCCAGCGTGCGGGCATTGAGCCGCACCCAACGCTTCAGCGGCTTAACTTCCCAATGCTCCGGCACCTCGCCCAGCCATTCGATGCCGGACGGCTTCAACGCGACCGAGGCATCCAGCCCGCGCGTGACGGCATGGTCGATGATGCGCAGCTTTTGTTCGGTGAGCAGCTTGATGAGTTCGCGCTTGGCTTTGATGAAGCGGGCGATATGCGCGTCCTGCGCGCGCAGGTAGGCGACGATCTGGTCTTGCTCGGGGCGTGGCGGCTGGATCAGGGGAATATCGAGGAACTGGTTCGGATACAGGCGCAGGCGCGAGGATTGAATGCCGGTCGAACGCCCGATGTATTCGGCCACGTAGGAGCGGGTGCGTAACAAGTAATCGAGATACGCAGGGTTGAAGCTGTCGGCGCTGTGCGGGCGGTACACGCCATAGGCGGGACTGACGATGCCTACGTGCCTGCTCGCACCCAACGCGGCCATCCACGCCCACAGCGTATTGATGACGATGTCGCCGGGACGGCACAACTTGGAGCCGACATAGCTTGCGGCCTTGAACATCGTGACCTTCTTCTGGCTGCGCGGCGTAACGCCAGTGAGGTGCGAGACCGACAGCAGCTCCTCGTACCCGGTTTTCGAGCGCTCATCCACCTCGCGGAAGAAGGTCTTGGCGCGTTGCTCGTTCCAATGTTCTGGCACGGCGGGTAACCAGCGCATTTTCGGCTGCCGGTAGTTCGGGTACGCACTCGCCATCGCCATCACGCGCCCCCCACGATCTTGTGCAACAACCCTTCGCTCTGCTGCTCCAGCGCAAGAATGTCGGCGCGGATTTGCTCCAGCGTGCGCAGCGGCGTGGGCTTGTAAAAGTAGCGTGCGAACGAAATCTCGTAGCCAATCTGGGTTTTGTCCGTGGCGATCCAGGCATCCGGCGCGTGCGGTAGCACTTCGCGGGCAAAAAAGGCGTCGATGCCGCCCGGCTCTTTCAGTGGCACCTGCTCGGTGTCGCGCAGGTCGCTGTCGGGCTCGTACTCCACCATGAAACGGTCTTTGCCCACGGTTTCCAGGTAAGCGCCGTCGTAATTGGGTTCAAAGTAGTCGCCCGTCTTGAGCTTGGTGCGTTTGGCTACGACCGGCGGTGCGGATTCGTCGCGCCAGCTCACCGCTTTGTAGATGGCTTTTTTCTCCGGCGTGCCCAGCTTGTCACCCTGCGCTTTCAGGGCAGCATCGAAGCCGGAACGGAATGCATTGTGGTCGTCGAACACGGCGCTGCCCAGCGTCTGCTGCACCCGTTGCGCTACCTCCATCAGCCTTTTGTCACGCAGCCAGGTTGATGCGTCGAGCAGCTTCTTGCGACGCTTGGCAGGTACGGCCTTGCGCGCGGCGGGTGCCTCCCCGTCATCGGCGCTGTCGCTGTCTTCGCTGTCGTCATCTTCCTTTTCGTTTTCGTTTTCGTCCTCGCCTTTCAGCCACGCTTCAATGGCTGGCTTGCATTGGGCAAACGCGGTATAGAGCGCCTCGCCGTGGGCGGCGTAGATTTCAGCGCGCAGCGCTTCGTCGCCAGAGGCAAAACGCAAAGGCTCGATGCGCTCGTCGGAAAGTTGACTCTTCAGACGCAGCGGGCGCTCGACGGTGATCTTCCAGTAGCCAAAGTCCTGGGTATCGAACCATTTGGACTCGGTGGTTTCCTGCGTCGCGCCAAGGTAGAGGTCAAGGATGCGCTGGATGTCCCCGTCCGAGAGTTCGCAGTTCTTCTTGCCGAGGTTGCGGCGCAGCGGTTGGAACCAGCTGCTGGCGTCGATCAACTGCACCTTGCCTTTGCGGTGCGCGGCCTTTTTGTTGGCCAGTACCCAGATGTAGGTGGCGATGCCGGTGTTGTAGAAGATGTTCAGTGGCAGGGCGATGATGGCTTCAAGCCAGTCGTTTTCCAGAATCCAGCGGCGGATATTGCTCTCGCCCTGGCCTGCATCGCCGGTAAACAGTGCCGAGCCGTTATGCACCAGCGCTATGCGGCTACCCAGCGGGGTTTTGTGCTTCATTTTTTGCAGCTTGTTCACCAGGAACATGAGCTGCCCGTCGCTGGAGCGGGTAATGAGCTTGAACTCCGAGTCGCCGCCGTGGCTGACGATAAAGCGTGCATCGTTGAACTCTTTCTTGCCCCCCATGCGATCCAGATCGGTCTTCCAGCTCTTGCCATAAGGTGGGTTGGAGATCATGAAGTCAAATTCATGCCCCCTGAACTCATCGTTGGAGAGCGTGGATTTGTCTGCACCGCCCACGATGTTTTCAGCCGCCGAGCCTTCGCCTTTCAGGAGCATGTCGGCTTTGCAGATGGCGTAGGTTTCGTCGCTGATCTCCTGGCCGAACAGGTGAATGGACACCTCTTTGCCGTGCTGCGCGGCCAGCTCGTGCAGCGTTTCCTCGGCCACGGTGAGCATGCCACCCGTGCCGCAACTGCCGTCGTAGAGGGAGTAGGTGCTGGACTCAATTTGGTCGGCCACCGGCAGAAACAGTAGCTTGGCCATGAGCTGCACCACGTCACGCGGCGTGAAGTGCTCGCCTGCCTCTTCGTTGTTTTCTTCATTGAAGCGGCGAATCAATTCCTCAAACACTGTGCCCATGCCGTGGTTGTCCAGCGCGGGCAGCAGGATGCGGCCATCGGCATCCTTCACTGGCAGCGGTGCGAGATTGACATCGGGCTTCAGGAAGTCATCAATCAGATAGCCAAGAACGTGGGAGTCCACCAGCTTCTGGATTTGGCTGCGGAAATTGAACTTGGTAAGGATTTCCCGCACGTTGGGCGAGAAACCGTCCAGATACGCAATGAAGTCATCGCGCAGACGCTGGCCTGCTGCGCTGGCTTTCAGCTTGGCTAGGGTGAATTCGGAAACGTTGTAGAAGGCTTGCTCGGCGGCCATGCACAGCGCACCGTCTTGCTCCGAGATATTGTGCGCGTCCAGAAATTTTTTGCGCTCCAGAACCGTGTCCTTGGTACCTTCGAGCACGGCATCGAGTCGCCGCAGTACGGTAAAGGGCAGTATCACATCGCGGTACTTGCCACGCACGTAAACGTCGCGCAGACGGTCGTCAGCGATGTTCCAGATAAAGTCGGAAATCCACTTGATGTGGCTTTGGTCTTGTTGTGTTTTTTGCATTGGGTGTTGCGGCCTGAGCAACGCTTCCCGGGGAGGGGCGAGGCGTGCGCGAGCTATCCAGAATGGGGCCGGCTACCTCGCGTGCTACTGCGAGCAGAACGGAGCGGCTCTAGTGTTTGTTACAAGCTTGGTTCGGCGTAAGTCTATACAACGCCATCGCCAACCAGAGCATATGGCGAACTTTTTCCTTAATTCATAGCTGCCACCGCCCGCCCAGTAAGGCTAAAAGCCGTTTTTGTTGCTTATTCCATTTGCACCGAGCCGGACACTTCCACCACCACTTCGGCGGTGCCAGCTTCGACGGGGATGGGTTGGGCTTCGACTTTGGCGTCCATCAGCATGGCGGCTTGGGCCATGCGCACGCGCGGGGCTTGGCCGCCGTGGGTTTGCACGTTGACTTCACGCAGGCGGTAGCCGTTGAAGCCAAAGGCCTGGGTCAGCTGCTGGGCACGGGTGCGGAAGGCGGCCACGGCGTCGGTCTGGGCTTGTTCTTGCACTTTGGCTTTGCCCTGGTCGGACAGGGAGAAGGCCAGGTTGCTCATGGTCATGCCCTCGATCTGGGCGGCGGCCTGGGTGATGCGGGCAAAGTCGCGGCCTTGCAGCAGCACTTCGGCACGGCCTTGCCAGCCCACGACTTTGCCGCTGTTGCGGTCGTGGCGCGGGTACACGCCGATGTTGCCGCTGCTGACCTGCAGGGCTTCGCCTTGGGCCTGGGGTTTGGCGCTGCGCAGGGCGGCGTCCAGTGCCTTTTGCAGTTGCTGCTGCACCTCTTGTGCCTGACGGCCATCGTGCGTGGCGGTGAGGGTGACGGTCAGCCAGTCCTGGGGCACTTGCACGCTGGCCGATGCCGACAGCTGCACCACGTTGCGTGGCTCATCGGCCAGGGCGTTAGAAGAAAATCCGGTACAAACGCTTGCCAGCAAAGCGCAAGCAGCTATGTTTTTCATTTGTTTTTTCATGGGGAAATCCTTTGATGTTGCTGGTACGTAGAGGGGCTTCAGCATAGCGACCCCGTGGGGCCGATAGGTTGGCAATGACAAAGTTTGTAATTTTTGGTCAGACAAACAGACAAAAACGCTGCTGCATGGGCAGAACCCGGCACAATCGGTGGCTGTTACAAATTTGGCCAGTGAACCAGTGAAAGGAAGCCAGATGTCCACCAACACTTCTGCACGCACCGACAAAATTTTGGTTGTCGATGACGATGCGCGTATCCGTGATCTGCTGCGCCGTTACCTGTCGCAGGAAAATTTTGATGTCGTGGTGGCCGAGGACGGCAAGGCCCTCGACCGTCTGCTGCTGCGCGAGGCGGTGGATTTGATCGTGCTGGATTTGATGATGCCCGGCGAAGATGGCCTGTCGATTTGCCGCCGCCTGCGCGCAGCCAACGACCGCACGCCGATCATCATGCTGACGGCCAAGAGCGAGGATGTGGACCGCATCGTTGGTCTGGAGGTGGGCGCCGACGACTACCTGGGCAAGCCGTTCAACCCGCGCGAGCTGCTGGCGCGCATCCATGCGGTGCTGCGCCGTCGCCCGCTGCACGAGGCGCCGGGCGCGCCTTCCACCGACAACGAGAGCGTGACCTTTGGCGCGTTCCACTTCAATCTGGGCACGCGCGTGCTGCTGAAAAATGGCGAGGAGCAGTCGCTGACCACCGGCGAATTTGCCATGCTCAAGGCGCTGGTGCGCCACCCGCGCCAGCCGCTGTCGCGCGAAAAGCTGGCCCTGCTGGCGCGTGGGCGCGAGTTTGAGCCGTTCGACCGCAGTCTGGATGTGCAGGTGTCGCGCCTGCGCAAGCTGATCGAAGAGGATGCCACCAACCCGCGCTACATCCAGACGGTGTGGGGCGTGGGCTATGTGTTTGTGCCCGATGGAAATTCTTGAAATTCCTGAAATTTCTGCAATTTCTGACAGTCCTGCAATTTTTTGAGTTCGCACCGCCATGCCCAAGTCCAGCCTAGCCAGTTTGTCCGCCCAGAAGGTGGAGCTGAGTCTCTTTTGGCGCACGTTTTTTCTGCTGGGGCTGTTGCTGCTGGGCAGCACCTTGTCGTGGCTGCAGGCGTTGCGCGCGTTCGATGCCGAGCCGCACAGCCTGCAGGTGGCCGAGCAGACGGCCTCCCTGGTCAACCTGAGCCGCGCAGCGCTGGAGCATTCGGATGCGATTGCCCGCGTGGCCCTGATCAAGACCTTGGCCGAGCAGGAGGGCCTGCGCATCGTGCCGCGCGAGCCCGGCGACCGCTACACGCTGCTGGCGGCCACGCCCAGCAATCAGCGGTTGATCGAGACCCTGACCGCACGCCTGGGCAGCGATACGCTGGTGGCCAGCAACGTCAACGGCGAGGAGGGCACGTGGATTGGCTTTGGCATCCATGGCGATCCCAACTGGCTGCTGCTGGATCGCGTGCAGGGGCTCAATGCCGGGGGGCGCACTTGGCTGGCTTGGCTGGCGGTGGCGTTGGTGCTGTCGCTGGCCGGTGCGGCGGTGATTGCGCGGCTGATCAATCAGCCGCTCAAGCAGCTCAGTCAGGCCGCCAACCGGGTGCGCGAGGGCGATTTCATCGACAGCCAGCTCGATGAGGATGCCGTCACCAGCGAGATCCGGGCGGTGAACATCGGCTTTAACCGGATGGCGCAAAAGCTGGCCCGGCTGGAGCAAGACCGGGCGGTGATGCTGGCCGGGATTTCGCACGACCTGCGTACCCCGCTGGCGCGTCTGCGCCTGGAGACCGAGATGAGCGTCTCCGACGATGTGGCGCGCCAGCACATGGTGGCCGACATCGTGCAGCTGGATGCCACGATCGACAAATTTCTGGACTATGCGCGCCCCGACCATGTCAGTCTGGATGCGGTCAATCTGCACCAGGTGGTGTCTTCGTGCGTGTACGCGGTGCAAAACCACCACGAGCTGCAAATTTGCATGGAGGTGCCGCCCGATGTGGTGGTGCTGGCCGACGAGGTGGAGCTGGCGCGTGTGATCTCCAATCTGCTGGAAAATGCGCGCCGCTATGGCAAAAGCCCCGAGACGGAGACCGCCCAGGTGGATATCTCGTGCGTCCTCGATGGCGAAGATTGCGTCGCTTTGCGCGTGCGCGACCACGGCAGTGGCGTGCCACCGGAGCAGCTGGAGCATCTGGTCGAGCCGTTCTTTCGCAGCGATGGCGCGCGCACGGCGGCCGCTGGGGCTGGACTGGGGCTGTCGATCGTCGATAAGACCGTGCAGCGCATGGGCGGCACACTGACCCTGGAAAACGCCAGCGACCACGGCCTGATTGCCTTGGTGTCTTTGCAGCGTGCGCAGCTCAACAAGCCCCAGGCCGAGCAGCGGCTGCAGCGCCCAGCCATCAAGCGCCAGCTGCCGCCCCATGTGGAGCGCCTGGTGTCACAGGCCAAGAAGAGTGCGCAAGGAAAAAAGCCATCCAAAAAGGCTTAAACCCTTGTCAGAGCTGCGGATGCAGCTCTTATTTTTTGATAATTGGATTGCGTTGAAACGATGCAGATTGCTTTGATTTACGCCGTGGCGGCCAATGGGGTCATTGGCCACCAGGGCAGCATGCCTTGGCATTTCCCCGAGGATTTGGCGCACTTTCGCGCGCTGACCAGCGGTTGTCCTGTGGTCATGGGGCGCAAGACCTGGGATTCGCTGCCGCCGCGCTTTCGCCCCCTGCCCGGGCGCGACAACATCGTCATTACGCGCCAAAGCGATTGGCAGGCCGAGGGTGCCACCACCGTGCACAGCCTGGAACAAGCGCTGCAGGCCGCCCGCGCTACGCAGGCCGATACAGTGTGGGTGATGGGCGGCGCGCAGATTTACGCCCAGGCGCTGCCCCTGGCCGACCGGGTGGAGGTCACGCACATTGGGCAAGATTTTGTGGGCGATGCCTACGCGCCAACGCTGGGGCCGCAGTGGCAGGCGCAGCCCCAGACCGAGCGCACCGTGACCAGCGCGCAGGGCATACCGCTGCGCTTTGTGCGCTATCTGCGCAGCAGCAGCGCTTAGGCTTCAGGGGCGTTGCGGTACAGCAGCACTTTCAAGCTGCGCTCGGCGTCCACATCGGCAAAGGCCGGCGGGTTGGGCAGGCGCTGCAGATACTCCAGGCCCGGGGCCTGTGCCTGCACCACGTCGCGCAGAAACTGGCTGGACAGCTCGGGCGCATTCAGGCACAGCAGGGCGTGCCCATCCAGGGTGAGCAGCTCGGGCAGGCGGCGCGCCAGGCGGGCGTAGTCTTTGCTGGCGACAAAGCTGCCTTTTTGGTAGCTGGGCGGATCGGCGATCACCAGGTCGTACGGCCCCAGGCGTTTGAGCTTGCCCCAGCTGTTGAAAATGTCGTGCGCCAGAAAGCGTGCGCCGCTCAAGCCGTTGAGCTGGTGGTTCTCGCGCCCGGTCGAGAGTGCGCCACTGGCCATGTCGATGTTGACGACTTCTGCCGCTCCAGCCTGCAGCGCCACCACGGAAAACGCGCAGCTGTAGGCAAACAGGTTCAGCACCTTCAGCCCCTGGGCACGCCGGGGGTGCTGGGCAATGTGCTCGGCCACCCACTGGCGCCCGGCGGCCATGTCCAGAAACAGACCGTGGTTTTGCCCCTGCAGCAGGCGCACGCGGTAGCGCGCCTCGCCTTCCTGGACGATGTGCGGCTCAGGCACGCTGCCCTGCATCAGCTGGGTCTGCGCGGGCTGGCCGCTGTGGCGTTGTTGAAAGACCCAGTGCAGCTCTTGGCCCAGCTGGGCGTAGCGCTGTTGCAGCGCGTGGCCAA
Organism: Comamonas sp.; assembly: GCA_028690035.1. GTDB lineage: Bacteria > Pseudomonadota > Gammaproteobacteria > Burkholderiales > Burkholderiaceae_C > Comamonas. The sequence goes on along the minus strand of JAQVCA010000001.1, from coordinate 79,444 downwards.
TGGCCGCCAGCGCCGCGCCATCCAGCGGGGCAAAGCTGGTCAGCAGCAGCACCGGCGGGTAGGCATCGAGGGTGAGGTGTTCGCACCCCGGATGGCGGCCACCACGGCCATGGAACAAACGGCCCGCCTGGGCCGGTGGGGTGAGCTGGGCAATACAGTCGAGCAGGGCTTGCATGGGGCGGTGATCGGGTGGGAGGGCTGGGGCGGGGCTGTTCGGGGGCTGCATTTTTAACCATACTGCCGAGCTGTCCGGCATAAAGCGTCCGATATGCGGCGCCCGATGCCAAGAAAACTTCAGCCACCTGACTTCTGACTATGCTCTCTCCCAGCCAGCAGCGTACCCATAAGTACATCCACGCGCGCCAGCAGCACCCCGCCTGGCTGCTGTTGGCCTCGCGCCGGGCGCCCTTGATGCTCAGTTGCCTAGAGGCCTTGTTCGAGCACCAGCGCGAGGGCGTGGCCTTTGAGTACGCCGTGCAGGAGCTGGCCGACATGCTGACGGCCAACGCCAATCAGCCGGACTATGGCATCGATACTGGCGACGATGTTGCCGCCCAGGCGCGCAAGGAGCTGCGCGAGTGGATTCGCCGCAGCCTGATCACCGAGCGCGAAGGCAAGATTTTTGAAACCGATGCGCTCAAGACCGCGCTGCGTTTTCTGGAGCAGCTGGACAGCCGCTGGATGACGTCCACCGCCTCACGCCTGGCAGTGGTGCAGCGCGAAATCGAGCATCTGTCTGCCGCCTTAGATCCCAACCCGCAGCGCCGCGCCGAATACCTGCAGCGCCACATACAGGAGTTGCAGCAGCAACTCGAACAGGTGCAGTCGGGCCAGTTGGAGGTGTTGACCGAGGAGCAGGCCATCGAGGGCATTCGGGAGGTGTACGCCCTGGCCAGCAGCCTGCGCGAGGACTTTCGGCGCGTCGAAGATTCCTGGCGCGCAGCGGATCGCGCCTTGCGCCAGGCCATTTTGAGCGCGCAGCACCACCGAGGCTCGGTGATGGAGCAGCTGCTTGAGGGGCATGCCAACCTGCTCAACACCCAGGAAGGGCGGGTGTTTGACAACTTCCACCAGCAGCTGGAGCGGCAAAGCGAGCTGCCGCACATGCGCCAGCGCATTCGCGCCATCTTGAAGCACCCAGCCACGGAGCAGGCGCTGGATGACGTGCAGCGAACCAATCTGGGCCTGCTCGTTGGCCTGCTCATCAAGGAGGCCAAGGTGGTGCAGCAGGTGCGCTCCCGCACCGAGCGCGAAGTCGGCCAGTTCATGAAGACCGGGCAGGCGGCAGAAAACCAGCGCGTGGGCCAGTTGCTCAACGATATCCTGCAGCAGGCCCTGGAAGTGGACTGGCAGCGCCAGGCCGTGCGCCGCCAGCCTGCTCCGCTGCCACCGGTGGGCATTGCCCTGGCTGGACTGCCGGTGATAGAGCGCCTGCGCATCAAGTCGCTGGAAAACACGCAGGCGGCGCCCGAGCTGACGCTGACCACGCAGTACGCCGATCTGGATCAGGTCGAGGACGAGTTCTGGCAGGCGTTGGCCGGGCTGGATCAACAGGCGCTGGTGGCGCAGACCCTGCAGGTGCTACAGCAGCACAGGCGACCCATGAGCCTGGGTGAGCTGGCCCAGCACATTGCGCTGGATGAACACGATCTGGAAACGCTGACCGTCTGGCTGTGCGCAGCGCGTGGTGCCGAGACTGAGGCTGACGCTGCGTTCACCGAGCAGGAACACATCACCACGGGCGGGCAGACGGGTGCGCCGGCGTGGCGCTTTACCGTGCCCAAGGTGCGGCTCAGTGAAGCCGCCTTGCGCGCCTTTGAAAAAACATAGCAGCTAGCGCAAGCTAGCAAAGAAATTTCAAATAAAAAGTACCTGAAACTGTTCAATGATCAGCGCAAGCAGCTTCTTTTTTTATAGAACCCATGGCGACATCTCCCTTGACCCTCGATTTATTTGACCAGTGGACGGCCAGCGCTGCGCCCAAGGCTGCGCCCGCCTCCACACCTGCGGTGGCAGCAGAAGATGCGCCACAGACGCTGGCGCAGACACGCGCCACGCCCGCCAATCTGCGCCGGGCCATTCAGGAGTTGCTCAAGTACGGCTGGCTGGAGCAGCAAAGCAAGCCCCAGTTGTTCCGGCACCTGGCCACGGAGTTGGCGCGCGCCAATGCCTTGCTGGAGCCTTTGGACTTGGAGGTGCGCATGGACGACACGCGCGGGCTGGCCTATGTGGCCATCCCCAGCGATTTCCAGGGCGAAGACGGGCAGGAGGACGAATGGACGCACCCGCTGGTGCGCCGCCAGCGCCTGACGCTAGAGTTGTCGCTGCTGCTGGCCATTTTGCGGCGCGAGTTTTTGCAGCAGGAGCAAGAGCGCGGCATCGGCGTGCCAGTGTCCATCAGCGTGGAGCAGCTGCTGCCGCAACTGGAGATCTATCTGGGTGCCAGCGGCAGCGACTTGCAGGATCGCAAGCGGTTGTTGACGCTGCTGGACAACCTGAGCACCCATGGTGTGGTGTCTGAAGTGCAGGCACAGGAGTGTCTGGTCATCCGGCCGATGATTGTGCATCTGGCCAACCCGCAGAACCTGCAGGCGCTGTTGCAGCATCTGCGTGACTTGACGCGCCAGGGGGAGGGCAGCCATGACGCCGCATGAAGCCAGTTTTCACCTCAGCGAGTTGCACCTGTACAACTGGGGGGCGTTTGCCGGGCGCCATCAGGCGCTGCTGGATGTGGGCAACACCGCCATCATCGGCCCCACGGGCAGCGGCAAGACCACGCTGATCGATGCCCTGATGACGCTGCTGTGCGCCAACCCGCGCTACAACCTGGCCTCCACCGGCGGTCATGAAAGCGACCGCGATCTGGTCTCCTACGTGCGCGGCGCCACCGGCCCCGGGCACAGCGGTGACGACAGCCAGCATCTGGCGCGCAATGGCCGCACCGTCACCGCCATTGCCGCGCGGCTGGTGCGTGGCCAGGAATCGGTGTTGCTGGGCGCGCTGTTCTGGCTGGATGGCACCAGCTCTTCGGCCAGCGATATGAGCAAGCGCTGGTTCTTTGCCCAGGGTAGCCAGCACAGCATGGATGCCTGGCTGGAAGAGCACCACCGTGGCGGTGCGCGCGCGCTGACGCAACTGGAAAAGAACACCGAAGGGCTGCACGCCTTCCCCAACAAAAAACAGTACCTGGCACGCCTGCAGCGTTGCTTTGAGGTCGGCCCCAACGCCTTTGTGCTGCTCAACCGCGCGGCGGGGTTGAAGCAGCTCAACAGCATCGATGAGATTTTTCGGGAGCTGGTGCTGGATGACCATTCGCACTTTGACGACGCTTTGTGCGTGGTGGACAGCTTCGATCAACTGACCGCCATCTACGAGGAGCTGGATCTGGCCAACCGCCAGTATGTGTCCCTGCTGCCGCTGCGCGAGCTGGAGCAACGGGCGCAGCGTCAGGCTCAGCGGGTCGAGAACGTGCAGCGCCTGAAGGCAGCCCTGCCCGGCTGGTTTGCCCAGCAGGGCGTGCAGCTGTGGCAGGCGCGCTGCCAAGAGCTGCAGCGCAAGGAGCGAGCCTTGCATCTGCAGTGCCAGCAGGCCGATACCGCCTTGCAGCAAGCCCGGCAGCTGGAGCAGGATGCGCTGGCGCACTACCTGCAGGCGGGTGGTAACAGCATTGAATCGCTGCGCAGCGGCATTGCCGAGCAGAACCACCTGCGCCAGCAGCGCCAGCGCGCCTTGGAGGATTACCTCAAGCTGGCGCGCAATCTGGCCCTGAGCGTGCCCAGCAGCCAAGATAGCCAGAGCATCAACGCCAGCACGCTGGCCGAGCACCAGGCGCAGGCACAAGCGGCGTTGGCCCAGCTTGCTGGGCTGGCCGCTACCCAGCAAGAGCAGGCAGAAGCGGCTGTGACTGCCGAACGCAATGCCCGTGCAGAGCTGGCGCAATGGCAAAAAGAGCTGCAGCAGGTGCGCGCCCAGCCCCATTCCAACCTGCCCGCCGCGTACCAGCAGTGGCGCGCCGAGCTGGCCCAGCACCTGCACTGCGCGCCAGAGGATCTGCCCTTTGTGGCCGAGCTGGTGGAAGTGCCCGCCCAGCATCAGGCTTGGCGTGGTGCTATTGAACGTGCGCTGGGCAGCCATCGCTTGCGCGTTCTGGTGGCCCCCGCGCTGATGCGCGATGCGCTGGCATGGGTCAACCAGCGCCACAACCGGCTGCATGTGCGTCTGCTGGAGGCGCAGGCCAGCGCGCAAGGCAGCGAAGAGTCGCCCTTCTGGGAGGATGGCTTTGCCGGCAAGCTCACCCTCAAGCCCCATGTCCACAGTGCCGCGCTGCGCCAGTTGCTGGCGGCGCTGGATCGCCATTGCGTGGCCGATGTCCAGGCGCTGGCCCAGACCGCGCATGCCATGACGCAGCAGGGCCTGATGTCCGGCAAGGCCTACCACTTCGACAAGCAGGATCACAAGCGCCTGGACCAAGACTGGATGACCGGCTTTGACAACCGCGACCGCCTGGCCCAGCTCACCGCACAAATTGCACAGGCTGAGGGGCAGTGGCAGCAGCTGGACACCGAAAAGCGCCAAGCACAGCAGGCACTGGAGCGCTCGTGGGAGCAGCGCACGCTGTGGGAGCGCCTGCTGGAGCTGCGCTACGACACGCTCGATGTTCACAGCCCGCAGGCACAGATGCAGCGCTTGCAAGCCCAGCTGGATGCACTGCTCGATCCGCAATCCGATACCGCCCAGGCACAGCAGCGCTGGCAGGCCGCGCAGCAACGCGCGCACACGCTTGATGAGGAGCGGATCAAGCTTTGGCAAAGGCATTCGCGATTGCAGGCCGCTTTAGAGCAAGCGCAGCACCGACACACCCTGCTGGTGCAACGGCTGGCGGGCATGGTGGTGGTTCCGCTGGAGGAGGCGGTCATCGCGCTGTTGCCCACGGGCTTGCCCAGCGTGGATTGCGATCAGCTGGAGCCGCAAGAGCGCGACACCCTGGGCAAAGTTCAGGAGCGCTTGGAGCAAGAGTCCAAACGCCTGGCGGGGACGCAAAATGAGCTGATCCGCCAAATGGGCAAGGCGCTCAAGGAAGACCGTGGCGCCCTGGCCGACCACAGCGATGAGCTGGCCGAATTGCCGCATTTTTTGGCCCGGCTGCGCGTGCTGGAGGAAGAAGCGTTACCGGAAAAGCGCAGCCGCTTTCAGGAGTACCTCAACAAGGCCTCTGACCAGGGAGTAAGTGCCTTGCTTCGAGGCATTGAGACGCAGGTCACCGACATCCTGGAGCGCATCGAAGCGCTCAACCAGACTTTGCTGCGCGTGGACTTCCAACCGGGGCGTTACCTGCAGTTGGACCCGCAGCCCGTGGTACACCAAAGCCTGCAGGAGCTGAACAAGGCCATGGCGCAGTTGCGCACGCAGCGCCTGCGCGACGATGGCGGGCACAGCCACTACAGTGCCTTGCGCGCCATGGTGGAGCTGCTGCGCGAGCATGCCAACCGCCGCACCAAGGCCTCGCAGGCCCTGTTGGATGCGCGCTACCGTTTGCAGTTTGCCGTGCAGGTACTCGACCGCGCGAATGGCCAGGTGCTGGAGCGGCGCACGGGTTCACAGGGTGGCAGTGGTGGGGAGAAGGAAATCATTGCCAGCTATGTGCTCACGGCCTCGCTGAGCTATGCGCTGTGCCCGCCCGGACGCAACCGCCCGCTGTTTGGCAGCATCGTGCTGGATGAGGCGTTTTCCAAGAGTTCGCAGGCCGTGGCAGCGCGCATCATCCAGGCGCTGCGGGAGTTTGGGCTGCACGCCCTGTTTGTCACACCCAACAAGGAAATGCGGCTGTTGCGCGACCACACGCGTTCAGCGGTGCTGGTACACCGCCGGGGTGCTCAGGCCAGTCTGGCATGCCTCAGTTGGCAGGAGTTGCAGGAGCGCGCACAGCAACGCCAGGCACCTGCAGCACCCATGACACCTCAATCGTCCCAACTCCTATGAAAACGCCGCAGCAACTGGCGCAGGTGCTGGCCCGCTACTGGCAACGCAACGACTGGCGCGAAGCCCATTTTTTGCCTGCCAGCACAGGCTGGCCCCTGCGCCTGAGCATTGGCCTGCCGGACAGCCAGATATTTCTGGAGCAGCCATTGCTGCTGCGCGAGCACCTGCGCCAATGGCAGGCCGTGGCAGACAGTGGCATGGGCGAGGTGCAGTGGACAGAGCGGCGCTTTCGTGCAGCCAGCGAGCCAGTGAACCTGCCCACGCACTGGGTCATTCACCAACCCTCGCAATACCTGCAGGCCATTTGCCAATGGGGTGGGCGGGCGCAGGCGCAGGTCGTGCGCGATTGCCTGATGCTGCAGGAGGTGCTGGCACAAGTCGATCCCACGCTGCGCCGGGTGCTGGTGCGCCGTCTGGCACTGTGGCGCGAAATGCCTGTGCCTGCGGTGCTCACCGCCGCGCGCATGGCCATGGAGCTGAGTCCGCAATGCGCCCGGGGCAAGCCGTTGCGCGCGCTGGCACTGCAGGGCAATGACAGCAAGTTCTTTGAACGCCACGGCGCGCTGCTCAAGGCGCTGCTGGATGAGCGTTTCGACGGCGCTGCCAGCCGTGAGGGGCTGACGGCGTTTCTGGGTGCCAGCGAAGACGCCGACCACTGGCTGCTGGTGCAGCCCCTGGCGCCGGATTTGCTGCCATTTCGCCGCCTGCGCCTGAGCACGCAGGATTTGTTGCACACACCGCTGCCTGGCCAGCGCCTGCTGCTGGTGGAAAACGAGCAGTGCGCCCACCATTTGCCCGTGTATGTGCCCGACACGGTGGCCGTACTGGGCGCGGGACTGGATCTGGCCTGGCTGCAGGCGCCCTGGCTTGCGCAGCGGCAAGTGGCCTATTGGGGCGATATCGACAGTTGGGGGCTGAAGATGCTGGCCACCGCGCGCAGCCATGTGCCGCATTTACAGGCCTTGCTGATGGATAGGCCAACATTTGCAGCCCACGCCCAGCATGCGGTGGTGGAGCCCACACCGGCCCCGCTGCAGGAGTGTCGGCACTGGCTGCTGCCGCAGGAGCAAACGTTGGCCGATTGGCTGGCCCAGCAAGGCCAGGGGCGACTGGAGCAGGAATTTCTGGCCACCGAGGCGGTGGGGCACGCGCTGCAGCGCTGGATGGGGATTTAGATAAAAAGTGGCTCTAACCCTTACCCATTAAGCGCTAGCAGCTATGGTTTATAAGTGGTTTAGCCTAAACGATGGGTGCCCAGGTGTTGGGCCAGTTGAGCTTCCAGGGGCAGGGGCTCGGCGTGCAATTGGGCGGCCAGCAGCTCGCCGCACAGCGCCGACAAGGTGATGCCGCGTGCCCCCAAAGCAGTAAGGGCAAACAGCCCCAGGCTGGGCAGCACGGGGCCGACGATGGGCAGGCGGTCGTGGCTGGCCACGCGCACCCGTGCCCAGGTGGGCTGGCAGGCGGGGTCGCCAGGGGTGAAGGCCGCTTGCAGCTGCTGCGCTGTGGCGGGCAGCAATTGGGCCAGCTTGCCCAGGTTGTGGGCGTGGGCGCTGGCTTGGTCTGCGGCAGAGACGGGCAGGGCGCTGACATCGCGCTCAAAGGTGGAGCCCATGACCCAGAAAGCGCCGTCCGGGCCTGGCACTTGCGGCACCAAATTGCCACTGCCATTCACGGGGAAGGGCGGTAGGGCAGCGGCGTTATCTGCCGGCCCCACGGTGACTTGCCCGCGCAGGGCTTGCAAACGCCAAAGCGCAGGCAAAAAGGCGCTGCTGCCCATGCCTGCGGCCACGATGGCGATGTTGGCCCCGGCGGCCAGCGGCTGGCCTTGTGCGTTTTGCGCCTGCCATTGGCCGCCTTCATGGCGCAGCTGGGCCACAGGGGCTTGGCCGATAAAGCGAATGCGCGGGTGCTTGAGCTGCGCCGCCACCAAGGCGGCCGGGCGCAGCCAACCGGCACGGTGGTGCCACACCGCGCGGGCATCGGGGGGGAGGCCAGCTGCTACACATTGAGTAGCTGTTGCCGCTTGGCTCCAAGCTGATCCAGGGCCGTTTTTCCATGCAAGATAGCTTGGCTGCAGCGCATCGTGCTCTAAAACGCCACTTTGCGCCCAATCGTGGTCGCGCTGGCAGAGCTGTTCTAAACGGGGTAACAGCGTTTGCAATCCAGCACGCGACAGGCGCGACAGTACGCAGTCGTCCGGCGAGGTGTGCGGGCAAAATAAACCGGCGGGCAGGCCCGAGGCCCCATCGGCAGGCGCTGCGCTTTGGCCCAAAACGGTGACGTGCCAGCCGCGTTGCGCCAGGCTCCAGGCGGCGCTGCTGCCAGCCAGCCCCGCGCCTATGACCAAGGCGGTGCCGGGTGGGGCGCTTGGGGGTGGGGTTTTGCGCAGCGTCCAGGGCGGGTCAAAGCGGGCGTGCAGGGCGGGTGTTTCAGGGGCAATCGTGCAGCCATTTTTGGTCAATAGCGTGGCCAGTTCTGCGTGAGCTGCTCCTAAAAATTGGGTGCCGCGCTGGCAGTGGCGCAGCAGCGGTTTGAGGGCATGGGGGGCGAGCCAGGCCGAAGCACCCTCAGCGCTGCCAATCAAAATGGTGTCGGCCACCATGCTTTGCTGGCGCAGCACGCTCTCTGGCGGGCCCAGCCACAAGGTCAATTGCAGCGCACCGCCTTCCAGTGCCAGCCGGTGGACACCGGGTAACAGGCCTTGCAAGCAGGGCTGCCAAGCCGCCGGGGCTTGGGTTTGCAAGGCCTGGGCATCGCTCAGCACCAGCACGTAATGCAGTACCGCTGGGGGGGCTGGGCGCGGCGGCGGCGGTGGGGCCGCCCTGAAAACAGCCCGGTGCAGGGCGAGCAGGGCGTCGGCATTGCCGCTGACATCCAACACGCGCCACGTGGCGTGCTGCGCCCAAGCGCGGGGCAAGGGGGCCAGCCAGTTTGGCAGCAGACCACTCATTCCCAGCGCTCTTGGTACGAGAACACCGGCAAACGCCAGCCAAAGCGGATGGCCAGCAGGCGAAACGCCAGGCCACCGGCAAAGCACACAGCGATGCTGACGTCGTGGTTGACCTGCAGCACCTCCAGCGCCCAGTACAGCAGGCACACGGCCAGCGAAACGCTGGCGTACAGCTCGCGGCGGAACACCACGGGCACCTGGTTGCACAGCACATCGCGCACGATGCCGCCGCTGATGCCGGTGAGCATGCCCGCCATGATGACCACCACGCGCGGGTAGTCGTGCTGCAGGGCCACGCTGCAGCCGATGAGCGAGAAAGCAATCAGCCCCATGGCATCGAGCAGCAAAAACACCTGCTTGAGACGGCGCATATAGCGCGCCACGATGGTGGTAAGCAAGCCCGCGCTGATGACCAGGTACACGTATTCGGGGTGCTGCGTCCAGCCAATCGGGTAGTGGCCCAGCACCATGTCGCGGATGGTGCCGCCGCCCAGTGCGGTGACAAAGGCGATCACGGCCACACCAAAGATGTCCATATTGCGCCGCCCAGCGGCCAACGCGCCCGACATGGCTTCAGCGGTGATGGCCACCAGATAAATGACCAGCATGGTGGTCACGGGGGTGGCTTGGGAGGTTTCCAGCAAGGAGGCAGAAGGCAGCAACATACGGCACCTGTTCAGTGAGGGATGGGGACACAAACATGCCTCTCCCTCTGTCCTTGGTACCTGAGAGTTGCGTGCGCGCTGGCGCGCACTTGCCCCTTCGGTGAGCCACAGCGCCCAGCGCGGGGTGGGGGTGGCTGCTCTCCAGTCGGCGAAATTTTTTTTGCGGTATATGGGCCTGAGCGATTATGGGAGTTTGCGCCTTCGGCGGAGCCATCTGCCCGGTGGTGCAGTGGCCCTCTCTCCCGCAAAAACGCCCGATTATGGCACGCGGCTTAGTGCTCGGGCGGCACGTAGCCTGCCACTTGTTCGGCACCATCGCCAAAGAAATGCGCCTCCATTTGCTTGGCCAGATATTTGCGCGCTTGCAGGTCGGCCAAGTTCAGGCGGTTTTCATTGACCAGCATGGTTTGGTGCTTGAGCCAGGCGGCCCAGGCTTCTTTGCTGACGCTTTCAAAGATGCGTTGGCCCAGCGCGCCGGGGTAGGGGGGCAGATCCAAGCCTTCGGCCTCGCGGCCCAGTTTGATGCAGTGAACGGTACGTGCCATGGGTGATCCTGGTTGCTTTAGATGATTTTGTGATAACGAACTGAAATTTTATTGGTTCAGGTTTTAACCGCTTGCTTTGAGAATGCAGCGCAACGGCATCGTGCCGAACGCATCCAAGTGCATTTCCGACAGAAAGCAAAGAAAGCCTGCTATGAAAAACCGTCGCAACTTTATCAAGATTCCCGCGCTGGCGGCCCTGCTGGCCAGCTTGACCTTGGCAGCCCCCGCCGCTTGGGCGCAGGCCGCGCCCCAGGCCGTGACCTTGCTCAACGTCTCCTACGACCCCACGCGCGAGCTGTATGCCGACTACAACCAGGCGTTTGCCCAGCACTGGAAAGCCAAGACCGGGCAGGAGGTGACGATCAAGCAATCGCATGGCGGTTCGGGCAAGCAGGCGCGCTCCATCATCGATGGCATTGATGCCGATGTGGCCACCCTGGCGCTGGCCGGCGACATCGATGCCCTGGTGCAGCACGGCGGGCATCTGGCGCCCAATTGGCAAAGCAAGCTGCCGCACGCCAGCGCGCCCTACACCTCGACCATCGTGTTTCTGGTGCGCAAGGGCAACCCCAAAGGCCTCAAGGACTGGGACGATCTGGTGCGTGCGGACGTGAAAGTCGTCACCCCCAACCCCAAAACCAGCGGCGGCGCGCGCTGGAACTATCTGGCCGCCTGGGGCTTTGCCGAAGGCAAATACGGCAGCGCAGACAAGGCGCGCGATTTTGTGCGTCAGCTCTACCAGAATGTGCCGGTGCTGGACACCGGCGCGCGTGGCTCCAGCATCACCTTTGTGCAGCGCGGCGTGGGCGATGTGCTGCTGGCTTGGGAGAACGAGGCGTTCTTGGCGCAGCAAGAGTTGGGCAAGGGCAAGTTTGAGATCGTGGTGCCCTCGGTCTCCATCCTGGCGCAGCCTTCGGTGGCGGTGCTGGACAAGGTGGTGGACAAAAAAGGCACCCGCGCCGTCGCTGAGGCCTATTTGCAGCACCTGTACAGCCCAGAGGGCCAGCGCATTGCCGCCAAGCACCACTACCGCCCGACCGACCCCAAGGTGCAGGCCGAGTTTGCCGACCGCTTTCCCCAGGTGAAGCTGCTCACCATCGACGACCACTTTGGGGGCTGGGCCAAGGCCAGCCAGGCACACTTTGCCGACGGTGCCAGCTTCGATCAGATTTACACCCGCCGCTGAGAACGCAGCCGTAGTTGCTTGAAAAAAGAGAGCTGCAATCGCTGGTTTTGCAACGATTTCAGGTACAAAAATACCTGAAACGTTGCCAATCCAGCGGTTGCAGCTCACTTTTTTGATATTTATGTCCCTTGGGGGTGGCAGGCCGCAAACGGCAGCGGCGTGTCTGGCACGCATCTGGCATGCAGTCGGCAGGCCCAGAACGCCAAGCGCTTCTGAGAGAATGCGCCCACCATGTCTGAACTGAACGCAACCACTCCCCCCCCATCCCCCTTCATCGAAACCGCTGCCGAAAGCGTTGCCGCTGCCCATGCGGGCGCTGCCGACCACGACAGCAGTCCTGCACGCCCCAGCCTGCCCGAGGGCTGGCTGCAGATTGAGTCCATGGACATGGACGCCCAGGGCGTAGCACGCCGCCCCGATGGCAAGGTGGTGTTCATCGACGGCGCCTTGCCCGGCGAGCTGGTCAGCGCCCAGACCAAGCGCAAGAAAAACAACTGGGAGCAGGCCGAGCTCACCGACATCCACCGCCCCTCGTCGCAGCGCGTGCGCCCCGGCTGCCCGCACTTTGGCCTGCACACCGGCGCGTGCGGCGGCTGCAAGATGCAGCACCTGCACATCAGCGCCCAGGTGGCCAGCAAGCAGCGCGTGCTGGAAGACAACCTGTGGCACCTGGGCAAAGTCAAGGCCGAAACCATTCTGCGCGCCATCGAAGGCCCGGCCTGGGGCTACCGCTACCGCGCGCGCATGGCGGTGCGCCATGTGATCAAAAAGGGCGAGGTGCTGATCGGTTTTCACGAGCGCAAGAGCCGCTACATCGCCGATATGCACACCTGCAAGGTGCTGCCCCCGCACGTGGATGCCATGCTGCTGCCGCTGCGCGCGCTGATTGCCAGCCTGGATGCGCGCGACACCTGTCCGCAAATCGAAGTGGCCTGTGGCGATGCCGTCACCGCCTTGGTGCTGCGCCACCTGGAACCGTTGAGCGCGCCCGACCTGCAGCGCCTGCGCGACTTTGCCGCTGCCCATGGCGTGCAGTGGTGGCTGCAGCCCAAGGGGCCCGATACGGTGCATCTGCTCGATCCCGAGGGCGCAGTGCAGCTGGCCTACAGCCTGCCCGAGTTCGGCATCACCATGCCCTTCAAACCGACGGATTTCACCCAGGTCAACCCGCATATCAATCAGGTGCTGGTGACGCGCGCACTGCGCCTGCTGGCCGCGCAGAAAGCCGACCGCGTGATCGACTGGTTCTGTGGTCTGGGTAATTTCACCCTGCCGATTGCCACCCAGGCGGGGCAGGTGCTGGGCATTGAGGGTAGCGAAACTTTGGTGGCACGCTCGCGTGAAAATTATGCAAAAAATCAGGCGCAAAGGCTGGATGGGCAAGCGCTGGCAGCTACAGAATTTGTTGCACGCAACCTGTTCAATATGACGCCCGAGTTGCTCATGGGCGATGGCGTGGCCGACAAGTGGCTGGTCGATCCTCCGCGCGAAGGGGCCTTTGCTCTGTGCAAGGCGCTGGCCGACATCCACCAAGCCCGCATCGGTGCGGAAGGTGCGCCCGCATTGCCTGCAGGGTCTGAGGCGTGGCAACCGCCACAGCGCATCGTGTACGTCAGCTGCAACCCAGCCACTTTGGCGCGCGATGCCGGGCTGCTGGTGCACCAGGCGGGCTACCGCTGCGTGGCGGCGGGCGTGGTGAACATGTTCCCGCACACGGCCCACGTGGAAAGCATGGCCGTGTTTGAGCGCTTGCTCTCGGCGTAAGCACCCCGCAACGGCAAGACCCACACCCGGCACCCGACACCCGACACGCGTCCCGATGTCTGGAAGCACTGCCGGCTGTGGGCGTGCATGCCTTACTTGCCCGAGGCGCGCTCGATGATGATGTCTTCTTGCGCCGGGCGCGCTGGAGCAGGAGCTGCGGGCGGCGGTGTCAGCACCGAGGGCACGCCTTCGATCTTGTGTTCGCGCATATAGGCGTCCATCTCTTTCCAACCGGAAAACACATCGTTTTTAGCGGCTTTGGGGTTGAGCAGGTAGCAATCCTCAATGCTGCGCATGGCGTAGCGGCAAGCGCTGCCAATGGCTTTATCTTCTTTTTGTTTGGCCAGCACCTTGGGCGGCAAGCCCAGGCTGGAAACTTGCTCCAAGCAGCCGGTCAGCAGTGTCAGTCCTAGCAGCAGGGGCAGGGCGCGGAAAAAATGGGCAGAGAGGGTGTGTGGCATAGCGGGCATTATGTGCAAATCGGGTGCGCATTTAGGCCGAAGGAGGCTGCGTAACGGCATCCGGCGCAGGGCAGGGCTGGCTGTAGATGTCCCAGCAGGCAATGAACAGGGCAGCAATGACCGGGCCAATCACAAAGCCGGTTAAGCCAAATAAAGACATGCCGCCCAAGGTGGAAATCAACACGATGTAATCGGGCAACTTGGTGTCTTTGCCCACCAGCAGCGGGCGCAGCAGGTTGTCCACCAAGCCAATCACCATCACCCCGTAGGCTGCCAGGATCAGGCCTCTGGTGAAGTCGCCCGTGGCCAGGTAATAGATGCACACCGGACCCCAGATCAGGCTGGCCCCCACGGCAGGCAGCAGTGACAGAAAAGCCATCAGCACCCCCCACAGCAGGGCGCCCTGGATGCCCAACAGCCAGAAAATGAGTCCGCCCAGTGCGCCTTGCGCTGCAGCCACCACCAGATTGCCTTTGACGGTAGCGCGGATGACGGTGGCAAATTTCTCGATCAGCTCTTGCTTGTGCTGGCGCTCCAGTGGCAAGGTATCGCGCACCCGCAGTGCCAGCTCCTGGCCATCGCGCAGCAAAAAGTAGAGCAGGTACAGCATGATGCTGAAGCTCACGGCAAAGCCCAGGGTGTTGCTACCCAGCTCAACCGCTTTGCCCGCAATCACCTTGCCCGCTTCGGTGGCTAAGCTGGAGAGTTTTTGCTCAATGGCGGCCAGATCGGCCAGGCCCAGGCCTTCCAGGATTTGCCCCACCCAACTGGGCAGAGCGGCGTAAATCTGCTGGAAGTAGGCGCCAAAGTTCAGCTGGCCACTGGCCATGCGGCTGTAGATGGCCGTGGTTTCCTGCACCACCGAGATGGCGATCAGCGTCAACGGAAACACCGCCAGGACCACACAGGTAAGTAAGGTGGCAAACGTCGCCAGATTGGGTTTGCGCGGCAGGCGCAGGCGCAGGCGCCGGTTGAGTGGCTGAAACAAAATGGCCAGTACCATCGCCCAGAATATGGCGCCCAGAAAAGGCCACAGGATGGCGGCAAAACCCAGGCTAACGCCGGTCAATAACAAAAGAAAAGTGCGGTGGGTGGCGTTAGAAGAGCGCATAAGCAGGCACCAAGAGCAAAGTGGCACCGATGGTATGCGAGAACCGAATGCGCAAAGCCATCTGGACGCAGCGATGCGCGACCGCAGCGTCGGTCTGCATGCTGCGTGTTTTCCAGTACAGGGAAAGTGCCCCTGTGCAAAGCGACTGGTTTGCGGTCTTATGGAAGACCGTTGGCGCAGGCAGCGGCTTTCAGTGGCACAATGCCCAGCGCTACAACAGGCCCTTCCACAGCCACAGTCGCATCCGCCAATCGGTACAGCCGTGTCGCGGGAGGTTCTCCAACCAACGAATGCTTTCTTCAGGAAAGCGGATGTCAGCGAAGCATGAGCGATCAGCCCACTGTTTACCAAGCCTACCAAGGCAACACGTATCTCTTTGGCGGTAACGCCCCCTACGTCGAAGAGATGTATGAAAACTATCTGGCCAACCCCGGCAGCGTGCCAGATTCCTGGCGTGAATACTTCGATGCACTGCAGCATGTGCCCGCCGTTGATGGCAGCGATGCCAAGGACGTGCCCCATCTGCCCGTCATCAATGCGTTTGCTGAACGTGCCAAGCAGGGTGTCACCCAAGTGGTCGTGGCCGCCGGTGCCGACTCTGACCTAGGCCGCAAGCGCGTTGCCGTGCAGCAGTTGATTGCCGCTTACCGCAATGTGGGCCAGCGCTGGGCCGATCTGGATCCGCTCAAGCGCACTGAGCGTCCCGAAATTCCTGAACTCGATCCTGCGTTCTACGGCTTCACCGATGCCGACCAAGAGACCGTGTTCAATGTAGGCAACACGTTCTTCGGCAAAGAAACCTTGCCCCTGCGCGAGTTGCTCAATGCCCTGCGCGAAACCTACTGCGGCACGATTGGTGTGGAGTACATGTACACCACCGACCAGGTGCAAAAGCGTTGGTGGCAGCAAAAGCTGGAGTCCTCCCGCTCCAAGCCCGTGTTCAATGCCGAACAGAAAAAGCGCATCCTCGATCGCCTGACCGCTGCCGAGGGTCTGGAACGCTATTTGCACACCAAGTACGTCGGTCAAAAGCGCTTCTCGCTGGAAGGTGGTGAGAGCTTCATCGTTGCCATGGACGAGCTGATCAACGCTGCCGGCCAAAAGGGCGTGCAGGAAGTGGTGATCGGCATGGCCCACCGGGGCCGTCTGAACGTGCTGGTCAACACCCTGGGCAAAATGCCCAAGGATCTGTTTGCCGAGTTTGAGCACACCGCCCCTGAAGACCTGCCCGCAGGTGACGTGAAGTACCACCAAGGCTTTAGCTCGGATGTATCCACTGCGGGTGGTCCGGTGCACTTGTCGCTGGCATTCAACCCCTCGCACCTGGAAATCGTCAATCCCGTGGTGGAAGGTTCGGTGCGTTCGCGCATGGATCGCCGTGGTGACCCGCAAGGCAAGCAGGTGCTGCCCGTGCTGGTGCATGGCGACGCCGCTTTTGCTGGCCAGGGCGTGAACCAAGAAACCCTGGCACTGATGCAGACCCGTGGCTACTCCACCGGCGGCACGGTACACATCATCATCAACAACCAGATCGGCTTCACCACCTCCGATCCGCGCGACAAAGGTTCAACCACCTACTGCACCGACATCGTGAAGATGGTCGAATCGCCTGTGCTGCACGTCAATGGCGACGATCCCGAAGCCGTGGCGCTGTGCATGCAGCTGGCGCTGGAATACCGCATGGAGTTCCAGCAGGACGTGGTGGTGGACGTGGTGTGCTTCCGCAAGCTGGGCCACAACGAGCAAGACACCCCCATGCTCACCCAGCCGCTGATGTACACCAAAATCGCTGCCCACCCTGGCACGCGCAAGCTGTACGCCGACAAGCTGGCTGCGCAAGGCTTGGGCGAGTCGCTGGGCGACGACATGGTCAAGGCCTACCGCGCTGCGCTGGATGAAGGCCGCCACACCGTGGATCCCGTGCTGACCAACTTCAAGAGCCAGTACGCCGTGGACTGGAGCCCCTTCCTGAACCAGAAGTGGACCGACACTGCCGATACGGCCATTCCCCTGACCGAATGGAAGCGTCTGGCCGAGAAAATCACCACCCTGCCGGAATCCGTCACGCCCCACACCCTGGTGAAAAAGGTCTATGCCGACCGCGCTGCCATGGGCCGTGGCGAAATGAACGTGGACTGGGGCATGGGCGAGCACATGGCTTTTGCCTCGCTGGTGGCGTCGGGCTATCCCGTGCGCCTGTCGGGCGAAGACTGTGGCCGTGGCACCTTCACGCACCGCCACGCCGTGATCCACGACCAGAAGCGCAACCGCTGGGACGAGGGCTATTACATCCCGCTGCAAAACGTTGCTGAAAACCAGGCACCGTTTGTCGTCATCGACTCCATCCTGTCCGAAGAGGCCGTGCTGGGCTTTGAATACGGCTACGCCTCCAACGATCCCAACTCCCTGGTGATCTGGGAAGCGCAGTTTGGCGACTTTGCCAACGGCGCGCAGGTGGTGATCGACCAGTTCATTGCCTCGGGCGAGGTCAAGTGGGGCCGTATCAACGGTCTGACCTTGATGCTGCCGCACGGCTACGAAGGCCAGGGCCCCGAGCACAGCTCGGCACGTCTGGAGCGCTTCATGCAGCTGGCCGCCGACACCAACATGCAGCTCGTGCAGCCCACCACGGCCAGCCAGATCTTCCACGTGCTGCGTCGTCAAATGGTGCGCAACCTGCGCAAGCCCTTGGTCATCTTCACGCCCAAGTCGCTGCTGCGCAACAAGGATGCCACTTCGCCGCTGTCTGAATTCACCAAGGGTGGCTTCCAGACCGTGATTCCGGAGCAAAACGAAGCCATCGTGAAAAACGCCGCCAAGGTCAAGCGCGTCATCGCTTGCTCGGGCAAGGTGTACTACGACCTGGTGAAAAAGCGCGAAGAAAGCGGTGAGCAGGACGTGGCCATCATTCGCGTTGAGCAGCTTTATCCCTTCCCGCACAAGGCGTTTGCTGCCGAGTTGAAAAAATACAGCAAGGCCACCGACATTGTGTGGTGCCAAGACGAGCCGCAAAACCAGGGTGCATGGTTCTTCATCCAGCACAACATCTACGAGAACATGCTCGCAGGTCAGAAGCTGGGTTACGCCGGTCGCCCGGCCAGCGCCAGCCCCGCTTGTGGCTATGCCCACCTGCACGTCGAGCAGCAAAAGACCTTGGTGGAAGCCGCTTTTGCCAAGCTCAAGGGCTTTGTGCTGAATAAATAAGCACGGCTTTGCAGCCCAACCCCATGCCCAGTGCATGGGGTTTTAGTGTGCATACCGCAAAGAACCATTCCTGTCATTCACGTTTCCACGTTTCCACGTTTTACGCCCCTATTTACTCAAGAGAGATATTCCATGGCCATCGTAGAAGTCAAAGTGCCCCAGCTGTCGGAATCCATCGCCGAAGCGACCATGCTCAACTGGAAAAAGAAAGCTGGCGAGGCCGTCGCTGTCGATGAAATCCTGATCGAGATCGAAACCGACAAAGTCGTGCTGGAAGTGCCTGCTCCCGCTGCGGGCGTGTTGACCGAAATCCTGCAAGGCGACGGTGCCACCGTCACCGCCGAGCAGCTGATTGCCAAGATCGACACTGCCGCTGTCGCCGGTGCTGTGGCCGCAGCACCTGCTGCCGCTGCCCAGGCTGTTGCGCCCGCCGCTGCTCCTGCTCCTGCCGCAGCCCCTGTTGCAGGCAACAAGGGCGGTGTGGCCATGCCCGCTGCCGCCAAAATCCTGGCAGAAAACAACCTGAGCGCTGCCAACGTGGCTGGCTCGGGCAAAGATGGCCGCGTGACCAAGGGCGATGCCCTGGCTGCCATTGCCGCCGCTGCTGCCATCCCCACCGGCGCACCCAAGGCCACGCTGCCCCAAGTGGCCGCGCCCGCACCGCAAAACCTGGGCGATCGCCCTGAGCAGCGCGTGCCCATGACCCGTCTGCGCGCCCGCGTGGCCGAGCGTCTGCTGCAATCGCAATCGACCAACGCCATCCTGACCACGTTCAACGAAGTGAACATGGCCCCCGTGATGGAGCTGCGCAAGAAGTTCCAAGATGCCTTCACCAAAGAACATGGCGTCAAGCTGGGCTTTATGTCCTTCTTCGTGAAAGCGGCCGTGCACGCCTTGAAGAAGTACCCCGTGCTGAACGCTTCGGTCGATGGCAACGACATCATCTACCACGGCTACTTCGACATCGGTATCGCCGTGGGTTCGCCCCGTGGCCTGGTGGTGCCCATCCTGCGCAACGCCGACCAGATGAGCTTTGCCGACATCGAGAAAAAGATCGCTGAATTTGGCAAAAAGGCTGCCGACGGCAAGCTGGGCATTGAAGAGATGACCGGCGGCACCTTCTCCATCTCCAACGGCGGCACCTTCGGCTCGATGATGTCCACCCCCATCATCAACCCCCCGCAATCGGCCATCCTGGGCGTACACGCCACCAAGGACCGCGCCGTGGTCGAAAACGGCCAAGTGGTGGTGCGCCCGATGAACTACCTGGCCATGTCCTACGACCACCGCATCATCGACGGCCGCGAAGCCGTGCTGGGCCTGGTGGCCATGAAAGACGCGCTGGAAGATCCTTCGCGCCTGCTGTTCGATCTGTAATCCAGATCGTCCGGGTTTAATCACAATGCGGCCCACCCTCGGATTCCGGCGGTGGGCTTTTTCAAGCAAGAGAAAGATTTTTTATGAGCAAGCAATTTGATGTTGTCGTGATCGGCGCAGGCCCTGGTGGCTACATTGCCGCCATTCGCGCTGCCCAGCTGGGCATGAACGTGGCCTGTATCGACGAAGCCCAGAACGCCCAGGGCGGCGCAGCCCCCGGCGGCACCTGCACCAACGTGGGCTGCATTCCTTCCAAGGCGCTGCTGCAGTCGTCCGAGCACTTTGAACACGCCCAGCTGCACTTTGACGAGCACGGCATCAGCACCGGCAAGGTGGCCATCGACGTGAGCAAAATGATTGCCCGCAAGGACGCCATCGTCAAACAAAACAACGACGGCATCCTGTACCTGTTCAAGAAGAACAAGGTCACCTTCTTCCACGGCCGGGGCGCTTTCAGCAAAGCCGTAGAGGGTGGGTATGAAATCCAGGTGACCGGCAAAAACGCCGAGACCCTGGTGGCCAAACAGGTCATCGTGGCCACCGGCTCCAATGCGCGTGCGCTGCCCGGTGTGGAGTTCGATGAGCAGCAAATTCTGTCCAACGACGGCGCGCTGGCCATTGGTGCTGTGCCGAAAAAGCTGGGCGTGATCGGCTCGGGCGTGATCGGTCTGGAAATGGGCAGCGTCTGGCGCCGCCTGGGCGCGGATGTGACCGTGCTGGAAGGCATGCCCACCTTCCTGGCCGCCGTGGACGAGCAAGTGGCCAAAGAAGCCAAAAAAGCCTTCGACAAGCAGGGCCTGAAGATTGAGCTGGGCGTGAAGATTGGCGACATCAAAAAATCCAAAAAAGGCGTGACCGTGGCCTACACCAACGCCAAAGGCGAAGCGGTGAACCTGGCCGTGGACAAGCTGATTGTTTCGATTGGTCGCGTGCCCAACACCAACGGCCTGAATGCCGAAGCCGTGGGCCTGCAACTGGACGAGCGCGGCGCGATTGTGGTCAATGACCTGTGCCAAACCAACCTGCCCGGCGTCTGGGCCGTGGGCGACGTGGTGCGTGGCCCCATGCTGGCGCACAAGGCTGAAGAAGAGGGCGTGGCCGTGGCCGAGCGCATGGCCGGTCAGCATGGCCATGTGAACTTCAACACCATTCCCTGGGTGATCTACACCAGCCCCGAAATCGCCTGGGTGGGTCGCACCGAGCAGCAGCTCAAGGCCGATGGCGTCAAGTACAAGGCTGGCAGCTTCCCCTTCATGGCCAATGGCCGCGCACGCGCACTGGGCGACACCACGGGCTTTGTGAAGTTCCTGGCCGATGCTCAGACCGACGAAATCCTGGGTGTGCACATGGTTGGCCCCATGGTTTCCGAGCTGATCGCTGAAGCCGTGGTCGCGATGGAATTCAAGGCCAGCGCCGAAGACATCGCTCGCATTTGCCACGCTCACCCCTCGCTGTCGGAATCGACCAAAGAGGCAGCTCTGGCGGTTGACAAGCGCACACTGAACTTCTAATTTCAGTTGCTAAAAATAGCTGCCAACGCTTATTTAATAAGCGCTGGCAGCTATACTTTTTATATTCAATATTTGTAAAAAAGATAGCTATTGGCGCTGACGGGTAGTCATTTCAGAATGAAATCCATCTGAAAACGAATCTGATCAAGCGGTAATAGCTATCTTTTTAAAAGGAGAGGGTCGTGAACGTAGAACAAGCCTACCAAGCCGAGCTGGCCGCCAAAGGCTTTAGCGCCGACCCGGCGCAGCTGCGTGCTGTGGCCGCCTTGCAGCGCTGCGCCGACGATTGGGCTGCGTACAAAGCCAAACGCTCCAACGCACTCAAAAAACTGCTGCACAAGCCCGAGATTCCCAAGGGTGTGTATATGTACGGCGGCGTCGGGCGCGGCAAGAGCTTTTTGATGGACTGCTTTTTCAACAGCGTGCCCATCAAGCGCAAGGTGCGCCTGCACTTTCACGAGTTCATGCGCGAGGTGCACCGCGAGCTCAATGCCCTGCAAGGCACGCAAAATCCGCTCGATGCCTTGGGCGCCAAGATTGCCAAGCGCTACAAGCTGATTTGCTTTGACGAGTTCCACGTCGCCGACATCACCGACGCCATGATCTTGTACCGGCTGCTGCTGGCATTGTTTGACAACGGCGTGGGCTTTGTCACCACTTCCAACTTCACACCCGATGGTCTGTACCCCGACGGGCTGCACCGCGACCGCATCCTGCCGGCGATTGCTTTGCTCAACGAGCGCATGGACGTCATCAACGTGGACAACGGCACCGACTACCGCCAGCGCACGCTGGAGATGGTGCAGCTCTACCACTGCCCGCTGGGGCCACAGGCCGATGCCGCCATGCAGCAGGCTTTTGAGCAACTCGAATCCGTGCCCGATGAAAAGCCCGTGTTCACCATCGAGTCGCGCCAGATTCCGGCGCTGCGCCGCGCGGGCAAGACCATCTGGTTCGATTTTCGCGAGCTGTGCGGCGGGCCGCGTTCGCAAAACGACTACCTGGAAATTGCCAGCCAATTCCACACGGTGATGCTCTCCAACGTGCCGTACATGCCAGTGAATATGGCATCGCCTGCACGTCGCTTTACGTGGCTGATCGACGTGCTGTACGACCGGCGCGTCAAGCTCATCATGAGCGCTGCCGTGCCGCCCGAGCAGCTTTATACCGAAGGGCCGCTGTCGCACGAGTTTCCGCGCACGGTTTCGCGCCTCAACGAGATGCAGTCGCAAGAGTTCCTGAGCCTGGAGCGCCGCGACGTGGACACGGCCCTGACCTGATAATGCACGCCATGCACCGAGTATGGATGGCCGCAATCTGCCTGGCGGCTTATGGAACAGGGCAGGCACAAGGGGACACTGCGCAGGCGCGCGAGGCTGAGCGTAGCCGCATCGCACAGCAGCGTGCAGCGATTACCGCTGAGCAAGCCAGTACAGAAAAAGCCTGCTGGCAGCGCTTTGCGGTGGAAGATTGCCTGGAGGCGGCGCGCGCACAAGCACGCAGCCAGCTGGCGCCTCTGCGCGCGCGCGAGCTGGAGCTGAATCAGCAAGAGCGCCAGGAACGTGCGGCCCAGCGGTTGCGCGCTATCGAGGCCAAGCAGGCCCAGACCGTGCCCCCGCTGCCCGTGCAGTCGCGCACACGCAAGCCGGTGCCCGATGCGGCCACGCTGCAGCAGCAAGAGGGCGCCCGCGCCCAGGAGGCGGCCGCACGCGCGGCCCAGCAGCGCCAGCGCCAGGCCGATCATGCCCAGCAGCTGCAGGTCCAGGAAGCCGCGCAGGCCGAACGCCGCCGTCAGGCCGAGCAGGACTGGCAAGACAAGCAGCGCCGTGCCCAAGAGCACCGCGCCAAAGCCCAGCAGGCCCAGCCCGCGCGTGGCCAGCCGCTGCCGGTGCCGCCGCTGGGGGTCAGTCCCCTCGAAAAATAAAGTACACCGCCCCCAGCAGGCACAGTCCGGCCCAGAGGTAGTCGAGTTTGAGCGGCTCTTTCATGTAGAACACCGCAAAGGGCACGAACACCGTCAGGGTCAGCACCTCTTGCAGGATTTTTAGCTGGCCCAGGCTCAGCTCTTGGTAGCCGATGCGGTTGGCGGGCACTTGCAGCAGGTACTCGAACAGCGCAATGCCCCAGCTCACCAGCGCGGCGATGAACCAGGGCTTGGTGCTGAGGTCGCGCAGGTGGGCGTACCAGGCAAAAGTCATGAAGACATTGCTCATCAGGAGCAACAGAATCGTCCAATAGGCAGGGCGCATACAGCTCACCACGAAACACAGAGGCCGCGCATCCTAGCCCAAACTGGAGGCATGCACGGTGTACGCCCAGGTCTTAGCGCAGCGTTTTATGCAAACACCATCGACCCTTGTGCAGCAGGTGCAGGCTGCTTTTGCTCCCGGGGGCTGGCTGGAGCGCGGGCAGCCCCAGTTTCGACCGCGTGCCGGGCAGTTGGCCATGGCCGAGGCCGTCGCTCAGGCCATCGACGAGGCGCAGCTGCTGGTCGTGGAGGCCGGTACCGGCGTAGGTAAAACCTTTGCCTATCTGGTGCCTGCGCTGCTCAGTGGCTACAAAGTGGTGATCTCGACGGCCACCAAAGCCTTGCAAGATCAGCTGTTTGAGCGCGACCTGCCGCGTTTGCTCGAGCAGCTGGGCTTGCCCCTGCGCGCAGCCCGGCTCAAGGGGCGCAGCAGCTACGTGTGCCAGCACCGGCTGGCCCATATCCACCAAGGGCAAGCAGCGCACGATCCGCAGGTGCTGCGTGCCCTGGCCCAGGTGCAGCAGTGGTTGCCCTCGACCACCAGCGGCGACCTGTCTGAGCTGCCGGGCTTGCCGGAGGACTTGCTGCCTTTGGTCACCTCCACGCGCAGCAACTGTGTGGGACATGCCTGTGCGTTTTGGCAGAGCTGCCACATCAACCATGCCCGGGCCCAGGCGCTGGACGCCGAGGTGTGTGTGGTCAACCACCACCTGCTGTTTGCCGACCAGCAGTTGCAAGAGGAGGGCGTGCCGCCGCTGTTGCCCCAGGCCGGGGTGGTGGTGGTGGATGAGGCACACCAGCTCAACGACACCGGCGTGCAGTTTGCCGGTATCACCCTGAGTACGCGCCAATTGCTGGGCTTTGCCCGCGATGCCATGAAGGTGACCACCCAGCACGCGCGCGGCCTGCATCCGTGGCTGGAGGCGCTGGTGGGCATGGAGCAGGCCGTGCTGCAATGGAGCGCTGAGGCGGCAGCGCTGCCCGTGGGCACCCGCCACCCCTGGCAGGGCGCTGCGCCCGACGGGGTGGACGCTGCCGCCTGGCAGTGCCAGCTGCAGGCCGTGGGGCGCAGCCTGCATTGGCTGTGGCAGGCGCTGGGCAGCGTGGCCGAGGCAGCGCCGCCGCTGCAGCAGCTGCAAGAACGCACCGGGCAGTTGCTGCAGACGCTGGCGCTGTTTGCCCGGCCCACGCCTGTGGATGCTGTGCGCTGGTTGGATCGCCAGATACGCCATATCGCACTGACCCAGGCACCCTTGACGGTGGCGGCACTGCTGCAGGCCATGGTGCAGCCCGCCCCAGGGGCTGTGCCCCGGCAGGCCTGGGTCTTCACTTCGGCCACGCTGGGCGATACGCCCGACTTGCACTGGTTCACCCACACCTGTGGGTTGCAAGGCGCACGCACCTTGCGTGTGGCCAGTCCCTTCAATTACCCCGAGCAGGCCAGTCTGTACGTGCCGCCCTATGCGCCGCCGGTGTATGCCCAAGCCGAGCACAGCGCGTTTGTGGCGGCGTTGGCCAGCGTGGGAGCCCAGCAGCTGGGCGGGCGCACCTTGGTGCTGACGACCACGCTCAAAGCGCTGCGCGCCATTGGCACCCAGCTGCAGCGGCAGCTGGGGATGCTGGAGCCCATCGATGTGTTGGTGCAGGGCCAAGGCTCACGCCATGCGCTGTTGGAGCGCTTTCGGGCCGGGACATTGCGTGGGCGTGGCTGCATGCTGGTGGCCTCGGCCACGTTTTGGGAAGGGGTGGACATCACCGGCGATGCGCTGCAGCTGCTCATCATCGACAAACTGCCGTTTGCCCCGCCAGATGATCCCCTGGTGCAGGCACGCTCACGCCAACAGGAGGGCTTGGGGCTGAACGCGTTTCACGATTACCTGCTGCCCGAGGCGGCTATGGCACTCAAGCAGGGGGTGGGGCGGTTGATTCGCAGCGAAACCGATCGCGGTATGGTGGTGATTGCCGATGCCCGTCTGTTGGAAAAAGGCTACGGGCCACGCCTGCTGGCGGCCTTGCCCCCCATGCGCCTGCTGATCAGCCCCGCAGCGTGGCAGGCCGAGCTGGAGCGTTTGAAACATATGAAAAAGTGAGCTGCTCGCGCTTGCTGGGTAAGCGCTAGAGCCACTTTTTATATATATTTATCTTTGTTTTTACCAGAGCTGCCACCAGGGCTTGGCGTTCTTTTGCAGGGCCGTTTCGGCGCTGTCGGCGGAGAAGTTGGCTTTGAGCACCCGCAGGGCATCGTCGCGCAGGTCGGTCATGCCCAGCTGCTCGTACGAATTGGCCAGAATGCGCAGCGCTTCTTCGCTGGCGGGAACGCCCTGGTAATCGGCCAGTGCCGCCTGCGCGCGCGCAATGGCGGCCACGTACGCACCGCGCTGGTAGTAGTAGCGCGCCACATGCACCTCGTACTGGGCCAGGGAGTTGACGATGTAGGTCATGCGCTGCTGCGCATCGGGCGCATAGCGCGAGCTGGGAAAGCGCTGCACCAGCTCGGCAAACGATTCGTAGGATTCTTTGGCCGCTTTCTGGTCGCGTTCGGACAGGTCTTGGCGCGACAGCCAGGCAAACAGCCCCAGGTTTTCGTTGAAGTTGGCCAGGCCCTTCAGGTACAGCGCGTAGTCGTAGGCCGGGCTGCTGGGGTGCAGCTTCATGAAGCGGTCCAGCGTGGCGATGGCTTCGGGCCGCTCACCGCCCTTGTACTGGGCGTAGGCTTTTTCCAGCTGGGCCTGCTGGGCCAGCGGCGTGCCCGCGGCGCGGCCCTCGAGCTTCTCAAACAGCGGCACCGCCTTGTCGTAGCCGCCAGCGTTGGATTCATCGCGCGCCTCGGTGTAGATGCGCTCGGGGGTCCAGTTGGCGGTTTTGTCTTCTTCGATCGCAGAGCATCCGGCCAGTACACCGGCAACAAGGGCAAGAGCAAGGGCAGGGCGGGAGCAACGCAGCATGGGGCAAACAGCTTTCGGGTAAGGGTGTGGGGCCTGGGTGAAGGGGCGATTGTAGCGGTGGGCCATACAATCGCCCCCCTATGTTTGTTCATCTGCGCCTGCATTCCGAGTTTTCCGTCGTGGACGGAACCTGCCGTATCGACGACGTTTTAAAGGCCGCTGCCGCAGATGGACAGCCAGCGCTGGCCATCACCGACTTGAACAACCTCTTTGGCGGTCTCAAGTTTTATAAAAGCGCGCGCAGCAAAGGCGTCAAACCGCTGCTGGGCGCTGAGCTGGTGATGGCTGGTGAGGGCAGTGCCCCGCCCAGCAGGGTGCTGGTGCTGGTGCAATCGCAGCAGGGCTACCACAACCTGTCGGAAATCTTGGCGCGCGCTTGGACGGAGAACGCCGCCAAAAACCAAGCGCAGGCCCAAGTGGACTGGGCCTGGCTGCAGGAGCTGGGCGAGGGGTTGGTGCTGCTGTCCGGTGCCAATGCCGGGCCGGTGGGACAAGCGCTGCTGCGTGGCGATGCCGATGCCGCCAGCGCCCAGGCGTTGCGCTTGGCGCAGATGTTTCCGCACCGCTTTTATCTGGAGCTGCAGCGCGCCGGGCGCAGTGAGGATGCGGCACTGGTCGAACACACGGTGCAGCTGGCCGCGCGCCTGCAACTGCCCGTGGTCGCCACCCAGCCCATCCAGTTTTTGACGCCGAACGATTTCGAGGCCCACGAAGCGCGCGTCTGCATTGCCGAAGGAGAGGTGCTGGCCAATCCCAAGCGCCCGCGCCGCTTTACGCGCGAGCAGTACTTCAAGAGCAGCGCGCAAATGCAAGCGCTGTTTGCCGATGTGCCCTCGGCCCTGGCCAACACCGTGGAGATTGCGCGCCGCTGCAGCGTGAGTCTGGTGCTGGGCAAGAATTTTCTGCCCGACTTTCCCACCCCCGAAGGCATGACGCCGGAGGAGTTTTTCCGCCAGGAGTCGCTGCGTGGTCTGGAAGAGCGACTGGCACAGCTCTACCCAGAAATCCCGGAGCGCGATGCGCAGCGCCCGCGCTATCTGGAGCGCCTGGAGTTTGAGCTGGCCATCATTTTGAAGATGGGCTTTCCGGGCTACTTTCTGATCGTGGCGGACTTCATCAACTGGGCCAAAAACCACGGCTGCCCGGTGGGGCCAGGGCGCGGCTCGGGAGCCGGTTCGCTGGTGGCGTATGTGCTCAAGATCACCGACCTGGATCCGATCCACTACAACTTGCTGTTTGAGCGCTTTTTGAACCCAGAGCGCGTCTCCATGCCCGACTTTGACGTGGACTTTTGCCAGGCCAACCGCGACCGCGTCATCGACTACGTGAAGGAAAAATACGGCAAAAACGCCGTCAGCCAGATCGCCACCTTTGGCACCATGGCCGCGCGCGCGGTGATCCGCGATGTGGGCCGGGTAATGGACTTGGGCTACGGCTTTTGCGACGGTATCTCCAAGCTGATTCCCAACAAGCCCGGGTTGAACGTCACCCTGCGCTATCCGCCCAATCCGCCCAAAGAAGGGGATAAATACACCTATGCCATCGAGGCCGAGCCGGTGCTGGCCCAGCGCATTGCCCAGGAAGAGGATGTGAAAAACCTCATCGAAATGGCGCAGAAGCTGGAGGGCATCACGCGCAACATCGGCATGCACGCGGGCGGGGTGGTGATTGCGCCGGGCAAGCTC
The DNA here is from genome assembly GCA_028690035.1 of Comamonas sp. GTDB lineage: Bacteria > Pseudomonadota > Gammaproteobacteria > Burkholderiales > Burkholderiaceae_C > Comamonas. The sequence goes on along the minus strand of JAQVCA010000001.1, from coordinate 51,813 downwards.
ACCGATTTTTGCCCGCTGTACCAGCAGCCGGGCAGCGAGTCGGCAGTGTCCATGTTCGACAAGGACGACGTCGAGCAGATTGGTCTGGTGAAGTTCGACTTCTTGGGCCTGGCCACGTTGACCATTCTGGAAATTGCGCGCGAATTTATCCAAAAGCGCCACAAGGGGCGCGAACACTTCAAGTTTGAAGACATCCCGCTGGACGATTGGTCCACCTACCAGCTGTTTCAGGAGGGCAAGACCGAGGCGGTGTTCCAGTTTGAATCGCGCGGTATGCAGGGCATGCTGCGCGAAGCCAAGCCCAGCCGGCTGGAAGACCTGATCGCCTTGAATGCGCTGTACCGCCCCGGCCCCATGGATCTGATCCCCTCGTTCGTGGAGCGCAAGCACGGGCGCGAGGAAATCGTCTACCCGCACCCCTTGGTGGAAAAGGTGCTGGCCGAGACCTACGGCATCATGGTCTATCAAGAGCAGGTGATGCAGACCGCACAGGTGCTGGGTGGCTACTCGCTCGGTGGTGCCGACCTGCTGCGCCGCGCCATGGGCAAGAAAAAGCCCGAAGAGATGGCCCAGCACCGCCTGCTGTTCCGGGAAGGGGCGGGCAAGCAGGGCATCAGCGCGGAAAAGGCCGATGAGGTGTTTGACCTCATGGAAAAATTTGCCGGCTATGGCTTCAACAAGTCGCACGCGGCAGCGTATTCGCTGCTGGCGTACCACACAGCTTGGCTGAAGGTGCATTTCACCGCCGAGTTTTTCTGCGGCAACATGACCGTGGAAATGGACAACACCGACAAGCTCAAGGTGTTGCACGAGGATGCGTTGAAGATGGGTCTGAGCTTTGAGCCGCCCGACGTCAACCGGGGCCATTACCGCTTTGAGCCAGTGACCGATCATGTGATCCGCTATGGGTTGGGCGCCATCAAAGGCACTGGGCAGGCAGCCATTGAGGCCATCGTGGCCGCGCGCAACGGCCAAGGCGTTGGGCCACAGGGCCATGTGCAGGGGCCGTTCAAGAGCCTGTGGGATTTTTGCGTGCGTGTGGACCGCACCAAGCTCAACAAACGCACCCTGGAAGCGCTCATCAAAGCCGGGGCTTTCGATGCCATCGAACGCAATCGGGCCGCGCTGCAGGCCTCGATGGAAGATGCCTTTGAATACGCCAACGCCCAGCTGGCCAACGCCAACCAGGGCGGCCTGTTCGACATGATGGGCGACGACGCCCAGGGCTCCAGCACCCAGGAGCCGCCCCTGGCACCCGTGCTGCCTTGGGGCGTGCGTGAACAGCTGATGCACGAAAAAACCGCCATCGGCTTTTACCTGTCGGGACATTTGTTTGACGAGGTGGAAGAAGAAGTGCGCCGTTTTGTGCGCACGCCCCTGGCCGAACTCAAAGACAGCCGCGAGCCCCAGCTGCTGGCAGGCATCGTCAGCGATCTGCGCGTGATCAACGGCCAGCGCGGCAAGCTGTGCCTGTTCAAGATCGACGACAAAAGCACCGTGCTGGAGGCTTCGGTCGATGAAGCCACGCTGCAGGCCGCCAAAGACACGCTCAAGGACGATGAATTTGTCGTCCTGCAAGGGCGGGTACAGCACGACCACTTCAGCGGTGGCTTGCGCATCAAGGCCACCCAGGTCTGGAGCCTGGCCGATGCGCGCTGCAGCTTTGCGCGCTATCTGCTGGTTGAAGCGGGCGACCAACGCCCCCAGCTGGAGCGCTTGCTGCAGGCCTACCCCGCGCAGCAGCGCTTGGGCGACGATGGTGTGCCGGTGGCGCTGGGTGTGCGTGTGCGCCTGCTGCTGCACTGCCGCGCACCCGATGCAGGTGCCAGCGTGGAGCTGGAGCTGGGCCCAGAACACCTGTGTTACCCCAGCGATACCGCGTTGGCCGACTGGCGTTCCCAAGTGGGCAGCAGCGCCTGCCGACTGGTCTGGCGCGCCTGAGCCTGTTTGTTCTTTTTGTTCATCCGTTTTTTATCGATATCCCATGGCCAGTCAACCACCCACCACACCCCGTCCCCCCGAGTTCTTTCCGCAGCATGAAGGCGGCGATGCGGCGGTGCTGGAGCGCCAGACGCTGCAACTGCAACCCCCGCCGATGTACCAGGTGGTCATGCTCAACGACGATTTCACGCCCATGGAGTTTGTGATTGCCGTGCTGCAAGAGCTGTTTGCCAAAGACAAGGAAGAGGCCACGCGCATCATGCTCAAAATCCACTTGGATGGGCGCGGCGTGTGCGGCGTGTACTCGCGCGATGTGGCCGCCACCAAGGTCGATCAGGTGCTGGAAGCGGCCCAACAGGCCGGGCATCCCCTGCAAGCCGTCAGTGAACCTGTTGAATGATGGCCGACTGGCCTTATATTTGCTCACAATGACCTACCGTAGGTTTTGTTACCACCCCCGCAAGCGCAAAGGAGTCCACACATGATTGCTCAAGAACTGGAAGTGAGCTTGCACATGGCGTTTGTCGACGCTCGACAGCAGCGCCACGAATTCATCACCGTCGAACACCTGCTACTGGCGTTGCTGGACAACCCCAGCGCTTCTGAAGTGCTGCGCGCCTGCGCGGCGAACATGGACGATCTGCGCAGCGCCCTGACCCACTTCATCAAAGACAACACGCCGCAAATTGGCGGCGAGGGCGAGGTCGATACCCAGCCCACGCTGGGCTTTCAGCGTGTGATTCAGCGCGCCATCATGCACGTGCAGTCCACGGGCAATGGCAAAAAAGAGGTCACCGGTGCCAACGTGCTGGTGGCCATTTTTGGTGAGAAAGACTCGCACGCCGTGTACTACCTGCACCAGCAAGGGGTAACGCGCCTGGATGTGGTCAATTTCATTGCCCACGGCATCCGCAAGGGCGAGACGTCCGAACCTGCCAAGGCCGACAGCGCCGCTGAAAGCGAAGAGGCCGCAGGCAGCGAACGTAGCGAGAAAGCCTCGCCGCTGGAGCAGTACACGCTCAACCTGAACCAAGCCGCCAAGGACGGCAAGATCGATCCGCTCATCGGGCGCGATTACGAAGTGGAGCGCACTATCCAAATCCTGTGCCGCCGCCGCAAGAACAACCCGCTGCTGGTCGGTGAGGCCGGTGTGGGCAAAACGGCGATTGCCGAGGGCTTGGCCTGGCGCATCACCGAAGGCACCGTACCCGAAGTGCTGCAAGACGCCATCGTCTACTCGCTGGACATGGGCGCGCTGCTGGCAGGCACCAAGTACCGGGGCGACTTTGAGCAGCGCTTGAAAGGCGTGATCAAGGTGCTCAAAGACCGCCCCAACGCCATCCTGTTCATCGACGAAATCCACACCCTGATTGGGGCGGGCGCCGCCTCGGGCGGCACGCTGGATGCCAGCAATCTGCTCAAACCGGCGCTGTCCAGCGGCCAGCTCAAGTGCATTGGCGCCACCACCTTCACCGAATACCGTGGCATCTTTGAAAAAGACTCGGCCCTGTCGCGGCGCTTTCAGAAGGTGGATGTGGTCGAGCCCAGCATTGCCGAGACCGTGGAAATCCTCAAAGGTTTGCAGGCGCGTTTTGAAGAGCACCACGGCATTGCCTACGCCCCCGAGGCGCTGCAGGCCGCGGCCGAGCTGTCGGCCAAATATATCAACGACCGCCAATTGCCCGACAAGGCCATCGACGTCATCGACGAGGCCGGTGCCGCCCAGCGCATTCAGCCGGTGGACAAGCGCAAGCAGTGCATTGAGCGCAGCGAAATCGAAGCCATCGTGGCCAAGATTGCGCGCATTCCCCCGGCCAATGTCTCGCAGGACGATCGCAGCAAGCTGCAAACGCTGGAGCGTGATTTGAAGAGCGTGGTCTTTGGCCAGGATCCGGCGCTGGAAGTGCTGGCCAGCGCCGTGAAGATGGCGCGCTCGGGCCTGGGCAAGCCCGAAAAGCCGATTGGCAGCTTCTTGTTCAGCGGCCCCACCGGTGTGGGCAAGACCGAGGCCGCCAAGCAGCTGGCCTACATCCTGGGCGTGGACTTGGTGCGTTTTGACATGTCCGAGTACATGGAGCGCCATGCCGTGAGCCGCCTGATCGGCGCGCCTCCCGGCTATGTGGGTTACGACCAGGGTGGCTTGCTGACCGAAGCCATCACCAAAAAGCCGCACTGCGTGCTGCTGCTCGACGAAATCGAAAAAGCCCACCCGGACATTTTCAACGTCCTGCTGCAGGTGATGGACCACGGCACACTCACCGACAACAACGGACGCAAGGCGGACTTCCGCAACGTCATCATCATCATGACCACCAATGCGGGCGCCGAAGCGATGAACAAGGCGGTGATCGGCTTTACCACCCAGCGCCAGGCCGGTGACGAGATGGCCGATATCAAGCGTCTGTTCACGCCCGAGTTCCGCAACCGGCTGGATGCCATCGTCAGCTTCAAGCCGCTGGATGAGCAGGTCATCCTGCGCGTGGTCGATAAGTTCCTGCTGCAGCTGGAGCAGCAGCTCGCCGAGAAGAAGGTGGAAGTCACCTTCACCGACGCGCTGCGCAAGCACCTGGCCAAGAAGGGCTTTGATCCGCTGATGGGCGCGCGCCCCATGCAGCGCCTGATCCAAGACACCATCCGCCGCAGTCTGGCCGACGAGCTGCTCTTTGGCCGTCTGGTACAGGGGGGGCGTCTGGAGGTGGATTGGGACGCTGCCGCCAAGGAGGGCGCAGGCGATGTGCGCTTGGACATCCACCCCAGTGACGATGCCCAGGCTCCGCACAACAGCGGCGCCGCACCGTCGCCAGCGCAGGTGTAAGCCCCAGGCCAGCGCACCAAGCACACCGGCCCCTCAAAAGGGGCCGGTTTTTTTATGCCTGCATGGGGCGAAATTTAAAAAATAAGAGCTGCATCCGCTGGCTGGATAAGTATTTCAGGCAGTATTCATGCTGAATTCCTTTGGGAATAAGCGCTGGCAGCTCTTTTTTTCGATCAGCTCAGCAGCAAAGCGTCGTCCGAGAGCTTTTCGCCGCGCACTTTTTCAAACATCTGCAGCAGATCGGGCACGTCCATGCGCGCGCGCTCTGCACCGGAAACGTCCAGCACCACCTGCCCCTGGTGCAGCATGATGGTGCGCGTGCCCACATCCAGCGCCTGGCGCATGCTGTGCGTGACCATCATGGTGGTGAGTTGGGACTCTTCGACGATGCGGCAGGTCAGCTGCAGCACAAAATCGGCGGTGCGCGGGTCCAGCGCGGCAGTGTGTTCATCGAGCAGCAAAATGCGCGAGGGCTGCAGCGCCGCCATCAACAGGCTGATGGCCTGACGTTGCCCGCCCGAGAGCAGGCCGATGCGGTCGCTCAGGCGGTTTTCCAGCCCCAGGCCCAGCATGGCCAGGCGCTCGCGAAACAAGTCGCGCATTTCCGTTTGGACGGCGCGCGCGAGGCGGCGAAAACTGCCCCGGCGCTGTGCCAGGGCCATGTTTTCTTCGATAGTCAAATCCTCGCAGGTGCCCGCCATCGGGTCTTGAAACACGCGCGCCACGCGCTCGGCGCGGGCCCAGACGGGCATCTCGGTGACGTCCAGGCCATCGATCTTGATCGTGCCGCTGTCGATGCTTTGGTCGCCCGAAACCGAGTTTAAAAACGTCGATTTGCCCGCTCCGTTGGAGCCAATCACGGTAACAAACTGCCCCGTGGGAATGTCCAGCGACAGGCCGCGCAGGGCTTTGGTTTCGATGGGGGTGCCCGGGTTGAACGTCAGGCGAAGATCTTGTGCGCTCAGCATGGTGGGGTTTCCTTGGTATGTAGCACCGGATTAGGACGCGCGCACGTTGCGCTTGCGCTTGAGACGGGGCAGCACCAGCGCCAGCGTGACCAGCAAGGCGGTGACCAGGTTCAGGTCTTGCGCTTTGAGGCCAATGAAGTCGCTGTTGAGCGCGGCGGCAATGAAGAAGCGGTACACGATGGCACCCAGCACCACGGCCAGCGTGGCCCAGACGATGCGCCGCGAGGGCAGGATCGATTCGCCCACAATGACGGCGGCCAGGCCGATCACGATGGTGCCAATGCCCATGGAAATGTCGGCGCCGCCCTGTGTCTGCACGAACAACGCTCCAGCCAATCCGACCAGTCCGTTGGAGATGGCCATACCCAGCAGCACCATCGCCCCGGTGTTGATGCCCTGGGCACGGGCCATGCGGGCGTTGGAGCCGGTGGCCCGGATGGCCAGGCCGCGCTCGGTGGCAAAGAACCAGTCCAGCCCCAGCTTGGCCAGCACCACGATGACCAGCAGCACCATGGGGCGCAGGATGTAGTCCGGCAGATCGTCGGGCTGTAGCAGGGTGAACAGGGTGGGGTCGGTGATCAGGGGCACGTTGGGGCCATCCATGATGCGCAGATTGACCGAGTACAGGCCAATCATGACCAAGATGGAGGCCAGCAGATCCATGATCTTGAGGCGCACATTGAGCCAGCCCGTCAGCAGGCCTGCGGCTGCCCCGGCCAGGGTGGCGCCTGCGGTGGCGACCCAGGGGTTGAAACCAGCCACGATCATCACCGCGCAGACAGCGCCCCCCAGAGGGAAGCTGCCATCGACCGTCAGGTCAGGAAAGCGCAACAGACGAAATGACAGATACACGCCCAGGGCAACCAGGGAAAAGATCAGGCCGATTTCAACCGCGCCGAAGAAAGAAAACAAAGACATGGTGGTAGATCAGGTCGGGATGGAGAGGCACTGCGCTGGGGGGCAGAGCCCAAAGAAAAAAGGCAGGCCCCCATGGTGGCACCTGCCTTGCCTTGTGCCAGCAGCCCGGGCGGGTGACTAGCGTACGGGCTTACTGCACGACCTGGGCCGCGCTGTTGATTAGGGCGGGGCTGAGCTTAACGCCCTGCTTTTCGGCTGCACTCGGGTTGACGTACAGCTCCAGTTTGTCGCTGCTTTCCACAGCGATATCGCCAGGCTTTTCACCCTGGAGGATGCGCACCACCATCCGGCCGGTCTGCTCGCCCAGGTCGCGGTAGTTGATGCCCAAAGCGGCAATCGCGCCACGCTTGACCGAATCGGTATCCGAGGCCACCAGCGCAATCTTGGCCTCTTGGCCCACCTTGACCAGCGCTTCGTAGGCGGACACCACGTTGTTGTCCGTATTCGTATAAATCACGTCCACCTTGCCTACCAGGCTACGGGCGGCGCTGCCTACGTCCACGGTGCGCGGAGCGGCGGCCTCGACCAGGGTCATGCCGTGCTCAGGCAGCAGCTTTTGCAGTTGCTTGACCACCACCACCGAGTTGGCCTCACCAGGGTTATAGACCATGCCCACGCGTTTGACGCCTGGCACCACCTGCTGGATCAGGGCGATTTGCTTTTCCAAGGCCAGCATGTCCGAGATGCCGGTGACGTTGGTCTTGGACGGCTCCCAGCTGCTCACCAGCTTGGCCACCACCGGATCGGTCACGGCAGAGAACACCACGGGCACGGTCTTGGTGGCAGCCACTGCAGCCTGCGCGGAAGGTGTGGCAATGGCGACGATGGCGTCGGGTTTGTCACCGATGAACTTGCGCGCAATTTGCGCTGCCGTGCCGGTGTTGCCCTGTGCGCTCTGGTACTGCCACTTCAGGTTTTTGCCCGATTCATAACCCGCCTTTTTCAGCGCATCCTGGATGCCATCGCGCACAGCGTCCAGGGCGGGATGTTCCACGATGGCGGTGACGGCCACCGACTTTTCTTCCGCCGCGTGGGCGCTGGTCAGGCCGACAAGGGCCAGGGCCACGGCAGAAGCCAGGGTTTTGAATTGCATGCGGTATCTCCGAGGGGATGGAAACGTTGAAAAACGTTAAAAAACGTTGGAACATGAAACGATACAACAAAGCAACGGGGTCGCCGCGCAACAAGGCAAAAGGCGGCAAAGCCGCCTTGCATGCTACATGCCCGCGTAGGTGGGGCCGCCGCCGCCTTCCGGGGTGATCCAGACGATGTTTTGCGTCGGATCCTTGATGTCACAGGTTTTGCAATGTACGCAGTTTTGCGCGTTGATCTGCAGGCGCTTGCCGCTTTTGTCCTCGTCGTCCACAAACTCGTACACGCCCGCAGGGCAGTAGCGGCTTTCGGGCCCGGCGTACTTGGCCAGGTTGACGCTCACCGGCACGTTGGCATCTTTCAAGGTCAGGTGTGCGGGTTGGTCTTCGCTGTGGTTGGTGCCGCTGATGAACACGCTGGAGAGGCGGTCAAACGTCAGCTTGCCATCGGGTTTGGGGTACTCAATGGGCTGGCATTGGGCAGCAGGTTTCAGATAGACATGGTCGGGCTTGTCGCGGTGCAGCGTCCAGGGGATATTGCCCTTGAGCAAAAACTGCTCCACGCCATTCATCACCGTGGCTGTGGACAGGCCCTTCTTGAACCAAGCCTTGAAGTTGCGCGCCTTGTACAGCTCGTCGTACAGCCAGCTGTTTTCAAAGGCGGCTTCGTAGGCGTTCAACACGTCACCCTGACGCCCGGCCACAATGGCCTCGTACGCGGCTTGGGCGGCCATCATGCCGGTCTTGATGGCAGCATGGCTGCCCTTGATGCGGCTGACGTTCAAGAAGCCCGCATCGCACCCCACCAGTGCGCCACCGGGGAAGACGAACTTGGGCAAGCTCAAGATGCCACCCGCCGTGATGGCGCGCGCGCCATAGGAGATGCGCTTGGCAGGCTTGATGCCTTTGGCTTCATCGCCTTCCAGATACCAGCGGATATTGGGGTGCGTCTTCCAACGCTGCATTTCTTCAAACGGCGACAGGTAGGGGTTGGCGTAGTCCAGACCGACGACGTAGCCCAGCGTGACCAAGTTGCCTTCCAGGTGGTACAGGAAGCCGCCGCCGTAGGTGCTGCTGTCCATGGGCCAGCCGCCGGTGTGCAGCACCATGCCGGGCTTGTGGCGTGCGGGATCGATTTCCCACAGCTCTTTGATGCCGATACCGTAGGTTTGTGGATCTTTGCCAGCGTCCAGCTTGTATTTGGCGATGAGTTGCTTGCCCAGATGGCCGCGCGCACCTTCGGCAAAGATGGTGTACTTGCCGTGCAGCTCCATGCCCAACTGGAAGTCGCCGGTCGGCTCGCCGTCTTTGCCGACACCCATGTTGCCAGTGGCCACGCCCTGGATGCTGCCGTTGTCGTGGAACAGTACTTCTGCGGCGGCAAAACCGGGGAAAATTTCTACGCCCAGCGCCTCGGCCTGATCGGCCAGCCACTTGGTGACAAAGCCCAGGCGCACAATGTAATTGCCTTCGTTATGAAAGCACTTGGGCAGCAAAAAGTTGGGGGTGCGCAGCGAAGATTTTTCACCCAGAAAGACCATCGCATCTTCGGTGACCGGCTGATTCAGTGGCGCGCCCTTGGCTTTCCAGTCGGGGATCAGCTCGGTCAGCGCCTGCGGGTCCATGATGGCGCCCGACAGAGTGTGCGCGCCCGGCTCGGAGCCTTTTTCCAGCACCACCACCGAGACATCCTGGTCTTTTTCTGCGGCCAGTTGCTTGAGGCGGATGGCCGTAGCCAAGCCAGCGGGCCCGCCGCCGACGATCACCACGTCGTATTCCATGGCTTCGCGCGGCCCGTATTGGGCCAGGATCTCTTCGTTGGTCATGCTGAAAGTGTCTCTCTGAGGTTGGAAATAGAACGATCGTTCTTGTTGCGTTGCCGCAAAATGGCCCGCATTCTATGCGTTCTACGCAGACCGCCATGGCGGATGCCATCAGCGGCATCAGACCTACATCAGTTTTTGGTTTTTGGAACGCGTCCCAGCAAGTAAAACTCCGGGTTGGGCTGCATACCGCTGAAGCTGACCAGGCGATTAGAGAGCGCAAAAAACGCAGTGATGGCAGCAATGTCCCACATGTCTTCATCGTCAAAGCCATGGCTGTGCATGCTGGCAAAGTCTTGACCGTCGATTTCGTGGCTGCGTTGGCACACCTTCATGGCGAAGTCCAGCATGGCGCGCTGGCGTGGGGTGATGTCGGCCTTGCGGTAGTTAACGGCAATTTGGTCGGCCAGCAGCGGCTGTTTTTCGTAGATGCGCAACACCGCGCCGTGGGCCACCACGCAGTACAAACAGGCGTTGGCGCTGCTGGTGGCGGTGACGATCATCTCGCGCTCGCCCTTGGTCAGGTTGCCACTTTCTTTGAGCATGAGCGCGTCGTGGTAGGCAAAAAAGGCGCGCCACTCGTCTGGGCGGCGTGCCAGGCCCAAAAAAATGTTGGGGATGAAGCCGACTTTTTCCTGCACCGCCAAAATGCGCTGCTGGATGTCTTCTGGCAAGGTGTTGAGGTCAGGAAAAGGGTAGCGTTGTGCGCTTGCTGGGCTTGGGTTTTCCATGGTTTTGTCTCCTATTTTTTGCACGCAGTTGGGCTGCGCGGCAGCATAGCAGTAAACCTTTGGCACCACCATGGCGCCGGTGGGGGTCAAACCTCCCGATTAACCCGCACCCACCAGCTTGTGGACCAAATCGGCCGTGGTGTTGGCGCCGTACTTGCGGATCAGGCGTGCGCGGTAAATTTCCACCGTACGGTGGCTGATGCCCAGCACACGGCCAATTTCCTTGGAGGTCAGGCCATCGAGCAGGCGCGCGGCCACTTCGCGCTCGCGCCCGGTCAGGTCGGCCTTGACCGGACGCTGCTGGCTCAAGTCCTCAAAGCTCCAAATACCGCTGGCGTGTGGGTTGCTGCGCTCCAAGGCGCGCCCGGTGACATGGCACCAAAACGTTTCGCCATTGGCGCGTTTCATGATGCGGTTGTCGCTGTAAAAACCCTTGGCGTTCAGGATGGGTGCCATGCGCGCGCCTTGGCGTTCGTACTCATCGGCGCTGGGGTAGAGCAGCAAAAACGACTGCCCGACCAGCAGCTCGCGCGAAGTGCCAAACATCTCGCACAGGCGCTGGTTGCAGTCCACCATATGGCGGTTGCGCGAAATCACCAGCCCGACAGGGGCCATATCGAAAGCCAAACGGTAATCCAAGTCCATGGGAAGGTTGCTTCAAGGTTCAAGATTTTGGGTTCAGGGTTGATGGCTAGGAAATACTACGTAACCACTACGTAACCTGTTACGTAGTATCTTACGCACCATCCATTCCAACAAGGAGACATTGTGAAAAAACTCTTCCCGAGTGCCACCGCAGCGCTGCAAGGCGTGGTCGCCGATGGCCAGCTGCTGGCCGTGGGCGGCTTTGGCCTGTGCGGCATCCCCGAAGCCTTGATCGATGCCCTGCGCGACAGCGGCGTGAAGCACCTGACGGTGGTATCCAACAACGCCGGGGTCGATGGGTTTGGCCTGGGCAAGTTGCTGGAGACCCGCCAGATCAAGAAGATGATCAGCTCGTACGTGGGCGAGAACAAAGAGTTCGAGCGCCAGTACCTGGCTGGCGAGCTGGAACTGGAGTTCACCCCCCAAGGCACGCTGGCCGAGAAGCTGCGCGCTGGCGGCGCGGGCATTCCGGCTTTCTTTACCAAAACGGGCGTGGGCACCCTGGTGGCCGAGGGCAAGGAGCTGCGCGAATTTGATGGTGAAACCTATGTGATGGAGCGCTCCATCGTCACCGACGTGTCGCTCATCAAGGCGCACCGTGCCGACAAGAGCGGCAACCTGCAATTTCGCCTGACGGCACGCAACTTCAACCCTGCGGCGGCCACGGCGGGCAAGATTTGCATTGTGGAAGTGGAAGAAATCGTCGAAGTGGGCGAGATCGCTCCCGACGACATTCACCTGCCCGGCATCTACGTACACCGCATCGTGCACAACCCCACGCCAGAAAAACGCATCGAAAAGCGCACCCTGCGCGAGAACAAAGGAGACTGACCATGGCCTGGACGCAAGACCAAATGGCCGCGCGCGCGGCCCAAGAGCTGCAAGACGGCTTTTACGTGAACCTGGGTATTGGCATTCCCACGCTGGTGGCCAACCATACCGGCGACAAGGAGGTGTGGCTGCAGTCGGAAAACGGCATGCTGGGCATTGGCCCCTTTCCTACTGAGGACGAGGTCGATGCCGACCTGATCAACGCCGGCAAGCAAACCGTGACCACGCTGCCGGGCTCGTCGATTTTCAGCTCCGACCAGTCGTTTGCCATGATCCGTGGCGGCAAGATCAACCTGTCCATTCTGGGGGCCATGCAAGTGACTGCCCAGGGCGACCTGGCCAACTGGATGATTCCGGGCAAGATGGTCAAGGGCATGGGCGGTGCCATGGATCTGGTGGCGGGCGTCAAGCGCGTCATCGTCCTGATGGAGCATGTGGCCAAGAAAAAAGACGGCACCACCGACCTGAAGATCCTGCCCGAATGCACGCTGCCACTGACCGGCAAGGGCGTTGTCGATCGCATCATCACCGACCTGGGCGTGATGGATGTCACGCCTGAGGGCCTCAAGCTCGTGGAGCTGGCCCCTGAGGTGACGTTTGAAGAGATTCAGTCCAAAACCGGCGTGCCGCTGCTGCGCTGATCGTTCGGCATTACTGTCTTTTTGCTCTTTAAAAAAGAGCTGCCAGCGCCCGTTATGCGGGCGTTTTGCATATTTATCGACCTGAATCCTTTGCTGAATGAGCGCTAGGTGCTCTTATTTTTTGTGGGCTTGACAGGTTTGGTGTTGGCCAGCTGCGATACCTCGCGCGCGCTCAGTTCCTTGAGGCGGTGGTTGCTCCACACCTGACGCCAGTGGCGCGCACCGGGCAGGCCGTGGCGCAGGCCCAGCATGTGGCGCGCAATCGCGTACCAGTGCGTGCCCTGCGTGGCGGCTTCGCGCTCCATGTAGGCCACCATTTGCTCTTCCACCTCCAGGTGGTTGAGCGCAAACGGCGCGGCGCCAAAGAACTGCGCATCCCACTGCGTGAGCCACCAGGGGTTGTGGTACGCCTCGCGCCCCACCATCACGCCATCGACCTGCTGCAGCTGCGCGGCCACCGCAGCGCTGTCGCGGATGCCGCCATTGATGGCGATGGTCAGGTGCGGAAAATCCTGCTTCAGCTGCGCCACCACGCCATAACGCAGCGGCGGAATGTCGCGGTTTTCTTTGGGCGACAGGCCCTTGAGCCAGGCATTGCGCGCATGCACGATGAACACCGAGCAGCCGGCCTCGGCCACCGTGCCGACAAAATCGCGCACAAAGGCGTAGCTTTCTTCCTTGTCGATGCCGATGCGGTGCTTGACGGTGACCGGCACCTCCACCACATCGCGCATGGCCTTGACGCCATCGGCCACCAGCGCGGGCTCGCGCATCAGGCACGCCCCAAACGCGCCGCGCTGCACGCGCTCGCTGGGGCAGCCGCAGTTGAGGTTGATCTCGTCGTAGCCCCATGCTTGGCCCAACTTGGCCGCCTGCGCCAGATCGGCCGGCTCGCTGCCGCCCAGCTGCAGGGCGACGGGGTGTTCCTCGGCGTTGAAGCGCAGGTGGCGCGCCACATCGCCATGCAGGAGGGCGCCGGTGGTCACCATCTCGGTATAGAGCAGCGCATGGCGCGACAGCAGGCGGTGCAGGTAGCGGCAATGCCGATCGGTCCAATCCAGCATGGGCGCGACGCTCATGCGGGGATAGGAATTAAGTTGTTGTTTTTTAGTATCTTTTTCTGTATTCATTGGTGGCTTTTGCGGCCTGTAGCACTGTGCGTAGCACCCCGAAAAACACCAAAAAACCCCGATTTCATCTAGTCAGTGCTACATTCAGTGCTACGAACGAGGCTTGTAGCACTGAGACACCATGGGGACCATTTCGGCACGAAAGCGCGCGGATAAAACTACCGCGTACACAGCACAGATTCGCTTGAAAGAAAACGGCGTGATTGTGCACACAGAGTCGCAGACTTTTTCACGTAAGGCTTTGGCTCAGGCGTGGATGAAGCGCAGAGAAGCAGAGCTGCAGGAGCAGCGAGCAAGCGGCATACTCAATCAGTCGATTGTCACAGTCGGGGATATGCTGGACTCCTACGTCAAACAGGCGGAGGGTATTACAGAGTGGGGCAGGTCAAAGAAAGCTGACATCGCAAGACTGCGCGCCTCGGGCCTGGCAGATAAAGACTCTCGCCAGCTCTGTGCAGCGGACTTGATCGAGTATGCGAAAGGGCGGCGCATCAACGATGGCGCTGGTCCGGCCACGGTACTCAACGACATCATCTGGCTGCGCCAGGCTTTTTTGTCAGGCGCATTGGTATATGACATCAAGCAGCCGGTGATAGCTGCGGATGCTGCAAAAGTCGAGTTACTCAGGACAAAGGTGATTGCCAAACCTGTGCAGCGTAAGCGCAGACTGTCGCCGGAGGAGGAGCAAAAGCTGACGGATCACTTCAGTAGCAGAGATGCGCGCGCCCAGATTCCGATGCTGGACATCTTTAAGTTCGCACTCCTGTCAGCCAGGCGGCAAGAGGAGATTTGCCGCATCAAGTGGGAGGATATTGATTTTGAAAAAGGGACATGCTGGCTGGATGACGTGAAGCATCCAACGCAGAAGAAAGGGAACAGGCGCGAGTTTCGTGTTTTGAAACCAGCGCTGGATCTGATGCAGGCACAACCAAAGAAGGCTGCAGAGGTTTTCCCGTACAACTCCAAGAGTGTGGGAGCAGCTTTTACACGAGCCTGTCACTTCTTGGGAATTGAGGGTTTGCATTTTCACGACCTGCGCCATGAAGCGACAAGCCGATTGTTTGAGAAGGGGTACAGCATTCAAGAGGTGGCACAGTTCACGTTGCACGAATCGTGGTCAACCCTCAAACGCTATACCCACCTGAAGCCTGAACATGTGCCTGAGCGTTAAGCACGCATACGCTCCCAGTCGTTTGAAGCCTCTTGCTTTTTTTGGTCGATGTACTCAGCCAGTTTATGGGCATCCACTAGCCACGGGCTGCGCTGCCCGCCAAGTTTGTAAGCGGGGATAGGCAAGTCCTGTAGGCACGCGCGCTCGTTGGCCTTTTTGGGCTCCATGCCAAAGAAGTCCTTGCTGATTTTCTCTAGCGGGATATTCACGTCACCGAATTTGGCGAGTAGGGCAAAAAGAGTGTTCATAGTGATCAGGCAATAAAAAAGCCCTTTGCGGGGCGGTCAGTCTTCGTCGCTGGGGTCTTTCCAGCGGTCTCGTTTGTCTCCGCGCTGGCGTGCGCGGCGGCTTGCTTGGATCATGTGCTTTGCTCCTGCGTGGTGGTGCGTAGCGGGTTGCCCTGCAGTCCGTGGCGTTTGAGGTAGTCCAGTGCTGCTTTTGCACGCTCGTGCCCTGGCGCGGCTTTATTGAGTGATTGGACTAGCCGGCGCATCAGTAGAGCCATGTCGTCCATTTGGCGTTGCAGCGCTTTTTCAGGCGCTTGTGATCTGACATTCCAGATTTCTTCAACTGCTTTTTGCACGGTATTGCGGCTTGCTGCTTGTCGGGAAATCTGTGCCTCGCAGCCAGGGCATTCAACGACCGCTTCATACGTGTCGCTGGTACCTATCTCCCAGGGACCGGTCATGCGCGGCACAGTCCCGCAGAAAGGGCATGGCAGGAGTTGTTGTTGGGGTTGCTGTTGGGTCATAGGATTCCTTTCTCAAGCCGCTTTGCGCTGCAGCGCGGCTTCGGTGTAATTTGCGGCGACGATTAGTCGCATGGGTAGAGGACTGACGCTGTTGCCAGCCATCCGCACCTGGGCGGTCTTTGTCAGCGGCTTGCCTGCCGCTGTGCGGTCGATGACGTAGCCAGGCGGGAAGTCCTGGGCGTTGTAAAGCTCGCGCGGGGTCAGCATTCGCAAGGTGATGTCCACGATGACCCAGGGCCCTCCCTTCAGCCACACGGTCACCAGGCCCAGTCGATCGCGGGTGGTGATGGTCGTCATCGGCTCGCGCAGATCGCTCCACTGGCCGCCATTGCCGTGATAGCGCATCAAGAAGGCGGCGCAGCGCAGGGCTCCAGCCTCATCGTCCTGGCTCAGTTGCAGTGTGCAAAGCTGCTGCTGGCTGCCGCTGGTGGTCACTGTGGACATAGGGGTGTCCATGGCCCGGGCCGGTGTGGCATTAAAGCCGCCGTTGGCTTGCACCATAAAAGCGGTCGTCAGGCTGTGCTTGCCACCTCCGGCCACTATCGTGCCAAGGGGTTTATCCAGGCCGGGTACGCGCGGGGCCTGCCCTGGGCGCTCGCCGTAGCCCATCTGCACCAGAGTTGCTGCAGCGATGCCATGGCCACCGCCGCTGGCGGTTACGGTGCCCAGCGGGCCGGTAATGTCGTTCGCGCCGTAGCTGCGCCGGGCGGTTGCTCCACTGCCCTGGCCGTGGCCCATTTGCACCAGGACGGGGGCGGTTTTTCCGGGGACTATGAACGGCTGCGGGCTGTCCAGCACAAACTTTTTTACGCCGTGGGCGATGCGTCGCTGAGTCGCCTCGGCCAGGGGCTTGTCGCGGTCAAAAATGCTTTTGCCCTGGATGCTCCAGTCGATGCAATCGGCAGCGGGCCGGTGGCGTGCCTGTCCGGCCTTGGGCTTTTTGGCGTGGGTCTGCTCAGGCCAAACAATCGGCAGGCCGTCGCAGCGGGCGATCATGTAGAGCCGTGTGCGGGTGCTGTGTGCGCCCAGGTCGGCATTGCAGATCACGCGCCACTGCACGGCATATCCCAGGTCACGCAGGGCCTGCACAAAGTGGCCCCAGTTGCGGCCCATGTGCTTTTTGCTGGGTATCAGGAATTGATTGCTGCGCGGCACGACCTCGCCAGGAGCAGCCACGCGGTAAGTGGCCTTGCCGGTGGCGGGGTCGGTCACTTCGTCCAGCGTGACCACGCGCCCAGTGCTCGGGCAGCGCTTAGCAACCAGGGGCGACCATTGCAGCATCTGCTCGACATTTTCCAGCGTGATTACGTCCGGGCGCACCGTCCCGGCCCAGCGAATCACCACCCATGCCAGGGAGCGAATTTCCTTGCTTCGCGGCTGTCCGCCCTTGGCTTGGCTGAAGTGGGTGCAATCTGGGCTTGCATGTAGCAGGCCCACCGGCTGCCCCATGGTGGCCATGCGCGGATCAATCTCAAAAACGTCTGCACAGTAATGCCGGGTCTGCGGGTGATTGACTTCGTGCATCCCGATTGCGTCTGCGCTGTGATTGATGGCGATGTCCACATGGCGGCCAATGGCCTGCTCGATGCCGGTGGATGCCCCACCGCCGCCGGCGAAAAGATCGACCACCAGTTCGGTGTGCATCGGCAGTAGGTATTGAGGGGAAAGCATTCAAGGCTCCAAAAAACAAAGCCCGCTTAGCGGGCAGGTGGTTGCTCGATCTAGAAAAGTTGCGGCTGTTGGAAGCCGGGCTGCTGCAGGCCGCGTTGGCACGCAGGGTTGATCCAGACGCATTCGGTGCGCAGGCCTGTACCGCGGCCAGCTGACATGCGTGCGGTCGTGCTGTGTTGTCGCCAGTGCGGCAGGCGTTCGCTGTACAGCTTTGATGGGTAGCCGCACAGCACAACCATGCCCTGCAGTTGCTCAAGAGTGTTCAGTAGCTCTGCATGCTGGGCGTCGGTCATTTCATGTCGATAGCAGCCTTGGGCCACATTGCGCTCAGAGCGTGTCTCGAAGACGTAGGGCGGATCTACAAAGTGCAGGGTTTCCGGTTCGTCATGCGCTTGCATAACTTCGATGGCAGGCCGGTTTTCGATCAGCACCCCCTGCATGCGTGCAGCCACAGCAGCTATCTGCTCGGGGTATCGCTCCCAAAGATGCTGGGCTGTTGCGTAGGGGCGTTTAGTGTCGATGCGAAAGCCGGTAGTGCCCTTGGTGGCTCCGGCTGATCCAAACCCCATCTGGGCGCGCACAGCGGTACGTCGGGCGCGTTCAATCGGACACGTTGTTGACTCATAGGCCAGATCAAACTCGGCACGGGCGTATGGTGTCAGCTGGATCTGCTCGATCAAAGCATCTGGTTGCTCGCGCAGCACGCGGAAAAAGTTGGTGATTTCGTCGTCCAGGTCGTTGTAAACCTCAGCGTAGGCGCGAGGTTTTTGCAGTAGCACGCCTGCTGCGCCGCCGAATGGCTCAACGTAGCAGCGGTGCGATGGGAAGAAACTCATGATCCACGGCGCTAGCCGAAACTTGGCGCCGTGGTATCGCAGGGCAGGAGCGGTTACGGTCATGGCGTCTCCAGAAACAAAAAAGCCCGCTGTCACGCGGGCTGTAGGTGTGGTGGATTGAGGCCGTGCGGCCCGCCCAAAGGCAAGGGCGGTGGCGCTGGGCGCGGATCGTGCATCCAGGGCTGTAGCGCCTCTTCTTGTTTGACAACAGCCAGGGCTTCAAGGCGTGGCATCGTGCGCAGCAGCTGCTCCAGGCGCTCGCAGCGCCAGCGGATGTAGGCAGGGGTCCAAGTGTTCATGCTGCGCTATCAAATAGGTCTGGCGGCCCTTCGATGCTTACGCGCTCTTCGTCTTGCACCAGGTTGGCCAGCCTGGACACTTCGTCGGTGCCGGGGTAGATCGTGGTGCTGCAGGTCAGCGTGATGACGCCACCATCCTGCGGTTCGATTACGAACTTGCGCACGTCGCAGCCAAAGAACTTCAGCATTCCGATTTCCACCTCGGCGCCAAGAATGCTTGTTGCGTAGGACACAGGCGACAGGTGGGTGTTGCGCACAATGAGCGCATCGGTATCGCCACGCCACAGAAATGCCTGCAGCGCATCGTCGAAGTAATCGCACAGGCGGCGATCCACTTTCTTGAACATGAGCTTCACGTCAACGGCCAGGATTTTCTCTTCGTCGGGGCCTTCTTTACGCACGTTGATGTGCTTGATGGAGGCGAGGCCTTGCACCTTGAATCTGGGGCGTGCGGGTGTCTGGTCGGTCATAACTGCGGCAAAAGAAAAAGCCCCGGCAGTGCGGGGCTTGTTGTGGAGGGACGCTGGCAGGCAATCAGTTCAGCGCGTCTTTGAGCGCCTTGGCGGGCTTGAATGCCACACTGGTGCTGGCGGCAATCTCTACCGGCTCACCGGTGCGCGGGTTGCGCCCGGTGCGGGCTTCGCGCTGCTTGGTCTCGAAGGTGCCAAAGCCGTTGATAGCGACGGCATCACCAATCAGCAAGGCATTCTCGATCTCAGTCAGGGTGGCGTTAAACACGTGCTCCACAGTGGCTTTCTTCTCTCCGGTGCGCTTGGCGATAGCGGCAATCAGGTCTTTCTTGGTGGTCATGGTGGTGTCCTTTCGGTGGCGGGTTATGCAGTGGCGAGAACGCCCTGCAGGTGGGTGACCAGGGTTTGAACGATGGCCGGAAGGTCGCTGGTGCGGTAGTGCTTGGCCGTGGATTTCTCCACCTTGCGTGCCTCGAAGCCCAGCTCTGCTAGGCCTGCGGCATCCACCTTGAGCGGTGCAATCAGGCTGTTGATCTGGCCCAGGGTGAGGGTGTCACCGTCGTCCGCTGCTTCATTTGCAGGAGCTGCCTGCGCTTGCTGGACAACGGTTTCAGGCGCTTTTGCTTCTGCAACCGGCTCAGGCTGTGCGCTGGGTGCTTCGGTTTTTGCTGCCGCTTCGATGGCGGCCTGGGCGTGCAGCTTGGCCGCTTCCTCGGCGCGGATGCGCTCGCGCTCCGCTTCCAGGCGGGCGGCTTCGGCGGCCTGGTGATCTGCCACGCGCTTGTGGATCAGCAGTTCCAGCACTTCGCTGTCCTTGTTGGCCAAGTCTTGGCGGTCAGGAAAGAGGAAGGCGTATTCACTCACACTGTCCAGCATGCGCAGGTTATCGGCAACGCGGCTGGCAAGGGTGTTGGCCTGGGCCTTGCCCTCTAGCAGCGCTGCGGTGAGTTTCTCTTCCATGCTGGATACGCTGCTCAAGCCCTTGATGGCCCCGGCGAAGTCAGGCGGTGCAATCTGCAGGCGGATGCCTTTCAGTTCCACCTCCAGGCGCTGCACATGGGTGTTGAACGCCATCTTTGCGTTGGTGACGATTTCAACGCGCCGGGCTTCTTTTTCAGCCTTGACCAGCTTTTCAGTAGCCAAGCGTGTGGCGCGGGCCAGGGCTTTGAGATCGGCAACCATGCGGCGCATCGCCTCTACATCGCCAACCTGCGCCAGTGCGCTTTCCTCTGCCTGGGCCAGTGCATCCTCTGCTTTTTTTAGGGCTTTGCAAGCTGCGTCGGCATCGGCAAATTCCTGGTCGGTGCTGGGCTTGGCCGGAATGCGCTCGATGAACGCACGCAGCGCAGCGCCGAAGGCTGGTAGGTTTCCGCCTACGGTAAGTTGGCCTTGCACTTGCACCACGACGGCGGGCAGGCTTTCCATAGGTGCGGCCACGGCGGGGGCAGGGCGCTCGGCGGTGGGGTCGTAGGCGGCCACGTCCTTTTCCAACTGCTCCCAGCCCGCGATGATCTGGGCGCGCAGCTCTGGGTTGGGGTAGTACCAGCAGTGGCGTTCCTCAACAAGCTGGCCGTCGCCGGCCCACTCGCTGGCCATGAACAGGATGCGATCACAGCCCGACACCATGGCTTGGTGCTCCATTTGGACTTTGTACTGCAGAGGCAGATCGGCGCCGGTGCAGCCTTCGACCATTGCTGCGCGCAAGGCCTTATTGAGCGTTTTGTGCTCAAAGGCCACGTCGTACATGAAGGTCAGGCCGTCAAAACTGGCGGAGTATTTGCCTCGTACTCCAACGCAGGCAGAGAGGCCTTCGTCGTCGCCAATGATTTTCTCTGCCAGTGGACGGGCCAAGGCTTCAAAGCGGTGGCCGTCATCGAAGCGGCGCTGTGTGGATGCGTCCACCTCTTGACCAAGGCCGGTGGCCAGCTCCTTGATGAGCTGGGAGCGACTCTTGTAGCTGCTGCAGCCCATCATGGCAGAGGCATCGCTGGCATTGAAGTGCTTGGCGCGATGGGCGTGCCACTCGGGCGTGCCCTGAATGAGATTTACGATTTGCATGGTGCCTCCTGGGCGAAAAAAAGCCCGCTGGCGGGCGGGCTTGGGTGAGCGAGGGTGCTTAAGCGGCTTCAAGTTCTGCCAGCTTGGCATCGAAGATTTCACCCAGACGCCGGTTCTGCTCTGGGTCGGTGACGGCATCCATCAGGTTGCCCAGCTCATACAGGGCTTCGGTGTCGGTGCAGGCCTGCATGCGCTGGGCCAGTTGCTCTGCATCCACCGTGGGCGCGCCGGTTGCTGCTGGTGCGGCAGGTGCGGCAGGTGCTGGCGCTTGCTGCCGGGCGGCCTCGGCGCGCAGCTGTTGTTCTTGCGCTGGTGTGACGGCGCCCTTGGAACGCAGCCAAGCCAGCACTTCGTCCAGCGGCTTGCCGTCTGCGATGCCCTTGAGCCACTTGGGCAGGCCTGCTGCCCAGCGGTCGGCGGGCCATTCGGGCAGTTGCTGCGGCACCACTTCGGCAGGACCCATGTGTTTTTCACCTGCACCAGCTGCATTGCTGGCCTCCATGTCCTGCAGCTCCTCCGCAACGGGCATGCCGCGCAGCACATCGGGGAAAACGTCACGCAGGGCAAAGGCACGTGCCCGCATTTGGCGCATGCGCTTTGGGTATTGCGTCCACGGGCCTTGCTTGCCGCTCAAGCCCGCAGCGCGTGCATCGTCGATGCTGAAGGTGCGCACCTGCTCGGGCGCCCCTTTACGCTTGACGCGGCAGTATGCGGTGTGGCCGTCGTCGTCCTCGGTGACGTATTCGCATGCAGGGCTAGAGAGCACCAGGGCAATCACAGCATCACCCCAAAGGGCAGGGCGGCCATTGATGACCGCCAAGTTCTGCAGGGACTGCAGCGGCTTGAGGCCCAACTCGCTACCCCATTGCATGGCAATAAGGCAATTACCGGGCTTGCCCTTAAAGTCTTTGGGCACCATGTCGCTGTCGGCCAGGTACTGCGAGAAGGTCAGCGCCTGCTCGAAAGTCTGAGGACTCAGGTCGAAGCCGCCTGCTGGGCGCAGGGCTGTGTTGGTCTGGGTGGCTAGTGCGTTCATAAAAACCTCACATTCACTTGGTGGTTTCTGTTGATCAAAGGAAGAGGGCGGCGCAGCCTGCCGGGCTGGCCCAGGTGCCACGCGCCGCACTCGGGGCACTTGTAGGCGGTCATGGGGCGTGTGTATGCAGCGCTGGAGCGGCGCGCCAGCTGCTGGGCACGTTGGGCATCCAGTGGCACCTTGCCGGTGGGGCACGGCTTGGGCGCAGTCATGGCGCGTAGAGCACCATCAGCGCGGCGCTGCCCAGGGAAAGTGCGGATGTGGCCAGCCAGAAAAACAAAGCCCGCACAGTGGCGGGCTTGAAGTGACGGCGCTTTGATATGCGCTGGAGTTGGATGGGCACCATGTCAGGCTCCCAATCGCTTCGCGCTGATCTTGGCCAAGTGGCCGTAGCGATCCATTGCGTCGATCGTGGCATCAGCCGTGCTGGGCTGAATGCAGGTGTAGTAGATGGGCGCACCTCTTGGGAGCGTCACTTTTACAAGGCACTTGCGCATGCTGTGTCCTCCTAAATTGCTTCGCACTGGTGTTCGGTTTCGGGCTGCAGCTGCTCGCGCACCAGCTCAGGCGGCGTAGGCGGCGGCTTGATCTGTGGCTCGGCCTCTGGCTGCACGGCCAGGAACTGGGCCATCAGGGCTGTTGTGAAGCAGTCATGCATGGGGAAACTCCTTTTTCAGACGCTCTTCGGCAATCTCATGGGCGCGATCGAACATCCAGTCCAGCAGCACGCGCCCGACGCGGGAGCAGGCCATTGCCGTACTGGTATGTGGGCCACCGTGGTGCTGGCACTTGTAGCCTTGGCTGGCCTTCTCCAGCTTTTTCACCAAGGCGGTGGGCAGGTCTGGCATCAGCTCTTCAAAAAACTCCGCGACAAAGCCGCCTTCTGAGAGCAAGTCTGTGTCGATGTAGTCGGACTTGACCAGGGCGTCGATTGCGGCTTGTCGCTCCTCTTCGGCGTCTGCCGCGTCCATGTGGTGACCGAGGTCAATGTCCACAGGGTCGATTGGAGTGTGGCTAACAGGGTGCAGCATGGGCATCTCCTTTTGGTAGTGATTGGGGTAATTGGGCAAAAAGAAAACCCGCCGCGATTGCTCGGGGCGGGTGGGTGGCGCGTCAGGCAGGACTCGAACCTGCAACCCACGATGTAGAAGACCGGTGCTCTATCCGTTGAGCTACTGACGCTGAATAAAAAAGCCCACCGAAGTGGGCAACCGCTGGTTAAAGGTCAGCGGGGAGACATGAAGAGCCGGTGCCCATCGGGCATGTCATGGGAAGTTTGAGAGGAAGGGAAGAGATGCACCACGACCCGGCTAGAAACTCAAACAAAAAACGCCTCCGGATTAGGGAAGCGCTTTTTGTTTGGGCATAACCAGCAGCCGACCAGCGGCCTGATTTAGATGCCAAGAGTGGCCTTACTTACAGCGAAAGGTAATGTCAGCATTTGCTGAGGTGATGAATCCCATCTCCTTGCCGCTGTGATACACCTGAGAAAGTTCCTTACCCTGTTTGGCGCAAAATTCTCCAGCTTCTTTCAATAAGGCAGCCTTGACTTCGTTCGCAGTACCCCAGCCAGTCAGGTCGGAGCCGTGCAACATATAACGACCATCGCCGAGCGGGGCGACCCCTGTTGAGCTTGTTGCACAGCCTGCCAAAGTGACCAAGCAAGCAACTATCCAAATAGCTTTTTTCATAACTTCTCCTAGTTTTTATGGGGCGAGCGTATCAGAGGAGGCGGTTAGTAAGCAAACCACAACCCTCCATCACAAGGCTCTGGTTTGCTCCCCGATTGACCGCTCGGGGCGGGCGGGCTGGCATTCCATCCAGCGTGGCCATTTTTATGTTCCGTTTTGCTTATTCAGCTTGAGCAGCAGGTCTTGCAGCACCTCAATTTGCCGCTTGATTTCTTCTTTATTGAGAGCTTCTGGCGCCCTAGACTTGCGCGCCACCGGCGTGGTTGCACCAAGTTGCATAGCCAACTCTGTCGCCGCTGATAGCGTCTCAGCGTTGCTGGTGTACCGATAGTCATAGTTGAATGACGCATATGTGAATGGGGCGCATCCTTCGTGCTGCACCACTACATGCCGACCGCCAAAAAAATCATCTTCAATCCACACGTCTGTTTTACACATCCGCACGATCTCTACTCGTTGCATTGGCTCCATGCCTCTCTCCTTGTCAAACCGCAGCCCTCTGTCACAAGGCTCTGGGTTGACTCCCCGATGCGCTCGGGGCGGGCGTTGCTGGCATTCCATCCAGCGTGACCGTTTTGCTCTTGGCCGTCTTCACCTCACCCTGTTGCCCGTTTACCGCGCTTGGGCGGACTGTGGACGGCAGGGATACCGCGCAGAGCTGCGACCATGCCCGCAGGTGCTATTGAGCCGGACGAACCCCAGACAGGTAGGGGAGCAACATCGGCTGGTCGTGCGCGGCTGAGATTTGATTTAGGGAGGTGGGCCGGGCTTGGTACCGGCTCCAGTGGCTGCGTTCAGCGCGTTGCGCCTACCTGCCGCTGCTACAGCTTCGCGTGTCCTTCCACGCCGCCACCTCTCCAAATCACTCTCAGCCGCTTGTTAAAGACCCAGGGCGGTCAGTCCGATCACTTGGCGCCCATCGCAGCGCTTTTGCGTAACGCTTTTGTGCTGCGATGGAAGCAATGTAAGCGATACGCTTAACAGCGTCAAGCATTTCGCTTATTTTTCGCTAAACTGCCGTTGTGCCTGGATGGCCTGGGCACAAAAAAACCGCCCGAGGTGGGCGGTCTGGAGGATGAGATGTTGAAGTTTTTACTGCCCTTGATCGCGGCGCTCAAGGTGGATTGCTGTGGTGAGCCCGATGGCTGGAGGCTCGGCGTTGCTGTGGCGCAAGCCTACAAAGGTTGCAAGTCTGAGCTTGACCAGACTCAAGCGCAGAGTCTGAAGGGGTTTGAGGAATCCGTTAATCAATACCGGCAGTGCGCGCATCCAAAACAGTAGCCATCAGGGCCGCAATAGAGCGCCCTACAGTTTCAACACCCTGCGGAGACTTTGCAATCCCTTCCATGGCGTCAAGGAAGTCGAGACGCAGCTTCTGGCCATCAATACCTGGCTGCTTGCAAAGTGCCGCAGCAAGCGCGGTGACGGCATATGCTGCTTGCATATCTAATGGGTGCTCGGTGTTATTCTGCTGAGTCATAAAACCCTCTCGGGATGGAAGTTGAGGAGCCTCCATCGTAAGCCGAGAGGGTTTTTCTTGGGCAAAAAACCGCCCTGGGGGGCGCCAGTTTAGACGGCAGCTAGACGCTTGACCGTGTCTGGATACTTTTCAACCAGGCGCATGATGAGCGCAGCCTGGGCGTTAGGCTTGGCCCTGCCTTGTTCCCAGTTTTCTAGGGTGCGAGGGTTGGTGCGCAGATAGCGAGCGAACACAGCGCGGGACAGGCCCAAGCTATCCCGCAGGGAAACGATCTCAGCGGCTTCGATTTTCACCTCTGGTTTGATCTGCACCTCATGGGTGCGCAAGGTGCGCTTACCGGTGCGCTGTTCCTTTAAGGCTTCAAATCCTTCGGTCAGTTCTGCAAAGATGTCGCGTTTGGTCATTGTCGAGCCTCCAGTTCTGCCTTGAGCATGGTCTTGAGCGCAGTCCTTTGCTTTGGGCTCAAGTCATCAAGTTCGTCTTTGTCGTAGAGGGTGAAGAGCCAAAACTGGTTCTTGCCATCCCACCAGTAGTAGATCACTCGCAGGCCTCCGCGCTTGCCTTTGCCCCGTCTAGGGTCTGCGTGGCGTACTTTGCGCAGGCCGCCTGTGCCTTCGATCACATCACCGGCTTCTGGGTTTTTCATCAGGCTGTCTTGCAGGTTGCGAAAGTTCTCGTCGTCCAGATAGTCAGCGCGGTATCGCTCAAAGGCCGGTAGCTCTACAAAGACTGCTTTCATTCGGATTATTGTACGTAGCTTGCGTATAGATTGCAAAGGATAAAAAAACCGCCCGAAGGCGGTTGGTTGAACTGGGTGCTCTTTAGCGCGGGTCGCGGTCAATGGTTTTATGTGTGCCGAGGCGCTTGAGCTCGGCCACGGTGCCGTTTAGCTCAAATGTCACTTGCCAAGCGTGGTTTGCGTACACGTCGATCTTCCAAATGGTGGGCTTGGGCATGCCGCTTAAGGTGTGCAGGCGCAGTGACTTGGCGCTGGGGTGGGCTTGCAGCTGCTTAAGCGCCTCCAGGGTGGCGCGCTGCACTTCTGGCGGGGCGCTGCGTAGGTCTGAGGCAAAGCGCTCAGAGTGAGCGAACCCGGTGATTGCTATACGGCGCGTCACTGCTGGGGTAGCAAAGCGGCAAACAAGTCGTCCGCACTGGAGTACACGGCATCCGTGGCGGGCTGCAGCACGGCATCGTGCGTGGCAATCCATTCGCGCAGAGCCTCTATGGTGTCGTGCAGCTGGCCCAGCGCCTCGATGAAGGCGCCGTAAGCATCGGCCACGCCATCGTCGGGGTGTAGTTGTGGGTCTTTGCAGGCACTTTGGTGGCGCCGGCATGCATCTTGGTAAATGCGAGCGCAGGCGGCGCTGGCTTTGTCCAGCTTGGCCTGTATCCGACCACTGTCATCAATGGAGCCATTGGTTCCGACAAGGCGTTGCTGTATTTCTTGGTAGCCGTCGTGGATGGCGCGCAGCAGTTGAGTGTCCGCGCTGAGACCGTCGAGCGTGTTTTCAATGGCTGCCAGCAGCTCTAGATTGCGCGCGGCAAAAGCCTGCGCGCCAAGAGGCGTCATGCTGGCAATGTCGGGGCTGTAAATGGCTGGCATGAATAATTATTGCAGGGATTTCTGGGTTTGATATGGCTCTACCGTCTGCACGCGCATCAGGCGAGGTTTGCCGTCGGCGTCGGCCTCGTACTCACCACTGACGCGCACGCCATGGCCGATGAGTTTGCGGGCGGTGTCGGCATTGAGATTGCCAAGCACGCAGCGGATGCCGCCAATGCCTGGTACGTCGCGCAGGTGAAAGCGTTTGGCATCCAAGTCCACCTCGCGCAGTTCACCCACAAATGTGCCTGATGTCATGGTGCGCATCACGGGGGCGCGCAGGGCGCTTTCGCGCAGCACCACGCGCTCGCGGTTGGTGAAGGCGGCGGGCGTCTGGTGGGAGCCGGGTGCGCTGATCTCTATGGTGTGGATGCCGCGCCGCCCGGTGGGCGATAGGTGGTAGGCAGCCATCAGGGAGGCGTCTCGCACTTGGGCGTCAGCGATGGCCTCAGAGATGGCTGGGTTGATGGATTCGTCTTCCACAAACTGCTGCACCAACGGCAGGGTACGCACCGCACCACGGATGGATGCCATGACATCGCCATCAGGCAGCGCCAGTGCATCTTGCTGCTGCACCGCCATACGCTGGGCCGAATCGACGGAGAAACCCAAGTACAGGCTGCCAGGAGCCAAGCCATTGAGTAGCACGCGCAAGTCGCTTTCTGCCGATTCTGCGCTGCTGCCATTGGTTTTGATGGCAGACATACCCAGCTGGCGGATACGCTTTTCTGCCTCGCCACACAGCCAAGCCACCATGCCGCTGCCTGCTGCGTAGTGGCGTGCTGCGGGGCCTTCAACATGCAAAATGATGTCGCTGGTATCGCGCAGTATGGCTAGAGGCAGCTCTTCGCTGTACAGCTCTTGCAGCTTGCGCTGGTAGCTTGCAATGAAGCCGCTCATGTCCACGCCCTGGCTGCTTTGCGCCTGCATGGCCATGGCGATCTGCTGCAGCAGCAGTGTGGCGCGGTGGTGCAGGTGATTTACGGCAGTGTCCATGATTCGATCTCGATTGTGCCGCGTTTGTCCTTGGCGTCTAGCCCTTTGTCTGCGGCGGTTTTCTCTCCAACGTACTGGAAAAACAGGGCCAAGTCGTTACCGCCAAAGCCTTCTAACTGAACATAAAAGTCCACTCTGTGGGTTGTCCAGATGCTGCGCTTGCCGCCCTCTTTATCGAACATATCCAACAGGCCCACGTGCTGCCCAATGCTGTGCATTGGCAAAGACACCAGCATCTCTACGTCGCCAGGCTGCGCCTTGTCGCTCAAGTAACTGCCTGCGACCACCAGTCTGAGCCCACCGGCCAATGGGGTCAAGCGATGCTGCACGAATTGCATAGCCTGCCCTAGTAGGCGCTGGCGGTAGGGATTAAAGGCAAATCTTTCTTCCAGCTCAGCCCAGTCTTTGCAGCGGTGGCAGCCGGGCGGCAGCAAGCCGCGCTCGTCCAATGGCGGGATCATGCGTCAGCTTTTTTGTCTATATCGGACTGCACCAGCATTTCAATGGCTTGTGCAAGGGATTTGCCCTGCGCCGGGTCTTGAGCGTAACGGCTCAGTAGGTCGGCCACAGCAGCGCGTGTCTGCGGCTTGGCACGCTCCAGCGCCTGACCCAGCCGCGCCAAAGTCTGCCCTAGGGATATTTCTGTGGAACTTATCTCTACGTTAGGCGGCGACTGGTGATCCGTATCCATCCATCCAGATGGCTTATTGCAGCCAACTTCCAACTTTCTCGCCAGAGCGCTCCCCATCTGCCTCGGCTTCCCTGTCTTCGAGTCCAAAGCCTGGTTTTTGATTTGACTCAGGTACACAGGCGACGTCGATGACGCTGCCGCAACCGCGTCAACTGAGCCTAGCTGGCGAGCGAGTGCATCCAAGTTCTCGCGCCTGATGTCTGAAATCGTCTTCATGTACATATTTGAAGCGAAATGCTTACACATTTGAAGAAGCGTCACGCTTGATATGAATAAGCGAATCGCTTATCATGATGCCCATGAAATTGAGCGAATTCACTTCTATCGAGCGTGGCAGGAAGGCAAGACTGGCATCTGACTTGGATGTCCCTCCTCAACTGATTGGTCAATGGAGTGATGGCTCTCGCCCCATCCCAAGTGCTCGCTGCCCATCTATCGAGCGCGCCACTGGTGGCGCTGTGACATGCGAGGAACTTCTCCCGCATGTGACTTGGTATCGCATCCCAGATGCGGCATGGCCGCATCCACTGGGCCGCCCTGCGTTGGACTTTTGCCCTCCAGCATCCACCAGCACTGCATCCGCATCTATCCCCCAGGAGGCATGACCTATGACCGCTGTCGCATACGACCCTGCAGAAGACGCACCGCATGACTACGAGCCCGAGGTGAACCCAGATTGGGTGCCTGGATTCTTTTTGGACGGCACGCCGGTACCGAAGTTTTTGCCGCCGGTATTCCATCCCGATGGCGAACCCATCCGTTTTACACGTGGCGGCGCGGGCGTGATCTCCAAAAGCGGCAAAGAGGTGATTTTGTACAGCCCCGTGATGCCGGAGGAGAGGATTCTGGCTTGGCGCGCGGCTAATCCGAAAGTCGCTTCAAGTGCACCACCGCACTGTGGATGCCCTCGCTGGAATGCACATGAACGACGGTGGATGCTTCCAGAGGGACTGGTTGCTGATGCTCTCGATCCACAAGAAAAGGACGCGTGATGACATCGCCTTCTTTTGGAGCCTCTTCTTCCGTGCTGGTGTGCTGCACGCAGCGTATGCGCTGCTGGTGCGCCGGATGTGGTTGCCACTTTATTTCGATCATGGTCAAGGCCTTTGCGTGGGTGTTGAGGAACTCCCATTTTTGCAAAGTGACCTTGGCCTCCCCTGACAACCAGGAGGCTTCCCATGCCTGACCTGCAAACCTTCACCTTGCCAGCAGGCAGTGTCTGCCACCGAAACGGCCTGCCTTTCGTGCTGCAGCATGCCACCCAGGTGGAATGCCATCCTGCCAACTGGCGTTTGATCCGTGGAACACCACCGAGCACGCCCGACGCCGACCCCGCTGACGCACCTATAGAGGCTCCGAAGCCGCTCCCATCGCTGGGTGGTGGCGCCGCAGCTTTGGCGGAGGGCCAGGCGCTGCGCCAAGAGGTTGCCGCTCTGTACGCAGCGTTGCAGTCGGACGAGGTTAGGTCAGTGGCTGCTCCGGTTTCAGCATCCACGCAGCATGCTGCTTCATCGCCTCGAAGATTTTCTTGTCTCCTAGAAGAGTGCCGGGTTGGGCCTGAATCATGGCGTACATGTTGTCGCACATCTGCGCAATTGCAGGCTGATTGCCAGAACACTGGATGCACGCCCGGAGAACGGTCATGAGCGCCATGTTTCTTGCTGCGTTGTCGACGACAGGAGCTTCTAGAAGCTGGATTCGCTCTTCCAAGACCTTGATGTGCTCTTGTAACACCTTGAGCTGTTCTGCCTCGTTCATGTCCGCCCTCCTTGGCGTTGGTTGTGTAGGAGCTTCCATCGTAGCCCAGGGTAGGGCGGGCACCCTTTACAGCAAGGAGGCCTGATTTATGGCTCCAGACAACACCCCCGTATTCAGTCGTGCCCGCACGGGCAATCCACCACCAAGCATGGAGCTGCGCGGCATGTGTCCCACGCACATCGTGACGGCATTGGACGCCCTGGCCATGGCGCGCGGCTTGGACCGTACCGCGTACGTCAACCAAGTCCTGGGGGCTCATGTGGAAGAGGAAGTGCATAAGGCCAGTGTCTTGGTTCGCGCACTGCGGGGCAATCCATTGCTCTCGGAAGACATTGGAGGGCAACAGGCATGAGCACCACCGCGTCTTGGATAGGCCTGTGCGCCAGCCTTGCACCCGCAGGCAAGCCCGATCTGCGCGACATCTCTACCAGCACCCAATCCACCGCAGGAAAGAAGGCCCGTACGGCTTTCGATGGCCCTGGCACCACGAGCACGGTAACGCTGGCCGTCAAGCCACGCCAACGCTACGTGCCAGGCCCCGGCATCACCATCAATAGCGCGGCAAGCCGCCGTGATGCTGAGAAGCGCATGGCCATGCGCTGGAGCCGGATTTAGAACCAGGAAAAGAAAAACCCCGGACTGCACGAACAGGCCGGGGCTTTAACAACCAGCCAACAGGAATGAACAAATGGCCTTAGCTCAAATTTACCAGTTTCCCATGGAAGAGGCAACGCCCAAAGTGGCTTCAACTCGACGACCATCATTTCAGTTCTATCCAGGAGACTGGAGGCGCGACCCATCCCTGAATGCGTGCTCGCTGGCGGCGCGCGGCCTGTGGATGGAGATGCTTTGCATAGCCCATGAGTCCGATCGCTATGGCCACTTGTCTATCAATGGCAGAGCCATGACGGTGGAGCAGATTGCGCGAATCGTCGGGGAATCTCCAACTTTTTTGAAAAAAATCCTCAAAGAATTGGAAGAGGCTGGCGTGTTTTCTCGCACGGCTGACGGCACTATTTATAGCCGCCGAATGGTCAAAGATGAGGCGGTGCGCAACATGCGTGCATCACATGGACACAAGGGTGCAGAGCACGGCCACAAAGGAAAGAGTGCTGGTTATTTAGGAGCAGAGCACGGCAAAAAGGGGGGGCGTCCACGCAAACAAATACCCCCCCATGCAGACGCAAATAACCCCCCCCTTAACGAACAAAAAACCCCCGCCCCTTCATCTTCTTCTTCATCTTCTATTAGTTCCGTACCTATCGGTACGGCGGCGGTGCCGCAGCTGCAGCAGGCGCCAAGCACCAAGTCGCCTGAGGAGCAGGCCAAGCAGGAGCTTTGGCGCTCAGCAGTTGCCCTGTTGGGTGGCCAGGGCATCGACGAGCAGCAGGCTCGCACCCTCATGGGCAAGCTGGTCCGAGATCACGGCAACGACACGGTGCTGGAGGCGGTACGTGAGGCGGTGGTCACCCAGCCTGCCGACGCAAGGGCATGGCTGGTGAAGGCGTGCGCAGGGAGTGGCACACGGCCTGCGGGCAAGCGCGCCCCAAAGGCCGAAAACTTTGCCGAAAAAGACTACGGCAATGGCGTGGAGGCTGTGTGATGCAAGCGATTGGCACCCTCAACCATCCCCTGTGGGCCAAGCTGTCCCAAGCGCCCACCTACGAAGCTCGCACCTGCGCCAAGCACGGCGAATACCAGGCGCGCCATCTCATCGGCAAACGCTGGAGTGGCTGCCCGGAGTGCGCCAAGGAGATTGAGCGCCAGGAGGAAGAGCAGCGCCGCGAGGCTGCACGTCGCGCCAAGGAGGCGAGCATTGCCCGCACGCTGGGCAGAGCCGGTATCCCTGAGCGCTTTTTGGATCGCTCGCTCGACAGCTTTGCTGCCCAGAACAGCGCCCAGCAGACGGCCTTGCAGTTCGCCAAGGACTATGCAGCCAGCTTCGACAAAGTGCGCCGCACAGGGCTTAGCGCCGTTTTCCTGGGTCGCCCTGGTACCGGCAAGACCCACCTAGCGTGCGGTATCGCTAAGCACGTCATGCACCACACCGATGCCACGGTGCTGTTCATCACGGTGATGCGGGCTATGCGCTCGATCAAGGACACCTGGGTCAAAGGCTCGGAGACGAGCGAGTCCCAGGCCATTGCGGCGCTTGTGGCCCCAGACCTGCTGATCCTCGACGAGGTGGGTGTGCAGTTTGGCTCAGATTTTGAGCGCAACACGATGTTCGATGTCCTGAATGAGCGTTACGAGCGCCGCAAGCCCACGCTGTTTTTGTCCAACTTGACCAAGGCAGAGGTGACCGAGTTCCTCGGGGAGCGGGTCATGGACCGACTGCGTGAAGACGGAGGGCAAGTGATCCCATTCACTTGGGAGAGCTATCGCAAGAAGGTGGCCGCATGAGCGACTGGCAGTTGGTTGTCCTGGGCGCCATAGGCGGTGGCGCATTGACCGTGTTCGTCGGCCTTGTGGCGCTGGCGTGGAGTTGTGGCATGCAAGAGGATGAGACAGATGCGCCTGGAAATTGAACTCTTCAACCGCCAGCAGGCATGGGTGGCCATCAAAGGGCAGCTTTTCCCGTTTTTGAAGACTGTGCTGCAGGGCGGTGGCCGCTGGGTGCTGGAGGTCAAGCGCCGCAAGCGCACCAGTGCCCAGAACCGACGCTACTGGGGCAATGGCGTGTTGGCCCAGGTGGCACAGCAAGCAGTGGTCAATGGCAAGCAGTACAGCGCTGAGACGTGGCACGAGCTCTTCAAGCGCATGTTCATCGGCGTGGAAGAACTGCCCGACGGCTCAGTGATCGGCAAAAGCAGCACGGGGCTGACCACCGCCGAGTTTTCCGATTTTTGCACCAAGGTGGAGGCCTACGCCGCCTCTGAGCTGGGGGTTGTTTTTTATGACCTCTGGGAGGGTCAATGAGCAAAGCAATGTACGCCCTGGGCCGTCTCAAGACGGGCCAGATGAACAAGACTGAGCAGGCCTACGACGCGCACCTGGCAGCGCTCCAGCACGCTGGGCAGATCCAGTGGCGCAAGTTCGAGGGGCTAAAGCTGCGCCTGGCCGATAACACGTTTTACACGCCGGACTTTGCTGTGATGGCCGCAGATGGGGTGATTGAGTGCCACGAGGTCAAAGGCCACTGGCAAGACGATGCCCGCGCAAAGATCAAGGTGGCAGCCGACCTTTACCCGTTTCGCTTCATCGCTGTGAAGGCACGCACAAAGAAATATGGCGGCGGCTGGGAAGTGGAGGCGTTCTGAAAAGCAAAAGGCCCACAAAAGTGAGCCTCCCGCCGAGCTGCGCTCTGGACAAGCAGCAGTTTACCGGAGGTGCACATCACATGACGACGCAGACAAAAGACAACCGCACAAGCCGCCAGATCGTCCTGGATGCAATTCAGGAGCTGAACAGCTTGGAGCATCTCATCACGCGAGAGAATTTACAGGCGGCCACGGGCCTGACTATGCACATCATCGACGACCATGTGACAAGGATGATCGACGAAGAGGGGGTGCTGCGCCGCGTTCGCCCGGGTGTGTACCAGCTGGTTATGGGAGTGGGCAGGATGCCTCCCGTGCATTTTTCTGACTTGGATGATGGCGCTTTGGTCATTGAGGTGGAGGGCTGCGGCAAGCTGGTGCTCGATGACCACCGGGTTACTCGCAAGATTGCCGAGCGCCTGAGCGGCAGCTATGCCCAGGTGCTGATGTTGGAGCACAAGCATCAGTTTGGGATGGTGGCGCAAGACCTGCTGCTGGAGCTAAAAGCAGCCAAGCGAGAGCTGTCGCAGCGCCTGGCCGCGCTGGAGGCTGAAAATCAGCAATTGAAGCTGAAGGTGGCCGAGGCTCCTGTGCAGGGAGCGTTGGCGCTGGGGTGAGCATGTCACGATAGATATACTGCGCCGGTGCTTGTGACCCTCTGGTCCAGTTCTAAAGTTCTGCATGGAGCCGCAATTGAGCAAACTAACGCAAAAAGGGTATTACGTCGCTGCTGCGATATGGATCGTGCTCACGATTATTGGTATTTTTTCGACGGCATGTGTGAAGTCTAGAAGCTGTGGCGGAGGGGATATGCTGCTCTTCATAGTGCTAGCAATTGGTTGGATGGCTCCTGCATACTTTGGCTCAGTCATCCTTGGCTTTACGGAGAAAGAGTAGCGTCAAAAGTTGTTGTTGTGGCATACTGCGCCCGTCCCTGCAAAACAGGGCACGGGCTTGGCGGCCCGCAACAAAGGCGCAGAGGCAAAAGCCGCGCCATTCAGGTAGCGGCTTTTTTCATTTGTGCAGCATGGCTCCGTTTACGACGGGCCGTGTGGGGGCACCCGCAAGGGTGCGCCGGTTCCTTTGTCCGGTCCGCCAACCCCACACGGTCTGTCACCCCTCCTTGGCGGGAGGTATGACAGGTTCAAAACTTGTCACAAAGGAGCCAACCATGGCTGACACCACCACTGGCACGTCCGTTGCTATCGCAACCCCTGACCTCAAAATCATCGACGGTCAAATCACCACCACCAGCCTGCAAATCGCGGAGCACTTCGGCAAGCAGCACAAGGACGTGCTTCGCGCCATCAAGAATCTGCTGAAAGAATTGCCAGAGGGGTATCAGCGCAATTTTGCGCTCATACAAATCGACGTCGATTTGGGCATGGGTCGCACCCGTAAAGACCCAGCTTACCGCATCACCCGCGATGGCTTCACGCTGCTGGCCATGGGCTTCACCGGCAAAGAGGCGCTGCAATGGAAGTTGGCCTACATCACCGCCTTCAACGCGATGGAAGCAGAGCTGTTGCGCAAGGCTCCCTACACCACGCAGCCCGGCGACACTCTGAACGAAGCCCAACAAATTGCCCTGCGCGCCCTGCTGGAAAGCAACGTCAAGCGCTTGCCCATGGGAAGACGCGGTGAGGCAATGCGCCAGGGCTGGAGCAAACTCAAGTCGCACTTCAAAGTGCCCTATCGCCAGATACCAGCCAGCGAGTTTGAGGAAGCCCTGTCCATCATTGCCCGCCACATTGCCCAGTGGGAGTTGGTGGATGAATCCACACAACCCGCCATCCAGAGTCAGGCAGCACTGCAACTGCCGCGTCTGGATCTGCACATGCAGCCGCCCCCGGTTGGCACTTACCGCTACAACCCGGCCAACCCTTACCCGCGCAATGGCCGAACCATTGAAGTTGCCAAGAGCATCGCCTTGGATATCCTGAACTGGAGCGACCACCTGCCCACCGCCCAGGCCCGCCAAGATCTGCACGATGCAGCACAAACGCTGCACGACCTGCTGGTCAGTGGCTGGACCGAAGTGGATGAAGCATTGAGCAAGATGCACACTGCCATGCACTTCCTCAACCGCTGGCAGGGCCGAGGTGGTACGGTGGGTAACTGCAGCTAAAAATCAATAGCTGTCAGCGCTTACCCAGTAAGCGGTAAAGTCATTTTTTATTCAAAAATTTGCCCGCCATCGTGCGGGCTTTCTTTTCCCCCGCCTAGGGTTCGCGCCTGAGAAGCATCCCCGGAACACTCCGGGGTAATGACCAAGAAACCACAAACCCCACCATCACCCCCGGCCCCAGGGGGTAAGGCTCCCAGCACCAAGGCGGTGGACTGGGAGCGCATCGAGCTGGACTACCGGGCGGGCATCAAGACGCTGCGGCAGATTGCCGGTGAGAACGGCATCACTGAAGGTGCCATCCGCAAGCGTGCAAAGCGTGATGACTGGACACGCGACCTGTCCGAGCGCATCCAGGAAAAGGCAGATCAGCTGGTACGCAATGAGGCGGTACGCAACTTGGTACGCAAGGAATCCTCTGTTTCCGAGCGCGTACTTGTGGATGCAAATGCCAGGGCGATTGCAGATGTTCAGCTGGCGCAGAGGAAGCTGATCCAGCGTAAGCAAGCCATCGTGGAAAGCCTGATGCAGGAGCTGGAAGCGCAGGTAGGCCCAGAGAATGCAGCTCTGTTGGCCGACTTGGGCGACATGCTACGCAACCCAGACGAGAACGGCCAAGACAAGCTCAACGACCTGTACCGCAAGATCATCAGCTTGCCCGAGCGTGCGAAGACGGCAAAGACTTTGGCCGAGACGCTGCGAATCACTGTGGACATGGAACGTCAGGCCTTCGGTATGGACGCCAAGGGCGCGGATGGTGCAGCACCTGGTACAGCAGGCTATGTGCCGCCAGCTATCCGTGTGGTGCACGTGACTGCACCCGCGCGTCAGGAGGATGACGATGCAGGCGAGTGATGCACAAGATGCACCCGTGCTGCAGGTGCCGCAGAAGCTGGCGCCCATCTGGCAGCCCAAGCGATACAAGGTCATGCATGGGGGGCGCGGCGGCGGTAAGTCGTGGACTGTGGCTGGGGTGCTTCTGGCAATGGCTGCACAGCATCCACTGCGCGTGCTCTGTGCTCGTGAGGTGCAGAAGTCGATCAAGCAGTCGGTGCACCAGCTTTTGACCGACCAAATCGCACGCTTGGGCCTTGGGGCATTCTTTGAAGTGCTGGAAACAGAGATTCGTGGTGTCAATGGCTCGCTTTTCCTGTTCGCTGGCTTGCAGTCCCATACCGTGGACTCCATCAAGTCCTTTGAGGGCTGCGACATCGTTTGGGTAGAAGAAGCCCATGGCGTGAGCAAGAAGAGCTGGGATGTGCTGATTCCCACGATCCGAAAAGAAGGTTCTGAGATTTGGCTGACGCTCAACCCGGACATGGAATCCGATGAGACGTACCAACGCTTTATCGCTTCGCCCAGTCCAGATACCTGGGTTGTGGAAATCAACTGGCGCGACAACCCCTGGTTTCCATCGGTACTGGACGAAGAGCGCAAGAAAGCCAAGCGGAGTATGAGCAAGGATGACTTCGAGCACATCTGGGAAGGCAAGGCCAGAAAGGTTGCTGCTGGCGCTATCTATCGCTACGAAGTGGAAGCACTGTATGCCGATGGCCGCGCGTGCAAAGTGCCCTACGACCCACGCTTGCCGGTGCACACCGTCTGGGACTTGGGCTGGAACGATGCCATGGCCATTGTCATGGTGCAGGTCGGCAGCGCGCAGGATGTACGGGTCATTGACTACCTTGAGGATAGCCATCGAACGCTGGATTGGTACGTGGCGCAGCTGGAGAAGCGCCCATATCGCTGGGGCTGGGACTATCTGCCGCACGACGGCAAGAACGGCAATTTTCAAACGGGCATGAGCACAGAGCAGCGGCTCAAGCAGCTGGGTCGCCGTCAGGTACGGTGCAATGCAGCACTGGGCGTGGAAGAGGGCATCAAGCTGGCGCGTATGGCATTTCCCCGGTGCTACTTTGACGCCAACAAGACTGCGCGGCTGCTGGAGTGCCTGAAGCGCTACCAGCGGGCTTTGAATAAGGCAGGCGAGGGCAATGCTCCGCTGCACGACGAATACAGCCACGGTGCTGACGCATTCCGCTATGTGGGGATGTCTGTGGAGCACATGTACCGTGCCCAGCAAGCACAGCCTGTGGTGCAGGCAAGTGGCAATTGGACACCTTTAGACCGCGAGATCGGGTACTGACATGCAAGCAACCTTCAACCAAGGGGGCTTGCAGCCCCACAACGACGACACACCTGCCTTTGACGACCGCCAGGTGCTGCTGCAAAACCTGCTGGCCAAGCGCCGCGAAGCCATCGCTGGTCGCGCGGGCTCGGGCATCGAGGAGGAGTGGACCGAGGACGAAGAGCACTACCAAGGCATTGACGATGCCAACCGGGCTTTTCAAACGTCCAACATGCTCTACCGCAGCAAATCCAAGGCCGTGCTGGGCAACGAGCGCAAGAGCGAGCAAGCGACACGCTCGGTGGTCTTCCTGAACATCACCCGCCCCTATGTGGATGCGGCCAGTGCGCGGGTGTCTGACATGCTGCTGCCCACGGATGACCGGGCTTGGGAGATCAAGGCCACGCCACTGCCTACGCTGAGCCAGCACCAGCTCACGCAGCTGGCCCAGGCCATGCAGATGGATGACCCTGTGCAGGCCCAGCAGGCGCTGGAGCTGCAGGCAGAGCAGGCAGCCGAGGCAGCCAAGAAGATGCAGAAGGCCATTGAAGACCCGCTGGTGGAGAGTAATTGGCATGGGGAGGTGCGGCAAGTGATTGAAGATGCTGCACGCTGCGGGTCAGGCGTGTTCAAGGGCCCGTATCCCGTGATGCGCTCGGTGCGCATGACGCGCGAAGACCCGGTGACAAAGATCAAGTCGCAAATCAAGCTGGACGAGATCAAGCCTGGCTCCAAGCGCATCGACTTCTGGAATTTCTTCCCCGACCCTGCCTGCGGCGAGAACATCCACGGCGGCAGTTACACATGGGAGCGCGAGTACATCGGCAAGCGCCAGCTCAAGGAAATGCTCAAAGACCAGAGCTACGACCAAGCAGAGCTGCTGGCCGCGCTGCGGGAAGGCCCTGCGAAGACGCGCGAGGGCACCGAGGCTGTGTACCGGCGCAGCGACGATGAGTATGAGATGTGGATTTTTCACGGCCACTGCATGCGCCAGCAGCTGCAGGCTATGGGCGTGGCGCTGGATGATGATGTGGATGAGCAGATGCCCGCCATGGCGGTGATGATCAATGACCGCCTGGTCAAGTGCGTGCTCAGCCCCATCGAGAGCGGTGAGTTCCCGTATGACGTGCTGGCCTGGCAGCGCCGCCCCGGTATGCCGTGGGGCATGGGTATCAGCCGACAGATTCGTACCGTGCAGCGCATGCTCAATGGGGCTGTGCGCGCCATGATGGACAACAGCGGCCTGTCGGCATCGCCCCAGGTGGTCATTGGCAACGGCATCACTCCGGTGGATGGCAACTGGACGCTGCGCCCAGGCAAGGTGTGGCGGGCAGAGACGAGTAGCGATGTATCTGATGTGCGTGGCGCTTTCGCAAGCTTTGCCGTCACCAGCGTGCAGGGCGAGCTGATGAACATCATCAACTTCGCGCTCAAGATGGCCGAGGACACCACGGGCATGCCAGCCATGTTGCAAGGCATTCGCGGTGATGCGCCCAACACGCTGGGCGGCATGCAGATGCAAAACAACAATGCCACGAGCGTGCTGCGCCGTTTGGCTAAGCGCTTTGACGACTATATGACGCGCCCGCACATTCAGCGCTATTTCGACTGGATGATGGCCTACAACGAGGACGAGAGCATCAAGGGGGACTTCCAGATCGATGTGCGTGCATCGTCGGCGCTGGTGGAGCGCGATGCGCAGCAGCAGTTCCTCATGAGTTTGCTGCAGGCAGCGGCCAATCCTGTGTACGAGCTTGACCCGGCCAAGCTGGCAGCCGAGCTGTGCCGTGGGCAGCGGCTTGATCCCAAGAACTTCCAGCTGTCCGAGGACAAGAAGGCCCAGCAAGCGCAGCAAGGGCAAGACCCCACGCTACAGGCCAAGACCAAGCTGCTGGAAGCGCAGGCCACCAAGGTGCAGGCTGAAGCTGTGAATAAGGCGGTGGAGGCGCAGTATGGCGCGGTGCAGGCGGCCCAGGTGATTGAGCAGATTCCGGCCACGGCCACCACGGCAGACGGGTTGCTTCGCTCTGCTGGCTACGAGGACAGAGATGCCGCCCCTATCGTGCCGCAGGCGGCAGGCCCAGGGCAGGGCGTGGACTTGCCCAGCAATACCAACCCACTGACACCGGCTAATCCTGCCGTTGGCTTGCTGCAGGGCATTGAAACACCTGTGGCGGATGGTGTGCAGCCAGAGGCATCCCCCGGCTAGGGTTCGCGCCCTGCTGTGTAAATGGGAACACTGCGGGGCATGAGCAAACCGGCTATTGATTTCACCTCACCCACCTGGCACGCCGTGCAAGCGCTGGCCGCCCAGAAGGTGGCCCAGCTGCGTGAGCAAAACGATAGCCCGACGCTGGATGCCATAGCCACCGCCAACAAGCGGGGCCGCATTGCAGCGTGGAAAGAGTTGCTGGCGCTGGCCGAACCTAGGCCGGCCCCAGAGCAAGAGCCCGCCGCCTACTAAGGCCGAGGGTGAATAGTGAGAACAGGAGTGCATGAAGCATGAGCGTAGAAGACCAGCAAGCAGAGAACGAGGCGTTTGAGCAAGGCTTTGCCCAAGCCAGCGGCCAGCCCATCCCCGCATCCGAGGCGACAGCAGCCGATGCAGGGGTGGATACGGCCACGGAAGGTGCGCAGCCTGATGCCTCTGTCACCACCGAAGCCGTCGATGACCAGCCCGACGCCAGCAACCAACCTGATGGGGCACAAGCGCCAGCAGGGCAGGGAAGCAGCAACGACCCGGAAGACGACCCCGTGGTGCTGGATGGCTTCAAGCGCAGCGAAGTCAAGCGCTTGCTGGAACAGGCATCGAAAGTGCCGGACCTTGAACTGCAGCTGCGCAAGGCGCACGGAAAAATTGGCGATCTCGGCAGCAAGTTGCAGACGCCACCCGTGCAGCAGGCAGCGCCGGTGCACACCGCTGCACCCGAGTTGCCACCAGAGCTGGTGCAGTTTGAGCAGGACTTCCCCGAATTTGCCGCCTACGCCAAAGCACTGTTCCAAGCCCAGCAACCAGCCGCACAGGCAGCGCCGCCAGCGCAGGAAGGGCAGACCGTGGCCACGGCTGCAGCTCCAGCGTCGGCCGAGCTGGATCCCGTGGCGATTGAGTTGGCGGTGATGGATCGCATGCACAGCGGTTGGCGCGAAAAAGTCACAGGCCAAGAGTTTGGTTTGTGGCTGGCTGCCCAGGGCCAAGAGGTGCAGTCCGCTTTTGCCGCAGCCGATACGGCCCAGGCCATGGCTGCGGTGATTGACCAGTTTGACCAGTGGGGCGCAGCCAAGGCTGCCCAGGCGCAAAAGCACGTCAAGGGCAAGCAGCGCTTGGCTGCAGCCGTCACGCCCCAAGGCAACGCGCCGCAGCCTCAAGCCGCGCTGACCGAAGAACAGGCCTTTGAAATGGGCTTCAACACAGTCATGGGCCGCCGCTAAGCCGGTAGGCCCACAAGGAGAACATCATGGCTCAATTTACGAGTACCACTCCAGCCGCCCGCATTGGCAAAATCAAGGGCGAGATCCTTGCCCACGCCATTGCTACCGAGGTGCTGGGCATCTGCGGGCAGCAAAAAGGGCTGCCCAAAAACCAAGGCAAGACGGTGGTGTACCGCCGCTATCTGCC
Source organism: Comamonas sp. (assembly GCA_028690035.1). GTDB lineage: Bacteria > Pseudomonadota > Gammaproteobacteria > Burkholderiales > Burkholderiaceae_C > Comamonas. Next base: position 10,636 of record JAQVCA010000001.1, on the reverse strand, counting down.
GCATGGCGCGCTCAACACCAACTGGGACACCCGCAACCGCCCTGTGGTGGATGCAGCCACCCATGAGCTGACCGAGGGCGTGACGCCCACGGCAGATAGCCTGACCCCGCAGGACATTACCGCGGTGATCAAGCAGTACGGCTGCCTGTATCAGCTGACTGACCAGGTGGTGGATACCTACGAGGACGATGTGCCCGCCGAGATGAAAAAGCACTGTGGCGAGCGCGTGGGCCTGCTGCGCGAAATGATCCGCTACGGCGTGGTCAAGGGCTGCACCAACGTGTTCTACGCAGGCGGCAGCTCGCGCGCCACGGTGGCTGAGGCTATTTCGCTGAACCTGCTGCGCAAGATCAGCCGCAACCTGCAAGCCAACCATGCCAAGCGCATCACGGGCGTGCTCGATGCCAGCCCCAAGATTGCCACGCGCCCCGTGGAAGCCTCGTACCTGGTGTTTGTGCACACCGATGCCGAAGCCGATGTGCGCGACCTCAAGGGCTTTATCCACGTGAGCGAGTACGGCAACCGCAAGCCTGTGCATGCCCAAGAGCTGGGGAGCTGCGAGAACTTCCGCTTCACCACCTCGCCTGAGCTGGCTCCCTATGTGGGTGCTGGCGCAGACATTGGGAGTACGGGCTTGACTGGTGCAACCAAGGTGGACGTGTACCCATTCATCGTGTGCGGTGAGGATGCCTGGGGCCAGCTGGCTTTGCGCGGTGCCGATTCGATCGATCCCACCTACATCCCCCCTGGACAGAAAGACAAGTCCGACCCGCTGGGCCAGCGCGGCTACATCGGTGCCAAGTTCTACATGAACGCGGTGCTGCTCAACGAGGGCTGGATGGCCGTCGCTGAAGCTGGCGTTTCGGCGCTCTAACCACAGACCACCCCAAGACCCGGCGCGCTTTTGAGTGCGCTGGGCCAGTATTCAAGGAAAACTCAGCATGGCAACCCGTAACCGCACCACGCCCATCATCAGCCACAACGCAGGACACATTGACGCTGGCGCACAGTACCTGGGCGATGAACATGCAGGCACCATCGGCGAAATCACCGGCGTGGCCGGTATTGACGTGGTGGACAAACCGATGCCCAAGGGGGCTTTGGAGATGGAAGCCTTCCTCAATGAGCTGGTCACCATCGTGATTAACCCATCCCAAGACCCCGAAGACCCCAAGCTGGTGCAAGTGGGGGTCAACGGCACGACCCAGTTCATCCCCCGTGGCGAACCCTTTACGGTCAAGCGCAAGTACGTGGAAGTTTTGGCACGCGCCAAGCGCACAGACTTTGGCCAAACTCTGGACGAACGCTTGGGTGAGCGCATGAACCACCTGCACGCGATGCACTCGCTGCGCTATCCCTTCAGCGTGGTGCGTGACGCCAACCCCAACGGTGGCGCTTGGCTGGTGGGCGTCTTGGCTGAAGCACGCTAAGGCAGGCCATGACCCTGGGCGAATTGATCGCGCTGTATCGCGCACAGGCAGGCGACGCGGCTGAGCCGTACTTCTGCGATGACGAGCTGTTGACCCTCTATGCCAATGAGGCACAGATAGAGGCATGTCGCCGTGGCCAGCTGCTGCTTGATGCTTCGCGCGTGCAGCTGCAGGCTGGGCAGGAGCTGGTCAAGCTGGCATCTACAGCACTGCGCGTCACCCGCGCATTTGTGGACGGCCATACGGTGCACTTGATCAGCGCCGAAGAAATGGATGGCCTGTACCCCGGCTGGCAGTTCAACGACCCACAGCGCCAGGTGCAGCACCTTGTGTCTGGCGTTGCCACTGGGGCTGTTTACCTGTGGCCACGACCAAGCCAGCCCGGTGAACTGTGCATGACTGTGCAGCGCCTGCCTAAATGCCAGCTTCAAGACAGCCAAGACGAACCAGAAATTCGCCAAGAAGCGCATCCCGCTTTGGTGCACTGGATGCTGTACCGCGCCTACAGCCGCATGGACAACGACCTCTACAACGATGCCAAAGCCGCGATTGCGCTGCAGCAGTTTGAGGCCGAGTTTGGCAGCAAGGCCTCGGTGCGCAATGAGGAGTGGGTGCGCAGTGGTGCTGCCCTGATGCCTGGACCCATTGCTTGATCCCCCAGTTTGGAGCAACTGTGATGACCGAAACCACCAAGACAACCAAAGCCGCCAAGGCGGCCAAGACCAAGGCGGCAGTGCCCACGGTCCCCGCCATTGATGAGGCAGCGGCGCAGGCAGACACCCAGCCATTGCAACAGTTTTCCAGCGTGGACGAGCTGGAGCACTTCATTCACCACGACCCTGAATTTGGCACTCTGTCCTTGGAAATGCAAAACGAGCTGCGTGCGCAGTTCGTAGCCGCCAAGCGTGCACAGGCACAAGGATGACAGCAGCATGGCCACATCCCTAAGCGAAGAGCGCCGTCAAGCGCTGATTGATCAAATCCCGCGCGACTCTGGTAGTCAGTACCAACAAACAAACACGCCAGTGCAACCTAATCCAGCCACCAGTGGTATCCACTCCACTGAGCTGGGGCGCAATGTGTACAACGCCGCAATGGCTCTACCCGGTATTGGTGGTGTTGCCAAGCTAGCCAGTACCGGCGGCATGATCAGCCGCGCTTTCAACACCGCAGCTGGCGCAGCCAACACGGCCAGCCGTGGCACTGCAGCGCTGGCCACGGTGCCCAATGCAGTGCCAGAGGCAAAGGCGCAGGCCATGAACGGCGCTCAACCTACCCAGCAGCAGCTTGGCCCTAGCCCGAGCGCGGCAGCTGCTACGCCGCAAACACAGTCCCTGGCGAATGCCGAGGCGATGCAGCAACGCCAAGCAAAACAGGTGCCCAGCCTATCCGGCGTGTACAAGCATGGAGAAGGCCAGTACAGCGACAACCCCAACGGTCTGGGCTTGCCGCAGAACCTGGGCCAGCCCAGCGCGCAGAACATGCAGGCGGCCAACAACCTGGCGGGGCAGCCGCAGAAGCGCTCTTTGATTGATGCCATGTACGCCCAGCAGGAGCAGCAGGCCGCTATGCAGCCGCGCGGCTTTGCAACGCCAGAAATCAGCCATAGCGGCAACGACTGGAGCACACGTAACGAGCTGCGCAGCTTGCGCATGGCGGCAGAGCGTGCGATGGAAGATGCGCCGCGCAAGCGCTTTGCTGCCCAGCATCCCGCTGTGCAGGCCTACCAAGCAGCTGTGCAAGGGGACATGGCAGCGCGCACCGGTGGGCAAGCGGCCTTGCAGGCCAAGACCAACGACACCAATGCAGGCCTGGTGCGTGAGCAGATGCAGCAGGATGGGGCAAATCAGCGGGAGCGGCCGCGCACCATGATGGATGCCGCGCGCCTGGACATGGAGCGGCAAACCCAAGGCTTTGCCAACCGTGCAGCCGCACAGCAAGAGCAGTTGCGCAATACGGTACTGGATGAGCAAGCAACGCCCGAGCAACGCAACACAGCTCAACGCAACTTGGCGGCATTAGCTGGACGCACCGATACGGAAAACCTGAGCAACAACTTCATGCGCCGCAAGGTGCCAGTGCTGAGTGAGCAAGGGCTGCCTACAGGCGAACAGCGGGAAGAGATTATTGATCTGCGTAGTGGTAGGCCATTGGAAGCGCCAAGCATTCCTCCTGGGGCTATCGCAGAGTTGCGACGAAATCCGCAGTTTGCAGCGCAGTTTGATGCGAAGTTTGGCCCTGGTGCTTCGCGCAATTACCTCGGTGGATCGTAACGATCGAAGTAGTTTGGTTCGTCATACAGCTTGCGACACGCTCCACTGATCATGTAAGCAGCCTGCTGACTGCGGGTTTCACCGGCTTTCTTGGCGGTGCATTCAGCCCCGCTGTTGTAGCCGAAGAATCCCCGGCCAGAGCCTTGCGGTACAGCCGCCAAGCCGCCGGGGTGTTCTTGCAGGCACAGCTGATACACCGAATGCGCCGCCACGTCGTTGGCCACGCCAGGCATCTTGTCCAGGATGCAGGTTGCGTAGTTGGCGGCGAAGGCTGGGGCTGTGGTCAGCAGGAGTAGGGCGGCGATGGTGTGGCGCATGAGGGGAATTTAGCAGAGGGGTAGGCTGATGGTCAGCTGCTTGGTGTAGCGTCAGGGATAGCACGAGCCTAACAAGCGCTCGGATTCCACAAGAGAGTTCAACACCCGCGCCTTGGCGTGGGAGTGCGGGGTGAGCGTGCGGTGGGTGCAGAGGTTGTTGGTAGTTGAGGTCTGAGGTTGAAAAAATACGCGCTAGCTTTGATCGGCGTAATATCGATTAGCTAGCGCGTAGGCATGAAATTATTTGTGGTAGATAAATTTTTTCCTTTAATAAATACTCTAAGAAGTAATTTTTAAAGATCTATCGTCTTCTGTGAAGTAACGTCCAACCACATACAACTCATCTTCCAATTTTGGAGATATTTGTGATGTTGCAAATATCAACTGATATTCACATTTGAACTTGCTGCATTCTTCAACAATAATTTCTTGAAGCAAATGTGATCTTGGAAGTTCCATTCCGCCATCTTCAATACCATCTAGCATCATGAATCTTGGCAGTCTCATTGTAGGAATTGAGGTCGAAACGCTTAATAATGCCAAGTGAAATAAGTGACGAAGAACAACAGTAGAGCTTTCAGAGAATTTAGTTGCCCCTTCAACAACAATTTGATTGTCAGCAAAACTGAATTGAATACTTTCTGCTTTGAAGAATTCTTCTTGACGTGGTAGATCTTTTCTTAGTAGTTCTCCCAGCTTTTCCGTAATTGCTAGATAAACTTCACGTGTCCTATATTCTTGATTAATGCTTAGGGATCTAATAATATCTTCTAAATCAGAATCTCTGGAAACTAAATCTTGTTTAAATTTTTGTTTGTCTTTAATAATGCTGGCTAGACGTTGATGTTCGAATAGGTTATTTATTTTTTGTTCTAGTATACCTAGTTGCCTAGCGGTCTCTGTAATTGCTGATTCCACATCAGATGTCCAGATCGCAGAAGAATTTGTGAATTCTTTCTCAAGATTTTTTAATTTTTTTCTAAGTTCTGGCAAAGCTCTTGAGAGCTCACTTTGTTTTAATTCTTTTGATTTTAGAATTCTTGAGGACTCGTCTTCTTGAATTTTTAATTCGTTGCGCATTCTCAGTATTTGAGATGCTTCTGGTGTTTCATTGGCGGGAGTTTTGCAAAGAAGACAGCTATTGCTTTCATCATTAGATTTGATCTCGGATAAACAGCAAGGGCATAATGGGAATTTTATATTTCCGAAATATTTTCGTGTGGCTGTGGAGTCATCTAAAGTAGATAATCTTATTTTTATTTCTTCGATAAATTTCTTTGTGTCAGCAATTTCCAATTCAACTTTTAATATTTCGTTCTCTTGATTTTTTAATGATTGTTTTGCAGTATTAAGTTGATCGGTTATGTTGACGTTTTTTGATTTTTTGTTATCCGGTATTACTCTATCTTGAAGTAATTTGTTTAGATAATCGGATTTATTATTCTTATCTTGCTCTAGAGTTAATATCTCTTGGGCAAGAGTTTCAATATTGATTTCTTGTTCTGAATTTGCAAGTACTGTGTAGATGCTTCTCAGTTCTGAGTCAATTTGACTTATTTGCTTTTCAATTTCTCTTTTCTCAAGCTGGGACATATAGAGCTTGTCATCATAAACACCGCTTAAATATGTGCCCACGGCTTCGCGTGTGAGTGCTGTGTCAAACCGAGGCTCTTGTCGAAAAATTGGACTGTGAAGAGATGGCTGATCTGCGTAGAGGACTCGCAATAGTTGATGCATCGTGATGTTAGATGCACCATCTCCTTGTGCCTCAGGCATTTCCATTGCGAGCAGCAGCGCTTGCGTAAAGCTTATTTTGGAGCTACTTCTACTAAAGCTATATTTTTCCCATTTCTCAAAAGATGCTTCCAATGCATCTTGTAACGTTCCCCAAAAAATAAACATGGGATTCTGGGCTTTATCACTTATTTCTCTTTTCAAACAAGCGTGCTTACCATTCAGCGAAACTTCGATTATTGTATGGTCGCAGAGTAATGCCTCTTGTTTCCAGGGAATATTTTCTGAGCCAAGATTATAAGCAATAAGATCAAGTACAGTTGTTTTTCCAGAGCTATTTTGACCTCTAACAATGTTCACTCCTGTATGAAATTCACATTCGAAAACTGGAATATTATTTTTGTAAGTTATTATCTTTTTTATTGTTAATGTTGGCTTAATTAACGTCATACTTATACTCCATTAAATTTGTGCGTTTTTTAAGTCCATTATCTCCTAGCAAGGGAATGGAAGATAAGTCTTTAACAAGAAGATTTAATAATTCTTTGTTTTCATCTTCAAAATGACTTATTCTCTCTTGCATCTCTGGAAATATGATAGACGTACTTCTTTTTATCAAGCCCTTGCTAAAACTCTCAGCATCAAATATCTCGGTCGCTGCAAGCGTTCCAAATGCAGACATTTGTATATGCTCCATATCCTTGAATGTCTGAAGGCCACTAACTGGGCCGTGATAACGATTTAGGTATGGTTTGACAATTCTTTTTGCATGGGAGATTTCTCTTGGAAGTGAGGCTTTAATTAATTCAGCAGGAAACGTTAAATAAAAATCAAGCAATCTTAGCTTAGGTACTTCAATTTCATCTAAATGATTTGTTAACAAAATAGATCTAAAAACGCAATGATAGACATCATATGCGGGGTGATAAATTAGCATGCGTCCCACCTTATGTGGCAGTTACCGCCCAAGAAGAAGAGAAATCCAAGTATGTCAGAATCGGTGATCATTAAGTCGTTATCTCCCAGCATTTCAATTGCAGGATCAATAACTTTCTCTTTAATGATGCGGTCGATTTCCAAATCAGGCTTCTTTGCTTGAATGGCTGGCGATGCGTTCATTATAAAATCTGTATGGATTTTAGCAAGCAGTAATGTAATAATTTCTTGCGCCACACCAGATGTTTGCCATTCTGCAACTAGCATGGCTGCATCTTGTTTTAACTCAATCGCTTGGTTTATTAGATAAGCACGATTGCCATCGGTAAGTTTTTTCTGCAAATCTCTGACGTCAGAATTTGCACCAGGCGTATTAAAATGATTAAGTTTTAGTCTGATTCTCTCAGAGGCTTGGTACGTTGAATCATCTGCACGCAGCTTTTCGTATAGCTTTGCAATTGAAGAGTACCCACTTTTATAATTATGATTTATAGTGGTGTGCTTGTCGCCAGCAACGACATCACCATCAGCGCGAATGCCTTTTTGAGTGACTGACATTTTTTATTTATTGATGGTAGTGGTTTTGTTTCCTCCGACAACATCTCCACGAGCTTGAATATTTTTTTGTGTTACCTTGATCTTTTGAGATTTATCTATTTTTTTATTTGAAAAAATAATCTTAAAAGTCAAACCAGCAGCAACTACAGCGCCAATAACACCTGCTGCCCACGCCAGAATTTCCGTCCAAGCCATTCGAAACCCCTCTAGTTGTATGGTCAAAAGTATCGTAACAGATTGATTCGTGTGTACCCAAGGCTATAGGCGTATGGGTTTGCAGAAGGCGTGTGCAACCGTTTAGAATTTCGTATCACGCCCGTAAGCGTGAACTGGGCTTGGCATCCTACCTTGTGAGGTGCAAACGCAGCTATGAAGTCTAAAGCCCTCGCAAGAGGGCTTTTTTGTTGCCTGAAACTGGCACTGTCCGCCTAAGGTTGGATCATGAGTGTTGGTTGTGCGCCAATACCTGCATGAAGCAACGTAACGCCAGAACCCCCTCTCAATCCAGTAGTCTCGAAGCAGCAATTGAGCTCAACAGGCTCGTGCTCAAGCAGCACCAAGAACTGCTCGATACATTGAATAAATCCTCTCAAGCACCTCAAGATCAGCGTCCGGGGTGGTGGAGTACTGCAAAGGCCCGTTTGCGCTCTCTGTTACCTGGTTAAAAACTTCAAGCGCCAGCGCCTTGTTGGGGTGGCTATACACCCTTGGCGGGATGACGCTTCGAGATCTGCTTGACTGCCTCAATTTCACCCAGCTCGCGCAGCCGTTGGGCGGCTATGAGAGCTTTAGGGCCAAGCTCGCGCCACTCTTTAGCAAATACCTCCCCAAGGTCAGTAGTGGGTAGGCCAGCGCTGCGTAGGTAATCCAGAATTTCTTCATTCTTTCTTTTGCGCCCAACGATAGCTACCAGCTCGTCGCGGAGCAGTTCAGCTTCCCTACTTTGGGTTTGTAGGCTAGGCGCAGGTATTGCGAACGTGCCTTCCAAGCGTCCGATGATCTCAGCGTTCATCGACTTAGATGTAGCGTCGGCTGCGTCCTGAAGCTTCGCATGTAGCTCCTTTGGGATTCGCAAAGTGATGCGGGTATAGCGTTCATCGTCCATTGTGGGATTACACCATTTTTATGTCACAAAAAATCGACACTAAAAAAGTGTCGCAATGCTATTGACATAGAAATGGTGTCTAGGCATGATTCACCCAATGACACCAAAACCATGTCAGAAAAGGAAGTTGAAATGACGGATTCAAGCAAAAAGTCCCCACCAAGTGCAACAGCCGACAAATTCATGCTGCGCTTTAACCAAGATGGTCTTCGTAAAGAGCTGAAGGTGCGAGCAGCGCAAAACGAGCGCACGCTGACGGCCGAGATCCTCTATCTGATCAAGCGCGGCTTGGCGGCAGAGCAAGTGAAAGAGGCCCAGCATGAAAAGCAGGCCTGAAAAAGGAAACGCCCCGATGGCTGCAACCACCGAGGCGTCGAGTGTCAAAACCCAACTTCTCACAGAAGGATTAAACATGTTCAATTCTACAGTAGTGCCCGCTAACAGCCAGCCAGTGTTTAACTTCGGCGACAACCAAGTGCGTGTGATCGTGCGCGATGGTGAGCCTTGGTTTGTGGCTACCGATGTATGCAGGGCTCTTGGTTATCGAGACGCTGAAAAGGGTACGCGTAATCTGAGTAACCATCAAAAGGCTGATACCCAGATTGTGGGTAGCAGCTCTGGCGGAGTTGAGCAGTTGCGCAAAGTCACAATCATCAATGAGTCAGGCTTGTACCGCTTGGTGCTTCGCAGCCGCAAGCCTGAGGCTGAAAAGTTTTCAGATTGGGTGACAGGTGAAGTCCTGCCCACCATCCGTAAAACTGGCCAGTACCAACAGCCTGTGGCGCAGACAGTCCCAGCCATCGACTACGCACGCATCAGCCCAGCCCAGGCGCAAGACCTCAAGGAGATCGTTGCCGCCATCGTGCAGGCAGGCATTCAGGGCTACGGTGAAACTTGGGCACGCTTTCAGCGCAAGTTCAAGGTGAACAGCTATCTGGAGCTGCCCGCAACCCAGCACCTGGAAGCACGGCAGTACCTAATTGCCAAACTACCCGATGGCTACTCTGGTGTAGTCCATGAGGAAAATGTGCCGCTGGAGCGTTTAGAGCCTGCGCTGAGTGCTGCAAATGCCGTAGCAATGAAGATTCAGTATGCCGCGCTTATGGCGATGATGAAGTCGGAAGACCTGCGGCGCGGGCGCTGGATGGTGAGCTTTGGGTATGGAGCTGATGCTGAACCCAGCGTGGCACAGGTTGAGCACAACGCATGTGTGCTACCCGTTGATAAATTCCATTTGGCGATCGAGGACAGCATTTCAGTTGATCCACAGACTCTGATGCAACTTGCTTCCACCTGCATGCGCAAACTGACCAACATGGCAGCGCATGGCACCAAGGCTCTGCCCGCCTAAGCCCTTTCGCTTACTGACCAACCCGCTTCGGCGGGTTTTTTGTCCCCGGCTAGGGTTCGCCTGTTGAGGCGCCGCTCGGCAGAGTGGGGGCATGAGCACCAACCATTTCGATCAATTTGACGAACCAAGTCGCACGGCCAACAACTTCGATAAGTTCGACGAGGCACCATCAAAACCCAAGCGTTCTCTATGGACTGCCATCAACGACAACGTGATCGAGGTCGCCAATGCTGCAGCAGGCAATGCTTCAGCGGTGGCCAACTTCGTGCGCCCTGGCAATGCCGCGTCGCAGTGGATTGACAAGAATTTCATTGAAGCTGGCCAGAACAAGCAGTCGGATGTGGTCAAGGCCGAGAAGGCACGCTACGCACAGGAGATGGATCAGGCTCAGGGCTTTGGTGATGAAGTCTCTGCCACGCTGGGTTATGTGGCGCGTAACCCGCTGCTGGCGGCAGCCCAGGCGGCCGGCTCATTTGCTGGGCCGGGCCTTGCTGTGGGTGGTGCACGTGCAGCGGTAGGTGCGCTGGGAATGGGGGCCAAGGCGGCCACGCGCACAGGCTTGGCCGCTGGTGCGGGGTTTGGCATGGCATCTGCCGGTGGCGATGCTGCTGGCACGGCCTATGAGCTGTCGCGCCAAGGCGGTGCCACGGATGAGCAGGCGTTGGCCGCTGCCCGTGGTGCCAGTGTGATTCCTGGGGCTTGGGGTGCTGTCGGTGGCTTGGTCGGGGCTGAGCGCCTGATTGCCGGGGCCAAGGGCTTTGGCGGCGGCTTGGCGGCACGTGCCTTGAAGACTGGGGCTGTGGAAGGCGCACAAGAGGCACTGGAAGAAGGCGTGACCCAGTACGAAGGCCAACGCGCAGCGGTGCCCTTTAACCCTGAGCTTGACCCGATGAAGGGTGTGGCAGGGGCGGCAACGATGGGTGCGGTGCTGG
>JAQVCA010000010.1 GCA_028690035.1 Comamonas sp. | reverse complement strand
CAGTGAGCATAAAGGTCTCACCCACGGGCTCGGTGGGCTCGGTGGGCTCGGTGGGCTCAGTGGGCTCGGTGGGCTCGGTACCGCCGGTTTCCTGCACGGTCACGGTGTCGCCTTCAACGGGGGTGTTGCCGGTGGGCACTTCGGCCAGACCCAGGCTCAGGGTGACGAAGTCGGCAAAGTTCTGCACCACGCCGCCCGTACCGTTCAGGGGGTTGCCACCCGTCTGGAAATTGAAGGTGTTGGCACCCAGCACGGTGATTTTTGCACCGTTGTTCAGCACCAGCTGAACGGCTGTGCCAGTCACCAGGCTGCTGACGATTTCCAGACCACCAACCAGTTGCAGGGTGTTGGCGCCTTGCGTGTCGCTGATGGTGATTTGTTGGTCGGCATTGAGTGTGGAAGCATCCAGCACGTAGCGGTCGTTGCCAGCGCCAGCGCCGACAGAAAGGGCATCCGTGCCTTGCAGGATGTTGATGTCGTTACCAGAAGTGAAAGCCATTTGAAGCTCCTGTAGAAAAATAAATTGAAGGTTGCTTGTTGCGCACCACCCGGCGTACCGGGTGGTTTAGATGCGCAGAGCGTCTAGCACCCCGCTTCGCTTACCACGTAGCAGGGCGCGTGCCCGTATATTAGATGACTTGCACCTCAACAGCACTTGCGTCAGCGATACCAACCAGAGAGATGGTCACGATTTCGCCGCCGTTGGCGTCGTTGCCCAGGTTGATCAGGGTCAGGTTGGCAAAGGGGTCGTACTGAACGGCCACGCCTTGCTGGCCATCGAGCTGAGCCAGGGTGGTGATGCCAGCGTCCGCCAAGGGCAGATCCAGGCGCAGGACGTCCTGAGCCACGTCAAAGCCAGTGATGGAAGGCTGGTAGTTGTCGCCAGCAGCGTCGGCCAGGGCAGCGGCCACGTCCACCAAGAAGATGTCGGCGTCGGCGGTGCCAGCAGCGCCAGCAGCGGTCACTTCGATCACGATTTCGGTAGGCACGTAGTCGGCAGCGTTGGTGGCGCCTTGCACCAGCAGTTGCTCGTCTTCGGACAGATCGGCCCAGACCAGGCTGGCGTCGGTCAGCGTGTAGGCAGCTGCGCCTTCCAGCACTTCGGTGCTGGCAGCGTAGAGGTTTTCCAGGCTGTCGGCCAGCGACCAGACGAACAGGTCGGCCAGCACCAGCTCGTCGCTGTTGTTGGCGCCGCTGAGGATGTAGTCCACGTTCCAGAAGGCTTCTTCCGCCACTTCCACGGTGACCGTGCCAGCGTTGTACACCACGGCTGTGTCGATGTTGTACTCGAAGGGCAGTTCGCCAGCGACTTCAGCAGCCAGGGCGTTTTCCAGCGTCAGGGTGTCCACCACGTCGGTGGGGTCTGTGGGCTCGGTGGGCTCGGTGGGCTCGGTGGGCTCGGTGGGCTCGGTGGGCAGCACGGCATTGCCCAGATCCACCACGGCAACGGTTTCCCAGACGCCTTCGGCGTTTTGGGCTTGCACTTCTTTGCCAACCAGTTGGGTGACTTTTTCAGCCGTGCCGTCAAACCACACGAACTTGTCGTTGGCGTCGAAGTTGACCACCACCAGAGGCTGCTCGTCTTGCACGCCTTGCAGCACGACGGTTTCAGCGCTGTTGGCGCCGGTGCTCAGAACGATGACGTCGGTGCCGTCCAGATCCACACGGATTTCGCTTTCGGTGATCTCGGTGGAGTTGCTGCCGGACCGCTCGGTGCCCACCACGCCAAAGTTGGCGAAGTTGCTGGTGTAGTCACCGGTTGCGTTGAAGGCAGCCACGTTGGCAGCCACCAGGGCTTGCAGGCCAGCGGCGCTCAGGCCAGCCAAGGGCAGGCCCAGAGCCGTGGCGTACTCGGCCAGAGCAGTCTGGTCGAAGGCGGCAGCGGTGGGGGCAGTGATGTTGACAGCCAGGTCGTTGGCCAGCACAGCGCCGTCGATCAGCGATTGCACCACCAAGGTGTTGGCGGGGCCGTCTTGGGCCAGCAGCAGCTTCCTCAGGGCGGGGTCGCTGTTGATGGCGGCCTTGATGACTTGGTTGATGTCCAGGTCGGTGTCCACGGTAGCGTCGAGGGTCACTTCGCTGGTGACGCCACGGAAGGTGACGGTCAGCGTGGACTTGAACAGCGAGCCGTAGGTGTCGTTGGCGTCAGAGCGCAGGTCGTTGATGTTGCGAGCAGCAGCAGCGGTGGCGGCCACGCTGTTGTCGGTGTTGAACACCCACACGGCCTTGTCACCGGAGTTGTCGGAGTACACGGTGTCGTTGCCAGCACCAACGTCGATGTTCCAAGTGCCAGCACCCAGAGTGGCCACAACGTCGTCACCCAGACCAGTCTGGATGTTCAGGTTGTTGTTCAGGGTGCTGTTGACGTACCAAGCGTCGCGTGCACCGTTGGCCACGCCGTCACCGATTTGAGCGGTCACGGTGTCGTTACCTGCACCCATGTTGGCGGTGAAGGTGAAGTCTTCGCGGGTGGTGGTACCAGCAAAAGCCAAGTTGGTCTTGCTGATGTTGATGTTCAACACGTCGTTGCCACCAGCAAAGTTGTAGGCGAAGTCGCTGTTGTCAACGGTGTGCGCGGCGTCGGTGTCAACCAGGTTCAGGTACTTGGCGACGACTTCGTCGGTCAGGCTGGCGTTCAGGGTCAGGTCGTTTTCAAAGCCGGTGGCGTTGAATACGCGCACGTCCTTCAGGGCTTCGCGGATGTCCTTGCCTTGGCGCACGGTTTCCAGGTTGCCGATGAACAGGTCGGCTTTGCTGCCTTCAGCGGAAACCACGTTGACGATTTGCAGCGTGTTGTTGGTGGACTGCAGACTGGCCAGGCTGCTGTTCTGGGTGGCGTCGCCGGAGACGGTGACGTTGAACTGTTCCACGCCTTCTTTCAGAGCGTCGCCAGAGTAGTTCCAGTTGTTGTTCAGGTCGGTGGCCATGCCGCCGATGGTCAGGTCGCCGCCTTCAGCGCCACGACCCACTTTTTCGAGTTCGACGTTGATGGTGACGAAGGAGGCTGCGCTGGCTTCATTGTTGAAACGGCCATAAACGTCGTATTCACCTGGGGTGTTTTCAGGACGTGCAAAGCCGGTGGGCACCAGAACGCCAGAGGTGGAGCTCACCACGATGGCGGGGATGGGCTTGGACAGGGCGCCGTTTTCCAGACCGGTCTGGCGGGTGTTGCCGTAGTCCAGGGTGACGGTCAGGTCAGCGGGGATGGTGCCGGCGGCTTGCTGAGCGGCCAGGTTGGCTTGCAGAGCGGCCACGTAGGCTTCGTGGGTGCCAGAGAACAATTCGGTGGCAGGGTCTTCCACGGCAAAAATGCTGTAGGCAACGCCGCCCAGGGTGAAGCTCAGGCCGTTGTTGTCGATGGCGTTCAGACGGTTGGCGCTGTTGGCCAAGTCTGCATCTTCGTCCAGCAGCCAGTAGTTGGCCACAGAGCTGGAGGTGCCAGTAGGAATCAGGTAGTCGTTGTCGATCAGGACGGTCAAGTCCGAAGCACGATCCACGGCGTTGCCGTTGCCGGTGTGGTCCATGCGCACGGTCAGGGCGCTGGTTTCACGCTTGTCAGCGTATTCACCGTTGTTGGTCAGGGTGGTGACGTCCTTGATCAGCAGGGATGCATCGCTGTGTACGGAGCCGAGGGTTTCCACACCCAGCATGTCTTTGGCGTTGATGACCACGCGGTCGTTGGCCAGGCTGACTTCGTTGTTGTCGGCCAGGGCGCGGAATTCAACGGTTTCCACGCTAACGGTGGAGGGCATGATGGCCGATGCGGGGCCTTGGTTCAGGGCAGAAGCCTGTTGCACGGTGGCAAACAGGGAGTCTTGGTCCGCGCCGCCGTCCACGGAGTCGCCAGTAGCCAGGCTGTTGGTTTGCTCGCCGTTGATGTTTTGCACCACGTTGGCCACGAACTTGTCTTTACCAGCGGTACCCACCAGGTCATCTTGACCAACGGTGAATTTTTGGGTGGCGACGCCAGGCTGCTCGGAGCCATTGATCACGTCGTCAACGGTAGAGGGATCTTGGGTCACGCCTTGCAGAGGCTTGGCCAGGGCGGCCAGGTCTTCGCTGCTCAGCAGGTTGGTTTCGGTCAGGTACTGAGCCACAGCAACCTTGTTGGCCAGCATCTTGGCGGTGTTGGCCCAATCGGCATCGTCTTCGGTCTTGTTAGACAGGTTGTTGAAGATGCGATAAATCACGTCGCCCTTGGTCCAGCCAGCGTTCATGGCGGCCACGACGTCGTCTTTGGCTTGAGCCTTGGCTGCAGCCGAGGCGGAGTTGCCCACCACGTTTTCGATCAGCTTGTTTGCAAACTCTTCGTTGTTCAGGAAGCGGGGGTAGATGGCTTCGAACTGAGGTTTGCTAGCGAAAACGTTGACGATTTCTTGTGTCGTCAGGCCGGCTTCGTATGCATCGTTGATCTGGTTCATGTACTCAACGCCAGTCACTGCACCGAAAGAAACGATAAAGAACTTGTAAGCGTCTTGCTTTTGTTCAGCGGTCATTGCCATTTTTGGAAGCTCCAATAAATCAAGAAAGATCAACTGCTGCCTCCTCGGCCTGCAGTTGACTGTATTTTCAGTCAAGCCTGGGACGGGTCCAAGTTACTTTGGTGATGGCGGTCACACAAAACCGCAGATTTACACCTAGCTACTCAGCAACCGACACCAGCGAAAGAAAACCAGCTGGGCATTATAGGTAGCGGGTCTAAATGGCTTGGATTTTTCAGCTCACCTCTAAGCTGGGCGACAAAAACGTTGCAGTCGCACAACAAAACCACACCCCCTGTGGCCTGTTGCATTCCCGCTCTTGCCGCCAAGAGGCAGCGGCCCACCTTCAGGGCGCTTTACCAGCTGCGGCGCCAGCCGAAAGTCAGGCCATAGTCGCGCCAAGAAAACAGTGCCAGGTTGCTTACACGCTGAGAAAAATAGGTGCTGGCAATCAGTTGCCCGCTGTGCCAAGGCCAGCTTTTTTCCAGTGCGAGGTAGCTGGTGGCGATGCGCCGAGCGGCGTTGTTTTTGAGCAACGGGCTGTAGCCCGACAGGTCTTGCTGCAGCAGCACATAGCCTTGCAGTTGCCAACTGGGCGCTAGGCGCCACTGCGCTTGCACCCCTAGGCGCAGGGCGTGCGGTTGGCGCGCGCGCTCAAGCTCTACCCAACTGTCCATCTGCAGACTTGGCGTGGGCGCCATGCTGGCCTGCGCGCGCGCGAGCAATCCGTAGTAACCGTCTGGGTTCGCGCGAAAAGCGCTCAGTGCATACAACTGCTGGGTGCGCGCGCCTGCACGGCTGTACATCAGCCCTGCGCTATCGCGGCGCTCGCCATCGAGCCCTTGCTGACTGCTTACGCTCCACAACCAGCCTTGAGCTATCGGCCCAGCCAATGCTAGGCGGGCACTGGTGTGTGCATCGGGAGCGGTGACGTCTTGACCACTGAGTACCAGCTCCAAGCCGCTGGCAAAGCGCCGATAGAGCAGGACGCTGCTGGTGAAGGCGCTACGCGGACGCTCGCTCAGTTCTAGCTCAACGTCTGCGTCGGGCAAAGTCAGGTGGATGCTGCGCGCGCTGGGGCGAGCCAAGGGGTTGGTGCTGCGCCCTAAGCTGACCAGAAGTTGCGTGCGCGGCTGCACCAAGTTGGTGGTGTTGGTCAAGCCGAGGCTGTAGGGATGGTTCTGTGCATCCAACAAGGCTTGCAGGCGCTGGCGATGCGCGGGCGCGGTGCGCTTGTCGTCACGCAGTGCTGCGATCAGCGCTTGTGCGCCAGCTCGGCGCTCACGGGCATTGAGCACCATGGCCATTTGCAACATGGCTTGCGCGTTTTCTGGTTGGAGCATGAGGATGCGCTCAAGCAGCAGCTCGGCCTGCAGCCAGTCGCGCCGCTGTAGCGCTTGCTCCACTTGCTGGTGCAGGTGCCGAACCTCTTCGAGCAAGGCGGGATTACCTGGATCGAGCTCGGGGTACTGGCCCAGCGGTTGCGCCCCGGCTTGACCGCCTACCAGTATCCATACCACCAACAGCGCAGCTAGACCTTGGCGCGAAAAATCTGGCATGCGCTGGTTTGACCTTCTAAGAGGAATTGACCTAGGGACTGAAGCTGCGTGCTGTCTTGGGGCTGCAACTGAGCAGCGGCCTGCGGCCCCAATAAGATGGGACTATCCAGCTCGGGACTCAAATCTAGGATAGCGGTCACTTTCTGCGCCAGCGGGCCCAAAAGGACGCTGCGCTTAGCCTGTGCGGTGCCCACCAATCCCAGCAGGTAACTGCCCGACTCTAGTGCTGCATAAAGCAGCAGCGGCGCACTGGCTGTGGCATTGGTGCCCAAGATGGGGTCGAGCTGGCGTTGCAGCGCTTGCAGGGCGGCCAGCGCCCGCGCGGTGGTGAGCGCGCTGGCATCCGGCCAACTAAGGTACAGGGTATCGCCTTGCACGTATTGCAGCGCACCGCCGTGTTCACTGGCCGCTTGCTGCGCGCTGGTTTGCAGTGCATGGGTCAGCGCCAAAGCCTGCAGACTGTCGACCTGTCCAACCCAACGCGCTAGGCCATCAATACGTAGGCCCGCCAGCAACCCACTGTGCGACTGGCCTAGGCTATGTCCACTAGGTACTTGGGTGGCGATTTGTTGCGCCAAGCCAGGAGGCAAAAAGCTTTGCAGTTGGCTGGCCAGCAATTGGCTTTGGCGCCATTGCCACGCCAGTTGCAAACCAAGCAAGCCAACGATTTGCCCCAACAGCGCCAATGTGGGAGCGGCTATGGGGAATTGCCCGCCTAGGCTGATGCGTCCCAACAGCGCCCATGCCAAGGGGCCAAGCAGTGCCAATGAAGCGGGCAACCACAGCCACCATTGTGTGGATGCCCGGCGCAGCGGCAGCAGCGCCGGTGCGCACAACAGCAGCACAAGTGCTGCCACTATTGCGGGGGCTTGTACCGCGTAGCCGGGCCAGCCGCGAGCGGTGCTTGCTGCGGCCAATAGCTCTGCATGCACGCTGACGCCAGGTGCGCTGGGGTGGTAAGGGGTGCTGATGATGTCCCCCGCGCCTAGGGCTGTAGCGCCGATGAGCACGACCTGCCCCTGCAGCGCACCCACGGCTTGGCCTTGCAAGAGACTGCTGGCACTGAGTGCACGCCACTGGCTGTGGGGCCTCTGGTAGGGAATGGTGAGGTGCCCTTCTCCATCCAAAGCGAAGCGCCAATCGCCGCGTTCAAGCCACTGTGCGGGCTGCCAAGGCCAGGTGGTGCGGTGCAGCACCCACGGCTTTTGCGGGTGATAGGCTGCGGCAGCAGCCAGTGTGAGCTGCGGGAGTTTTATTTGGCTGCTGCCTGCTTGTTGTGCAGCACTGTCTGCGGGCAAGCAAACGACAGCGGGAACGCGGCGCAAGCGCCCGTCTGCATCCGGCGTTGCAGCCAAGTGCCCCAAGCGCACGCCCACAAAGGGCGCAGCGGTGCCGAAGTATCCGCGCACTGGTGCGTGTTGGGAGCAGTGCTCGGGGGCATCGGTTGCTGTGGGCAGCAGGCCTTCGTGAGGCGGATGCTCTACTTGAGCATCCAACACCGGGACGGTGCCTATCACGACATCGGGTTGGGCCAGCAAGGCTTGGGCCAACTGTCTGTCGGCAATACCCTCGTGCGCAAAAAACATGTCCCAAATTTGCAGCTCGGCGCCCTGGGCTCGCAGCTGCTGCACCAGTTCGGCAATCACGCTGCGCGGCCAAGGCCAGGGGCCTAGCTCTTGCAAACTGTGCTCGTCGATATCGACCACCGTGATCCCTTTGGGCGCACTGCGCGCGGGCAAGGCCTCGGTGATGAAATCGTGCAGATGTGCGTCTGCACCGCGCGCGATGTCGAGCCGCGTCAGCGCTGCTGCAAGCAACATGCCCAGCAGCAACACCGCCAACCATTGGTGTACGAAGGAAGAGCGCAAAGAGGACAAGGCGATGCAAGCAGGATGTCAGGAAGCTAGCTGTCTCTAGCCACCTCTAGCGCGGCTGCTGCCCCCACAAGGTAACGCCATGGTAAGAACCACCAGCGCCAGCGTTAACGTTGAACAGGTAGCCAGCTTCCTTGGCGTCCAGACTCAAAGCCCCGGCCACGTGCTGATTGGCGGTTTTGCCCACAAAAATACCATCGTTGTTGATGCGCCCATCCACTTGCAGCAGGGCATCGGATTGCCCTATGCTGGAGAGCAGCATGCTGGTGCTAAAGCTGGAGCGGTCAAAGTTCATGTCCAGCTTTGCATCTTGCAATTGGGCGCTTTGGATAGCTCCGCTGGCTGCACTGTAGTACCCCTCACCGGCGTACAAGGCGAAGCTGGCATCACCACTCAAGGTTTTGTCGAAATGCCCCGCATGGCCGTCACGCCACAACGCATAGGCTTGGGGCTGTCCGACCGTAACGCTGCGATTGTTGCTAGCGGTTGCATAGGTTTGCAGCAATGTCAAAGGCAGCGCCTGTGCATTCTCGTAGAGCGCGCCCCATACCAACTGTGTAGGTTCTTTCAGAGGCGCTGGGGGCTCGACGACGAAGGGGGTGGACAGTTGCAAGCCGTCGGCAACCCAATCGGTTTGCACTGCCACCGAGCGCGCAGCTAGAAGTTGCCCCCCTGGTTTCGGTGTTGGCGCATTGGCCAGCTGGGTGGAATCTTCTCCATCTAGACGGATGCTGAAGGAAGAATCCAGCTCGGCCAGTTTTAAGGTCTGATTTTGCAGATGCTCTGTGCCCTTGAGCGTTAGGCGGTGCCCTTCACCCGCACGATTGAGAAACTCACGCTCTAGCGGGCCTTGCAAGACAATCGCACCTTCATGCACATAGGTGCGCAGCGCCCCTGCATCGACCTGGGCTAAAAAATCGGTCCCGCGTACACCAATGGCGGCAACTGGGGTGCTCAGACGATAGCGCTGCGGCTGGTGCTTAGCTGCTTTACCGGAGATTTGGCGCACAGTGCCTTTGATCAACTCCAGCTGCAGGTCGGACTCCTGCCCTTCGGGGTCGTATTGGTATTTGTGGATCAACAGCTCGGAGTCGGGACGCAGTGCCACTCGGCCTTGATCGCTGAATATCAACATGACCATACCGTCAGCACCCGTGCGCAGGCGATCGCTTTCTTGGATGATGGCTCCTCGCTCGAGCACCTGCTGCTGGCCATCGGCGCGTTCGAGCTGTGCTTGCCCCACCACCAAGGTGACTTGAGCGATGTCCTTTGCCCAAGCCGCACTGCTTAGCAAGGCTGCCGCCAAAGCCAAGACGATTTTGGTTGGGGAGCCGAAGAAAAGGCGTGAGGTCATAGGACTTATTCCTTATACGAGAGGATTGAGAGAGCCAATGGGCATTCTAACGGTGCCGGGCACCTTCTTATAATGCCCCACTCTGTGCGCCAGAGAGCTTGCCGGTTCGACTTTCGGCCAATGCGTGCGCACCTGTCCCATTTTCCTTGCTCATCGATCTGTTCATGAAAGGCGCACGCCGGGATTAACATGGCTATTTCCCCGCTTATGCTGGCGCCGTGCAGCTTTTTCGCGTCTGCCAGTCCTGCCGCTTTGCAGTTTGTTGCGGCGCAAATGCAGTTGCGGCATTTGCGAAAACGTCAGCTGCTCGATGACGAAGACGCTGCCCTGGGCTTGGGGCTGGTGTTGCAAGGTGGCTTACAGGCGGTGGATTTTACGCTGGATGGTAAGGAGGTCGCGCTATTTGAGGTGGTAGAGCATGAGGTTTTTGGTCATGGGAACTTGCTTGCGCCCGAGGGCATAGCACTGACCTGGGTGGCTACGGAGTCCTCTACCACAGTGGCCGTGCTATCACGCCCGCAAGCTCTGGAGCTGGTGCAGTTTCCTGAGCTGGTCTTGCAGCTGGCTCGGGCCAGCAGCCAGCAAGTTTGCGATTTGCTGAGTTGGCAAAAAATCCAAGCCATCAACCCCGTCAGCGCACGTGTCTGTGCCTGGCTCCTAATGTATGGCAGGGGGCAGACACAGTTAAAGCTGCCCACCCATGCGCAGTTGGCTTGGCGCCTAAATACCACGCGCGAGTCGGTGACGCGGGTGCTGCAAAAGCTGTTAACGCAGGGGGTGCTAGAGCGCGATGGCGATATATGGCACGTGTTGATGCCCGATGAGCTGAAGGCTTGGGCCAGCGGCCAAGAGCGCTAAGCGCGCATGTGTACGGTGTGGAACAGCGGATGATTGAAAAAAACGATACTTGGGTTATAGAAGCCTGGCGCGGTGTGGCCGCTTTGATGGTGGTGTGCGTGCACTGGGGGCCTAGCCTAGGCTGGCCTATGGGACCGCTGGCCTTCGGTTTTACCGGGGTGGATATCTTCTTTGTGCTCAGCGGCTTTGTTTTTGCCCCCACGGTACTTGCTGGACGAGTCCCACAGCTACTGCCTTACGCGCTGCGGCGTATCACGCGCATTTATCCGGCTTACTTGGTGGCTTTGCTGCTTTATGCGGTGTTGGCATGGCAGGCTGGCAAGCCGCTGCTGTATCTGCCAGAGCATCTTTTGATGGCGCAAATGCAGTCGCGCGAAATGGTGTTTTATTACAACCCGGTGTTCTGGAGTCTGCCAGCGGAAGTGGCCTTCTATGCATTGGTGCCGCTGTTGGCGTGGTGGCTGGCCGATAGTGGCCACGCGTACTGGCGCTGGCCAATGGTTTTTGCACTGGCGCTGGCACTGCGCCTAGCCATGGTGCCCCAAGCCGATGGTGCGAGTCAAAACTGGGCATATATCTGTCTGCACCATATTCCGGGCTTATTGGTGGAGTTTTTCCTAGGAATCTGGGTGTGGCAGCGCCACCAAGCCCATGCACGCCGACGCCTACACCCAGGCGCACAGGCGGCCTTGGCGCTGCTGGGCTGGCTACTTTTAGCGCAGTTGTTTGTGCAAATGACGAGCTGGTCGGCACCCGCCTACGATTGGCGCCTCGGCCAAATTGCCCTAGCGGCAGCAGCCTGCTTTGCCTGGCTGTTGGAGGCCAGTCTGTGCTTTCCGCCACCACGAGCTTGGTGTGCAGCAGCGGGACGCTGGGCCGGCAAGCTGAGCTACAGCATGTATTTGCTGCATACGGCTTGGCTGATTCCTGGGCAGCTATGGAGCACGCGCTGGGGCACGCTCGGCGCCAGTGTGCTGGCAGGCATGGGGTTGTTGGTCAGTTGCTGGCTGCTGCACCTGTTGGTGGAAGAGCCAGCGCGGCGCTACGGGCGTGCCTGGGCACAGCGTTGCAGCCTACCTTAACGGACGTCGTTAAAAGACGTCGGTGTCGCCAGGTTGAAATTGCGGGCTGGCCCAATGTGTGCGCCAAGGCTGCCCCAAGATTTCCACAGCGTGGATAGGCGTGGGTTCAGCACGGTTGGTACTCAAAGGCAGCCATGTGACCCAGTTGCCGCTACCGCCCAGCGCACTTGGCTTTGGAAGTGCCTGCACACTGGCGTCTATCCATGTCTGCCCCACGGGCGAGCAGCCATCGACGATGGTGGGTTCTGGCTTGAGCTTGGTGACCAGCCAGCCCTGGGCAACATTGCGATACCCCTTGCTCAGCCACCACAGCATGTAGCTTTGGTTGGCCGGCTGCGGCTGGGAAAAATAACGCCAACGCACGTAGGCCGCATTTTTCACGATGTGCGGGCGTGTGTGCCAACTGTCCTCAGGTGCTGGCGGCGGCGCGCATAGGTTTTGGCTCCAGATGCGCTCTAAAGAGTGCATGGCTGCATCATCCAACTGCGTGCAGGCTTGGGCATGCACGGTGCCGGGCAGCCACTTGCGCCACCAGGTTCTCTCTTTGCTCTGCGCTACATGGCTGGCATGACAGATACCCAAACGCCGATATACGCCGATGCGTATGCCCAAGTTGGCAGGGGTGCGGCCAGGAAAGCCGAACAGGTAGATGGGCTGCTGTGCAGCAATGAGCCGCTGCAGCGCTTGGTTCATGCGTGCGTAGATGTTGTTGTTGGCCAAGCCAGCACGGTACGCAGGGTGGATCATGACGTCGCAGACCTGCCCCATATTCAGAGGCTGGCCACCTTGCACGCCCGGCAAAAGAATCACCCCCATATGCCCCACTAGGCGAGCACTGCTCAGATCCTCGACGGCCACCGCGAACCCGCGGCCGGGGCCTTGTTGGTATTTCCAGTGCCAATGCTCGCTGGTGACGCTATGGCCGAACACGGTCTGAAATAGGGTACATGCCTGTTGCGTATCGCTGCTGTAGTCAAAAGGGCGATAACGCAAGCCATCAAGGTCAAGTATCTGCATGTTCAGGAGTATCGGGACTCAACCATTGGCCCGGCATGAGCCAAGGGCCTTGGTTGTTGCCCTGGGCACTTAGGTTGATATGCGCAAAGGGGTCTATCCACTCATACACGTAACGCGCATGAGCGCACAACAGGTAGATGCCGACGCGGTAGCGCCCTTTATTAAGAGGAATCTGACTTAGGCGAAAAGTGATATGGGCATAGCCTTGGGCATTGGTGACGCGAATGGCCCCTGGCTCTGAGAAGGTGGATCCAATGATTTTGCCGCTGTCTGAAGAAATCACGACTGCTGCACGCGGTTCAGGTTCTTGTCTAGCCACCTGCAAGGAGATTTCGACCTCTAAGCAGCTTTGGCCGCTGTGGCCGTGCAGCTCCTTGCCCGCTATGCCGTCTAGGCGCACTTCGGCATGGTTGAGCCGCACCTGCTCGGGATGTGCGGCCTGCGTCAGGAGTTTGCCTTCTTCTGCATCCTCAGAAGAGGCGGCTGCATCGTCCGATGCAGCGTGCTGATTCAAGCTGTCTAAGTACTCTTGGTAATGGGGCAGTACGACGCTGGTCGGACCGAACTCGCGAATGCGGCCTTGATCGAGCCACAGGCAACGCTCGCAGAATAGATCGACATGGAACAAGGCATGCGAGCACAGCAATAAGGAAGTGCCGCTCTCGCGCAGTTGCATAACGCGATCAAAAGAGCGCTTGGCAAACACGCCATCCCCCACAGAGAGGGCTTCATCGACGATGAGGATGTCAGGATCTACGCTGGTGGCAACGGCAAAAGCCAAGCGCACTTGCATGCCGCTGGAATAGGTTTTTACCGGCATAGCTAAGTGCTCACTGCTCAGACCACTGAAAGCGCAGATGGCATCTAGCCGTGTCTGCACCTGGTCTTTAGTCAGCCCCATAGTGGCTGCATAGAGAAAGATGTTTTCGATGCCCGTGGCTTCGGGGTTGAAGCCGGAGCCCAGTTCGAGCAGGGCGGCAATGCGCCCGCGCGTGCATACCTGCCCGCTGCTGGGGGTGAGGGTGCCGGCGGCCAGCTGCAGCAGGGTGGATTTGCCCGCGCCGTTGAGGCCGACGATGCCCACCGACTGACCAGGCAGAATGTCGAAACTGACGGGCTGCAGGGCCGTGTAGCCGCCTGTCTCCAGGCGCTGGTTGCCGCGCAGATGGCCCCAGAGCTGGCGCAAGGGGGTGCGCTGGGGTGGGTAGGTTTTGCCCGCGTTTTGAAAACTCAGCACGGGCGCGGAATCAGAGGACATCGGCAAACCCCGGTTGGATGCGGTGAAAAAACCAGCGCGCCACGATCAGCAGCAGGCCGGCAGCCAGCAGGTGCGCGCCCCAGGGCTGCCAGGCGAAGGGCTGACCGTGCATGAGCAGGCCACGCACCAGCTCCACGCTCCAGGCCAGGGGGTTGTATTGGATCAGCCACTGCATGCCGGCCGGAATCATGGAGGCGGGGTAAAAAATGGGCGACAGAAACATCAGCAGGCTGCTGACGGAGGGTGCCAGGTGACCGATGTCGCGCAGGTACACGCCTGCCGCACCCAGGCACCAGGCCAGGGCCTGGGCGTAGAGGAGCAGGGGCAGCAGCGCCAGGGGCAGCAGCAGGGCTTGCCAGTGCGCCTGACGCCACAGGGCAAAGCCAACGGCAATGCACAGGGACAGCCCCAGTTGCACGATGCCCGCACCCACTACCACGCTGGGCAGCAGCAGCAGCGGAAAGCGCACTTTGGTGATCAGGAACGGGAAGCTGCTGACGCTGGCGGGCGCGCGGTTGATGACTTCAGAGACAAAGGCGAACAGCGTCAGGCCAATGAAGACTTGCAGGCTGTACTCGGCGATGCTGCCATCGCCCGCAGGCCAGCGCACGCGAAAGAATTGGTAAAAAACCAGCGTGAACAGCAGAATTTGCGCCAGCGGCTGCAGCACCAGCCAGGCCACACCCAGCGCAGAGCTGCGAAAGCGCAGCTGGAGCTCGCGCAGCAGCCATTGGCGGTAAAGGTAGATCCATTGGGGCATGATATTTACGATTATTATTTAATATTTGCCTTTGAATTGAATCTATCCATGAAAGGCTTTTCAAAAAAATGCCAAAAAGCTGATGCCAATATGCAAGTTATAACCAAGCACCACATGAGTGCAACTTCTGGCTTGATCCACTCCAGGTTTTTTATTGACAATAAAACCGGAAGATGCCATAAATATAGTCCGTAGGATATGGTGCCCAGATAGCTCACGGGTGCCAGCATGGCTTTTATTTTTCCTGTAAACCTTAAGGTAATAAAAAACAATAAAACCAATGCAAACGAAACCGTCAATAGGCTGCGCCAGAAGGTCACCATCAACGGATAATCCCAGTAGCTGCCATAAGACGCATAAATGCGGAAGGTAAAATATAAAAAAATGCCGGCCAAGATGGCAATTGTTATTTGGGTCATGCCTTTTTTCTGAAGCATGGTTTTGCCGTAATCCGACCTAACCAACCTGGCCAAAAGCAGGCCCGCCAAAAATTCATCCAACATGCCCGGCAATTGGGTGGCGGCAACAAACACGGGGAAAAATCCCGATGATTCTGACGGTTGCACCCAGGCACTGACCCCTGCCCGCCAAAGCCACGCTGTAAGCAGAAAAACCAAGGCAATGCCCCACCAGCGCCCCACCCTGAGCCATGGGGCGATGAGCAGCATCAGCACATAAAACTGCATCTCTGTGGCCAGCGACCAGTTACTGCCGTTGATGGCCCCGTGCAATTGGGGCACCAGGTTGTGTAGAAACAGCAGGTGCGAACCTAAGTTCACCAACAAATGCTGAAAAAGCAGGTGGGGGGATATGAAGGCGATAAACACCAACATGGTTAAGTAGTCAAAGCCACGCAATATATCTATCGTATCGAAATAGTACGATTTTTGCTGCATGGTATTTATTACATGCGTGCGCGAATTTCGCACAAAAAGCCTTTAAATCCTTTTTCCGCCACGATTTGACGGGCACGTGCCATATAGGCACCCAGCATAGCGGGGCGGGAAATAATCCCACCCAGAGCAGACCAGATGGTTTTCTTGGGTGCCGATATCATGGGCAAAGCTGCACTTTCGCTTTTATTCTCGGCGTACTCAAGTACGCCGTTCTTGTCCCACCAAGCAGCAAACCCCGTATGGTCAAAGGGGTGGGGAAAGGCCTTTTGCAGATCTTCGCGCATGCGATAGACGCGCCGCTGCAGCTTGCTGATGGGTTGCCCATTGTCAAAATTGGCAAAAGCCCATTGGTGCTGGCTCAATGGGTCTGCGGCGGTGACTTGAATGGCGGCCTCGTACCAGTCGATCATTTCAAACACTACCGGGCTGTGTACGGCATAGCGCTGCGCCATGATGCGGTGCGCACCTTTGTCAAAGCCGGTGTAATGGTAGAAGCCCAGGGGTTCACCGTTTACATGAAACTGGCCATCTTCACGGGTGATGCGCCGCTTGGACAGGTTCCAGGTAGAGACATTCAGGCGCGGGGTGCGCAAAATCGCCACCTCTGGGAACAGGGCCGGGGCCAGGTCCACCCAGCGCTGGTCGGTGAAGATGCCGTTGGGAGTGTCCTCGATGCACAGACGATGGCAGCGCTCGCGCCACCATGCGGCAAAAGCACGCCCGGCATCGGTGGCGGCAACGGCCACAAAACCCAGGTTGTACACGCCGTGTTTGAGGGAGCAGATTTCGTTGTCCCAAATAGCCATCCAGTCGTCTTCGGGGGTGGTCTGGTGGGGGGTCAGGGCAATGCTGTTGTGCTCCAGGGTGGCTAGCACATCGTCCAAACGCGAGTACATGACGGTGTCGGGGTCCATGTAGATCACGCGGTCACCATCGTTGGCCAGAAGCTTTTCCAGCACAAAGGGTTTGATGGCGGTGGCCAGCTCCACAATGGCGTGGCCAAAGGCCCAGCTGCGCCAGTTGTCGATGCCCAGGTCGGCGGGGCTCCAGACACTGTCGAACATATCCAGTGGGATGTTTTCTGGACGCTCATCCGCCAGCGCCAAATGGATGCGTGCCTCAGGGTGGAATTTTTTGATCGACTCGGTCAATAACCGCACTTTGGGAATGTAGTTAACGGCAGCACTGGTAAAAATATGAAGCATGGCAAAACCAATAAGTTAGTGGGTGGGCGAGCGCAGGTAAGGCTCTAGTTTGTGGAGCACTTGTTCGGCGCTGTCGCTCAGCTCTAGGCGAATGCCCTGGGGATAGCGTGCCAGGAAGGTGGCTTGTGCCCCGAGTTCAAAGGCGGCCACAGGCAGCTGGTAGCGCTCCAGCTCATGCAGCACGTAGGAGAAGGTTTCGGGCCCTACCGAACTGAAGAAGAACACATCGATGTCGTGTTGGATGATGAGCGCGGTAAGTTCAGACGCCCGGTAGGGCCCCGTGCTGCGCAAGGGCAGGCCGGGCATGGCAGCGCACTCGCCAAGCACCACGACTTCGTAGGGTTGCCCGCCGTGGGCGATGGCGCGAACCAAGTCCGACACGGGTTGCTCGCCCTTGCAGGGCGAGGTGATGGAGCCGACGATGCCAATGCGCCCCGAGGGGCGTTTTTTCTGCGCCTGCCAAGCGTGCAGCTGGTCTTGCTCGGCCTGGCTCAGGGGGGCCACGGCATGCGGGCGCAGGCTCAAGGACAAGGTCAAATCGGGGTAAGCACGCTGCAGGGCCGCTTGGGCACTGGGGTCGAAAATGCGCACCTCGTCAGCCGTCGCCAGCAGCTGCCCCCAGACAGCACGCCAGGCTTCAATGCCATGGTGGCGGTAGAGGGTGACCATGGCCTGCTCTGACCGCGCCAGACAAGCCTGGCACGTAGCGGTATCGGGCAATTGGCAGTAGCGCCCTTCGGCCTGCAACAAATGCTGGGAGGGGCAGATCGGAAAGTAGTCGTGCATTGCCACCGTGAGGCGACAAGCGTGCTGCTGGCAATAAGTCTGCACAGCTTGTACCAAGGGCAAGGCTTGGGGAAAAGAAACCGCGTTGTTATAAAAAATATGGGCAATGCGGCTGCGCTGCAGCCAAGCCTGCAGCTGCGACCAGGTGCCACAGGTCACCAGCTCTTGGCGCTGCTCGGGCAGGATGCGGTACACCACGTACTGCAGCGTGAGCACAGAGAAGGTCAGCAGCGCTACGCGGCTGTCCTGGCCTGAGGCGGCCAGCAGCTCCTGGGCCAGCTGGTGGCGGCGGTATTGGTTGGCACCCCCGCCCAGGTCGTGGTCCACCACCAGGCAATCCCACGGGGGCATGGCTTCAGGCTGGGCCGCTGCTGCTGGTTTGAGCGCCAGTTGTGCCACCTGCCAGGCGCTGCGGGCGTGGCGCGTGGCGCGTTCTTTAAAGCCGCGCCACTGGCCGCTGCGCAGCAGGCTCCAGCTGCGCCCTAAAAAATAGCGCCAGGTGCGCAGGTGCTGGTGCAGGCGGGTGGGGAATGGCGCGGTGGTGGAAGTTTGGTCCAGTGGGTCGGCCCAGCGGTGTAAGCTTAGGCGCGCGCCATCGGTGTGGGCGCACAGCTCCAGCACCTGCCCTTCGGGCACCGCCGCATAGTAAAAAAAGCCACAGCGCTGAAAGGCTGGTGACAGGCCTAGCTCCCCCGCCACATCCGGGCGATCGCGGTTGAATGCGAGGTCTTGCACCCAGGCGTTGCCTTGAGGGTCACGACCATGCAGTTGCAGCGTAGGCTGCTGGCCAGGATGACCAACCAAGGCCACCCAGCCTTGCAACAGAATAATGCCTTGGTCAAATTCGACCCGTTCCAAGTGGTGACGTAGCTTCAATTGCCGCCCCTTGAAAGACGCTTTTTCATTCGGCGCAACCAGCTGAGCCAGCGCCATCCCCTGGAGGCATAAATCGCTTGCAGCGTTGTTTGGCTCTGCTGCAACGCCTGCTGGGTGTGCTGCAGTTGGTGCTGGTTGCACGCCAAGTCTTGCTGGCTCTGCCCCAGCGCCTGTTGGGTCTGCTGCAGCGTGTGTTCGCGCTGCAGCAGCTGGTTTTCTGCGTAGGCGCGATGCTGCTCTTGGTGGTCCAGCTGCTGGGAAAACCACGCCCCGGCGGCAGCGATACGCTGGTGCGACAGCCGCGACAGCCATTTCTGCATGACCTGCTCACGCCAGTGCACGTGGTGGTGCGCGTGCTGGGCATCGCCCTGCAATTGGGAGCGGTCGTTGTAACGGTAAATGGCACTGCAGCCGGGCACATGCACAAAGACGGTGTGCATGCTGACTTGCAGCCAAAAATCCCAGTCTTCCAGCACGGGCAGGGATTCATCAAAGCGACAGCCCTGCTCGGTCACCAGGCTGCGTGCAAACAGCACGCTGTGGATGGGAAAAATGTTCGTAAAAATCAACCGATGACTTTGGTAGGGGCGCTCGTAACGCAGCACCTCCTGCCCCTGGGGGTTGACCACCTGGGTATCGGTATGCACGGCATGCACGCCG
Organism: Comamonas sp.; assembly: GCA_028690035.1. GTDB lineage: Bacteria > Pseudomonadota > Gammaproteobacteria > Burkholderiales > Burkholderiaceae_C > Comamonas. Next base: position 99,976 of record JAQVCA010000010.1, on the reverse strand, counting down.
GCTTGCGCGTGCAGGGCACGCACCAATTTATCGAGATGCCCCGGGGTAAAGAGGTCATCGTCGTCCAGAAAAATGCAGTACTGCCCTTGGGCATGGTCCAGGGCTGCATTGGCTGCCTGTGGGCGGATGAGGGGGCGTTGCAGGGACACCCAGCGCACCCGATGCGGCAAAGCATCAACCCAGGCCGGGGGCTGCGACTGACCGTGTGCCGCCACCACGATGATTTCCAGCTGCGGATAATCTTGCGCGCACACGCTGGCAATAGCCTGCTCCAGGCGCGGATCGCCCACGGTACGGATGAGCACGCTGACCAAGGGCAAGTCCTGCGGCACGATGGCCTGGCCGCGCTGGTGCAGAAACAAGGGGTCGAGTGCCGGCAACAACGCCGACCAGCCTTGTTGGGCCAGGGGCAGCCACTGCAGCCCTTCTGCCGCCTGCACCTGGGGCCCCAGAGTGATGGCCCGAAAGTGGTTCAGCGCGGCAACCCGGCTGCTGTAGGGCTGCACCTCTTCTTGCGAGCCAAAGGCCTGCATGGCCTGCATTTTTTGTGCCTGCACGCTGGTGATGTCCACCAGATGCGAGCAATGCACCAAGGCCGTGCCCGACTCGTAAAAGCACAAATCCACCGGACGCGGCAGCTGCACCAGAGACCACAGCGCGGCCAGCGCGCAGGCTTGGTGATCAGGGTGGGGCTCGTGCAGGGCGGGTACCAGCAGGATGTCGGCCTGGTGCTCCTGCACACAGGCGGCAATGCGCTGCACCAATTCAGGGGTGCAGCGCAACTGGCGATCGGGCAGTTGCCAAAAATCCAGGGCATAGCCCCCCAGCACAGCGGCGGCGGCCTGGCTTTCTGCCTGACGCTGGGCACCCTCCCCCTGGGCCTGGCCACCCGTGAGTACCACCACCTGGGCCTGCACGCCACGCTGGGCCCACAACGCCAAAAGCCCTGCGCAGCCAAACACCTCATCGTCGGGATGGGGTGCCAGCAGCACAGGGCGGTGAAATTGTTCTAGGGGGAAAGGTTGCGGGAAAGTCCTCGCCTCAAACAAGCGGTCTTGCATGGGCTCAGCTGCCCTTTGGGTAAAAACCGGCGATTGTAGCGATTGCCGCAGTGGCGGCTGCCTACCGGATGGTTTATCCGCAACAGCAAGTGCAGGCGCAAACCGGACGTGCCTGCACCTGCGCTGCCTTACCCCGCCAGCCGTGCCAGATCGGCGACCTGGTTCATGCTTTGGTGCAGGCTGGCCAGCAGGCCCAGGCGGTTGTTTTTCAGCGCCACATCGTCGGCATTGACCATGACGTGCTCAAAGAAGGCATCCACCGGGGCGCGCAGGGCGGCCAGCGTTTGCAGGTGGGCGGTGGTGTCGCCCGCCTGCAGTTGCTGCTGGGCCTGGGCAGCGATGGTTTGCAGCGCGGCATACAGGTCTTTTTCCGCGGCTTCTTGCAGCAAGGCGGCATCGACTTGTGGGGCCACGGCGCTGTCGGCTTTTTTCAGGATATTGCCCACGCGCTTGTTGGCAGCGGCCAGTGCGGGCGCTTCAGGCAACGCAGCAAAGGCGCGCACGGCGGCCAGACGCTGGGCCACGTCCGAGAGGCGCTGCGGGCGCAGGGCCAGCACGGCATCGACTTCCTGGGCGCTGTAGCCTTGCTCGCGCAGGTTGACGGCCAGACGGTCGTAGAAGAAGTCCAGCAAGGCGCTGCTGGGGTCTTGGATCTTGTCGCCAAACACCGGCACGGCGCGGGCAATAAGTTGGCCCAGCTCCAGAGGCAAAGCTTTTTCCACCAGCATGCGGATCACACCCAGCGCGTGGCGGCGCAGGGCAAACGGGTCGCGGTCGCCAGTGGGCAGGTTGCCAATGCCGAACATGCCAACCAACGTTTCCAGCTTGTCGGCCAGCGCCACCACCAAACCGACGTTGTCGCGCGGCAGTTGGTCACCGGCAAAGCGGGGTTTGTAGTGGTCTTCAATGGCGTGGGCCACGGTGTCGGGCAGGCCGTCGTTCAGGGCGTAGTAGGCGCCCATGGTGCCTTGCAGCTCGGGGAATTCGCCCACCATATCGGTGACCAAGTCGGTCTTGGCCAGCAGGGCGGCGTTGTCCACACAGGTGAGCAACCACTCTTGCGCCACTTCGCCTTCGTGGCTGTTGAGGCTTGCGTGCTGGGCGCCCAGGTTGTCGAACAGTTGCACCGCAATGGCTTTGGCGATGGCGCGCACGCGTTCGACGCGCTCGCCCTGGGTGCCCAGCTGGTTGTGGTACACCACCTTGGCCAGTTGAGGCACGCGGCTGACCAACGTCTTCTTGCGGTCTTGGTCAAAGAAGAACTTGGCATCGGCCAGACGCGGGCGCACCACGCGCTCGTTGCCGCCAATGACGGCGCTGGCGTCTTGCGGCGCAATGTTGCTGACGATCAGGAACTGGTGCGTGAGCTTGCCCTGCGCATCCAGCAGCGGGAAGTATTTCTGGTTGGCCTTCATGGTCAGAATCAGGCATTCCTGCGGCACAGCCAAAAATTCTTTTTCAAAGGCGCAGACCAGCACATTCGGGCGCTCGACCAAGGCGGTCACTTCATCGAGCAGTGCGTCGTCTTCAATCGGCTGCACGCCACCGCCCACCTGGGCCGCAGCGGCTTGCAGCTGCTGGGCAATCAGAGCGCGGCGCTCAGCAAAGCTGGCCACCACGGCGCCTTCGTCGCGCAGTTGCTGGGCGTAGCGATCGGCATCTTGGAACACCACGGGGTTGGCGCTGGCTTCAAACCGGTGGCCTTGGGTGCTGTTGCCCGCTTGCAGGCCCAGCGCGGTGACGGGCACCACGCTGGCGCCGTGCAGCGCCACCAGACCGTGGGCCGGGCGCACAAAGTGCACGCTGCTCCAGCCGTCTTGCAGCTGGTAGGTCATCACTTTGGGAATGGGCAGCTTGGCAATGGCTTCGTCCAGCGCTTTTTGCAGGCCCGCAGCCAGGGTGGCGCCCTGGGCGGTGCTTTCCAAGTAGAGCACTTCGGCCTTGCCGTCGTCCACACGCTTGAGGCTGGGCACCACGCTGGCATCGGCCCCCAAAGCGGCGAGCTTTTTCAGCAACGCGGGCTTGGGCTGGCCATCGGCTTCCAGACCCACCGCAACGGGCATAAGCTTTTGCGACACGGCTTTATCCGGTGCCTGGGCCAGCACGGCGCTCAGGTGTGCCGCCAAACGGCGTGGCGAGGCATAGGCCGTCAGCTGCGAGGCAGCGGTGGTCAAGCCTTGGGCGGCGAGCTGATCGCGCAGCACGCTGGCAAAGGCGTCGCCCAGTTTTTGCAGGGCTTTGGGGGGCAGTTCTTCAACGAACAGTTCAACAAGCAGATTGGCAGTGGTCATGGCAATTTTGGTAGCTGCTAGCGCTTACCCAGTAAGCGTTAGGTGGCAATTTCTTTAAAAAATATTTAGGCGGCTTTTTTCTGCTTTTCGGCCGCTTTGGCCAGCTCTGCCAACACTTCGTCGGCATGTGCCTTGGGCGCCATGGGAAAGCCCAGGCGCGCGCGGCTGTCCAGGTAGCTTTTGCCCACGGCGCGCGCCAGGTTGCGGATACGGCCAATGTAGGCTGCGCGCTCGGTGACAGAAATCGCGCCGCGTGCGTCCAGCAGGTTGAAGGTGTGCGCCGCTTTGAGCACCTGCTCGTACGCGGGCAGGGCCAGTTGCGCTTCGATGAGCTGGTTGGCGGTCTGCTCGTGCGCGGTAAAGGCGCTGAACAAAAAGTCCACGTTGGAGTGCTCAAAGTTGTAGGTGGACTGCTCCACTTCGTTCTGGTGGTACACGTCGCCGTAGGACAGGCCCTCGGTCCAAGTGAGGTTGTACACGTTGTCCACGCCCTGCAGGTACATGGCCAAGCGCTCCAAGCCGTAGGTGATTTCGCCGGTGGCAGGCTTGCAGTCGATACCGGCCACTTGCTGGAAGTAGGTGAACTGGGTCACTTCCATACCGTTCAACCACACTTCCCAGCCCAGACCCCAGGCGCCCAGCGTGGGGTTTTCCCAATCGTCTTCGACAAAGCGGATGTCGTTTTTCTTGAGGTCAAAACCCAGCGCTTCCAGACTGCCCAGGTACAGCTCCAGGATGTTGGCGGGGGCGGGCTTGAGCACCACCTGATATTGGTAGTAGTGCTGCAGGCGGTTGGGGTTGTCGCCGTAGCGGCCGTCCTTGGGGCGGCGGCTGGGCTGCACGTAAGCGGCTTTCCAGGGCTCGGGGCCAATGGCACGCAAGAACGTCGCAGTGTGCGAAGTGCCCGCGCCCACTTCCATATCGTAGGGTTGCAGCAGCGCGCAGCCCTGGTTGGCCCAGTAGGTCTGCAATTTCAAAATGATGTCTTGGAAAGTGAGCATGGTGTCGCGTTCTACGTTCTGTGGGGCATGGGCAGCGCAACCGCTGCCAGCACGGCAAAGCCGGTGATTTTAGGCCCGCAGCCCCCACCTACAATGCCCCGTTGCTTTTAACCGCTTGATTGCCGCCTGCGCCAGGAGTTGCCATGAATTTCTTGAACATCATCCAAAACCAGCTCATTGAAGTCATCGAGTGGACCGACGACTCGCGCGACACGCTCTCGTACCGCTGGCCCGACGAGGACAAGCAGATCAAAAACGGCGCCCAGCTCATCGTGCGCGAGTCGCAGCAGGTGCAGTTTGTGGCCGCTGGCCAGTACGCCGATCTGTTCGGCCCGGGCAAGCACCAGCTGGTCACTGAGAACATCCCCATCCTGTCGGACCTCTACGGCTGGAAGTACGGCTTTCAGTCGCCCTTCAAGTGCGATGTCTATTACATCAACACGCGCCTGTTCACCGGCAACAAATGGGGCACGGCCAACCCGGTCATGGTGCGCGACCCCGATTTTGGCGTGGTACGCATCCGCGCCTTTGGCACCTACGATTTCCGCATCGTGCAACCGGCGCTGTTTTTGAAGGAAGTGGCGGGCACCGACCACAACTTCCGCCTGGATGAGTTTGCCGACACCATGCGCTCGCGCATCGTCAGCCTCTTTAGTGAGGCGCTGGCCCAGGCCAAAATCCCGGTGCTGGACGTGGCCACGCGCTACAGCGACCTGGGCGCGGCGCTGGTGCAGGTCATCAACCCGGCGACGGTGGAAAAGTACGGCATCGAGGTCACCAGCTTTGTGCTGGAAAACGTTTCGGTGCCGCCCGAAGTCGAACAAGCCATCGATAAACGGTCGAGCATGACGGCCATTGGCAACCTGAACGACTACGTCAAATACCAAATGGGCCAGGCCATGGCCAACGGCGGCGACAGCGCCGCCACCCTGCCCGCCAGCATGGCCATGGGCTTTGGCATGGCGCAGGACATGATGCGCCAGATGCAGCAACAGCCGCCCGCCAGCAGCAGCCCAGCCCCCAGCGCAGGCTTTATGCCACCTGCCCCTGTGCCTGCTGCTGCCACCGCCAATACCCAGACGGCAGCAGCGTCTGCCCTGCAGGTCTATACGCCCGAACAGGCTGCGCAAGTCTTGGGGGTGGATGTGGCCGACGTACTGGCCGAGCTGGAAGCCGGGCAGCTCAAAGGCCGAAAAATTGGTAGCGCGTGGCGCATAGCCCACAACGCTTTGCAAGACTTTTTAGCTGGATAACGTTCTAAATCAAGCGCAAGCAGCTATAAAAAAAGCAGCTTTTGTGGGTACAGAAGCTGCTGTCAAAAGCAAAACACTCAAAAAAACCTGCCCTTTCCCGAAGGATCAGGCAGGGGTACCGCCGTTTAACGCAGCAGGCTGAGCACCTGTTGCGGCAGTTGGTTGGCCTGGGCCACCATCGCAGTGCCTGCTTGTTGCAGGATCTGGGTGCGGCTCAGGTTGGCTGTCTCTTTGGCAAAGTCGGCATCCATGATGCGACCGCGCGCTGAAGACAGGTTCTCGTTCATGATGTCGATGTTTTCGATCGACTTCTCGAAACGGGTCTGGATCGAGCCCAGTTCGGCACGCGAGCTGTTCACCTTGTCGATGGCGCTGTCGATGCGCTGGATGGCTTCCCACGCACCGGCCTGGGTGCCGATATCGATCTGGTCGATGCCCACCATCTCCGCTCCACTGATGGCCGACGTGCTGACCGCCGCCAAGTCTGCCAGGGCAGCATTGCCTGCCACCGCCACTTGGGCCACAGCAGATGCATCGCTGGTACCGAGCTTGGCACCGGTGTTGCGCAGGTCGATGGTGTAGACGCCATCTTCATCCTGGCTCAGGTAGGCCACCACGCCAGTGTCGGCGGTCTTGGTGTTGATAGCCTCGATGGCCTTGCCCAGCACTTCTTCGTCGGTGTAGCCATTCTTGGTGATGGATGCGCCAGAGATGACCACCTGGGCGGACACGCCATTGGCACCGCTGACGGTCACGGTCACATCCACGGCCAAAGTACCCGACACACCGGTCAGGCCAGCGCTGGACAAAGTCGTTACCGCAGTTTTGCCATACACGGTCGAGCCGATTTTGTCGGCCTTGGTGTTCACCAGGGCGCCCACGGTGATGTTGTCGCCGGCATTGGCACCCACTTGGAACACCGCGCCGCTGAAGCTGCCATCGAGCACCTTGCGGCCGTTGAAGCTGGTGGTCTTGGCGACGCGATCCACTTCCTCGCGCAGCTGATTGAGCTCAGACTGCAGCGCTTCGCGGTCGCTCTTGCTGTTGGTGGCGTTGGCCGACTGCACGGACAGCTCACGCATGCGCTGCAACATGTCGCCGACTTTGCCCAGCGCACCTTCTGCGGTTTGCGCCAGCGAGACGCCATCGTTGGCATTGCGCGAGGCCACCACCAGGCCCTTGGCCTGGCCGTTCATGCGCTCGGCAATGGCCAGACCGGCGGCATCGTCCTTGGCGCTGTTGACCCGCAGGCCTGAGGACAGGCGCTGCATGGTGGTGGCCATGGAGTTGGCCGACAAGCCCAGGTGACGTTGGGCGTTGATAGACACCGGATTGGTGTTGATGGACATACTACCCATTTGAATTCCCCTTCTTGATGGATTTACCTTCGGTGATACGCCGTCGTCCAAGTTTTGAAATATGACTTTCCAAATACGTGGAGTCGGCTTTTGGTGCGGCAGCCAGGCTTGCACCGGGCTCCCGTAACTTGCAGCAATACCGAGCGGCTGATGAAGAGGCGCGCCACTCGGTACTGGTGGGACAGGCTTGTTGCACCTGCCCTCTGTGACTTGACTTCAATACCGAGCGGCGAATGCATCGGGTGAACCTTCGTGCCACTCGGTATTGGTTACTCACTGCAGCAGGCTGAGCACCTGTTGCGGCAGCTGGTTGGCCTGCGAGACCATCGCCGTACCTGCTTGCTGCAGGATCTGGGTGCGGCTCAGGTTGGCGGTCTCTTTGGCAAAGTCGGCATCGGTGATGCGACCGCGCGCTGAAGACAGGTTCTCGTTCATGGTGTCGATGTTTTCGATCGACTTTTCAAAGCGCGTCTGGATGGCACCCAATTCGGCGCGCGAGCTGTTCACCTTGTCGATGGCGCTGTCGATGCGCTGGATGGCTTCCCACGCACCGGCCTGGGTGCCGATGTCGATCTGGTCAATGCCCGCCATCTCGACCGTGGTGATGGCCGACGTGCTGACCGCCAAGTCTGCCAGGGCAGCATTGCCTGCCACCGCCACTTGGGCCACAGCAGATGCATCGCTGGTACCGAGCTTGGCACCGGTGTTGCGCAGGTCGATGGTGTAGACGCCATCTTCATCCTGGCTCAGGTAGGCCACCACGCCAGTGTCGGCGGTCTTGGTGTTGATAGCCTCGATGGCCTTGCCCAGCACTTCTTCGTCGGTGTAGCCATTCTTGGTGATGGATGCGCCAGAGATGACCACCTGGGCGGACACGCCATTGGCACCGCTGACGGTCACGGTCACATCCACGGCCAAAGTACCCGACACACCGGTCAGGCCAGCGCTGGACAAAGTCGTTACCGCAGTTTTGCCATACACGGTCGAGCCGATTTTGTCGGCCTTGGTGTTCACCAGGGCGCCCACGGTGATGTTGTCGCCGGCATTGGCACCCACTTGGAACACCGCGCCGCTGAAGCTGCCATCGAGCATCTTCTGGCCGTTGAAGCTGGTGGTCTTGGCGACGCGATCCACTTCCTCGCGCAGCTGCTTGAGCTCGGCCTGCAGCGCTTCGCGGTCGCTCTTGCTGTTGGTGGCGTTGGCCGACTGCACGGACAGCTCACGCATGCGCTGCAGCATGTCGCCCACTTTGCCCAATGCACCTTCTGCGGTTTGCGCCAGCGAAATGCCATCGTTGGCATTGCGCGAGGCCACAACAAAACCCTTGGCCTGGCCGTTCATGCGCTCGGCAATCGCCAGGCCGGCGGCGTCGTCTTTGGCACTGTTCACACGCAGACCCGAGGACAGGCGCTGCATGGTCTGTGCTTGCGAACTACCGGACAGGCTCAGGTTGCGCTGTGCGTTGATCGAGACGACGTTGGTGTTGATGGTCATGGCCATGGTGCAATTCCTTTAAACAGACGGTGTTTTGAACGATGTTTTGCTTGTCGCGGCAGTGCTGCCTGGCCTCTGTGGGCCGTTGCGGCATGGGGTGCCTGCTGCGTACAGATGGGTTATCGGGGTGGCGTCAGAAATCTTTAGCACTTTTTAAAAAATAAGGAAAAAACCCTTACCCAGTAAGCGTAAGCAGCTCTTTTTTTTGATATGCCCACGCCCCTATTGCCCACTGCGTGGCGCCAGACAAAGCACCAAGAAGGCCATCAAACCCAGCGCTTATCGCTGCAATAGCCACCGGGCAGGCAAGGAAGAATCCTCCACATCGCTCCTGTTGCCTGCCTGCGTATCCGCGCCCATGGTTTCTAGGCGACGCGACGCAACTCGCATCCTCCGTTTTCTGCCTAACTGAAGGAATCACAGCAATGGCCGCAACTATCAACACGAACATCGCCTCGATCAACGCGCAGCGCAACCTGACGTTTTCCGGGCAATCTCTGAACACCACCATGCAGCGCCTGTCCTCGGGCCTGCGTGTGAACAGCGCCAAGGACGATGCCGCTGGTTTGGCGATTGCCGAACGCATGAACACCCAGGTCAAAGGCATGACCGTAGCGTCGCGCAATGCCAACGATGGCATCTCGCTGGCGCAAACCACCGAAGGCGCGCTGGGCAAGATTGGCGACATGCTGCAACGGATGCGCGAACTGGCCGTGCAAGCGGGCAACGCCACCAACAGCAAGAGCGACCGCGTGGCATTGCAGCTGGAAGTCAAGCAGCTGTCCGATGAAATCGACCGCGTGGCCAAACAAACCAACTTCAATGGCCAAAAAGTGCTGGATGGCAGCTTTGCGGGTGCCGTGTTCCAGGTGGGCGCCAACTCGGGCGACAACATCACCCTGGGATCGCTGGTGGATACACGCTCCAGCCAGATTTCCAACATCACGTATGCGGTGGCTCCTGTGCCCGCAGTGCCGCCGGTGCCCATCGTGGTCAACACCGCCATTGCCGACGATGGCACCACCGATATCCAGGACTTTGACAAGCCCATCCCCGGCGATGACTACTCCGATGAGCTGTTCATTCAACTGACCGATGAGAGCGGCACCACCACCTTCAACCCGGTGATGCTGGGCCAGATTCCCCCGGCGCAAAGCCCCCAGGAGCGCCTGGGCCAGATCGTCGAAGCCATCAACAACAAGAGCGCCGACACCGGCGTGACCGCTTACCTGAGCAAGCAAGAAGGCACCGAGGAGTACCACATCGAAATCCTGTCCAGCAAGCTGGACACCCTGGGCGACCCGATCAGTGTGGCGTTTGAAAATTTTGACCCCGTGGTCACGGGCCTGGACCCTGCCAGCATCAACCTGGTCGGTGGCGATGGTGGCGACAACGTCATGGCCAACCAGAAGGGCATTGAGGATGTCGATGTCTCGACCCAGGCCGGTGCCTGGACGGCCTTGAAAAAGATCGACAGCGCCATCGACCAGGTGAACAGCGCCCGTGCCACGCTGGGCGCCGTCCAGACGCGCTTTGAAACGGCGGTGAACAACATCGATGTGCAGGTGGAAAACCTGTCCGCCGCCCGGGGCCGCATCATCGATGCCGACTTTGCCGTAGAAACCGCCAACCTAAGCCGCACCCAGATCCTGCAGCAGGCTGGCACGGCGATGGTGGCGCAGGCCAACCAGATTCCGCAGAACGTGCTGCAGTTGCTGCAGGGCTAAACGCCCCTCCGTGCCAGCGTGCGCAATACTGCGCGCTGGTTGCGCTCTTTTAAAAAAAGCTGCTTACGCTTACTGCAACTGGTTTTCAGATACTTTTCATTCTGAAAACTTATGTAGTCAAGCGCAAGCAGCTATTTTTTAATGAGCATTATGTATCGTCCACCGCCGCCACCGCACGGTGCCCGCATCCCCCACCAGCAATTGCCATGGCAGAAGAAAATATCTACGTCACCCAGCCCCATCTGCCGCCTCTGGAGGCATTCATGCCCTACCTGGAGCAGATTTGGGCCAACAAGATACTGACCAACGGTGGCCCTTTCCATCGGCAGCTGGAGCAGGCGCTGTGCGAGCACCTGGGGGTGGAGCATGTCGCGCTGTTCAGCAACGGCACCCTGGCACTGATTACGGCCTTGCAGGCCCTGCGCGTGACCGGCGAAGTCATCACCACCCCGTATTCGTTTGTGGCCACGGCGCACTCGCTGCTGTGGCAAAACTGCAAACCGGTATTTGTGGACGTGGAGCCGCGCACGCTCAACCTAGACCCGGCAAAGATCGAAGCGGCCATCACCCCGCAAACCACCGCCATCTTGCCGGTGCATTGCTATGGCAACCCCTGCGATACCGACGCCATCCAGCAGATTGCCGACAACTACAACCTGCGCGTGATTTACGACGCCGCCCACGCCTTTGGCGTGCGGGATGCGGGCGGTAGCATCCTGCGCCATGGCGATTTATCAGTGCTGAGCTTTCATGCCACCAAGGTGTTCAATACCTTTGAAGGTGGCGCCATCGTCTGCCCCGATGCCAAGACCAAACAGCGTATCGACCACCTGAAAAACTTCGGTTTTGTGGATGAGACCACGGTCGTGGCCCCCGGCATCAACGCCAAGATGAGCGAGATCAACGCCGCCTTCGGCCTACTGCAGCTGCAGCACATGCCCCACGTGATGCAGCGGCGCGCCGAGATCGATGCCCAGTACCGCACGCAATTGGCCGGTATTCCCGGTATTACCTGCCTGCCCAAAGGGCACCAGACCGTGGCCAACCATGCGTACTTTCCGATCTTGGTGGGGCCAGACTACCCACTGGGCCGAGATGCGCTGTACGACAAACTCAAAGCGCATGGCATTTATGCACGGCGCTATTTCTATCCGCTGATTGCGGATTTCCCGATGTACCGTGGCTTGCCATCGGCAACACGCGCCAACCTGCCCCGGGCCAGCTTGGCCTCGGAGCAGGTACTGTGTCTGCCGATTTATCCGTCACTGCCCTCGGAAAAGGTGGATTTCATTATTAAAAAAATCTCATTCGAAAATGATGTAGCTCTGGTTGCCGGAGTAAGGTGAGCGAATCAGCCGATGTTTGGAGATATCCAGAACTTCTTTCAAGGCCAGCGTTTCGCCAGGAAATTCACGCAAGCACAGTTCATCAAAGCCGATGATGCTGCCCCGGGTCAGGTGTGGCAGCAGCGCCTGCAATGCTTCTCGGGTCGGGCGGTAGATATCCATATCGAAATAGGCCAGGGCCACGATCGTCTCTGGGTGGCGAGAGAGCCACTCGGGAAAGGTTTCCACCACATCGCCCTTCACCAGTTCGAATCTGCGCAATTCGGGGCGCGGGGCTAAGGCCTCGTGCTGCTCCAGCAGCAGATTCAAGGTTTGCTCCCAGGAAGCGCTCACTGCCAAATTGCCTTCCTGGATGATGGGGTCAACGCCGTCCTCTTCAGACAGGGAGGCAAAACCTTCAAACGTGTCAAAGCCCACGACGCGCCGGGTGTAGTTGTGCGGCTCAAAGGTGTTGCGCAAAGACATGAATAGGGCCAGATTGCGCCCCCAGCGGGTACCAAATTCAATAATGTCCCCATGCACCGGCAGCACCTGGCGGTAGAGATCCGTCATGAACAGAATGTGGGACAGGGATGAGCGCGTCAGAAACAAGGGCAAATGGGCGAGGATTTGGCTGGGCGGCATGGGCGCCTTGCGCAGTTCAGCGGCCAAAATGCCATAAGCCTCTTTTTCGATAGAGGCAGCGCGGGACTGGACGGTTTGGTTGACGTTGGGAGTTTTCATTGTGGGATTGCGATGATGCCGTTTTGAAGAAGCGGAACGATGGCGAACCGATCTTTGGAAGCGCAGAAGATGACGTCTGCCGTCTTGCCTAGCTTGGAGAGGTTCTTCCCCGAGTCGCTGGCCAGGAAGCTGTGATAAAAATCTGCCGAGGTGATGGGCTTGATATCCCCGAGGACAGGCGCCCCGGGTATGGCGAGCGTGATTTCGGAAGCTGCAATCAGATCCTCAGATGCCATCTGGTTGTTGCGCCCAGCAGCGATGATCGAGATATTGCAGCCACGTTCTTGGGCAAACTTGAGGGCGGCTTGGGCCACCGCTGTGGCGTTGAGCAGGCATCCCACCAAGGTGACCGCCTCGGGATTGGAGGCAGCTGCCAACAAGCACTCTGTCCCGTTGGAAGTGGTCAGCACCAATTCCTTGCCTACCATCTCATCGCAAGCGAAGGCCAGGGGAGAATTGTCGAACTGGACTTGCTCCACCTTGTGCCCTCCGCGCTCGCCGGCGGTGATTTCACCCACGCACTCCTCCACGCTGGTGACAGGTCGGATATGGCGTATGCCATGGGCCAAGGCCGTGACAATGGTGGAGCTGGCGCGCAGAGCATCCACCACCACAATCACATCGCCACGACGGGCAGCAGCCAAGGCACTGCTGGCACCCAGACCAATGGTGATGGAAGGGTAGCCCATGTGGTAGTAGCGCAAAGTGTCGCTGCGCAAACCGAGGCGCAGCGTCTCCAGGGGGATAACATCTTGGGGTGAGACATTGCCCAAATTGACGTGGTTGCCGATACTCAGAATCAAATCGGTTTGCTGATGGCGCAAGGGGGCTTCGAAAATCAACGAACTGGGATCTACACGCTCCAGCAGTTGGTGCAACAGATCCAGCTGGGTGGTGCCCTTGGTGTCGAAAATCCCCTGTGTGCCACTCTCCCGCGCTTCTAGGATGACTTTCCAGGCGCCCGCATCCAGTTCCGTTTGAATCTGCCAGACGCGGTCATCCAAAGTGATGCGCTTGTCTTCTTCGGTGAGCTTGGAGCCGACCTCCGAAGTGACTGTAAAGCCAGCATCAATGGCTTTGCGGATGATGCCCAGCTTTTCATCGTGCGCAATCGGCACAGTGCCATCGGACACTTCAATACAGGAAAAGCCCAATGCTTTGGCTTCTGTCAGATACCAGTCCAGACGTTTTTGCAGATAGGCAAGCTCTGTCAGAGTGCCACCCGGACAAGACTTGACGTTGTGTTCCCGCAGCAAAGCGCATTTGTTGCGAATCAGATCCGCATCCTGAATGGCACTGGTACCCCAACCAAATTTCACCAGATCCACGGTATGGGCACCGGATTCCAGCATGTCCTGCAGGCCCCTGAGCCCCAAATTTTTGTCCAGAACCATGGTCAGTCCCGCATTGCGGGGCTTCGCGGATCTGTCGGGGAGAGAGATTTTGGAAAAGGCTCGGTTCACAGTGAGTCCTTATTGGGAGGGTGGATGTGGAAGGTTGCAGCTGGCCCAAGGCGATGCCTGCCTATCGGCAGGCGCCAACCTCCAGGGGGGTGTAGTCCGGGATAAAGAGTGGCGCACCGTCGATGTCACGCAGCAGCAGGTTGTTGGGTGGGAAATTGACCTCCACCGGGCCGGTGAGTTCGAAGGCCCCCAAGGTGACGAGCGCTTGCGCTTCAGCCAAGTTGGCACCAGGCACTTCGCTGAAGGCGGAGGCCGCTGCCACCTGACGTAGATTGATTTCGGTGATTTTGGGAGAACCGTTGCCATCGGTACGAAGATCTACGGTGACCATGCCATGCATGATTTCTCCGGTCTTTTTGCAGATCGCCTCAATGGCACGGGTGGAAACATCAACGACCACCGGGTCGTTGATCAAACGGCCTTTGGAAATATTCCCAGATACACCCGAGATCACGGTCTTGGCCATGAAGTATTCCAAGCGTTCGTAGCAGCCCACTTTGAGCAGTTTGCCTTCGTGGTAAAGAAGGAGGCAAGCAAGATTGCGGCCAGGTAAAAACTCAGAAATCATGAAATCCTGAATCCCGGAATTCAGAGCCATCCAAGCGGCGGCCTCTGCTTCTTGCTGGATGCAAATGGCACCTTTACCGCTGGTACTGCCAGGGCTGCAGTCGCGCAACCAGACGGGAAACGTATTACCTTGGTCATTTATAGCGAGGTTGCCTTGAATGATGTCATCGCGGCTACGTATAGCAAATTCTGGGACGAACCCGGTACCCTGAAGCATTTCATAAAGATTGGCTTTGCTAATGACTTCACGGGAAAACTTGGCTGGTGGCAGATGGGCCGGAACCGGCATCTGGTTTTCCGTCCAGTAAAGAACTTCCAGCTCCGGAACTACAATGGCCGCATCGACTTTCTCGTCTAGACAAATCTTATTTATCAGACTGCGGTAACGCTCACCATCTCGCACCCCAGGCACACGATAAATACGTGCATACAGCCCTTCATAAATTCCATATGGATTATCACAAACATCAGTCCCGATCAAGCGGGTATGCCTGAAATAAGGACTGCGTCGTAAAGCGCGAACAATAGTACGCGAGGTGACGCCACAGGCACCAGTAATCAATAACGTCTTGTTATAAAATTCAGACATAATTTTATTCTCTTACATCCAATAAATTTAAATTAATTTAACAGAGTATTCAATGGAATAACTTCAAAGGAGTTATTTGAATATATTAAAGAAATATCTTGGTTGCTGATCATCAAACTCTTAGGCTTTTGCCCTGAACACCAAAGCATCCACATACGGCGCATGGCATACACAATGCTTTTAACCATCACTTCCGGGCTTGAAATCTCATCCTGTGCAGCGTATGCGGCCTGTAAGTTGCGACGCACTTGATTCAGCAGCTCTGGCTTTTTTGACCATGCTTGGGCCAATTCCAACAGGCCAGAAAGGTCGCGTGCCACACACACCTCGCCCAAGCCTACGCTGTGCAGGTTGGCAGAGGATTGGCGCCCAGAGACAGTATTACCAGCAATGGTCAATGTTGGCACACCCAGCCATAGCGCGTGCAAAGTCGTTGTGCCGCCGGTATAAGGAAAGGTATCCAAGCACAAATCTACCTGCTCGTGCAGTTTTAAATATTCTGACAAACCCGTTCTAGGGTAGAAAAATACCCGATCCAACGAAACACCCTCTGCTTCAAACCATTGCACAACCTCTTCAGGAGCTCCATTGGATGGCATAGCGCCCATAATGAGTCGAGCATCTGGGATTGCTCTCAGAATTTGGCACCACGCAGACACAACTTCATGGCTAATTTTATTCAAACGGTTAAACGACCCGAAAGTCAAGTAACCATTTTTTAAGCATGGAGCAGGGCCTACATCAATTTTTTCTTGATTTTTCTTAAATGTAAAACTTGGAGGATACAAAACCAATTTTTCTGTAAATTGGGCATGGAAATTTTCAGCACCATCCGGCTTGAGATACAAGGCATTCAGAAATTTATAATCCATGGCCTTTAGTCCCGTGGTGCCAGGATAGCCCAGCCAAGTGACTTGAATGGGTGCCGGGTGTCGCGCGAAGGCACCCAGTCGGTTACCTGCGGTGTGCCCACTCACATCCACCAGAATGTCGATTTCATCTTCCCGAACCTTGTCCACAAACTCATCGTTGCTCCAGTTGGCAATGGAGCGCCATACGTGCATGTTTTTTTCGATGGCCAGCGTGGATGCATCGCGTGCGCCGGTATTGGAATAAGCGTACGAAATAATGTCGCTGTATTGTGACAACGCATCAAAAAAAGGAGTCACAAATTGGGCTACCGCGTGGTTGCGGAAGTCGGCAGAGACAAAACCCACCTTCAACGGGCGATCTGGTATTCGGCTATTGGTATGGGTTGTATAGACACGGCCTGCCACCGCATCCTCGATCAATTTACCGTAGGCCCGGTGCTCGCGGTACAACTCTTCGGGAGTCACCTGAGAGCTGTGGCTGAGTGCAAACAATAAACTACTGCGGGCATGGGCAAATTTTGGATTGATAGCCAGTGCCTGACGAAAACACGCAATGGCATCATCGGCCCGACTTAATGCCAGATACACCACCCCCAAGTTGGTGGGCAACTCAGGGATATGTGGCAATAAGGCAATGCTTTTCTTAATTTCTTCAATAACTACCGAGGGCTCTTCGCTGGAATTCAGCGCCTTACTCAGTAAAACATGTGCTTCCACAAAGTTTGGCTTGGCTTCAATAGCACGGCGCAGCCATACAACGGCCTCTTCATCGCGTTTTTGCTGAGTTAAGTTGCGGCCGACTTCGTACAGTGTCTCTGCACTACCATCTTCAATTTCTGCACAGCGCAACAGCCCTGCTTCTGCTTCTGCGAAGCGGCCATGAAACTCCAGCAAATGGCATAAATTTTTTAGTGCTGGCACATAGCCCGGGTGAATCTGCAAGGCTTTTCTAAAGGCGTCTTCGGCAGCGGCCAGGCGGTGCTCATTGCGCAGCGTGACGCCATAGGCATCGAGCAGTTCGGGCACATTCGGGCTGGCCTGCACGGCGGCTTTGAAGCAGACCAGCGCCCCATCCTGATCCCCTTGCGCACGCAATTGCGCGCCAAGTTTTTGCAGCACCAGCGGGTTGTTGGCGTCTTCTTTCAAAGCCCAGGCATAGCTGTAAAGTGCTTGGTTGAAATCGGCCCTTTTTTTATAAAAATCGGCCATTCGGATATGGGCGGGCGCGTATCCGGGTTGCATTTGCAAAATGCTTTGCACAACCGCCTCAGCTTCTTGCTCTTTGCCGGCATCTGTCAGGGCATCGGCCCATGCGGTTTGCATGGCGGCATCGTCAGGACGCAGGCGTGCGGCCTGTTGTCTGGCGTCCAGGGACAGTGTTTGATGTCCGCAGCATTTTTCAGACTCTGCCAGCAAAGTCCAGACATATGCATTTTTAGGAAATTTTTTCAGTAGTGTTTTTGCAATTTTTCCTGCTTGATCGTACTTTTTTTGATTAAAAAAACTAAGCAGTTTTTGTAATTCTGCGACACTGGGTTCAGGACTTTTATTTGCTGATTTGTTGGTGGAGTTTTTATCTGCAGTGGATTCAGAGGTTACTTCTGGCAGAGGTGGGGCATCCTGCAAGACGTTACAAACCACATCTTCTACAGTGGTTCTAGCCAGTCGAATATCACGTTCAAAAGACGAAATTTGCAACTCGTTCAGGCCATAGTTTCTGGCCAAAACCAAGACCTGCTCTGCCATATCTAAGGCATTGATCTTGATCAATGCATCCAGATAGCTGAACCAAAACTGCAATCGGTCAGGGTGGATGCTCAATGCCGCTTCAAAGTAAGGCAATGCCTGTTCAGGGCTGAGCAATTGAACAGAAAACAACACCCCAAGATTATGCAAAGCATCTGCATCTTCTGAGTTTTCTTGAATGATGGTTTCGTATTGTTTCTTTGCATCTTCAAAGCGCCATTGCTGCTGCAAATCAATCGCATATTGCAAACCATCTTCTGGAATATTTTTTTCTTTTTTCAATTCTGTTGCTTCCTGTTTTTTCATGGCTATTCCACCTCGGTATGCTGAAAAATCAACTTACTCAAGACATTGATTTTTAAATACACGGCACACACCTCAATGCGCTCGCATCTTGGTGCGTAGGCGGGCAATGGCTTGGCTGTGCAGTTGGCTGACGCGCGATTCGGTCACCTCGAGCACAGCGGCAATCTCTTTGAGGTTCATGTCGTGCTCGTAGTACATGGCCATGACGTATTTTTCGCGCTCAGGCAAATTTTCGATGGCATCGACCAGCGCTTGGCGCAGACGGTGGTCTCGCAGCTGGGCGAAGGGGTCAGCTTCGGCATCGGCGACATGGCGATCGAGAAAACTTTCGCCTTCGTCACCGCCTTGGCCCATGTCTTCCAGATAGATGAGCTGGGTGCCGCGCACGCGGCCCAGCAGGGCCTGGTAATCGGCCAACTCCATATCCATGGCTTGGGCGATTTCCGATTCTTTGGGCGCACGGCCCAGAGCCTGTTCCAAGCGGTGGATAGCCGATTCAATGTCTTTTTGACCCTTGCGCGCACCACGACTGAGCCAATCGTTGTCGCGCAACTCGTCGATCATGGCGCCACGGATACGCTGGCTGGCAAAGGTTTCAAACTGCACGCCCTGGCTGGCCTCAAAGCGCGAGAGGGCATCGGCCAAGCCGATCATGCCGACCTGAATCAGGTCGTCCAGCTCTACGCTGGGAGGCAGCTTGGCCAGCATATGCTGGGCGATGCGCCGCACCAGGGGGGCGTACTGGCGGATCAGTGCGTCGCGGTTTAACTGGCCGTGGGCGGTGTACATCAACTCAATGGCTCCACGCGTGGGGCGTGGTTGGGCTGTGGTGGGTGAAAGTGGCCGACAACACAGGCTCTGAGACGCAGTGCAGCGGCTCGGCGTGCTCTAAGCATTGGAGCGACCAGCGCTGCAACTGCTTGGCGTTGTCGGGGTCTATTTGCTGAGCCAGTGGCTCGGTGTGCAAGTGGTGCAAGCTGCACATGGCCACCGACTTGAGCAGTGGATCTAGGCCACTGGCCTCTGGGCGCAAAGCCACCAGACGCGGCATCAGTCCGGTGTGCATAAAGACATGCTTGAGCGCGCGGTAGCACCCCAGCACGCTGCTGCGCTGCGAGGGCACCAGCAGCAGCGGTGCCTGCTGGCAGCCCTGCAACAAGGGGCTGAGCAAGGGCGCCGGGGCCAGCAGCAGCACCAGGGCGTGCTGGCGCAGGTGGCGCGTGAGCAGGCTCAGGGGCGCCTGCCCCTGGGTGGCGGCCAGATGGGCCAGTTGCACCATGCCGCAGGCCGCGGGCAGGCTGGCAATGACCTGGGGCTGGCGCACGTCGGCAGGCACGGTGCTCACCCCCAGCCCAGGCTGGAGCAAATCTTGCAGACCCGGCGATTGCGCGGTTTCACGCTCGGTGCCGTCCAGGATCACCACCGGGTAGCCTTGTTGCTGCAGGTACACGCAGGCTTGCCACAGGGCCTGCAGGTCGGCGGCCTCTCCGGAAGGGATCACGCTGAGCACGCGCAGCTCGGGGCTGCCGGTGGGCAGGGCCATGCCGCTGCCTTGGTTCCAGCTGGGGTCAAGCATGCAGGCCTCCACGGCTACCGACGGGCGAGTCGGCATAGAAGAAGTCCAAGTCCAGGGTGCTGGGGTCGAAGGCCGACTTGCTGTGCGCGCGCATGGAGGTGGCGATCAGATCGCTGGCCACGGCACGCTCGAAGTCCTCGGGCACGCGCTGGCCGTTGGTGATGCCACGCAGCACCATCTGGTGGCGGATCAGGGCATCCAGCGCGGGGCCCAGTTTGACGGCCTCGTCCACCTTGGACAGGATCGCCTGGCGGCAGTTGCTCTGCTTGAAGGCGGACAGGGATTCGTCCAGGGTGTCGCCATGGCAACCGGCATTGGCCACGAGCAGGCGTTGCACGTTGGGCAGATCGAGCACCTGCAGGATGTCGTCCTTGCGCGGATCGCGTGGTGCTACGCCGGTGGTGTCAATGAGCACCATTTTTTTGCCTGATAGCAGCCCCAGCAGGTCTTGCAGGGCCGCTTTATCGTGTGCCAAATGGGCCACCACGCCCAGCATGCGGCCGTAGGTGCGCAACTGCTCGTGACCGCCGACACGGTAAGTGTCCAACGTGATCAGACCGACGCTTTGCGCGCCATACCTTTGTGCGCATAGAGCGGCCAGCTTGGCAGCGGTGGTGGTCTTACCCACACCAGTCGAGCCAACCAGAGCAAAAATGCCGCCCACATCGTAGATGGGTGAGGTACCTGCATCGGTGCGCAGGTTGCGCTCC
Organism: Comamonas sp.; assembly: GCA_028690035.1. Lineage (GTDB taxonomy): Bacteria > Pseudomonadota > Gammaproteobacteria > Burkholderiales > Burkholderiaceae_C > Comamonas. Next base: position 79,893 of record JAQVCA010000010.1, on the reverse strand, counting down.
AGCACCTGCGTGAGCCAACGCATGCTTTCTGTCGGGCCACTGCCTTCAGGCAGGCGTTCAATCAGCGTACGCGCCAAAACAGGCGAAAACCCGACACGGATGAGCTTCAGGATCAAGTTGGATCGCAGCGGATCCTGGCGGGTGTTGCCCAACCAAGTTAAGGTGTTGAAACGCTCTTCGATCAGGGCCTTGACGGATTGCAGCTCACTCATCATGCTGGCGCCGGTAGCAGGTGCAAGCGCCCCCGTCTTGGTGCTGCTGACAGCGGGCTCTGCGCCCATAGGACGCAGCGGGTTCTGGCGCACGGGGGTGGGTGCGGCGGAGCCAAGGCTGCTGGCAGTTTCTACAGCGCGAGCCTTGCGTGCAAAGGTGGGCAGCTGTTCATCGGGGATCTCGTCTTGCACACCTTCGCTGCGGCGGCGCAGCATGCGCTCGCGTACATAGTCCTGAAAGGACAGGGTGCTCATGGCCAGCTGCTCGGTATCTTGCTGCACGCTCTGGCGGGGGCTGGCATGCAGGGCAGGCTCCATACGCAGACCAGGAGCAGGATTGGGTGCTAGCACTGGACGTGCAGCCTTGGGAGGTTGCAGTGGCTGAGGGGTTGTGCGCAAAGGGCGGGTTTCTTCAGCCTCGCGTGCTTGGATGGCTGCTTGCAGGCTGGGGCTGGTTTTGTGACCGCTGTCCAGACGCTGCAGGCTATCTTCTGCCGTAGCCATCACCTCCACGCCCTGAGCGGTGGAGCGGTTGGATAGGATCAAAGTGCCTTCACCAAAGACAGACCGCGCCTTGGCCAAAGCTTCACGCGAGGTGGGAGCAAGAAAGCGTTGGATGTTCATAGTTATGCACCTTTAAGGATCGGGCCGATGCGAATGGAGTGCGTCTCGGGAATTTCACTGTGCGCCAGCACTTGCAAGCGCGGTGCCACGCGGCGCACCAGGCGGGCGATGGCATTACGGATTTGGTCGGGCACCAGTAGGCAAGCAGGTAACCCCAGCTCTTCTTGCTGGCTGGCTACTTCTGCCGCGCGCTGTGAGATCACGTCGGCTACGCCCGGGTCGAGCGAGGGGCCATGCGCATTGGTCAGCGCTTGCACCAGCAGGCGCTCCAGACCAGGTTCGATGGCGATGACGTTGAGCTCTCGGGTGGGGCCATAGATTTGCTGCACGATGGCAGGGGCCAGGGCAATGCGCACACGACGCACCAACTCTTGTGGGTCCTGGGTCTGGGGAGCATGCTCCGCCAGGGTCTCGATGATGGTGCGGATGTCACGGATGTGCACAGCGTCCTCCAGCAGCAACTGCAGCACTTTCTGGAACACGGTGATGGGAACCATCTTGGGAATCACTTCTTCAATCAATTTGGGGGCAGTTTTTGCTACATGGTCCACCAATTGCTGCGCTTCGTTACGACTGAGCAGCTTGGCGGCATGCATTTGCATCAAGTGTGACAAATGTGTCGCCATCACAGTTTCCGAATCAACGACGGTAAAACCGGCCATTTGTGCCGCTTCCTTTTGGCGTTCGTCGATCCAGTGCGCAGGCAGACCAAACGCCGGGTCGGTGGTGGGTGTACCAATCAGCGGGGTGGTGATACCACCGGGGTTGATGGCCAGGTACATGCCAGGAAAGGCTTCACCTTCGCCCACCATCACGCCGCGCAAGGTAATACGGTAGGCGCTGGGCTTGAGCTCTAGGTTGTCGCGCACATGCACAGCGGGCGGCAAAAATCCCACCTCTTGGGCAAACTTGCGTCGCACGCCCTTGATACGCGTGAGCAGATCGCCTTGACGCTTTTTGTCCACCAGCGCAATCAGGCGGTAGCCCAGCTCCAGACCAATCAGATCCACGGGCTGCAGATCGTCCCAGGTGGCTTCGGTGTCTTGCTGGGGTGCCGTTAAGGCCTGCTGCACCAAAGCTGCCTCCTCCTCTGCCGAAGCTTTCTTGGGCCGCTGTTGCGCGCGCAGGGCCAGCCAAGCGCCATAGCCAAAGGCCGCACCCATGAGCAGGAACACGGTGTGAGGCATACCGGGAATCACACCCAGCATCCCCAAAATGGCTGCTGTAATACCCAACGCACGCGGCGACATGAACATCTGGGTGGCGATTTGCCTGCCGGTATCGTGGTCTTTACCCACGCGCGACACCACCATGGCCGCAGCCACCGAAATCAGCAGCCCCGGAATCTGCGCCACCAGCGCATCACCCACGGCCAGCAAGATGTAGCTGTTGGCAGCCTCACCCGCCGACAGGCCATGCTGGGCCATGCCGATGGCAAAGCCGCCCACGATGTTGATGATCAGAATCAAAATGCCAGCGACGGCATCGCCACGCACAAACTTGCTTGCTCCATCCATGGAGCCGAAAAAGCTGGCTTCCTCCTGCACTTCCATGCGGCGGCGCTTGGCCTCGGCTTCGTCGATCAGACCGGCATTGAGGTCAGCGTCCACAGCCATCTGCTTGCCAGGCATGGCATCCAGGGTGAAGCGTGCCGACACCTCGGCAATACGCTCAGAGCCCTTGGTAATCACCACAAAGTTGATCACCACCAAGATAGCGAACACGATCAGACCCACGGCAAAGTTGCCGCCAATCAAGAAGTGGCCAAAGGCCTCGATCACCGCACCGGCAGCACCAGGGCCGGTGTGACCTTCCAGCAGCACCACACGCGTGGAGGCCACGTTGAGCGATAGACGCATCAGCGTGCTGAGCAACAGCACCGAGGGAAAGGAAGCAAAGTCCAGCGGCTTGACCATGTAGGCGGCAATCATCATCACCATCAGCGCCACAGCAATATTCAGCGTGAAGAAGGTATCCAGCAACCACGGCGGAATGGGCAACACCATCAACCCCAGGATGGCCATCACCAGCACTGGCGCAGCCAGGCCCTGCAGGGCCACACCGTGTTGACCGGCCCACTGCTGGAGGTTTTTCAAACTTGCGGTACTTGCGGTACTCATGGCACGACAACCTTCTTGAACTTTTGCAATCGCTGGAATTTATGGCTTATGGCCGGCTGGAAGACGCCCGCTGGGTGCTGTGCGTGCTATGAGGATCCAACTCGGGGGGAACATGGGGCTGCACCAGCGCTCCCGGTGCCGGGGCCTGGCCGCGCAAGCTGGCCTTGAGGCGGTACACATAAGCCAGCACCTGGGCCACGGCGGTGTACAGCTGCGCGGGAATGGTCTGATCCAGCTCGGCATGGGCATACAGGGCGCGCGCCAGCATGGGCGACTCCAGTACGGGTACCTGGTGTGCTTTGGCCACCTCTCTGATCTTCAGAGCGACCAGATCGGCACCCATGGCCACCACCTGGGGGGCTGCCATGGTGTGTTCGTCGTAGCGCAGTGCCACAGAATAGTGGGTAGGGTTGGTGACAACAAAGTCGGCCGTGGGCACGCGGTTGATTGAGGCACGGTGCGCCATCTCGCGCTGTTTCTGGCGGATCTTGCCCTTAACCTCGGGGCTGCCTTCGGATTCTTTGTGCTCTTGTTTGACCTCTTGGTGGCTCATCTTCAGGCGCTGCATAAACAAAAATTTCTGCAGCGGCACATCGATCAATGCCATAGCAAACACCACCAGCATCAGCAAAGCGATGCCTTCAAGAATCCAGTCGCTTACCATCACCAGCGCCATGGCGCTGCCTTGGTGCGGCAGACGCGCCATGTGGGCAATGCCATCGCTAATGTGCAGCCACGCCACCAGCCCAAGCAACAACGTCAGTGCCACATTCTTCAGGGCAGTGACCAGCTGCTGCTTTGAAAACACGTTACCCAGACCAGCCAGCGGGTTGAGCTTGCTGAACTTGGGCATGATGGGCTTCCAGCTGAAGATCCAGCCGCCCGACATCAGGCTGAGCAGCACCGAGGCCGCATTGATGCACAGCGCAAACGTAATCACCCCCACCAGGCCCACACCCGTCATGCGCAACAGACGCTCCAGCATGAGCTGTGGCACCAGCACTGCCGCACCATCAAAGGTGAACTGGCGCCCCATTTCGATTTGCATGTGCTGCAGCAGCGCAGGCCCCCCGGCCAGCACCATGGCACAGCCCATACCCAACACTGCCAGATGCGACAAATCCCGCGAACGCGACGTTTGGCCGTCGTTGCGGGTTTTCTGCAGCTTCCTGGCGGTTGCTGGTAGGGATTTATCTTGGCTCGATTCCATGGTGGCAGGAGAGGTAAGGTCTCATGCCATTGTGCGGATCGGCGCCAAAGACAAAGGCGCGATAAGCAGCGCTTAGGGCCAGCTTATTGCATGGCCACTGGCGGCACAAAGGCTCGCCATGCGCTAAGAAGGGGCAGCAATCAGAAGCCCAGACTGGCCAATAAATCGTCCACTTCGGACTGCGAGGTCACCACATTGGGCGTACCCTCCGGATCGACCACTGGGCCATGCAGATCGGGATGCGCACCGGGAGCAGCAGAAGCGCCAACAGCTGTCGTACCTGCTGCTGTAGCACTTTCTGCCAAGGCTGCCGCCCAAACATCATCGGTCTCAGCAGCTGGTACAGGGGGCGACACCGCAGCCGCCGCTGGCATGGCGGGCACCGATCCCTGCGGCGCCGTTTGCAGTAGCAGCTCCACCAGCTGGTTCTCTAGGTTGCCAGCCAGATGCACGACCTTGGCAATCACCTGCCCCGTCAGGTCGTGGAAATCCTGCGCCATCATGATGTCGGTGAGCTGCTGATCCACAATTTCCGTGGACTGTTCCATCTCCTCGAGGTAATTCATGATGTGCCCTTTGGCCACAGCGGCCACAGGATCGGCAATCATGGCTTGCCGCATGCGCTTGGTCTGGTCCACGATGGTGGTCTGACGCGCCTTGGCATCGTCCACCAACGTCAGCACTTTTTCAGCGGCCTCGCCTGTCAGGCGGGCAATATAGGACAGGCGATTTTGGGCATCCGGCAACTGATCGGCAGAGCTGCGCAAACGCTGTGCATAGCCCAACTCACGCAGCGCGTCGTGCAACTGACGTGTCAACTGCCCCAGCTTGTTGTGCACACCGCCTTGGTCGTAGCCAGCGCTCGATGCATTCGCTGCGGGATTGGCGGGTTCTTCCTGCATGGTGTTTCCTCTGGCTTATGCCAGACCCTGTTTTTTCAGGATCAGAGTGACTTTTTCTTCCAAAGTCGCCTTGGTGAAGGGCTTGACAATGTAGCCTGCAGCTCCGCCCTGGGCCGCGGCCACAATATCTTCCTTGCGTGCCTCAGCCGTCACCATCAGCACCGGAAGGTGCTTGAGTTTTTCATCAGACTTGACCTCGGCAAGCAGCTGAAAGCCGTTCATGTTCGGCATGTTGATGTCGGTCACCACAAAGTCGAACTTGCTGCTGCGCAGCTTTTGCAGGGCCACTACGCCGTCTTCGGCCTCATCGGCCTCGGCAAATCCGCTTTCTTTGAGCAGATTGCGCACGATGCGGCGCATGGTGGAGAAGTCGTCAACGATCAAAAAACGAAGGGCATTGTTCGCCACGATGGACCCTTTCGGTCAAAAGTTATGCATGGTGATGCAAAGTGCTACAGATACTTGGCAAGGCTGCAAAATCAGCCTGCCGCCTGCCAATCCGTCAGTCTGGAATCTCCGGGGCCAGGGCCTCGGGGGCAGAAGATGGCGGATTGTCCTGGTTTTGCCCGGCCAGCGCGGCTGGCGAGACGGTTTTTTCTACGGGTGTACGGGATTTGCCCAGCAGGCGCTCCTGTGCCTCATGGGTCAGTACGGTGATAGTAATGCGCCGATTCTGCGGAGCACGCGGCTCGTCGGGCAGCAATAGGTCGGTCGAAGACAAGCCCACGACACGCGCCAGTTTGTCATCGGGCATGCCTGCAGTCACCAACTCACGGCGCGAGGCGTTGGCACGATCCACCGACAACTCCCAGTTGCCATAGCCCCGATCGCCATTGCCATATGGGGCAGCATCGGTATGCCCGGCCAGGCTGATGTGGTTTTCCACCCCCCCCAGGGCAGCGCCCACTTCACGCAGGATGGTGCGCATATAGGGTTTGACGACGGCACTGCCAATGTCGAACATGGGGCGATTTTGCTCATCCACAATCTGGATCTGCAAGCCATCGGGGGTGAGATCCATGCGGATTTGCGAGCGGTATTCGTTGAGCGTGGCATTGCTGGAAATCATGGCATCGATCTTGGCCTGCAATGCCTTGATGCGCTGTGCATCCTGCTGCGCGCGGCGCGCCTTGGCATCGATATCGCGGCGGCGGTTGGCATCCTCGTCGCTGTCCGAACGCTTGACCTGCCCATGGATACGCGCCAAGTCGGTACCGCCGCCAGGAATAATGCTGGAGCTGCTACCAGCACCATCACCACCTTGCATGGCCACTTTCAGTGGGGAATTGAAATAGGCGGCAATGCCTTGCAAATCGCCTTTTGAGGTAGAACCCAGCAGCCACATCAACAAAAAAAAGGCCATCATGGCCGTCATAAAGTCGGCATAGGCAATTTTCCAGGCACCGCCATGCGCACCATGCGCAGCCTTCTTGACGCGCTTGATGATGATGGGTTGCAGCTTTTTTTCGCTGCCACCGGCGCCTGCGCCACCTGGTGCCGTGGCCATTTACTTGCTCCCCTTGACGTGCGCTTCCAGCTCCAAGAAGCCGGGGCGCTCGGTCGTGTAGAGTACCTTGCGGCCAAACTCAATGGCCGTGGGGGGGTTGTAGCCCTGCATGCTGGCAATCAAGGTGCATTTGATGCATTCAAACTCCTTGGAGGAGTCCTGCACGTTCTGCTCCACCAGGCCCGCCAGGGGCTCCACCAGCGCATAGGCCAACAAAATGCCCAAAAACGTACCGACCAGTGCCGAGGCAATCATGCCGCCCAGCACCGACGGAGGCTGCCCCACCGATCCCATAGTGTTCACCACACCCAACACCGCAGCGACGATACCGAAAGCCGGCAGACCACCAGCCAGGCGCTGCAGCGCCACTACAGGCCGGTGTGCCTCTTGGTGGTGGGTGTCGATTTCGCTGTCCATCAGGGACTCGATCTCGTGCGAGTTGAGATTGCCCGACACCATCATGCGCAGGTAATCGGTCATGAAGTCAACAAGGTGGTGATCCGCCAGCAGCGCCGGGTATTTCTGGAAGAGCGGAGAATTTTGCGGCTCTTCTACATCCATTTCGATGGACATCAGACCTTCTTTACGCGCTTTTTGCAGCAAGTCGTACAGCAGAGCCAATAAATCCATGAAGCGGGCTTTGGTGTATTTGTTGCCCTTGAGCGCGGCAGCCAACGCCGCAGCAGTGGCCTTGAGCACCTTGGGTGGGTTGGTTACCAAAAAAGCGCCGAAGGCAGAACCGCCGATCGTGGCCATTTCAAAAGGCAGCGCCTTGGCCAAAACGCCCACATTGCCGCCGTGCAAGATGTACACGCCGAACACGCAGCCAAAAGCGATGACATAACCAATAAGGACAAGCATGGTGCAGATTTTGTCAGACCGGCAAGCAGTCAAAAAAGGAAACTAGGGGAAGAAGACCGTACTTCTTGACGACTAGGGCTGCACCTTGCACGCGCGCAACCGGTGCGTACAGACACAGAGTCGGGCAGTGTAGCGGGGCGGAACCGTCCTGTGGGCGTACACGGCACTCAAGCCAGCGGCCACACTGGCCCATAGTCGTTCAGGATAGCGTCCAGTGGCTGATCGTGTGGCTCTGGCTCGAAGTCGTCGATGTACCCCGGAGCAAAACCCAGGCCCACCGTAAAAGGCCGTGGCTGCAGTTGAGCCAAAGTGCGATCGTAAAAACCGCCGCCGTAGCCCAAGCGATACCCTCCGACCGCGTAGCCCACACAAGGCACCAACAGCAAAGTCGGCTCAATCACCTCCGTGTCCTTGGGCTTGGGGATGCCATAGGCATCCTCTTCCATCGGGCAGCCGGGGTACCAGACATGAAAGCGCATGGTCTTGGTGGTTTTATCGATCACCGGCAAACCGATGCGCCGACGCTGGGGCTTGTCCAGCAGCTCCCCATCTTCTTTCCAGCGGTGCAGCACGGGCAGCGGATCGAACTCCCCTTTGATCGGCCAATAGGCGCCAATCACCGCATCGGGCCGGTGCACCAGCCACACACGCATCACGCTTTGCAGTGCCTGGCTGCGCTCCAGTCGATCCGGCATCTGCAGGCGTTCTTGCACCAGAGTGCGGCGCAGGGCAACTTTGTCCATCACATAATTCCCGACATGAAATGGCTTTCGATTTTGACACCGCTTTACGCCCTGACCACCGTGCTGGGCAGCACTACCGTGGCGCAGGCCCAGCCTGCAGGCGATGAGGCTTTGCTGCAAATGCAACAAGCCGCCCGCAAGGGCGACCAGAAAACGCTGGCACAGTTGCTACCGCTCACCCAGGGACATCCCCTGCAGGCGTGGGCCGAGTACTGGGAGCTCAAGGCACGCCTGGCCAACGCCAGCAGCACCGAGGTCGAAAGTTTTTTGCAGCGCTGGCAAGGCACTTACCAAGAAGACCGCCTGCGCAACGATTGGCTGCTGCAACTGGGCCAACGCCGTCAATGGGGCGAATTCATACGGCTGCATGGCGACTTTCGCATGCAGGACGACAAACAGCTGCGCTGTTACGACCTGGCCATTGCCACCATCCAAGGCACCCAGCCGCCAGATGCGGCGGGCCAACTGCAGGATCTGTGGCTGGATCGCCCCAACAACGACGATGGCTGCACCTACGCTGCCGGTGAGCTGTATGCCGCCCAGGCTTTGCCTGAGAGCGTGATCTGGCAGCGCGCACGCCTGAGCGCCGAGCGCAACCAGCAAAGCGCCGCACGCGGGGCGCTGGCCATTGTGGCGCCGCAACTCACCGGGCAGCTGGGCACCATTTTTGCCAAGCCCACGCAGTACCTGCAGAACAACCTGCCCCAAGGCACGCCCGACGCGGCGCAGCGCCAGCTGGCCACGCTGGCCTTGGTGCGCCTGGCCAGCACGGCCCCGCAAGAAGCCGCTGCCCAGCTGCGCGGACGCTGGGGCGAGCTGCTGCAAGCCGAAGAGCGCAATTGGGTCTGGGGCGTGGCCGGTAAAGTGGCTGCTCGGCGCCTGGACGACGATGCACTGTCCTACTTTGCCCAAGTCACACGCGCCGCCGATCTGCACGACGATGCACTGGGCTGGATGGCCCGTGCGGCCCTGCGTGCCAACCAGTGGCAGACCGTGCGCACCGCCATCGACGCCATGCAGCCTGCCACCCGGGCCGACAGCACCTGGGCCTACTGGCTGGCGCGCGCCCTGCAGGCCAGTGATACCCGCCCCGAGGCACAGGCACAGGCCGAGCAACTGCTGCGCTCCATCGCCAGCGTGCATGGCTTTTATGAGCAACTGGCGCTGGAAGCGCTGGGCCAGCGCATCACCGCGCCGCCCGAGCCCACGCCCAGCACGCCCGCCGAGCTGGCGCAGGCCCGCAGCAACCCGGGCCTGCAGCGCGCGCTGCACGCCATCCGTATCGGCCTGCGCGCCGAAGGTGTGCGCGAGTGGAACTACACCACCAACCTGCACGAGCCCGGCGGCATGGACGACCGCCGCCTGCTGGCCGCCGCCACCCTGGCCTGCCAAGAGCACATCTGGGACCGCTGCATCAACACCAGCGAGCGCACGCGCACCCTGGTGAGCTGGCAGCAGCGCTACCCCATGCCTTTTCGCGAGGAGGTCACCAACCGCGCCCAGAGCATTGGGCTCGATACCGCCTATGTGTACGGCCTGATCCGCCAAGAAAGCCGCTTCATCATGGATGCGCGCTCGCACGTGGGCGCCTCTGGGCTGATGCAGGTCATGCCCGCCACAGCCAAATGGACGGCCAAAAAAATCGGCATGACCGATTTTCAGCCGCACATGATCAACGACCACGATGTGAACATCGCCATTGGCACGGCCTACCTGAAGCTGGCGCTGGACGATTTTGATGGCTCCATGGTGCTGGCCGCCGCCGGCTACAACGCCGGGCCTGGGCGTCCGCGCAACTGGCGCAATGGCCCGGTGCTGGATGCTGCCATCTGGGCCGAGAACGTACCGTTCACCGAGACGCGCGATTACGTCAAAAAAGTGCTGTCCAACACCACCAACTACGCCGCCAGCATCAGCGGCGAGCCGCAATCGCTGCGCGCGCGTCTGGGCCAAGTGGGGCCAAAAAACACCCCCGTGGCCTACAACCGCGAGTTGCCCTAAACCCCAATACCGGTCTGCAGACTATCATTTTTTATAGCTGCTTGCGCTTGATAGCCTTGGTTTTCAGATTCAAAGCACCCTGAAAACCCCTACCAAACAGCGCCAGCAGCTTATTTTTTAATAGCAAATTCTCCAATACTTACTGCGGCCCAGGCAGTCTGCGCTACAGGTTGATGAGCATCTCACCCTCGCTCTGCAGGGCTTGGCTGGCAACCAGCTCTTGCGCCAGATGCTGCACCCACGAGGGGTTGTCCATCGGCGCAAAGTAGCGCACGCGCAGCAGTTGCATATAGGGGGTGGCGGCGCACCAGTCTTGCACATGGTGCAGGCTGGCCTGCTGCCATTCCAGCATCTTGTACTTGAGCAACACCTTGGCCGCGTAGTGCGCATGGCGCTGGGGGTTGGCCGCAAAGTCGGCCAAGCGGCGCCGCGCAATCGCCAGCGCCCCGGCCACGTCGCGGAACATCGCCCCGTGGCCGGGCAGCACGCAGGCGGGCTGCAGGCGCTCGATCACATCCAGCGTAGCGGCCACGGCATCGAAAGCATCTTCCCCCTCAATCTCGGGAAAGACCACGCCAAAGCCGCGCTCCCACAGCGCATCGGCAGATATCAGCAGGCGCCGCTGCGGCTCGAACAACAGCAGTGCGTGCGGATCGTGCCCCGGTGCAGCGTGCACCTGCCACTCGTGCTCGCCCAGCAACACCGTCTCGCCGGGCTGCAGCACCCCATCGGCACGAAAACGTGGGCAGTCCTGCCCGGTGGGGGTGTAGCTCAGTGCGTCGGGATTCCAGTCGTGCACATGGGCCACCTGCCCCGGTGCCACCAGCGTGCGCGCCTGCGGCCAGGTGGCCTGCACGGCGGCATTGCCCCCGCAGTGGTCGCTGTGCAGGTGCGTGTTCACGACCAGCTCCAGGGGGCGCTCCGCGAGGGTATGGCGCAGCAGGGCCACGGTCTGCGCCGCCTGGCTGCAGTAGCCGGTATCGACCACCGCCACCCGCCCTTGGGTGAATACCACATGGTTGGCCGACAGCCAACCGCGCTCTAGAAAGTGCATGCCCGGCCACAGCACGGCAGCAGATGGGGAAACCGAGACCTGGGCAGGCAAACGGGCGACGGGGGGGGCGACGGGGGGGGGCGATGGCTGCACTCATAGGACAGGGATTGTCGTGGACGCACACGGTATCGCACCCCCGGGGAATCCCAGAGCACCCTGACAGCCGCCCCAAAGAACGCAATAAAACTGCATAGAAACCCCAGCAGCCCTTGAAAAACATGCAGAAATTCAGTTAAAACCGCCACTTTTGCAAAATTTCATACAGCCACCACCATGACGGAAAGCCACACCATCGACAAGCTAGACCGCGCCATCTTGCGCCGCCTTCAGGAAAACGGGCGACAAACCTACGATGTGATCGGCGAGCAGGTGGGCTTGTCGCCCAGCGCCGTGCTGCGCCGCGTCAAGCGCCTGGAGGAAGTGGGCATCATCGAGCGCTATGTGGCGCTGGTGGCCCCGGCCAAGGTGGGGCTGGGCCTAACCGCCTACCTGAACGTGCGTTTGGAGAAAAACACCGCTGTACACAAGCGCAACCCCATGGACGCCTTCCGCGAAAGCGTGCAAACCTGGCCCGAGGTGGTCGAATGCGTGTCCCTGACCGGCGAGATGGACTACCTGCTGCAGGTGGTGGTCAGCGACATGCAGCACTACAGCCGCTTCATCATGGAGACGCTGCTCAAGCACCCCAGCGTGCAAGACTGCAAGACCAGTTTTGTGCTCGATCGCGTCAAGGGCACCACCTCGGTGCCGCTGTAGCCACCGGGTGCCCAAGCCCACCTGCGCGCACCCTGGTAGAAACCCTAGGTTAGCGCCAGTTTCTGCACTGTGTTGCAATTCGCACCTCCAGGGTTAACCCTGATATGAATTGCAAAACACCATGTTTCCCGTCTTTCCCGTCGCCTTCAAAAATTGGATCCAACGCTTGGGCAGCCGTCGCTGGCTGCCGGTGGTGGTGCCCATCCGCCCTTTGGCACAGCGCCACCGCGCCTTGGTGCGTGCGCACCTGCTGCAGCTGGACGAAGCCGACCGTTTTCTGCGCTTTGGCTATGCCGCCAACGATGAGCAGATCGAGCGTTACGCCGACAAGCTCGATTTCGAACGCGATGAAGTGTTTGGCATTTTCAACCGCCATCTGGAGCTGATCGCTGTGGCCCATCTGGCCTATGGCAACACGCCCGAAGCCGGTGCCGAATTTGGCGTCTCCGTGCTCAAAAAAGCCCGTGGTCTGGGACTGGGCGCACGCTTGTTTGCCCGTGCCGCACGCCATGCGCGCAATCGTGCGGTCAAGACGATGTACATCCATGCACTGACCAAAAATTCGGCCATGCTGAAAATTGCCCGCAGCGCTGGCGCACGCGTCATGTACCACGGTAGCGAGGCCGAAGCCCACCTGCAACTGCCCGCGCCCGATATGGAAACACGCCTAGCCCAGCGCCTAGGCAACCACTTTGCCGAGCTGGATTACCTGCTCAAGAAGCAGCTGCGCCGCCTGGGTTAAGTGGGCCCTGCCTACCCAATTTCCGCTATTCTTGGTGGCTTGTTCCACTTTTTGCATTTCTGCACCGACCACAGTGTCCGACCCGCATTCCGCGCCCGAGCGCGAAGACAAGCGCTCTTTCTGGCAACGCTTCCAAGAATTTCTCTCCCCCAGCCCCGATACGCCCGATGCGCTCATCGAGAAGCTGGCACAGGCTGAGGACAAGGCCATCATCAGCCCGGAGGCGCTCTCCATGCTGGAGGGGGTGATCCGCATGGCCGATCGCACGGTCAGCGACATCATGGTGCCCGGCCCGCGCATGGACGTGCTCGATATCCACGCGCCCTTTGAAGCCTTGCTCGATCAGGTCATTCGCACCGCGCACTCGCGCTTTCCGGTGTACGAAGGCACGCGCGAAAACATCATCGGCGTGCTCATGGCCAAGGATTTGCTCAAGCTGCAGCGCTCGCCCACCCTCAACCTGCGCGCCCTGCTGCGGCCTGTGAATTTTGTGCCTGAAACCAAGGGCCTGTACGACCTGCTGCGCGAGTTCCGCAGCAACCGCTACCACCTGTCGGTGGTGATCGATGAGTTTGGCAACATCGCCGGACTGGTGACCATGGAAGACGTGCTGGAGCAAATCGTCGGCGCGATTGAGGACGAGTTCGACACCCCCGATGAGGAGGGCGACATCTTCGCCCTGGCCGATGGCAGCTACCGCGTGGCGGGTGATCTGGATCTGGCACGCGCCGTCAGTGCGTTTGAGCTGCAGTTGCCGCCCTCGGCGCTGGAAGACTTCGACACCCTGGGGGGCTATATCTCGCACGCCATGGGCCATGTGCCACGCCGGGGCGAAGTCTGGGCGCTGGACGGCGCCACACTGCGCGTGCTGCTGACCAAGGGCGGCGCGGTGCGCTGGTTCCAAGTGCGCCGCAGCGATGCGCCTACGCCGCCCGCTGAAGAAAGTGCGGGCGCTTGACCTCCCTACCCCCTTCTGTCGCGCTGCAGGCGCGCAGTGGTTGGTTGTGGCTGGCGGCGGCGATGGTGCCCGCTGGTGCCTTGCACGCTATCGCCCTGGCCTGGCCTGGTGCCAGTCCCGTGCTGGGCATGGTCCCCGGCCAGTCGCTTTGGTGGCTACAGCTGGTCAGCCTGGCGCTGCTGTGCGCTGCCCTGCTGCGTGCGCCACACGGGCGCGCAGGCGCGGCACTGGGGGGTGTTTTTGCGACCAGCTGGCTGGTGGCCACGTTCTGGTGGCTGTTCATTTCCATGCACACCTACGGCGGACTGGCAGCGCCACTGGCCGCTGCCGGGGTGCTGGCGCTGGCGCTGTTCCTGGGGTTGTACTACGCTGCAGTTTGTGCATGTTTTACGGTGTTTAGGCCCACCCAGCCTGCGCGAGCAGCTCTTTTTTTTACTTGCCTGTGGTTGGCTGCCGAGCTGGCACGCGCGCAGTGGTGGACGGGCTTTCCTTGGGGTGCCGCGGGCTACGCCCATGTGGATGGCCCCCTGGCGCCGCTGGCGCGCTGGATCGGGGTGTATGGCTTGGGCGCCAGCGCTGCTGCGCTGGCGATGGGGCTGGCCTTGCTGCAGCAGCGGCCTGCGCTGCTGCGCCACAGCCGCACCTGGGTGGCTGCAGGCGCCGTGGCAGGGCTGCTGATCGGCGCGCATCTGCAACGCCAGCAGGTCTGGGCACAGCTACAGGCCCAAGCAGCGACCCAGGCCCCGCTCTCGGTGGCGCTGCTGCAGGGCAATATCCCGCAGGATGAAAAATTCCAACCCAGCAGTGGCCTGCCCATGGCCCTGCAGTGGTACGCCGAGCAACTGCTGGCCTCTGAGGCCCAGCTGGTGGTGGCGCCAGAAACGGCCCTTCCCCTGCTGCCCCAACAGCTGCCCCACGGCTATCTGCAGCAGCTGCAGGCCCGCTTTGCAAACACCGGTGGCCAGCAGGCCGCACTGGTGGGCATTCCGCTGGGCAACCATCAACAGGGCTATACCAACTCGGCGCTGGGCTGGTCGCCTGCGCATGCCGGTGCGCCCTACCGCTACGACAAACACCATCTGGTGCCGTTTGGTGAATTCATCCCGCCGCTGTTTCGCTGGTTTACCAAGCTGATGAACATTCCGCTGGGCGACTTCAACCGCGGCAGCGCGCAGCAAGCGCCCATGGCATGGGCCGGACAACGCCTGGCACCCAACATCTGTTATGAGGACTTGTTTGGCGAGGAGCTGGCGCGGCGCTTTGCCGACGCGCAGCAGGCCCCCACTGTGTTCGTCAACCTGAGCAACATTGCCTGGTTTGGCGACAGCGTGGCCATTGACCAACACCTGAACATTGGCCGCATGCGCGCCCTGGAGCTGGAGCGCCCCATGGTGCGCGCCACCAACACCGGGGCCACCGCGCTGATCGACCACCGGGGGCAGGTGCTGCAGCGTCTGCCCTCGGCGCAGCGCGGCGTGCTGCAGGGCCACATCCACGGTATGACCCACACCACGCCCTATGCGCGCTGGGTGGCCCACACCGGGCTGTGGCCACTGTGGGCGCTGGCGCTGCTGCCCGCCGGGTGGCTGGTGTGGCAGCAGCGACGCACCCGCCGGGGGCACGCAGCTTCTGCGCGTTCCTGATTCCCGCAGGCGGGGCCAGCGTTTACACTGCTGCCCCATTGATATCTGTGCAATACACAGCAGCCGCTGGGCTGCTACGGAGTAAAACCATCCATGGCCGAATCTTTTTCCTATGAACAACTGATTGCCTCTGGAGAAGGCAAGCTGTTCAACCCCGACAGTGGCCGCCTGCCCCTGCCCCCGATGCTGATGTTTGATCGCATCACCCACATTGATGCCGACGGCGGCGCCCATGGTCTGGGCCGCATTGAGGCCGAACTGGATGTCAAACCCAATCTGTGGTTTTTTGATTGCCATTTCCAGGGCGATCCCGTCATGCCCGGCTGCCTGGGGCTGGATGCCATGTGGCAGCTCATCGGCTTTTACCTCACCTGGCTGCAACTGCCAGGGCGCGGGCGCGCCTTGGGTGCGGGCGAAGTGAAGTTCACTGGGGAAGTGGGCCCGGATGTAAAACTGGTGCGCTATGAAATCGACATCAAACGCGTCATCAAGCGCAAGCTGTGCATGGCCATTGGCGATGCCCGCCTGCTGGCCGATGGCAAAGAAATTTACGTCGCCAACGATCTGCGCGTAGGTCTGTTCCTGCGCGAAGGCGACCAGGCAGCAGGAGGAAAGGCATGAGCAAACGGCGCGTCGTCATTACAGGCGCAGGCATTGTGTCCTGCATTGGCAACGATCTGGCCAGCGTGGAAGTGGCCTTGCGTGAGAGCCGCAGCGGCATCCAGGCGGTGGAAAAATTCACCGAGCTGGGCCTGCGCAGCCAGGTGGGCGGCGTGCCCACCATCGACCTGGAAGCGCGCATTGACCGCAAGCAACTGCGCTTTATGGGCGACGCCGCGGCCTACGCACAAATCGCCCTGGAAGACGCAATTGCCCAATCGGGCCTCACGCCCGCACAGGTCAGCCACCCGCGCACCGGCCTCATCATGGGCTCGGGCGGCGGCTCGCCCGCCAACCAAATCGAGGCCGCCGACACGCTGCGCGAAAAAGGCATTCGCCGCGTCGGCCCCTACCAGGTCACGCGCTGCATGAGCAGCACGGTGTCGGCCTGCCTGGCGACCAACTTCAAGGTCAAGGGCATCAACTACTCCATCACCTCGGCCTGCTCCACCTCGGCGCACTGCATTGGCGCGGCGGCGCAGCAAATCGCCTTCGGCCTGCAAGACGTGATGTTTGCAGGCGGTGGCGAAGAACTCTCTTGGGGCATGTCGCTGCTGTTTGACGGCATGGGCGCCATGTCCAGCAAATACAACGCCACGCCCGAGAAGGCCTCGCGCGCCTACGACGCGAACCGCGACGGCTTTGTGATTGCGGGCGGCGGCGGCGCGGTGGTGCTGGAAAGCCTGGAGCACGCCCTGGCACGCGGCGCCACCATCTTGGGTGAAGTGGTGGGCTTTGGCGCCACCAGCGACGGGGAAGACATGGTGGCCCCCTCGGGTGACGGTGCCATGGCCTGCATGCGCCAGGCCATGGAAGGGCTGGACGGCCCCATCGACTACATCAACACCCACGGCACCTCCACGCCGGTGGGCGATATGCAGGAAGTGCGCGCCATGCAAGCCGTGTTTGGCGATGCCGTGCCACCGTTTTCCAGCACCAAATCGCTCACCGGCCACTCGCTGGGCGCCACCGGCGTGCAGGAAGCCATTTACTGCCTAATCATGCTGAACAAGGGCTTTATTGCCGGTTCCGCCAACGTGGAAACGCCCGACCCGCTGCTGGCAGAGATGCCCCTGGTCACCACCACGCGCGACGCGCAGTTGACCCAGGTGCTGTCCAACAGCTTTGGCTTTGGTGGCACCAACGCCAGCTTGGTGCTGCGCCGCTGGACAGGGGCCTGATGCCCCGCCCGACGGCACGTTGCCACGATTGACCCCTTGCAAGAGGCCCGGCACATGAAACTGGCAGTTCTGGATTTTCTGGGCCATGTGGACCCAGACAGCATGGGGGCCATTCTGGATGCCCGGCTGTGGGAGCCCCAGCCCGGCATCTTGGAAGCCATTGCCCAGCTGCACCACAGCGGCTGGCATGTGGTGCAGGCCACCAACCAGCCCCGGCTGGGCCATGGCAGCCTGGACATCGGTGAACTCAATGCCTTGCACCAGCGCATTCAGCGTGTGCTGCATGCCGCCGGGGCACGCATTGAGGCGTTCTTCTTCTGTCCGCACACCCCCACCGAGGGATGTACCTGCCGCAAGCCTGCCCCGGGCATGCTGGAGCAGATTGCCGCCCGCTACGGGGCCGAGCCCCAGGAGATGTGGGTCATCGGTCAGTGCAAGCACCACATCCAGGCGGGACAGGCCTTGGGCACGCATGTGGCCTTGGTGCACCTGCCCGATTGCCATCCCTCCTGCAGCGCCTGTACCGAAGGTGCGCAAGTGCCACGCTATGCCAGCTGGCATGCTTTGGCACAGGCCCTGGCGGCCACGCCCGATGCGTACAGCCCGCCCTCGGCCTGAGCTCGGCCATGCTGACCCGCGCCCCAGGGTGTGGGCCGCGTGGTCTGCCCCTTTCTGATTTTTTGACTTGTCTGCGTTTGCCATGCTGTTTTTGCGTTCCCTGCTCCACACCGTGTGGATGGCCCTGACCGTGATCCCTTACACCCTGGGGGTGCTGCTGGCGCGGGTACTGGGTCTGCCCCTGGCCGCACGCTGGCGTGTGGCGCGGGCCTGGCTGCTGCTGAGTGTGGACAGCGCACGCTGGTTCTGCGGTGTGCGCTACCGCGTGCAGGGCCTGGATAACCTGCCCACCGACCCCCACCAGGGGGTGGTGCTGCTGGTCAAGCACCAATCAACCTACGAAACCTTTTTGCTGCCCAACATCTTGCCGCGCCGCATGGCCTACGTGTTCAAAAAAGAGCTGCTGGGCATCCCGTTTTTTGGTTGGTCGATTGGCAGTCTGGACATGATCCACATCGACCGCAAAGACGGCATTCGTGCTTTTCACAAGGTGGTGGAGCAAGGCAAGCGCCTGCTCGGCCAGGGCACCTGGGTGGCCATGTTCCCCGAAGGCACCCGCGTGCGCCGTGGTCAGGTGGGCGAGTACAAAAGCGGCGCCGCGCGTCTGGCCATCATGTGCGGCGTGCCCGTGGTGCCCGTGGCCGTGACCAGCGCACGCTGCTGGCCGCGCAATGGCTTTGTCCGCCGCCCTGGCGTGGTCGAGGTCTCGATTGGCGCGCCCATTGCCACCACCGGGCGCAAGCACGAAGAGCTCACCGCTGAAGTGCAGCAGTGGATTGAGGCCGAAATGCGCCGCCTCGACCCTGAAGCCTACCCAGCACCAGTGGCTGCACCCGCCCCAACACCGGACGTCAGCGCCTGAGACCGGCATGGCCAGCACAGCCCTTGCCCTGCATCACATGCAACTGCCAGGCAGCACGGCCAGCGCCACGCTGACCTACACCCTGGTGCGCAGCCAGCGGCGTACGATCGGCTTGGAAGTGGGCAGCAACGGTCTGACGGTACGCGCCCCATTGCGCGCCAGCCACAGTGCGATTGAGCGCGTGCTGCACGACAAAGCACGCTGGATTGCCGACAAGCTGCAGCACATGCAACAGCGCCAGGCCGCGCAGCCGCGCATCGTCTGGCAGCCACAGCCGCACACCGACCTGCCTTATCTGGGCGGACGTCTGCGCCTGCAGCTGCATCCGGCGGCACCATGCCATGGTGCGGTGCTGGCCGTCGGGCCCGGGCAATGGGCCGTACACCTGCCCGGCAGCGCCCACACCAGCGCCAGCGATTTACGCGCCCAGGCCTGGGCTTGGTGGCTGCGCCAGGCACACCAGCTATTCAGTGAACGCCTGCAGCACTACGCGCCCCTGCTGGGTGTGCGTTGGCTCAGCCTACGCTTGAGCAGCGCGCGCACGCGCTGGGGCAGCGCGCACAGCGATGGGCGCATCATGCTCAACGCCAAGCTGCTGCACTACCGCCTGCCGGTGCTCGATTACGTGGTGGCGCATGAGCTGGCGCACCTGCACGAGATGAACCACAGCCCGCGCTTCTGGGCCTGGGTGGCACAGGTCTGCCCCGACCACTTGGCGCTGCGTGCCGAGCTGCGCGCGCACGCTGCGCCGCAGTGGTAAGGCGTGCTGCTACCTGACAGCTACCAACGTGGTTCCTGGCTGTGCCAGCTGCAGATCAGGCGCAGCAGGGTGCGGTTGACATGCTCCAGCGACAGCTCGTACTGCGCACACAAATCGCGCACAGCGCTGGCACTGCCTTCGCTTTCCAGCGCAATGGCCAGCTGCAGGCTGGCGGCGTACGGCCCTTCCTGGCGCAACGCGGCATCGGCAATGCGTTCGGACAGGGGCAGGCGCGCCAGGCTGTCGGCCAGTGGCTCCCCCAGGATGTCGTCCAGGCGCGAGAACAACCCGCACAGATACACCTCGCTGCGCAACTCTTGGCTCACGCCCGCATCCAGGAGCAGGCTGGTCAACTGCGCACGGTGCACCATGGCCTGACGCACGGGCTGCAGGTCGGGTTCTTCACAGGCATGCGCCAACACGTTGCCCAGCCACTTTTGCAGGGGTCCATAACCCAGCATGACCAGCGCGCGGCGCAGCGAATCAATGGGATGGCGCGCGCCCATCGCCGCCGAATTAGCGAACAGCATCAGGCGATAGGCCAGCAGGGCGTCTTCGCTCAGAATATCTTCAAAGTTGTCTAGCGGCTGGTCGGCGTCCACGGCCTTCATCAGGCGCAGCACATGCTCGTGCGAGGGCTGCAGCGCCTTGGCACCGCGCAGGTGGTGCAGCACGTCTTCATCAGGCCAACCAGCAATCGCGCTGGCGTGGTAACGCTCCAGACAGCAGCGCAGCAGGCTCTGGCTGTGCAGGTCTTCGTACATCTGGTGCTCGACCAAAAAGGCGCACTGCTCCAGCGGCTGCGGGTTGCGCAGAAATTCGATCACATCCTGCGGATTCAGGCTAAGCAGACCACTGGCAAACAGGTTCGCCTCCTGCGTCGTGGGCAGTCGGTCGTAGGGGCCGCGCCAGATCAGGCGCACGCCCTTGTCGGCAGCATACTGCACATGCGCCAGCAACCCGGGATCCCACTGCAACCACTCGCCGCGCACTTCCAGCGCCCAGAAAGGGCAGGGCTGGATAAGGCCCAGCAAGGTCTTGAGCAGGGCCGGTGACTGCGGCGACAGCAGCAGGCGCGGTGCGCTGGGGGCCCAGGTCTCTTGCAAGATGCGCAGCAGGTGCGCCACATCCACCGACTCCTCCGGGCTGTCGTGCAAAAACAATTGCACGCCAGAGATACGGCGCTCGGCACTCCACAACGGTCGGTAGCCCATGACCAAGGCGTTCAAAGCATATTGCACAGCGGCCTCAAAAATATAAATTCAATAGCTGCTAACGCTTACCCAGCAAGCGCAAATGGCTTAATTGATGTAATTAAACAAGGACAGTTTCTGGATCGATGCGTACGACTGCAAGGCCGCCGACACTGAGGTCTGCTGCGTCTGCATCTGCGCGATGGCGCGCACCATGCCTTCGGCGTCGTACTGCTCGGCCGCCACGCGCTGCGTTTCCACCTGCTCTTCGCGCACCAGCAAGGTGTTGCCCATGCGCTGGGCCTGGTTGAGCAAATCGCCCGCCAGCCCGCGTACGGTGGAGACGCGGTTCAGTGCTGTATCCAGCTCGGTGAGCGACTGGGTGATGCCATGCGCCAAGGTGCCGTAGGCGGTGCTGCCATCGAAGTTGCCGTTGTCGCGCACGACGGCAATGGCGCGGTCCAGGGCCTCAAAGGTGGAAATGGTCTGGCTGGGCCGGATGGTGAAGCCGTCACCGGCTTTGGGCTCGCCCTTGATGGTCACCTCCATACCGGCCACCGCAATGGCCTCGCCCGCCTGGTAGGTCTGCCAAGTGCCACCGTCATCGACCGAATATTCCAGCACGCCCGCGTTGTCCTGGAAGGTGATCGTGAGGGGATCGGTCACTTCGGCAGCCGCCGCCGGGTCTTTGATCACGCCCACATCGGCATGGGCCTTGCCCTGGTTGGGGATGGGATCACCCTCCGGGTCATCGACAGGGTCGCGCAAGAAGGGCTCGATCTCCAGCACGCCATTGCCCGTTTTGCCGGTGAAAAACGCCTGCACGCCGTTGAGCGCGTTGGCAATGAAAAACTCGCCGTTGTTGGGCTGGCCCGACTGGATGCCCTCCTGGTCGTTGGGAAAGGGCAGGCCCGTGGCCGTGTCCAGCCCCCGAAACAGCGGCAGACCATTGCTGTCCACGCGGTTGGCGTATTTAGAGATTTGCTCGCGCAGGCTGGACAGCTGCTCGACCAGGGTGTCGCGCTGCACTTGGTTGTACACGCCGTTGCCGGCCTGCACCATCAGCGAGCGAAACGCCTGCAGCGCATCGTTGATTTCACCCAGGGTGGATTCGCCGTACTCGATGGTGGCTTTTTGCGCATCCAGACCGCGCTGATCGCTGGCAATGCGCTCCAGGCGGTTGCGCGCACGCTCGGCCTGGGCGGCGGCCACGGGGTCGTCGCTGGCGCGCAGCACGCGCATCCCGGCCGAGGTGTGCTCCATCTGGCTGGCCAGCTCGTTTTGCTGTTTGTTGATGTTGTGGATGGTGCGGTCGTACATATTGGCCGTACCCAAGCGGGAGATCGTCATGGCAAAGACTCCTTACGTCACGTACACATCAGCGGCCCACAGCGTTCAACACGCTGTCAAACAGGCTTTGTGCAATTTGAATCACTTTGGACGAGGCCTGGTAGGCCTGCTGGTACTGCAGCAGGCGCGCGGCCTCTTCGTCCAGGTTGACGCCAGAAATGGCGGTGCGGTCCAGCTCCAGGTTGTTCGCCACGGTGGACGAGAGCTTTTCGGCCAGCTGGGCGCTTTGCGTGCGCGTGCCCACCACGGCCATCGCGGCTGAGAAGCCATCGGTCAGTGAGGTACCCTCGTCAAACAGCGTCTGGTCGCGCATGTCCAGGAAAGCGCCCGCGTTGCCTGCATTGAGGCGGTAGGCCTGACCAAAATCCTTGGCGTTGGCCACTTCCACGGTGTCACCATCCGCTGGCGTGCCCGTGAGGGTGATGCTCCAGCCGTCGATGGTGATGGGCTGGCCCGGGGTATAGGTGCCGCTCCCACCAGGGTAGCTGTAGCCACCCGCACCATCGAAGGTCAAGGTCAGCGGATCGCCTTCATCGGGGATAGCTCCCGCCAGATCGCTGATACCTAAAAAGCTCAGCTGCAGCGTGCCAGCGTTACTTTTGTTGATGTTGGCCGTCAAGGCGCTGGCCACGGCCAGCTCGTCGGGGTTGTGCATCTTGGCCTGCACTTCGCTGGCCGCGCGGTTGAACGGCTGGAACAGGATGCTTTGCCCCTCCTGGGCCGCGTCGCTGATGTCCGCAGGCACGGTAAACAGCAACCCATCGGCTTGGTAGCCCTCTTCCAAATCTACCCCCGTCAGATCGAACGTCTTGCCGTCGGACAGGCGAATCAGGCTCGGCTCCTGGTCGGCGTTGAAGACGACTTTGTAGTCCGAGGGTTTCAGATCGCGCGCATTCACCAGGGTTGCCGTGGCAAAGCTGCCGTCCTCGTTCGGGTCGTAGCCCGCAATACTGCTGTAGCCCTGGGTCTGGGTGCTCAAGCTGAACAGCTCGTTACCCGGGTTGCCATTCAGATCTAGGCCACGCTTGTTTTGCTCGTTCAGTTCATAGCCTACGGCAAGCACCAGACGCCCGAGCAGGTTGCGCCCTTCGACCAGATCTTCGTTGTTGAACTGCAGCAGCCCCGCGACCTCACCGCCGCCCAGCATGCCGGCGGTCAGTTCGACGCGCTGGCCATTGGGCTGGCTAAAGTACAGCGCCAGCTTCTGGCTGCCGGGGTATTCTTGGGGCTCGGCCACACTCAGCTGGCCCACGCTGGCACCCAGCACCAGCGCCTGGGTACCACCCACAAACAGGCTGATGCTGCCATCCTCGGTGGCCACCTGGCTGGTTTGCACGTATTTATTGATGTCACGCACGACCTGGTCGCGCGCATCGAGCAGGTCATTGGGCTGGTGGCCCGAGGCCAGGGCACGGCCAATCTGCACGTTCAGCTGGGCCACCTGGGTGGCCAGGTCGTTGACCAGCAGCACATCGTTGCCCAGCTGCTGCTCGGTGGAATACTTTTGCTCGTCGAGCATGCCCGAGGCCGCGCGAAAGCGCGCCGCCAGCTCGCTCATGCGCGTGAGCACCACGTTGCGCCCCGTGGCGTCCGACGGCGCGGCCTGCACATCGACAAACGCGTTCATGACGTTGTTGATGGCGGTGCCCAGGCTGCCATCGCCACCGCTGAAGACGTCCTGCATCTGCATCAGGCCCTGCAGGCGCGTGCTGTCGGCTGCGTGGGTGGCGGTGGCGGCGTTGGACTGGCGGTTGAGCAAAGCGCTGTAGTTGCGCATCACGGTGGCCACCTGCACACCCTTGCCGATGAAGCCCGTTCCGCACGAGCCAGATTGCCCCGCCAGCGCCTTGGTATAGACGGTCTGGCGCGAGTAACCGGGGGTGTTGACGTTGGCAATGTTGTGCCCGGTGGTGGTCAGGGCCTGCTGATTGGCGGTCAGGGCGGAGACGCCGACGTTCATGAGACTCATGGTGTGCTATCTCTTTGTAAATAGGGGAATGGGGTCGGGGCGACGGCCTGCGCTCAGGCCTGGTCGGCGCGCTGCACTGCACGTGCGCTTTCGATGGCGCGCGACAGCTTGTTGGCGTACTGCGGGTCGGTGGCATAGCCCGCCTTTTGCAAGGCTCGGGCGTAGTCGTGGGCGCTGGCCGTGCTTTGCATGGCCTGGGCGTAGCGCGGGTTCTGGCTGATCAGGCGCGCGTAGTCGCGGAACGACTCCTCGTACGAGTCGTAAGCGCGGAACTTGGCCTTCACCTTCTGTGCCTGGCCATTGATGTATTCGGTGGTGGTGATCTCGGCCACCTTGCCCTTCCAGCCCGGCCCGGCCTTGATGCCAAACAGGTTGAAGGAGTTGGTGCCACCGGCGCCACGGATCTCGCTCTTGCCCCAGCCGGTTTCGTGCCCGGCCTGGCCCAGCATGTAGTGCGCGGGAATGCCGCTTTCCTGCGCCACGCGCTGTGCGGCAGCGCTGTGCGCAAGCACAAAGTTGTCTCGCCCTTTGGGGGCTGCACCATAGCTGTCGAGCACCTGCGCATTGGCTGCTGTGCCCAACAGGCCCGACTTACCCGCCCATTGTTCAAAACGCCCGCTCTTACCCGCCAGACTGACGGTGGAAGGCATAGAAAACCGACCGCCCTCCACCCCGCCCACGGGCTGTTGCAGCCCTGCCAGGGCTTCTTTTTCGTCGATGCCCATGGAGCGCGCAATCTGCGCCGTGATCGAGGCCGTCAGCCCCCCGGGCAACCCAGCCATGGTGACCGACAGCTGCTGGTCGTACATATCGCGCGCCAGATCGCCGCCACCTTCTTCATCCATGAGGCCGCTTTTCATGGTGGCCTCGCGCATGCTTTTGATCATCTCGCGCATGAACAGCGACTCAAGCTGCTTGGCTGCCTCGCGCACGGCCTGCGGGCTTTTGTTGTTGGCCTCGTTCTTCAGGCCGTTGAGCGAGTTGAGATCGGTGGCCAGTGCATTGCTGGCGTTGTAGCCCAGAATTTGCGCGCTCATAGCACCTCCAGTTCTGCATTCAAAGCACCTGCCGCTTTGATGGCTTGCAAGATCGCCAACAGGTCCTGCGGTGTGGCGCCCAGGGCGTTGAGCGAGCGCACCACATCGGCCAACTGGGGCGATGCCGGCACATTGATGACGTTGCCCGGCTCCTGGGTGACCTGGATGTTGCTCTTCTCGCGCACCACGGTCTGGCCCTGCGACAGCGGGTTGGGCTGACTGATGACCGGCGTGGAATCGATGGTGATGGCCAGGTTGCCGTGGGCAATGGCGCAGGGCCCCAGGGTGACGGCCTGGTTCATGACGATCGAGCCGGTGCGGGGGTTGATCACCACCTTGGCAGCGGGCTTGCTGCCGGGCAGTTGCAGCTCTTCGATGTCGGCCAGAAAGCCCACGCGCGCGCTGGGGTCCATGGGGGCGCGCACCTCTACGGTGCGCCCATCCAGCGCGGCAGCGGTGCCCATACCGTGGCGGCCATTGATGGCCTGCACCACCTTGGTGGCGGTCTGAAAATCGAAGGCGTTCAGCCCCAGACGGATGGTGTCGCTGTCGTTGAGCGGGGTGGGCACGGCACGCTCGACCTGCGCGCCCATCGGAATGCGCCCGGCGCTCAGGTGGTTGATCTGCACCTTGGAGCCACCTTGCGAGGCCCCCGCGCCACCCACCACCATGTTGCCCTGGGCCAGGGCGTAAATCTCGCCATCGGCGCCGCGCAGCGGGGTGGTAATCAGGGTGCCGCCCTTGAGCGATTTGGCATTGCCCATGGAGGAGACCACCACATCGATCTGCTGGCCCGGCTGGGCAAACGGCGGCAGCTCGGCGGTGACGACCACGGCAGCCACGTTCTTGAGCTGGATGTTGCGGGCGTTGATGTTGGCGGGCAAGGTGATGCCCATCTGCTGCAGATAGTTCTGCACCGACTGGGTGGTGTAGGGCATCTGCGTGGTCTGGTCGCCGGTGCCATCCAGCCCGACCACCAGGCCATAGCCGGACAACTGGTTGCTGCGCACGCCCTGCACGGCAGCAACTTCCTTGATGCGCAAGGCCTGTGCGGGCTGCCAGGCAAGGCCAGCGGCCAGTGCGACCAGCACGGTCAGGCGGCGTGCGCTGGCGCACAGACCAGCGCGCAGCGAGGGGGGCATGGACAGTATCTTCATACTGCCCGATTCTGGAGATTCTTAAAAAGGCAGAACGCTCAAAAAGAAGGATGCTAACCAGCCAATTGACTGGGCTGCGCCCTGCTGGCCGCGGCTGCGCGACTCCACACGCACATTGGCCACCTGCTGCGAGCTGATGACGCTGCCCGGCTGCAGCAAGAACGGATCGACGGTGCCGGTAAAGCGCAGCACATCCACGTTGTGGTTCACGCCGATCTGCTTTTCCCCGGCCACCACCAGGTGGCCATTGGGCAGCACCTCGACCACGCTGGTGGTGATCGAGCCGCTGAAGGTGTTGGCGCTGGTGGTGCCACCGCCGCCAGAAAACTGGGCATCGTTCTCCAGCCCGATGCCCAGGCGCGGCGTGATGCGGTCGTTGGTCGATCCGGCCAAAAAGGGTAAGCGGCTGACGCTGCCGCTCATCTCATTGCTGCGGTTGACGTTGGAGCTTTGCTTTTGGCTGGCGGCCACTTTTTCGCTGATGGTGATGGTCACCGTATCGCCCACCATGCGCGCGCGCCGGTTTTCAAACGCTGGGCGGTAGGTGCTGGCCTGAAACAGACTGCCGCTGTTGCTCACCGCCTGCGCGGGCGGGGCGATGGCCACCGCTGTCACCGGCGCGGTGCTGGCCATGTCCACAGGCGGCGGGTTGTTCAGCGCACAGCCACTGAGCACCGCTGCCGCTGCCAGCCACACCGCACTCGTGCAAGAGGTGCGGCCCAGGCGCTGGCCGCCGACAGCGCGCGACGCGTCCAAAGCAGGAAGGGGGGCAAAGGGGAACATGGCTATGACCTTCAACGCTAAAAAAGAGAGCTGCTTGCGCTTATTTTTAAAGGGTTTCAGTACAAAAATATACTGAAAACCAATATAAGCAAGCGAAAACAGCTATTAAATTTATTAAATCTGCACCAAACGACCGAGCATCTGGTCGCTGGTGGTAATGGCCTTGGAGTTCATCTCGTAGGCGCGCTGGGTTTGGATCATGGTCACCAGCTCATGCACCACGTTGACGTTGGAGGCCTCCAGATAGCACTGCAGCACGCTGCCCATGCTGGTCTCGCCCGGCGCACCCGTCTGCGGCGCGCCCGAGGCCGGGCTTTCACGGTACAGGTTCTCTCCCACCGGCTCCAGGCCAGCCGGATTGATGAAGCTGGCCAGATTCAGCTGGCCGATTTGCTGCGGCTGGGTCTCGCCCGGGGCCAGCACGGTGACGATGCCGTTCTTGCTGATGGTGAAGCTGCGCGAGTCGGGCGGCACCGTGATGCCATCGAGCAGCGGGTAGCCGCCAGAGGTCACCAGCGTGCCATCGCCATTGAGGGCAAACGTACCGTCGCGCGTATAGGCGGTGGTGCCATCGGGCATCTGGATCTGGAAGAAACCGTCGCCATTGATGGCCACGTCGTAGGCCTTGCCCGTTTCCAGCGGCGTGCCCTGCGAGAAGGTGCGCGTGGTGGCCACCGGGCGCACGCCCAGCCCCATGTGCATGCCGGTGGGCAGGGTGTTTTGCTCATCGACCTGCGAACCGACTTGGCGCAGGTTTTGGTAGATCAGGTCTTCAAAAATGGCCGTCTGGCGCTTGTAGCCCGTGGTGGAGACGTTGGACAGGTTGTGCGAGACCGTGTCCATATTGGTCTGCTGGGCGTTCATGCCGGTTTTGGCAATCCACAGGGAATTCATCATAGTGTGGCTTCCTTCTCTTGTTCTGGCCGGTTGTGCAACTCAGGCGCTTAGCCGCTAAGGCCCAGCAGCTTGGCTGCGTTGCGGTCGTTGGTCTCGGCGGTGGTGAGCAGCTTCATCTGCGACTCAAACTGGCGCGAGGCGGCAATCATGCCGACCATGGTTTCGACGGCGTTGACGTTGGAGCCCTCCAGCACGCCATCGGCCAAGCGCGCGTTGGCATCGTTGGGCAGGGGGTTGCCGTCGGCAGCGCGAAACAGGCCATCGTCACCGCGCACCAGGGGCGCAGCAGCTTCGGGGGTGACCATCTTCAGGCGACCAATGGTGATGGGTTGCTGGCCCGGTTCGGTGGCGCTGATGGTGCCATCCGCGCCAAAGCTGACCTTGGCGTTCTGGGGCACATCGATGGGTGCTCCGCCGTCAGAAAGCACGGCCAGGCCATTGGCCGTGAGCAGCTGGCCCTGCTCGTTGACCTCCAGCGCGCCATTGCGCGTGTAGGCCTCTAGGCCATCCATGCCCTGCACGGCAAACCAAGCGTTGCCACGCGCCATGATGTCGGTGGGCTTGCCGGTGGTGATGGCTGTGCCCGGCAGGTCGGAATAGCCCGAGGTGGCATCCAGCCCAAACACCCGGGTGCTGGAGCCTGCGCCTTCCAGCGGCACCGAGCGGAAAGTGGTCAGCTCGGCACGAAAGCCAGTGGTCGTGGCATTGGCCAAGTTGTTGGACAAAATCGCCTGGCGCTGCATGGCAGCGTTGGCCCCCGTCATGGTGGTGTAGATCATGCGATCCATTGCGGGCTACTCCTTCTCTTGCATCAACGCGGTATCAACGCAGATTGGCCAAGGTGGAGAACACCTGGTCTTGCGTCTTGATCGTCTGGGCGTTGGCCTGGTAGGCGCGCTGCGCGGTCATCATGCCCACCAGTTCGGCGGTCAAATCCACGTTGGACTCCTCCAGCGCACAGCCTTGGATGGAGCCAAAACTGCCGCTGCCAGCCGTACCCTCGATCGCCGGGCCCGCATCGGCGGTGGCCACCCAGTTGTTGTTGCCCGCCGAAGCCAGGCCCTGGGGGTTGGTGAAGCGCGCCAGCGCCACCTGCGCCTCAGGGCGGGTGATGCCGTTGGAGTACGAAGCCATCAGCGTGCCATCGCCCGAGACGCTCACCCCCGTCAGCTCGCCCGAGGCGTAACCGTCCTGGGTGATCTTGGCCACGGCAAAAGCGCTGCCAAACTGGGTGGCCTTGCTCAGGTCAATATCGACCTGCAGCGGGGTGGCCGCACCGTTGCCCAGCTCCAGACTGATGGGATCGAGGGTGCTTTCCTCCAGATTCAGCGTGCCGTCTTCGCGGAACGTCAGCGTGCCCAGATTGACCGCCTCGACCACCTCACCGTCGGCATCCACCGTGTTCAGTCCATCGAACACCGCCCAGGTGTTGGGGCCGGTTTTTTCAAAATACACACTGACTGGATGGGCCACGCCCAGCGAGTCAAAAGCCTGGAGCGAGGTGCCATAGGTCTGGCGCGGGGTGGCAGGCACCGGTGGGGTGGCGTCTGGGTCGCCTGCTGCCAGCGGCGCACGCGCGTCCAGATTCAGCCGAATTTCAGCCTTGGTGGTGGGGTTGGCCGGAATGGCCGAGCCCGATGGGAAGGTGATCGGCTCGGCCGTGGCACTGGCACGGGTACCCGTCAACGGATCCAGGGCGTAACCCATGACCTTGTCACCATTGGCCGTGACCAGCTGGCCGCTCTTGTCCAACTGAAAAGCGCCGTTGCGGGTGTAGGCAGTACCTTTGGGGGTGTTCACCACAAAGAAACCATCGCCATTGATGGCCATGTCCAAACCGTTGGCGGTGGGGGTAATCACCCCTTGGCTGAACTGTTGCGTGACGGCCGCCACACTCACCCCGATGCCCGAACCTACCGAGCCGGGACACTGCCCCGTGCCCATAGCACCGGCCACCATCTCATTGAACTCGGCACGCGATTTTTTGAAACCGACGGTGTTGCTGTTGGCGATGTTGTGGCCGCTGACGTCCAGGCTCTTGCTGGCGGCATTCAAACCTGAAAGTGCGTGGTGAAAACCCATGGTGCTGCTCCTTGTTGAGGTGCGAAAACGTAAAGATCAGAAATCCGAAAATCCAGAGCGCTCAGAACACCGCTTGCACGCGGTTGTAGGCCACCCGGTTGCCGTTGGCCAACTCCAGCATCAGGCCTTGTTCGCCCACGCTGGTAGCCACCACCGCCTGGGGTGCCAGCGAGGTGGCCTGCACAGCATCTTCGCCGTTGGTGGCCACCACCTTAAAGCGCAGATCGCTGGTGTCGCCCTGGTAGTTGCTGGCATCCCAAGCGAAGTAATTGCGCCCGGGGTTGGCGCTGCCCAGCTCCAAGGTATCGACCAACTGGCCGCCTGCGGTGGTGATCTGCACCGTCACGTTGCTGGCCATACCGGCCAAATCAAAAGCCGCCGTACCCTGCTTGACGGTGGTGGGGTTGCCATCGGCGTCCTGGCCCTCGCTGGCGCTGATGCCCAGCTGGTTGCCTTCGGTGAGCACGGTGCGCCCGATCACGTTGCTGCCCTGCAGCATCTGCATGGTGGAAAACTGGCTGGTGACGCCGTTGACGGTGTCGTTGAGCTTTTCGATGCCGGTGACCGTGCTGATCTGCGCCATCTGCGAGGTCATCTGCGCGTTGTCCATCGGGCTCATGGGATCTTGGTTCTTGAGCTGCGCGACCAGCAGCGTCAGGAACTGGTTTTGCATATCGGCTGCGCTGGTGGCCCCTGCACCGCTGGCGGCACTGCTGTCGGTGGTGCCGGCGCCGTTGAGGCCGCGGGTATAGACGCTGGTCGTATCGATCATGGGAATACTTTCGTGGTGGGGCCGGGCAGCCAAGGCGCGCGGCGCCGCTTACTGGCCCAGTTGCAAAGTCTTGAGCAGCAGCGTTTTGGCGGTGTTCATGACTTCGACGTTGTTCTGGTAGGAGCGCGAGGCCGAGATCATGTCCACCATCTCATCGACGGCGTTCACGTTGGAGTGGCTCACATAGCCCTGCTCGTCGGCCAGGGGATGCTCGGGCGCATACACCATGCGCCCGGGGGTGTTGTCCTCGGTGATGCCCACCACCTTGACACCGGCAGCGCCTTCATCGCCCATCGGGGCGGTCTGAAACACCACTTGGCGCGACTTGTAGGTTTCGCCATCGGGGCCGGCAACGGCATCGACGTTGGCCAAGTTGGACGCCACCACGTTCAGGCGCTGCGATTGCGCGCTCAGGGCACTGCCCGAGACACCAAAAATAGAAAACATGGACATAAAGGACTACCTCAAAAAATCCGCACTACGGTGATCCACGCCGACCATCACTGACCGGTGATGGCCGAGGTCATGGTTTTGGTCGAGCCATTGATAAAGCGCAGCGTGGCCTCGTAGCGCACGGCGTTGTCGACAAAGTTGGCACGTTCGCGATCCATATCGACGGTGTTGTTGTCCAGCGCAGGCTGGGCCGCCAGGCTGTAGCCCAAGCGCTTGTCCTGGTCTTTGCCAAAGCTGACCGTGGGCACAGGGATGTGGCCGTTGTGGGTGGTGCTGAGCGTGCGCATTTGCTCTTGCACGCTGCTGCTGCCTTCGGTGGCGGCCCTCAGCGTCTGGGCAAAATCAAAGTCGCGCGCCACGTAGCCTGGGGTGTCGGCGTTGGCGATGTTGCTGGACAGAAGGCGCTGACGCTCGGCACGCAGCACCAAGGCGTCGGTCTGGAAATCCAGATTGCCGGTGATTTTGTTGAGCATGGCGCTTTCCTTTCAACTTTCAAGCCAGGGGACAAGACAAACGGGGTCAACCCACCCACAAGGGGTTGTGGGTCGTGGGGCGATTATGGAAACTGCCCCCTTTTCCTAAAGCGCAAAGAACGCAGCCTTGCCCGCGCTATTTGCGCTTTTGCCAGCCCCCTGGGCCTTTACAGTTGCCTACCATGTTTGCCGCACCTGCCTCTGTTTTGCCCTTGTCACTGCCCCGTCCGGCCCGTCGGTTGGCGGGGGCACTGCTGGTGGCAGTGGCCTTGGGCGCGCAAGCGCAAGCGCAAGCACAGAACAGCGCCGATCTGTCTATCTTGGGTGAGCAATGGCTGCAAGGCGCACTGGGCCAGAGCGACGCGGCCAACCCGGGCGGCGCCCAGTTGCCGCTGCGCATGGAAGTGCAGGTCGGCAAGCTGGATCCCCGCCTAAACTTGGCGCCCTGCGAGCAGGTCGAGCCCTACCTGCCCGTGGGCTCCAAACTGTGGGGGCGTTCGCGTATCGGCCTGCGCTGCGTGCAAGGGCCCAAGCCATGGAATGTGTTTTTACCGGTGACAGTCAGGGCCTGGGGCCCCGCTTGGGTGCTGCTGCACAACGTAAACACCGGAGAGACGCTGGATACCAGCAGCGCCACCCAAGGCGAGGTCGATTGGGCGGCCGAGACCGCGCCCATTCTGGTGCTGCCCGACGATTGGCTAGGGCAGACCGCCGCACGCAACCTGCGCGCCGGGCAAGCACTGCGCCAGTCGATGGTGCGCCCTGCCGAAATCTTCAAGAAGGGTGCCACCGTGAAGGTATTGGTGCGCGGCCCCGGCTACGCGGTCACTGCCTCCGGCCAGGCCGTAACGGGCGCTGGCGTGGGCCAGAGCATAAAAATTCGCATGGATAATGGGCGGCTGATCTCTGGCACGGTCAATGCCCAAGGCGAGGTAGAGGCAGGGCCTTAGTCCTTTGCGCCGCAGCAAAGGATGCATAAAGCGCTTAAGTTTCCTCCACCCACGCCGATAGCACTACCAACAGGCAGCGATGCCCCAAGAGACGGAGAAAAAAACATGAAGGTCGGAATCAACAACAACGTCGAAATGCTTGCCAGCAAACTGCAGCAAAACACTGCACAGCAAGCCCTGCAAAAACAAGCCGGTACCGCAGCAGAAGCGGTGCAGGCCAGTGGTCGCCACGCCCAGGCGGGGGTGCCGGTGACGGTATCCAGCTCTGTGCGCACCTTGGATCACAACGCCAAGGCGTCCAGCGATATCGACATGGCCAAAGTCAAAGCCATGCGCGAGGCAATTGCCAACGGCACTTTCAGCGTCAACGCGGGCGCGATTGCCGACAAGCTGCTGTCCGACGCCAGCCTGTTCCTGGGCGCCGCACGCACTTAAGACGTTCTTTTCCGAGACAGGCCCCGCTGCCTGCGCCACCAGCCTTCTCCGACCTTCGGCTGGTTTGCGCACGCAGCGGGGCTTTGCTTTTACCATTCGCTCCATCCTTAGCCCTCCCCTCACCCCACCACCGCCATGCAACTGCACCAAGCCCTGGACCACATCGACGGCCTGCTCGACCTGATCGCCCCCTTGCTCACCGAAGGTCACCCCGAAGCCATCGAGCAAGCCATGCAGCAACTGCGCGACAGCATGGGCGCCTTTGTCCAGCTGGCCCAGCGCTTTGAGGCGCAAGACTTCACGCCCGAGAACGTCGCGCACATGCAACGCATCTCCGAGCGCCTGGGGCAAATCCGCGCGCACATCGCCAAGGTGGGCGCCATCAACAGCCAGCAGCTGCAGGCGCTGATGCCCCAGCAAAGCAGCGCCCACACCTACGGCGCCAGCAAACTGCCGCCCGGGGCCGCGGCTTCGGTGGCGCGGCTGTACCACGTCAGTGGCTAAAGCCTGAAAAACCATAGCTTGAACCGCTGATCCAGCAAGGCCAAAAGGCAGATTTATGCAAAATTCTCCCCTCGCCACACGGGCTGCCTGGGCCTGCGACCCCACCCAATCGCGCGGACGCCGCTACCCCGAGGCCCCCACCCCCACACGCAACGACCACCAGCGCGACCGCGACCGCATCGTGCACAGCAGCGCCTTTCGTCGCTTGGTCTACAAAACCCAGGTGTTCCTGAACCACGAGGGCGATCTGTTTCGCACGCGCCTGACGCACTCGCTGGAAGTGGCACAGCTGGGGCGCAGCATTGGCCGCAGCCTGGGCCTGAACGAAGACCTGGTCGAAGCCATTTGCCTGGCGCACGACCTGGGCCACACGCCCTTTGGCCATGCGGGGCAGGATGCGCTCAACGAGTGCATGCGCGACTGGGGCGGCTTTGAGCACAACCTGCAAAGCCTGCGCGTGGTCGATACGCTGGAGCAGCGCTACCCCGACTTCGATGGCCTGAACCTGAGCTTTGAAACGCGCGAAGGCATCTTGAAGCACTGCTCGCAGCGCCACGCGCAGCTGCTCGAGGCGCAGGAGCCCAACGGCGTGGCCGCCCGCTTTTTGCGCGGTGAGCAGCCCAGCCTGGAAGCGCAACTGGCCAACCTGGCCGATGCCATCGCCTACAACGCGCACGATGTGGACGATGGTGTGCGCTCGGGCCTCATCACCCTGGAGCAACTACAAGCAGTACCGCTGTTTGCGCACTACCACCAGCAAGCGCTGCAGCAGCACCCGCACTTGAGCGCCCCCGAGTCTGAACGGCGCCTGCTCTACGCCTGCATCCGACTGATGCTCAGCGATCAGGTCTACGACGTAATCGACACCACCCAGGCCAACATCGCGCGCACCGGCGTGGCCAGCGTGGAGGATGTGCGCCAGTGCGGCCAGCGCCTGGTGGCCTTCAGCCCCGCCATGCACCAGCGCAGCCAGGCGCTGAAAACCTTTTTGCTGCACCAGCTCTACCGCCACACGCAGGTGGTGCAGACCATGGACGCCGCCCAGCAGATCGTGCGCCAACTGTTTGCCCACCATCTGGAGCAGCCCCAAGACATGCCGCCGCGCTTTGCCCTGCGCGCCACCCAGGCCACCGACGAGGCCGTGCGCGCCCGTGCGGTGGCCGACTTCATCGCCGGCATGACCGACCGCTACGCCATCGGCGTACACACCCGGCTGACGGGCCAGCAACTGCTGCCCGCCTGACGGCACGCGCTGCTGGGCACACACATGCCCTGCGCCGCACCCATGGCGGGGGCGCTGGCTAAAATGGACGGCTGTTTCCTGGGGCCGGTCGCGTGCTGGCCCCTGTGCTTTTGTACAAGGCTTTGCTATGACCGAACCGACCGCCCCCACCAGCACCGATGCCGTGCATGCCTACCCTGAGGACATCGTCATCGCCGACACCGTGCGCTGGCTGGAGCGCGCCGTCATCGGCCTGAACCTGTGCCCCTTTGCCAAGGGCGTGCACGTCAAAGGCCAGATCCACTACGTCGTCAGCCAGGCGCAGGACGCCGAACAGGTGGCGCACGAGTTGCACCGCGAGCTCGAAGCCCTGGCCGAAAGCAACCCCGAGCAGCGCGACACCACCTTGCTCATCCTGCCGCAGGCGTTTGAAGACTTTCTGGACTTCAACGATTTTCTGGAAGTGGCCGACGCCATGATCGACGAGCTGGACTTGGGCGGCATCCTGCAGGTGGCCTCTTTCCACCCGCGCTTTCAGTTTGAAGGCACCGAGGTGGACGACGTGACCAACTGCACCAACCGCGCGCCCTACCCCACGCTGCACCTGCTGCGCGAAGACAGCATCGACAAAGCCGTCGAAGCCTACCCCGAGGCCGAAATGATCTACGAGCGCAACATGCAAACGCTCGAAGACATGGGCCTGGAATCCTGGCTGGACCTGGACGTCGGCCCGCGCTGCCCGGTCACTGGCCGCTCTTGAGCCGCCCACCCTCCATGAAGCCACACCGCCCCCCCCGCGCGCCGCGCCCTGCCCCCGTGCAGGACGTGGCCGCGCAGCTCGACCTGCAGCCTGGCCAAAGCCTGGAGCTGCTCCAAGCCCTGCACATCCTCACGCGCGAGGGCAAGATCAACCAAGACTCGCGGCGCAAGCTCAAGCAGGTGTACCACCTGTACCAGTTCATTGCGCCCATCTTGGAAGAACTCAGCGCCCACGACCACCCCGTCACCCTGGCCGACCACGGCGCAGGCAAGTCTTACCTGGGCTTCATCCTGTACGACCTGTTTTTCAAGCCCCTGGGCCGGGGCACGATCTACGGCATCGAGACACGCGCCGCCCTGGTCGAGTCGTCGCAACAACTGGCCGCGCGGCTGGGCTTTGCGCGCATGCAGTTTTTGAACATGTCGGTGGCCGAATCGACGCGGGCCGACTTCATGCCCGAGCGCTTTGACATCGTCACCGCCCTGCACGCCTGCGACACCGCCACCGACGATGCCATTGCCTTTGGCCTGGAGAAAAAAGCCCGCGCCCTGGTGCTGGTGCCCTGCTGCCAGGCCGAACTGGCCGCTGCCATGCGCCAGAACAAAGCGCTGCAACTGGCGCGCACCCCGCTGGCCGAGCTGTGGCGCCACCCCATCCACACGCGCGAAATCGGCAGCCACCTGACCAACGTGCTGCGCTGCCTGTACCTGGAAGCCAGCGGCTACCAAGTGACGGTGACCGAGCTGGTCGGCTGGGAGCACAGCATGAAAAACGAGCTGATCATCGCGCGCCACACCGGCCAGAAAAAACGCAGCGCCGCCCAGCGCCTGCGCGAGCTGCTGGAGCAATTTGGCCTGCAAGAGGCGCTGGCGCACCGCTATCCCGCACTGCCATCTAGTGAATAAAAGATAGCGCCTACCGCTTATTAAATAAGGGTTTCGGGCACTTAAACACCAGAAACCCTTTTATATCAAGCGCGAGCAGCTATCAAAATCACCAATAGCCCAGCACCTTCCACCACAGACTGCCCACCACCAGCCAGATGGCGATCAGCACCACGCTCATAAAAAAGCCGGTTTTCCACCATTCGCCCAGCGTGGTGTAGCCCGAGCCAAAGATCACCGGCGAGGTGCCGGTGGCGTAGTGGGTCAGCGTCATCATGATGTTGGAGGCAGCGGCCATCATCAGCGCAAAAGGCAGCGCCGGTGCGCCCAGAGCCAGGCCCGCGCCGTAGAAGGCGGCAAACATGGCGGTGATGTGCGCCGTGGTGCTGGCAAACATGTAGTGCGCGTACAGATAGGTCAGCAGCAGCAAGGCGCTGGCGCCCATCCAGCCCAGGCCCAGGCTGCCAATGCCCGCTTCAATGCTCTGCGCAAACCAGGCAATCAGCCCCAGCTTGTTCAGGAAGGTGGCCATCATCACCAGCGCGCCAAACCAGATGATGGTGTCCCAGGCGCTTTTTTCTTTGATGACGTCTTCCCAGGTCAGCACGCCGGTGATCAGGCACAGCGACAGGCCGATGAAGGCCGTGGTGGTCGGATCCACCGCCGCGCCGGGGCCAAAGAAGAAGGCCGGAATGCCCGCCCACAGCACCAGCAGCACCGCAAACACGCCAAACATGGTGAGCTCACCCCGGCTGATGGGGCCCAGCTCTTTGAGCTTGTCGCGCGCAAACTGCATGGCGTTGGGCGTGCTTTTGATCTCTGGGGGGTGCAGCAGGTAGATCAGGTAAGGCATCAGCGCCAGCGCCACCAGCCCGGGCAGCAGCATGGCCAGCGCCCAGGTGCCCCAGCTCAGGCTGATCTGCGCGCCCGTGGCGTCGGCAATCAGCTTGACCACCAGCGGATTGGGCGCCGTGGCGGTGATGAACATGGCAGAGGTGATCGGGTTGGCGTGGTAGTTGGTCAGCGCCAAATAGCGGCCCATACGCCCCTGGGTGCCCTGCTCGGGGTCGGAGCCGTAGCTGCCCGCAATGGCGCGCATGATGGGGTGGATGATGCCGCCCCCGCGCGCCGTGTTGCTGGGCGTGATCGGCGCCAGAATCAGCTCCGACAGCGCCAGCGAATAGGCAATGCCGATGGTCTTTTTGCCCCACACGGCAATGAACAAATAGCCAATGCGCGCGCCCAGCCCGGTCTTGATGATGCCGCGCGAGATCATGATCGACACGCCGATCAGCCAGATCAGCGAGTTGGAGAAGCTGCTCAGGGCGTCGTTCATGGCGCCCGCGGCCTTCTCGTTGGTCACACCCGTGACCGCCACCAGCGCAATGGCAATGATGGACAGCGCCCCAATGGGCAGCGCCTTGCCAATGATGGCGGCAATGGTGCCCACAAACAGCGCCAGCAAATGCCAGGCATTGGGCGTTACCCCTTCAGGCACCGGAATGATGAAGCCGATGACCAGCCCCAGAGCCACCGCAATGGCGGTAGGCAAAGGTTTGAAGCCCATACATGCTCTCCTTGAAAAATATGCAATGCGTGCGGGCAAATCATACGCGCGCTCTTTGACAGCCCCGTACACAAAAAAACAGGCCGCATCAAGCGGCCTGTTACGAGGTTCTGGTGCTGGGGCTGGCCTTGGCAGTGCCAAGACCAGGGGCGCAGCGCACAGGGCAATGGCTTACATGCCCATGCCGCCCATGCCACCCATACCGCCCATGTCGGGCATGGCAGGAGCTGCATCAGCCTTGGGGGCTTCAGCGATCATGCACTCGGTGGTCAGCAGCAGCGAAGCCACGGAAGCGGCGTTTTGCAGGGCGGTGCGGGTCACCTTGGTGGGGTCCAAAATACCCATTTCCAGCATGTCGCCGTAGGTGTCGTTGGCCGCGTTGAAGCCAAAGTTGCCTTGGCCGTTCAGCACAGCGTTGACCACCACCGAAGGCTCGCCACCGGCGTTGGCCACGATTTCGCGCAGGGGCGCTTCGATGGCTTTGAGCACCAGCTGGATACCAGCGTCTTGCTCAGCATGGCCTGTGGTCAGGCTGCCCACGGCTTGCTTGGCGCGCAGCAGGGCCACGCCACCACCAGCGACGATGCCTTCTTCCACGGCAGCGCGGGTGGCGTGCAGAGCGTCTTCCACGCGGGCTTTCTTTTCCTTCATTTCGACTTCGGTGGCAGCGCCGACCTTGATCACGGCCACACCGCCAGCCAGTTTGGCCACGCGCTCTTGCAGCTTTTCGCGGTCGTAGTCGCTGGTGGCTTCTTCGATCTGGATGCGGATTTGCTTGACGCGCGCTTCGATTTCATCGGCCTTGCCAGCACCGTCGATGATGGTGGTGTTTTCCTTGCCGATTTCGACGCGGGCAGCCTGGCCCAGGTCTTCCAGGG
This sequence comes from Comamonas sp., assembly GCA_028690035.1. Lineage (GTDB taxonomy): Bacteria > Pseudomonadota > Gammaproteobacteria > Burkholderiales > Burkholderiaceae_C > Comamonas. The sequence continues at coordinate 41,113 of JAQVCA010000010.1, read as the reverse complement.
TCACTTTTTCCAGCGACAGGCCCACTTCTTCAGCGATGACCTTGCCACCAGTCAGGATGGCGATGTCTTCCAGCATGGCCTTGCGACGGTCGCCAAAGCCAGGCGCCTTGACCGCCACCACTTTCAGGATGCCGCGGATGGTGTTCACCACCAAAGTGGCCAGGGCTTCGCCTTCGACGTCTTCGGCAATGATCAGCAGCGGACGACCGGCCTTGGCCACGGCTTCCAGTGTGGGCAGCAGGTCGCGGATGTTGCTGATTTTCTTGTCGAACAGCAGCACGAAGGGGTTGTCCAAGATGGCGGACTGCTTCTCGGGGTTGTTGATGAAGTAGGGCGACAGGTAGCCACGGTCGAACTGCATGCCTTCGACAACGTCCAGCTCGTTGGCCAGGCTCTTGCCTTCTTCCACGGTGATCACGCCTTCTTTGCCCACTTTGTCCATAGCCTGGGCGATGATTTCACCCACATCGGCGTCGGAGTTGGCCGAGATCGTGCCCACTTGCGCGATTTCTTTGGTCGTGGTGGTGGCTTTGGATTGCTTTTTCAGCTCTTCCACCAGGGCGGTCACGGCCTTGTCGATACCGCGCTTCAGGTCCATGGGGTTCAGGCCAGCGGCCACGTACTTGATGCCTTCGCGCACGATGGCTTGGGCCAGCACGGTGGCGGTGGTGGTGCCGTCACCAGCGATGTCGTTGGTCTTGGAAGCCACTTCCTTCACCAGCTGCGCACCCATGTTTTGCAGCTTGTCTTTCAGTTCCACTTCTTTGGCCACGGACACACCGTCCTTGGTCACCGTGGGGGCGCCGAACGAGCGCTCCAGCACCACGTTGCGGCCTTTGGGGCCCAGGGTCACTTTCACGGCGTTGGCCAGAATGTTCACGCCTTCGACCATGCGGGTGCGGGCGTCGGTACCGAAAACTACGTCTTTTGCTGCCATTTTTGGCTCCTAAAATCTGTTTAAAATCATGGACTAGCGCTTATTCAGCAAGCGCTAGCAGCTATAAAAAAAGAGGATGCGTGCGATTACTGCTCGACCACGGCGAACAGGTCGTCTTCTTTCATGACCAGCAGCTCTTGACCGTTCATCTTCACGGTCTGGCCGCTGTACTTGCCAAACAGCACGCGGTCACCCACCTTCACGTTCAGGGGCGAGACCACGCCTTGGTCGTTCTTCTTGCCGGGGCCCACAGCCAGCACCTCACCTTGATCGGGCTTTTCTGCAGCGTTGTCAGGAAGCACAATGCCAGAAGCCGTCTTGGTTTCGTTTTCCAGGCGCTTAACGATCACGCGATCGTGCAGGGGACGCAGGTTCATGGGAGAACTCCTCAAATATTTAGACAGATGGAACAAAAAACATCGGCTTTGGGGGCCGACTGAGCTCAATCTGGGGATGAATTGTTAGCACTCAACCCCAACGAGTGCTAATGATAAGGGCAGCTTTCGGGATTTCAAGGGCGGTGCCGGGCCATTTTTAGGGCATTTGTTGCATCCTCTGCGCCACAACGTAGGCAGCGTGGTTTCCTTGACCAATTGGCCGAGTACGGCATGGGTTCGCGCTACAGTCGCCAGCGCCGTCCGTCCCCTTCAACGTTATTGCGTGCAGGCCCCACCGCCTGCACCTGCGCCGCATGAGCCGTCCCTCCCGGGTCGAAATCGACCTCTCCGCCCTTCAAGCCAACTACGCCAGCGCCAAAACCACCCATGGGGGCCGGGTGTTTGCCGTGCTCAAAGCCAACGCCTACGGGCACGGCGCCCTGCCCTGTGCGCAGGCCTTGGCCGCTCACGCCGATGGCTTTGCCGTGGCCTTTGTCGAAGAAGCCCTGGCGCTGCGCCAAGCCGGTATCCAGGCGCCCATCTTGGTGCTCGAAGGCGCTTTTGCGGCCGACGATGTGCAGCACGCCGCCCAGCACCGGCTGTGGCTGGTGGTGCACCAGGCCAGCCAGGTGGCGCTGCTGGAGCAGCACCAGGGCACGCCGCTGCACGTTTGGCTCAAGGTCGATAGCGGCATGCACCGCGTCGGCTTTGCCCCGCAAGAGATTCCCTTCTGGCACACGCGTCTGCAGGCTTGCCCGCAGGTCCAACAGATCAGCGCCCTCACCCACCTGGCGCGCGCCGACGAGCTGCAGGCCCCCGAGCACACCCAAGCGCAGCTGCACGCCTTTGAGCAAGCCACACGCGGTCTGCCCGGCTGGCGCAGCGTGAGCAACTCCGCCGCCATCCTCGCCTGGCCCCAAGCGCACCGCGACTGGGGGCGCGCTGGCCTGATGCTCTATGGCGTGGCCCCATGCGCCAGCAGCACGCCCCTGCGCCCGGTGATGGCCCTGAAAAGCCGCATCTTTGCCCAGCGCTGGCTGCAAGTGGGCCAGCCCGTGGGCTATGGCGCCATCTTCACCGCCCAGCGGCGCACGCGCGTGGGCCTGGTAGCCATTGGTTATGCCGACGGCTACCCGCGCTCCACCCCCAACGGCACGCCCGTGGCCGTGGCCGGGCAGCTGGTGCACACCATTGGCCGCGTGTCCATGGACATGATGACGGTGGACCTGACCGACCTGCCCGAAGACATCGGCATCGGTGCCGAAGTGGAGCTGTGGGGCCAGCGTGTAAGCATCGCCACCATCGCCGCCGCCAACCACACCATCGCCTACGAGCTGATGTGCCACATCCAGCGCGTACCGCGCGTGTACCTGGGCACTTAAACGCCTGCGCTGCGCTTAGGCCAGCGCCACATCCGGCCCACCGCCAAAGCGTGCAAAGCAGCGGCGCAGTACGTGGAAGTGGTCTTCAAAAAATTCGCTTTCGCGCGCGGCAAGGTCAGCCAGCGGCACCCAGTGCGCGGCCGCGGCATCGTCACCACCAGCCACGGGCGGTGGCGTCTGCCCAGGCAACTGCAGCACATACACATGGGTGATGGTGCGCCCGCGCTGGCTGCGGCTGGGGTGGTCAAACACCTCCACGCCTTGCAGCGCCGTGCGCCACGCGTCGGGCGAGAGCACCAGGCCGGTTTCTTCCTGCAGCTCGCGCTGGGCCGATTGCTCCAGCGTGTCGCTCGGCTCTAAAAAGCCGCCGGGCAGCGCCAGCAAGTCTTTGCCGGGGTGGTGTCCGCGCTGAATCAACAGCACCTGGCCTGCGCACAGCGCCAGCACATCCACCGTGACAAACATCGGCGTAAATGGCGCCTGCGCCCAGGATTGGCGGTAGGCGTGCAGTGCCTGCGCTTCGGCACGCATGGCGGCGTAAGCGGGGGTGTCCATCCACCGGTGCAGCCACTGCAAAGTGGTGGGTGGCACGGAGGGGGCCAAGTCAGCCAGCACCTGATCCTTGGGCTGGTCGGCCAAATTCCAGTAGCGCGCGCGCAGCGGCGTGGCGTCGATGTCGCCCTGGCGCGGCAGGACGATGGCCTGCCAATCGGGGAAGTGGCGCAGGTAACGGCTGCTGGCATCCTTGTCGTGCCCCACCAAGCCGATACGGGCACCGCGCGGCACCAGCGCATCGACGCCTTGCTGCACCGCCTGTACCCAGCGCGGCAGGTCGTAGTAATCACGCACCGGCACAAAGTGCAGTTGCGCTTGCTGCTCTGCACGCAGGCTGGCGCGGATCAGCTGCTCGCGCTCCTGCCAGAAAAACGGATTCTTCGGGCTGCGCGCCTGGTGGGCGCTGCCCAGCACCACGATCACCTGGCGCGCCGACTGCAGCGCGTGCTCCAGCAAGGCGCGGTGGCCATGGTGGAAGGGTTGAAAGCGGCCAATCAGCACCGCGGTGTGGACACGCAGCATAGGAACATCTTATTCAAAAAAAAAGAAGCTGCCAGCGCTCACCCAGCTTGGATTTCAGATATTTTTAATATTGAAACCCGCTCTAGGCCAGCGCTGGCAGCTATGTTTTAAGAAGCTTGCTAGGGATTACTTCAAACCAGCTGCAGCGCGCAGCGCCGCAGCCTTGTCGGTGCGCTCCCACGTGAACTCGGGTTCTTCGCGGCCAAAGTGGCCGTAGGCGGCGGTCTTGGCGTAAATGGGGCGCAACAGATCCAGCATCTGGATGATGCCGCGTGGGCGCAGGTCAAAGTGCTCGTGCACCAGCTTGGCGATCTGCTCGTCGGGGATGACGCCGGTGCCTTCGGTGTACACGGTGATGTTCATGGGGCGCGCCACGCCAATCGCGTAGGCCACTTGCACTTGGCACTGACGCGCCAGACCGGCGGCGACCACGTTCTTGGCCACGTAGCGCGCGGCGTAGGCAGCGGAACGGTCCACCTTGGTGGGGTCTTTACCGCTGAAAGCCCCACCGCCGTGCGGGCAAGCGCCGCCGTAGGTATCCACAATGATTTTGCGACCGGTCAGACCGCAATCGCCCTGGGGGCCACCGACCACAAAACGGCCTGTGGGGTTGATCAGGTACTTGGTGTCCTGCAGCCATTCCTTGGGCAGCACGGGCTTGATGATTTCTTCAATGATGGCTTCGGTGAACGAGGCCTTCATTTTGGTGGCCGTTTCCGACTGGTCGGGGCTGTGCTGGGTGGACAGCACCACGGTGTCGATGCTGTGGGGCTTGCCGTCCACATAGCGCATGGTCACCTGGCTCTTGGCATCGGGGCGCAGGAAGGGCAGACGGCCATCCTTGCGCAGCTGGGCCTGGCGCTCGACCAGACGGTGCGCGTAGTAGATGGGCGCAGGCATCAGGGTGTCGGTTTCGTCGCAGGCGTAGCCGAACATCAGGCCCTGGTCACCGGCGCCGGTGTTCAGGTGGTCGTCGGAAGCGTGGTCCACACCCTGGGCGATGTCGTTGCTTTGCTTGTCGTACGCCACCAGCACCGCGCAGCCTTTGTAGTCGATGCCGTATTCGGTGTTGTCGTAGCCAATGCGCTGGATGGTGTCGCGCGCCACCTGGATGTAGTCCACATGCGCGTTGGTGGTGATTTCACCGGCCAGCACGACCAGGCCGGTGTTGGTCAGCGTCTCAGCGGCCACGCGCGAGACGGGGTCTTGCGCCAGGATGGCATCCAGAATGCTGTCCGAGATCTGATCGGCTACTTTGTCGGGGTGGCCTTCGGAGACGGATTCCGAGGTAAAGAGAAAGTCGTTCGCCATTGAATAAACTCCTATGCTTTGGCAATCGCGTTGCCGTGGCCAAGGAAGCCGGGCGAACGCTTTAGCAGTCTTGTTTAACGTCGCCCTGCAAGTTGCTCTGATTAACTCAGCGACGGCGCACATTCTAATGCACACCCTGTTTCGACTTTTTTCTGTACTGCCTTTGTGGCTGGCGCACGGCATCGGTGCCATCCTGGGCTGGCTGGCCTGGCTGCTCTCGCCCACCTACCGACGCCGTTTCCTCGCCAACAGCGCGCAGGCGGGCTACACCTTCGATCAGGTCGCCCGTGCGGTGGGCCACGCCGGGCGCATGGTGACCGAGCTGCCGCGCCTGTGGCTCAAAGAGACGGCGGTCCAAGCCATCCACGGCGCCGAGGTGGTCGAGGCGGCCTGGGCGCGCGGCAAAGGCATTGTGTTTTTGACGCCGCACCTGGGCTGCTTTGAGCTGTCGGTGCAGGGCGCGGCCTCGCGCTGGTCGGCGCAGCATGGGCCGATCACCATTTTGTACCGCCCCGCCAAGCAACCCTGGCTGGCGCAGATGATGCTCACGGCGCGCAACCGCAGCGGCATCGAAGCCGTGCCCACCACGCTGGCGGGCGTGCGCCAGATGATCAAGGCCCTGCGCAAAGGCCAGGCTGTGGGCCTGCTGCCCGACCAGGTACCGCCCAACGGCCAAGGCCAATGGGTGCCGTTTTTTGGCCAGCCTGCCTACACCATGACGCTGGCGGCACGCCTGGCGCTGCAAACCGGCGCCACAGTGGTGCTGGCACGCTGCGAGCGCCTGTCCTGGGGGCGCGGCTTTGTGCTGCACTTTGAAGACCTGCCCCAACCGCTGGCTACCGACATGGATGGCGCGCTGCTGCACATCAACCAGGCCATGGAGCACCTGATCCGCCAATGCCCACAGCAGTACCTGTGGGGCTATGGCCGCTACAAGCAGCCGCGCCAGGAAGCCGCACCCACAGGAGCCACCCCATGATCTGGAGCCGACTGGGCCTGATGCTGATGCACGTGCTGGCCAAGCTGCCCCTGCCGCTGCTGCGCGGCATGGGCTGGGGGGTCGGGCGCCTGCTGTTTGTGCTGGCCGTGCCCCGGCGCAAGATTGCGCTGCGCAACCTAGAGCTGTGCTTTCCCGAAGCCACGCCCGCCCAGCGCAGAGCCTGGGCGCGCGCCACCTTTGTGGCGTTTTGCCAAACATTTTTAGACCGCAGCTGGCTGTGGTTTGGCTCCGAGGCTCTGGTGCGCCGCCGCGTCCAATTGGTCGGTGCCACGCACGAACTGGAGGGTGACACCCCCACCATCGTCTTTGCGCCGCACTTTTACAGCATGGACGCAGGCGGCCTGGCGCTGCCGCTGAACACCACGCGCGAGTTCACCTCGATCTTTGCCACCAACCCCAACCCGGTGCTGGACCAATGGTTCATGCGCGGGCGCCAGCGCTTTGGCAACGTGCGCATGCTCAACCGCGCCGATGGCGTCAAACCCATCATCCAGTGCCTGCGCAAGGGCGGGCTGCTGTACCTGCTGCCCGATATGGACTACGGCCCGCACGATTCGGTGTTCGTGCCCTTCTTTGCCGTGCCCGATGCGGCCACCATCCCATCGCTGTCGCGCTTTGCGCGCCTGGGCAAGGCCAAAGTGGTGGCGCTGTACAGCCGCATGACGCCCGAAGGCTACGTGGCCGAACTCACGCCCGCCTGGGAGAACTTCCCCACCGACGACCCTGTGGCCGACACCGCGCGCATGAACCGCGAGCTTGAAGCAGCCATCCGCACCATGCCCGCGCAGTACTACTGGGTACACAAACGCTTTAAGACGCGGCCTGAGGGGCAGGCATCTTTTTATAAAAAATGAGCGCCTCGCGCTTACCCTGAAAGGATTTCAAGGCATAAAGTCTTTGAAATCCAAGCCAGGCAAGCGCGAAGCGCTCTTCTTTTAAAGATGCTGCTTACTCAGAGACAGGCGTCGTGGTTGCCTCCACAGGGGCCGCATCGGACTGCGTGGGCTGCTCGGGGTGGCTCCAGTGCCACAGCAGCTGGGCCACTTCGCCCACGCCTTGCTTTTTCAGCGCCGAGAACAGGCGCACCTCACCCCCACCCGCGTTCAGGCGCATGATGGACAGCGCCTTGGCCTGCTCGGCGCGCGTGAGTTTGTCGGCCTTGGTGAGCAGCACCAAAAACTGCAACCCCTCTTCAACGCGCGGGCGAATGGCGTCCAGCAACGCCTCATCCAGCTCGGTCAGGCCCAGGCGCGGGTCGCACAGCAGCACCACGGCCGACAGGCTTTCGCGCTCCATCAGGTAGTTGAGCATCACGCGCTGCCAGCGCTCTTTGTCCGTGCGCGAGACGGCGGCATAGCCATAGCCAGGCAAGTCGGCCAGCACCGCATCGGTCACACCCTGCTTACCCAAAGAAAACAAATTGATGTGCTGCGTGCGCCCCGGCTTTTTCGAGGCAAAGGCCAGCTGCTTTTGCTGCGTGAGCGTGTTGATGCAGGTGGACTTGCCCGCGTTGGAGCGGCCCACGAAAGCGATTTCGGGCACCTGAATGGGGGGCAGTTGGTTCAACTGGGCGGCGGTGGTCAGAAAGCGTGCGGTATGCGTCCACCCCAGCGCAAGCTTGGGGTCGATGGGCACGAAACTTTGACCCGGTGCAAGGGCTGAAGGGTTGGCTGTCATGAGGTAATAGGAATATCCAAGAGCGTCATTGTAGAATCTGCTGGTTTTTGCTGACATAACCAGACCATTGATATGAAGTTGCTCGCCTCCCTGCTGACGGCTGCCGCAGTGGCAGTCCCCGCCCTGCCCGCATTGGCAGCCCCAGATTTGGCCAAAGGCCAGGCCACCTACGAGGGTGTCTGCGTCGCCTGCCATGGCGAAGCGGGCAAATCCGTTCTGGCTGAAAACCCCGTGCTGGCACAGCAGCATCCAGAATATCTGGTCAAGCAGCTGCAAGAGTTCAAAAGCGACAAGCGCGCCAACGCGATCATGAAGGGCTTCTCCTCCATGCTCACCGACGAAGACATGGTCAACGTCTCGGCGTGGCTGGCACAGCAAAAGGCCACCCCCGGCATGGCCACCAACAAGGATTTGGTCGCCTTGGGCGAGCGTATCTTCCGTGGCGGCATCCAGGATCGCAACATCGCCGCCTGCGCCGGCTGCCACAGCCCCAATGGTGTGGGCATTCCAGCGCAGTACCCGCGCCTGAGCGGCCAGCACGCCCAGTACACGGTCACGCAGCTCAAGGCTTTCCGTGACGGCTCGCGCGCCAACAGCCAGCAGATGATGGATGTGGCCGCCAAGCTCAACGACAAAGAAATCCAGGCCGTATCCGACTACATTGCAGGCTTGCGCTGATGGTGCGGGGCCGCAAAGTGCCGCATAGCCGGGAACTTCGCTGACCCCAACCATCCCCAAGCGGGCGGTGCCACTTCTGAGAGCAACTTCATGCTCTTAAGGTGCGCCGCCTTTTTTTGTTTGCGGGCCCCCATCGTTTCTCATGTCTGAATCCCCTTTGCGTCAGCGCTGGCACTCGTTCAAAGAGCTGCTGTCTTCCATGCGCTTTGCCATTGCCTTGCTGACGGTGATCTGCATCGCCTCGGTGATCGGCACCGTCATCCAGCAGCACCAACCGGTCAACAACTACGTCAACCAGTTCGGGCCGTTCTGGTCGGAGCTGTTTCTGGCGCTCAAACTGAATGCAGTGTACAGCGCCTGGTGGTTTTTGCTGATTCTGGCCTTCTTGGTCACCAGCACCACCTTGTGCCTGCTGCGCCACACGCCTAAATATCTGGCAGACCTGCGCACTTTCAAGGAAGACATTCGCGCCAAAAGCCTGCAGGCCTTTGGCCACAAGGCCCAGTCCGACCTGGCCGAAACGCCCCAGACCGCCGCACAGCGCATTGGCCAGAGCCTGGTACAGCAGGGCTGGCGCGTCAAGGTGCAAGAGCGCACCTTGCCCGATCAGCCCGAAGGCACCAAGGGCTACATGGTGGCGGCCAAAAAAGGCGCGGCCAACAAACTGGGCTACATCGCCGCGCACTCGGCCATTGTGCTCATCTGCCTGGGCGGCCTGCTCGATGGCGACCTGATCGTGCGCGCACAGATGTGGTTGGGCGGCAAGACCCCTTACGTGGGCGGCGGACGCATCTCCGAAATTGCGGACCAGCACCGCCTGCCCGTCACCAACCCCACCTTTCGGGGCAATGTGTTCGTGGCCGAAGGCACGCAATCGAGCACGGCACTGCTGAACCAGTCTGATGGCGTCCTGCTGCAGCCCCTGCCCTTCTCCATCGAGCTGAAAAAATTCATCGTTGAGTACTACGACACCGGCATGCCCAAGCTGTTTGCCAGCGAAGTGCTCATTCACGACTTTGAAAGCGGCCAGAGCATTCCCAAGCGCATCGAAGTGAACCACCCGGCCAGCCACCGCGGCGTGGAGATTTACCAGGCCAGCTTTGACGACGGCGGCTCCAAAGTGCGCTTGAAGGCGGTGCCCTTCACGGTGGGCGGCAAGCCCTTCAGCGTGCAGGGCGAAATCGGCGGCAGCACGCAAATCGGCCCGCAAGACAGCGGCAACCCACGGCAGGACATGACGCTCGAATTCACCGAGCTGCGCCTGATCAACGTGGAAAACTTCAGCGCCGCCGCCGACGGCAACCCCACCAACCAGCCCGTGGATGTGCGCAAGGTCGATCTGCGCAACGCCATCGAGGCGCGCCTGGGCGCGGGCCACAAGACGGCCACCGAGAAAAATCTGCGCAACGTCGGCCCCAGCATTGGCTACAAGCTGCGCGATGCGGCAGGCCAGGCGCGCGAGTTCCAGAATTACATGGTGCCAGTGGAGATGGAAGCTGGGCAGCCCGTGTACCTGCTGGGCGTGCGCGACAGCCAGTCCGAACCCTTCCGCTACCTGCGCGTGCCCGTCGATCCCGAGGGCAAGATGGACAGTTTTATGCGCCTGCGCCATGCGCTGCTTGATCCGGTGCTGCGCGAAGCCGCTGTGCGCCGCTACGCGCAGCAGGTCACGCCTGAAGACCGTCCCGACCTGCGCACCGCGCTGGCCGATTCGGCCATCCGCATCGTGACGCTGTTTGCTGGCAGCGGCAGCGCGCCCGATGGTGGCCTGCAAGCGATTGGCAAATACATGGAGCAAAGCGTGCCCGAAGCCGAGCGCGACCGCGCTGGCGAGGTGCTGCTGCGCATTCTGAATGGCGTGCTCTACGAGATGACCCAGCTCACACGCACCCAGGCCCAGCTGCCCGCGCTAGAGGGCAACCTAGAGACCCAGCGCTTCATGGCCCAGGCGGTGTTTGCGCTCAGCGACGCGCAGTACTACCCCGCGCCGGTGGCCTTCATGCTGGACGATTTTGAGCAGGTGCAGGCCAGCGTCTTTCAGGTGGCACGCGCGCCCGGCAAAAACGTGGTCTATCTGGGCTGCTTTTTCCTGATCGTGGGCGTGTTTGCCATGCTGTACGTGCGCGACAAGCGCCTGTGGGTCTGGCTGGCACCCAACGCTGCCGCGCCCCAGAACACCCACGCCACCATGGCCTTGTCGTGTAACCGTAAGCTACTGGACATTGATCGCGAATTTGCCCAACTGAGTGAGCAACTCCTTGGCGTGCCCCCCACCGCCCCCGGTGGTGCCAGCGCCGCAGCCCAAGAGGTTTGATATGACTACTGCCACGCCCCCTTCCACCACCACGGTGGCGCTGAACCCTGGTTTCTTTGCCCGCATCACGCTGTGGGATTGGCTGTTTGCCGTGCTGATCGCCGCTGGCGGCATCTTTGCCCTGCAGCAGTACAGCCACGCCATGAATGGCTATGAAAAAGTCATCCTGCTGCTGACCATTCCCACCCTGGTGGGCATGGGCTGGTTCTGGCGTCCGCTGCAAAAGCTGATGCTGGGCGTGGCCGCTTTGTCACTGCTGGCCATCTGGCTCTACCACGGCAGCGATGGCGTGGCCCACCTGGACCGTGCCGAGGCTGTGTTCGGCCTCAAGTACTTCCTCTCCAGCCAGTCGGCCATTCTGTGGATGTGCATGCTGTGCTTCATGTCCACCGTGTTCTACTGGATTGCCCTGTTTGCCAAAAACGAGCGCAGCAGCTTTGGCGCGATTGCCAGCGGCATGGCCTGGGCCACCGTCACCTTGGCGCTGGTGGGCACCATGGTGCGCTGGTACGAAAGCTATCTGCTCGGCCCCGATGTGGGCCACATCCCGGTGAGCAACCTCTACGAGGTGTTCATCATGTTCATCTGGATGACAGCGCTGTTCTACCTGTACTACGAAGCGCAGTACCAAACGCGTGCCCTGGGTGGCTTTGTCATGCTGGTGGTCAGCGCTGCCGTGGGCTTTTTGCTGTGGTACACGCTGGTGCGCGAGGCGCATGAGATCCAGCCGCTGATTCCTGCGCTGCAAAGCTGGTGGATGAAGCTGCACGTGCCCGCCAACTTCATTGGCTACGGCACCTTTGCGCTGGCCGCCATGGTGGCCTTTGCCTACCTCATCAAGCAGCAGGCGCAAGAAACCCAGTGGTACAAGCTGGCGCCCCTGTGGCTGCTGGGCGTGGCGCTGTGTTTTGAGCCACTGGCCTTCCGCCAGGGCCAGCAAGACGGGGGCAGCAGCTACTGGATTGTGTACTTTGGCATTTCAGCGCTGATCGTGGGCGCCATCTTGGCCGCACGCAAACCCATTGCCGCACGCCTGCCCTCGTTTGAGGTGCTGGACAACGTGATGTACAAGTCGATCGCCGTGGGCTTTGCCTTCTTCACCATCGCCACCGTGCTGGGCGCGCTGTGGGCCGCCGAGGCCTGGGGCGGCTACTGGAGCTGGGATCCCAAAGAGACCTGGGCGCTGATCGTCTGGCTCAACTACGCCTCATGGCTGCACATGCGCCTCATGAAGGGGCTGCGCGGCACGGTGTCGGCCTGGTGGGCCTTGGTGGGCCTGGCCGTGACCACCTTTGCCTTCCTGGGCGTGAACATGTTCCTGTCGGGCCTGCACAGCTACGGCGAGTTGTAAGCCGACGGACTGCAGCCATCGCAGCAAGAGCGCCCCCTGCGGGCGCTCTTTTTTTGCCGCAGCACAGCGGCTTTGGGCATACTTGGCGTCTTCTCTCTCCCTTCGGGTTTTCCCCATTTTCAGGAGCTATGCCGACCATGACCGCATTTGTCCTTTCCAGCCCCGACATCCCCGCCAATGGCACCATCGCCCAAGAGTTTGAGTTCAACGGCTTTGGCTGCACCGGGCGCAACGCCTCGCCCGTGCTGCGCTGGAGTGGCGCGCCCGAGGGCACGCAAAGCTTTGCCGTCACCGTGTACGACCCCGATGCGCCCAGCGGCTCGGGCTGGTGGCACTGGCTGGTGGTGGACCTGCCCGCGCGCATCACCGAGCTCAGAGCCAACGCCGGTGCCGAAGGCGGCCACGATCTGCCCGCCGGGGCACGCCACATCCGCAACGACTACGGCAGCTACGCCTGGGGCGGCGTGTGCCCACCGCCCGGCGACAAGCCACACCGCTACGTATTCACCGTACACGCCCTGTCGGTGCCCAGGCTGGACATCCCCAACGACGCCAGCGCCGCGCTGGCCGGCTTCATGATCAACGCCCACGCCCTGGGCACCGCCAGCTTTACCGCGCTGTATGGTCGTTAAAAATTAGAGCTGCTCGCGCCTTATTTATAAGGTTTTTAGATGGTTTTTATACTGAAAACCTTTATAGACAAGCGCTAGCAGCTCCTTTTTTTAATCTCTCAAGAAAAGGATTCTTGCAGTGCCGCACCACCCAGGTGCTGCACATCGCCCCAGCCCACCAGGGCCAGGCCGCTGTCGGGCGTCCACAGCAGGCGGTTGATAGCGGCATTGGGCAGCGACCAGGTGCGCGGCGCCTGCAGGTCTTGGCGTGTGGCCAAGCGATAGAGCATGTCCAGCACACCGCCATGCGCCACCAGCACCAGGTGCCCGCCCAGATGCGCCTGCGCCACACGCTGCACCGCAGCCTGAATGCGCGCCTGCATCTGGCGCAGGGATTCGCCCCCGGCGGGCGGCGCAAAGTCTGGATCGCGTTTGCGCCAGAGCATGGCGGCCTCGGGGTGCTGCTCGGTCACCTGGGCAAAACTGCCCCCTTCAAAACTGCCAAAACAGCGCTCGCGCAAACCGGGCTCGGCGTGCAGCGGCACCTGGGCTGCCGTGGCAATGGCCTGCGCCGTCTGCCAGGCGCGCAACAGATCGCTGCTGTAGACGGCATCCAGCGTTTCCCCGGCCAGCGCCTGGGCCACCTGCTGCGCTTGGGCTTGGCCCTGGGGGTTCAAGCCAATGTCGGTGTGGCCCTGAATGCGCCCCAGCACATTCCAGTCGGTCTCTCCGTGGCGAATAGCAATGATGCGGGCAGCTTGCATGCGGGCACTCCTAGGCAAAAGCGCGCATTCTCTCTCAGGCCATCGCGTGGTTTGGCGAGTTTTAGCGGCTTTTGCACGCGATTTCACCTCCATTGCCCGTACTCCAATCTACCGCCACCATTTATCCAGCAAAAGCACGCTTCTTACGCCAAAAATGGGCGAAATTGCAGGCTTTTGCCACCATGAGCAAGCCATCGTGTTTTTTTACCCTGCACCCTGGGCAAAGTCGTTGGCCCTGTCCACAATGCGCCGCCATGTTGACCGACCACAAGGAGTTTGCCCATGTCGATGTACCCCACTGATGCGACCACCCCCGTTTGCACGACACCTGCCCCCTGGACAGTGGCCGAGGTTGAGGCGCTGTTCACCCAGCCCTGGATCGATGTCATGCACCGCGCCGCCCAGGTACACCGCGCGCACTGGCCCACCGACGAGGTGGAGCTGGCCACGCTGCTGTCCGTGAAAACCGGGGGCTGCCCGGAAAACTGCGGCTACTGCCCGCAGGCGCAAAGTTTTGACACCGGTGTACAGGCCAGCAAGCTGATGGCCACCGAACAGGTGCTACAGGCCGCGCGCGCGGCCCAGGCGAGCGGGGCCACGCGCTTTTGCATGGGCGCTGCCTGGCGCAGTCCCAACGCGCGCGATCTGGAAAAAATGGCGCAGACCATTGCCGCCGTCAAAGCCCTGGGGCTGGAGACCTGCGCCACGCTGGGCATGCTGGACGAGGAACAAGCCCAGGTGCTGCAGCAAGCCGGGCTGGATTACTACAACCACAACCTGGACACCAGCGCCAGCCACTACACGCAAGTGGTCACCACGCGCTGCTACCAAGACCGGCTGGACACGCTGGCTGCGGTGCGCCAAGCCGGTATCAAGGTGTGCTGTGGCGGCATCATCGGTCTGGGCGAAGAACAGGCCGACCGCGCCAGCCTGATTGCCGAGCTGGCCCGGCTGCAACCCGAATCGGTACCCATCAACAGTCTGGTGCCGGTGCCGGGCACGGTGCTGGCACGCAGCGCGCCGGTCGATCCCCTGGACTTTGTGCGCGTGATTGCCATCTGCCGTATCACCATGCCGCGTGCGCGCATTCGCCTCTCGGCCGGACGTCAGCAGTTGGGCGAGGCCGTGCAAGCGCTGTGCTTTCTGGCTGGGGCGAATTCGATTTTTTATGGTGACCAGCTGCTGGTCACGGGCAACCCCGAGGTACAGACCGACCAAGCCCTGATGCGCAAGCTGGGGCTGCGCCCTGGCGTCAGCGCACCGGCTGCGGCTGCAGCTGCACCGGCAGGGGCACCGGCGTAACCTCAACGGCCTCGTCGGGGATCGTGATGTCCGGCGTGCTGTGTGCTGCAGGCGCTGCCGGGGCCGGTGCAGGCGCGGTACTGTCGCCCACCGACGGCAGGGCTGCTGGGGCCGCGTAGCGTGGCGCGGTCACCTGCCGTGGCCCCGCTGGGGGGAAGGGGAATCCCGTGAGTGCTGCATCGAACAGCACCTGCCAAATGCGCGCCTCGTCCAAGCGCACTTCGTCGTACTGGGCCGAGGTTTCGTACACGATGCGCTGGCTTTGCGCATCGCGCAGCACCAGTTTGACGGCACGCACCTGCACCAGCGGCGGGACGTCGGCCATCATCCAGTTCATGCCCCAGTGGCTGTGCCAGCCGCCGCCATAGCCCACACCCCAGCCAAAACGCGGGCCGTAGTAGTACGGGTCAAACGTGGGATGCTGGGCGCGGGCCTGTGTGGCGCTGGCACCCACCTGCACCACCAGGCGCGCCAAGTCGGGGCGCACATCGCGGTGCAGCCCCACACGCTCCAGCGCAGCCTGTGCGGCGTATTCAATCTGGGAAAAACTCTCCTGCTGCGCTTGCGAGGGCAAGATTTCCATGCGGTAGGTGGCCGGCAATGCAATGCCTTGCATGCTGGAATAGCTTTGCACCTGGCTGGTCAGAGTGGCTGTGCCCGTGGCGCAGCCCGTCAAAGCCAGGGCTGCAGCCACAAGGGTGGCCCCCAGCCAGTGTGTGGCGTGTTGGTTGGCGTGCATGGCGATCACCTCCTGGGCCACCCTGGGCCGGTTGGACTGATGGGGATATGGACGGGCGCGGGCACTGCTGCGTTGCCCTGCGGCGGCTACGCGGTCGGCACCTCGGCGCGGCTGCGCTGTACGACCTGCGGAATCGGTAGGGGCTCGGCGTCAAAGGCGGTGTCGCCCTCGGGATCGGCAACGCCGGTGGCACGGGCGTTGGCAAAGTCGTGCAACTTCGGATCCATCATGTGCGTGGTGACCACGTGGCCCATGGCGCGGAACATGCTTTCGATGCGGCCTGGGTATTTTTTGTCCCAGTCGCGCAGCATTTCGCCCACGATCACGCGCTGCAAGCCGTCTTGGCTGCCGCACAGGTTGCACGGAATGATGGGGAACTGCTGGTATTCGGCCCAGCGGGTGGTGTCTTTTTCTGGCACGTAGCACAGTGGCCGAATCACCACGTGCTTGCCATCGTCGCTCACCAGCTTGGGCGGCATGCCTTTCATGCGCCCGCCGTAGAACATGTTGAGCATCAGCGTTTGCACGATGTCATCGCGGTGGTGGCCCAGTGCCAGTTTGGTGCAGCCCAGGCGGTCGGCCACCGAATACAAAATGGCGCGGCGCAGGCGCGAGCACAGGCTGCAGGTGGTTTTGCCTTCGGGCACCACGCGCTTGACGACGCTGTAGGTGTCCTGGTTTTCAATGTGGTATTCGACCCCGATGCTTTTGAAGTAATCGGGCAGCACATGCTCGGGGAAACCGGGCTGTTTTTGGTCGAGGTTCACGGCCACCAGCTCAAACTTCACGGGCGCGCGCTTTTGCAGCTTGCGCAAGATGTCCAGCAGCGTGTAGCTGTCTTTGCCGCCCGACATGCAGACCATGATGCGGTCGCCTTCTTCGATCATGTTGAAGTCCATGATCGCGCGGCCCACTTCGCGGCACAGGCGTTTTTCCAGCTTGATGGCTTCGCGCTCAGCCTTGGATTTACCGGATGCAGCTTGCCCTGCCTGGGCCGTAGCGTCGGTGGAACCGGCTGCCTCGGCCATATCGGCATGATCTTCTGGGGTGAAGGCATCGTCTGCGCCCCAGGCAGCAGCGGTGGAGAGGGATTCTTGGGTGGTCATAACTTGGAACGGTGGAGACGTCGTGCAATGCGGCGCCCCAGCCAACACAGCCAGGGCAGGAATGGGGCGCGATTTTCCCTGCATTCGCATGCAGGCTGCTGCGGCTGGACATTTTGTGCCCGGTGCAGCGCACCCTCGGTGCCTGCGGCTACCACTGGCCGGTTTCGACGCGGATGGCCACTTCGCAGTCGTCAAAAATTTCCAGCTTGGCAATTTTCACGCGCACGCCCACCACGCCGGGCAGCTGCATCAGGCGCTGGGCCAGTTTGCCGATCAGGCTTTCCAGCAGGTTGACATGCTCGGCGGTGCACTCTTCGATGATGATTTGGCGCACCTTGCGGTAATCGAGCACATGGCCGATATCGTCGTCTTGCGGGCGCAGGGGCTGCGGCCCCTGGTTGAGTTCGGCATCGACCTGAATGGGCTGGGGCGCGGTTTTTTCGTGCGCCAAGATGCCCAGATTGGCCGAAAAGCGCAGCCCTGTCAGAGCAAGAATTTGGGTGCCAGTGGAAGGAAACATACAAAGAAAGACGCCGCTCTAGCGGCTTACATCAAAGAAAAATCGCGCTCAAAGCGCTGCAGGTGCTGCCCGCCATCGACCAACAAGCTGGTGCCGGTGATGGAGCGGTTTTCCAGGGCAAAGCGCACCGTGGCGGCCACATCCTCGGGGCTGGAGCTGCGCCCAAGCGGGCTGAGGCGGTGCAGCTGCTCAAACTTTTCCTGACTGAGCATATGGCTGGTCAACGTCAAACCGGGCGCCACGCCCACCACGCGCACCTGGGGCGCCAAGGCCAGCGCCAGCATGGTGGTGGCGGCTTCCAGCGCCGCTTTGGACAGCGTGTAGCTCATAAAGTCAGGATTTTGGTTCCACAGCTTTTGGTCGAGCAGGTTGACCACAGCGCCTTCGGCCATAGCGCCTGCGCCACCGGCAGCGCGGCGCTGCAGCACATGCTGGTGCAGATCGCGCGCCAGCACAATCGGCGCGCCGGTGTTGCTGGCCAAGTGGCGCTGCATCAGGGCATACGAGAAATCCTGCGCCCCATCGTAGGCAAACAGCGAGGCGCAATTGACCACCGCATCCAGCCGCCCCAGCGCCTGCACCGCCGCAGGCACCAGGGCGCTGGCGGCGGCCTCGTCGGCCAGATCGGCGCTCAGGCTGCACGCGGGCACGCCCAGCGCCTGGCAATCGGCCAGCGTTTGCGCTGCGCCCTCCACCGAGCGGTGGTAATGCACCGCCACGCCCCAGCCTGCGCGCGCCAGCTCCAGGGCAATGTGCCGCCCCAGACGCCGCCCCGCCCCCGTCACCAAGACACAACGAATATGTTCAGACTTCATAAACAAGCAAGAGACAATGCGGCCATGACCGACAGCACCACAAAGGCGCAGAGTGTAACCAGCGCCCTGACCACCCACATCCAACACCACATCGCCCAAGCGGGCGGCTGGCTGGGCTTTGACCGCTTCATGCACCTGGCCCTGTACACCCCCGGCCTGGGCTACTACGCCAACGACAGCGTCAAACTGGGCAGCATGCCCAGCAGCGGCAGCGACTTTGTCACCGCACCGGAAATGTCGCCCATTTTTGGCCAACTGCTGGCCGTGCAGGTGGCCGAAGCCCTGCAGCACACCAACACCCAAGAGGTCTGGGAATTTGGCGCGGGCAGCGGTGCCCTGGCCGAGCAGATCCTCACCGCACTGAGCGAACACAACACGCCCCTGCAGCGCTACACCATCGTCGATGTCTCCGGCAGTCTGCGCGCGCGCCAGCAAGAGCGCCTGGCGCGTTTTGGCGAGCTGGTGCGCTGGGTGGACCAACTGCCCGCGCAGATGCAAGGCGTCATCGTTGGCAACGAGGTGCTCGATGCCATGCCAGTACAGCTGCTGGCGCGCATCGATGGCGTCTGGCACGAGCGCGGCGTGGCCGTGCACAACGATGCTTTGGTCTGGCAGGACCGCCCCACCGACCTGCGCCCACCGGTGGACATTGAGGGCGAGCACGACTACGTCACCGAAATCCACGCCCAGGGCGAAGCCTTTCTCCGTACCCTGGGCCAGCACCTGCAGCGCGGCGCGGCCTTCTTTATCGACTACGGTTTTGGCGAGAGTGAGTACTATCACCCACAACGCCACATGGGCACCCTCATCTGCCACCGCTTGCACCAGATGGACGAGCAACCGCTCACGGATGTAGGCAGCAAGGACATCACCGCCCACGTCAACTTCACCGGCAGCGCCGTGGCAGCGCAGGACGCGGGCTGGGACATCCTGGGCTACACCAGCCAGGGGCACTTTCTACTCAACTGCGGTTTTGCACAAAAAGCAGAGCAGCTGCCGCTGGCCCAGCGCCCCTTGGCAGGCAAATTGGTGCTGGAGCATGAGATGGGCGAGCTGTTCAAGGTGCTGGGCCTGGTCAAAGGCGTAGAGCCATGGGTCGCCTTGGGCTTTGCCCACGGCGACCGCACACACAAGCTCTAAGGGCGGCAATAAGCCATGCTGCTGCGCTGGGCCGTTGTGGTCTTTATCGTGCTGCTGCTCTTGGACAGCACCACCGGCATCCTGGGCAAGCTGCCGCGCTTGCCCGGCGATGTGCATTGGCGCATCGGGCAACGCACGCTGCGCCTGCCTTTTGCCAGTGCGTTGGTGTTGACGGGCCTATTGCTGGTCGGGATCAAGCTGCTGGCCTGGCTGGCTCTGCAGTTCTAGCCACGCCTGCAAGGCCTGGGTGCGCGCACCATCGACGGCCTTGCCAATCTCGGCGCCCTGGCGCCCCTGGGCCAGGGCCGCTTGCGAAATGTGCGCCGTGTTCACGGCCAGCACCACGTCCAGTGCCTGCTCTAGGCGCTGCCGCTGCGGATAGGCGCTGTCCTCCAACCCCAGGCGCCCACGCGCATCGCACTCGCAAGCCAACAGCGCCTGGCGAAAGCGCTGCGGTTTGCGAATGGCATCGCAGCGCTGCAACAAGCGCAGTAATGCTGCTGCACCCAGATCTTGGCTGCGGTGGATATTGCCATGCTCGTAGGCGACCAGCTCGGCCAGCTCCTTGCACTCGCTGGGCACACGCAGGCGCTGACACACTTTCTGCACCAGCTTGGCGCTGCGCTGCTCGTGTCCAATATGGCGCGGCAGCACATCGGCAGGCGTGGTGCCTTTGCCCAAGTCGTGCAGCACACAGGCCCAGCGCACGGCCAGCGGTGCCTGCAAGCGCGCGGCCATGTCCAGCACCATCATCACGTGGATGCCGGTATCGACCTCGGGGTGGTATTCGGCGCGCTGGGGCACGCCCCACAGGCGCTGCAGCTCGGGCAGCAGCACGCCCAAAGCGCCGCACTGGCGCAGCACCTCGAACATGCGCGCGGGCTGTGCTTCCATCAACCCACGGCTGACCTCCTGCCACACACGCTCTGGCACCAAATGATCGGCCTCACCCTCGGCCACCATCTCTTGCATCAGCCGCATGGTTGCGGGGGCGATGCTGAAGTCGGCAAAGCGCGCCGCAAAACGCGCCACGCGCAGAATGCGCACCGGGTCTTCACGGAAGGCCTCGGTGACATGGCGCAGCACCCTGGCCTGCAAATCGGCCACGCCACCATAGGGATCAAAAACGGCTGTATCTCCCGTCCAGTCTACCTCTGCAGCTATGGCATTGATAGTCAGATCGCGGCGCGCCAAGTCTTCTTCCAGCGTCACATCCGGGCTGGCATATACCGTAAAGCCCTGATAGCCGCGCCCGCTCTTGCGCTCGGTGCGCGCCAGGGCGTATTCCTCGTGCGTTTGCGGGTGCAAAAACACCGGAAAGTCGCGCCCCACGGGGGTAAAGCCTTGTTGCAGCATCTGCTCGGGCGTAGCGCCAACCACCAGCCAGTCGCGGTCGTGCACGGGCAGGCCCAGTAAACGGTCGCGCACTGCGCCACCCACTTGGTACATCTTCATGGCCGCTGAGTGTAGGGGCTGCCTGAGCGCGCGCTGGCAGTGGTGGTGTAATCGCGCCCCATGTACGCACCACATACCCGCGCTTTGGTTTTATTTTCTGGCGGCCAGGACTCCACCACCTGCCTGGCCCACGCTTTGACCCACTACCCCCATGTCGAAACCCTGGGCTTTGACTACGGCCAGCGCCACCACGTCGAGCTGCAGGCGCGCGAGCAAGTCCTCGCACAACTGCGCCAGCAGTTCCCGCACTGGGCGGCGCGCCTGGGCGAAGACCATGTGCTCAATGTCGATGTGATCGGCCAAATCGGCGGCTCGGCGCTGACCGAGGACATGGCCATTGCCATGCAGCAAGACGGCCTGCCCAACACCTTTGTGCCCGGGCGCAATCTGCTGTTTATGACGCTGGCCGGCGCCCTGGCCTACCGCCGGGGCCTAGAAGTGCTGGTCACCGGCGTGAGCGAAGCGGATTTTTCCGGCTACCCCGATTGCCGCGACGACACCATGAAGGCCATGCAGCTGGCTCTGAACCTGGGGCTGGAGCGGCGCCTGCGCATCAGCACGCCCCTGATGTGGCGCGACAAGGCCGCCGTCTGGCAACTGGCCTACGAGCTGGGCGGCCAAACGCTGATTGACCTGATCGTGCAAGACAGCCACACCTGCTACCAGGGCGAGCGCGCGTCACGCCACGCCTGGGGTGCAGGCTGCGGCCAGTGCCCGGCCTGCGTGCTGCGTGCCCAGGGCTGGCAGCGCTGGCAGCAGGCGGGCGCTGCGGCTGCCCCAACCTGACGCTCAGGCGCCCGTCACAGCCGGTGCGCAGCAGGCGTCGATCACCTCGCGCACCAAGGCATCGGGGGCGCTGCGCACCACGGCCTGGCCCGGGCCGTCGATGAGCACAAAGCGGATATCACCGGCCTCGGCCTTTTTGTCCACGCGCATGTGCTCCAGGTAAGCGCCCGCGTTGTCCTGCGCATCCAGGATGGGGCCGCGCACGGGCAAGCCCGCGCGCTCGATCAGGCGTGTGAGGCGCTCGACAAAGGCCGCATCCACCAACCCCAGGCGCTGCGACAGGTGCGCCGCCATCACCATGCCCGCGCCCACGCCCTCGCCATGCAGCCAGTTGCCGTAGCCCATACCGGCCTCAATGGCGTGGCCAAAGGTGTGACCAAAGTTCAAGATGGCGCGCAGACCCGCTTCTTTTTCGTCCTGGCCCACCACGCAGGCCTTGATCTCCACGCTGCGCTTGACGGCATGCGCCAGCGCGGCCTTGTCCTGCTGGCGCAGGGCATCGATGTTGTGCTCCAGCCACGCCAGAAAATCCATATCGGCAATCGGCCCGTACTTGATGACCTCGGCCAGCCCGGCGGACAGCTCGCGCTGCGGCAACGTGGCCAGCGTGCTCAGATCACACACCACCAGTTGCGGCTGGTAGAAAGCGCCAATCATGTTTTTGCCCAGCGGGTGGTTGATCGCCGTTTTGCCGCCCACGCTGGAATCGACTTGCGACAGCAAGGTGGTCGGAATCTGCACAAACGGCACGCCGCGCATGTAGCTGGCAGCGGCAAAGCCGGTCATATCGCCCACCACGCCGCCGCCCAGGGCAAACAGCACCGTCTTGCGGTCGCAGCCGTGCTGCAGCAGGGCATCAAAAATCAGGTTCAACGTCTGCCAGTCTTTGTAGGCCTCACCGTCGGGCAATACCACGGTGCGCACCTGGGCATAACGCGCAGCCAGCGCCGTCTGCAGCTGCTGGGCGTACAGCGGCGCCACGGTGGTGTTGGTGACGATCAGCGCCTGCGCGGCTTTGGGGCAGGCAGCAAAGGTGGAAGCCTGGGCCAACAGACCCAAGCCGATGTCGATGGAATAAGAGCGCTCGCCCAGATCGATGCCAACGCGGTGCAGAACTTCTGCCATGGGAGGGGTCTTTCTATATGTATAGCTGCTTGCGCTTATCCAGCAAGGATTTCAAGGTTAAATAGCCTTAAAACCCAATACAGGCAAGCACTAACAGCTATGTATTTTAAAAATCGGGTTCAGATTCGGGTTCAGATTCGGGTTCGGGTTCGGGTTTGGATTCCGATGCCGGGGCCAGGTGCATGCCACCGCTCATCTCCATTTGCATACGTATTTTGCGCGCCACTTGTGCGGTGCTTTGGCGCTGGGTGTCGATGCTGTAATGCGCCACCTGCTCATACAGCGGGCCGCGCACCTTGAGCAGATCGCGCAGGCGCTGCAGCGCGTCCACGCCTTGCATCAGCGGGCGCACGGTGTCGCCGCGCAGGCGCTGGGCAATGGCCTCGGGCTGCGCTTGCAGGTAAAACACCGTACTGCAGGCGCGCAGTGCCTGGCGGTTTTCTGGACGCAAAACCGCACCGCCCCCCGTAGCCAGCACGCACGGCTGCACGCGCCCCAGCAGGCGCGCCAGCACCTGCGACTCGACATCGCGAAACGCCTCTTCGCCATGGCTGGCAAAGTAATTTTTGATGCTGCAACCCAAATGCGCCTCGATCTGCGCATCCACATCCACCAGCTCCACCCCACACAAGCGCGCCAACTGCCGCCCAATGGTGGATTTGCCCGAACCGGGCAGGCCTACCAACGCTATATGCATCGCTACGCTTTCTCTCCGTCTGAAAAACTACAAGGCCGCAAATGCGGCCTTGTGGCAGTTTAGGAATTTTCCAACTTATTGACTGGCCAACGCATCGGTCACCATGCGCGGGGTGATGAATACCAGCATTTCGCGCTTTTCAGTTTCACGGGTGCGATTTTTAAACAAATTACCTACACCAGGAATATCACCCAACACAGGCACTTTATTGGTTTGGTTCACCTCTTCCATTTCAAAGATACCACCAATCACAATCGTGCCACCATTTTCAACCAGCACTTGGGTTTTAATGCTCTTGGTATCGATAGCAGGCCCGTCATCGGTGCGGGCACCCACAGAATCCTTGTGCACTTCCAAGTCCATGATGATGTCGCCATCCGGGGTAATTTGCGGCACCACTTTCAGGCGCAACACCGCGTCCTTGAATTCCACCTTGGGCATGGCATTGGCACCAGAACCCGTGGAAGATTTGTAGGGAATCTGCGTACCTTGCTTGATCTCGGCCTCCGACTTGTCGGCGGTCATCAAACGGGGGCTCGAAACGATTTTCCCCATACCCTCAGATTCCATGGCCGACAGTTCCAAGCTCAAAAAGCGCGTCATGCTGGAATTAAACACGCTCAGCGCCATCGTGGCAGGAGCTGAACCTGCCAAAGCAGCAGCGGGCAGATTCACAAAAGGATTGTTGGAAATGGTGCTGGACTGCCGGGTTTCCCAGCCCCTATCCAAGCTATTGCCCCCATCTGTAGAGTTCACCCCCCCGCTATTCACCCCTCTGCTATCGGCCCATTTTTCACGATATTCATACTGGTTGGTGTCCTCATTTTTAATCCATTGACCACCACGCTCTTGGGAGTTGTTGGCGCCATTAAAACTCGGCCCAATGCTTCCACGCCCCAAACGGTTATAGCCGCCACCAAACTTCACCCCCAGCGAACGCCCAAATGTGTCGCGTGCCTCGACAATGCGTGCCTCGATCAACACTTGGCGCACCGGAATATCCAGCTTCTTGAGCAACTGGGCAATTTCTTCCAGCTTGGTTGGGGTATCGGTAATAAAAATCTGGTTGGTGCGCTCTTCGGCAATGGCCGAGCCGCGTTCTGACAGGAAGCGCGTACCACCTGCACCGCCGACGCCTGTGCTGCCCTGGGTTTCGCGGAATTTCTTGACCAGCTCTTCGGCTTTGGCGTAGTTGACTTGGAAGCCCTGCGTCACCAGAGGCTCGAGTTTTTCGATGGAGCGCGCTGCCTCCAGGTCTTTTTTGGTGCGTTCATCGATTTCTTCCCGGGGGGCCACCCACAGCACATTGCCGTTTTTTTTCATGCCCAAGCCCTTGGCCTCCATGATGATGTTCAGCGCCTGATCCCAAGGAACGTCCTTCAAACGCAAGGTGAGCTGACCGCCCACGGTATCAGAAGTGACAATATTGAAGTTGGTGAAGTCGGCAATCACCTGCAGCAAAGCGCGCACTTCAATGTTCTGGAAGTTGAGCGACAAGCGATCACCACTGAACCCAGGGCCTTGCGTCAGCTTGGTAGGGTCCACTTTTTTCTCACGCACTTCCAGCACAAACTGCGCATCGCTTTGGTAAGCACTGTGCTCCCAATCGCCCTTGAGGTCGATTTTCATGCGCACCTTATCGCCCTGCTGGCTGGTGCTGATCAGTTGCACCGGGGTACCAAAGTCCACCACATCCATACGACGCATCAGGTTCTCGGGCAGGCTCGAGCGCAACAGCTCGACCACCAGCCCTTTGCCCTCGTTGCGCACGCTGGCACTGGCACCAGCAGATCCCAGAGCCACCACCACACGCCCGGCGCCATCGCTGGAGCGGCGGAAATCGATATCGCGCAGCGCTTCAGGCCGGCTGGTCAGTGCTGGCTGGGCCTTGCCTCCCGCCTGCGCGGCCAGCGCGCTCTGGGTTGCCAATGGCGCTACAGCAGAGACATTCTTGACAGGGTCTAGGTAAATCAGCACGGCGTTGCCGTCCAGTTCTGTGCGATAACCCGTAGCCGACTTCAGATTCAACACCAGACGTGCGCGTCCCGAGGCCTCCACCACGTTGGCGGATGTGAGATTGCCCTGCTGCAGTTCGACCAACGACTGCGGTAAGCCATTGGTGGTGGCCGGAAAGTCCAGCGCAATGCGCGCGGGCGACTGAATGGCAAACCCTGTGGGCAGCTGCGCCAACGGCTCGGACAGCTCGACCCGCACGACCTCGCCTCCACCCTGTACCGAGCCCGTAACCGACTGAATGCTGCCCGCCAAGACCCAGCTTGGCAGCAGCATGGTGGCCATGACTGCCGCCGTCAGGGCGTTGTTCATCAGCGTTTTTTGCATGGTTGTTCCTGTTCCTCTTCGCAGCATTACTTGCCCCTTTCCTGTAGTTCCAGCACCGTGGATTTTTCTACCCAATCGCCTGCCGGGTCTTGCACGATTTCGCGCAGTTGGATGCTGTTTTCGGTAATGGTTTGAATACGGCCATAGTTTTGCCCCATATAGCCACCTGGTTTGACTTGATATATCAGCTGATTCACCCGCACCAAAGCGGTTTGCCCACCGTTTTGCTGCATGCTGCCGACCATGGTGATGGCATCCAGGGGGTAGCTCTCCAGCTCTTGCTTGCGACGGTTTTGCTCAGCCTCCAAAAGCGCCCGGTTCGACGCGTTTTGCTGACTATCGCGGCGCAGGGCCAAGGTCAGCTTCTGCCGATCAAAAGGTGCCGTCACACTGGCCACGGTATATGGCTGAGGCACAAAAACCTTGGGTTCACTCAAAGGGGTGATGCGTGGCTTGGCCGTCTTGCGCTCCTGTGCTACCCAACCACGCAAATCATCGTGATCGCTGCCCACGCAGCCCGCCAAGGCCAGCACAGCCAACACCGCAGCAGCACCCCGGCTAAGACCGACGAGTGCGTTCATACGAGCTGCCGTCATTTTTTCCTCCCTTTTTGAGCAGCTTCTGCCCTACGGCTGGCTGCAGTCTCTTCAGGATCGAGGTAACGGTAAGTGCGGGCCTGCGTGTCCAACACCAATCCTCCCCCTTTGGCATTGGCCTCAATGGAGATGTTGTTCAAGGTCACAATACGCGACAGGTGGGCCACATCGGACACAAACGATCCCATATCGTGAAACTGCCCGGATACGCGCACGGTGATCGGCAGCTCGGCGTAGTACTCCTTGATACTTTCACTACCAGGGCGAAACAGATCAAATTGCAGGCCACGCCCCATGCCTGCATGGTTCACATCAGACAGGAGTGCGGCCATCTCGGCCTTGCTGGGCAATTGCTTTTCCAGTTGCACCACGTACTGCTGCACCAGTTCGCGCTGGGCTTTCAGGGCATCCAGCCCCACGGCTTTGGCCAGCTTGGTGGAATACTCTTGGCGTAGCGTGGTTTCTTGGTTCTTTGCCGCCTCCAGATCGGCTTGCAAGGAGCTGAGGTAGCCATACCAAGCACCGGCCACCACGCCAGCGGTAATCACCAGACACAGCAGGAACTTGGGCACCACTGGCCAAAGTGAAGGGTCCTTGGGATCCAGGTTTTGGAACTGTCCCTGCACGTCGGCCAGCCAGGCCTGCACATCGATCGATGGCGTTTTTTTAGATTTCTTCATGGCTTAGGGCTTCCGCTGTTCTGTGTTCTGCTTCTGCGCCACCTGAGCAGAGCGCACCAGCGTAAACGTCATGGAAAAGTTCACCACCTTGCGCAAATCCTTGGGTGCCACTTCCACCGATCCAGAGACGATTTCCTTGAGCACGGGCTGGGTGATCCAGGGCGAGCTACTGGAAAGATTGCGCAGAACCTCGGACACCCGCTCATTGGACTGGGCCGCACCTTTGAGCTCAACCGACAGACCGTTTTGCTTGAGCGATGTCAGATACACGCCCTCAGGCAGCAGCTGCGTCAAATCGCTGAGCAGATGTACCGGCATATTGCGATCGGACTGCAGGTCTTCCACCGCCGTTTGACGCGCGCGCAGGGCAGCAATCTCACCTTCCAGTCCCTCGACGTCCTTGATCTGCCTATTCAGCACGGTGATTTCCGACTGCAAGAAGGCATTGCGCGCCTGCTGGGTTTCAATGAGCCATTGAAACCAGGCATAAATACCTGCCGAGATCAGCAGTCCGACCAGCAAGGCAGCAAACATCGCGATCTGGAACACTTCCTTGCGTCGTTTGCGCGCTGCCTCACGGTGCGGCAAGAGATTAATCAGAATCACTGGTAGAACCTCCGCAAAGCCAAGCCACAAGCGGTGAGATAGGCCGCACCATCCCGACGTACGCGGGATTTGCTGGCATTAGGACCTAACTCCATACCCTCAAAAGGATTGAGCACTTTGGTAGAGACATTGGTGCTCTCCTGTATCGCAGAGGCCAATCCCTCCAGACCTGCCGAGCCACCAAACAACAAAATATGCTGCACGCTGTGGTATGGCGTACTGGTAAAGAAAAACTGCAGCGCACGCGCTATATCTTGGGCCAGACTTTTCACAAAAGGCAGCAGAACCTCCGCTGCATAGTCTGCAGGCAGCTCGGCGGCACGCTTTTTCTTTTCGGCCTCGTCTTCGGTCATGCTGTAGTGGCGTGCGATGCTTTGCGTCAACTGCGCCCCCCCCAAGCTCTGCTCGGTGTCGTACAACACCTCTTCACCACGCAGAACTTGCATGGTGTAGCCACGTCCACCCACTTTGACCAATGCCAACAAATCGGCCTCACCCACATGCAATACCGCCTGTGGCCCTTCTTGCAAACGCTCTACAGCCAAGCGGGCCGCATAGGTGTCGATGTCCATTACCACGGGCTTCAAGCCCGCAGCTTCGGCAATTTCAATGCGCTCCTGCAGCTTTTCGGTGCGTGTGGCTGCTAGGAGCACGTCCATATCTCCCGGACTTTTCGGGCTAGGCCCCATCACGGCAAAGTCCAAGCTGACCTCATCCAGCGAAAAGGGAATGTACTGACTGGCTTCGCTTTCCACCTGAATCTCAAGCTCTTGGTCGGTCAGCGTACCCGGCAGCACGACTTTTTTAGTGATGACGGCAGAAGGTGGCAACGACAACGCCACCTGCTTGGCGCGCGTTCCGCTCTTTTTCAGCAAACGACGCAAGGCACCTGTAACATCGTCAAAATAAGACATTGAGCCTTCTTCTTGGTATGCCGCTGTAAGGGGCTCCATGGCACAACGTTCCAGCGTCCAGCCACCCCGAGCGTCACGGCTCAACTCCACCAGCTTGACGGCAGTGGCGCTGATATCGACACCGATCAGAGGCTCTGGCTGGCGTTTAAAAATAGTATTCAGAGAGACCAAGACATCTCCTCTCGCGTGGGAAGGACTCAGAGGTTGGCAAATTTACGCTACGGCGAACGATGCTAGCAGCAAGAAATGCTGCGCTTTGACAAAGCAGCCGATCATTTGCCCGATAGTGTTGCCAAAAGCGTACGAACGCAGGGTTTTTGTGACAACTTGTCGCATCCATAAGGCAAGTCTGCTAAGGCTTGGTGTTGCCACAGGTGGCAGTGGCCACAACCCGCGATTTCTATAATGCAGCTCCCTGACTCCAACTGTCGTATGCCTACCTCCACGCCCCCAGCCAGCGGTCACGCTGCCCTTCCCTCCGAAACGCCTCCAGCAACACCACCCCAAAAACCAGCTTCCCCCCAACGCTGGCCCTGGCCTGTGCGTGCGGTGCTGTGGCTGTTCGGCCTGGCCGTGGCGGGGGCCATGTCTGCAGCGCTGCTGGTGGCAATTGCGCTGGCTATGGCCTATCCCAACCTCCCCGACATCTCGGCTCTCGTGGACTACCGTCCCAAATTACCGCTGCGTGTCTATTCCTCTGAAGGGGTCTTGATTGGCGAATTTGGAGAAGAACGCCGCACCCTGACACCCATCCAAGAAATCCCCAAAGTCATGGTCGATGCCGTGCTGGCCATCGAAGACACGCGTTTTTTTGAACACAACGGTGTCGATTACAAAGGCATGCTGCGTGCCGCACTGGCCAACCTGGGCAAGGTCAAGAGCCAGGGAGCATCCACCATCACCATGCAAGTGGCACGCAATGTGTACCTGTCGTCAGAGAAAACCTACACGCGCAAGATTTACGAGGTGTTGCTGACCTTCAAACTGGAACATCTGCTGACCAAGGAAAAGATTCTGGAGGTCTATATGAACCAGATCTTCTTGGGACACCGTGCCTATGGTTTTGCTGCCGCTGCCGAGGTGTACTTTGGCAAGCAGCTCAAAGAGCTGACCGTGGCCGAAGCGGCCATGCTGGCCGGTCTGCCCAAGGCCCCTTCGGCGTACAACCCCATCAGCAACCCCAAGCGTGCGCGTACCCGGCAGCTGTACATCATCGACCGCATGGAAGAGAACGGTTTTATCACCGCCGCGCAGGCACAGCAGGCGCGCGAAGAGCCCTTGCGCCTACGCCGCGCCCGGGTGACAGAGAACCTTACCCATGCCGACTTTGTCGCCGAGATGGCTCGCCAGCTGATGTTCAACCAGTACGGTGAAGACACCTACACGCGCGGCCTAAACGTCTATACCACTTTGCACCTAGACGAACAAAAGGCCGCCTACCGTGCCCTGCGTGAAGGTATCATGGCCTACGAACGACGCCAGCGCTACCGCGGGCCAGAGCGCTTTATCACCCTGCCCACCGAAGCCCAGGCATTGGAAGACGCCGTGGACGATGCCTTGGCCCAGCACCCTGATAACGGCAACGTGCTTGCTGCTGTGGTACTGGAAGTCGGCCCGAAAAAACTCGTCGTGCAGCGCCACGATGGTGAACGCCTAGACATCGTGGGCGAAGGTCTCAAGCCTGTCGAGTCGGGTCTGAGTGCCAAGGCACCGCCACAAATTAAGATCGTGCCCGGTGCGGTGATTCGCATCATCCACACCGGCAAGCTCTGGTCAGCCACCCAACTGCCCGAAGTGGAAGGCGCTTTTGTAGCGATCGAGTCGCAAACAGGCGCCATCCGCGCTTTGGTGGGTGGGTTTGACTTTGCCAAGAACAAATTCAACCATGTCACCCAGGCGTGGCGCCAACCAGGCTCTGCCTTCAAACCCTTCATTTACTCGGCTGCACTCGAAAAAGGCATCACGCCCTCCACCATCATCAACGACGCACCCTTGACTTATGGTGCTGGCGTCACCGGTGGTCAGCCCTGGCAACCCAAAAACTACGATGGCCGCTTTGAAGGCCCGATGACGCTGCGCGTCGCCCTGGCCAAGTCGCGCAACATCCCCTCGGTGCGCATACTGGAGACCATCACCCCCGCCTTTGCCCAGCAGTGGGTCACCCGCTTTGGTTTTGATGCGGTCAAACACCCGCCTTACCTGACGATGGCTTTGGGCGCAGGTTCGGTCACCCCCATGCAAATGGCGATTGGCTTTGCCACCTTTGCCAACACTGGCTACCGGATCAACCCCTGGCTGATCACCAAAATCACCGACCAGCGCGGCACTGTGCTGGCGCAGTACGAGCCACCCCCGCTGTCTGCACAAGAGCGCGTGATCGACGAGCGCAACGCCTTCATCATGAACAGCATGCTGCAGACTGTGGCGCGCTCGGGCACGGCCGCACGCGCACAGGCCACCCTCAAGCGCCCTGACCTATACGGCAAGACGGGTACCACCAACGATGCTGTGGATGCTTGGTTTGCCGGCTTCCAACCGGGGCTGACGGCCATCACCTGGATTGGCTACGACACGCCGCGCAACCTGGGCTCGCGTGAGACAGGCGGCGGGCTGAGCCTGCCGATCTGGATTCAGTTCATGGAACACGCACTCAAGGATGTGCCGGTGGTGTCGTACAGCGTGCCCAGCGGGCTGGTGAACGCCGATGGCGAATGGTTCTACCAGGAAAACCTGAACCGCAGCGGCGTGCGCAGCCTGGGCATGGAAGTGGATTGGAGCGCGGCAGGCTCTGCCGAGCAACCCACAGCAGCGCCCGATGAGCAAGAGCGCAGCAGCATCCTGGACCTGTTCCGCAACTAAGCCCTTGGAGCCCCTATGCCTCTGCCCTTCTCCCCCCTGACCGCGCTGAAGCTGGCCACCTTGTCTGGCTGCCTGACCCTGGGCGCCTGCGGCCAGCGCGGCGACCTGTACCTGCCCAGCAGCAGCGCAACCCCAGAGCGCGCCACGCTGGGCGACACCCTGGTGGCACCGCTGACCACTGCAGCCCCTGTCGTTCCAGCCGTGCCTGCGGCGACAGCCCCTACAGCCGACCGCGACTTTGTCAAGCCATAACAAGGAAGTGGACGCTCACCTGACAGCCCCAAACCCATGACCCTGCTGGCCGAGGGCATCCTCAAACTGCACTGGGATCAATCGGTGCCGGTCAACCTGGCGCGCATCGCCAAGGCGATGCGCCTGGTGGTGGCACTGGGTGAACTGCCCGACGGCTGCGCGCAGCTGGAGATTTCGCTGCAGCGCAAGGCGCGCGTCTTGCTCGATCGCCGCCACCCGCTGGAGCGCCAGCGTTACGGCGTGGCGCATGCGCTGGGGCATCTGGCACTGCACCACCTGCGCCCCGGCATGCAGCACCGTATTGTCGTCTCCGACCATTACCACGTGGACGTAGAACAACGCATCGACAGCGAAGCCAACGATTTCGCTCTGCGTCTGCTCATCCCCGAGCAGGTGCTGCGCTTTGGCCTAGGCAGCGCACAGGCATACTCCCTGGACGAATTGGCGCATCTGTTTGAAGTGGCGCCCATCCTGATCAAGCAGCGCATGGCCGATCTGGATCTGCACTGGCCCAAGACCCTGGCCCAGCAACTGCGCCCCGAAGCCACCTGGGATTGAAAGTTCAGGGCGCGCCAGGAGGGGCCATGGCCACCTGATTCTTGCCCGCACGCTTGGCGCGGTACATCGCCTGATCGGCGCGCACCAGGGCATGGGCATACCCCTCATCGGCACCGATCTGCGCCACCCCTGCGCTAAAGGTGATCAGAATGCGATCGCTACCCTGCAAAAAATACTGGGTGGTCAAGGCGCGCTGCAGACGCTTCATGATCTCGGCCCCCTGCTCCAGGGTCGTGCCAGGCAGCAAAAAGACAAATTCTTCCCCGCCGTAACGGCCCAAATGGTCCTGCGTACGCAGCACCTGGCGTGCGATATCCACCAGATACACCAGCGCACGGTCGCCGGTATCGTGGCCCAAGCGGTCGTTGATGGCCTTGAAGTCATCCAGATCCAGCAGCGCCACGCACATCGGCTGGCCGCTGCGACGTGTGCGTGTCAACTCCAATGCCACAGCCTCTTCCAAACCACGGCGGTTCAAGACACCCGTCTGTGCATCCTGGCGTGCCAGGGCGCTGGTCTGCTCCAACGCCTGACGCAGTTGATCGATTTCAGCATACCCAGACTCACTACGCTCACGCAAAATTTGCAGCTCCGTGCGAGCGCGGTCACAGTGTTCGGTCATGCTGCGCGTGGCGGCCATGACCTCGCTCAGCAGCGGGGCCAGCTCGTGCAGCTGCGACACCTGACTCAGGCGCTGGGCACACCCCTCCAGCTGCTCGTGGTACGCCGCATTGTGGTCACCAATGCTGCTCAGGCGACCGATGAAGGTGGACATCAGGGCACGCAAATCCTGCTGCGCCTGCGCCAGGCGGTCCTTGGCCTGGGCCTGCTGGCCGATCACCTCGCTCAGACTCACTTGCGCAGCTTGCAACTGCTCCAGGCTCAGGGGTGGCGCGGTGGTGCGCTGCAAGCGCTCCAGCTGACCCTGCAGCCATTGATCGTCCAGGCACAAGACCGACAGGTTTTCCAGCACCAAGCCCAGCAGCTGCAGCAAACTGGCACGGATCTGCGCCTGATCCTGCGCCACAAACGACAGCCGATAGCCAAAGTTCTGCAACAGCAGCAGCAAGGTATCCACTGCGGGCGCAGGCTGGCGCAAGAACTGCTGCAGCTGGTCGGCCATCTCGCGCAGGCGCACATCGTCGCCACCAAAAGCCGGGCGGGCCAGCTCGATGACGCGCGCCATCTGCTCGGCCAGCTCGGTAGGCAGCGTTGGCGCACCCGCCCCTTTGTCCGCGTCCAGCCCCGCCACCTCCTGGTACACGGCTTGGTAATTTTCTGGCGTGGGCGCCAACTGCCGTGCAGAGAGCAGTTTGAGGGTTTCGCGGGCAATCGCCGCCGGCGTTTTTCCAACCATGAATCAGGCCATATGCATCAAGAAATGAGCCTGTCATTTTAGGCGCCGCCCTGTAACAGGGCACGAGGTGACCCAGCAAGACCTCAGGCCAGCGCGCGCTGGATGAGGATTTTTTGTACGTCGCTGGTGCCTTCGTAGATTTGGCACACGCGCACGTCGCGGTAAATGCGCTCGACCGGGAAGTCGTTCACCACGCCGTAGCCGCCCAGCGTTTGGATGGCGGCGCTGCACACGCGCTCGGCCATCTCGCTGGCAAACAGCTTGGCCATGGCGGCCTCTTTCAGGCAGGGCTGACCAGCATCGCGCAGGCTGGCCGCGTGCCAAATCAGCTGGCGCGCCGCCTCGATCTGCGTGGCGCATTCGGCCAGGCGAAAGCCCACGGCCTGGTGGTTGAAGATGGGCTTGCCAAAGCTCTCGCGCTCTTTGCTGTACTGCAGCGCCGCCTCAAAGGCCGCGCGCGCCATGCCCACGCTTTGCGCAGCAATGCCAATGCGCCCGCCCTCCAGACCGCCCAGGGCAATTTT
The DNA here is from genome assembly GCA_028690035.1 of Comamonas sp. Lineage (GTDB taxonomy): Bacteria > Pseudomonadota > Gammaproteobacteria > Burkholderiales > Burkholderiaceae_C > Comamonas. The sequence goes on along the minus strand of JAQVCA010000010.1, from coordinate 7,263 downwards.
GTAGCCCTCGCCTTCCTGGCCAATCAGGTTCTCGGCGGGAATGCGGCAGTTGTCAAAATTGATTTGTGCGGTGTCGCTGCTGTGCTGGCCCAGCTTGTCTTCCAGGCGCGCCACCACATAACCTGGGGCGCTGGTAGGCACGATGAAGGCGCTCATGCCTTTTTTGCCCGCCGCCTTGTCGGTCACGGCGATGACGATGGCCACCTGGCCGTTCTTGCCGCTGGTGATGAACTGCTTCACCCCGTTGAGCACATATTCGTTGCCCTCTTTCACCGCCGTGGTGCGCAGCGCCGAAGCGTCGGAGCCCACATGCGGCTCGGTCAGACAAAACGCCCCCAGCATCTCGCCGCGCGCCAGCGGCGCCAGCCACTGCTGCTTTTGCGCTTCGCTGCCATAGCGCATGAGAATGGCATTGACCGGGCAGTTGGTCACGCTGATGGCCGTGCTGGTGCCACCATCGCCAGCGGCAATTTCTTCCAGCACCAGCGCCAGCGTGACGTAGTCCAGCCCGGCACCGCCGTACTCCTCGGGGACGCAAATGCCGTAGGCCCCCAAGGCCGCCAAGCCCTGGTGTACGTCGCGCGGGAAGTGGTGCTCTTTGTCCCAGCGCGCGGCGTGGGGGGTGATTTGCTCGGTCACAAAGTCGCGCACAGCGTCGCGCACCATGGTCTGGTCTTGGGTCAGCAGCATGGGTGTCTCCTTGGAATTTTTGAATTTCTTTAATTTGATAGCTGCCAGCGCTCTATAGGATTGGTTTTTAGGATTAAAACATCTTAAAAACCACACCCAGCAAGCGCTGGCAGCTCATTTTTTATAGTTTTACCTACCGTTCAGCGGTGTACCGATCAGACCAGCTCCAGCGCCAGTGCGGTACCTTCACCACCGCCGATGCACAGCGTGGCCAGGCCGCGCTTGAGGCCACGGGCCTTCAAGGCGTGGATCAGCGTGACCATGATGCGCGCGCCGCTGGCGCCGATGGGGTGGCCCAAGGCGCACGCGCCGCCGTTGACGTTCACCTTCTCGTGCGGCACGCCCAGATCGGCCATCAGCGCCATGGGCACCACGGCAAAGGCTTCGTTGATTTCCCACAGATCGACATCTTCGACCTTCCAGCCGGCTTTTTTCAGTGCCTTTTCGGTGGCCCCCACCGGGGCGGTGGTGAACCATTCCGGCGCTTGCGCGTGGGTGGCGTGGGCGACGATTTTGGCCAGCGGCGTGCAGCCCAGCTGCTGCGCGGTCGATTGGCGCATCAGCACCAGGGCGGCAGCGCCATCGTTGATGCTGGAGCTGGCGGCGGCGGTGATGGTGCCGTCCTTTTTGAACGCAGGGCGCAGTGTGGGGATTTTGTCGGTGCGGATTTTCAAGGGGCCTTCGTCTTGGTCGATGGTCACTTCGCCCTTGCGCGTCTGGAAGGTCACGGGGGTGATTTCGGCCTTGAACGCGCCCGATTCAATCGCTTGCTGGGCCCGCGTCACGCTGGCGATGGCAAAGGCATCCTGTTGCTCGCGGGTGAATTGGTATTTGGCGGCGCAGTCTTCGCCAAAGGTGCCCATGCTGCGGCCCGCTTCGTAAGCGTCTTCCAGGCCGTCGAGCATCATGTGGTCAAACACCTTGTCGTGGCCCATGCGGTAGCCGCCCCGGCCTTTTTTCAGCAAATACGGGGCGTTGGTCATGCTCTCCATGCCGCCCGCAACCATGACCTCGCGGCTGCCGGCCACGATCTGGTCGTGCGCCAGAATGGTCGCTTCCATGCCCGCACCGCACATTTTCGACAGGGTGACGGCACCGGTGCTTTGCGGCAGGCCGCCTTTGAAACCGGCTTGGCGGGCGGGGGCTTGGCCCTGGCCGGCCATCAGGCAGTTGCCAAACAGCACTTCTTCGACTTTTTCCGGGGCGATGCCGGCGCGCGCGACGGCGGCCTTGATCGCAGCGCCGCCCAGGTCGTGCGCGGCCAGGTCGGAAAAACCGCCCTGGAAGGCGCCCATGGGGGTGCGCACGGCGCTGACGATGACGACGGGGTCTTGCTGGTGGGACATGTTGTGTTCTCCTGGGTGTAGAAAAACCAGCGCCGGGGCGCTGGTTGAGGGGGGAAATTCAGGGGGTTAGCTGCGCTCGCGGGTAGCGACCAGTTCCACGGCCCGTTCATGCACGTCGTACAGGCCGCCCACGCCGGGCAGGGTGATTTCCAGGTTGGTGATCAAGCCGTTTTTCAGGCTGTAGCACCAGCCGTGCAGGGTGACTTTTTGGCCACGGGCCCAGGCATCTTGCATGACGGTGCTTTGCGCGACGTTCATCACCTGCTCAATCACGTTCAGCTCGCACAGCACATCGTGGCGGTGCTGCACGGCGGTGTTTTTGATCAGGTGGTAGTGCTTGACGCGCACGTCTTTGACGTGGCGAATCCAGTTGTCGGCCAGGCCCACGCGCAATTCTTCCAGGGCCGCCAGCACGCCGCCGCAGCCGTAGTGGCCCACGACCATCAAGTGCTCGACCTTGAGCTGGTCAATGGCGTATTGAATGGTCGAGAGGCAGTTCAAGTCGCTGGGCACGACGACGTTGGCCACGTTGCGGTGGACAAACACCTCGCCGGGCTCCAGTCCGCTGATCTGGTTGGCGGGCACCCGGCTGTCCGAGCAACCAATCCACATGTATTTGGGGTTTTGTTGCTCGGTCAGTTTGGTGAAAAAGCCGGGACGCTCGCATTCGACGCGCTGGGCCCACTCACGGTTATTGGCTAAGAGGTCGTCGATGGTCGTCGTGGGCATAGGGCTCCTTTAAGAGGTTTCGTGGGTTAAATCAACAAGTCTCGGCGAACAGCTCCCGGCCAATCAGCATGCGGCGGATTTCGCTGGTGCCTGCGCCGATTTCGTAGAGTTTCGCATCGCGCCACAAGCGGCCCAGGGGGTACTCGTTGATATAACCATTGCCGCCGTGGATTTGGATGCCCTCGCCCGCCATCCAGGTGGCTTTTTCGGCGGTCCACAAAATCACACTGGCGCAGTCTTTGCGCACCTGGCGCACGTGATCCGTACCCAGCATGTCCAGGTTTTTGGCCACGGTGTAAGCAAAGCTGCGGCCCGCTTGCAGCACGGTGTACATGTCGGCCACCTTGCCCTGGATGAGCTGGAACTCGCCAATGCTTTGGCCAAACTGCTTGCGGTCGTGGATGTAGGGCACCACGTTGTCCATCACCGCCTGCATGATGCCCAGCGGGCCGCCGGTGAGCACGGCGCGCTCGTAATCGAGCCCGCTCATCAACACCTTGGCGCCGCCGTTGACGTTGCCCAGCACGTTTTCAGCGGGCACTTCCACGTCCTGGAACACCAGCTCGCCGGTGTGGCTGCCGCGCATCCCCAGCTTGTCGAGCTTTTGCGCAATGGAAAAGCCCTTCATGCCTTTTTCGATCAAAAAGGCCGTGACGCCGCGCGCACCCAGCTCAGGCTCGGTCTTGGCATAGACCACCAGGGTGTCGGCGTCGGGGCCGTTGGTGATCCACATCTTGTTGCCGTTGAGCAGGTAGTAGCCGCCCTTGTCTTCGGCTTTGAGCTTCATGCTGATCACGTCCGAGCCCGCACCCGGCTCGCTCATGGCCAGCGCGCCCACGTGCTCGCCGGAAATCAGCTTGGGCAGGTACTTGGCTTTTTGCGCGGCGTTGCCGTTGCGGTTGATCTGGTTCACGCACAGGTTGGAATGCGCGCCATAAGAGAGGCCCACCGAGGCGCTGGCGCGCGAGATTTCTTCCATGGCCACCATGTGCGCCAGGTAGCCCATGTTGGCACCGCCGTATTCCTCGCCCACGGTGATGCCCAGCACGCCCAGTTCGCCAAATTTTTGCCACAAGTCCATGGGGAACTGGTCGCTCTTGTCGATCTCGGCGGCACGCGGGGCGATTTCTGCCTGGGCAAAGTCGCGCACGGCATCGCGCAGCGCATCAATATCTTCACCAAGCTGGAAGTTCAGGCCGGGCAGATTGGTCATGGGGATGTCTCCTTGGAAAAGGTTTGTCTAGAAATTAAAAATACCGCCAAGTCGCTGGCATGGTGCCTCAGACCGCTGCAATGCCTGGGCGGCCTTGCAGCGCCATTAGCGTGCACTGCATGGTGGCGACCAGCTTCTCCTGGCCGTTGTCCAGGGCGTAGGCACGCCCTTCGGTCACCACAATCGTGCGTCCGGGTTTGAGCACTTCGCCCTCGCAGCGAAAGCTTTGCCCCTTGGCGGGGGCCAGCAGATTGATCTTGAACTCGATGGACAGCACCCCAGCATCCAGCGGTATCACCGACAAACCGGCGTAGCCACAGGCCGAATCCAGCGCCGTGGCCATCATCCCAGCGTGGATAAAGCCGTGCTGCTGCGACAGGCCCGGGGCCCAGTCGAAGCAGATATGCACCCGACCGTGCGCCACATGCGCAAGCTGCGCGCCCAGCGTGGCCATGGCCCCCTGTAGGGCAAAACTCTCGCGCAGGCGCTGCTCGGCCGCACTGTCCAACATCGTCATACGATCTCCTTGCTGCAACGCGTTTCTACGCGCACTTTACGTAAACGTCAATTAAGTAGCCTTACGTGCCTGCAGCTTGCGCAGCAGGGCCTGGGCTTCTTTCTCCTGGGCACGCACCTCATCCAGCGTGATCTGCAAATCCTGCATGCGCTCTTCCAGCTGCATGCGATGCTGGGCCAGGATCTGCAAAAACTTTTCCAGTTGCACGCCGGTATCGCGCGGGCTGTCGTACACCTCGATGATCTCTTTGGCCTCGTTGAGCGACAGGCCCAAGCGCTTGGCGCGCAACGTCAGCTTGAGGCGCGCTCGATCGCGTGCGCTGTAGATGCGCGTGCGCCCGCCCGAGCCCTCGCGCCGGGGTTGCAGCAGGCCCATGTCTTCATAGAAACGGATGGCGCGCGTGGTCAGGTCAAACTCTTTGGCCAGATCGCTGATCGTGTACTCGGGGGCCGCGCCGCTGGAGGCGTCAGGGGCTGAAGGATCGTGGTGCATAGCACAGATTATTGACGTTAACGTCAACGTCCAGAACACAAACAACGTCAGGGATTTTCCCCAGCGTGCGCCCGGGGTCTGCAAAAATCGCCCCATGTCTGCCCCCCGCTCCGCCCTGAAGCCCCTGCCCTGCCCCTGTGGCCGTGCCCACGCCCAACAGCAACCCATGGCGTACAGCGCCTGCTGTGGCCGCTTCATTGACCACTACGCTAGCCATGCGGCCCCCGATGCCGAACACCTGATGCGCTCGCGCTACAGCGCTTTTGTGCGCGAAAACGCCGCCTACCTGCAAGCCACCTGGCATCCCAGCACCCGCCCGGCCACCTTGGACTTTGAGCCCGGTGCCAAATGGCTGGGCTTACAAGTTAAAGCGTTCAAAGCCACCGGCCCCGACCATGCCGAAGTGGAATTTGCCGCCCGCTTTCGCGTGCAAGGCCGCGCTGTGCGCCTGCATGAGCGCAGCCGCTTTGTGCGCGAAGTGGCCGATGCCCCCGATGGACTGGCGCGCTGGTACTACGTCGATGGCGACTTGTTTGACTAAAAAATACAAGCAAAATCAGGCTTTAGCCCTTATCCAGAAAGCGCCATCAGCTATGCAATTTGAAGGCATCTTGTTCGACTGCGACGGCGTGCTCGTTGACAGCGAACACATCACCAACCGCGCCCTGCACGCCATGCTCAATGCCTCGGGTTGGGCGATTTCCGAGGCCGAATGCCTGCAGATTTTTATCGGCAAAACCGTGCGCAGCGAAACCGCACGCATTGAGCGCGAAACCGGTCAGCCCCTCACCGACGATTGGATGGCGCGCTTTTACGCCCTGCGCGACGAAGGCCTGCACGCGCACCTGCAAGCCATCCCCGGCGCCGTGGCCACCGTGCAGCAATGCCATGCGCTGCTGGGCGGCAAGATCGCCGTGGCCAGCGGCGCGGACAAGGCCAAGGTGCTCATGCAATTGAACAAAGTGGGCCTCTGGGAGCTGTTCGATCCGCACATCTTCAGCGGCCACGACCTGCCGCGCACCAAACCCTTCCCGGACGTGTACCTGGCCGCTGCCGCCTCGCTGCAGCTCGATGCGCGCCGTTGCCTGGTGATTGAAGATGCCTTGCCCGGTCTGCAAGCGGGCCTGGCTGCGGGCGCCACCGTCTGGGGCTATTGCCCGCGCGAGGGCGGCCACACCACGCCCGAAGCGCTGTTGGCCGCCGGCGCCCAGCGCGTGCTGCGCGATATGGCCGAACTGCCCGCGCTGCTGGGGGGCTGATCGGGGCGGTGTGAGCGGCACCCCTCCCGATGAACCGATGAAGGGCCGTGCTCAGGTTCGGGTGCACTACCTTGAGGGGGTGGGTGCTCAGACCACCTGAATCTGAACCATCGCAGGATCGGTAATGCCGATAAGCCTTAGCACGACACTTTGCCCACCGTTGGCGTCGTTGCCAAAGTCGATCAATGTGTCCCCCGCAAACGGATCGTCCTGCACTGCAACCCCTTGCACGCCGTTGAGCTGTGCCAAGGTGGTCAGGCTGGCGTTGGCAACTGGCAAATCGATTTGCAACTTATCGCTGGACGCAGAGAAGCCGCTGATGCCCGCTTGGGTGTTGGTTCCCGCCGTATCCGCCAAGGCAGCGGCCACATCGAAGCTGAACACATCCGCTTGTGCGGTTGCCACCACGGTCTGATTTCCACTCACCGGGGTGGCTGAAGACGCAGTGCTGCCAATCGTCACCGGCCCCGAGGTCACAGCGCCTGAGGTGGGCACGCTGACGCCCAGGATGCTTTGCACAAATTGCGCATAACCGAGGTCTGGCTGATCAATGCCTGCGGTGGAATTACCCCCAGCCTCGTAGGTGAACTGGCTGGCACCCAGGACGGTGATGCTGGACCCGTTGGCCAGGTTGAGTTTCAAGGCATTTGCTGCCACCTGAGCCGAGCTAATTTGCAGACCGCTGGCAAGCTGGATGCTGTTGGTGCCCTGCGCGTCGCTCAGCGTGATGGCTTTGCCTGCGGGAATCATGCTGCCCGAGAGCAAATAGACATCGTTACCCACACCGGCGCCCACTGTGCCAGGGCTGCTGGCCTGCAAAACGATGAAGTCTTCCTGTGGGCCTGCGGGGGTGGCTGAGGCTGGGGACACACTGCTGCCGATCGTCACCAGCCCCGAGGTCACAGCGCCTGAGGTGGGCACGCTGACGCCCAGGATGCTTTGCACAAATTGCGCATAACCGAGGTCTGGCTGATCAATGCCTGCGGTGGAATTACCCCCAGCCTCGTAGGTGAACTG
>JAQVCA010000009.1:50985-124102 GCA_028690035.1 Comamonas sp. | reverse complement strand
TTGGTGTCGTTGTCGATGATGGTGGCGATCAACTTGTTGTTGGCAATTTTGACGACATTGCCACTGGCATCCCGGGCGGTGTGGAGCTCCAGGTAGAACGATTCGGTGTCCTCGACGGTGATGTCGTCGTTGAGCGGGACGCGGACGGTCTGGGTGGTGGTGCCAACGGCGAAGGTCAGGGTGCCGTAGGTGTTGACGTAATCGGCAGGCGAGTAGTACGAGGCGGAGCCCCCGGGCGTGTTGTACTTGACGGTGATGGGGCTGGAGGCCGGGGCGCTCAGGCGCACGGTGAACTCGGCGTAGCCGTCGGATTCGCTGACGATGAGGTTATGAGCACTTACGATCATTTTGGTGATAGCTGTTGAGGTTAAGGAAGGTGTTCAAAAAACGTTTGCAGACGGCCTTTGAGCCGAGATATTCTGCATGGTGATATGCGGCGCTTTTCGAGCATGATACAAGAGCGTTTCTCCCTGGCGGTATGCCCGGCAGCACCCCCAGCAGCACCTCGGCGCGTTTGTGTTGCAGGGAGATGTCGGTCAGGCTCAGCAAGCCCCAGGGCTCGCGGTAAGGCCAGCGCACCACCCCATGTACCGCGTACGCGTATCTGCCTGAGCGAATTGCTTGTGAGCAACACCACCACCAGATAGATACGCGCTCTTACCTAGCCGCTTGCTCAGACCACCTGCACCTGGACCATCGCAGGATCGGTAATGCCGATAAGCCTTAGCGTGACACTTTGCCCACCGTTGGCGTCGTTGCCAAAGTCGATCAATGTGTCCCCCGCAAACGGATCCTCCTGCACTGCAACCCCTTGCACGCCGTTGAGCTGTGCCAAGGTGGTCAGGCTGGCGTTGGCAACTGGCAAATCGATTTGCAACTTATCGCTGGACGCAGAGAAGCCGCTGATGCTCGCTTGGGTGTTGGTTCCCGCTGTATCCGCCAAGGCAGCGGCCACATCGAAGCTGAACACATCCGCTTGTGCCGTCGCCACCACGGTCTGATTTCCACTCACCGGGGTGGCTGAAGACGCAGTGCTGCCAATCGTCACCGGCCCCGAGGTCACAGCGCCTGAGGTGGGCACGCTGACGCCCAGGATGCTTTGCACAAATTGCGCATAACCGAGGTCTGGCTGATCAATGCCTGCGGTGGAATTACCCCCAGCCTCGTAGGTGAACTGGCTGGCACCCAGGACGGTGATGCTGGACCCGTTGGCCAGGTTGAGTTTCAAGGCATTTGCTGCCACCTGAGCCGAGCTAATTTGCAGACCGCTGGCAAGCTGGATGCTGTTGGTGCCCTGCGCGTCGCTCAGCGTGATGGCTTTGCCTGCGGGAATCATGCTGCCCGAGAGCAAATAGACATCGTTACCCACACCGGCGCCCACTGTGCCAGGGCTGCTGGCCTGCAAAACGATGAAGTCTTCCTGTGGGCCCTTGGGGGTGGTTTGGCCACCGGTGCCGGTGCCGGTGCCGGTGCCAGTGCCAGTGCCAGTGCCAGTGCCAGTGCCAGTGCCAGTGCCAGTGCCTGTAGTAGCGCCACTGGGGTCAAAGCCACCCAGGTTGGCCGCCACCAGGTTGCTCATGGCAACGTTTTGCAAAATTGCCGCCGTGCGAAACGGCGTGCTGCTGCCGATGCCGTCCGTGTCGATTTGCAGCAGTGTGGCGGCACCAGACTGGGTCAGCCGTGCGTGTCCGGTGGCAAATGGGTTCGCCCCGCTGGTGTAGTTGGTCAGGCCACTGGTAAAGCTGGTCAGCACATCTCCACCGGCACCCGTTTGGAAATCCGTGATGGTATCGGTGGAGAGTAAGACGTAGGAGGTGTTTGATTCCGAGGGATCCATCAATTGAAAAGTATCAGACCCTGCTCCGCCGGAGAGAGTGTCATCGCCTGTGCCGCCACTGAGGGTGTCATTGCCATCCCCCCCGGCGATGCTGTCGTTGCCGCCAAAGCCGCGAAGGGAGTTGTTTTGTACGTCACCAATCAGGGTGTCGCGTACGTCGCTGCCGATGACTTCTTCGATGCTAATGAGTGTGTAGGTGCTAAACCCCACCTGAGCTCTTCCAGTGCTCAGGTTGACGTCCACGCCCACAATGATGCCTTCGAAAGACACCGTGTCGAAGCCATCCCCTCCGTCGATGGTGTCATTTCCATATTGGCCGAAAAGTTTGTCATTGCCAGCACCCCCACTGAGGCGGTCGTTGCCGCCGCCGCCGTCCAGCTCGTCAGAGCCATCTCCTCCTTCGAGAGTGTCATTCCCGACAGAGCCGATCAGGGTGTCAGAGCCCGCCCCTCCACTGAGGCTGTCGTTGCCGTTGTCTCCGTACAGGGCGTTGTCTTGCGCGTCGCCAATCAGGGTGTCGGCGTAGCCGCTGCCAACGACATTTTCAATGCTGATGAGCCGGTCATTGCCCTCACCACCTGAAGCCGTACCGGTTGCCAAGTTCACAACCACACCGGAGGTCGCACCGGAGTAGCTGGCTGTGTCGGAGCCTGCACCACCGTCCAGGGTATCGTCGCCCAGTCCGCCGGCAAGTGTGTCATCGCCAGCACCGCCGCTGAGGCTGTCGTTGCCGCCATAGCCGCGAAGGTAGTTGTTTTGCGCGTCGCCAATCAAGGTGTCGGCGTAGTTGCTGCCGTCAACATCGTCAATGCCGATGAGCGTGTCGATTCCGACCCCGGCACCAGTGGCGGTTCCAAGGGCTAAATTGACATTAACGGAACCCGTAGCAGATCGATAGTCAACTGAGTCGGAGGTTCCTGAGCCTGTAAACGTCTGATCCGATGCAGTGTTGTTGAAGTATGCCATGTGCGGTTTTGCTTTCAGGTGGGCGTGGAGTTGAAGGAAATGGGTGAACCCATCCAATCAATTATTGCTGGGGGTGGTTGGAAACGGTCGGATTTGGCTGATCCAGCAGCTTTTTCATGAGCCGGATGTTGCGTGCGCAAAACGCCTGCTGCGCATGGATGCCGGTCTGAATCACGTCCACATAGGTCTGGCTGTGCGGGTCAAAGGTGTGCCGCTTGAGCAGCCCTTCCTGCTGAAAACCCAGGTGCAGGGTGCCTTTGAGGGAGTGGGGGTTGTCGGCAAACACCAGCGTGTAGAGCTTGTTGAACTGGTTGACCCGGAAATAGAGGTGAAACAGCAGCAGCATGGCGGCGGTGGCCAGCCCAAAGGGGGCGCCCGGCAGCACCCCCAGCAGCACCTCGGCGCGTTTGTGCTGCAGGGAGATATCGGTCAGGCTCAGCAAGCCCCAGGGCTGGCGGTCCGGCGAGCGCACCACCCAATGCACCGCGCGCGATTGGCGGATGCTGTTGCTGCACTCCAGGTTCATGATGCGCACCAGCTCAGCATCCTCTTTGGGCAAAGGGGGCGCCAGGCGGTGGAAGGAGCGCATGAAGCTTGTGTCAGCCCACAGCCTTCTGACAAAAGCGGCGTCGTGGCCGTCCCTGAGCGTGAGCAAACCAGTGCGCCCCTGAATCGCACGCGGGCGGCCGTGGCCCGATTCGGTGCGAGCGGGTCCTGCGGGGTGGGACGGTTGCGGTGGCAGGCGGGCTGGCATCAGGGGGCGGGCTTGCAGCAGACCAAGTCGTTGCCCCCCGCTTACAAGTGGCGCTCGCCGCGCTCGTACACGGCATTGGCGCGGCCCACGATCAGCGTGTCCAGCTTGCCAATGGTTTCTAGCGATTTGTTGGAGTAGGGCAGCTTGAGCAGCACGTAGCGCATGGCGTTCAGGCGCGCACGCTTCTTGCAGTCGCTTTTCACCACCGTCCAGGGCGAGTCGGCGGTGTCGGTTTCAAAAAACATGGCTTCTTTGGCGCGGGTGTAGTCGTCCCACTTGTCCAGCGAGGCCAGATCCACCGGGCTGAGCTTCCACTGCTTGAGCGGGTGTACCTCGCGCTCTTTGAAGCGGCGGCGCTGCTCTTTCTGGCTGACCGAGAACCAGAACTTCACCACGTAAATACCGCTGCGCACCAGGTGGCGCTCGAACTCGGGCGCCTGGAGCATGAATTCGCGGTATTCGTCGTCGCTGCAAAAACCCATCACATGCTCCACGCCCGCGCGGTTGTACCAACTGCGGTCAAACAGCACGATCTCGCCTGCCGTGGGCAGGTGCTGGATATAGCGCTGGAAGTACCACTGACCGCGCTCGACTTCGCTGGGCTTTTCCAGTGCCACCACGCGCGCGCCGCGCGGGTTCAAGTGCTCCATAAAGCGCTTGATGGCGCCGCCCTTGCCCGCGGCGTCGCGCCCTTCAAACAAGATCACCACGCGCTGGCCGGTTTCCTTCACCCAGGCTTGCAGCTTGAGCAGCTCCACCTGCAGGTGGTACTTCTGCGCCTCGTAGGTGGAGCGGCGCATCAGGTGCTTGTAGGGGTAGCCGCCCTCGCGCCAGTCGCGCGCCAGCTCCTCGTCGGGGTGGATCGCGGGGCCGATGTTGGGCGCTTTGGCACGGCTCTTGGTGCCAGCGCCCCCCTTGGAGCCGCTGCGGGCGCTGGTGGCCATATCAGCACTGGCACTGGCACTGGCACTGGCCCCGACCTCATCGACCAAGGCGGCGCTGCTGGCACTGTCCTGGGCCCCCTCCTCCAGCAGCACCTGCAGCAGCACGGCACGGTCGTCCGGCGAGGTGCCCTGCGCCAGCGCGCGCAAGGCAGTCACGCGTTCATCGGGCGCCATGCCTTCGCGCGCGATCAGATCGTGCAGCAAGGCCAGGCGGCGTTCGCGCGCGGCCTCGGTCGCCTTGGCCTTGGCTTGGCGCGGCACGGCAGCGGGGGTGAGTGTTTCCAGCGTGTCACCACGGCGCACGGTGCGCGAACGCGTACGTGCCTTGCGGGGTGCGGCGGCAGGTGCAGCGCCCGTTGCAGCAGGTTCAGTGGCCGGGGCAGCGGGCGGGACGATGGTCGGGTCGGTCGATACGGAAGCGGGCATGGCAAAAAACGTCAAGGCTGCACCAGCAGCCAACAAAGAAAAAGCACAAGGCAACAATGGCCAAGAAGATAACGCGCCCGTACCAGCTACAGCGCAAATCCCCACAACATTTTTGCGAAAACAAGATGACCAGCAGCACGGCAGCTAGGGCAATCCCGGAGTTTCTACAATCAAACCCCCCTTATTTCTGCCCCTTGCCATGTCTGCTCCTGGTTCCCCCGACGATTCCCAGCGCAACGTGATCCGCATCCACGGCGCGCGCCAGCACAATTTGAAGAATCTGGATGTGGACATCCGCACCGGGGAGCTGACGGTGGTCACCGGCCCCAGCGGGTCGGGCAAGTCGTCGCTGGTGTTCGACACGCTGTATGCCGAGGGGCAGCGGCGCTATGTGGAAACCTTCAGCGCCTACGCGCGCCAGTTTCTCGATCGCATGGACAAGCCCGCCGTGGACAAGGTGGAGGGCGTGCCGCCAGCCATTGCCATCGACCAGACCAACCCGGTGCGCAATTCCCGCTCCACCGTGGGCACGATGACGGAGCTGAACGACCACCTCAAGCTCTTGTTTGCCCGCGCCGGGGCGCTGTTTGACCGGCAGACCGCGCAGCCGGTGGGCCACGATACGGCGGACAGCATCTACGCCCAGTTGCAGGAACGCGCCCAGGCGGCGGGCGATCCGCGCCTGGTGCTGACCTTTGCCGTGGAGCTGCCCGCCAGCACCAGCGCCGACGAAGTGCAGCAGTGGCTGCTGGCCAGCGGCTTTACCAAGATTCAGGCCGAGCGCACGCTGGAAAAACCCGCCCCTGCACCCGAAAAAGGCAAAAAAGCCGCCAAACCCACCACCGTGAAAGTGCTGGACGTGGTGGCCGACCGCTTTCGCATGGGCAATGTCGAACGCGCCCGCGCCATGGAAGCGATTGAGCTGGCGCTGCTGCGCGGCCAGGGGCTGATGCAGGTGTATGCCCTGACCGATGCCCCGGAACCCGAAATCTGGAAATTTGCTCTGGGCCTGCACTGCGCAGACAGCGGCATCAGCTACCAAGCGCCGCTGCCGGCGCTGTTTTCCTTTAACTCGGCGGCGGGCGCGTGCCCGGAATGCCGTGGCTTTGGCCGGGTGATTGGGGTGGATTGGAATTTGGTCGTGCCCAACGACAAGCTCACGCTGCGCACCGGTGCCATCAAAGCCATCCAAACCCCGGCGTGGAAAGAAATCCAAGACGACCTGCTGCGCCACGCCGAGGCCGAGGGCATTCCGCGTGACATTGCCTGGGGCAAGCTCACGCCCGCGCAGCGCGATTGGGTGCTGGACGGCTCCCCGCGCTGGAACGGCAAGTGGGAGCAGACGTGGTACGGCATCCGCCGCTTTTTTGATTACCTGGAGAGCAAGTCCTACAAGATGCACATCCGCGTGCTGCTCTCCAAATACCGCAGCTACACGCCCTGCCCATGCTGCGGCGGGGCGCGCCTGGGGCCAGAGAGCCTGCTGTGGCGCGTGGGCAGCAAGGCGCAGGCCGATGCGGTGCTGCCGCCCGCGCAGCGCTTTCTGCCCCACGGCGTAACTTGGAGCCGCCAGCAGCTGGAAGCGCTGCCCGGCCTGTGCCTGCATGATGTGATGCAGCTGCCCCTGGTGCGGCTGCAAACATTTTTTCAAGCTCTTAAAAAAGAAGCTGTTCCCGCTTATTCAGCAAGCATTTCAGAAGTAAATCCTTCTGAAAACCAAGCAGAACAAGCGGCACTAGCTCTTATTTTGGAAGAGATCAGCACCCGCCTGCGCTACCTGTGCGATGTGGGCATTGGCTACCTAACACTCGATCGGCAAAGCCGCACCCTGTCGGGCGGCGAGGTGCAGCGCATCAACCTGACCACGGCGCTGGGCACCAGTTTGGTGAACACCTTGTTTGTGCTGGATGAGCCCAGCATTGGCCTGCACCCGCGCGACATGCAGCGCATCAACCTGGCCATGCAGCGTCTGAAAGACGCGGGCAACACCCTGGTGGTGGTGGAGCACGACCCGGCCGTGATGCTGGCGGCCGACCGCATCATCGACATGGGCCCCGGCCCCGGCGTGCGCGGCGGGCAGATTGTGTTTGACGGCCCGCCCGCGCAACTGCGCCAGGCCGACACCTTGACCGGGGTCTACCTGGGCGGGCGCAAGCAGGTGGGCTTTGGCTTTAAGCGCCCGGTGCAGGCCAATACGCCCAAATTGATTTTGGAAGGGGCCAGCGCCCACAACCTGCAAAACGTGGATGTCGCCTTTCCCCTGCAGCGGCTGGTGACGGTGACGGGCGTGTCCGGCTCGGGCAAATCCAGCTTGATTCAAGATGTGCTGGTGCCCGCGTTGCTGCGCCACTTTGGCAAGCCCACGGAAAGCGCCGGGGCCTTTACGCGCCTGCTGGGCGCGGAACAACTGGCCGATGTGCTGTGGGTGGATCAATCGCCCATTGGCAAAACCGCGCGCTCCAACCCCGTGAGCTACGTGGGCGCGTGGGACAGCCTGCGCGAGCTGTTTGCCTGCGCCCCGCTGTCGCAGCAGCGCGGCTACACGGCGGGCAAGTTCAGCTTTAACACCGGCGATGGGCGCTGCCCGACCTGCGGCGGCTCAGGCTTCGAGCATGTGGAGATGCAGTTTTTAAGCGACGTGTACCTGCGCTGCCCGGACTGCAACGGCCAGCGCTACCGCCCCGAGGTGCTGGAGGTGCGCCTGGAGCGCGGCGGGCGGCTGCTGAACGTGGCCGAGGTGCTGGCGCTGACCGTGGCCGAAGCGGCGCAACTCTTTGCCCAGGATGCCGAGGTGATCCGTACCCTGCAACCCATCGTGGATGTGGGGCTGGACTACGTGCAGCTGGGCCAAAGCGTGCCCACCCTTTCGGGCGGGGAGGCACAGCGCCTGAAACTGGCCGGTTTTCTGGCCGAAGCGGCCAAGAACCAGGCCAAATCGCGCCAAAGTCTGGCCCGCAAAGGCACGCTGTTTTTGTTTGACGAGCCGACCACCGGCCTGCACTTTGAAGACATCGCCAAGCTGATGCGCGCGCTGCGCAAGCTGTTGGAGGCCGGGCACAGCCTGATCGTCATCGAGCACAACCTGGACGTGATTCGCGCCAGCGATTGGCTGATAGACCTGGGGCCGGAAGGCGGCGATGGCGGTGGCCGCATCGTCGCCCAGGGCACGCCCGAAGAGCTGCGGCAAATGACCGGCTCGCACACCGCGCAGGCGCTGCGCGACTATGAGCAGGCCCTGGGCCTGGACGGGCACAGCGTGGCCGAGGCGGGGGCAAAATTTCAAACCAAATCGGCAAAAAAGCACGCCCCTGTTGCGCCCCGTGCTATCGAAGTGATTAACGCCAAAGAGCACAACCTGAAAAACCTCAGCGTGCAGATTCCGCACGGCAAGTTCAACGTCATCACCGGCGTGTCGGGCTCGGGCAAATCCACCCTGGCGTTTGACATTGTGTTCAACGAAGGCCAGCGCCGTTACCTGGAGTCGCTCAACGCCTATGCGCGCAGCATCGTGCAGCCCGCGGGGCGGCCCGAGGTGGATGCCGTGTATGGCATTCCGCCCACCGTGGCCATTGAGCAGCGCCTGTCGCGCGGCGGGCGCAAATCCACCGTGGGCACCACCACCGAGGTCTGGCACTTTCTGCGCCTGCTCTACGTCAAGCTGGGCACGCAGCACTGCATCCACGACGATGCGCCGGTGCAACCGCAAAGCCTGGACAGCATTGCCGCGCAGCTCATCACCCAGTTCAGCGGGCAGGTGATTGGCCTGCTGGCCCCTCTGGTCAGCCACCGCAAAGGCGTCTATACCGAGCTGGCCGACTGGGCGCGCCCACGCGGCTACACCCATTTGCGCGTCGATGGCGCGTTTGTGCCGACCACCGGCTTTCCGCGCCTGGACCGCTTCAAGGAACACAACATCGAGCTGCCCGTGGCCAGCGTCCTGGTCAGCGCCGCCGATGAGGCCACGCTGCGCCAGCACCTGGCGCGCGCGCTGGAAGTGGGCAAAGGCGTGGTGCAGGTGCTGCACGGCATCGAAGCGCTGGCCGACAACCTGGGCGCTGGCGGCGATGGCGCAGGCATTGGCCACGTGCAGGTGTTCTCCACCCAGCGCGCCTGCCCGGTGTGCGCCACCAGCTACGCCGAGCTGGACCCGCGCCTGTTCAGCTACAACAGCAAGCACGGCTGGTGCCCCGATTGCGTGGGCACGGGCGTGCAGCTCAACAAAGAGCAGCGCCAGATTTACGACGACAGCCAACTGGCCGAAGACAACCGGGGCCGCGAAATCGGCTTTGCCAGCCAGGAGGTGGAAGACCTGGCCGAAGTGGCCTGCCCCAGCTGCCAGGGCACGCGCCTGAACGCCACCGCCCGCGCCGTGCGCTTTGCCGGGCAGCGCATCACCGATCTGGCCCATTTGAGTGTGGACGACCTGCGCCAGTGGGCCGCGCACTTGGCGCAGGCCGGGCGCTTGACGCAACGCGAAAGCGACATCGCCCGCGACCTGTTGCCCGAAATCGCCAGCCGCCTGGAGTTTTTGCAGGAGGTGGGCTTGGGTTACCTCACCCTCGACCGGGGCGCTCCGACGCTCTCTGGCGGCGAAGCGCAGCGCATCCGCCTGGCCGCGCAGCTGGGCAGCAATTTGCAGGGCGTGTGCTATGTGCTGGATGAGCCGACCATCGGCCTGCACGCACGCGACAACCGCATCTTGCTGGGCGCTTTGCACAAGCTCAGCACCAAGGGCAACACCCTGGTGGTGGTGGAGCACGACGAGGACACCATCCGCCGTGCCGAGCACATCATCGACATTGGCCCCAGCGCCGGGCGGCGCGGCGGCCAGCTTATTGCCCAGGGCAGCGTGGCCGATATTGAGGCGGCCAGCGACTCGCAAACTGGCCGCTATTTGCTGCACGCCATGCGCCACCCGCTGCAAGCGCGGCGCCCGGTACTTGCTATGCAATCCAAAGCTGCTGGCGCTGATTCCGTCAAGGTTTCAGATAAGAAACCATCTAAAAACAAGATAGAACCAGCGCAAGTAGCTCCTGAAAACGAAGCGTTGCACTGGCTCACCGTCCACGATGCCCAGCTGCACAACCTGCAGAACGTCACCGCGCGCGTGCCGCTGCAGCGGCTGGTGGCAGTCACCGGCGTGAGTGGCTCGGGCAAATCCACGCTGGCGCGCGATGTGCTGCTGGCCAACGTGGCCGCCTGGGTCGGCCAGCGCCAAACCAAAGCCGGGCGCGAGGCCATGGATGCGGGCCAGGCCCCGGCGCTGGTCGGCTGCACGGGGCTGTCGGGCTTTGAGCGCATCGACCGCGTGCTGGAAGTCGATCAGACGCCGATTGGCAAAACGCCGCGCAGCTGCCCCGCCACCTACATCGGCTTTTGGGACACCATCCGCAAGCTGTTTGCCGGCACGCTGGAAGCGCAGGCGCGCGGCTACGCCGCCGGGCGCTTTAGCTTCAACACCGGCGCGGGCCGCTGTCCGGCCTGCGAAGGCCAGGGCCTGCGCACCATCGCCATGAGCTTTCTGCCCGATGTGAAACTGCCCTGCGATGCCTGCCACGGTGCCCGCTTCAACCCCGAGACGCTGGCCGTGACCTGGCGCGGTAAAAACATCGGCCAGGTGCTGCAAATGGAAGTGGCCGAGGCCGTGGAGTTTTTTGCCGCCATGCCCGCCATCGCCCACCCGCTGCAGCTGCTGCACGACGTGGGCCTGGGCTACCTCACGCTGGGCCAGCCCAGCCCCACGCTCTCGGGCGGCGAAGCGCAGCGCATCAAACTGGTGACCGAGCTGACCAAGGTGCGCGACGACATGGGCCGACGTGGCCAGAAAGCCCCGCACACCCTGTACGTGCTGGACGAGCCCACGGTGGGCCTGCACATGGCCGATGTGGACAAGCTGATCCGCGTGCTGCACCGGCTGGTGGATGCCGGGCACAGCGTGATCGTCATCGAACACGACCTGGACGTGATTGCCGAAGCCGATTGGCTGCTTGACCTGGGGCCCGAAGGCGGTGCCGGTGGCGGCCATATCGTTGCCCAGGGCACGCCTGAGGCGGTGGTCCAGGCGGGCACGCACACCGGCGTGGCGCTGCGCGCGGTGCTGGAGCGCGGCCCAAACGATTCATCGAATATTTAACGAGTTTGAAGACAATGCCCGCCATGTCCCTGCCCCTCATCCACCGTTTTATGCGCCTGGTCTGGCTGGCGCTGCTGCCTTGGGCGGCAGGCTTGGCCCATGGCGCGGCGCAGGAGCAAGAGGCCGTGCGCACCGGCGTGGCCAGCGGGCAGTACCAGCCGCTGTCGGCCATCCTGAGCCAGGTGACGGCGCGCCACGGTGGGCGGGTGCTGGACATTGCGAGCAAGCGCGGCCCGTTCGACGAGCTGCGCTATGAAATCAAACTGCTGGACGCCCAGGGCCACAAGCAGCGCCTGCTGGTGGATGCGGCCAGTGGCCGCACCATCGAGCACCGCCGCGAGGACCATGCCCAGGCAGTGTCCATGACCGCGCTGGCTGCGTATCTGGCGCAGCTCAAGCTGCCTGCGGGGCAGTACATCAGCGATGTCAAATTTGACCGCGACAGCGCCGGGCAGGGCGTGTACCAAATCCATGTCAACACCAGCTACACCCCCAGCACGCGGCTGGTCATGGGTGCGGCCACGGGCCAGCTGCTGGCGCAGTCGCCCCACCATGCGATTGCCAGCGATGGCATTCAGCGCATTGAGCACATCCTGCCCGGTTTGGCGCCCCGCTTTCAGGGCCAGGTGCTGGAGATTGAGCTGGAGCATGGCAAGCACCACCGCCCGTACTACGAGATTGAGTTGCTGCAGGGCAACGGCAGCACGCTGGAGCTGAAAATCGACGCCGTGACGCTGGAGCTGCTGTCGCAAAAGCTCGAAGACTGAAGCCGCTGGGCTGCAGCGCACAAGGAAAGAAAGAAGGCAATCATGCGGATCCTGGTGGTTGAAGACGACACCACACTGGCCGCGCAACTGCGCGCAGCGCTGGAAGGCGCAGGGTTTGCGGTGGATGTGGAGCACGACGGCGCCGCCGCAGCCTTTGCCGGCGCGACCGAGCGCTACGACGCAGCGGTGCTCGACCTGGGCCTGCCCGTGCACGATGGCCTGAGCGTGCTGCGCGAGTGGCGCGAGGCGGGCCAGCAGTGGCCGGTGCTGATCCTGACGGCACGCAATCGCTGGAGCGACAAGCTGGCAGGCTTTCAAGCCGGGGCCGACGACTACCTGACCAAGCCGTTCATTCTGGATGAGGTCGTCTTGCGGCTGCGCGCCATGCTGCGCCGTCTGGCAGGCTGTGCCAACCCGGTGCTGCAAGCCGGGCCACTGGAGTACGACGTGACCGCCGCACGCTTTCGCCTGCACGGCCAGCCGCTGACGCTGACGGCACAAGAACACAAAATCTTGGCCTATCTGATGCACCACCCCAATCGGGTGCTGACGCGCACCGAGATCAGCGAGCATGTGTACGCGCGCGATCTGGACCCGGACTCAAACACGCTGGATGTGCTGATTGGCCGCATTCGGCGCAAACTGGGCCAGCCGCAACTGCTGGTCACCGAGCGCGGGCAAGGCTTTCGTCTGCACAGCGCCCCCACCACCGATGACCGGCCTTGACCGGCACCCGCGCCACTGGTCGCTGGCCGAACGGCTGGTGCTGCTGACGGTGCTGCCGGCCTTGGTGGTGCTGGCATTGGGCGGCTGGTGGCTGCGCCATGAAATGCAGGCCAGCCTGTATGCGGGCATGGCGCACATGCTGGAAGACAAAGCGCTGCGCATTGCCGCCCGCCTGGAGGTACAGGACGGTGACACCCTGCAAGACCTGCCCAGCAGCAGCGACGAGTTCAGCGCGATTTTCTCCGGCTGGTACTGGCAGGTGCTGCGGGCCGATCGGCGGGTCGTGGCCCGCTCGCGCTCGCTGTGGGACCAGCCCGACCTGCGCCCCAGCCCTCGGCCCGTTTCTGCCCGCGCCCAGCTGTATGCAGCCACCGGGCCACAACAGGAAGCACTGCTGGCCAAAACCTTTACCTTTCAGACCCGGCTCGCACCCCAGATTCGCGGGCAACTCGGAACCGCTGCCCACCATGCACCACTGGCCACCACCGCAGCCACCACCGCAGCCACCGATTGGCAGCTGCAGGTGTTTGGCCCCGCCGATCCGTTGTACGCCAACCTGCGCAGCATCGATCGGGTGCTGCTGGCCACCGGCGGGGCGCTGCTGGGGCTGCTGCTGTGCCTGACGGTGGTGCAGGTGCGCATCGGGCTGGAGCCACTGCGGCGCCTGGTGGCCGCGATGGCGCAGTTGCGCCAACCCACGGCCAGTACCCCGCCCGCCCAGGTGCAACTGGAGCGCTTGCCTGTCGGCGCCGATCTGGAGGCGCTCAAGCAAGAGCTGCTGGCGCTGCTGCAGCGCAACACCCAGATCGTGGCGCGCGCGCGCAGCCATGCCGCCGATCTGAACCATGCGCTGAAAAAACCGCTCTCGGTGCTGGTGGCCGCAGCCAGTGCACAGCCCACCGTCTGCGCCAGCACGGTACTCAAGCAAACGCACGCCATGTCGCGCCTGATCGACCGCTACCAAGCGCGTACGCACAGCGACGCGCTGCAGACCGAGTGGACGCAGGCGGGGCAATGGGTCGATGTGCAGGACTGCATCGGCCAGCTGCTGGCCATGATGCGCCAGCTGCACCATGTGGCAGAACTGGATTGGCAGTTGGTCTGGAACGCGCCCACCGACACCGCGCTGCTGTGGCGCGGCGAGCGTGCCGATCTGGATGAGGCCCTGGGCAACCTGCTGGACAACGCGGGCAAATGGGCCGCCTCCATCGCGCGCGTGACGGTCTCGATCGATGCCCCGGGGACGGCGCAGCCCATGCTGCACATTTGCATAGAAGACGATGGCCCGGGCCTGAGCCAGCAGCAGCTGCACAGCGCCGGTGCGCGTGGGCTGCGCTTTGATGAGAGCGTGGAAGGCTCGGGGCTGGGGTTGTGCATCACCCAGCAAATTGCCCAGAGCTATGGCGGCACGCTCACCCTGGGCAAAAGCCCTGCACTCAAGGGGCTGCAGGCCTGCTTGGTGCTGGGCGGGCTGGTGGTCAGCCGATGATGCCGTTCGAGGCCTCCAGATAGGGCAGCAACCCCACCAAATCGATACCTATGGTGGATTCGCCCTCGGCCACGCGCGTCCAGACCTGGTCGGCGTTGTCGTTGCGAAAGACTTCAAACTCCAGACCATCGTGCTCTTGCTCGGTCTTGAGCACGTACTGCGTGCCGTTCAGCGTGAACTGGGTGTAGCTTTCGTTGGCATCGATGTGCTCCCATTTCCACTGGCCGTTTTTCAGCTCCCAATCGGCGCTGATCTGGCCTTGGGCATCCCAACTGAACTGGTGCTTTTCCAGATGCCGGGCGGCCACGCTGGCGCTAAAGACCTCCAACTCCACCGCCTCGGTGAACAGGCCATCGCCATCCAGATCGGTGAAAAGCGTGGACTCGAACTTGCCCTTGGATTGGCGTGTTTCGATCACGGTCAAGACGCCTTGCTGGCCCTGCGCATTGGCGCCAATATCTAACGTAAAGTGGCTGCCCTGGATGTTTTCGCGTTCCAGTTTTCGCCCCTCCACTTCGTATTTCTGGAGCACGCCGGTGTACGACGGGTTGAAAGTGAATTTGTAGAGCTCTTGGTGGTTCGACATGGTTTTTTCCTGCAAAGTGATGGGGGTGGGCCTGAGCGGCCTCTGTGCTACGACAGCCTCTGTCTGTCGATGGGGGCATCCTAGGACTGCCCCCTTAAACGCAGGATGAACACCGCGTCCGACCACCAAGCAACACCCCCTAGGAGTTTTTCCATGCCCTACCTCTTGCAAGTCGATTTCCCCATGCCCGGCCCCTTTGGCGCAGCCATGGCCCAGGCCTTCACCGAGCTGGCGCACAGCATCAACCAGGAACCCGGCATGCGCTGGAAAATCTGGACCGAAAACGCCCAGGCCCAAGAGGCCGGTGGCGTGTACCTGTTCGACACGCAGGAACAGGCGCAGGCGTATCTGGACATGCACAGCCAGCGTTTGACGCAGGCCGGGGTGCGCGACATCCGCAGCCGCATTTTTGCGGTGAATGAGGCGCTGACAGCCATCAACCACGGGCCGGTGGCCACGGCATAAAAGCGCCCCGCACCAACCCTATGAGCCACAGCACCCTGGCCTATATCCACCCCGATGCGCCACCCCAACCGGCGCTGGGGGCACCCTGCAACGGCTGCGGGCTGTGCTGCCTGCTGGAGCCGTGTCCGCTGGGCATGGTGCTGTCGCGCAAGCGCAGCGGTGCCTGTGTGGCATTGCGCTGGAGTGAGGCGCAGCAGCGCTACCTGTGCGGTGCCATCAGCGATGCGCCAGAGGGCCTGAGCGGGCAACTGCGCGTGCGCCTGGCGCGGCGCTGGATTGCCGCGGGGGTGGGGTGCGATGCGCCACTGCAGGCCCAGGTGCTGGGCAACGCTGGGCCTGAGGGCTAGCGCTCTTAAAAGCTCTCCCAATCGTCGTTGGAGGGTTCAGCACGACTGGCTGTGGGCGTGCTGGGGCTGGACAGGGCCTTGGGTGCGCTGGCTGCGGCAGTCGCGGAGCGCTGGGGCGCTGGGGTGGCCTTGGGGCGTGGGGCCGGGGCCGGTGTCGGTGTTGGGGCACCGCGCAACGCGGGGGCCGGCGCTGTGGGGGTTTTGGCGGCTGGAGCGGCGGCGCTGCTGGAGTGCGTAGCGGTAAAGCCAAATTGCTGTGTGCCCTGGGCCAGCTGGAACACCGCCACAGACTGCACCAAATCCTGCGCCTGCTGGTTCAGGCTGGTGGCAGCGGCAGACATTTCTTCCACCAAAGCTGCATTTTGCTGCGTGACTTGGTCCATTTGCTGCACGGCCTCGCATAGAAGACGATGGCCCGGGCCTGAGCCAGCAGCAGCTGCACAGCGCCGGTGCGCGTGGGCTGCGCTTTGATGAGAGCGTGGAAGGCTCGGGGCTGGGGTTGTGCATCACCCAGCAAATTGCCCAGAGCTATGGCGGCACGCTCACCCTGGGCAAAAGCCCTGCACTCAAGGGGCTGCAGGCCTGCTTGGTGCTGGGCGGGCTGGTGGTCAGCCGATGATGCCGTTCGAGGCCTCCAGATAGGGCAGCAACCCCACCAAATCGATACCTATGGTGGATTCGCCCTCGGCCACGCGCGTCCAGACCTGGTCGGCGTTGTCGTTGCGAAAGACTTCAAACTCCAGACCATCGTGCTCTTGCTCGGTCTTGAGCACGTACTGCGTGCCGTTCAGCGTGAACTGGGTGTAGCTTTCGTTGGCATCGATGTGCTCCCATTTCCACTGGCCGTTTTTCAGCTCCCAATCGGCGCTGATCTGGCCTTGGGCATCCCAACTGAACTGGTGCTTTTCCAGATGCCGGGCGGCCACGCTGGCGCTAAAGACCTCCAACTCCACCGCCTCGGTGAACAGGCCATCGCCATCCAGATCGGTGAAAAGCGTGGACTCGAACTTGCCCTTGGATTGGCGTGTTTCGATCACGGTCAAGACGCCTTGCTGGCCCTGCGCATTGGCGCCAATATCTAACGTAAAGTGGCTGCCCTGGATGTTTTCGCGTTCCAGTTTTCGCCCCTCCACTTCGTATTTCTGGAGCACGCCGGTGTACGACGGGTTGAAAGTGAATTTGTAGAGCTCTTGGTGGTTCGACATGGTTTTTTCCTGCAAAGTGATGGGGGTGGGCCTGAGCGGCCTCTGTGCTACGACAGCCTCTGTCTGTCGATGGGGGCATCCTAGGACTGCCCCCTTAAACGCAGGATGAACACCGCGTCCGACCACCAAGCAACACCCCCTAGGAGTTTTTCCATGCCCTACCTCTTGCAAGTCGATTTCCCCATGCCCGGCCCCTTTGGCGCAGCCATGGCCCAGGCCTTCACCGAGCTGGCGCACAGCATCAACCAGGAACCCGGCATGCGCTGGAAAATCTGGACCGAAAACGCCCAGGCCCAAGAGGCCGGTGGCGTGTACCTGTTCGACACGCAGGAACAGGCGCAGGCGTATCTGGACATGCACAGCCAGCGTTTGACGCAGGCCGGGGTGCGCGACATCCGCAGCCGCATTTTTGCGGTGAATGAGGCGCTGACAGCCATCAACCACGGGCCGGTGGCCACGGCATAAAAGCGCCCCGCACCAACCCTATGAGCCACAGCACCCTGGCCTATATCCACCCCGATGCGCCACCCCAACCGGCGCTGGGGGCACCCTGCAACGGCTGCGGGCTGTGCTGCCTGCTGGAGCCGTGTCCGCTGGGCATGGTGCTGTCGCGCAAGCGCAGCGGTGCCTGTGTGGCATTGCGCTGGAGTGAGGCGCAGCAGCGCTACCTGTGCGGTGCCATCAGCGATGCGCCAGAGGGCCTGAGCGGGCAACTGCGCGTGCGCCTGGCGCGGCGCTGGATTGCCGCGGGGGTGGGGTGCGATGCGCCACTGCAGGCCCAGGTGCTGGGCAACGCTGGGCCTGAGGGCTAGCGCTCTTAAAAGCTCTCCCAATCGTCGTTGGAGGGTTCAGCACGACTGGCTGTGGGCGTGCTGGGGCTGGACAGGGCCTTGGGTGCGCTGGCTGCGGCAGTCGCGGAGCGCTGGGGCGCTGGGGTGGCCTTGGGGCGTGGGGCCGGGGCCGGTGTCGGTGTTGGGGCACCGCGCAACGCGGGGGCCGGCGCTGTGGGGGTTTTGGCGGCTGGAGCGGCGGCGCTGCTGGAGTGCGTAGCGGTAAAGCCAAATTGCTGTGTGCCCTGGGCCAGCTGGAACACCGCCACAGACTGCACCAAATCCTGCGCCTGCTGGTTCAGGCTGGTGGCAGCGGCAGACATTTCTTCCACCAAAGCTGCATTTTGCTGCGTGACTTGGTCCATTTGCTGCACGGCCTCGCCCACTTGGCGGACACCGGCGCTTTGCTCGGTGCTGGCGGCACTGATCTCGCCCATGATGTCGGTCACGCGGCGGATGCTGCTGACCACGTCCTGCATGGTCGTGCCCGCTTGGTGTACCAAAACACCACCTTGCTCGACGCGCTGCACGCTGTCGGTGATGAGCAGCTTGATTTCTTTGGCCGCTTCGGCACTGCGCCCGGCCAGGGCGCGCACTTCGCTGGCAACCACGGCAAAACCCCGCCCTTGTTCACCCGCGCGCGCCGCTTCCACGGCAGCGTTCAGCGCCAGGATGTTGGTCTGGAAGGCAATGCCATCAATGACGCCGATGATGTCGGCAATTTTCTTGCCTGCGGTGTTGATGCCTTCCATGGTCTCAACCACTTGGGCCACCACCTCGCCGCCTTGCACTGCCACGGTGGAGGCGCTTTGTGCCAGCTGGTTGGCCTGGCGGGCGTTTTCGGCGTTTTGCTGCACCGTGGAACCCAGCTCCTCCATGGAGGCTGCGGTTTCTTCCAGTGCGCTGGCCTGGCTTTCGGTGCGCCCGGACAGGTC
This sequence comes from Comamonas sp., assembly GCA_028690035.1. Classification (GTDB taxonomy): domain Bacteria; phylum Pseudomonadota; class Gammaproteobacteria; order Burkholderiales; family Burkholderiaceae_C; genus Comamonas. The sequence continues at coordinate 105,692 of JAQVCA010000009.1, read as the reverse complement.
TTGGTTGCCCTGGGCAATCTGCGCGCTGGCGGTGGCCACGGCCTCGCTGCCCTGGCGCACACGCGCCACCACTTCACCCAGGCTGTCGCGCATCATCTGCATGGTGGCCAGCAGGCTGGTGGTGTCGCCCGGGCGCAACTGCACCTGCACCGCCAGGTTGCCCTCGGCAATTTCATGGGCAATCGCCGAGGCGTATTCGAGCTCGCCGCCCAGCTGGCGCGTGATGGAGCGGGTCAGCACAAAGGCCACCAGCGCACCCAGCACGCCCGACAGCACGGCAATCAACAGCATGAGCTTGCTGGTGTTGCTGGCAATGTCTTCAATGCGGTGCGCAGTCGCTTCCATCAGCTTTTGCTGGAAGGCCACCACGCCTTCAATCGCCGTAATCGCCTGCTGGCGACCCTGGCGGGCTGGGCCGGAAAGCACCGTACGCGCCTGCTCGCCATCCCCCGCCAAACCAAACGCCATGGCCTGGTCGAGCTGGCCCACATACGCCGAGCCCGCATCTTTGGCCCGCTGAAACACCGCTTTACCTTCGGGCGACTGGATCGACTGCTCCAACAACTTGAGCAACTCGGTACCCTGTGCGCGCAGCTCCGTCATGCGTTGCTTTTCGGCATCAATGGTGGCCTGCATGGTGGCCGTGTCCAAAGACAGCACGATATTGCGCACGGCATTCGCCTGGCTGTTAAGGTTGTCGATAATCTGGTTCGCGCGCATCACCTTGACCATGCGGTCTTCCACCAGCTCGGTGGCCTCGGCGCTGGCGCGGGAGAACTGCACCCAGGCCACCAGGGCCATCACAGCCCCCAGCACAATGACCAGGGCAAAGCCCAGCCCCATGGCCGTGCCGACTTTCATCCGTTTGCGCGATGACGATGTTGCTTGTTGCATGACGAGTCTTTCTGACTGAGAAAAAGGTAAGAAGGCGAAGGTAAAAAAGCGAAGATAAAAAAACCAACTGCAAGAGATAAGAAGAAAGAAACAATCAACTACAAAAGTTGGCCAATGCTACATGCTCTACGCACTGATAGATTGATTCTTATTTTTGCAGAATGTGTTCGACCAGCTGGACAAAGCCAGCGCCGCGCTCGCCCGGGGTCACATAGCGCGGCAGGTGCTGCAGGCGCGGCATGAAGCGCGCGATGTTGGCCACGCCCACGGTGTGGGGCAGGTGGCGGAACATCACCTGATCGTTGAGCGAATCGCCAATGTAGATCCAGCGCGACAAGGTGGCATCCAGATCCAGATCAAACAGCTGGCGCAGAATCCAGCGCGCGCCCAGCAGCTTGTCGTGCTGGCCATACCAGCCGTTGATGTGGATGCTGCTGACGGTGGCCTGCATGCCCGCCGCACGCATCATCGCCAGGCACGTTTGCATGTGTTCGGTTGGCATCTGGGTGTGCTCGCTGTGGTCCACGGCGATGTCGCATTCGCGCCCGGGTGAGTCTTCCGAGCGGCGGGCACCCGGCACCTGCGCTTCAATCTGCGCCAGCACCTGCTGCATGCGCGCGTAGTGGGCGCTGCGCACCTGAGCATCGGCAATTTGGTACAGGCGCTCCAGCCCCCCTTGGGCATTGCGGCGCAGCGCGGCGGCGCCGTTTTCCGCGACGATGGCATCCACCGGCCAGTCCAGTGCGTGCGGCGCGCTCCAGCCCATGGAGCGGCCCGTAATCGGTACCACCTTCAAGCCCGCAGCCTGCAAATGGCCCAGTGCCTGCACCACGGACGGGGGCACCTGGCCCTGGGTGGTCAGGGTATCGTCGATATCGGTCAGCACCCCCAGCAATTGCGGATGCACAGGCAGCTGCGCCAGCGGGCGCAGGTATTCGGTGGACACGGCAGCTCCTCAAAAAACAACGCCCGCAGACAGCGGGCGAAGGCAAGTGTAGAAACCCAGGGTTAACCCTGTGCTTCGGTCTTGCTTGTTGAAGACGCAAACACCTGGCTGGCCAGCCAATCGAGCAGCCCGGGCCACTGCGAGAGCACCGGCCACATCTGCACCTGCAGTTGCGGATCGCGCTGCTGCGCCTGGGCGATGAGGGCGGGCACGTCGCGCAGCACATGGCCGCCCGCCGCCCAAAACACGGGCCAGATGGCCACGTCGTGCAGGCCCGCGTCGGCCAGCTCGGCCAGCACCTGGGGCAAATCGGGCTGCATCAGCTCCAAAAATGCCAGACGCACGGTGCAGCTGCGCCCTTGGGCGGCGGCTTGCTGCTGCAGCGCCGCTTGCAACTCGTGCAGCGGTTGCGCCCAACTGGTCGAGCGCGCGCCGTGGGCAAACAGCACCAGCGCCGTAGGCGCTGCGCCCTGCGGGTTGACCGTGGGCAGCGCCATCACTGCACCAGCACCGCGCCTGCGGTGGCGTGGCTGGCGGTATCCACCAGGATGAGTGAGCCCAGCTTGCGCGCCCGCTGGAACGGTGCCAGCGGCAGCGCTTCTTGCAGCAGCAGTTGCACCTGGCCGATGGCGTTGGGTGCCAGCGTGGTGGCCGCCTGCTGCTCCAGCGTGTGGATGTCGAGCTGGTGCGCCACGGCCTGCACTTTGGCCTTCACCCAGCGGTGGCCATGCAGCGCCCAATAGACACGGCCCACGACCAGCGGCTCATCGTCCATCCAAGCCACCGTGGCGGTCAGCGTCTTTTGGCCCGGCCAGGGGCTGACAGCGGCGGGGGTGTCGAAGTCGTCCTCAGCCACTGCCACGGCTTGCGGCGCGGCCAGCAGCCAGTCACCGCGCGAGACATCGACCTCACGATCCAGCACCACGCCCGCACTCAGGCCCGCGCCCACCGTTTGCGCATCGCGCACATGGTTGAGCACCTGCGCCACGGTGGCCAGTTGCCCGCTGGGGAAGACCTGCACCTGCTGACCCGGTTGCACCTGGCCAGTGGCCACGCGGCCCCAGAACACGCGGCGGCCTTGCGAGGTGTCGGACGACGAGGAGAACTTCTCCACCCACTGCACGGGCAGGGCCAGCGGCAAATCGGTATCGGGCTGGGTGGTGGGCAGTTGCTCCAGCAATTGCAGCAGGCTGGGGCCTTGGTAGCCGCACCAGTCGGGCTGGGGCGTGACCACGTTCCAGCCTTTGAGGGCCGACATCGGCACCGTGGCCGTGGCTTGGATGCCGGCCTCTTGGGCAAATTTTTCCAGCGCGGCCTGGATGTGGGCAAAGGCCAGGGCCGGATCGGCCACGGCGTCGAGCTTGTTCACCGCAAACACCAGCGCCGGTACGCGCAGCAGCTGCACCAGCAGGCTGTGGCGGCGCGTCTGCGCCAGCAGCGGCAGCTGGGGATTGGCCCAGTCCAGCTTGGTGGCATCGACCAGCACCACGGCGGCATCGGCCTGCGAGGCGGCGGTGACCATGTTGCGCGTGTACTGCTCGTGGCCGGGCGCATCGCCGATGATGAACTTGCGCGCCTCGGTGGCGAAGTAGCGCCAGGCCACGTCGATGGTGATGCCCTGCTCGCGCTCGGCGGCCAGACCGTCGGTCAGCTGCGCCAGGTCCACTGTGCCGGATTTGCTCACCCCGGCAATTTGGTCTTGCAGCACGCTGCGGCTATCGACCAGCAGGCGGCCAATCAAGGTGCTTTTGCCGTCATCGACGCTGCCGCAGGTGATAAAGCGCAGCGCGGCATCGCGGGCGTGGGGGTCTTGGTTTTTATAGTCTTTTTGGCCGTTTGCGCTTGCTGGGCCTGCGGTAGCAGCTATGGTTTTTTCTGTATTGGTGGCAGTCATTAGAAATACCCGTCTTTCTTGCGCTTTTCCATGGAGGCTTCGCTGGTCTTGTCGTCCATGCGCGTGGCGCCGCGCTCGCTGATCTCGGTGGTCAGCGTCTCTTGCACGATGGCCTCGGGCGTGGCGGCATCGCTTTCCACCGGGCAGGTGCAGGTGATATCGCCCAGCGTGCGAAAGCGCACGGTGCGCGTTTGCACGGTTTCACCGTCTTGCACGGGCGTGAGCGGCGTCACCGGCACCAGCAGGCCACGGCGCTCGACGATGTCGCGCGGGTGTGCGTAGTACAGGCTGGGCAGGGCGACGTTTTCGCGGGCGATGTATTGCCACACGTCCAGCTCCGTCCAGTTGCTGATGGGAAACACCCGGAAATGCTCGCCCGGTGCAATGCGGGTGTTGAACAGCGTCCACAGCTCGGGGCGCTGCGCCTTGGGCTGCCACTGACCGAAGCTGTCGCGGTGGCTGAAGATGCGCTCTTTGGCGCGGGCTTTTTCTTCATCGCGGCGCGCGCCGCCGATCAGGGCGTCAAAGCGGAACTCGTCGATGGCTTCGAGCAGCGTCACCGACTGGTGCGCATTGCGTGGCTCGTCGGGGCGCGCCAGGCGCACGGTGCCGCGCGCCATGCTGTCTTCCACGCTGCGCACAATCAGCTCCGCGCCCAGCTCGGCGGCGCGCTGGTCGCGAAACTCGGTCACTTCGGGGAAGTTGTGCCCGGTGTCGATCATCAGCAGCGGAAACGGCAGGCGCCCCGGGCCAAAGGCCTTTTCGGCGCAGCGCAGCATCACCAGCGAATCTTTGCCGCCAGAAAACAGCAGCGCCGGGCGCTCAAAACTGGCGGCCACTTCGCGCAGGATGAAGATGGTTTCTTCTTCCAGCGCATCCAGATGGGTGTTGCTCAGGTGCTGGGCAGCGGCGGGGGACAGGGCCGGGTCGATCACCTCGGCAGGTACAGGTGCGTTCATGTCGAAATCAAACAATCAAATCAATGGGCCAGGTGCAGGCCGCACTCGCGCTGGTCTTCGCCCTTGGTGGGATCGACGTAATCGAAGTTGTTGGGCAGGCCGTGCTGCTCGCAGTAGTCGTACAGGTCTTTGCTCGACCAGTGCAGCAGCGGTGCCACTTTGATCAGGCCATCGGGGTTGATGCTGACCGGCTCCATCTGCGCACGCACGGCGCTGTCGGTGGCGCGCAGTGCGGTGAACCACACCTGTGGCGCCGTCTCGCGCAGGGCACGGGCAAAGGGTTCGAGCTTGACCTCTTCGGTAAAGGCGGCGTGACGCGGGTCGTCCAGCGCCGGTGTTGGGCCTTCCACCGCTTCGCGGTGCGCACGCGAGCGCTTGGGCAGGTAAATCTGCAGGTTCAGGCCCAGCTGCCGGGTGACGGCATCGGCAAAGCGGTAGGTGGCTTCGGTGTTGTAGCCGTTGTCCATCCAGATGACGGGCACGTCGGGCTGCACGCGCGTGACCAGATGCAGGATCACCGCCTCAAAGGGCCGAAAGTTGGTGGTGACGATGGCGCGCTGACCCAGGCCCAGGGCCCAGGCCACCAGAGCCTGCGCATCGCGGCCCAGCTCGGCATTGACGCGCGCCAGTTCTGCGGCGCTCACTGCGGTGTTGGGGGTCTGCTGGCTCATACGGTCTCCTGGCGGGCAAACAGCGGGCGCTGCTCCAGCGCATCGCCCTGGTAGAAAGCGCCAAAGCGCTCAAACTGGCTTTGGGCAGCACTGGCATCGACACCTTCGGCCAGCACGGCGCTGCTGAAGCCGCTGCGCTGCATGTGTACCAGCTGGTCGATGAGCACGTCGCCCGTGGCGCGGATGTCGCCCGCAAAGCGGTGGCGGCGGCGCAGCAGCACCGCCTGGGTGTAGGCGCGCCCGTCGGTGAATTTGGGGAAGTGCAGCTCCACCCGTTCCACGCCTTCCAATGCACCGCTGGCCACCAGTGCGTTGATATCGGCATCGTTGGCAATTTGCAAGGTTTTTTCGGGGTTGGCGCTTGCTGGTGCTGCGCCATAAGCAATGATTTGCATAGCAATATTCCTGGGGCCGAGGGTCAAATGGCGAGGGCTTCGTCCTTGGGATGGCGCGCTGCGTTGGCTGCATCCTTGAAGGGCTGGTGGCCAATGCGGCGCAGCGCATCGACAAACAGTTCGCCTTCTTGGCGCAGCTCGCGGTAGGTGTCCAGCAGCGCCTCGATCACATCGGGCACTTCGGCGCCGGTAAACGAGGGGCCGACCACCTTGCCACCCGTGGCCGGGCCAGACAACTGGCTGCCGTCCGAGCCACCCAGGGTGATCTGGTACCACTCCTTGCCGTCCTTATCCACGCCCAAAATGCCGATGTGACCGCTGTGGTGGTGGCCGCAGCTGTTGATGCAGCCACTCATGTGCAGGTCGATGGGGCCCAGATCCAGCAGCTCGTCCATGTCCTGGTAACGCTCCAGCACGGCCTCGGCAATGTGCAGCGAGCGCGCGTTGGCCAGCGAGCAAAAGTCGCCACCCGGGCAGGCAATCAAGTCGGTGAGCAGGCCGATATTGGGCTTGGCCAAACCCAGCTTGCGCGCCGCTTCGTACAGGGCGGGTAAGTCGCTTTCAAATACCCAGGGCAGCAGCACGTTTTGCTCGCGCGTCAGGCGCGCTTCGCCGGCGGAGAACTGCTCGGCCAGGGTGGCCAGGGCGTCGATGGTGTCGCCATCGGCATCGCCCGGGGCAAAACCGGGGCGCTTGAACGACAGCATCACCGTGGCCATGCCGGGCAGCTTGTGGCCGCGCACGTTCTGGCGCAGCCAGTGCTGGTACAGCTGGCCTTGCGGATCGACTTGGCTGGGCAGGTTGGCGGGCTGGAGATCGGGCACGACAAAGTGGCTGCTCACGCGGTCCAGCTCGGCCTGGGTGATGGTGTGCGGGGCGCCGTCTCGGTCCACGATGTCTTGGAATTCTTTTTCCACGGCGTCGATGAAGTTCTGGCCCTCGGCCTTGACCAGCATCTTGATGCGCGCTTTCCACTTGTTGTCGCGGCGGCCATAGGCGTTGTACACACGGATCACCGCCTCGATGTAGTTGAGCAGGTGCGGCCAGGGCAAAAATTCGCGCACCACGGTGCCAATGGTGGGCGTGCGGCCCATGCCGCCACCGACCAGCACCGTAAAGCCCACCTCGCCAGCGGCGTTGCGCGTGCCTTGCAGGCCCACGTCGTACCAGCGCAGCGCGGCGCGATCCTCCGTGGCGCCACTGAGCGAGATCTTGAACTTGCGCGGCAGGTAGGTGAACTCGGGGTGCAGCGAGCTCCACTGGCGCATGATCTCGGCAAACGGGCGGCAATCGACGATGCTGTCGGGCGCAATGCCTTCCCACGCATCGCAGTTGATGTTGCGAATGTCGTTGCCGCTGGTCTGGATGCCATGCATGGACACGCTGGCCAGCAGCTCCATCACATCGGCGGCTTTGGACAGCGGAATCCAGTTGAACTGCACATTGGTGCGCGTGGTGAAGTGGCCATAGCCATAACGCAGCGCAGGTGCGGCCAACGTGTGGCCTTGCTGGGCCGCTTCCAGCGCGTTTTGCGTGCTTTGGGCATGTGCGAGCACGGCTGGCTCGGGGCGGTCGTACTCGCGCGCAATGCGCGCGAGTACGCGCAGCTGGGCGCTGCTGATCTCGCCGTACGGCACAGCAATGCGCGCCATGGGCGCATAGCGCTGGACGTACCAGCCGTTTTGCAGGCGCAGCGGCAGCAGCTGCTCATCGGTCAGCTCGCCGCGCTCCCAGCGCTGGAGCTGGTCGCGAAACTGCTGCGCGCGCAACAGGACAAACTGCTTATCGAATTGGGTGTATTGGTACATGGTGGAGCTCAGGCGATACAACGCAGGGCGCCACTGTAGAAGTTTTACTTATAAATACAAAATACTATTTAATACTTCTCATATATGTTTTCAGTAATATGAAAACCACCCAATGATCGTAACTCGCGTCTATCCAGCACGCCGCATCAGCTGGACTGCAGCTCCAGTCCGGCATGTTCGCGCAGCGGATGGAAATGGATTTTCGGGAAACGCTCCTGCGCCAGACGCACGTCGTAGGGGCTGGTACACAAAAACGCCAGGGTGTTGGCCGCATCGTGCGCCAGACGCAGCGGGTAGGCGGCTTCAAACTGGCGCAGTTCGGCAGGGGTGTCGGCCGTGATCCAGCGCGCGCCGGTGTACTGGCAGCCTTCCAGGCGGATGTCGCAGTCGTACTCGGTTTTCAGGCGGTGCTGCACCACTTCAAACTGCAGCTGGCCCACAGCCCCCAGCAGCATGTTGCCACCAGCATCGGGCTTGAACACCTGGATGGCACCTTCTTCGCCCAGCTCCATCAAGCCCTGTTGCAGCTGTTTGGAGCGCAAAGGATTTTTCAGCACCACGGTCATGAACATTTCCGGCGCAAAGAACGGCAGGCCGGTGAACTGCAGGTTGGGGCCATCGGTGATCGAATCACCCAGCTGCACGCCGCCGTGGATGGTGAAGCCGATGATGTCGCCCGCGTAGGCTTCGTCCACCGCTTCGCGGCGCTGGCTCATGAAGGTGACCACGCTGGTGGGGCGCAGCTCTTTGCCGGTGCGCTGCACCTTCATCTTCATGCCGGGCGTGTATTTGCCACTGGCCACGCGCACAAAGGCGATGCGGTCGCGGTGGTTGGCGTCCATATTCGCTTGCACCTTGAACACCACACCGGCAAAACCCTTGTCCTCGGGGCGAATCGTCACCTCTTGGCGCTGGCGGTTGACCTCTTGGTAGGCCAGGCGCGTGCCCGGTGGGGGCGACATATCCACCACCGCGTTGAGCACTTCCTGCACACCGAAGTTGTTCACCCCCGAGCCGAAGAACACCGGCGTGAGCTTGGCGGCCAAGAATTGCTCATGGCTCCACTCCGCCGAAGCGCCCATGGCCAGCTCCATGCTCTCCAGCGCGTCGTCAAAGGCCTGGCCAAAGCGCTGGCGCAGCTTGTCGGTTTCGCTCAGCGGGATGACTTCAAAATCTTCGGGGCGCTTTTCGCTGCCCGCTTGGAACACCGTCATGGTCTGCGTGCGCAGATCGATGATGCCGCCGAACTGCTTGCCTTGGCCCACCGGCCAGGTGATGGGGCAGCAGGGCATGCCCAGCTCGCGCTCCACTTCGTCGAGGATGTCCAGCGGGTCGCGCACTTCGCGGTCCATCTTGTTCACAAAGGTGATGATGGGCGTATCGCGCTGGCGGCAGACCTCAATCAGGCGGCGCGTCTGGGTTTCCACACCGTTGGCCGCATCGATCACCATCAGCGCCGAGTCCACAGCCGTGAGCACACGGTAGGTGTCTTCCGAGAAGTCCTTGTGGCCGGGGGTGTCCAGCAGATTGATGACGTGGTCGCGGTAGCTCATCTGCATCACCGACGATGCCACCGAGATACCGCGCTGCTTTTCAATCTCCATCCAGTCGGAGGTGGCATGGCGGCTGGCCTTGCGGCCCTTGACGGCACCGGCAATCTGGATCGCGCCCGAAAACAGCAGCAGCTTTTCGGTCAGCGTGGTTTTGCCCGCGTCGGGGTGGGAAATGATGGCAAAGGTGCGGCGGCGCCGCGTTTCAGGAGCGTAGGACACGATAAAAAAAGAGCGTTAGGGGCAGGACAGGCTTGGGTTTCACAGCAAAAAACTGAAATTTCAGCTTACCCAGCACTGCACCCGCAAAGAGAAATCGGAGCCGTGGCGGCCACAGGCACCACGGGCTGAACCACGTCGGCGCAGCGCTGGACAAGCCCGCCGAGCCGCCACGCGCATGGCGGGCGATTCTACGGGGCTTGCCCTATTTACGAGGATGATCCCGTCTTGTCCCAACCAACATTGCATTGCTCCATGACCGTTCTTGGCACTGTCCACACCGTACTGCGCGGCACAGCCCAGCCGCTCTCTCACCTCGATGGCCGCCCCGGTGGCCTGAGCGCCATTGCCAAGTCTGCCGTGGCAGGTGCGGTACACGCAGGCCCCCTGGGGCTGGAAGGCGACATGCAGGCCGACCTCCAAGTCCACGGCGGCCCCGACAAGGCCCTGCACCAGTACCCCCATGAGCACTACGCCGCTTGGCAAGCCGAACTGGGGGATCTGCCCGCACTACGCCAATGCGGTGCCTTTGGCGAAAACCTGTCCAGCACCGGCATGACCGAGCAGACCCTGTGTCTGGGCGATGTGGTGCGACTGGGCAGCGCCACGCTGGTGCTCACACAGACCCGCCAACCCTGCTGGAAGCTCAACGCCCGCTTTGGCCACGCCGACCTGGCCCGACGCGTGCAAACCACGGGCCGTACCGGCTGGTACTGGAAAGTGCAGGAAAGCGGCACCCTACAAGCGGGTGACGCTATGCTTTTACTGGAGCGCCCCTACCCCGACTGGCCGCTAACGCGCGTGCTGCAAGCGCTTTACCAGCGCTGCCTGGAACGCGATGAACTCAGGGCCCTGGCAGCCCTGCCACTGCCGCCCTCATGGCAAAAAATGCTGGCGGCACGCCTTGAGCGTGGTCAGGTCGAAGACTGGTCGCGCCGCATTGATGGTTAAGCTGTGACACAGCCCCCTGCATTCCAAGCACTATGAGCATTTCCTCGTCCCACCCCATCCCCCCCGGCCTGCTGGCCCTGCACGGCAACTGCGCCGAGACGCTGGCGCAGGCGCTGATCGACTGGAGCAGCGCCCACCCGCTGGCGCCTCTAGAGCAAGAAGTGGTGCTGGTGCAAAGCAACGGCACCGCCGAGTGGTTCAAGATGCTGCAAGCACAGCACAGCGGCATCTGCGCGGCCACGCGCGTGGAGCTGCCGGCGCGTTTTCTGTGGCGCAGCTGGCGGCAAATTTTGGGCGCGCAGCGCGTACCCAGCCTCTCGCCGCTGGACGAGCAACCCATGGTCTGGCGCCTGATGCGCCTGCTGCCCGCTTGTCTGGACGACCCTGCTTTTGCGCCGATTGCGCGCTTTTTGCGCCCCGAGCAACCCCAGCGCCTGCTGCAGCTGGCCAGCCGCCTGGCCGACTTGTTCGACCAGTACCAGGTCTATCGCGGCGACTGGCTGCAGGCCTGGGAAGCCGGGCACGATGAACTCCCCGGCTTGCCCGACCAGCACGCGCGCGCGTTGCCCGCCGGGCAGGAGTGGCAACCACGCCTGTGGCGCGCCGTGCTGGCCGATTTAACAGCGCAAGAGCGCGCCGTCACGCGCCCGGCGCTGCGCGCGCAGGTGTTGGAGACCCTGAACACCGCGCCGGTGGGCAGCCTGCCCGTGGCGCGGCGCGTGCTGCTGCTGGGGCTGACGCACATGCCGCTGTCGATGCTGGAATTTCTGGCCGCGCTGTCGCGCCACAGCCAGATTGTGCTGGCCGTGCCCAACCCCTGCCGCTTTCACTGGGCCGACGCCATCGACGGGCGCGAGCTGCTGCGCCTGCAGCGCCGCCGCCACCCGCTGCGCCAGGGGCGCGATCTGGCGCAGATTCCGCTGCAGGCCATGCACGCGCATGCGCACCCGCTGCTCATGGCCTGGGGACGCCAAAGCCGCGACTATGTGCGCCTGCTTGATGAATTTGAGAGCAGCTCCCGCTTGTCCCAAGCCATTCCCAGGGTAGATTTATACGAAGAATCATCAGCTGACAAGGGTACATTGCTACAACAAGTGCAGCGCAGCATCCGCGACCTGCTGCCCCTGGCCGAGCACCCGCGCCAGACCCAGCCACAGCATACGATTGCCGCCAGCGACGACTCCATCGTCCTGCACAGCGCGCACAGCCTGGTGCGCGAGCTGGAGGTGCTGCACGACCACCTGCTGCGCCTGCTGGCGCAACCGGCCACGACCGAGCAGCCCGCGCTGCAGCCGCGCGACATCATCGTCATGCTGCCCAACATCGCCCAAGCGGCCCCGGCCATTCGCGCCGTGTTTGGCCAGTACGCACCCAGCAGCGGCCAGCGCGATGCACGCCACATCCCCTACGCCATTGCCGATCTGGCCGCCAGCGCCACCAGCCCTCTGACCACCGCGCTGGCGTGGCTGCTGCGCCTGCCCCAGCAGCGCTGCCGCATCAGCGAGCTGGCCGACCTGCTGGACGTGCCCGCGCTGGCCGCACGTCTGGGCCTGCAAGAAAGCGACGCCCCGCAGCTGCGCCAGTGGATGGCCGCCGCCGGTATCCGCTGGGGTCTGAATGCCCAGCAGCGCCAGCATCTGGCACTGGACGCCTGCGGCGACACCAACAGCGCCTGGTTTGGCCTGCAGCGCATGCTGCTGGGCTATGCCAGCGGCGCCCAGCCCATCGAGGCCGAGGGCCTGCCGCGCAGCGCCGCCTGGGGCGACATTGAGCCGTTTGCCGAAGTCGGCGGCCTGGAGGCCGAGCTGGCCGGCATTCTGGCCGCCCTGTTGCAACGCCTGCTGGCGTGGTGGCAAGAGGCGCTGCAACCGGCCACCCCTCTGGTGTGGGCGCAGCGCCTGCGCCAATTGCTGGCCGACCTGTTCACGCCGCAGGACGATCTGGAACGCGCCGTGCTCCAGGGCCTGGAACAGGCCCTGCAAGAGTGGCTGCGCGCCTGCGACCACGCGCGCTTTGACACAACCTTGCCCCTCTCGGTGGTACAGCCCGCTTGGCTGCAGGCGCTGGAGCAACCGGCGCTGCAGCAGCGCTTTGGCGGCGGGGGTGTGACGTTTTGCACCTTGATGCCCATGCGTGCCATCCCGTTTGAGCTGGTGTGCCTGCTGGGCATGAACGAAGGCGACTACCCACGCCACAGCCCGCGCAACCCCATGGACTTGATGCAGCAACCCGGCCAATACCGCCCCGGCGACCGCGCCCGGCGCGACCACGACCGCCAGCTGATGCTCGATGCCCTGCTCTCGGCGCGGCGCCAGCTCTACATCAGCTGGGCCGGGCACCATGTGCGCGACAACAGCCGTCAGCCACCTTCGGTGCTGGTGGCGCAGTTGCTGGACTACCTGCGTGGTGGCTGGCGCGCTGAGGGTGAAACGTCAAACAACCAGCACAGCATCAACGTCGTCACGCAGCGCCTGCACCAGCACCCGCTGCAGCCCTTTAGCCGCCGCTACTTTGAGGAGGACTCGCCCCTGTCCACGTACGCCTATGAGTGGCACAGCGCGCACGCGGCATCGACCGATGCAGAAACCGACGCCCCAACACCGCTGCCCGTGCCCGATACCGCCACCAGCGCCACCCTGCAACAACTGGCGCAGTTTCTGCAAAACCCGGCGCGCCACTTTTTGCGCCAGCAGCTGCATGTGGTGTTCGAGGAAGACGACAGCCATCTGGACGACGACGAGTGCTTCACTGTGGAGGGGCTGGAAGCGTACTTGCTGGTGAGCAACGTGCAAAACCAGGTCAGCGCGCACTGGCAGCAACAACCCAACGCCCCGCTGGACACATTGCTGCAAACCGAACTGCAGCGCCTGCAACGCAGCGGCCAGCTGCCACTGGCCAGTCTGGGCGAGCGTGCCCAGCAGCAGTTGCTGGGCAGCCTCAGCCCCTGCATGCAGGCTTGGCAACAGCTGCTGCAACATTACCCCGACAGCGCACCACATCAGGCTGTGGACTGGTCACACGGATCGCTGAGCCTGCAAGACTGGCTCGACCAGCTGCGCTGCCGCATGCAGGGCGGCAATCCCACGTACACCACCTGGCTGCAACTGGTGGCACGCGATGTGGCCACCAAAGGCGCGCCGCGTCTGGACAAGCTGCTGCCCGTCTATCTGCGCTGTCTGGCCGCAGCGGCCACCGGCTTGCTGTGCAGCAGCTGGATCGTCGGGCGCGATGGCTGCCTGCACATTGCGCCGCTGGAGCCAGAAGAGGCCCGCGAAGCCCTGGCCGATGTGCTGCAAGCCTGGCACGCCGGGCAGCAAAGCCCCATGCCGTTGCCCCCAAAAACCGCCCTGACCTTGGTGCAAGGTGGCGATGCCCGCAGCGCCTACGAAGGCGGCCACGCCAGCCATGGCGAGGGCGAGCACATGGCCTGGGCGCGTCTGTTCCCCGACTTTGAAGCCCTGAGCCACGATGGCCGCCTCGCGCACTGGGCGCAGCGCCTGTACGCGCCGCTGCGCGCCTGGGGCGCAACCTGCGTGCGCTGGGTTCCCTGGGACAAGCTGGGTGAAGCACTGCAAGCCGCATCGTCCGAAGAAAGCACCGCGCCATGAACTCGCATTCGCACATGACCACCCCCCCCCATTTGCTCGACCCGCGCAGCTTTGCGCTGCACGGCAGCCGCCTGATCGAAGCCAGCGCCGGTACCGGCAAAACCTGGACGATTGCTGCGCTCTACGTGCGCCTCATCTTGGGCCACCGCCCCAGTGATGAGGAGGACAGCGCCATTGGCCCGCTGCTGCCGCCCGACATTTTGGTGATGACCTTCACCCGCGCGGCCACGCGCGAGCTCTCCGACCGCATCCGCCAGCGCCTGGTGCAGGCCGTGGCCTGCTTTCGTGGCGAGGCCGAGGGCGATGCCTTCCTGCAATCCCTGCTGGCCGACTACCCCGATGCCCCGGCACGCGAACAAGCCGCCTGGCGCTTGGCGCTGGCCGCCGAGGGCATGGACGATGCCGCCATCTTCACCATCGACGCCTGGTGCCAGCGCGTGCTGCGCGAACATGCTCTGGACAGCGGCTGCCTGTTCGACGAAACCCTGGAGCCCGACGAAGGCGAGCGCCTGCGCGAAGCGGTGTACGACTACTGGCGCCAGCAGTGCTACCCACTGTCCGATGGGCTATTGGGCATCGTGCTGGCGCAGTGGGACGGGGTGGAGCAGCTGCTCAAAGACATGCAGCAGCTGCGCAGCGCCGAGCTGCCCGGCAGCGCTACCACGGCCCACATCTCCGACCAAAGCCTGACCGCACTGCTGCCGCAATGGCAGGCCGACCAGCAACAACAGCTGCAGCAGCTGGCCCAAGGCTGGGAAAAAGGCGCGCAGGACTACCTCACTTGGATTGAAGGCGAGCTGGCCAACAACAAGAGCGCTTGGGATGGGCGCAAGCTGCAGCTCAAACGCTGCCAAGATTGGCTCAGCACATTGGAAAAATGGGCCGCAGCGCCTACCCTGCAACTGCGTGATGCTCTGAAAACCGGAGCAACCCGATTGACCCCCTGCGGTTTGGACGAGGCCCGCAAGGGCGGTGTGCAGGTGCATTACCCGCCCCAAGCGCAAGCGCTGGAGGATTTGCTGCAGGCACTCGATGCCATCGCCCCCATTGGCCTGCGCCTGCGCTGGCATGCCTGCCAGCAGGTGGCCCAGCGCCTGCAATGGCTCAAAAGCGAAGCGGGCACCTTTGGCTTTGCCGACATGCTGCAACGCCTGGATGCGGCCCTGGCCGGGCCACAAGGCACGCTGCTGCGCCAACGCCTGCGCCAGCAGTACCCGGTGGCGCTGCTCGATGAGTTTCAGGACACCTCGCCGCTGCAATACCGGCTGTTTGAGCACATCTACCAGCCCGACACCCCGGCGCCCGATTGCGCACTGCTGTTGATTGGCGACCCCAAGCAATCCATCTACGGCTTTCGCGGTGCCGACATTTACAGCTACCTCAAGGCGCGCCAAGCCACCACCGGGCGGCACTATGTGCTCTCCACCAATTACCGCTCCACCCAGGCGCTGGTGGAAGCCACGAACCACTGGTTTGCCCTGGCCGAGCAGCGCCACCCGCAAGCTGCGTTCTTGTTTCGCCAAGGCAGCAACGACAACCCCCTGCCGTTTCTGGAGGCCCGCGCCCATGGCCGCGCCGAGACGCTGTGCGCCGATGGCCAGCCGCTGCCGGCCATGCAGATCCACTGGCACCAGGGTGAGGATGAGGATGGCAACCCCGCTGCGCTGAACAAAGAGATCCTGATGCACACCTACGCGCAGGCGTGTGCCCAGCGCATCGTGCTGTGGCTCAACGACCCCGGCATGGGCTTTCAAGCTGCCGATGGGGCATTTACGCGCCTGCGCCCCAGCGATATTGCCGTGCTGGTGCGCAAAGGCGAGGAAGCGCAGGCCGTGCGCCAGCAACTGCAGCGCCGGGGCGTGGCCTCGGTGTATCTGTCTGAGCGCTCCTCCGTGTTTGAAAGCACGCAGGCGCAAGACCTGCTGTACTGGCTCAAGGCCGTGGCCGAACCGCTCAACGCCCGCGCCGTGCGCGCCGCCCTGGCCACGCGCCTGCTGGCGCTGCCGCTGGAGCAATTGCAACGCCTGGCGCAAGACGATGAGCTGCTCGACCACTACACCCTGCTGCTGCGTGAGCTGCACCAGCTGTGGCAGCGCCAGGGCGTGCTGGCCATGCTGCGCGCCAGCCTGCACCGCCTCAAGTTACCCGCGCGCTGGCTGGCCGAGGCCCACAGCGGCGAAGGCGAGCGCGCCCTGACCAATTACCTGCATCTGGCCGAGCTGCTGCAAAACGCCAGCGCCGCGCTGGAGGGCGAACAAGCGCTGATTCGCTGGCTGGCCCAGCACATTGCCAACCCCAGCCAGGACAGCGAGGCGCAAACCCTGCGCCTGGAAAGCGATGCCGATCTGGTGCAAATCGTCACCATCCACAAAAGCAAAGGGCTGGAGTACCCCATCGTCATGCTGCCGTTTGGCAGCAGCTTCACCAAAAAGACGCGCAAGAACACCGCCTGGGTGCGCCTGCCCGATGGCCGCCTGCGCCTGAACTTCAGCGATGCAGAGCTGGCCATGGCCGACCAAGAGCGCCTGCGCGAAGACCTGCGCCTGTTCTACGTGGCGCTGACGCGCGCGCGCCACCTGGTGTGGCTGGGCCTGGGGGCGCTGGGCCAGAACAAGAAAGACAGCTGCGTCAACGAACAAAGCGCCAGTGGCTACCTGCTGGGCGGCATGCAGGCGCGCAGCGTCAGCGACTGGGGGCAGGCCCTGGAGCAGTTCACCCAAGCCTGCCCGCACATGCAACTGCAGCCGCTGCAGGGCCTGGACTGGGCCACGGCCTGCACGCCGCTGCGTGCCCACCACCCAGCGTCTGCGCTGGCTGCCCCCACACGCTACAACGGCCAGTTTGACCGCCACTGGAGCGTGGCCAGCTTCTCGGCGCTGACGCGTGCCATGCCCGTGGCCAGCGATGCGCTGCTGCTGGCCGCAGGCCAGGCCGACGACGAGCTCCTGCCCAGCGATGGCAGCGCCACCCCCCATCGCGCAGCGCGCAGCAGCGCCAGCGTGGCGGTATGGCACCGCTTTGGCAAAGGGCCGCTGGTGGGCAACTTCCTGCACGACCAGCTGCAATGGCTGGGCGAAGCCGGTTTTGCCTTCGATGCCCAGCAGCAAGAGCGCCTGCACCGCCGCTGCCTGCGCGCCGGCTATGCAGAGCCCGAGGCCGAAGACGTACTGCAGTGGCTGGGCGCCGTGGTGCAACACCCCTTGCCCGTGCTGCAGGCGCGCCTGCCCGAGATCGACACCGTGCTGCCCGAGATGGAGTTCTGGCTGCCCCTGGCGCAGCTGCCTGCGGCCCAAGTCGATGCGCTGTGCCGCCAGCACATCCTGCCCGGTATGGAGCGCCCGGCTCTGCCCCAACGCCAGCTGCACGGCATGCTCATGGGCTTTGCCGACTTGGTGTTGGCCCACCAGGGGCGCTACTGGGTGCTGGACTACAAGAGCAACCACCTCGGCCCCGATGCCAGCGCCTACGACGCGCTGGCCCTGCAACACGCCATGCTGGCGCACCGCTACGACGTGCAAGCGGCCCTGTACCTGCTGGCACTGCACCGCCTGCTGCACGCACGTCTGGGCGCTGCCTACCGGCCCCAGGCGCAACTGGGTGGGGCGCTGTATTTCTTCCTGCGCGGCATCGACGGCGATGCCGGTGGCATCCACCCCATGCAGGCGCCCTTGCCCCTGCTGGAGGCGCTGCACGCGCTGGCCAGCCCCACCAGTGCCAGCACTGACCCCACTTCACTGTCCACTGCCGAGGTTGTATGAGCCACGTTGACGACGTCTTCACCCTGGATTTGTTTGACACCACACAAGCGCCGCTGCCCCTGCTCGAACAACTGCACGCTTGGCAAGCCCAGGACGTACTGCGCCAGCTGGATCTGGCCTGGATGCAGTTTGTACGCGACCACCACAACGCTGCCAGCGACGCGTTGCTGCTGGCGGCCACCTTGCTTACACACCTGGAAGGGCGTGGCCACAGCTGCCTGCCACTGGCCGAGGTCTTGAGCCACCCGTCCGAAGTTCTGGGCTGGGAAAGCAACGCCCAAATGCAGCTGCAAGCGCAACTGGACCTGCCAGGGCACAGTCTGGCGCAGTGGCTGCATGCGCTGAGTGGCAGCGCCTTGGTGCGCGTGGTCGATCGCGATGCCGACACGGGCCAGCCCATGGTGCTGGCAGGAATGCAAAGCGAAACGCCCCTGCTCTATCTGCGCCGCTACTGGCACCACGAACGGCTGGTGGCCCAGCACGTGCAGGCGCGCTGCGTGCAGCCCGACACGATCGATGAAGCCAGCGCCAAAAAATGGCTGGAGCGCTTGTTTCCATCCTCCCCAAAAACCACCAACGCTACTGCCTGCGACTGGCAGCGTCTGGCCTGCGCCTTGGCGCTGCGCGGGCGGCTGACGATCATCACCGGCGGCCCCGGCACCGGCAAAACCTACACCGCGGCACGCTTGCTGGCGCTGCTGTGGGGCACCAGCGCCCAGCCGCACGATCTGCGCGTTGCCCTGGCCGCGCCCACCGGCAAGGCGGCAGCGCGCCTCAAGCAATCCATCGACCACGCCCTGCTGGAGCTGCAGCCACTGGTGGCCCCCGATTTGGATCTGCCCGCCCTGGTCGAGCGCACCGGCGCCGCGCGCACCTTGCACAGCCTGCTGGGCAGCCAGCCGGGCACGCGCCAATGGCGCCACCAGCGCCACCACCCGCTGGAGGTGGATGTGCTCATCGTCGATGAAGCCTCCATGGTGCACCTGGAAATGATGGCCGCCCTCTTGGAAGCACTGCCGCCCACGGCGCGCCTGATCGTGCTGGGCGACAAAGACCAGCTGGCCTCGGTGGAAGCGGGCGCCGTACTGGGCGATCTGTGCCGCAGTGCCGAAAACGGCCACTACACCCCCGACACCGTCGCCTACGCCCTGCGCGTTGCTGGCCAGCACATCCCGGCGGCTTTGCAAGACAGCGACGGCAGCGCCCTGGCACAGCGCACCATCATGCTGCGCCACAGCCACCGCTTTGGCGGCCCCATTGGCGAATTGGCGCAGGCGGTGAATGCGGGCGACGCAGCAACTGCCCAGCAGGTGCTGGCGCACTGTGCCGACGACAGTCTGCACGCCAGCAGTGGGGGCGCGCTCAAGCGCATCTGGGATCTGGCCGTCCACGGGCGCGGCCCAGCGGCCAGCTACCGCCACTACGCCCAGGCACTGGGCACGCACGCCCCCGCCGGCGACGAGGCCGCGCACCGCGCCTGGGTGATCGGGGTGCTGCGCGCCTTTGAAGGCTTTCGCCTGCTGTGCGCCGTGCGCGAGGGCGACTGGGGCGTGGAAGGCTTAAACAGTGCCATCGAAAAAGCCCTGCGTGCCCAGGGCCTGCTGCCCAGCGGCGGCGAGTGGTACGTGGGCCGCCCGGTGATGGTCACGCGCAACGACGCGGCGCTGGGCGTGTTCAACGGCGACATTGGCATCACGCTGCCCAGCGTGCGCGGCGATGCGCTGCGCGTGTACTTTTTGGATGGTGCCGAGCTGCGCAGCGTGGGCGTGGCGCGCCTGGCGCATGTGGAAACCGCCTTTGCCATGACGGTGCACAAAAGCCAGGGCTCAGAATTTGCCCACACCGCCCTGGTGCTGCCCGCACGCAGCGGCGGCGTGCTCGGGCGCGAGCTGGTCTATACCGGCATCACACGCGCGCGCCAGCACTTTAGTTTGCTCACCCAGCACAGCGCTTTGCTGGCTGAGGCACTGGCCAACCCCACGCGGCGCAGCAGCGGCCTGCTGCGCTTTTTGCAAGGAGAGTTTGCTGTCACGGCTTAAATTTTTTCAAATTTCATAGCTGCTACCGCTTTTTTAATAAGCGTTTCAGGCATAAAACATCTTGAATTACTGAATGGATCAGCGGTACAAGCTCCTGTTTTTTCCTCCATAGAATGCCCCCCTGGTTCGCCGACCCTGCCGGGGTGGGCGGTTTTCACTTGGTTTTTACGAGGATGCTTGCCATGCCGTTTCATTCGTTTCGTTCGTTTCGTTCGCTTTTCGCTGCCACCGTCTTGGCCGCTACGGGCCTGAGTGCCTGGGCCGATGCCCCGGTACGTATCGACGCCCCCTGGGCGCGCGCCACCGTGGCCGGCCAGCAGGCGGGGGGCGCCTTCATGCGCATCACCGCACAAGAGCCACTGCGCCTGGTGGGCGTGACCTCGCCCGTCTCGGCCCACTCTGAGGTACACGAGATGAAGATGGAAGGCGATGTCATGCGCATGCGCGCCATCGAAGGCCTGGATCTGCCTGCGGGCCAGACCGTGGAGCTCAAACCCGGCGGCTACCACCTGATGTTCATGCAGCTGCAAGCGCCTCTGCAGGCAGGCACCGAAGTGCCCGTCACCTTGCAGTTCACCAACGCCCAGGGCCAGCACCTGGAGCTGCCCGTGCAAGTGCCCGTGAAGCCGCTGGGCCACACTGCCGGATCGGGCCATGCGCCCGCCCACCCCGCACATGGCCCCCATGGCGCACAACACTAAGCTCGATTAAGCTGCACACCGTGCCGGGGGCCGCAGCCCCCAGCCCCAGTCCTTTAGTGCCTTGATATGGAGAACCCCATGAGCGATGCAAAAGCCTTTGGCTTTGGCCAATTCATCCCCGGATACGACTTCCTGCAACAACTCACCCAAGCCAGCCAGGGCAGCAGCCTGCCGCCGTTCTCCAGCTGGGTGGCGCCCACGGTGAGCGTGGAAGAAATCGACAAGCGCATCGAAGAGCTCAAGGCCGTGCAGTTCTGGCTGGAGCAGAACAACCGCGCTCTGAGCGCCACCGTGCAGGCGCTGCAGGTGCAGAAGATGACGCTGTCCACCCTCAAGGGCATGAACGTCAACTTGACCGACTTTGCCCAGGCTTTTGGCAGCGCATCGGCCCCGATGACGGGCAGCGGCGCGGGTAGCACCAGCGCTGGCGCGCAGGCCAATGTGTCCAACTGGCCCATGGATGCCACGACCAAGGGCGCTGCGCCGGCCCAGGCAGCGCAGGCCGAAACCGCCCCTCAGGCACAGGCGCAGGCACAGCAAGAAGCCACCGCACAGGCTGCTGCCGACCATGCCAGCGCCACGGCCAGCGCCGCCATGCAGTGGTGGAACGCGCTGACGCAGCAATTTCAGACCATTGCCACGCAGGCGCTGCAAGACCCAGCCCAACTGCCCGCCATGGCGCAGGCAGCCAGCATGGCCAGCGATTTCACCAAAGCAGCCGTCAAGGCCACCAGCGATCTGATGCAACAGGCCGTCAGCCAGGCCAACGCGCCCGTGCAAGCGGTCCAGAGCGCAGCCGCTGCGGCACGCGCCCCAGCCAAAAAGGCCAGTGCCACGGCCAAGAAAGCCGCGCCCCCTCAGGCCGAGTCCAGCGCAGGCCCGGCCACGACCAGCACACCGCGTACCAGCAAGGCCAGCAGCCCGCGCACCGCAGCCAAAAAAGCCACCACGACCAGCAAAACCGGCGGCACACCGGCCTGACCTGGCACCTGCGGGTCAGGGCCGAGGCACGCTGGATACGGTCGCCGCGCCATCGCCATCGCCATCGGTGTTGGCTGTGTTCCTGACCCCTTGCGCTTGCACGCAGCGCACTTGGTCGCGCCCGCCCGATTTGGCTTCGTACAGGGCCACATCGGCCTGGGCCAGCAGGGCTTCCAGCATGGGGGCAGGCTCCAGCCCCGGCGTGGCAACACACACCCCAATGCTGACGGTGGCATACAGCACGCGACCATCCTCTTGTACAAACGGGTAATTGCGCACTTGCTGGCAAATGCGTTCGGCCACACGGCGCGCCTCTTGCAACCCAGCCTTGGGCAGCAGCAGGGCAAACTCTTCCCCGCCCATACGGCCCAGCACGTCTTCTGGGCGCAGGTGGCGCTGTGCCAGTGCTGTGAAGTGGCGCAGCACCTCGTCGCCCTGGGCGTGGCCATAGTGGTCGTTGATGCGCTTAAAGTGATCCAAGTCCAACATCAGCACCGCCACCGCCTCTCCCTCGCGTTGCAGGCGCTGCAGACGGCGCTGACTGCGCTGCATGAACGTGCGCCGCGACAGAGCCCCGGTCAGGTGGTCGTGGTCTACAAAAGCTTGCAGCCGCTGCAGCGTTTGCAGTTGCAGATGGTGGTTTACGGCCACCACCAAGGGGCCCAGCGACAGCAGCGCCACGCCCGTAAAGAACGAGGTGCTGTAGTACCACTGTGTGGGGCCGATATCCAGCCACCCTGCGGCCAGGGCCATCACCTTGACCAAACCCAGCAGCAGGTTCAGTACCGTAATCGGTAGCACCCCATAGGCCATGGCGCACCAGACCAGCGCAGGCACCGCAAACACCAGGGCACCCAGCCCGGGGATGGCGTAGGCCAGTGCCTCTGCGGCCACCAACAGCACCAGGGGCAGCTTGGGCGCCTGGCGCAGCACAGGCCACCAGGCGGCCGCACGCAAGCGTTGCCAGACACGGCGCGGCGCCGCCAGCAGCAGGGGCAGCACCAGCATGAAGTTGAAGAACGCTCCGGCAAACGATTGCAAGACCGCCTGCCACGGCTCCATACCGCGCACCCCGTACAGCACCGGCCCCTCGACCAGCGCACTGCCCGCCGCCCCCCAGACGGCCGCCATGCCGATGTAAAACACCGCACGCGGCTGGCGCAGGCCCAGCACCACGGCGCCATAGCGCTCCAGGTACAGCCAGGCGCACAGCACCCCGACCAGGTTGGCCAGGTTCATGCCCACGCTCAGGGCACCAGGGGTCTGCACCAAGGCATCACAGGCCATGAAGATCACGCCAGCCAGGCCCCATGCCGCCGGGCGCCGGGCCATGGTCGGATGGCGCAGCCACCAGCCCAGCAACAGGGCGTTGGCAGGCCAGAACAGGGCGCTCACCCCGCCTGCGCGACTGAGCAGGCCGATGGCACACACCAGCACCAAAGCCAGCGTAAAACCGAGCCAGGGCTGGTGGTGCTGGGCGTCGGCAGGCGCCGCAGCAGCGACAGCGATGGTCTCCAGGGGGGAGGACTGGTGTGGGTGCTGGGGTGCGTGCATGGTGAAAGCCCGTCGATGCAAGGCCGATGCAGCGGCCTAGACCCCGCGCGCGCGGTCGGTCTTGAACTGGGCGCGGAAAGCGGCAAACTGCCCGGCCTCTAGCGCATTGCGCACCTCTTGCATCAGGTTCAGGTAGTAATGCAGGTTGTGGATGGTGGTGAGCATCGGCCCGAGCATCTCGCCACAGCGATCCAGGTGATGCAGATAAGCGCGCGAGAAGCCACCGCGCCCACCGTCTTGCCAGCTCACACCCTCCACACCCGCGCAGGCATGGCAGGTACAGGTTGGGTCCAGAGGCTGGTGGTCGGTCTTGTGGCGCGCGTTGCGCAGCTTCAAATCGCCATAGCGCGTGAACACCGTGCCGTTGCGCGCGTTGCGCGTAGGCATGACGCAATCGAACATATCCACGCCACAAGCCACGCCTTCCACCAAATCCTCGGGCGTGCCCACACCCATCAGATAGCGCGGTTTGTGCGCGGGCAGGCGGTGCGGCGTGTGCGCCATGATGTCCAGCATCTCGTCCTTGGGCTCGCCCACCGAGACACCGCCCACGGCATAGCCGGGAAAGTCCATGGCCACCAGCGCGTCGAGCGACTCTTGGCGCAAATTGGTGAACATGCCGCCTTGCACAATGCCAAACAGCGCATTGGGATTGCCCAGACGCTCAAACTCGTCCTTGCTGCGCTGGGCCCAGCGCAGACTCATCTCCATGCTCTTGCGCGCCTCATCCTGGGTGGTCAGGTGGCCGTTGGTTTCATAGGGCGTGCACTCGTCCAGCTGCATGACGATGTCGGAATTGAGCACGGTCTGAATCTGCATGCTCACCTCGGGCGACATGAACAGCTTGTCGCCATTGACAGGACTTTGAAAGTGCACACCCTCTTCGGTGATCTTGCGCATCGCCCCCAGGCTCCACACCTGAAAACCGCCCGAATCGGTCAGGATCGGCTTGTGCCACTTTTCAAAGCCGTGCAAGCCGCCAAAGGTCTGCATGATGTCCAGGCCGGGGCGCATCCACAGGTGAAACGTGTTGCCCAAAATGATTTGCGCGCCCATCTCTTCCAGGCTACGCGGCAGCACGCCCTTGACGGTGCCATAGGTGCCCACAGGCATAAAAATAGGGGTTTGCACCACCCCGTGGTTGAGTGTCAGACGGCCACGGCGTGCGTGGCTAGAGGGGTCGGTGGTAAGCAGTTCAAATTGCAGCATGGCGACGATTGTCCCAGACCTTCTTGGCCCAAAAAGCTGGAACAAGGGCCAGAACACCGCCACCCAAGCGCCGCCAGCGCCGACGGCTGTTCTATAGTGCGACCCAGTTTTGCCCTCCCACTTTGATGAAAGACTTCGCATGGATGCCACCACCACCCTCGTCATTGCCGTTGATGGCTCTGCCACCTCCCTGCAAGCCGTGCGCCACGGCATTGCTTTGGTGCGTCATGGCCTGCAAGCGCATATCGCTCTGGTGCATGTGCAAGAGCCAGCCAGCCTGCTGGAGCTGGCCACACAGGACGCCGATGCCATCGCCACGGCGGCCACCGAGGCCGGGGAGCACCTGATGGCATCGGCCACCGCGCTGCTGGACGATGCGGGCCTGGCCTACAGCACCGAAGTGGTGCTGGGCGAACCGGGCACCGTGCTGCTGGACATGGCCGAGAGCCTGAACGCCTGCATGCTCATCGTGGGCGCGCGCGGCATGGGCGCTCTGCGCCGCGCCTTCATCGGCTCGGTCTCGCAGGCGGTGCTCAACCGTGCCACGCTGCCGGTGGTGATTGTCAAAGAGCAGGAAGCAGACAGCGCCCCATCCGATCACTGCGCCTTGGACAACGGCGACCTGGCCTAACGTATAAAAAAGAGAGCTGCTTGCGCTTATTTATCAAGTACTTCAGCATTCTTTATGCTTGAATTGCTTATCTAACAAGCGCGAAACGCTTCTTTTTTTGAAAAGCTGCCGCGTAAAAAAACCCCCGAGGGCGTACCGTCGGGGGTTTTTGCTGGAGGGTCAGACCACGTTAGAAGTTGTGGCGCACGCCCAGGGCGAAGGAGGAGAAGTTATCGCCTGCGTTGGTGCCGGCCTTGATGCTGTCAAAGCTGGCAGCGCCGCTCGAGTAGTCCATACCCTTGCCGCTGTTGATGCGGGTGTAGTAGGTGTAGATTTTGGTGCGCTTGCTCAGGTTGTAGTTGTAGCCCAGGGTCCACTGCGTGGCAGCCGAGTCGTTGATCTTGCTCCACGAATTGGCACGGCCCACGTTGACGTGGAATTCCGAAGCGTTCATCACGTACATGGCCGACAGGCGGAAGTTGTTGCGCGTACCTGCGCCCAGGCCTGCGATGAAGTTGTCGTCCTTGTTGCGCTGGTAGTAGGCGCCCACGGTGAACTGGCCAAAGGTGTACAGACCGCGCAGCGCGGCCTGGTAGTTGCTGTTCCAGTAGCTGTAGCCAGCGCCCAGGGACAGCGGGCCGTTGTTGTAGTTGGCAGCCAGGTCATAGGCGTTTTTGTTCACACCCGCAGTGCCGTTGGCTTTCTCGTGAAAAGACACCGAGCCTTCAGCCCAGAAGTTGCTGAACATGGGAGTGCGGTAGGCCAGCTTGTTGCCCGTGCCGGTGGCGAACCAAGCAGCGTCGTGGTACAGCGCGTCTGACGAAGAGCCCGTCTCGTGGTTGTACATACCGATGTAGTCGGACGTGGCGTAGTAAGACTCGGGGAAGAAGTTGCCCAGACGCACCATGCCGAAGTTGCCCGACAGGTTCACTTCGCTTTGGCGCGCAAAGGTCAGCGGGCCAGAACCATCGTCCGAGTTGAAACCCGCTTCCAGCTGGAAACCCGCTTTCGCATGGCACGGCACATGGCATCCGCCACGGATCGCTTCGCCGCCTCAGGGACTACCCTAATACGTTGTTTTTTCGATGGAATCTCAGTACAAACCCCAGGAAATTCGTCCATAGCCAGTAAGCCGACGGTCAGACCCGACCCCCAGAATGATTTGGTCAAGACAGGCTTGCACTTCCTGTTTTCTGACGCAACAAAAAACCAAGGAGGCACAACCATGAGCGACCCTATCGTCGACAAAATCCAGAGCCATCCCAAGTACAAGGAACTGCGCGCCAAGCGCAATCCGTTGGGGGTGACGCTCACTATCCTGATGTTGATCGTCTATTACGGCTATATCGGCCTGATCGCATTCGACAAAGAACTGCTGGCCACCCCCATTGGCCAAGGCGTGACCAGCCTGGGTATTCCTCTGGGCATGGGCGTCATTTTGTTCACGATTGCCATCACCGGGTACTACGTGAACGTGGCCAACAACAAGTTCGACGCAATGACTGCAGAGCTGCTCAAGGATGTGACCAAATGACCCGTGTTGTAAAAAATCCCGCCAGCCTCGCGCTGGCCTTGGCCGTGCTGACGGCCAGCCCGCTGGCACTGGCCGCAGGCGGTGACATTGGTTCTGCGGCCAAGCAGAGCACCAACTGGATCGCCATCAGCATGTTTGCCATTTTTGTGGCCGGTACGCTGTGGATCACCAAGTGGGCAGCGTCCAAGACGCAATCGGCCTCCGACTTTTACACCGCCGGCGGTGGTATCACCGGCTTTCAGAACGGTCTGGCGATTGCAGGCGACTACATGTCGGCAGCCTCGTTTTTGGGTATTTCGGCGGCAGTGATGGCCACCGGCTACGACGGTCTGATCTACTCCATCGGCTTCTTGGTAGGCTGGCCCGTCATCACCTTCCTGATGGCCGACCGCCTGCGCAACTTGGGCAAGTTCACCTTTGCCGACGTGGCCGGTTACCGCTTTGAGCAAGGCCCAATCCGCATGTTCGCCGCGTCGGGCACGCTGATCGTGGTGGCCTTCTACCTGATCGCCCAGATGGTGGGTGCCGGTCAGCTGATCAAACTGCTGTTCGGCCTCGAATACTGGATGGCTGTGGCCATCGTGGGCGCGCTGATGATGGTGTACGTGCTCTTTGGTGGCATGACCGCCACCACCTGGGTGCAGATCATCAAGGCGGTGCTGCTGCTGTCGGGCGTGACCTTCATGGCCATCATGGTGCTGGCGCAGTACGGTTTCAGCCCCGAGGCGTTGTTCGCCAAGGGTGTGGAAGTGCGTACCCAGATCGCAGCCAACACGGGCAAAACCCCTGAAGAAGCGGCCAAGGCTGGCCTGTCCATCATGGGCCCAGGCGGCTTCATCAAGGATCCCATCTCGGCCATCTCCTTTGGTATGGCACTGATGTTTGGTACCGCCGGTCTGCCCCACATCCTGATGCGCTTCTTCACCGTGCCCAACGCACGCGAAGCACGCAAGTCCGTGGGCTGGGCCACCGTGTGGATCGGCTACTTCTACGTGCTGATCTTCATCATCGGCTTTGGCGCCATCACCATGGTGCTGACCAACCCCGACATGGCCGACACCGTCAAGGGCGTGATCCACGGCGGCGCAGGCACGGCCAACATGGCTGCGGTGCTGGTGGCCAAGAGCGTGGGCGGCGACATTTTCTTCGGCTTCATCTCTGCCGTGGCTTTTGCCACCATCTTGGCCGTGGTGGCCGGTTTGACGCTGTCGGGTGCCTCGGCCGTGTCGCACGACCTGTACTCCACCGTGATCAAGAAGGGCAAGGCCGATAGCGCCTCTGAACTGAAGGTCTCGCGCATCACCACCCTGGCTTTGGGTCTGGTGGCCGTGGTGTTGGGCATCTTGTTCGAGAAGCAAAACATCGCCTTCATGGTGTCGCTGGCCTTCGCGGTGGCCGCCTCGGCCAACTTCCCGGCACTGATCCTGTCTATGCTGTGGAAAGAGTGCACCACCCGTGGCGCCGTGATCGGCGGCTTCTTGGGCCTGATCTCCTCGGTGGGCCTGACCATCGTGTCGCCCTCGGTCTGGGAAGGCACCTTCGGCAACCCCGCTGGCTCGGCGCTGTTCCCCTACTCGTCGCCTGCGCTGTTCTCCATGACGATCGGTTTTGTTGGCGTGTGGTTCTTCTCCATCACCGACAGCAGCGCCCGCGCCAAGGTGGACCGTGCTGGCTTCCCTGCACAGCAAGTGCGTTCGGAAACGGGTCTGGGTGCCTCGGGCGCTTCGGGCCACTAAGCCAACCTCACTATCACCCCCAACCTACTGCCCACCTGGCCCCTGCTGGGGTGGGGCAGTCGGTAAAAGGGTCGGTACAGGAACCAAAAAAAAGCCGGAAAGATTTCCGGCTTTTTTTCGTTCCTCTTCTCTCTCCCACTCAATACTTCAACCGCGCGTAATAGGTTTGCTGGGCAGCAGCGCGGGCCTGGCCCAAGGTGTGGATGCCCATTTTTTCCAGCTGCTCCAGCAGGCACAACCAGACTTCAGCGGTCACCATCGCGTCGCCCAGCGCCGTATGGCGCCCCATGATGTTCAGGCCAAAGCGCTCGGCCAGTGCCTCCAGGCGGTGCGACGTTTGGTGGGGGTGTGCCACCACCGACAGCAGCAGCGTATCGAGCACCGGCTGATCGAACACCACGCCCGTGCGTGGCTCCAGCAACTGCAAAAACTTCATGTCGAACGCGGCGTTGTGCGCCACCAGCACGCTGTCGGCGGCAAAGCGGTGGAAGACGGGCAGCACGGCCTCAATGCGCGGCTGGTCGGCCACCATCTCGGGGGTGATGCCGTGGATGGGGATGCCCGCCTCGGGGATGTCGCGCCCCGGGTGGACCAATTGCTCATAGCACTCGTGCGCCAGCAAGCGGCCATTGACAATGCGCACCGCACCAATCTGCAAAATCTGGTCGCCCTCTGAGGGGTTGAGTCCGGTGGTTTCGGTGTCGAACACGGTAAAGCGCAGGCTGCGCAAAGGGCGCTCGTTCCAATCGCTGTCCGCTTCGCGCTGCTGGAACAGGTCGAAATCGTAAAACTCTGGCCGACTGGCCACCCGCGCTGCCGTGGGCAGCACAGGCGCCTGGGCGCTGCCTTGGGGCAGCTGAAAGCGGAAGTACGCCTGATGGCTGGCCCGCTCACGCTCAAAACCCATCGCACCACCATGGCGTTGCACCACATCGCGCACGCTCAAGGTGCTGTGCTCGGCCCCCAGCTGCATGGGATCCATCTCCCAGCTCATCACGGTTTCGGTGCTCATGGCATGGCCCACCCACACCAAGTCCAGATAGACGTAACGTCCATCGCCGGGCAACAAACGCAGGCGCAGGCTGCGCACGGCAAATTCGTCGATCAGGCGTTCGCCCAGATAGGTCAGCGCCTGCAGCAGGGAGTAGCCATCCACACGCAGCCACAGGTCGTCCTGCACCGTATCGGTGGCGATCGGGTGCTGCAGTTGCTCCTGCATATGTTGCTGCGCGGCACTGACCAGCTCCTGACCCAGCATCGGCTCCAGCGGCCAGCGCGTGTGCGCCGCTGCGGCAGTGTGCTGGGCCAGCGCTTCAATGCGCGCGCTCACACGGCCCAGCTCGGTGTGTACGACTTGCCACAGGCGCGCCTGCACGGCGCTGACGGTAGGTGCCGGGGTCGGAGTGTGCGGCTCTGGCGGGGCACCATCGTCGGCCGTCGATGCCGCAGGGGCTTGCTGCGGGTCGAGTGCGGCCAGCGCCGCACGCACGGCACCCAGACTGGCGCGGTTGCCCTCGGTCACGCTGTGCAGCATGTGGTCACGCTCCTGCTCTTCGGCAAAACTGTGGGTGATGTCCTCCAGCAGCAGCATGAAACCTGTGAGCGTGGGCACCGGATCGGGCGGCGTATCCCCAGGGGCGCCGCCGCCTTCTGCGGCCAGCACCGGCGTCATCTGTACGCGCAGCAAGCGCCCCTCCTGGGTGTGGGTCACGAACTGGCGTCCGGGATAGACCGCCGCACGCTCCAAGCGCTGCTGCATGCTGTGCAAGGCATGGTGCAGCAGCGCGCGATCGAGCAGACCGTACACCGAGCGGCCAATGCCCACAGCCCCCGCTCCCCACTGCGCCCTGGCCAGGTGGTTGCACAACAGGATGCGCCCATCCAGGTTGCACACCAGCACGGCCTGCTGCAGCTCGGCCAGCAGGGCGGCCAGATGCTCTTTTTCTTGCTGCATGCGGCCACTGGCGCGGCGCACTTCTTCCTGCATGTCGCGCTGTAGGTCGTCGCGCTGCACCACCAGCTCCTGCAGCACTTTGGCCATCGCCTGGGTAGCACAAGGCTGGGGCGGCAGCGGTGGCGCATCGCGCAGGGTCAGCAGCACACGCCCTTGTTCGGCCAAGCGCGCCCATGCCTGGCGGGGCTGGTGCACCCAGCGGTACCACGCGCCCAGCAACGCCGCGCCACCCAACGCCCAGCACAGCCCCCACAGTGGGGCCACCTGTTGCCAGGCGGTCGCCCAATCGGTGCGCTGCGCCCTCTCCTCCAGCGCCAGCCAGGTCAGTCCCCCCAGCGCCAGCAGCCACACGCCCATCGCGCTCCACAGCACGATGGCCACCCGTACCCAACCCGATGTTTGTTGCATGCTTGATATCTCCTGCGATGGCCTCGCGCTTGGAACACCCAAGAAACACTTCAAAAACAGAAGCTGCTTGCGCTTATCTGGCAAGCGTTTTAGGCCATTTTTATAATAATTTCAAAAAGATGCTTACACCGCACCCAGGCGCAAACGCTGCTGCAGCACCTGTTTGAAGCGCTGCACCACGGCCAGCGTGTCGTGCAGCAGCTGGCGCTCTAGGCTGCTCAGCCGCGCCATATCGACCTGGCCGCTGACGGGCTGCCCCTGTGCCTGTTCCTGCAGTCCGGCCTGCAGGCGCAGCGTCATGAAAAAGTGCAGACTTTCCTGCAGGGACTGGGCCAAATCGGCATCCAGCACCTGCTGTGCCACCAAGGCCTGCAGGCGCTCGGTGGTGCTGGCCGCATGCACACCATGGGCCAGCGCCAGACTGCGCACGCCATGCACGATGGGGAACAGGCCCGCCTTTTTCACATGCACCGGCGCATCCTGTGCGCGCCCGAGCAAGCGCTGCCACCAGGCCGGACTGCTTTCAAAAGCCAGCACCGGGGCGGCAAAGCGCGCCAGCTGCACATCGCTGTCCAACGTGACCTGCTGCAGGTTGCTGCGCACCTGGGCCAGCAGGCTGGCATCGCCTGCCACAGCGTGCGCGTCGATGAAGATGGCCAGCAGCATCAGGCTGTCGTCTTGGGGCAGCAGCAACCAGCGACGTGCGCGCTGGCTGAAGTCGGCCACACTGCCGCGCCAGGCGGGGTTGCTGAGCATGACGCCCCCAGGGCAGGGGGGATAGCCAAAATCGTGCAACACCTCGGAAAAGCGCTGGCAAATCTGCGCTAGGTCGCCCGGCGGCGTGTAGCCATCGCGCAGCAGCAGGCCATTGTCCTGATCGGTTTTGAGCAATTGCTCGCCACGCCCTTCGCTGCCCATGACGAACAGGCAGCTGTTCGCCAGCAGCTCTGGCGGCGCCACCATCTGCCAAGCGCGCTCAAACAGGCGGGTGTTGAGCTGCTGCACCAGCTGGGCCATCAAGCCGATGCGCATACCGCCCCGGTGCAGTGCGGCAATCAACGGGGTTATGCAATGCGCCGCCTGGGCCAGCGCGGCAATGTCCTGCGCCTGCTCAATCTGCACCCCCACCAGGTGCGACTGGTTGGCGACAAAGCCAAACAAATCCAGCGCACGCAGCAGCCCCAGGATGGCGCCGTGTTCATCCACCACCACCAGGCGGTGCACGCGCTGGCGCAGCAGCACGGCCATGGCATCGCCCATGGTGGCGCTGGCGGCAATCGTCACCACCGGGTAGGTGGCCAGCTCGCCCACGGGCAAGCGGTCCAGGGGGCGGCCATCCAAAATGGCGTTCTGCAGCGAAGTGGCGGTAAAAATGCCCATGCCCGCCACCCCCGCCTGCGACCCCATGCCTTCCACCAACACGCTGGTGGTGCGCTGGGTTTTGAAGACGCGCGCCACCTCCACCATGCTGGTGCTGGCAGGCACGCAATGCGCCGGGCGCAGGTAGGCACGATCGACGCGGGCCAGCAGCAGCGATTGGGTCTCTAACTGCGCGGCCTGGGCGGCGTCGGGCGCTGGTGCGCTGGGTTCAGCGTCGGCGGAAAGGGGGGTCTGTGGGTGGTGGTGCATAAAAATTCCTTGTACCTATTCAACGGGCCAAGCCTTGCTCCACGCTTGCAAGCGCCTGCCAATGCTGGGCAAACCATGGATCGTCCTGCAGATAGGCGCGCAGCATGGGCAGACTGTCCAGCCCCCAGAACAGGTGGCCATCGACCTCAAAGGTGGGCACGCCAAACACGCCCTGCTGGGCCGCTGCATCGGTGTTGCTGCGCAGCAAGTCCTTGGCCTCCTGCGCGCTGCAGTGCAGCTGCGGCTGCAGGCACTGCTCCAGCGCTGCCAAACGCAAGGGGTCCAGGGCGTCGTGCCCACCCTGCCAGACATGGCGTAGCACCGTTTCAGCGACAAAGCGGTTGATCGTGCCTGCTGCGGGCCCCTGCGCCGGGCTGCATTGCAGCGCCAGGCGCAGCAGCGGCAGCGACGAGAACGGATGGCGCTGTGGCATCTGCAGCTCCACCCCCAGGTGCTGCCCCAGCCAGACCACATGGCGGTAGAGCCAAGCGCGCTTGGGCGCAATCGCTGCGGGGCCGGGGTTGTCCAGTTGCTGCAGCAGTGCGCCCAGCAGCACGGGGCGGTAGCGCACGTGGTGGTGCAGCCCTTCCAACGTCTGGGGCAGCTGGGCAAAGGCCAGCCACGCGTAGGGCGAGGCAAAGTCCAGATAGCAGGTGATGTCGCGCATGGGCAAAGGCTCCTGACCAAAGAGAAAGCACCAAGATCGCACAGGCCGCGGGCACGCGAGCGCGCGTTTGCCACGGGCGCATACGGGTTTTGGCGGTGCGGGGTACGCATACTGACACAATACGCACCTTCCCAGCCGTGCCAGCGGCCCCTGCCTTGCCTTTTATGAGTCACGCTGCCCACACCCATACCCCCCCGCGCCCCCTCTCGGCCATGGCCGTGCTCGAATGCCTGGCGCGGGATGGCGCCTCGGCAGAAGCACTCGCGCACCTGCAAACCCTGCTTAACGATCTGGACCAGCGCATGGCGCAGAGCGAGCGCGCGGTGCGCGAGCGCACCCTGGAGTTGCAGCAGGAAATTGCCATGCGCGAACAAATGCAATACCAGCTGGAACACCTGGTGATGCACGATCCACTCACCGACCTGCCCAACCGCCTGTTCATCCGCGACCAGCTGCACCGCGCCCTGGCTGGACTGCACCGCCACCCAGAGCGTGGCTTTGCGCTGCTGTACTTGGATGTGGATCGCTTCAAGCTATTCAACGATAGCCTGGGTCACCAGGCGGGCGATGCCGTGCTCTACGAGCTGGCGCAGCGCCTGCGCGAATGCGTACGCCCGACCGACGTGGTGGGACGCCTCTCGGGCGATGAATTTGCCATCATCGTGGACACTGGCACCAAGCCCCACGCCGTCAACCACGTGGCGCAACGCATCCAGCGCGCCATGCAACAGCCCATGCACATTGCCGAGCGCGAGTTGCAGGTCTCGGTCAGCATTGGCATTGCCATCGGTGACGACAGCTACCGCACCATCGATGAGGTGCTGCACGATGCCGACGTGGCCCTGTACCAGGCCAAGGCCGCCGGGCGCCAGCGCTATGTGTTCTTCGATGAAGCGCAAGGCCACGCCGCGCTACAGATGCTGGAGCTGGAGCAGCAACTGCGCAAAGCGCTGCAGCGCCAAGAGTTTGTGCCGTTTTTCCAGCCCATCGTCGCGCTGGACAGCGGCCAGGTGCTGGGCTACGAGGCGCTGATCCGCTGGCAGCACCCCGAGCGCGGTCTGCTCACGCCCGGCGCCTTCCTGGCCGTGGCCGAGCAAACCGGACTCATGGAGGCCATCGACTGGCAGATGTACCGCTTGGCCTGCAGTGCCGCCCGGCCCCTGATGCACAGCGGGCGCTTTCTGACCATGAACGTCTCGCCCCGGCATTTCCAGAGTCCCAACTTTGGCCAGGCGCTGCTGCAATTGCTGCAGGACACCGGCTTCAACCCCCACCACCTGCATGTGGAGGTCACCGAAACCACCCTGCTGGGCGACCCTGCCGCCGTGGCACGCGTGCTGCAGCAGCTCAAGGAGGCGGGCATTGGCTCGGCGCTGGACGACTTTGGCACGGGCTATTCCTCGCTGGGCTACGTACACCGTTTCCCCCTGGCGATGGTGAAAATCGACCGCTCTTTCACCAGCGAACTGGGTCAGGGCAGCACACAACCGCGCAGCGCCGCCATCATTGCCGCCGTGCTCGGCCTGGGCCGGGCGCTGGAGCTGGACGTGGTGGTCGAAGGCATCGAAACCGAGGCCCAGCGCCAAACGCTGCTGGGCATGGGCTGCCACTACGGCCAGGGCTTTTACTTTGGTCGTCCGCAGCCGGTGGAGCACTGGCTGCAAGACCCCGGGCACGCAGCCTGAGCGCCCAGGCTACTGCCCACGCGCCCTTAAAAAATCAATAAAAAACGGCTTTTGCCCTTACTGGGCAAGCGCAAGCAGCTATGAAATCAAAAGCTGGCGCTGGGATGACCCGGTGCTGTGCGCCCCCAGCTGGAAGACGGCCACCGTCTGCACCAGGCCCTCGGCCTGCTGGCGCAGGCTGGCGGCGGCGGCGGCCATTTCCTCCACCAGCGCCGCGTTCTGCTGGGTGGCATGGTCCATTTGCGTGACCGCCTCGCCCACCTGGGCAACGCCGCTGCTTTGTTCCTGGCTGGCACTGCTGATCTCATGCACCAGCACATTCAAGCGCTCTATCGACTGCACCACCTGCTGCATGGTGGCCTTGGCCGTATCCACCTGCTCCACACTTTGCGCCACCTGCTCCACGCTGCTGCCAATGAGCTGGCGAATCTCTTTGGCCGCTGCACCACTGCGCCCGGCCAGAGCCCGCACTTCGGCGGCCACCACGGCAAAGCCACGGCCTTGCTCGCCCGCTCGGGCTGCCTCCACCGCCGCGTTCAGCGCCAGGATGTTGGTCTGAAAGGCAATGCCATCGATGACGCCAATGATGTCGGCAATGCGGTCACTGCTGCTGCGAATCCCCTGCATGGACGCTACCACCCGCTCCACCTCTGCGCCACCCTCGGTGGCCACCTGCACTGCCTGCTGCGCCAGACGGCTGGCATCGCGGGCGTTGCTGGCGTTGTGCTGCACGGCGCTGCCCACCTCCTCCATGGAGGCAGCCGTCTGCTCCAAGGCACTGGCCTGCGCTTCGGTGCGGCCCGACAAGTCTTGGTTGCCCATGGCAATTTCCGCACTGGCCATGGCCACGCCCTGCGCGCCTTCGCGCACCTGGGCCACCACGCGCTGCAGACCCTCCTGCATGTGCTGCAGGTGGTACATCAGGCTGAATGTGTCGCCCGCGCGCACGGCAATCGGCTGGCTCAAGTCGCCGGCAGCCACACGCTGCGCCAGGGCAGCGGCGTCTTTGGGCTCGCCCCCCAGAGGGCGTAGCACCAGAAGGTTCAGCCCCCAGGCCAGCACCACACAGGTCAGCAAGATGCTGGCCAGCCCCAAACCCAGCGCCAACCATTGCAGGCTACGCAGGTCGCGCAGTACCTCCTGGGTGGGCACGATGGCGGCCAAGGCCCAGGTACTGGTCAACCCCTCAAATCGGATGGGCACCTGCACGTAGGTGGCGGCCACGCCCAGGCGCGGGTCGATCACCTCGGTCACATAGGGCTGGCCATCGCGCAGCGCCTGCTGCTGGGCGCTAAACGCCTGGGCATCCATGCCCAGGGCTGCGGCATCGACTTTTTTGCCGACACGCTCGGCATCGCGGTCGCCCACATAGGTACCCTCCTGCGAGAAAAAGCTGGCATAGCCGCTGTCGTACAAACGAATGGCCTGCACCTGCTGCTGCACATCGGCCAGGGCCAGATCCACTCCGGCCACGCCCACAAAGCGGTCGTTTTCCAAGATTGGTGCCACCAGCGACGTCATCATCAGCGTGCGCCCCTGAAAGGTGTAGCTGTACGGTTCCACCAAGGTATTGGCCCGACTGGCACGGGGCTTGAGGTAATAGTCGCCCTCCCCAGGCGTTTCATAGCCCTCGAGCACCGACTGCACCACGCTGCCATTGGCGCCATTGCGCGACAGGTAGGGAATAAAGCGCCCGCTGGCGTCCGTGTCTGGCGCTCCGGCAAAAGCGGCATCTTCGCCGTCAAAGGCATTGGGCTCCCATCCAGACCAGACGCCATTGAGCTGTGGCGCCTGCTCCAACGCAAGCCGCAACTGCGCGGCACCCAGGCGACGCTTTTCGGCCCCCGGTAGCGCACCTTGGTGCAATGCCTGCAGCGAAGAAGCCAGCGTGTGTGCGCTGGTCAGCGCCTGCCGCAGACTCTGGGCTGCGGTGTCACCGCTGCGACCGGCCAGCTCTTGCGTGTAACGCAGGGCCGCCGCCTGCTGCAGCTGCGTGGCCTGCAGCATCAGCACGGTCAGCGTCAGGCCCAGTCCCGCAACCACGACCCCCACCAGCATGAGCAACATCTGGGCTCGCAAAGATAAAGTGCGGAAAGCTTGCATAGAGATCTCCCGGAGGGTAGTAGGTGCTGGAGGCCATTCTGCCAGCTGCCCACCCAATTAGGGCGCTGTGGCTGGCTGCATACCAACCAAAACATCGGTAGGTACCGCAGTCCCCTGGACCACTACGGTGCCATCCGCGCCAAGATGCGCTGCCAGATGCGGCGCTGGGTGGCCGCGTCGGCACTGCCCCATTGGCGCAGCTCCTCCAACGTGCGCAAGCAGCCCAGACACCACTGCCCGGAGGCATCCAAGCGGCAGATGTTGACGCAGGGCGAGGGCAGCGTGCTCATTCCTTCTGCGGGCCCCGCTGCCAGACACGCGCGCACGGCCTGGGCCTTGTGCAGCAGCGCCGGCGACAGCGGAGCGGGTAGTGGTGGTGTCATGCCGATCGCTTGGCCAGCGCTGCCCGGGCCACGCGCGAGCCATTGGGACGGCCCAGGTGCTCACAGATAAACTGACCCGCATCGATCAACTTGTCCAGCGCGATGCCCGTGTCGATGCCCATGCCGTTGAGCATGAACACCACATCCTCGGTGGCCACGTTGCCGGTGGCGCCCTTGGCGTAGGGGCAGCCCCCCAGTCCGGCCACCGACGACTGGAAATTCCACACCCCCATAGACACCGCCGCCAGCGTGTTGGACAGCGCCTGGCCATAGGTGTCGTGGAAGTGGCCAGAAATGTGATCGATGTCGTAGTGCTGCAGCGTGGCCTCGATGGCACGGCGCACTGCCAGGGGCGTGCCCACGCCAATCGTGTCGGCCACATCGACGCGCTGCACGCCAATGCCCTTCATCAGCCCGGCCAGATAGGCCACTTGCTCGGGGGCGATGTCGCCCTCGTAGGGGCAGCCCACCGTGCAGCTCATGGCGCCGCGCACGGCGATGCCTGCGGCCAAGGCTGCTTCCACCACCGGTGCAAAGCGCTCGATGCTTTCGGCAATGCTGCAGTTGATGTTTTTCTGGCTGAAGGCCTCGCTGGCCGCACCAAACACCACGATCTCGTCGGGCTTGCACAGCAGTGCCGCCTCCAGACCCTTCATGTTGGGGGTGAGCACCGAATAGCGCACGTCCGCACGGCGCGCGATGCCCGCCATGACCTCGGCGTTGTCGGCCATCTGCGGCACCCACTTGGGGCTGACAAAGCTGGTGACCTCAATCTCCTTGAGGCCCGCCTCTTGCAGGCGCTGCACCAGCTCGACCTTGATGGCCGCCGGAACAGGCTGCTTTTCGTTTTGCAGCCCATCGCGCGGGCCGACATCAATGAGGCGCACTTGGGTGGGATAACTCATGCAACAACTCCTTGCGTGGAAGGTTTAAGCGGTTTTCAAACTGAGCAGCTCATCGCCTTCGGCCACTTGGTCGCCGGGGGCAAAGAGCAGCTCAACCACCTCGCCATCGGCCGGGGCGGCGACGGTGTGCTCCATTTTCATGGCTTCCATCACGGCCAGGGGCTGGCCCTTGGTGACTTTATCGCCCACCTTGACGGCAAACGACACCACCTTGCCCGGCATGGGGGCTGTCAGGCGGCCACCCTCGCTGCCGCTTTGGCCGGCGTGGGCCAGCACATCCAGCTCGGTGATCTGGGTGGCACCACGGCGGGTGAACAGGTATTCGGTTTCGCCCAGGGCGTAGTCGAACACTCGCTCGCGCACGGAACCATAGCGCAGGTCCATGCTGC
Organism: Comamonas sp.; assembly: GCA_028690035.1. Taxonomy (GTDB): domain Bacteria; phylum Pseudomonadota; class Gammaproteobacteria; order Burkholderiales; family Burkholderiaceae_C; genus Comamonas. The sequence goes on along the minus strand of JAQVCA010000009.1, from coordinate 67,552 downwards.
CATCGGGCAGGGCGTTCACGTCCAGCGCCTGGAAGTCGCCCGCCCCCACCTGCAGCTGCAGGCCATCGCGGGCGTAGCGCAAGGTGGCGACCACGGGCTCGCCCTGGTACTGCAGATCCACGCGGCGCGTGGCCGCGCCATGCGAGTGGAAACCATCGGTGCGGCTGAACGGATCGGCGCTTTGCTGCGCGCGCTCGGCCAGCACGGTCTGGGCCACCGCAGCGGCCACGGCCAGCTCCAGACCCAGCTTGTCTTGGTTGAACAGCACCTCGCGCTCGCGCTCGATCAGCGCCGTGTCCAACTTGGCCTGGGCAAAGGCATCGCTGGCCAGCACGTAGCGCAAAAATTGCACATTGGTGGCCAGGCCGACGATGTGCGTTTGCGCCAGCGCGGCATCCAACCGGGCCAGGGCCTGCGCCCTGTCATCGCCATGCACGATGAGCTTGGCGATCATCGAGTCGTAGAACGGGCTGATGGCATCGCCCTCGCGCACGCCGTCGTCAAAGCGAATGTCGCTGCGGGCAAAGGCGCTGTGTGCGGGCTTGCGGTAGATGGCCAGGGTGCCGGTGGCGGGCAGAAACTGGTTGTCCGGGTTTTCGGCGCAGATGCGCGCCTCGATGGCGTGGCCGATGATGCGCAGCTCGTCCTGGCGCTTGGGCAGGGGCTGGCCCGCCGCCACGCGCAGCTGCCACTCCACCAGGTCTTCGCCAGTGATGGCTTCGGTCACGGGGTGCTCCACCTGCAGGCGGGTGTTCATTTCCATGAAGTAAAACTTCATCTGCTCGGGGTGCTCGTAGCCGCCGGGCTGCTCGACGATGAATTCCACCGTGCCCGCGCCCACATAGCCCACGGCCTGGGCAGCAGCCACGGCGGCCTCGCCCATCTGGCGGCGCAGGGCCTCGGTCATGCCGGGGGCGGGGGCTTCTTCCAGCACCTTTTGGTGGCGGCGCTGCACAGAGCAATCGCGCTCAAACAGATAGACGCAGTTGCCGTGCGTATCGCCAAACACCTGGATTTCAATGTGGCGCGGGCGCAGCACGTATTTTTCGACCAGCACGGCATCGTTGCCAAAGCTGTTGATGGCTTCGCGCTGGCACGAGGCCAGGGCGGCAGCAAAGTCTTCGCGCTTTTCCACCAGCCGCATGCCTTTGCCGCCACCACCGGCACTGGCCTTGATGAGCACGGGGTAGCCAATGGCATCGGCCTCGCGCTGCAGCAGCTCGGGGTCTTGGTCTTCGCCTTGGTAGCCGGGCACCAGGGGCACGCCCGCCTTGGCCATCAGGCGCTTGGATTCGGCCTTCAGGCCCATGGCCTGGATGGCCGATGCGGGCGGGCCAATGAACACCAGCCCCGCGGCCGCGCAGGCCTGGGCGAAGTCTTCGTTCTCCGACAAAAAGCCGTAGCCGGGGTGGATGGCCTGCGCCCCGGTGGCCTGGGCGGCGGCAATGATGCGCTGCCACTGCAAATAGCTGTCTTTGGGGGCGCTGCCGCCAATGTGGATGGCCTCGTCGCAGGCGGCGACATGCTTGGCGTTGGCATCGGCATCGGAATACACGGCGACGGTTTGCACGCCCAGGCGGCGGGCGGTGGCGGCCACGCGGCAGGCGATTTCACCGCGGTTAGCGATCAGGATTTTTTTGAACATAGGAAACTCAAAACTTTCAGTGTTTTTGGCCTTTAGGCCTTATGCAGCAAGCGCTAGCAGCTATGTATTTATGAAGATCAACCCAGCCAATGGGGTTTGCGTTTGTTCAAAAAGGCCTGCACGCCCTCCTTGCCTTCGGCGCTGGCGCGGATGTCGGCAATGCGCTCGACGGTGTCGGCCACCAGCGCGGCGTTGATCTCGCGCTCGGCCACATCCTGCACCAGGCGCTTGCAGGCGCGCACCGCGGCTGGCCCGGCAGAAAGCAGGTGCTTGAGCAGGCCATCGACGGCACTGTCCAGCGCGTCGGCTGGCACCACTTGGTGCACAAAACCGATGCGCAGCGCCTCTGCGGCATCAAAACGCTCGCCCGTCAGAAAGTAGCGCTGCCCGGCGCGCGCGCCCATGGCGCGCAGCACGTAGGGGGCGATGGTGGCCGGGATCAGGCCAATCTTCACTTCCGACAGGCAAAAGCCTACGCCCTCCACCGCCACGGCCATATCGCAGGCCGACACCAGGCCCATGCCCCCGGCGTACACATCGCCCTGCACGCGCGCAATGGTGGGGTGGGGGCAGCGGTAGATGGTGTCCAGCATGGCGGCCAGCTTGCCCGCATCGGCCAGGTTTTCCGCACGCGAGTAATCGGCCATGGCACGCATCCAGTTCAGGTTGGCACCAGCGCAAAAGGCCGGGCCTTCGGCGGCCAGCACCACCGCGCGCACGTCGTCGCGCTGGCCCACGGCGGCGAACGCGGCGGTGATTTCGGCAATCACCACATCGCTGAAAGCGTTGCGGATTTCAGGCTGGCTCAGGGTGATGGTGGCCACGCCAGCATTCACCGAGGTTGTCACGGAACGGGTCATATGCTCTGCCTCCCAGGGGTTACATGCGGAACACACCAAACTTGGTGTCTTCGATCGGGGCGTTGCGGCTGGCGGCCAGGCCCAGGGCCAGCACGCGGCGCGTGTCGGCGGGGTCGATCACGCCATCGTCCCACAGGCGGGCGCTGGCGTAATAGGGGTGGCCTTGCTCTTCGTACTGCTGGCGGATGGGGGCTTTGAAGGCTTCTTCTTCTTCAGCGCTCCAGGTGCCGCCCTTGGACTCGATGCCGTCGCGCTTGACGGTGGCCAGCACGCTGGCTGCCTGCTCGCCGCCCATGACCGAGATGCGCGCGTTGGGCCACATCCACAAAAAGCGCGGGCCGAAAGCGCGCCCGCACATGCCGTAGTTGCCTGCGCCAAAGCTGCCACCAATCACCACAGTGAACTTGGGCACACTGGCCGTGGCCACCGCCGTGACCAGCTTGGCACCGTGGCGCGCAATGCCTTCGTTCTCGTACTTGCGCCCGACCATGAAGCCGGTGATGTTCTGCAAAAACACCAGCGGAATCTTGCGCTGACAGCACAGCTCGATGAAGTGCGCGCCCTTGACGGCGGACTCGCTGAACAAAATGCCGTTGTTGGCGATGATGCCCACCTGCATGCCTTCAATGCGCGCAAAGCCGCACACCAGCGTGCTGCCAAAGCGGGCCTTGAACTCGTCGAACTGGCTGCCATCGACGATGCGGACGATGATCTCGCGCACGTCAAAGGGCTTGCGCGTGTCGGTCGGAATCACACCGTACAGCTCTTTGCTCTCAAAAAGAGGAGCTGCAGGCGCTTTATCACCGGGGCTTTGCGCCTTGTTTTTATTCAAATTGCCCACCACCTTGCGCGCCAGTGCCAGCGCATGCAGGTCGTTCTCGGCCAGGTGGTCGGCCACGCCCGACAGACGCGTGTGTACATCGCCACCGCCCAGGTCTTCGGCGCTCACCACTTCGCCCGTGGCGGCTTTGACCAGTGGCGGGCCGCCCAAGAAGATGGTGCCCTGGTTTTTCACGATGATGGATTCATCGCTCATCGCGGGCACGTAGGCGCCACCGGCGGTACACGAGCCCATGACTACGGCAATCTGGGCAATGCCCTGGGCGCTCATGTTGGCCTGGTTGTAGAAGATGCGGCCAAAGTGGTCGCGGTCAGGGAACACGTCGTCCTGATTGGGCAGGTTGGCGCCGCCCGAGTCCACCAGGTAAATACAGGGCAGGCGGTTTTGCTGGGCAATTTCTTGCGCGCGCAGGTGCTTTTTCACCGTCATGGGGTAGTAGGTGCCACCTTTGACCGTGGCGTCGTTGCACACCACCATGCAGTCCACCCCGGCCACGCGGCCAATGCCTGCGATCACGCCCGCACCGGGCGCATCGTTGTTGTACATGTTGAGCGCGGCCAGCGGCGCCACTTCCAGAAAGGACGAGCCGGGGTCGAGCAGCTGCTGCACGCGGTCGCGGGGCAGCAGTTTGCCGCGCGCCAGGTGCTTGGCGCGGGCGGCTTCACCGCCGCCTTGGGCGATTTTTTCGCACTGGGCGCGCAGGTCATCCACAAGGGCCTGCATGGCGGCCGCATTGGCCTGAAAGTCCGCCGAACGCGGGTTGAGTTTGCTGGTGGTCATGCCGGGTCTCCTTCCAAGATGGGCGAAAATTTTTCTGTAAAAAATGTGGTGCTGGTGCGAAGGCCTACCAAGTCGCCCCGCACAATTGCCCTATGCACACTGTTGAAACCGTTCTGCTGGTCTTGATGCTGGGTGCGGTGACGGGGATTGCGGCGCGTTATGTGCGCGCCGTGCCGCTGCCGCTGATACAAATTGCGATGGGCGCGCTGATTGCCTGGCCACAAGGGGGCCTGCACATTGCGTTCGACCCCGAGCTGTTCTTGCTGCTCTTCATCCCGCCGCTGCTGTTTGCCGATGGCTGGCGCATTCCTAAGCGTGAGTTTTTTGCCCTGGCGCGTCCCATCTTGCTGCTGGCCTTTGGGCTGGTGTTCTTCACCGTGCTGGGGCTGGGCTACGTGATCCACTGGATGATTCCCAGCATGCCGCTGACTGTGGCTTTTGCCCTGGCCGCCGTGGTCTCGCCCACCGATGCGGTGGCAGTGTCGGCCATCACGCGCAATCTGGGCATGCCCAGCAAAACCATGCACATGCTCGAAGGCGAGTCGCTGCTCAACGATGCCTCGGGGCTGGTGGCCCTCAAATTTGCCGTGGCCGCCACGCTGACCACCGCCGCCTTCTCGTGGGAAGAGGCTGCCAAAGAATTCACCTGGATGGCCGTGGGCGGCCTGGCCCTGGGCAGCCTGATGGGCTGGGGCTTTAGCCGAGGGCGCGACATCGTGACGCGCCGCGTCGGCGATGTGGCCGCTACGCAGATGGTGCTGCTGCTGGTGCTGCTGCCGTTTGCGTCCTACATCGTGGGCGAATACATCGGGGTGTCGGGCATTCTGTCCGCCGTGGCGGCGGGGATTGCGACCAATTTTGCCGACCTCGATCGCAGCAACTTCATTTCTGAGCGCATGCAGACCGAGGGCACTTGGAGCATGGTGGAGGCGGCCTTCAACGGCGCCATTTTCCTGCTGCTGGGCCTGCAGCTGCCCTCCATCCTGGGCGAGAGCCTGCGCGGCGCGGGCCGCTACGATGCCTGGATGCTGCTGGGTTATGTGACAGCCATCTCCTGTGCGCTGCTGCTGCTGCGCTGGATCTGGCTGATGCTGGGCGTGCGCGCCGCGCTGCACAAAGCACACCACCAAGGCCATATTGAGGCGCGTCCCTCGGCCCTGCTCACGCTGGCCACCACGGTGGCCGGCATTCGCGGTGCGGTGACCTTGGCCGCCGCCCTGTCCATTCCGACCCATTTGACCAATGGACGCCTGTTTCCCGAGCGCAACCTGCTCATCTTTTTGGCCACCGGCACGATCTTGTTCACGCTGGTGCTGGGCAGCATCGTGCTGCCGCTGCTGCTGCGCCGCATGCCCCCTGCAGAAGATACGCAAGCCCTGCACGAAGAGCGCCTGGCACGCACACGCGCCAGCCAGGCCGCCATTGCCAGCTTGGCCCTGTCCGAGGAAGACACCCAACGCCACGGCACGCAGTGGCTGGCCCAGCACCAGGAGGTGGTCGGGCGCATTACGCAGGAGTACCGCAACCGCCTGCAGATGCTGGACGAAACGGGCATCGCCAATTCGGCCGAGGCGCAAAGCGACACGCCCGAAGCGGTCCACGAGCGCCGCCTGCGCTACGTGCGCGAAATGGAGTTGCGCCTGCACTGCATCCAGGTGGAGCGCGAAACGCTGTACGCCGAGCGCCATGCACACCGCATCAACGACGCCATGCTGCGCGCACTGGTGCAGGAGCTGGATATGTCGGAAATCTCGCTGCGCAAGCGTCTGGACCTGGGGCGACGCGCTGCCGGTCTGCCCCCGGCACACCGAGAGTCGCACTAGGCCCAGCTGCTGCTTCATGCGGTGCGCACCTCTTGGAGCTGCAGCTGCTCGACCATGGCTTCGCGGATCTTGAACTTTTGAATCTTGCCCGTCACCGTCATGGGGAAGGCATCGACAAAGCGGATATAGCGCGGCACCTTGTAGTGCGCAATCTGGCCCTTGCAAAAGTCGCGGATGTCGTCCTCGGTCAGGCTCTGTCCCGGCTTGACGATGACCCAGGCACACAGTTCCTCGCCATAGCGCGTATCGGGCACACCCACCACCTGCACGTCCTGCACCTTGGGGTGGCGGTATAAAAACTCTTCAATCTCGCGCGGATAGAGGTTCTCTCCGCCACGAATCACCATGTCCTTGATGCGCCCGACGATGTTCACATAGCCCTGGGCATCCATGGTGGCCAAGTCGCCGGTGTGCATGAAACCATCGGCGTCGATGGCTTCGCGCGTTTTTTCTGCATCGCCCCAATAGCCGTGCATCACCGAGTAGCCCTTGGTACACAACTCGCCCGACGCACCAACGGGCACGATGGCGCCGCTGTCGGGATCAATGATCTTCACCTCCAGGTGGGGTTGCACCTGGCCGACGGTGCTCACGCGCTTGTCCAGGGGCGTATTGGTGGAGCTTTGGCAGCTGACCGGGCTGGTCTCGGTCATGCCGTAGGCGATGGTCACCTCGGTCATATGCATGTCGGCCTGCACACGCTTCATGACCTCGATCGGGCAGGGACTGCCCGCCATGATGCCGGTACGCAGGCTGGAAAGATCAAAGTCTTTGAAGCGTGGGTGGTCCAACTCGGCAATGAACATGGTGGGCACGCCGTGCAGGCCGGTGCAGCGCTCGGCCTGCACCGTTTCCAGCACGGTGAGCGGGTCAAAGCCGTCATTCGGATAGACGATGGTGCTGCCGTGGGTAAAGCAGGCCAGATTGCCCAGCACCATGCCAAAGCAGTGGTACAGCGGCACGGGGATACACAGGCGGTCGCGTGGCGTCAAGCGCATGCACTCGCCGATGAAAAAGCCGTTGTTCAAAATGTTGCGGTGCGTAAGCGTGGCCCCCTTGGGAAAGCCCGTCGTACCGCTGGTGAACTGGATGTTGATCGGATCGGTGTTCTCTAGAGTGTGCGCCACGTCATCGATGCGCGCATCGCTGGCATGGCCGCGCGCCATCACATCGGAAAAACGCAGCATGCCAGGCTGCTCCTCACCCTGACCCGCCACATCGATCCAGATCACCGCACGCAGGGTGGGCAGGCGCTTGGCGGCCAGCATGCCGGGCATGCAGCGGTCCAGCTCCGGGGCCAGCTCGCGCAGCATGCCCAGATAGTCGCTGCTCTTGAAGCGGGGCATGGCCACCAGCGCCTTGCAGCCCACTTTGTTCAGGGCGTACTCCACCTCGGCGGTGCGGTAAGCGGGGTTGATGTTCACCAAAATCAAGCCCACCTTGGCGGTGGCCAGCTGCATCAGCACCCACTCGGCGTTGTTGTGCGACCAGATGCCGACGCGGTCGCCTTTTTCCAGCCCCAGGCTGAGCAGGGCACTGGCCAACTGACGCATGGCGCGGTACAAGCCCGTGTAGGTGTAACGCAGCCCTTGGTGGCGGCTGACCAAGGCTTCGCGCTCGCCCTGGCGCAAGGCCATGTCGGCAAAAAAATCGCCGATCGTGGCCTCAATCAGCGGGGTATCGGTGGCACCACAAACGTGGCTGCGCTCCAGGGCGGGTGGGGTGGTCATGGTGTTGTCTCCAAGCATTGTCTGCGTGCAATCTTGGCGTTCAGGATACGGGCAGACCCCTCTCAGATCGGGCCGAGAAGGTTGCAATAATTGCCACCATGGCCCTCTCCCGCTCCCTCCCTCCTCCCCCGTCGCACAGCGGTAGCACGTTGTCGCATGTGGTGGCACCCGCACTGGGTGCACCCCACCCCGCACTTACCCCTATGGCGTTTGTGCAGGCGGTGGTGTTGGCCTACCAGCAGCGCGGCCTCAGCCCTGCAGCGGCTTTGGCTGCGGCACAAATTGCGCCATCGGCAGTGCAGCATTCCCAGGCGCGCATCACCGCCTTGCAAATGGAGTTGCTGTGTGGCCACGCCATGCGCGAGCTCGACGACGAGGCGCTGGGCTGGTTCTCGCGCCGCCTGCCTTGGGGCAGCTACGGCATGCTGGCGCGCGCCAGCATCGGCAGCCCCAACCTGGGGCTGGCCATGGCGCGCTGGTGCCGCCACCATCATCTGCTCACCGACGACATCCAGCTGCTCCTGCACAGCGATGCATACCTGACGCGCATCGAGCTGCACAGCCTGCGCAACCTGGGCGCGATGCAGGAGTTCTGCCTGCTGTCGGTGCTGCGCAATCTGCATGGCTTTGCCAGCTGGCTGGTGGATACGCCCCTGCCACTGCGCCAAGCCACCTTTCCGTTTGCTGCGCCCGACCATGCCGCCGTGTATGAGGTGCTGTTCCAGGCACCGGTGGTGTTTGCCGCGCCACTGGCCAGCATCGAGCTGGATGCGCACTGGCTCACCCAGCCGCTGGTGCGCGATGAAGCGGCACTGACCCAGATGCTGCAGCGCGCCCTACCGATTCAGGTGCGCCCCTACCGCCCCAGCCACAACCTCGTGCAGCGCGTGCGCCAAGCGCTGGCCGCGCACCCGCAGTGCGCGCACACAGCCGACAGCCTGTCCGACCTGCTGCACTTGGCACCGCGCAGCCTGCACCGGCAGCTGCAGCAGGCAGGCACCTCGGTGCAACAGCTCAAGGACGAGGTGCGTTGCCAACGTGCCTGCGCGCTGCTGCTGCGCAGCGACATACCACTCAAACGCATTGCCCTGGCCTGTGGCTTTGCCAGCGAGAAAAGCTTTGGCCGTGCCTTTGTACAGTGGCTGGGCACACCGCCACAAACTTACCGCTTGCAGCATAAACGTTGAACCCTAGTAAATCTTTCGGGAAATAGCGTTTTTCAGACCATCCACGCTTAAAATCGCGCCCGATTAAATAGATGAATAGGGAGGCATGGGGTGTTTGATTTTCTCAAGAGTTTTTTTGGCGACAGCGATGCACAGTCTGGCAATACACCATCCAAAGCGGAAAAATCCCTGCAGGCACTGGATATTGATGTGGCCATTGCCAGCCATGAAAACTGGAAAATTCGCCTGCAGGCCCATTTGAATGGTACCTCCACCGAAACTCTGCACGCAGAGACCATCTGCTTTGACGACCAGTGCGATTTGGGCAAATGGATTTATGGCCCCGGCCAGCGCCTGGGGCATTACCCTGGTTTTCAGGCCTTGATCAACCACCACAAAATGTTTCACTATTCGGCCTCCAACATTGTTTCTCTGCACAATGCGGGCAAGAGTAAAGAGGCCCAATCGCTGTTGAACTTGCAGTTTGAAAATTTCTCAAAAGACGTGATTGAAGATTTGCAGATGATGAAAAAAATTTCTATGAAGAAATAAATTCCACCCCAGTTTCCACCCCCAAAAAAAGCACCCTAGGTGCTTTTTTGCTTATGGGCATCTCCCATGTGCTGGGGGCCGCCGCCATGCATCAGATCAAAACGGCAGGCCCACGTAATTTTCAGCCAGCGAGGCCTGCGCGTGGCGCGACGAGAACAGATAGTCCACATCGGTTTGCTGCAGCTTGCGCTCGTAGGGGCTGTGGTCGGGGAAGGTGTGCAGCAGGTTGGTCATCCACCACGAAAAGCGCTGCCCCTTCCAGACACGCGCCAACGCTTTGTCGGAGTAGGCTTCCAGTCCACTGGAGTCGCCCTCGTGGTAATGCGCCAGGAAGGCGTGGTACAGGTAGTACACATCCGAGGCGGCACTATTCAGCCCACGCGCACCCGTAGGGGGCACGATGTGCGCGGCATCGCCCGCTAGGAACAGACGGCCATAGCGCATCGGCTCGGCCACAAACGAGCGCAGCGGGGCAATGCTCTTTTCGATCGAGGTGCCCGTTTGCAAGTTGGCGGCCACTTCCTCGGGCAGGCGGCAGGACAACTCGCCCCAGAAGCGGTCGTCCGACCAGTCTTCCACCTTGTCGGCCAGGGGCACCTGCACGTAATAGCGACTCAGCGTTTGTGAGCGCAGCGAGCACAGGGCAAAGCCGCGCTCATGGCGCGCATAGATCAGCTCGGGCGACACCGGTTTGGTGTGCGAGAGCAAGCCCAGCCAGCCAAACGGGTAGATGCGCTCGTAGGTACGGATGCGGTCGGCCGGGATGCTGGCGCGGCTGACGCCGTGGTAGCCATCACAACCGATGATGAAGTCGCAGTCGATGCGCATCACCTCACCATCCTTGCGGTAGGTGACGTAAGGGGCATCGGTGTCCATGCCGTGGGGCTGCACGTCCAGCGCTTCGTGAACCACGATGCCGTTGCTCTTGGCACGGCCTTCGTATAGGTCGCGCGTGATTTCGGTCTGACCATAGACCACCACCGAGTTGCCACCGGTCAGGCCATGCAGGTCCACGCGGCGGCGCTCGCCATTGGTGGCGATGTAAAAGCCCTCATGGATCTCGCCCTCGCGGTCCATGCGCTCACCCACACCGGCTTCGCGCATCAGCGCAGCAAAACCATGCTCCAGCACACCGGCGCGGATGCGGCCCAACACATATTCACGGGTGTGCTTTTCCAGCACCACATTGGCAATTCCCTTGCGATCGAGCAGCTGGGAAAGCAGCAGGCCCGAGGGTCCACCACCGATGACGACAACTTGGGTTTTCATAAGACAGGTCTCCGGTTGAATTGACGTAAAACAAAGCGTCCATTGTGAAGAATGTGCTGGCTCCGTAAACAGACAAATCGCCACGAAGGCTGGTACTTTTGACGTACATTGCCGCTTATGTCCATCCTGCCTCCCCATCCTCTGGCCTCTGTGCCCCAGCTGCGGCGCACACCACGGCGCTTGCCGGTGTTCGACCTGTACGGCGAAGGGCACAGTGGTCGGTTGCGCATGCTGCACATCGAATCCATCGTCTCGCGCAGCCGCATGTACGACTGGGAGATTGATGCGCACCTGCACCACGGCCTGCACCAGGTGCTGTGGGTCTGGCAGGGCAGCGTGCATGCACTACTGGATGGCACGCGCATGCAGGCCGCTGGCCCGGTGGCGCTGCTGATTCCCCCCGGCGTGGCGCATGCCTTTCGCTTTACGCCCAGTACCGAGGGCTATGTGCTGACCTTCGATGCCGCCTTGCTCGCCGAGCAGGAGGGCCCCGAAATGGGCCGCGCTCTGCACACCCTGTTTGCCACGCCCACCACGCTGAGCCTGCCGCGCCACGAGGGCAGCACGCACCGCCAGCACATTCTGTGGCAAATGCTGCACGCCGAGGCGCAGCAACCGTCCACGGCCAGCACCGGGCCGGTGCAGCTGTGGCTGACGCGCTGCGTGCTGTGGCACCTAGCGCAATGGCGCGCACGCTGCGACGGCCCACCGCGCACCCAGGGGCGGCATACGCTGTACACGCGCTGGCTGGTGTTGGTGGAAAAACACTACGCCGAGCACTGGCCCATCACGCGCTATGCCAGCCAGCTGGGGCTGTCGGCCGAGCGCCTCAACCGCCTGGTGCGCGCCGAAACCGGGCACAGCGCGCAGCATGTGGTGCATGCACGTCTGGTGCGCGAGGCCTGCCGCCTGCTCATGCATGTGCAGGCGCCGGTCTCGCAGCTGGCGTTTGATTTGGGCTTTGGCGACCCGGCCTACTTCAGCCGCTTTTTCAAGCGCCACACCGGACAGACCCCAGCGGCCTACCGGCACAGTGCCACCACAACGCCTGCGCCATCTTCCACACCAAAGGATGGCGCTGCAGACTATCAAAATCTATAGCTGTAGCCGCCTGTTAACACGACATTTCAGAAACAAAATATACCAAAATCCCTTACAGACAAGCGGTAAGCGCTATCTTTTTAAGAAAACTCAGCCGCTTAAAACAGCTCAATCTTTTTTTCCTGCGTCGCTGTCGCGGCCTGGGCACGTTCGAGCAAGGTTTTTTCGTAGGCATTCTCTGCATTGGCCATGGCAATCGCCTCGGGGCGGTGGATGGCGGTGCGGCGGCAAAACGCATCGCCCGTGAGCGGATCGAGCACCACCTTGCGCGACCACGCCCCCCCCAAGTCACTGGACAGCAGCGGAATGCCCTCGCGCTGCAACCACTCGCGGGCAAATTCCGCGTTGCGCGAACCAATCGCCATCTGAATGGCGTTCACCACGTTACCGCCGCCAAAGGCCTTGGCCACCAGGCGTGCGGGCGAAGCACCGCGCGCATACATGGCGTTGCGCAGCACCTCCATGGCGTAATCGCCGTGCAGCACCGTATCCTCATCGGTGCTGCGGCGGCTGCCACCGGGCTGACCACTGGGCAGCAAAAAATGGTTCATGCCCGCCAAATGCAGCTGAGGATCGATCAGGCACACCGCCACACAAGAACCCAGCAAAGTGGCAATCGGGCGCTCGCTCTCCACCGCCCAGCCGCCCGGGTTGATGACCCGGGCCACGCGCTCCAGGCCACGCCCCGTGGCACCGGCCGGGGGAAGCTCTTTGGCGCCGCCCTGGGTGGGCAAGGCACGTGCTGGGGTGCTGGAGCGAGGGTTAACGGCCATACGTGATGATCTCCTGGGCAATGCGGTCGAGCGGCAGGACCTTGCTCACGCCCCCCATCTCTATGGCGACTTTGGGCATGCCAAACACCACACAGCTGGACTCATCCTCGGCCACGGTGAGGGCTCCTGCCTGGTGCATTTCCTTGAGGCCACGCGCGCCATCGTCACCCATGCCCGTCATGATGATGCCCAGCGCATTGCGCCCGGCCACCTGGGCCACCGAGCGAAACAACACATCCACCGAAGGCTTGTGGCGATTGACCACCGGGCCATCGCGCACCTGCACCAAATACTGGGCGCCGCTGCGCTGCAGCAGCATGTGCCGCCCACCGGGAGCGATGAGCACACGCCCTGGCAGCACGCGGTCGCCATCGCGTGCCTCACGCACCTCCATCGCGCACAGGCCGTTCAGGCGCTGGGCAAACAAAGCGGTGAATTTCTCGGGCATGTGCTGCACCACGACGATGCCCGTGCTGGTGCGCGGCAACTGTGTCAACACCGCCTCCAGTGCCTGGGTGCCGCCTGTGGAGGTGCCAATGGCCACCACTTTGTCCGTAGTGTTGTGCAGTGCGCTGCCAGCGCCCGCACCAGGCCGCGCCGCCAGCATGGCCTCGGCCCCCAGCTTGGGGCGTGGCACGGTCATGCGCACGCGGCCCATGTTGGCCCGCGCTGCCGCGCGCACGGCAGTGACCAAATCGTCGCCCGCGTCTTGCAAAAACTGCTTCACCCCCAGCTTGGGCTTGGTGATGATGGCCAATGCCCCGGCAGCCAGCGCTTCCATGGTGGTGGCGGCACCCTCTTCGGTCAGCGAGGAGCACACCACCACCGGCGTGGGCCGCTCGGCCATGACTTTTTTTAAGAAGGCAATGCCGTCCATGCGCGGCATTTCAATGTCGGTGACGATCACGTCAGGCCATTGCACGCGCATTTTTTCCAGCGCCGCCACCGGGTCCGGGCAGGCTGCCAGCACTTCGATGTCGCTCTCGCGCGCCAGGGTTTCACGGTTCACCTGGCGCACGACCGCCGAATCGTCCACGACGATGACTTTGATTTTCGCCACAGCCACTACGCCTTGCCCTGCGCCAGCGGCAGGCGATAAATGGTGGGGCGCACGAGCTGCACCGTGTTGTTGATGCCGTTGAGGCTTTCCGAGTGGCCAACAATCAGGTAGCCGCCCGGGTGCAGCTTTTGCACGATGCGCGCCACCACCTGGCGTTTGGTGTCGTTGTCAAAATAAATCATCACGTTGCGTAAGAACACCACGTGAAAGCGCCCAATGTCGGGCAGCGTGGTGTTGAGGTTGATCTGCATGAAGCGCGTGTGGCTGCGCAGCTCGGGCGCAATCAAAAAGCTGCCCTCTTGGCTGCGCACGCCCCTGAGGCAGTATTTGTGCAAATAGGCGTCGGGCAGGCCGCGCGTGCGCTCCAGCCAATAGTGGCCGCGCTCGGCAGTGGCCAGCACCTGGGTGCTGATGTCCGAGCCCAAAATGCTCCACGCGCCCTTCACCCCCAGGCTGTCGGCCAGCACCATGGCCAAGGTGTAAATCTCTTCGCCCGTAGAGGCGGCGGCGCTCCACACATCAAAGGGCTGGCGCGGCGGGTGCTGCGCCACGATGGTGTTTTGCAGGTAGTCGAAGTGCGCCTGCTCGCGAAAAAAATAGGTCTCGTTGGTGGTGAGCAAATCCACCATGGTTTGGCGCTCTAGCGGGTCGTTGCCGTGCGCCACCAAATCGTGGTACTCGCCAAAGCTCTTGAGTTGCAAGGCACGCAAGCGCTTGCCCAGGCGCCCGACCAAGAGCACTTTTTTCGAATCGGCCAGGCTGATGCCGGCAATCTCGTAGATCAGGCGCTGAAAGCGCTGGAACTCTGCGTCGGTGATGCTGGGGTCGGCCATGAAAGTTCAAGCCCGCACTCAAGGCGCGTGCTGGCTCTCGCTTTGCTCCTGGCCGATCTGGGCCAGCACGGCCATTTCATCGACCGAGAGCACGCGCTGAATGGCCAGAATGATGACGAACTTGCCCGCCACCTTGCCCATGCCCGCGATGAAGTCGGCGCGGATGCGCGCACCAAACGCGGGCGCAGGCTCGATGTCGGCGCTGGGAATCTCCAGCACCTCCGAGACCGCATCGACCATGATGCCAATGTCGTGCTTGGCGTCTTCTTGCTGCACCTCGACGATGACGATGCAGGTGCGCCGCTGCACGGCCGACACCTTGCCGCTAAAGCGCGCACCCAGATCAATCACCGGCACCACGGCGCCACGCAAATTGATCACGCCCCGGATGAAGCTGGGCATCATGGGGATTTCGGTCAGGTTGCCGTACTCGATGATTTCCTTCACGTTCAAAATGCCGACAGCGAACATCTCGCTGCCCACGTTGAACGTGAGGTACTGGTGGGTGTCACCGCGCTGCATCGACTGGGCGGCGACACCCGCACCACGTTGGGACGGGTTGAACTCATGCATAAGGCATTCCTTGGGCTGATGGCGCCATGTCAGTAGCGCTCAAAGTCCTGCTCATCCACCGTCAGCGACGGGGCTTTGCTGTAACCCACAGCGCGCGCGGACGCCGGCGTGGGCACCGGCACCCCGCGTGCGGACTTGCGCGGCGCACCCACGCCACGGCTGGCACCGGCGTGGGCACCGTCCACCACAAAGAAGCTCATCAGGTCTTGCAGCTGACCGGCCTGGCCGCCCATTTCTTCGGCGGTGGCCGCCAGTTCCTCGGAGGCCGAGGCGTTTTGCTGCGTGGCATTGTTGAGCTGGCCCATGGCGCCGTTGATCTGGCCCACGCCCTGGCTTTGCTCCTGGCTGGAGGCAGCGATCTCCTGCACCAGGTCGGACGTTTTGCGAATGGCCGGCACCATTTCGGTGAGCAGCGCACCGGCCTGCTCGGCCAACCGAACCGAACTGGTCGCCACCTGTCCAATTTCTTGCGCCGCCACTTGGCTGCGTTCGGCCAGCTTGCGCACTTCAGCCGCCACCACGGCAAAGCCCTTGCCGTGCTCGCCTGCACGCGCCGCCTCGATGGCCGCGTTCAGCGCCAGCAGGTTGGTCTGGTAGGCAATGTCGTCGATGATGCCGATCTTGTCGGCAATCTGTTTCATGGCTTCGACGGTTTCCTTCACCGCCACACCGCCCTCTTGCGCTTGCTGCGCCGCTGAGGTGGCCATGTTGTCGGTGACTTTGGCGTTTTCCGAGTTCTGGTTGATGCTGGCCGTCATCTGCTCCATGGAGGCCGTGGTTTCTTCCACCGAGGCCGCCTGCTCGGAAGACGATTGGCTCAGCGACTGCGCCGTGGCCGAGACCTGGGCTGCCGCGTTGTTCAGCGCATCGGCGGCCACGTTGATCTGGCCAATGGTGTCGGCCAGCTTGGCAATGGTGTTGTTGATGGCTTGCGTGAGCGTTTCAAAATCACCGTTGTAGTGCGCGGTGATGGTTTGCGTCATATCGCCGCTTTCCATGGCAGCCATAACACGGCGCACGTCGTTGATCGGGCCGACCACGTTGTCCAGCGTGTCGTTCACGCCCTCGACGATCTTGCGGAAATCCCCCTGGTGCTTGGAGGCATCGGCACGGGTGGCAAGACGACCGGCCACGGCCGCTTCAGACAGCGTGCGCGCATCAGTCACCAGGCCGTTCACGGCCTCGATACAGGTGTTCAGGTTGTTCTTCAGCGTGTTGAAGTCGCCGTTGTACGAGTCGGTGATCTTGGCGGGAATGTTGCCGCGCGAGATGTCGTCCACGTACTGCGCCGCCACGTTCAGCGGGCCAATCACCGCATCCAGCGTGTCGTTCACGCCCTGCACGATCTTGCGGAAGTCGCCCTGGTGCTTGGAGGCATCGGCACGGGTGGCAAGACGACCGGCCACGGCCGCTTCAGACAGCGTGCGGGCATCGGTCACCAGGCCGTTCACGGCCTCGATACAGGTGTTCAGGTTGTTCTTCAGCGTGTTGAAGTCGCCGTTGTACGAGTCGGTGATCTTGGCGGGAATGTTGCCGCGCGAGATGTCGTCCACGTACTGCG